>CAVTES010000005.1:0-394226 GCA_963733885.1 uncultured Thermoleophilaceae bacterium | reverse complement strand
GCTTGTCCGGATACTTCTCGGCCATAAGCGAGTTGCGCTCGGCCGTGTTGAAGCCGTCCTTGTACCACTGCTTCAGGTAGGTCGACTGGAAGATGCCGACGTCCACGTATCCGTCCTCGAACACGTCCTTGACGAAGTCCTCCTCCGTGTACTTCTGGAACTTCTCGATCGGCCAGTGCGTCTCCTCGGGCGCCAGTCCCATGTACGCGTGGAAGCAGTTGATCCAACCCTCGGCGAACTGCTCCTGGCCCTTCACCCAGTTCTCTGGACTCGCGTCCCAGAAGTGGAGGTGACCGTCTACTACGAAGTACTTCTCACCGTTGTGCTCGTACATGGCTAACTCACCGGCTGGAGGTCGAAGCCGATGTACTCGGCCGCGTCCTCGGGGTTGGCGAAGAACAGGACGCGGTCGTCGAGCACGACCATGCGCCCGTAGTGGGTCGACATGATCTCCTCGAAGTCGTCGTTGCCGAAGTCGGCCCAGCCGAGCGCGTCGGCCAGCTCCTGGTAGTCGAAGTCGACCTTGCCGACCCCGTCCACGCGGATCATCGACGGCAGGACCATGACGGTCACGTTCTCCTTGCCCCGCATCACGTCCGCGACCACGTGGCCGACCTGGTTGTCCATCAGGGTCACGCCGGTCTTGTTCGACGACGTCGGGTCGGCGTTGAACTGGGTCATGCGCTCAGCTCCTTTGGGGTGTCGAGGCCGAGGTCCCCGAGCAGGCCCTCGAAGCGCTCCTGCGAGCGCCCGAAGGAGTCCTCGAAGCGGACGACCTTCTCGGGCAGCTGGGACCAGATGGGCTGTAGTTGGTGGGCCGCCTCGATTGCTCGTGGCGGTCCAGCCCGACAGCCATTCCTGCATCGTGGCGCGGTTCTCCTCGCCGTGCGCCTCGTCGTTGGCGAGCATGCCGAACAGGGCGCGGGCGCCACGCTGCTCGCGAGCCGCGTCGGACTCGCCGTTGCCCATCAGCGACGGCGTGACGTAGTCGCCGTGCAGCGCCGCAGCCTGCATGACGAAGCCGCTGCGGAACAGCTCGCCCACCAGCGGCTCGAAGACCACCGCCGTGGCGAAGAACGCCTCCGCCCAGTCGCGCACCCCGGTCAGGCGCTCGACGTTCTCGCGCGTGGGCTGCCAGATCGGGTCCTCCTGCCAGGCCTCCTTGTGCGCGGCGCCGTCGAACCCCTCGACCTGGTCGGTCAGCTCGAGGTTGTAGAGGATGAGGTCCTGCGCGAAGCGCAGCTTGTGTAGCGCGCCGACCGACAGCGCGTTGTTGATCATGTTGGTCGGGGCGTCGCGGTTGCCCGGGATGTAGACGTGCATGCCGATCCCGTGCTCGGCGTGCGCCCAGGCGAACACGTGGCGCTCGAGTATCTTCGCCCACCCGCGATTGAGGTTCGCGAAGGAGCCGGCTGCCTTGGCGTTGGCGATGTTCTGCTGGACCTGGCGCACGACGGCCGCGTTGTTGCGGTAGATCGTCTGCTCCCACTCCTCGTTGGGATCGAGGAACTCGTGCCAGTTGGAGGACTTCAGCGCGGTCCATTCCTGCGGGTAGCCGGCGGTGCCGTCGGCGAACGCGTAGACCCAACCCTGGGTGAGGTGGCGCTCGGGGTCGGGCTGCACGTCGACGGTGACGTCCTCGTACACCGTCGCCCGCCGCTTGCGCGGCGTGAAGTAGTTGAAGCTGCGGCTGTTCGAGGACGGGAACTCGAGCGCCCCTGCCTCCGCGTCCGTGAACTCCGGCTTGGGGACGCTGCGTTCCTTAACGGGGGTATCCGTGGCCATTTGGCTCCTCTCTCCTACTACTGCTCCGTGGTCGTGAACTTGTCGAAGTGGATTTGTGACTCGGGAACGCCCCTGCGCTCGAGCAGAGCGATGGCGGCTTCGACCATCGGGGGCGGACCGCAGACGTAAGCCTCGACCTCGCTCACGTCCTCCTCGAGGCGGTCGACGACGTCGGTGATGAGCCCTGTCTCGCCCGCCCAGCCGTTCTCTTCGGCCTCGGTCTCCGACAGCGCCGGGACGAAGCGGAAATCGGGCAGCCTCGCTGCGATCCGCCTCGAGCTCCTCGACATGGAACAGGTCCTCGGGGCGGCGCGCCCCGTAGTAGTAGACCGCTGGACGCCCGTTCCCCGACTCGTCCAGCGAGCGCAGCAGCGACAGGATGGGTGCCATCCCGGCCCCGCCGCCGATGAACAACATGCGCCGTGTCGAGGTCGCCCGCAGGGTGAACACGCCGTACGGCCCGGTCAGCTCCAGCTCGTCCCCGACCTTGATCTCGTTGCTGTCGAGCAGCCCCGAGAAATGGCCGTCGGGGAAGACCTTGATCATGAACTCGAGCTCGTGGGCGGTCGCCGGCGTGTTGGCCATCGAGAACGAGCGGTGCTCGTCCGCGCCGGGGATCTTGATGTCGACGTACTGCCCCGCCTGGAAGGTGAGCCGCTCCGGGTCGACGAGTGCCACGCGCAGCAGGCGGATGTCGTGCGTGAGCCGCTCGACGGCCTCCACCCGCGCCGTGGCCGTCTGAAGCGCGACCCCGCTGCGCAGGATCTCCTCGTCGAAGTTGAGCAGCTCGACTTCGAGGTCGGACATCGGGTGCGCGCGGCAGAGCAGGGTGTAGCCCTCCGCCTCCTCGAAGTCGGGCAGCGCGAAGGTCGAGTAGCGCTCGAGGTCGACCTCCCCGTCGAGCAGGAACGACTTGCAGGACGAGCACTGCCCCTCCTTGCAGCCGTGCATGAGCATCAGGCCCTGGCGGAAAGCCGCGTGGAGGACCGTCTCGTCCTCGTCGACCTCGATCTCGATATTCACCGGCTCGAACCGGACGGTGAACTTCTCTCCCATGGGCTCGTCGACCTCCCCGGCGGCGCCTCTCGTTACGAGCGGCGCCGCCACCCCCGGGAGACTCAACTCGCGGCGCCCTCTCGCGCCGGCCGGCCGGCGGGCCCGCCCGCCTTGTACTTGGCCATGTACGTCTCGCGCTCCTCGGGCGACATCTCGTTGAGCAGGACGTTCGGGCTCTGGAGCGTGTTGCCGCGGACCTCGTCGAGCGTCCACATCTTCTTCGGGTCGAGGTCCAGGTGCGGCTGCGGGACGAGCGTGTGGCCGTCGTCGCGCACGAAGCCGCTGTCCTCCATGATCTCCCCCACGTCCCTGCCGTGGTGGAGCGTCTCCCACTCGCGCTTGCCGGATAGTTGGCCCATGGAGGGCGTCGCCCGCCCCTCGTACTCGGGCCGGAACGCCACTGCGTCGGTCCAGTGGCAGGTCTCCGAGCAGTACGTGCGGACCTGGCCGTCGACCTCGTCGACCACCGTGTCCTCGCGGATCAGGCACGGGACCATGCACGTCCAGCAGCGGTGAGGGTACTCGTAGTCGGCGCCCGCCTCGAACGCGATCGGCTTGTTGCCGTTCTTCTTCGAGAAGTCGGCGTAGCGTTCCCACCACTTGCCGTACTTGTCGTACCAGCCCGGGTACTTGTGCTCGAACCACTCGAAGTCCTCGTCGTCCATCGCGTCGATGCGCCAGTAGTTGGCGAACCAGCCGGTGGCGAAGAACTGGCCGACCTCGTGGATGTAGCCCTTGTTCCAGATGCGGTTCCAGGCCTCCTCGACGAGGTCGTGCGGGACGACCAGGCCGTACTTCTCGAGCGGAACGAGGTAGGAGCGGTAGTAGTCGTCGTAGATCCAGCGCCGCCACATCTCGGCGTAGCTCTCGCGGTCCTTGCGGCGGTCCTTGGTGCCGTACTCGATGAACGTGCCGATGGCCGCGTCGACTACCGCGTGGTTGTTCCACCATGCGTAGCGGAGGTCGCGCTCGAGCAGCTGACGGTTACGCTCGTCGGCGAGCGCCATCAGGATGATCGAGTAGCCGTTGGAGATATGGCGCGACTCGTCCGACTGGACCGAGTGGAACACCGTCGGCAGCAGGTAGTCGCCGTTGGCGGCCGCCTCGGCCGGCATTGCTACGAAGAGGACGTTCGTGAACGCCGTCTCGGCAACGATCGTGAGGTAGATGTCGGCGGCCGTGATCGCGTCGCCTGTGATGAACCCCTCGCCGAACTGACGCCCGATCGTGCCGGCGTAACAGTTCGCGAACCCCTTCTCGGTGATGTCGAACCCGGCCGGATCGATGTAGTGGTTCATGTACAGCCGCTTGAGGTTCATCTGGATCGTCGAGTGGCGGACCTCGTCGATCATCTGGATGGCCAGCCCGTTGTGGATCTCGGGGTTGGGCACCGCGTTGATCGCCAGCGGCATGGCGCGAGCGGCGGAGATCTCCGGGAACGGGATGATCGAGAGGAACAGCTTCTGCCACTCCATCCAGCGCTCCTGGACCTGCCGGAACATGTTGCCCCGGATGGCGCCGTCCATGGCCCCGAATACTCGGTTGTCCTTCTCCTCCTCCATCGGGAAGTAGGAACGAAGAACCTGCTTGAGCGGGTCCTTCTTGGGGGCCTTCTCGAACGTGTAGTCGGTTGGGTATTTGTCGACCGGCTCGACAAACGTCGGTTCCCAGGAGAGCTCCTGGATCTTCTGATGGGCTTTGGTGATGCTGGCGCGACTCACGGGATGCGTCCTCCTTTGCGGCTAGGCCGTCCAGGTGTATTTCTACTCCCGGGGGCGTTTCATCCGCGTTACGGAGCGCGTTACACTGGGTTGCGACCGGGTCTGGAGCGGGTACGCCCGACGAGGTGAGGAGGCCGATGCCGGCCAACCCATGGCTAGCGATAGACGCAGCAACGCCGCCGCGGAAGCGGGCGCGTGAGCTCAAGCGGCTGTGGGAGCGGTTCCTCGGCGATGGGAAAGTCGACTTGGTGCGCACGCCGATCGCCGACTCTTGGCGCCGCTCACACGCCGCCGGCGTCGATCCGTCCGCCGACCATCGGGCACCGGTACTCGCCGACGAGGACGAGACGTCGGCGCGCTGGGACGTGCATCCGCTGGCCGCCGCGTTACCCCTGATCGAGGACAGCCTGACGGCCATCGCCGACGAGTCGGGGCACCTCATCGTAATCAGTGACGCCGACGGGCTGCTGCTGTGGATCGGCGGCAACGCGAGGGTCCGCATGGCCGCCGCCGATTCGATGAACTTCACCGAGGGGGCTCTGTGGAGCGAGAACGGCGCCGGCACCAACGCGATCGGGACCGCCCTGGCGGCCGACCACGCCGTGCAGGTCTTCGCGGCCGAGCATTTCAACGAGATCGTCCAGGCCTGGACCTGTGCGGCGGCGCCCGTGCACGACCCGGACACCGGACGGCTGCTGGGCATCGTCGATCTCACCGGCAAGATGACGACGGTGCATCCCCACAGTCTCGCCCTGGCCTCGACCACCGCGCAGGCGGTCGAGTCCAAGCTGCGCTGGGCAATGCACGAGCGCGATGACCGGCTGCGCGCGCGCTATCAGGAGCGAATCGTCGCGGTAGCCGATCCCGGCGCGCTCGTCACGTCGAGCGGGCGGATTCTGACCGACCGCCCGGAAGGGTGGCTGCAGGCGGGGCGGCTCGACGTGCCCGCCGGCGGCGGCGAGCTCGTGCTGAGTTCGGGGGCGCGGGCCTTCGCAGAGCCCGTCGGCCACGAAGAGGCGTTCATAGTGCGAGCGGTCGCCGCGAAGGGCGCGGCACGGAGTCGTCCACTGCTGAAGCTGAACCTGCTGGGGCGAGACCGCGCCGATGCCGAGCTGGGCGGGCGACCGATCCACCTCAGCCGCCGCCACTCTGAGGTGCTGGCGCTGCTGTCGATGCGACCGGGCGGGATGACCAGCGAGGAGCTGGCCGCCGATCTCTACGGTGACCCCGGCACGTCGAGCACCACGCGGGTCGAGGTCCACCGGCTCCGGAAGATCATGGGCGACTGGATCGACACCGATCCCTATCAACTGTCGCGGGACGTCCAATCCGACGTCGCCCGGGTGAAGGGCCTGCTCGACCGCGGCGCTGTCAGTCAGGCGGTCGAGCTCTACCACGGACCGCTGCTGCCGCACTCGGAAGCGCCTGGCGTGGTGCGAGAGCGCGACTCCCTCGAAGCCTGGCTGCGGCAGGCGGTGATGACCGCCGACGAGCCCGAAACGCTCTGGGCGTGGGTCCAGTCAGCCTCGGGGAGAGAGGATCGGGGCGCTTGGAAGCGGCTGCTCGCGCAGCTGCACTTTCACGACCCGCGGCGCAGTCTGGCCGCGGCAGAAGTACGCCGGCTGCGCGAGGCCTACGCCGTCGACTGAGCCTTCAGGCCCGGCGAGACCCTGCGCTGAGACGCTCGGCGAGCAGCTCGGTGACCGCCCACGCCCCGTCGGACGTGTTCGAGATCACGGTGTGGGTGAGCTTCCTGTCGGGGTGGTGCACGCTTCGAAACGAGACCCCCGCGTCCTGGCCCTCGAGCATCACCCCGTCGCTCGACTCGTCGAGCCAGAAGCCGAGCCCGTAGCGCCTCGACGCCCCCGGCACCTCGCTGCGGGGGCACGTCATCTCGGCCACCCGTGCGGGCGGCGCGATCCGTCCCGCGAACAGGGCACGCCAGAAGGAGCTGATGTCGGCCACGGTGGAGTAGATCCCGCCGTCGCCGCTCCCACGCACAGGCAGGTGGAACACGTTGGTCCTCGAGCCGCCGTCGGCCGTGAGATACCCGATCGCCGCTCGCCCCGGCAGCTCGTCGGAGCGCAGGAAGTCCGAATCCGTCATTCCGGCCGGCTCGCAAACGCGCCGGTGGACGAGCTCGTGGAACGAGACCCCGCTCGTTCGCTCGGCGATCAGGGCGAGCACCACGTAGCCGCCGTTGCAGTACGAGAACCGCTCGCCGGGTGCGAACTTGGTGGGGTGCCCCTCGAGCACAACGAGGTACTGCTCGGTCGCCGCAAGCTCGTGTACCGGGACCGGGATCACATGGTCGGAGGGGTCGAGATCGCCCTCCTCGTCCACGTAGTCGCCGATGCCCGACCGGTGTGCCAGCAGGTGCTCGACCGTCACGTCGTTGCGGATCAGCGGGAGGTCCGACCCCAGTACCGAACGGGCCGTCGTCGAGAGGTCGAGTGAGCCGTCCTCGACGAGGCCGGCGACCGCGAGCGCGGTCAGTCCCTTCGTGCCGCTCGCGACGGCGAACTGCGTGTCGACGGTGTTCGGAACCTCGTGAGGGCGATCCGCGAGCCCGTACGCAGCCGCCAGCTCGACCTGGTCACCGCGGTCCACCCGCACCGCGCCCGAGAAGCCTTCCCCCTCGGCGATCGAGTCGATCGCCTGCCGCAGCCGATCCATTCAGAGCACCGTATCCGGCACGCGGCTGCTGCTCGGCCATCCACTCGTACTCGGCCCGCAGGCCGTCCTCGAGCGAGGTGCGCGGATTGAAGCCGAGCTCGCCGCGGGCGCGCGTGATGTCCGCGCCCGTGTCGGCCACGTCGCCGTGCTCGCGGGGCTCGCAGCGGAGGTCGAGCCGGCTCCCCGACATCTTCTCGAGCAGCTCCAGCGCCTCCCTCAGGCTCACCCTGGAGCCGCCGCCCACGTTGTAGACCCGCCCGGGCGCAGCGTCGGCCGTCGCGGCGGCGCGCGTGGCAGCCACCACGTCGGCGACGTAGGTGAAGTCGCGCGTCTGCCGGCCGTCGCCGTAGAGCGTGATCGGCTCGCCGGCGTGCGCCGCGCGGCAGAACCTGTTGAACGCCATGTCGGCGATCGCGGAGCTCGCCGCCTTCGCCGTGGAGGGCGGAGGGCACGTGGGCGTGATGTTCCACCACGCCGAGATGGACCGATCCGAGCTGGAGGGCGCTGCCGAGCTACTCACGGTCCTAGCGGAGCACGAGCGAACGCGCTGCGTCCGGATGAAGGACGCGGTGGCCCCGCCGGGCAAGTGTCCTGCTTAGCCGGCTTCGAGCGCCGGCCTCTCAGCGCCCGATCTCGGTGCGCACGTCCCACAGCTCCGGGAAGAACTCGAGGTCGAGCGCCGCGCGCAGGAAGTCGGTGCCCGACGAGCCGCCTGTGCCTCGCTTCCCGCCGATGATCCGCTCCACCGTCTTTAGGTGGCGGAAGCGCCACAGCTGGAAGCTCTCCTCGATGTCCACGAGCTCCTCGCACAGCTCGTACTCCTCCCAGTGCGGCTCGCGCGAGTCATAGATCGCCTTGAACACCTCAACGAGGCGCGGGTCGGGCCCGACGGGCACGGACCAGTCCCGCTCCGCGCGCTCGGGCGGGATCGGGAACCCGCGACGGGCGAGCAGCCGCAGCGTCTCGTCGTAGAGGCTGGGCTCGGCGAGCGCCTTGCGCAGGCGCTCCTGGTCCTCGGGGGCGTGAGCGAACACCTCGAGCATCTCGGGCGACTTGTTGCCGAGCCGGAACTCGAGCAGCCGGTACTGCAGCGACTGGAAACCCGAGGCCTGGGCGAGCAGCTCGCGGAAGTCGGCGTACTCGCTCGGGGTGAGCGTCTCGAGCACCGCCCACTGCTCGAACAGCTGGCGCTGGATGTGCTTTACGCGGGCCAGGTCCTTGAGCGCGCCGTTCATCCGGTCGGCCGCGAGATTGCGGCAGGCCGACCCGAGCTCGTGGATCAGCAGCCGCATCCACAGCTCAGATGTCTGGTGCTGGATGATGAAGAGCAGCTCGTCGTGGTGCCGGCTGAGCGGCTGCTGAGCCGCGAGCAGCAGGTCGAGGCGCAGGTAGTCCGAGTACGTCATGTCCTCGCGCAGGTCGCGCCGGATGCCGGACTCGAGTGGACGCTCGGTGGTCATGAGAAGCTCCTCACGACGAACGTTCCCCCCTGGTCGCGTTTGCACGCCAGGTCAGGCCGGCGTGGGGAGCAAGCGAAGCTACCCCGGCTCGGCCTCTTGGACCCGGACGCGCCGCAGTCGCTTTCCCCGAGCCGCGGACCAGAGCCCGTCCGCGCCGGCCCACGCGGCGAAGAGGAGACCGCCGAGGGTGCCGGTGGCGGTCAGGAGCAGCCCGGCTGCGGCCGCCGCCGCGACCCCGTCGCTGCCGAGAATGAGCACCGCGGCCGCCGCGCCGACACTCGGGCCGACCGGCAGCTGGGCGAGCGTCACCAACGCGATCAGCACGGCGGTGGCGTCGAAGAGCGACGCGTCAACCCCGACGGCGTGCAAGAGCAGCCAGTTGCGAAAGATCTGCGCGAAGACCGCGACGAGCACGAAACCGACCACCCGGCTTCCGCCGCGTAGGCATCGGAGCACCGCGAGCCCTCTCCAGAGCTCCCGGCCCCTTTCGAGCGCGAGCCGTCGCAGGCCGGCGCTGGCGAGGCCGATCACGACCAGGACGACGACCGGCAGCCACCAAGGCAAGCCAAGCGGCACCACGAGCGTGAACGATGCAAGCGCGGCGAGCGTCGCCTCCACGGCCAGAATCGGAAATTCTGCGGCGATCAGAGTCGGCACCGGCGGGCAAGAGTCCCCCGAGGAGCGCCTCAGGGCTGCGATGCGGGCAGCCACTCCGAGGTGTCCGTTGATGACGCCCCCCAGGACCTGCATGCTCGAGGCGCGATAGAGGATCCTGCGGTCCACGGCTCCGCCGGCCGCCTCGATCGTGATGTGCCACGCCTCGCTGCGAGCGACCAGCGCGACGATCTGCAACAGGGCGGTCACGGCGATGACCCACGCCGTAGCGCTGGAGAGCGCTTCCGCGAACTCGTCGCGCCGACCGGCCAGCAGCAGCACGAGGACCGCCGCCGTGACCAGCGAGCCGACCACCGTCAGCAGGGTTCGCCTGCGACGGCAAAACGCCATGACGCGGCGAAGCCTGGCCGCCGAGCCCGCTCCGGTCAGGCGCGGCGCCGAGTCGGCCGGCTCAGTCGACACCTGCATGGCCTACGCACCTCGGTGCGTTGTGCAGCGTTACGGAGTGCGGCGCCGGTTCAGCAGCTCGGCGTGCCGTCTCGCCTCAGCGGCGCGGCGCGTGTCTTCGCGCACCCGCTCGTACGCCTCTCGCTCCAACCTGCCGGCCTTGCGTGCTTCGGCGTTGCGCGACGCAACGCGCTCCGCGGCCTCCTTCCAAGCACGCTCGCCACGGCTCGACGACTTCCAGCCTGACCCCTCGTCCGGCTCGGCCATCCGCACCACCCCTCGTGGCTCCCAGAGTGGAATTGGCCACTGGGGGGCGCAGGGAGCGCAACACCCGACGGTGGTGACTGCCCTTCACAGGGTACTCGGGATGGCGGGCGCCGGTGGACGCTCGGGTTCTAGTCCGGCTTGCGGCGGACCGAGACGACCTGCGTGGGATTCACCCCCAGCCTCTCGCCCGCCTGAGCCTCGTGCAGCCAGGCCAGTGTTCCGGCGCTGCTGCGCGCGGCGTTCTCGAGCAGCTTCGCGACCTCGTCAGGCGAACCGTTGACCTCGAGCGACTCGCCGGTGGACAGCAGCAGCGTGGTTGTCTCGCTGGTGGAGCCCACAGCAGACGGCGGTCGGCTCGACATGAGCAGCCGGGACGGTAGCAGTCAGTGCGCCCAAGGCTCGGGGTAGCCACCGGCGGCGTGCCGGACAGTCAGGCCGCCCGCTTCGCGGCCTCCACCCCGCGCGACGAGTCGATGATGACCCGGCAGGGGCGCTCTGCAAGCACTGTTTCCAGCGTCTTCCCGAAGAGCGAGGTGCCGGTCCGCCGCGGCGGAAGCGACATCACGATCGCGCGGGCGCGGATCTGTTTGGCCTCCTCCACAATCCGCCTGCCGGCCTGGCCCGGACGGACCTTCTCCCAGTGGCCGGACACTCGCCGTCCGCCGGCCACGCGCGCGGAGTCGATGATGCTGTTGGCGCGCGCCTCGTGCTCCGGCGTGTCCGCGTCGATTGGGACGTTAGGCGGCACGGTGATCGTGACGAGCACATGGATCCCGCGCCGCCGCCGGGCCGCCAGGAGCGCCGCGGTTGAGACGGCCTCGGCCGAGTAGTGGCCGTCCTCGAAGGCCACGAGCACGGACTCGTACTCCACCTCGTGCTCGACAGCCGGCTTGGACACCACGACCTTGTGCGTCTTCGTCAAGGGCAATCCCTGATGCCGGCGGTAGGCGACGTAGGTCGTCACGCCCAGCGCAAGCCAGAGGGTCCCGGCGATGAGGGTCTCGACGTTGAGCACGGTGACCACGATCCAGGAGAGCGCCGTGCCGAGACCGCCAACCACGGCGAACAGCGGCAGGTCGTGTCCGCGCAGGCGGAACGTACCGGGACCGCGGAACGGCCGCTCCCTCTCGGGCTGCTTAATCCGCAGCGCGATCACCGCGAGGTGGGCGATCGTGAACGACAGCATCGCGCCGAACGCATAGATGGTCCCGAGGAACTCGGCCTGGCCCGGCAGGATCGTCAGGCACGCGATCAGCCCGAAGATGGCGATGGCCACGTACGGCGTGCGGTACTTCGGATGCAGCGCACGCAGCCGCTCGGGCAGCTGGCGGTACTGCCCCATCGAGTACGTGAGCCGCGACACGCCGATCATCCCGGCGTTGGTCGCGATGAACAGGATCGTTGCGGCGAGGACGCCGACGTAGATCTCGGCCGCGCCTTGGAGCGCGCCGAGGTCGATGTTGGCCACCACGCCGAGGATGGGGTCGTCCGCATAGCCCCCCTCCTCCTTCGACAGCGCGAGCGCGGTCTCACCGTCCTGCACCGGCATCGCGGACAGTGCAACCGCGGGCAGGAAGGCGTAGATGACGAATACGGCGACCACGACCAGGCCCATCCCGCGCGGAATCGTGTGCCCGTAGTCGCGCGCCTCCTCGGCCATGTTCGAGATCGTCTCGATGCCGGTGTAGGCGACCATCCCGACCGGGATGGCAATCAGGAAGTCCGTGACCGTGGGTGCGGTGCCGAGGTCGATCTGACGCACCAGGAGGTCGGGATCGAGCACCAGCACCACGCCGACCACGACGAGCAGCACCTGGGTGAGGAAGTCGGCGACCGCGAAGAAGACGTTCACCCCCGCCGACTCCTTCACGCCGACGATGTTCACCACCGCGAGAAGGACCACCACGACGATGCCGACCACGATGTCCGCCGGGGACTCGCCGAGCGGATCCCAGAACACCCCGAGGTAATGCGGCACGAAGAACGCCGAGATCGAGACCGTGATGATGTAGGTGAGCATCTGGCCCCAGGCGGCGAAGAACGACCAGAACTCGTTGAACGCACGGCGCGCGAAGGACGACGAGCCCCCCGCCTCCGGGAACATCGTCGTGGCCTCGGCATAGGTGGCGGCGGTGCAGGCGAAGATGAAGCCGGCGATCAGAAACACCACCGGCGTCATCCCGAGGGCGAAGATCGCCACGAGCCCCAGCGCGTAGTAGATCGACGATCCGACGTTTCCGTACGCCGTCGAGAACAGGGCGCCGGTGCCGAGCACCCGCTCCAGGCCGCCGTGCTTTGGGCGGTACTCGGCCAAGCTCAGTACCGCCTAGTGTCGACTGTGGCGCGTCAAGGCCCCATCAATGATCGCCGGTTCAAGCATAAAGCTCGCGATGCGGCTCGATGTCACGTTCGGGCTGTCACCGGCGTCAATCGAATGTGGCCAGAAAGGCCCTCAAGAGGGACAATGTACGGCCGACTGGAATGAGAAGCCTCAGACGTGCACTGCTGGCGTTGGGGGCCGTGGGGTTCGTGGCCGGGGCCGTGCCGCTGGCGCTCGCGCTGGCCAACGAGGGCGGTCACCAGCGAACCCTGATCGCGGTGACGGGGCCGCTGATCGGCTGGGCCTTCATCGGCACCGGCATATTCGCCTGGCTGCGCCAGCCCGAGAACCGCTTCGGCGCGCTCATGACCGCGGTCGGCTTCAGCGCCTGCTTGGCAGGCCTTCGGGTCTCGACGGACCCCTGGGTCTTCATCATCGGGCTCCTCTTCATCACCTCGCAATGGGCGCTTCTCTACCACATGCTGCTCGCCTTCCCCGGCGGCACCCTCCACAGCCGCCTCGAGCGAGTGATGGTCGCCGGCATGTACTTCAGCGCGTGGGTCGTGCACCCCGTGCAGGTGCTCTTCCAGGACACGGCCCTGCTCGGGGTGCCGGCGAACCCGCTGCTCATCGAGCACAACAGCGACCTGTCGAGCACGCTCAGCCGGTCCCGGTACTGGTTCGCGCTGGTGCTCCTGGGCGCCCTGGCCGTTGTGCTCGTCCGGCGCTGGGCGGAGGCGACCCGCTCCGAGCGCCAGGCGCTCGGCCCGGTGCTGATCAGCGGCGGGGCCGTGATGGCACTGCTCGGAATCTGGTACGCGGCGCTCTTGGCCGAGGTGGACCAGGACGTCGTCCAGGCACTGGAGGACTCGCGGTACGTGGTCATGTGCACGGTGCCGTTCGCCTTCCTCGCCGGCCTGCTGCGCAGCCGCGTGGCCGGCGCCTCGGCGGTGAGCGAGGTGGTTGCCCGGCTCGGGGATCCGAGCGTGCGCAGCGGCGGCGGCATCGGCCACGCGCTGGCCGAAGCGCTTGACGGCACCTCGCTCGAGCTCGTCTACCACTGTGCCGACGGCCGGTACGTCGACGAGGCCGGCAGGCGGGTCACGCTCCCGCCCGAGGGCTCGGACCGCGCGTTCGCCCCGCTGGAGACGGGCGACGAGCCCAACGTGATGCTCACCTACGACCCCGCGCGCGAGGACGAGCGCGAGCTCGTGCACGCCGTGGTGGCGGCCGCGACCCTGTCCCTCGAAAACGAGCGTCTCGCGGCCGACCTGCGCGCGAAGGTCGAGGAGGTCAGCGCCTCCCGGGCGCGCATCGTCGAATCGGGCGACGCCGCGCGGCGGCGCCTCGAGCGAGACCTCCATGACGGCGCCCAGCAGCGCCTCGTGTCCCTGGCGCTCAACTTGCGCATGCTCGGCTCGCGGATCGACGGCGACCAGGAGGCGGGGCGGCAACTCGATGCGGCCCGGCGCGAGCTCGACCAGGCCCTCGAAGAGCTGCGCGAGCTCGCTCGCGGCCTTCATCCGTCGATGCTCTCGGAACGCGGCCTCACAGCGGCGCTCGAGGGGCTGGCCCAGCGCGCTCCGCTACCGGTCGAGCTCGAGGCGATGCCGGGCGAGCGCCTTCCCGACCGGGTGGAGTCCGCGTCCTACTTCGTGGTGGCCGAGGCTCTGACCAACATCGCGAAGTACGCGCGGGCGACCAAGGCGAGCGTGCACGTGTCACGCGCCAACGGCGAGTTGCTGGTCGAGGTCTCCGACGACGGCGTCGGCGGGGCCGACCCGGCGGGCGGGTCCGGGTTGCGTGGCCTGCTGGATCGCGTCTCTGCTCTGGGCGGCACGTTCGAGGTCGACTCCCGGCCGGGTGATGGGACGACCGTCCGCGCGGCGATCCCGTGTGAGAAGGGTGGGACCGGCGCCCCGGCCGCCTGAGAGGCCCTAAGAGGCTGTCTCAGCCTCTAAGGCCCCTCGACCGCGAACGTGTTGCCGTCGGGATCCTTGAACCAGGCGACCTTGCCGCCGCCGGCCCTCGGCGAGATCCCCCTCTCGTCGGCCTTCAGCCCCTCGTAGCGCTCGAAGGTCACGCCGCCCGAGCTGAGCTCGTCGACCACGCGATCGACATCGTCCACGTACCAGGTGGCGAGGGTCGCGGACGACCCGCCGGCGTGCTCGGGAGACGGGTAGACGTGCAGCGAGGTCTCACCTCCGGTCGCATAGATCCGGCTGCCGTCCGCCTGATCGCCTGCCGCGGAAAGCCCCAGCTTCCCCTCGTAGAAGTCTCTCGCCGGGCCCATGTCGGAGACCGCGATCGACGCGTTCAGCTTGTAGCCGCCCAGGTTCATTCGTCCTCTCGTTCGTCGGGTTCTCATAGCTAGACCGGGCGACGTTGCGAAAGTGACCGCGCCCTGGCAGCGGGGCGACGGCACGTTCACAACCCGATCACCAGTCGACGCGCCGGGCCTCGGATACTCGCCGCTTCTATTGCCGCACGACAAGGAGGTTTGGACGTGCTCGCGAGATCGGGATGGAAGCCGCCACTGGTCCTGGCGGTGGGGATGGCGGCGGTGGCCCTGGCGGTCGCCCCAGCCGCCGGCCGCGACGGCGGCGATCGGCACCGGGGCGAGGCCTTCAACCACGTGGGCACGTTCTACGTGCCGGACAACCTGCTTCCGGGCGATCCGCCGGACACCGTCACCGCGGCCGAGATCGCCGACGCCACCCCCGACGGAAAGACCGTCGTGTACACCGAGGCGCCGACCGGGCGGATCGGCTTCGTCGACATCCGACGGCCGCACTCCCCGGAGCCCGACGGGATCCTCGACGTGGGCGGCGATCCCACCAGCGTGGCGATCGTGGGCCGCTGGGCGCTCGTCGCCGTGAACACCGGAACCTTCGCCGCCCCCACCGGCGACCTCGTCGTCGTGGACACGCGGAGCCACACCATCGTCAGGCGCATCCCCGTGCACGGGCAGCCCGATGCCGTGGCCATATCGCCCGACGAGCGCTTCGCGGCCATCGTGATCGAGAACGAGCGCGATGAGGACGTGAACGAGGGCCTGATCCCACAGCTGCCGGGCGGCACCCTGCAGGTGCTGGAGCTGAAGCGGCTGTTCTCCTCGGACCCGGGCCTGCGCAGCGTCGACCTGACCGGTCTGGCCGAGACGGCGCAGGAGGATCCGGAGCCCGAGGTCGTGGACATCAACCGCAAGAACCAGGCCGTCGTCAGCCTGCAGGAGAACAACCACCTGGCGATCGTCGACCTGAAGCGCGCGGAGGTCGTGCGCGACTTCCCGGCGGGCAGCACCACGGTGCGCAACATCGACGCGACCGAGGAAGGGCTCGGCCCGCAGGAGGTCGGCCTTCTCAACTACACCGAGACGATCACCCGCCGGCGCGAGCCGGACGCGGTGGCGTGGATCGACGACGACACGTTCGCCACAGCCAACGAGGGCGACTACGTGGACGAGCAGGGCGAGGAGGGCGGCAGCCGCAGCTTCACGCTGTTCAGCTCAAGCGGGCGAGTGGAGTTCGAGTCCGGTGCGCGCTTCGAGCACGAGATCGCGCGCGCCGGTCACTACCCGGAGAGCCGCTCCGAGAACAAGGGCAACGAGCCCGAGGGCCTGGAGGTCGCCAGGTTCGGTGGCCGCACGCTGCTGTTCGTCGGCTCCGAGCGCGCGAACGCGGTCGGGGTCTACGCGATGGGCAGGCGCGGTCCGGAGTTCCTCCAGCTGCTCGCGACCGGCATCGGCCCGGAGGGCCTCAAGGCGATTCCGGGGCGCGACCTGTTGGCGGTGACCGCCGAGACGGACGGCGTCGCCGACGGCTTCGCGATCAGGCCGCTCGTGACGCTCTACGAGCTCGAGCGCGGCGGGGCCGAGTATCCGCAACTCGCGAGCGTGGACCGCGGCGGGGCGCCGGTCCCGTGGGTCGCGATGTCGGGTCTGGCGGGCGATCCTCACGACCGCGACACGGTCTGGGCGGTGAGCGACTCGGTGCTGGCGCAGGCGTACCTGTACGAGATCGACGTGTCTGACCATCCGGCCCGGATCCTCGAGCGGATCCCGGTCGGCGGCGTGAACGTGGCAGACCAGGCGGACGGCGACTATGACCTCGAGGGCGTCTTCGCGCGGCCGGAGGGCGGCTTCTGGGTGGCCAGCGAGGGGCGCACGACCACGGGCAGCTCGCGGCCCAACCAGCTGGTCCGCCTCGACGACGAGGGCGACGTGCTGTTCAGCGTCCCGCTGCCGCCGGCGCTGGTCGCGAGCGCGATCAGCAGCGGCTTCGAGGGCGTCACGGCCACGGGCAGCACCGAGCGCGCGGACGAGGCCGTGTGGGCCGTGATCCAGCGCGAGTGGAACGACGACGACCGCGGCTTCGTGAAGCTCGCCCGGTACGACGTGGCGGACGAGGAGTGGACGTTCGCGCTCTACCCGCTCGATCCGGTCGAGTCACCCTCGGGCGGATTCGTGGGCCTGTCGGAGATCACCCTCCTGCCGCGCGGCAACGAGGTGGCGATCGTGGAGCGCGACGACAGGATCGACCGCGACGCCCGCGTGAAGCGGATCTATGGGGTCGATCTCGACGACGTCGAGACTCGCCTGTACGGCGAGGAGCTCGAGGTGGTCGACAAGATCCTGCTCCGCGACGTGCTGGACGAGCTCGACGAGAACAGCATCTCGATTCCCGACAAGCTCGAGGGCGTCGCCGTCACCAGGGACCGCAAGGTGTTCCTGGTTACGGATAACGACGGCGTCGAGGAGAACTACGGCGAGACGCTCTTCTTCCAGATCAGGGGCTTCTGAGCGCGTAGACCGGCGTACGGGTCGTCGCGGTCGCGGGAGACCGCGGCGCGCCCGTGCGCCGGCTACCCCTTGGGCGGTAGCGAGCGCGCGTAGCCGACTCCGCGGCGCACCCACGGCTCGAGTCGGCGCTTCGTGCGCACTCCCTCGGCGTCCACGCGCACCCAACCCTTCATCTCGCGGGCGCGCATCTCGAACGGCCGCGCGTGCGGCTTGGCCAGCAGCGCCTCGGTCTCGTCCGGATCGACCCGAATCATCAGCCCGCCCTGGCCGCTGACCCCGACGGCCATGTTGCCGTCGATCAGGAAGGCAAGGCCGCCGAACATCCTCATCTCTGTGAGAGCCCTCTCGGCGGCGATCAGCTCGCGAACACGATTTGCCAGGTGCTCGTCGTACGCCATCCGTGAATGAGGTTAGTCCGGAGCGCTCGGAGGCGAGGGCGCTGCGCCTCGCGACTTCTGTTCGGCCTGGGACCAGGGCGCCAGCGCCTTCTCCTCGTCGTAGTGGACCGCGGTGCCGGTCATCCTGTCGTGCCAGCCGCGCCGCTTCGGGTCCAGCAGGATGGCGAAGAACCCCAACCCCAAGAGCAGGAGCGACAGGAGCGCGGCGAAGAGGCGCTTGACCGCACGCTTCACACCGATCTCCCTCGACCCGCCGGCGTCGAGGTGGATACTGAGGAAGCGCATCCCCGGCGTCTGCCCAATGAGCGCCCAGAAGGCGACGATGATCGTGCCGCCGACGACGAAGCCGATGACCCCGAAGGTGAGCACTCCCCAGATCGACAGGCCGTCGCCGTCGCCGGAGATCGCGGGGATGATCGAGGCCAGCAGCCCCGAGGTGATCGAGAACAGGACGGTGAGGAGAGCGAGGTCGATCACTCCGGCCACTGCCCGCGTGACCAGACCGACCTGGTTGGTCTCCGCCTCGTGGCCGGGGCGCCTGAACAGACGGTGGACGAGTTCCTCGGCGGCGTCGTCGAGCGCCTCCGTGATCGTCGTGAGGCGGTGCCCAATGTCGGTGATCAGGCCCACCCCCTGCTGGGCGATCGCGGCCCGCACCTCCGGCGCCTCGGCGATGCGCTCCACCAGCATCTGCGCCTTCGGGCTGGCGAGGATCTCCTCCCACACGCGGTCCGCGACCTCACTGTCGAGCGCCTTCGTGATCGCCTCGACCACCTCATCGCTGGTCAACGCCTGCTCGAGGGCCCGCTCGATCGCGTTCTCGTGCACCAGCACCCGCACGATCGCCCGCTCCACGGCGGGGCTGCGGAGCGCACGGACGATCGCCTCCTCGGTGGCGTCCTCGATCGCCTTGTCCACGCCGGTCGCGCCCGCGAGCCGCTCGGCTCCTCGGGCGCCCGCGCCGAGCACGCGCGCGGCGGGAGAACGCGCCTTGGACGCCGGGGAACGGCCGCTGCCGTCGGCGCTCATGTGGCGACTGTAACCCCCCGGGCGGCGGAGGATGCGGAGCCGGGCGTGGTCCAGGCCTGAGGCTCGAACGCCGGGTCGACTGGAGTGTCGGCGAGGTTGGCCACGAGATTCGCCATCGTGGTGTATGCGACCTGGGTGATGACCTCGAGTGCGTTCTCCGTCGTGAAGCCGGCGTCGAGGAACGCCGCCAGCCGGTCCCCGGAGAGGTGCCCGCCGGTCTCGAGCAAGTCCGTCGTGAACGAGCCCAGTGCCTGGAGCCGGGCGTCCGGGAGGGCTCCTCCGGCGCGCAGGGCCTCCACCACGCCCCGTGAGGCGCCGGCGCCGCTTGCGAATGTGGAGTGGGCGGCCATCGAGTAGGGGGAGCGGTTCGTGTAGCTGACCGTCAGTCCCACCACCTCGCGCTCCACGGCCGTCAGCCGCGACGTGCCGCGCAACGCTGACTGCATCGCGACGAAGCCTCCCAGCGCGGTCGGCGAGCCGGCGATCGTGGCGGCCAGGTTGGGGATGAACCCGATGTTTCGCTCGAGCGCCTCCAGGGCTTCCCGAGAAGCCTCCGGCGCGGACGACGGGGTGTGAATGGTGAATTCGCTCATGGCGTACACCCTTGCGGCACCGCGGTCGCCGCTCAATTCCCTGGGAGAGAAGTGCGCGCTGTGGAGCCGGCTCGTACAGTCCCCGGCATGGCCGCCAGCTCTCGAGTGGGAGCCAGCCGGATACCCCCGAGCCCGATCGGCGAGCTGCTGCAGCACTGGCGGCGCGAGCGCAGGATGAGCCAGCTCGTGCTGTCGACCGAGGCGGGCGTGACGCCCCGGCACGTGTCGTTCGTCGAGAGCGGGCGCGCGCAGCCGAGCCGCGACATGGTGATCACGCTGGCCCGGGCGCTCGACGTGCCGCTGCGCGAGCGCAACCAGATGCTGCTGGCAGCCGGCTATGCGCCCGTTTATCGCGAGACCGGGCTGGACGAGGAGTCGATGTCGCAGGTCCGCGCAGCGCTCGAGCGGGTACTCGCCCATCACGCGCCCTACCCGGCGGTCGTGATGGACCGCCACTGGAACGTGCTGGTGGCAAACGCGGCGGCGTCGGCGATGTTCGCCTGGCTGCTCGACGGAGCCGATCCGGGCGAGCCCCCGAACGTCGTGCGGCTGATGTTCACACGCCTGCATCCGCACGTGGCCAACTGGCTCCAGACCGGCGAGGCGCTGATTCAGCGTGTCCACCGCGAGGCCGTCGGGTCCATTCCCGACCCGGACACCGCCCGCCTCCTCGACGACGTGCTCTCGCTGTCGCATGTCCCCCAGGCCTGGCGCAGGCCCGACTTCGTCGCTACCCCGCTGCCGATGCTGCCGGTCGAGTTCGCCAAGGACGGCTTGGCGCTCAGCTACTTCTCGCTGGTCACCACCGTGGGGACGCCCCAGGACGTGACGCTGCAGGAGATCCGGATCGAGTCGTTCTTCCCAGCCGACACTTCCACCGAGCGTCACCGCTGGGGTGACCCATAGGGAGAGGCCGGGAGGAGATGGGTGGGGGTTCGGATATCCGCACCTCGATTGGCCGGGCACCCCCCTTGGGCGACGCGGCCGCGTGCCGCAGGGTGTAGCGCGATGACCAAAGAAGGAGCTTCGAAGCGATGACGCGTGCCCTAGCCCGCCTTGCCGACCTCGCGTACCGCCGTCGCGGCCGCATGGTGCTCGCCTGGATCGCGGCGATGGTCGTGATCATCGGAGTGGGCTCCTCGCTGGCGGGCGAGTACAACGCCGACTACAACACGCCGGGCTCGGAGTCGAAGGCGGCGAGCGACCTGACCGAGGACCGCTTCGGCGGCTACTCCGGCCAGGAGATCTACGTCGTCTGGAAGGACCCGGACGGCGCCAGGAGCCCCGAGGCGAGGGAGCGCGTGAACGCCTTCCTCGCGGAGGCCAAGCAGGTCGACCACGTCGCCGAGGAGACGCCGATCCGGGTCTCGGAGAACGGCCAGATCGGAGCGACAACGCTCCCGTTGACCGTCGACGGCTGGGACGTGCCCAAGGAGGACGGGGAGAAGCTGATCGCCGCCGCGGAGCGAAACAGCGGCGACGGGCTCGAGATCAAGCTCGGCGGAGATCCGATCTACGCCGCCCAGGAGGCGACCAGCCCCGAGGGGCTCGGGTTCCTTGGCGGGGCGATCGTGCTGCTGATCGCGTTCGGCTCGGTCGTCGCCGCGGGCCTGCCGCTAGTGATCGCCCTGGTCGGTCTCGGCATCTCGTCCGGAGGCCTGATCCTGCTGCTCGCCAACGTCGTCGACGTCCCCGACTGGACCACGGCCGTCTCCGGGCTGATCGGCATCGGGGTCGGCATCGACTACGCGTTGCTCGTTCTGACCCGCTTCCGTGGGGCGCTGAAGGCCGGCAAGGACCGCAATGACGCCGTGGTCGA
This sequence comes from uncultured Thermoleophilaceae bacterium, assembly GCA_963733885.1. GTDB lineage: Bacteria > Actinomycetota > Thermoleophilia > Solirubrobacterales > Thermoleophilaceae > JACVRW01. The sequence continues at coordinate 373,239 of CAVTES010000005.1, read as the reverse complement.
GGCCGTGACCACCGCCGGGCGCAGCGTCGTCATAGCGGGCGGCACGGTTGTGATCGCCGTACTCGGCCTCTTCCTGACCGGCCTGCCCTACATGTACGGCGTGGCCATCGCGGCTTCGCTCGCGGTGCTCGTCGTGATGCTCGCGGCGATCACCCTGCTGCCGGCACTCTTGTCCTACCTCGGCCCGAACGTCGATCGCCTGCGAATCCCGGTGCTCGGCCGGACCCTGAAGGCCGAAGGGAACGGCGAGTCGCCCGCGGCGCGCTGGAGCCACGCGGTCCAGCGCCGGCCCTGGACTGCCGCGATCGTCGCAACGGCCATATTGCTCCTACTGGCGGCCCCCGCGCTAGGCATGCGCCTCGGCTTCCCCGACGCCGGCAACGACCCGCCGGACACGATGACCCGCCAGGCCTACGACCTGAACACCGAGGGATTCGGGCCTGGCACGAACGGGCCGCTCGTGATCGCCGCCGACCTGCCCGATCGGTCCGCGCAGGCCGAGGTCGACGCCATGGCGGAACGGCTTCGCGGCGAGGAGGGCGTGGCTTTCGTCACCGATCCGCAGATCAACGAGCAAGGCAACGCCGCGATGGTCAACGTCATCCCGGCGTCCTCGCCTCAGGACGCGGAGACCGAGAGCCTGGTCAACCGGATACGCGAGGACGTGGTGCCCGAGGAGCTCGGCGGCACCGGCGTCACCGCGGAGGTGGGCGGCGTGACCGCGGCGCTCGAGGACCAGAGCGACTACGTCACGGACCGCATGCCGGTGTTCATAGCCGGAGTCGTCGGTCTCTCCTTCCTGCTCCTGCTCGTGGCATTCCACTCGCCGCTCATCTCGCTCAAGGCGTCGATCATGAACCTGCTCTCCGTGGGCGCCGCCTACGGGGTGATGACGCTGGTCGCGAAGGGCGGGACGGTCGGCGGGCTGATCGGAATCGACCACGAGGTGCCCATCGCGCCGTTCATGCCGGTGATGATGTTCGCGATCCTCTTCGGTCTCTCGATGGACTACGAGGTCTTCCTGGTCTCGCGCATCCGCGAGGAATACCTGAAGCACGGAGACACTCGGCGGGCGGTCGCCGACGGTCTGGCGAAGACCGCGCGGGTGATCACCGCAGCGGCGGCGGTCATGGTCGTGGTCTTCCTCGCCTTCCTGGCCGCGCCCGACACGTTCCTGAAGCTGTTCGGGATCGGGCTCGCGTCCGCGATCTTCCTCGACGCCACACTCGTGCGGATGGTGCTGGTGCCCGCCGTGATGCAGCTGCTCGGCAGCCGCAACTGGTGGATCCCCAACTGGCTCGAGCGGATCCTGCCGCAGCTGGATGTGGAGCGCGGCGCGGTGGCGCCCGAGGGGGCACGGCCCTAGCCCAGCCAGGCAGGCGCCGGGTTTGACACCAGCCGGGCGGCGCCCGCGCACCGCCGCCCAACCGCTCGGGTGTAGGACGCAGCCAAGCGCCCCCGTCCCGGGCACGTAGCTCCCAGGCGGCGGGCCTCCAGAGGGAAGGTCTAGCGGTCTAGCGTCAGCCGGGCACCGTCGGAGGATCGTACGCTTGCCCGGCAGAGATGTCGAACCGAGGGCGGCGCAGTACCGTCTGATGGGGTGGTTGACGGGCCGACCCAGGCGCGGTTCGAAGGCGACGACCTGCGGCGCCTGGTGCCGGTGTTCTCGGCGGCGGTTGCCGTTGCAGCGTTCGTCGTGGCCGATCCGTCGACTGAGGCCGCGTCGTCTGCGTCCGATGTCGTCCTCGCCGTCGTCCCGGTCGCCGCCTTCGCGTTGTGGGCCTACGTCCGGAACGTGCCGCTACCCGCGGTATCGCTCGCGGTGGTTGTCTCCGTGGTGGTGGCTCAGCGCTTCGGCGAGCTCGAGCCTCTCCTGTTCGACGTCTCCCTGCTCGCCTTCGTGGTCGCGCGTTGGTCGCGGTCGCTCGCCGCTGCGGCTTCGCTCGGGCTGCTCGCCGTGGCGTCGCCCGTGGTGGCGGCGGTGATTCAGGACCCGACCGAGATCGCCGTGGGCATCTGGATCCTCGGCACCGCGTTCCCGTGGGTGCTCGGCTGGGCGTTCCGTCGCCAGGTCCTGCTGGCGGCCCAGCTCGACGCCTCCAGGCGTGAGCTCGCCGAGCAGGCCGTCCTTGCCGAGCGGCGCAACATCGCCCGCGACGTCCACGACCTGGTGGGCCACGGCCTGGCCGCCGTGATGCTCCAGGTGACCAGCGCGCGGCACGTGCTTCGTCGCGACCCCGCGGCCGCCGAGGAGGCCCTGAGATCTGCCGAGGACCTGGGCCGTCGCAGCATGAACGAGCTCCGTCGCACGCTCGCGATGCTCCGCAGCGACGACGAAACGGGAGTGGCGCCGCCGCTCCCGTCGGCATCCGAGATCGCCTCGCTCGTGGACCATGCGCGCACCGGAGGGCTCGATGTCGAGCTGCGGATCCGAGGAGACCTCTCTCGGATCTCACCCACCGTCGGCGTGGCGGCCTATCGGATCACCCAGGAGGCGCTGGCGAACGCGGCCCTTCACGCGCCGCACGCGCAGACCGTCGTAGGGCTGGAGCTGGCCGATGGGCAGATGCGGCTCGAGGTTGAAAGCAACGGGCAGGACGTGGCCAGACCGGGCAGCGAGCGGCAACGGCCGCGGTACGGACTGATCGGGATGCGTGAGCGGGCGACCGCGCTCGGCGGAGAGTTCGCCGCCGGGCCGACACCCGGCGGCTGGCACGTACGCTGCCGGCTTCCGCTGGAGTCGAGCGACGAGCTGCCGGGGGGAGACCCGCAGAGCGGATGATCCGCGTCGCCCTCGTCGACGACCAGGACCTCGTCCGCGCCGGCTTGGCGCGGATCCTCTCGCCGGAGGACGGCTTCACGGTCGTGGCCGAGTGCTCCGACGGCAGGCAGGCGGTGGAGGCGCTGCCCGCCTTGCGCCCCGACGTGGTGCTGATGGACATCCGGATGCCGAACCTCGACGGCATCGCCGCAACGGCGCAGCTGCGCGGCGCGCCGGAGCCTCCGCTCGTACTCGTGCTCACCACCTTCGGCGAGGACGAGGTGCTGTGGGGCGCCATCGAGGCGGGCGCCGCCGGATTCGTGCTCAAGGACTGCTCGGCGGAGGATCTGATCGCCGCGGTGCGTGCGGTGGCCGGCGGCGGGGCCTGGTTCGACCCGGCGGTCGCGCCGCGCGTGCTCGACCACTACCGGGAGGTGGTGGCGCCGGCGGCGCGGGAGGCGGCGCGGCTCGACTCGCTCACCGAACGCGAGCACGACGTGCTGCGCCTGATGGCGCGCGGTGCGACCAACGCCGAGATCGCCGCGACCCTGCATCTCGCCGAGGCGACGGTGAAGTCACACGTGGGCAGCATCTTCGCCAAGCTCGACGTGCGCGACCGGGCGGCGGCGATCGTGTTCGCCTACGACCACGGTGTGGTCACGCCCGGTCCGACCCCGGCATAGCGCGCCGGCCTCCTACCCAGGTCGGAAGCCCAAGTCGGGCCCGTGGGCCGATGTCGGACGCCCGGCGCGTGCGTACGGTCAGCGGGATGGTGGAACGCACGGCGGCCCAATGACCGAGAGGCTCGGGCGTGCGAGCAGCCGGCGCCCCTGGCGCGTGCTCGCGATCTGGTTGGTCGCCGTGGTCGCCTCCTTCCCGGCGATCATGTTCTTCCTCGGTGACGTGGTCACGGCGGATGTCGAGATCACGAGCCAGACGGAATCGAAGCGCGCCGCAGAGCTGCTCGACCGTGCGTTCCCGGAGACCCGAAGCGAGCGGGAGCGCTCTATCAGCGAGGTGGTCATCGTCCGCACGCGAGCGGGGATCGCCGAGCCCGCGGCCATGGAGCGCGTGCAGGCACTGTCGGACGAGCTGCGAGCGGCGGGCGCCAGCGAGATCGTCACTTCGGCCGAGGACGAGGCGCTGGTGTCGCGAGGCGGCGACGCGCGCGCGGTGCTGGTGGGGCTCGGCTTCGACGGAGAGGACGACGTGGACGCGGTCTACGACGTCGTGCAGCAGCTCGACGACGAGCCCGGCTACGAAGCCGCGATCACCGGCGAGGAGACCTCGGACGCCGATCAGGAGGAGCTGTCGGGCGAGGACCTCCGCACCGGCGAGCTGTTCTTCGGGCTCCCCACGGCGCTCGCGATTCTGCTGCTCGTCTTCGGGACCGTGGTGGCCGGTCTCCTGCCCATGGTCATGGCGCTCGTCTCGATCCTCGTGGCGCTCGCCCTCGCAGGGCTCCTGGGGCAGGCCTACGACCTGTCGATCTTCACGGTGAACATGCTCAGCGGCATGGGCCTCGCGCTGGGGGTCGACTACTCGCTGTTCGTGGTCTCCCGCTTCCGCGAGGAGCGCTCGAACGGGCGGGTGCACCTCGACGCGATCGCCGCAACTGCGGGGACGGCGAGCCGCGCGGTGCTGTTCAGCGGCATGACGTTCGTGCTGGCGATGCTCGGGCTGCTGCTCGTGCCAAGCACGCTCTTCCGCAGCCTGGCTGCTGGGGCGATCCTCGCGGGGCTTGTCTCCGTGCTCGCCGCGTTGACGCTGCTGCCCGCACTGCTCGGCCTCCTCGGAGACCGCATCGACGCGCTCAGGATCCCGTTCTTCGGCCGGGCCGCCGCCCGCGCGGGCACCGAGAGCCCCTTCTGGCGCTCGATCGTTCGCGCCGTCATGCGCCGGCCGGTGGTCAGCGTCGTGATCGCCGCCGGGCTGCTCCTGGCGCTGGCACTGCCCGTCCTCGGGCTCGAGACGGGCTCGCAGGGACCAAGCGCGTTGCCCGACCGCTTCGAGTCGAAGCAGGGCCACGTGCTTCTGACACAGGAGTTCCCCGGCCGGTCGACCGATCCGGTAGAGATCGCGGTCGCCGGTGACGCCTCTTCACCGCAGGTGGCGTCGGCGATCGATCGGCTCGAGGCGGAGCTCGGGCGGCACCCCCGCTTCGGCGAGCCGGCGGTCGAGACGGGCGACGGAGGCGGGGTGGCGAGGATCACGGTGCCGATCGGCGGCGACCCCATCGGCGAGCGTGCCGTCGACGCGGTGCGTGACCTGCGCGAGGAGCTCGTCCCCCGCTCGTTCTCCGGCGTGGACGCCGAGGTGCTGGTCACCGGCGACACGGCCGAGGAGCTCGACTACCACGAGACGGTCGGCTCTTGGGCCGTCCCGGTGATCGTCTTCGTGCTCGGCTTGAGCTTCGTCCTGCTGACGATCGCCTTCCGCTCGATCGTCGTGCCGCTGAAGGCGATCGTGCTGAACCTGCTCTCGGTCGGCGCCGCCTACGGCCTCGTGGTGCTCGTGTTCCAGGAGGGGGTGGGCAACGAGCTGCTCGGCCTGACACAGGCCGAGAACGTGGCCGCGTGGGTGCCCCTGTTCCTCTTCTCCGTGCTGTTCGGCCTGTCGATGGACTATCAGGTGTTCCTGCTCAGCCGCGTCCGCGAGCGCTACCTGCAGACCGGCGACAGCGACGAGGCGGTGGCTTACGGGGTCGGCTCGACGGCTCGGCTCATCACCGGGGCCGCGCTCATCATCATCGCGGTCTTCTGGGGGTTCGCGATGGGCGACCTGATCATGTTCCAGCAGATGGGATTCGGGGTCGCGGTCGCCCTACTCATCGATGCGACGATCGTTCGCTCGGTGCTCGTCCCGGCGAGCATGAAGCTGCTCGGCGAGTGGAACTGGTACCTGCCGGGCTGGCTCTCGTGGCTGCCGGACGCGCACGTCGAGGGGGGCCGGCCGGCACGCACTGTGGCGCGCCTGTAGCAGCAGGCCGGCCGGAGGCCGGCGCCCCGCCGGGGGGCAGATCCTTCAAGTGTCCGATCTAGGTGTTCACATGGAACACCGGGATCGGACAGTCGATGAGGTGCTCGCCACGATCGCGGGTCGCCGGCACGGGGTGGTCACGCGCGGTCAGCCATCTACAGCCGGAACGGCGGCTCGCCGACGTCGGGATCGCGCAGCACGGAGCGGGAGCTCTCGAGCGTGCGGGTCCACTCGTAGGCGAGCCCCTTGCAGTGGTTCACCTCGACACCTTCGGCGACCATCCGCTCTAGCCCCCGGCGGTGCATCTCGCCGGGGGAGAAGACCGCGTCCTCGACTACGACGACCCGCATGCCGCGCTCCATGAGCCCGATGGCGGATTGGGCCACGCACACGTCGGTCTCGAAGCCCACCAGCACCGCAGTGGCGCGGCCCGTGCGCTCGATCCGGTCGACGATGGGCGGCGTGCCCGTGAGCGCGAAGGTGGGCTTGACGATCGCCTTCTGCGCCGGGAAGACCGCGGCGATGGGCGCGAACGTCGCCCCGTTGCGCTCGGGGTCCTCCTCGGTGATCACGGCCGGCACCTCGAGCCGCCTCGCCACCTTGACCAGCCAGGTCATGCGAGTGAGGGCCTGCCGCGCCTGCTCGCCCTCGCCGGGCTGGAGGGCGTCGCCAAAGAACCCCTCCTGCGCGTCGATAACGACCAGGACGCTGTCGTCGCGGTCTACGAGAGGCATGTCGTGGGCACCAGACCAGAAGCTAGCGGCGACGGCGGAGCACGATCCGCGTTCGGTCCGTGTATCCGGAGGTGGCGCTCGGCTCAGAGGAGCCGGCCGCCGATTCCGACCCGCCCCATCCACGCGCCCGCACCGAGCCCCGGCCCACCCGGCATTTTCGGCGCGTCCGCCGGCGCAGGCGCCGACTGCGCCCCCGTCCTGATCCGGACCTGACGGCTTCGGTTTCGTAGCATCCCGGCCCGTACAGCCACGCTTGACGGGTTCAGAGGAGGGAGACAGATGAGCGCGGATCGGATTCTTGTCACTCACGCCGGGAGTCTGCCGCGACCTGACGACATCGCCGAGACGGTCTGGGCCCGGATCGACGGCAAGGAGGTCGACGAGGACGCGTTCCGCTCGCGCCTGGACTCGGCGGTGGAGGAGATCGTCGGGCGACAGCGGGACTCCGGAGTCGACCTCGTCAGCGACGGCGAGCTGAGCAAGCCCGGCTTCAGCACCTACGTGTCCGACCGCTTCAACGGGTTCGATGGACGGTCGGAGTTCCAGGCGGACGACGTGGCCCCGTTCCCCAACCTGGCGATGCGGCTGTTCGCCACCGACGCGATGGCGCACATCGTGTTCTCCAATTGCGTCGGCCCGGTCGAGCTGAAGAACGGGATGGCCGTTGTGGAGGACGCCGAGCGGCTGAAGAAGGCCATCGGCGACGCGCCGACGGACTCCGCGTTCATGGGGGCGATCAGCCCCGGCCAGATCGCCTTCAACTACCCGAACCAGCACTACGATTCGCACGAGTCCTATCTCGAGGCGCTCGCGGACGCGCTCTCCTACGAGTACAACGCGATCGTCGACGCCGGGTTCCTCCTGCAGATCGACTCGCCGGACCTCGCGATGGCCCAGCACTCCCGCTCCGTCGGCAGCAGCATCACGGACTGGAAGACCCATCTGCCGCTGGCGATCGAGGCTCTCAACAAGGCCCTGGACGGGATCCCGAAGGAGAAGGTCAGGCTGCACGTCTGCTGGGGGAACTACGCGGGCCCGCACCACTGCGACGTGCCGTTCCGCGAGATCGTCGGCGAGGTGCTGAAGGCGGACGTCGGGACCATCTACCACGAGGGCGGCAACCCCCGGCACGAGCACGAGTGGCGCGTGTTCGAGGAGGTCGAGCTGCCCGACGACATGAAGGTCATCCACGGCGTGATCGACACGAAGACGAACTACGTCGAGCACCCGCAGGTGGTGGCCGACCGCCTGCTGCGAGTCGGCAGGCTGATCGGGGGGGAACGGCTGCTTGCCGGCACCGACTGCGGGTTCGACACCTTCATCCGCTTCTCGCAGGTCGACCCGGACGTGGCCTGGCTCAAGCTCAAGGCACTCGCCGACGGCGCCGAGCTCGCCACGGAGGAGCTCTTCTAGAGGCGCCGTGGCCGAGGGAGCCGTGGTCATTGTCGGCGGTACGTCCGGGATGGGCCGCCGGATCGCCGAGAAGTACGCCGCCAAGGGACATTCGGTCGTGATCACCGGCCGGGACGCCGCACGGGCCGAAGTGGTCGCGGGCGAGATATCGGACGGCGCTCGCGGGGTGGCGCTGGAGCTCACCGAGCCGCGCGGCATAGGGGCGTGCCTCGACGAGGTCGGCGCGTTGGACCGCGTCGTGCTCGCCGCGATCGACCGGGACTCGAACACGGTCCGGGACTACGATGCGGAGCGGGCGCTGCGACTGGCCACGCTGAAGCTGGTGGGCTACACCGAGGTCCTCCACTGCCTGCAGCCCGCGATGCACGACGAGACGTCCGTGCTGATGTTCGGCGGACTCGCCAAGGACCGCCCCTATCCGGGCTCCACCACGGTGACGGCGGTGAACGGCGCGGTCACCACGATGGTGCGCACATTCGCCATCGAGCTTGCGCCCGTCAGGGTGAACGCGATCCATCCCGGGATCGTGGGGGACAGTCCCATGTGGAAGGACGCAGCGGAGATGCTCGCGAACGTGAAGGGTCGAACGCCGACCGGCCGGCTGATCACGATGGACGAGGTCACGGACGCGGCCGTCTTCCTGCTGGAGAACCGAGCCGTCAACGGGGTGAACCTCGCGGTGGACGGCGGCTGGATGATGCTCTGATGCGAGTCGCCGTCCTCGGACTCGGACGCATGGGCGTTCCCATCGCGGACCGGCTGGAGCAGGCCGGCCACGAGCTGAGCGTGTGGAACCGCTCGCCCGGGCCGGCCGAGCCCTTCGCGGAGCGCGGGGTGCGCGTGCTCGGCACCCCGCGGGAGGCCTGGGAGCACGCCGACGTGAGCGTGACCATGCTTGCCGACGGGCCCGCCGTCGAGGCGGTGACGCTGGGCGAAGACGGTCTGCTGACGCGCGACGCCGAGGGCGTGCTGGTGGACATGAGCACCATCGGGGCGGACAGCTCCGCCCGCGTCGCCGAGGAATGCGAGCGGCTCGGTGCTTCCTTCCTCCGGGCCCCCGTCAGCGGCAACCCGTCGGTGATCGTCGCCGGCAACCTCGGAATCATCGTCTCGGGGCCGAAGGACGTCTTCGACCGCCTTGCCGGCACCCTCCGAGACATCGGCCCGAACGTCTTCCACGTCGGCGCGGCCGAGGAGGCCCGCATCGTGAAGCTCGCCCTCAACCTGGTGATCGGCGGCACGGCCCAGCTGCTGGCCGAGGCGCTCGTGCTGGCGGAGAAATACGGCATCGACCGCGGCAAGATGCTCGAGGTGATGGGCGGCTCCGCGGCCGGCAGCCCCTTCGTGAAGTACAAGACCGACGCCCTCGTGGCCGACGACTACACCTCGACGTTCACCTCGAGCCTCCTCTTCAAAGACCTGGCGCTCGCCCTCGAGGCCGGACAGGAGGTCGCGGTGCCGCTTCCGGTCACGGCCCTGACCCAGCAGCTCGTGCAGGGCTGCATCGCCATGGGAATGGCCGACGACGACTTCATGGCGCTGCTTCCCCGCCTGCGCCGCGAAGCCGGGCTCTAGGTAGGGTGCGGCCGTGGGGGAAGCGCGCATGTATCACGTGCAGGCCGCACGCGATATCGAGCTTGCGGAGCCAGCAGGCCTGGCGGATCGGGTGAGCGCCCTCAAGACGGAGAGCCTCGTCGGCCGGCACGTCGGCGCGGTGCACTCGGGTTTGGCGCTCTGCTCGATGGAGCCGGGCGGCGAGGTTGGCACCCACCTCCATTCGACCGAGCAGAGCTTCTACGTGCTGCGCGGCAATCCGGAGGTGGTCGTGGAGGGGCGCGCCCACCGGCTCGCCCCCGACGAGTGCGGCCTGCTCCCCGTCGGGTCGCCCCACGCCTGGCGGAACGGCACGGAGGAGGAGGCGCTGTGGCTCGAGGCCAACGCGCCCGCGCCGCGGCTCTCCGGATCTCCCGACACGTTCTGGACCGGCGAGCCCCTCCCGCCCCCCTCCGCCACGCCGCTCGACATCCGGGATCCGCGTACGCGGACCTTCTTCCGGCTGTCCGAGGGCGAGATGGAGGTGGACAACCTCAAGGTCGGGGCCCCGGTCGACGCGCCGACCGTATCCGCCAGCATGGCCACCGCGCTCCTCGCGTACAGCGGCATCGCCGTGAAGATGCTCATCGACGGGCGTCTCGGAGCGGTCCTGCACACCATGTTCATGGTCGAGTACGAGCCCGGCGGCGTGGCTCAACCGCACGACCACCCCCTAGAGGAGACGTACTACATGCTGGAGGGCGAGGTGGAGGCGATGGCGGAGGGCGACATGTTCACCCTCGGCCCGGGCGACGTCTTCTGGACCTCGGTGGGCTGCGTACATGCCTTCCACAACCAGAGCCAGGGAAAGGTCCGCTGGCTTGAGACCCAGTCCCCCCAGCCGCCCTCGAACCACTCGTACCGGTTCACCCGGGACTGGGACTACCTGTCGGAGCGGCTCGGCTAGCTTTGAGGGCCGTGCGCATCGCGACCTGGAACGTCAACTCGATCAAGCAGCGCGTGCCGCGGCTGCTGCCTTGGCTGGACGAGCGGCGGCCGGACGTGGTCTGCCTCCAGGAGACCAAGCTTGCGGACGACGCGTTCGCCGAGCTGCTCGGCACCGAGCTCGCCGAGCGCGGCTATGAGGTCGCGGTTCACGGCGAGGCCACGTGGAACGGGGTGGCGATCCTCTCGCGCGCGGGGCTCGAAGACGTGATGGCGGGAATCGCGGGCGCTCCGGGCTTCCCGCATCCAGAGGCGCGCGCGGTGTCCGCCACGTGCGACGGGATCCGGGTGGTCTCGGTGTATGTGCCGAACGGGCGCGAGCCGGACTCGGAGCACTACCAGTACAAGCTCGCCTGGCTCGGCTCTCTGCGGGAGATGGTTTCCGCCGGCCCGGACGCGACGATCGTCTGCGGCGACATGAACATCGCGCCGACCGATGACGACGTGTTCGATCCGGACGCCTACATCGGCCAGACCCACGTGACCGCGCCCGAGCGGGAGGCGCTGGCGGAGCTCCGGGGCCTCGGCCTGCGTGACGTCGTGCGGGACCGCTGGCCGAACGAGCGTGTGTTCACCTACTGGGACTACCGCGCGGGGATGTTCCACCAGGACCTCGGGATGCGGATCGACCTGGTGCTGGCCGGCGCGCCGGTCGCCGACCGCGTCCAGGCGGCGTGGGTGGACCGGCAGGCCCGCAAGGGCAGCGGGCCGAGCGATCACGCGCCGGTGATCGTCGACCTGGACGAGGCGCCGGACGGGGACATCGGGCCGGTCGTGCCGCCGCCCTCCGCTCCGGTGACCAAGCGCGGCGCGAAGAAGCTCCCCCAGGCGCCGTAGTCAGTCCCGCGGGCGGTCGCGATCGCGCGACGGCTGCACGCGCTTCGGCTCCCCCGGCATCTTCGGGTAGTCGGGCGGGTAGGGCATGTCGCCGTCCTCGTCGCGCTCGTACATGTCCAGCAGCGGCTGCAGCGAGTGGTGGGCGTCGTCGATCGCGGCGTGGCGGTCGCCCACCTCGGCAAAGCGCGCGGGCATCGTCGCGACCGTGAAGTCCTCGGGCTCCGCCTCGGCGAGCTCGTCCCACGTGACCGGGGCCGAGACCGGGGCGCCGGGCTTGGGCCGGACGCTGTAGGCGGAGGCGATCGTGCGATCGCGGGCGTTCTGGTTGTAGTCGATGAAGATGCGCTCGCCGCGCTCCTCCTTCCACCACTTCGTCGTCACCTGGCCCGGGAGGCGCCGCTCGAGCTCACGCCCGAAGGCGATCGCGGCGTGGCGCACGTCGGTGAACGTCCAGCGCGGCTCGATCCGGACATAAATGTGGACGCCGCGCCCCCCCGACGTCTTCGGGAATCCGGTGTAGCCAAGCTCGCCCAGGAGCGCTCGCGCCTCGGCGGCGACGCGCACGGCGTCGTCGAAGTCCGTGCCCGGCTGCGGGTCCAGGTCGAGCCGCAGCTCGTCCGGATGGTCCACGTCATCGTTTCGAACGGGCCACGGATGAAACGTGATCGTGCCCATCTGGGCGGCCCAGCCGACGACAGCGATCTCGGTAGGGCAGATCTCGTCCGCGTGGCGGCCCGACGGGAACTCGATCCGCGCGGTCTCCAGGTAGTCCGGCGCTCCCTTCGGGACGCGCTTCTGGAAGAAGGCGTCGCCGCCGCCCTTCTCCCGCGTCGAGACCTCGATGCCCGGGTGAACGCCCTTCGGCCAGCGCTCGAGCGTCGTGGGCCGGTGGTGGAGCGCCCGCATGATGCCGTCCTCCACGGCGAGGTAATACTTGACCACGTCGAGCTTGGTGACCGCGCCTGAGCGCTCGGTCTCCGGGAAGATCTCGCGGTCGGGGCTAGACACCCGAAGGTCGCGCCCGCCGGCTTCGATGATCGTCGCCTCGGTCCTGGCCATGCCCGGAGTTCTACGGCAACCACGTCCGGCGCCGTCACCTTGACACGCCCGATCTCGACCGGAAGACTCGCAGCCGGAGGATCAGAGGACCGATGCCAGGGGGGATGGGCCGTGTCCGAACGGGAGGTTCCGTACTCGTGCGGCTCCTTGCGGAGCCGTCCAGCGGACGCGCGCGCCCCCGTCGGCAGGATCTTCCGCGGACGCACATCGTCCCCACGCGTAGTCGGAGGCGGGGGATCAAACAAAGGAGTGGGGTCATGCGAAGCCCGCTTTTCCGCCTGACCGTGCTCGCCGCAGCGGTAGCGGCGATGCTCGCGGTACCGGCGATTGCAACGGCGAAGCGGTCGCAGCCGCCGCCAGAGGCGGTCAGCACGTACACGTACACGGACAACCTGGAGCCGAAGGGCCACTCGGCGCGCAACGTTCCGCTGGACAACACAACGCCCGGGGCGGGCATCCCCAACTCGGATCTCGCCTTCTGGGATGACATCGCCTTCCACGGGCACTACCAGGGGTTCCGGGCCGTCGACATCTCGAACCCCCGCAAGCCGCGCGAGATCATCAACTACACCGACTGCACGCCCGGTACGGCCGAAGGCAGCCAAGGCGACGTGGTCGTCTGGGACGACATCCTCGTGCGTACCTGGGACGCGCCGGCCGATACCGATGACACGTGCGACGGCCAGCTCGTTGGCGAGGGCTTCGAGGGCCTGCACGTCTTCGACATCAGCCGTCTGAGCGATCCGAGGCTCGTCGCCCAGATCGATCTCGACGGCCTGCCGAACCTCGTAACCATCAACGCGCCGTCGACCGCCGCCGGCACGTACGAGGCGAACGGCGCGCAGTTCGGCCCGCCCGCAGCCGGCCTGTCCGGCAACATCGCGCTGGCGAACGACGGCGTCGGGGTTACGAGCGACGCCTGTCAGCCGCTCGTGGGCTTCCCCGCCGGTGCGATCGCGGTGGTCGACCGCGGCACGTGCGAGTTCGCGTTCAAGGCGCTGCAGGCACAGAACGCGGGCGCGACCGGTGTGATCGTCGGCAACAACGCGCCAGGCATCCCGATCCTCATGGGCCCCGGCGCGGTCGGGGGCCAGGTCACCATCCCCGCCGTGCACGTGTCGCAGGCGGACGGGAACATCATCAAGGCCGGTCTGCCTGCCATCGGCTCGGTCGCCGCCAACGAGGACTTCGGCTGCGGCTCGCACACCGCGAGCGGCGTCCGCGACCGCCGCAACGACCGGCTGCTGATCTACAACAGCAACTCGGCCGGCGGCGTGTGCGACTTCTTCGAGATCGTCGAGGTGCCTCTCGATGACCCCGAGGACGCGCAGGTGATCAACAAGGTCGACTCGATGCACACCTGCCACGACATCGGCATCATCCTCGGCGATGCGCGGCGGCTGGCCTGCGCCGGTGGCGAGGGCGCGCGGATCTTCAGCCTCGATCAGCGCGACGGCGGCTCGCTCGACGACCCGATGCTGATGCACCACTTCGACATCCCGGGCGTGACCATCGGCCACTCGGCCGCCTGGTCGTGGGACGGCGAGGTGCTGGTATTCGGCCACGAGCCGGGCGGCGGCAATCTGGCCAACTGCCAGGCGACCAGCTCGGTCGTGGACCGGACGCTGTATTTCTACGACGCCGAGGCCAACCAGCTCGGCACGTTCATCCACCCGCGGCCGCAGACGAACCTGGAGAACTGCACCTGGCACAACTACAACGCCGTGCCCACTAAGAGGGGCAGGATCCTGGTCTCCGGCAACTACCAGTCGGGCATCAGCGTGATCGACTTCACGAATCCCGCGGCGCCGCAGGAGATCGCGTTCGCCGACCCGGCGCCGCTGGTCGACCCGAACCCGCCGGTCGGCATCGAAGGCGGCGGCGACTGGTCGGCGTACTGGTACGACGGCGAGATCTACGAATCCGACATGACGCGCGGGCTCACGATCTGGGAGCTCGAGGACCGTGCCGTCCGCGGGGCGAGGAAGCTGGGGCACCTGAACCCGCAGACGCAGGAGACCACAATCGCCCTGAAGCTTGACCGGGACCGCGACGACGACGACGAGGACGACGACGACGACGACGAGATTAGCTCGGATCTGGATCCGAGCGCCTGAGGGGCGGCCGCCGAGCGCGGCGGCCGCCCTCGGATCGGTAGCCCCGGAATCGCCACACGAGTCCGGGGCTATGAGCCGGTTTGGCGTTGCCCGGTCCTGGAGATAACCGCCTCCGGAGGGCGGTGTGAGTTCGCGAGGCCCGCTCGCCTGTTTGGGGGGAACGGACCTGTGCTCTCTGGCGATACGAACTGGAGGCGTCATGTCCAAGTCATCCTGGTGTAAGGCGCTCGTGGTCATCGCGGCGCTGACCCTCGCCCTGCCCGCGGCGGCATCGGCGGACAAACCGAAGAAGCCGAAGCCCGCCTCGATCACTCAGGTCGGGCATGAACCGCTCATGGACCGCGGCATGAACGCCGCCATGGCGGTTCACGGCGACTATGCGTACATCGGCAGCCGGACCGACGGCGGCCACGAGGGCATGCCGCACGGCGGCATCATGGTGGTGGACATCGACGATCCCGATGATCCCGAGCTGGTCACGGACGAGCCGCTGTACGCGGCGCCCGGCGAGTCCTCGCGCGAGCTGCGCGTGTGGCGGTCGCAGGACATCCTGATCGTCCTGAACACCAACTGCGGCGTCGGCGGCGGGCTGCACCACTGCACCGCGCCGTCGGTCAGCAGCATCCGCTTCTACGACATCGGCGGCCGGCAGGACGCGCGCACGCCGCGGCTGCTGCACCAGTTCGACGTCAACACGCACGAGTTCTTCCTCTGGGAGGACCCGCGCAACCCGGGCCGGGCGCTGATCTTCGCCGGCAACGCCGGCTCGGGCTGCAACGCCAGCATGACGAACTGCGCGTTTGCGGTCTGGGACATCTCGCCGGTGCGCGCCGGCGGGGCGCCGGTCACCCTGTTCGCCGGGACGCACCAGTACACGCGCTTCCCGCCAGTCCCGGCGCCGGCCCAGAAGCCGACAGGCGGCCTGCACTCGCTGTCGGTCAGCAACGACGGCACGCGGGCGTACTTCGCGCTGCTGACCGGTGGCTTCGCGGTCGTCGACACGTCGGACTTCGCGCTCGGGCTTCCGATGCCGCTGCCGCGCCGGATCACGGTGAACGAGATGCGGCCGACGTGGGCGGGCCCGGGAGCGCACAGCGCGCTCAAGCTGTGGGGCACGAACTGGGCCTACGTATCCGACGAGGTCTACGGGACGGTCACCGGGTCCGACCACGGCTGCCCGTGGGGCTGGGCGCGGATGGTCGACATCTCCAACCCGGCAATCCCGGCGGTCCGGGCCGAGTTCAAGCTGCCGGAGAACGAGCAGACGACCTGCGACGCGTGGGACCCGCCCGCGACGTCGTACTCGGCGCACAACCCGACGCACACGCCGAACATCGTGTTCACCACCTGGCACTCGGGCGGTTTCCAGGCGATCTCGGTGGATGACCCGATGAACCCGTCTCAGTTGGCGCAGTTCTTCCCGGAGCCGCTGGAAATGGTGATGCTCGAGGATCCACGGCTCTCGTCCGACCCCGACACGGGCCGCAACGAGAAGGTCGTGATGTGGAGCTACCCGATCATCAAGGACGGGCTGATCTACGTCATCGACCTGCGCAACGGCCTGTACGTCCTCAAGTACAAGGGCCCGTTCGACCGTGAGGTCAACAAGATCGACTTCCTCGAGGGCAACTCGAACCAGGGAGACGCGCTCTGCTTCGAGCCGGTGGGCCGGGCGCCGAAGCAGTGCAAGGGCAACGACCGGGATGACGACGACTGACCGCTGCGCGCCGCCCCGCGCTCGATTGGGCCTGACCTAGAGGCGAAGGGCCCGTGCGGAGCGGGCCCTTTCGTCGACCGCACCGCCATCGCGGTGAAACGATTGATCCGATGAAGCTCGTCGTGCTCGGCTGTGGGTTTCACGGTCGCGGCATCGCCTACCAGCTCGCCCGTTCAGGGCGCGCCGTCGACGTCTGCGTGGCGGACCGCGACGGGGACAGAGCGGAGGCGGTTGGCGCCAAAGCCGGAGTGCCATGGAGAGCGATCGACGTCACCGACGGCGACGGCCTTCGAGAGGTGCTCGCCGGCGCCGACGCGGTCGTGAACGCGGTCGGCCCCTACCACCGGACCGCGCTCGGCGTAGTCGAGGTGGCCATCGACGCTGGCGTCCACTACGTGGACATGAACGACGATCACGAGGTCGCCGAGGCACTGCTGCTCGACCCTTCATGGGACGAGCGGGCGCGGCGGGCCGGTGTCACGGTCCTCATCGACTGCGGGGTCGTGCCCGGGCTGAGCGGGCTGCTCGTTCGACACGCCGTCGAGCAGCTGGACCGAACGGAACGGGTCGCCATCCGGTTCGCCTGGAACTACAACCGGGACTACCCGGCGGCAATCCAGCACTTCCTCAGGATCAACAGTGGCGGCGGCCTCCAATTCGTCGACGGCCGGTACGAACGGATGGGTCCCTTCGAGGGTCGCGAGGAGGTCGACTTCCACGAGCCGGTCGGGCGCACCGGCGTCTACTTCACGGGCACACCGGACCCGGTGGCGATCGCCCGGTTCATTCCCGGCGTGCACGACGCCACGGCAAAAGGCGCGTTCTACCAGCCGGAGGCCAACCGCTTGTTGGAGGACATGGTCCGGTGGGGCTTCACCTCCTACGACCCGCCGGCCGCCGGGCAGCCCAGCCCGATGGAGTATCTCCTCACCTACCTCGGATCGCCGCATGGAGAGCGCTTTTTCGACATCCCCCGGCACGATCTGCCGCTCGCGCTTCGGGTGGAGGTCGAGGGAAGCCGCTCGGGTAGGCCGGCCATGCTGGGCTACGAGGCCCACGACCACTCGCGCCGCGCCACGACCACGTTCACGGCGCTGGCCGCCCTGGCCGTGGCAGGGCGCGAGCTCGCCCCCGGCATGCTGGCGCCCGAGGCTTGGCCGCGCCCGGGGCCCTTTCTCCGAGAGGTCGTCGCTGATCCACACATACGCCTTCTTCAGTGGCGCGATAGGGGACCCCCGGGCGCACCCGATCTGGGTTGACGTCGATATGCGACGCTGATCCAGAGAGGATTGGCCGTTGATGGCCGAAGCGAGGCAAGGAGGAGCTATGTCACGGAGCCATGCCGCCGGACCGACCGAGCCGCCGCTGCTCGACGAGACGATCGGCTTCAACCTCCGGCGCATGGCGGAACGTCACGCGGACCGCGACGCCCTGGTGTCGTGCCACCAGGACGTGCGCCTCACCTACGGGGAGCTCGACGCCGCCGTCGACTCGGTTGCCCGCGCCCTCATGGCGCTCGGGCTCGAGCGAGGCGACCGGCTTGGCATCTGGGCGCCCAACCGCGCCGAGTGGGTGCTGACCCAGTTCGCCACCGCGCGGATCGGCGTGGTGCTCGTGAACATCAATCCGGCGTACCGGACTTCGGAGCTGCGCTATGCCCTGGCTCAGTCCGGCTGCCGCGCTCTGATCGCGGCCACCGGGTTCAAGAGCTCCGATTACGTCGCGATGGTCGACGAGGTCAGGCCCGAGCTGCGCCGCCTCGAGCGGGTCGTCTGGCTCGACGGCGAGGAGTGGCAGGAGCTCCTCTCGGCGGCCAATGACGTCTCGGGGGCGGTGGAACAGCGCTCGAAGTCGCTCACGCCGGACGATCCCATCAACATCCAGTACACGAGCGGCACGACCGGGTCGCCGAAGGGGGCGACCCTCAGCCATCGCAACATCCTCAACAACGGCTACTTCGTCGGCGAGGGCTGCGGGTACAGCGAGGAGGACCGGGTCTGCATCCCCGTGCCGTTCTACCACACCTTCGGCATGGTCATGGGCAACCTGGGCGCCGTCACGCATGGGGCATGCATGGTCGTGCCGCAGGCGTCGTTCGAGCCCGAGGCGACGCTGGCGGCGGTCGCCGACGAACGGTGCACTTCTCTCTACGGGGTCCCGACGATGTTCATCGCCCAGCTCGACCATCCGTCGTTCACCGACTTCGACCTGTCGTCGCTGCGCACCGGGATCATGGCCGGCTCGCCCTGCCCGGTCGAGGTCATGAAGCGCGTGATCGACGAGATGCACATGAGCGAGGTCACGATCTGCTACGGGATGACCGAGACCTCGCCGGTGTCGACCCAGACCGGCGCCGGCGACCCGATCGAGAAGCGCGTGAGCACCGTCGGGCGCGTCCACCCGCATGTGGAGGTCCAGGTCGTCGACGAGGACGGCAAGGTTGTCGAGCGCGGCCAAACCGGTGAGCTCTGCACGCGCGGCTACAGCGTCATGACGGGCTACTGGGACGACCCCGAGCGCACCGCCGAGGCGATCGACGCCGACGGGTGGATGCACACGGGCGACCTTGCGACGATGGATGGGGACGGCTACCTCAACATCGTCGGGCGCAGCAAGGACATGGTCATCCGCGGCGGGGAGAACATCTACCCGCGCGAGGTCGAGGAGTTCCTCTACACGCACCCCGACGTGGCCGACGTCCAGGTCATCGGCGTGCCGGATGCCCGCTACGGGGAGGAGCTGATGGCCTGGGTCAAGCTGCGAGACGACGCCGCCGTGACAGAGGAGGACCTGAGGGCGTACTGCCGGGAGCAGATCGCCCACTTCAAGGTGCCCCGCTACGTCAAGTTCACGGACGACTTCCCGATGACCGTGACCGGCAAGGTCCAGAAATTCCACCTCCGCGAGGCCGCGATCGCGGAGCTTGGCCTGGAGGACCAGACGCGGGTCACCGCCTGACGATCTCATCGAGGTCCGCGGGCTCAGCTGACGCCTGGCGACGGGGTGTCCAGCCCGAGCACGCCCGCGACCGTGCGGGCGGCCAGTAGCTCGTCGTGCGGTGCCTGCCCGGCGAGTGCGATCACGGCGCCCTCGAGCGCTCCCCAGTACGCCCGCGCGACCGCGCCGGCCGGCGGGCCGGGTGGAATCGACCCGTCTCGGCGCCCCGCGTCGACCAGGCGGGCGCAGCGCTTGAACAGGATTCTCGAGATGCGCTTGATCTCTTGCCCAACAGGATGGTCCTGGCCGCTGAACTCGACCCTCAGCGCCATCATGACCCGGGCCACGTCTCGTCGGCAGTAGACGGCGTGACCGCGCGCCAGCGCGATCAGGGCGGCGGCGGGATCGGGCTCTTGCTCAGCCAGTGCCCCCACCTCGCGCCTCCACGTCTCGTCCACCCACTCGACCACTGCCAGGGCCAGATCCTCCTTGTCTTTGAACTGGTGATACAGGGCGCCGCGCGTGTAGCCCGCCTCGCGCGCCACCTGTTCGAGCACCAGATTGCCGTAGCCGTAGCGGGAGAGACCCCTCGCGGCCGACTCGAGCAGGGCGCTCCGTGTGCGGGCGCTGCGCTCGGCCTGAGTTGAACGCGGGTGAGATACCGGCGCTCGCGTGGCAGAGCTACTCATCGAAATGACCTACATACATGCACGTATGTATGCTATCTTGTCGTCCGGCGAATGCGGCTTCCGAACACCGAGCACACCTCACGGCCCTGGCGGATTCACGAGCTCACCCGCGACTTCCGGCTTGAGGATGTGTGGGCGCTTCCGACGCCGGGCGGCCCGGACGACTTGCCTCGGCTGGTGCAGCAGATCGGCTCGGGCGACCCGTCGCAAAGCGACTCCCGAGTGGCCCGGACGCTGTGGGCGATCCGCTGGACGGTCGGGAAGCTGCTCGGCTGGGACGGCCCGGACGGCGGGCACGGCTCGGAGCGGCCGACGCTCCGCAACCGGTTGCCGGTGGATCTGCGCGACGGCCCATCGGGCCCGGACGACGACTCCGAGATGGCGCCCTTCACCTCGCTGTACCTGCTCGAGGACGAGTGGGCCGCCGAGATCGTCAATCGCACCGTGCATGGGGTCATGCACATCGGCTGGGTCCCGGACGGGCGCGGGGGCTACCACGGGCAGATGGCCGTTCTCGTGAAACCAAACGGACTGCTCGGCGCCGCCTACATGGCCGCGATCAGACCGTTCCGGCACCTGATCGTGTACCCGCCGCTGATGCGAGAGATCGAGCGGCAGTGGCGGACGAGATCCGACGATCCGACGCCGGCTTACGCGTAGCTCAGAGCGCGCCGGTGCCGGCCATGAACCGGGACGCGGCGATCGACCTTCTCGACCGGCTGCACGAGGCGCAGAACGACTTCTACGCCGGCGGCGCCGGCACCGGCCTCCAGCCGCTCCTCGCCCCGGTCATCACCTGGTACGTCCCCGGCGACAATCACATCGCCGGGACCTACCGCGGTCTGGATGAGGTGCTCGACTACTTCCGGCGACGACGGGACCTCGCCGATCGAACGTTTCAGATGAAGCGCCGAGACGTCCTCGTAGGCGACGGGGACCGGGTCGCCGCGCTCACCGACGGGTTCGCCACGATCCGCGACGTCGACCATCGCTGGTCCACCGTGGGCCTGTACGACATCGTCGACCGGCAGATCGCAGCCTGTTGGCTGCTACCGCTCGACCAACCCGCGTTCGACGCCATCTGGTCCGCCTGAGCGAAAATCCGAAGCAGTGGGCGGTCCTCTACGACGCGGACTGCGGCTTCTGCATGTGGCTGCTGTCCGCCCTGCTGCGGTGGGACCGCGCGGCGCGCTTGCACCCGATCGCGCTGCAGCGGTCCGACGCCGACGACCTGCTCCAAGAGCTCACGCCCGCTGAGCGGATGGCCTCGTGGCACCTGATCTCTCCCACCGGCGAGCGACGCTCGGGAGGCGCGGCAGTGGCACCGCTCATCAGAGAGTTGCCCGCAGGCCGGCTCCCGGCAGCCGGTTTCGCGAGGTTTCCCCGCCTGACCGACCGCGGATACCGGTGGGTCGCCGAACACCGCTCGCAGCTCTCCAAATGGGTGCCGGCGAGCGCCAAGCAGCGCGCCGGCCAACGGGTTCACCAGCGCGAGCAGGACCGGGAGACAGAGCGCAGTTGCATTCCCGGGGCCTGGGAGTAGGGTGACTCGTGGAGCGCCTTCGCTCGCCGCCTTGGCTCGTAACGCCGGTTGTGCGGGTCGCCGCCTCGTCCGATTGCGTTACCGCCCCGGTCGAGACGAGCGCGGTTGGACGCACGAGCGTCAGCCCTTGAAGTGGTTGAGTCTCAGGAGGAGATGCGGACGCGTGTCCGGCTTCGTGGGGAGCTCGACATCGCTACAGGCGTGCCAGTCGCCAAGCGCCTGGCCGTGCTGCGTGAGCGGGGCGAGAGCGTTCTACTGGATCTCGACGGGCTGACGTTCATCGACTTGAGCGGCGTCCGGTTGGTGCTCGCCGCCGCCGAAGAGTCGCGCCGTGACGGCTGGACCTTCACGGTCACGCGCGGCTCACGGCCCGTCCGGCGCGTCCTCGGACTCCTCGAGCTCGACGAAGTCCCCTACGACGGAGCGTCGGGCTGATCGTGCGGTGGCTCGTCGACGGCCACGACGAGAGCGAGGATGATCGACGCCAGGCCGCGCGGGCCGAGCCAGCCCATCAAGACGACCGTCCGCGTTCACCCGGCTCGGGCGATGCGCCGGCTGAGAAGCCGTCGTATGGTTGGGATATGGGTTTCCTGCGGCGTCGCGACGACGAGCCCGTCGGCGATCGGTTTCTCATGCGCGAGAAGCTGATGGCGATCGGCGATGACTTCTGGATCGAGAACGACCGAGGCGAACGGGCTTACAAGGTCAACGGAAAGGCGGTTCGCGCACGACAGACCTTCATCCTGGAGAACCCCTCTGGAGACGAGGTGGCCAAGATCCAGGAGCGCAAGCTCAGCATCCGCGACAAGATCGCGATCCAGCGCTACGGCAACACCGCCGCGACCGTGCACAAGGCGCTGGTCGGGATCCGGGCTCGCTTCGCAATCGACGTCGAGAACGGCGCCGACATGAAGGCGCACGGGAACGTCGTGGACCATGAGTACGAGATCGAGCGCGACGGCGACACGGTCGCGACGATCTCCAAGAAATGGTTTCGCGTGCGCGACTCCTACGGCGTCGACGTCGCAACAGGGGAGGATGCCCCACTCATCCTCGCGATCACGGTCGCCATCGACTCGCTGACCACTCGCGACTGAACCGGCAGGTCATGTCGCGACCTCGTTCGGATGCGCGGCTTATCCGCGGGCTCGCGTCGCCTGGCCTCAGCGTGGGTGTTACTCGTACCGCTAGTCCCCTGACGGGTCGGTGTCGCCGAGGCCGTGGTCCCTCAGCACGGTGGCCAGTTCGCCGATCACTCGCTCTTCCACCGGCATGTCGATCGCGTCAGGTTCGACGGTGTGCTGGTAGGTGGGAAAGTCGCGCTGGCCAAAGCCCCGGAGCTCGCTGTGGAGGCGGTGAAAGCGGCCCTCCACCGTCAACACCAGCCCCGGCTCGTAGCGGCGCGGCTTCTCGAAGTCCTCCCGGTCGACCGGCCGCAGCACCCACCCGTGAGCCGAGCCCGCCCGCCGAAAGGCCGACCGCCTCGCCATGGGCGTCCGGACGGCACCGGGGTTGCCGGCCGCACCCATAGCCGCAAGGAAAGCGGCGGTCGCCTCGGCGCAGCGCTCGGCCAGCGGGCGCATCCCCTCTGCGCTCGCCCCCCGCTTCCCAATCCCCTCGTCCTCCCACTCCGCCCTGGTAGGCAACCGCTCGACCGCCCCGAGATTGCGTCCACACGCCTCGCAGAACACCCCGGCCCCGGGTGGATTGCCGCAGAACGGGCAGACGCGCGTTTCCGCGTCCATGTCGAGGATCCTGCCACGCGGCCGCCGCCTTCGACCGGATCAGGATCGCCGAACCCGGCCGTTGATCACAGTTGGGAGTGGGTCCTGACTCGGCTGACCGGTTCCCCGTCGTCCCCGAAGGGGATTGACGACGCTAGGTCAAACTCCCAAAGCCCACACGGCCGTCGTTGCCGTCAGGAATGCCACGATCATCGCGCCCATCACCGCGTAGACCATGAAGATCACGCGCTCCTGCCGGGTCATCTCAGGCGCGCCTGCCACATTGCGCGTCCGGAGTGCACGAGTGCGCTCATCGGCGCGAGACTGGACGATCGTCGACATGACTGCTCCTCAGCCACGAGCCCGGACTGCCGGTGCGAGTCCAACCGGGGCGTCGCTTCTGGCTGCCTGAAGCAGCCTAGGGCTCACCGAAGCCGCGCTGTGTGAGACGCGTCACGGCCGTCGGCTCGGGGACCGCCGGCTGCCGTCCCGTTCAGGTGCGGCGGGCGCGTTCGCAGCCCCTGAGTATGTCCTCCTGGTCGGCGCGCACCGTGTGATTCCCTTGCCGCAGTCGACGCGGTCTGGCTTGCCGTTGGCCGCGTTGACGACGTCGTCGCCGCCGCCCGCAGCGATCGTGTTGATGCCCTTGCCGGCGGCGAGCGTGTCCTTGCCCTGGCCGCCGGACAGCTTGTTGTTGGCCCTTCTACGCGCAGCGCAGGGCGGCTCTTATCCTGCTGCCGTGGCCGAAAGGGACGCCCGCGATCCCGAGCCGTGGGGAGAGGACCCGAAGCTCGTCGAGCTCCTCGGTGCGCAGGGTGCCACGCAGTTTCGGGTCCTGTTCGACGGCTTCCCCGAGGCGGTAGGGGTCTTGTGGGCGGTGCGCGATGACGACGGGCGCATCGTCGACTTCATCTTCGGTTACGGCAATCCCTCGATGCTGCGCTCCTTCAGGGTGCCGCCGGCGTCGCGCGATCGCTACACGCTGCTGGAGGCGCTGCCGTGGGTGCGCGGGAGTCGCACCTTCGACGCCTTCGTCAGGGTGTGCGACTCCGGTGAGCCGTGGGTCCAAGAGATCACCTACGACACGCCATTCGGGGACGGCTATGTGCTGGGGACCTTCGTTCACCGCACCGCGAAGCTCGGCGACGGGCTGGTCAACTTCCTCACCGACGTGACCGAGCAGCGGCGCATGGAGGCCGAGCTGCGCAGCTACGCCGAAGTCGTCGCGCACGACATGAGCGAGCCGATCGCAGGTATCGAGCTTCTCGTCAGGCTGCTCGAGCGACGCGCCGAGGAGCCCCCGTCGGCCGACGTGCTGCGCCAGCTGCGGGCGAGCACCGAGCGGGCGCGGGACCTGATCGACGGCGTGCTCGTCTACGCACAGGCCGGCGAGCTGAGCGTCGAGCGAGTCGCGATGGGGCGGCTCGCCGCCGAAGTCGGCGAGGACCTGGGCCCGAGCCTGGACGCGGCCGGGGCGACGCTCGAGATCGGCGAGCTGCCGGAGGTCGACGGAGACCCCAGGCAGCTGCGCCGCGTGCTGCAGAACCTGGTCGGCAACGCGCTCAAGTTCCGCGGCGAGGCGCCGCCGCGGGTCGAGCTCTCGACACTGCGCGACAGCCATGAATGGGTGGTGACCGTGCGTGACAACGGAGTCGGAGTCGACCCTGACCAGGCGAGCCGGATCTTCGAGATGTTCTCCCGTGCGAACACCGAGGCCGATGGCGTTGGCATCGGCTTGGCGGTGTGCCGCCGCATAGTCGAGGCGCATGGCGGGCGCATCTGGGTCGAGGCCGCCGACGGCGGCGGCAGCGCCTTTCGCTTCACGATGCCCCGTTGAGCTGCATCTCGCGTCATCCAACCTGAATTGGCGACCGTGGATCTGGTGCCATCATCGGTCGCTCGATGCGTGACGGTGATCTCGAGCTGCGCAGCTTCAGGTCCGCGGACAGCGAGGCGCTCGAGGCGCTGTTCGCCGAACCGGAGGTCAAACGGTGGTGGCCCGACCCAGACTACGACCGTGACAATGGCTGGGTCGTGGAGATGGGCGGCGAGCTCGCGGGCTGGGTCCAGTACGTCGAAGAGCCCTACGAGTGGTATCCGAGCGTGGCGCTCGACATCGCCGTGACAACGTCGCGGCACGGACGGGGTTACGGTCGCCGCGCCCTGCGGCTCGCAATCGAGCACTTCGCGGCGATGGGTCACCACCGCTTCACGATCGACCCCGCCGTCGGGAACGAGCGGGCGATCCGCAGCTACGCAGCGGTCGGCTTCAAGCCGGTCGGAGTGCTGCGCGCCTACGGGCGCAACCCCGAGGGCGGCTGGCACGATGGGCTGCTGATGGACCTGATTGTGCTCGACGGCGACTGGAGCTAGGCGCCGGGCGCGGGAGTGGAGCCACGGCCGCGGCTGCTGACACGGGCATGCAGTGCCGCGGGATCGTCCAGCCCAACGGCTGTGAGGGCTTGCTCCCGCGTCGCGAACTCTCTGATCCGAACGATCTTGGCCGCCCGAACGGTGAGGACCCAGGTTTCCCGGCGCTCCTCGAAGTCCAGGCCGCTGCCCTTGCCGCGTCCGCCCCATTTCGGCCGAACAACGACCTGGTCATTACCGACCGGCATGAAGTCCTCAGGCCGGTACCACCTGTCCTCCATCAACTCGTCGAAGCGAGAGCTCAGCCTGCGAACACCGGCGTGTCCCTCGTAGTGCCCGGCGTCCGGGAGATCCGGCCGGACCTCCCATTCAATGTCCGGGGCGAGGAAATCGGAGGTGATCCCGCGCTCTTGCCAAACGCCGAAGGCGGCCCGGACGACCTCAACGCTCTGCCGTGACATCCATACTCAGTATGCCTGCAGGAGGAGCGGCCGTGAGGCGCCGCATCGCCACCCGCGGCGCCTCGCCCGAGATCGATAGGGCCTCGCGCGCGACCAGCGCCGCCAGCTCAGGGTCCTGATCGGCGGGCTCCACGACCACGAAGCCCAAGCGACGGAAATAGGGGGCGTTCCACTGCACGTCGCGGAACGTCGTGAGCGTCAGGGCCGGGCGACCCTCGGCGCGTGCGGCCGCCTCGAGGTGCTCGATGAGCGCGGCGCCCAGTCCACGCCGGGCATGTGCCGCGACGCGAGCGAGCCGTCGCTGCCCGGTCAGTGAGCTCGGCCTCCGTGAAGGCGCTCATCAGTGGTCGCCCCCGCGTCGGACGCGCTCGAGGATCGCGTCGATGCGACGCCGCGCGTCCGCCCGGGTCGTGACGGCGAAGTAGGGCTGGTAGGCGCTCGCGATCCACGGCACGAGCACATCGAACTCCAGCTCCCTCATCAGCTCGAGGCTATCGACGTAGAGCTCCCGCGCGCTCGAGTCGAGGACCGCCGCGACCCACTCCCCGTCCTTGAGATAGATGGTGTCGCCGGTGAAGAGGAAGCGGTGTACGCCGCTGTCCCACAGGTAGGCGGTCGCCCTACAGGTGTGTCCCGGAGCAGGGATCACCTCGAAGTCGTAGCCGAGCATGTGGCGCTCGGAGAATGTGCCGAGGACGTTCATCCTCTCCTCCACCGACTCCCGCTCGTTCTCGTGCACGAACAGAGGCGCCTGGATCGGCTCCGGCGCGAGCCCGGCCTCGTGGCGGTGGTTCAGATATCGCCGGGAGAGCCCGCCCAGGTCGTCGATCGCCGGCATCTCCGATGCAAGGCGGCTGACGCTGTAGACGAGTAGGTTGCCTTCGCCGCGCTGCAAAAGGTAGGCCCGAGCGTGGAGCGACGGGGCGAACCCAAGCGGCTCGGGCGCCGACGCGTAAAAGCCCGACAGCGCCCGCTCCATCTGAACGAGCTCAGGCATGATCGGACCTCCTGGGGTCATGGCAGGAGCACCGCCTTGCCGACCGTTCCTCGGGTTTCAAGAGCCGTGTGGGCGGCCGCCGCGTCCGCGAGCGGAAAGCTCTGGATCAGAGGGACGAGCCGGCCCGCGGCAAATTCCTCGAGAGCCTTCGTCTCGAGCTCGCGCTGGCGCACCCACGCGCCCCGCTGGCCGAGCGCCCAAGCGGCCGTGAGACTGCGCTCCATCAGGTCCTTGGTCGAAATCTGCGTGGGCTTGCCCGATGACCACCCGAAGAGCACGAGCCGCCCGCCACGGCCGAGCAAACCCATCGCCTCCCGGCCCAGGTCGCCGCCCACTCCGTCGAGGACAATGCTCGGCTGCCGCTCGCCGAGTGATTCCCTTACGCGATCGGTCCAACCCGGCTCCCGGTAGTCGGCGGCGATCGTTGCGCCGAGGGCACGTATCCGCTCGGTCTTCGCTGGACCACCGGCCACACCGACCACGTAGGCGCCGGCAACCCGAGCGGCCTGGACCAGCAGATTGCCCAGTCCGCCGGCCGCCGCCGTCACCACTACGACGTCGTCTTTGGTGAGGGCCGCGACCTCCAGTATCGCGACCGCCGTCCGGCCTGTGCCGATGGCAGCCACCGCGGCTGCCGCGGGGAGGTCCCCCGGGATCTCGTGCAGTGCGCCAACGGACGCCACGGCCCGCTCCGCGTATCCGCCGCTGACCGGGCCGAGGTGGGCGACGGCGCGCCGGCCGACCCACGCGTCGTCGACGCCGGGCCCAACGACGTCGACCCTGCCGGCCACCTCACGGCCGGGCACCATCGGCAGGTCGGGAATGGGATATCCCCATGGTTCGCCGCGGCGGATGGCTGTGTCGATCAGATGTACGCCGGAAGCCTCGACGGCGATGTTCACTTGACCCTCGGCCGGCACCGGATCGGGGAGCTCTTCGTAGAGCAAGGTCTCCGCCGGGCCGAACTCGTATTGCCGGATCGCGTGCATCGGCCGCTCAGCTCATTGCCCTGCCACGCGACCTCGCCGCGTCACAACCGCCTTCGTCGAGCTCTGCGGCGCTGATCCGTCAGCTTCGCCTGAACGGCCTCCCAGGTCAGTCGCGGATCCATAGCCAGGAGTCTTCAGCGGCGAACGGGTGGCGCCAATAGGGGGTTCCCGCCGAATCGAGGTGCGGCTAGCCGTACGATCCGCGATCCGGCCGCAACGACGCCATCCCAAGTACCTGCCGCGGCGTAGCGGTGACGCCCGCAACGAGGCGCCGCGTCAGTTGCGCCAGCTCTCGGCGTTTCTGTGCACCTGCCGAGTGAGATCGCTCAGCGACAGCGCACGACCCCCGCATCGTGTAGTCGCCCGATCTCGAGCGTGCTGAGACCCGCTAGGTCAGCGAGGATCGCTTCGGTGTGCTCCCCGAGCAGCGGAGCGCGGCGAACTGGATCGCGCTCGGCATTGGAGAAGCTGAGCGGCGAGCCGGGCATCCGGTATGCCCCGACGCCGGGGTGATCGATCCGCTCCCAGATTGGGTTGTCGGTGGTCGCGCGCGGATCCTCTTCGACCAGCTGCGTGAAGGTCTGGTAGGGACCCCACGAGACCGTGGTGCCGGCGAAGCTCTCGCGGATCGCAGCCAGGCTCCGCTCGCCGAACCACGGACGCAGGACAGCCGCGATGAAGTCGCGGGCCTGGAAGCGTCCCGTCTCTGTGTCGAGATCGAACCCGGTCGCATCGGCGATCTTCAACATCTGCTCGTGCAGGCCGGTGGCGTCGAGCAGCGCCTTCCACTGCCGCGGCGTGAGTGCCACCACCATTACCCGCCGGCCGTCGCTGGTCTCGAAGTCGTGTCCGAAGGCGCCGTAGAGATAGTTGCCGTCGCGGGGCATGTCGCGACCGCCCAATTCCACCTCGGCAACGCGGCCGAGATGGCCGACCATCGCGAAAGCGACGTCTGAGAGCGCGAGCCTGATCAGGTTGCCTTCCCCGGTGCGAGCTCGGTGGCGGTCGGCGGCGAGGAGTCCGGTTGCCGCGAGACCGCCCATGACCGCGTCCCAAGCCGGCAGGACGCTGTTGAGAGGACCGGCGAAATCGCGCGGACCGGTGGCGAACGGGAAGCCGGTAGCGGGGTTGACGGTGTAGTCCACCTCGCTCGTTCCATCTGGATTGCCGGTGAGCGCGACCATCACGAGGTCGTCCCGGCGCGCGCGGAGCGCGACATACGCCAGCCAGCCCCGCGCGGGGAAGTTCGTCAGCAGGTTTCCGGCCGCGGCGACGAGCGCCGTGACCAGCTCACGTCCTTCATCGGAGTGCAGATCGACCTCGATCGAGCGCTTGCCCTTGTTCAGGCCCGCCCAGAAGAGGCTCTGCCCGCCCGCCGCCAGCGGCCAGCGATCGCGGTCCAAGCCGCCGCCGATCTGGTCGAAGCGGATCACGTCCGCGCCCAGCTGGGCGAGGGTCATCCCGCCCAGCGGCGCCGCGACGAAGGCGGAGCCCTCGATCACGGTCAGGTCGTGGAGGATGCCGTCAGTCATGCGGCGTAGAGCACGGCGGGGCGCCAGTCGAGCACGTCGCCATCGTCGTTGGAGAGGACGATCTTGAGATCGACAACGGGTCCTTCGACGCCGAGGACCTCAACCAACGAGGTGAGTCGATCCTCCTCGAAGACGGGACCGAGGTGATCGCAGGAGCGCCACGCGAGGACCGTGACCAGCCCCGGCAAGGCCCGGCAGGCGTGCGCGAGCGCGATGCCAATCGCGTGGCCGCCGTAGACCAGACGGCGACCGTGGGCTCCGGCCTGTGCATCCGTGTGCGTCATCGCCAGGTTCAGTGTCGCTCGTGCGAGCTCAGGCGCGAGCGTGACCGTTTCGTGGCTTTCAACGTCGAAGCGGTCCCCGGCGACAAGGGGTTCCCCTTGTGGATGTGCGTCGAGGTCCCAGTCCGGCACGGTGAAGTCGAGCGGCGCGTCGGGCACAGTTCCCAACGGCTGAACAGTCTCCCGTGCGGGCAGCAGGGGGCAGCGCAGGTAGGAGGCGATCAGCTTTCCGGCCGCGTCGGTGGTGGTGGCCCGCAGCGTCACCTTCGCGCGTGCTCCGTCGCGCGTCGGTTCGATGGCGACGACCTCGGTGCGGGTGCGCAAGGTGGTGCCGAGCCGCACCGGAGCGAGTGCCATTCCGCGATAGAACAGGTTGCCGAGCACCCGTCCGCTCGGCTGCGTGGACTGGCCGATGATGACGTCGGCGACCATGGCCGGATGCGCAAGCAGGCGAGGGCTGCCGGTCACGCGCTCGGCCAGGTCGGCGTCGAGCGCGAGCGGAAGCCGATCTCCACACGCCGCACGATGCAGCGTGGTGAGGCCGGCGTCGAGCGTGAGTCCCGGAGCGTCGAATACCTGCCCGATCTGCAGCTCGTCGGCATAGGGGGCCGCGACTGTTCGCGTCCGGGACGCACGTCGCACGACGGTCGGACGCGCGTGCGCCGGCGCGGCGGCTTCGGAGCCGAGGATCCGCCTCGCTTGGCGCCGGTGAGCCTCGTCGATCATCCTGCCGTCGAGGACCGCGACGCCCTGACTGTCGGCAAGCACGCGTTCGACGGCGCGGGCTTCGGCACGCTCGGCTGCCGTCGAACGAAGGACGCTTGCAATCACCTCTAGCTGTCGCGGGTGAATCGCCCACTTCCCGTCGAATCCGAGGTCACGTGCGACCCGCGCCGAGGCGCGCAAGCCGGGCTCATCGGCCACATCGAGAAACGGGCCGTCGAGCGCCTGCACGCCAGCGGTACGGGCCGCGCCCAACACCCTCTCTTGGTGCACCAACCAGCGCCTCGGATCGCGCTCGGCTCCGCGGCGACCGAGCTCGGCGCCCAGATCGGCGTACCCGATCAGCAACGCGACCAGCGAAGCATCGGCGACGGCAATCTCGTGTGCCGCGACGGACCCGGCCGGGGTCTCGATCAGCGCCTGCAGGCCGATCCCTGTGCCGGTCAACCGTTCAGCGGCTGCCACGACCTGCTCGGGACGCTCGACCTTTGGCAGCAGCACGGTCAACCCCTCGGGCCCGGCGGCTCCGGCCACGGCTTCCAGGTCCGACTGGCTGCCCGCGTTGACGCGCACCGCCACCGTCCGGGAGGCCCAGGCCGGGTCGGCCAGAGTCCGGACGACCGTCGCGCGCGCGTCGTCCTTGTGCTCGGCCGCCACGGCGTCCTCCAGGTCGAGGACGACCTCATCGCAAGGAAGGCTCAGCGCCTTCATCTGCCGATCGGCCCTCGTTCCGGGCACGCAGAGGGACGTCAGCCGCGAGCGCATTCCGGCCTGGACAGCCCCCGCCGCGCGCATCGGGTTAGCGGATCGATGTGGTGCATCCGAGGACTAGTCGAAGTCATCGCGGTGATCTGTGACGAACTCAGACAGCGGTCAAGAGGGCGGCCGAGAATCGTCTCAAGACTATGCGTGACGGCGCGGTCGGCGGGCGCCTAGTCGTGAGCGACGAGGTCAACACGACCAGGACCACCACGCGATCCATCGGACTCAGGGGCCACCGCACTTGTCGCAGGGTTGTTAGACACGCGCGCCCGCCGTAACAAGTACTGCGCGAAAGTCCGGACATGCCCGAGTTCGAGCAAGAGCCCATCGACGTAATAGTCCCTGGCTGCGCCGACGATCCGCGGTCCGCGATTCCCGCCCCGCCGGGCGTCGCGGTCCACCGCGTTCCACTCCTGCATCCCGACGACATCACGATCCACAAAGGGATCCCCGTCACGAGCGTCTCCCGGACGCTCGTGGACCTCGCCGAGGTGCTCTCCCACGACGAGCTGCACGACGCCTTCCAGACCGCGCGCGAGCGCGGTCTGCTGGACATCACCGCGGTCAAGGCCTCGTACGACCGCCTCGAATGGCGTCCGTCACTCGCCATGCTGCGAGAGGTGATCGACGAGTTCGCCGACTGACGGCACCGTGCCATGCGATGAAGATCGCGGAGGCAGCCGCTAGGAGTCGAAGGCTTGCCAGGTGCGGAACGTCCGCGACAGATCGCTCAACGAGTACGTGACCTCCAGCAGAGCTCGACGGCCAGGCTAGCCCGCTGCCGTGCCGCAGCAGCCGTCCGCGCAGGATTCGGACTGGAGCGACAGCTCGGGTGCTGCGCAGCAACCCTCGCCGCGCCAGGTCTGAACGCCCTCCCGCACCGCGACCGCCGCGATCACGAGCGCGGCGAACGGGTCGAGCCACCACAGCCCGAAGGCGGCATTGGCCGCAAGGCCGAGCAGCACCGCGCCTGCAAGGTAGGCGCAAAGCAGGTTTTGGTTGCCCTCGCCCTTGGTGGCGGGGGAGCCGAGCTGATGGGCGAGCCTGATCTTGGCAAGGCCAAGCAGAGGCATTCCGATCAAGCTGGTAGCTGTGAGGGCCATGCCCAGCCAGCTCACTTCCGGGCGCTCCCCGGTCGCCAGCCGGTGTATGGCCTCGAACGCGACGTAGGGGGCCAGTAGGAAGAACTGGGCCGCCACCAGCTTCTGGGCGCGCTGCTCGGCGGCTTGGGAGTGGACCCGTGAGCCGGTGAAGCGCCAGACGATGATCGCGCTGGCGAACCCTTCGATCGCGGAGTCGATGCCGAAGCCGATGAGCGCGATCGAGCCGGCCAAAGCACCCGCCACGATTGCGACGGTGCCCTCTGCGCCCATCCAGACCAGGCTGAGCCAGGACAGCTGCTTGACCCGCCGCACCGCATGGA
This sequence comes from uncultured Thermoleophilaceae bacterium, assembly GCA_963733885.1. Taxonomy (GTDB): domain Bacteria; phylum Actinomycetota; class Thermoleophilia; order Solirubrobacterales; family Thermoleophilaceae; genus JACVRW01. Next base: position 340,653 of record CAVTES010000005.1, on the reverse strand, counting down.
GATGGTCCGCGCCGGGCAGCTCCGACTTCCCGGGAGGCTGGGGGCGAACGGCAAGCTCCGAGATACTCACGCGCTCGCGCTCTCTAGACTCACGGTCGCCGCGAGGAGCGTTCTACCCCGGGCTGTCAGCGAATACATCACCATCTTCCCGTCGCGGCGCCCGTGCGCGAGGCCGGCGGCGCGAAGCGCCCGCAGGTGGTGGGAAACGAGGTTCTGGGGCCGTTCGGCGATCCAGCTCAGGTCGCACACGCACAGTTCGCCGCCTTCGCCAAGCGCCACAGCGAGCATCAGCCTCGTCGGATCTGCCAGCGAACGCGCCGCTGCGGCGCTTTGTTGGGCGCGCTCGGCTGACAGCCGGGAGCGGCGCAGCGCCTCGGCGCGCGGCAGGTCAAGGCACAAGAGGTCGCAGCGGTCCGGCACCGGGGCAACATCCTAACGCCTGTTGAGATGTCGCCCCAGGATGCGGCTGGCCGGCGCTACCCGTGAGCTCAGCTGCACAACAGCACCGGCTGGCGGTGTTGTCTCGACCCGGGAGTGCGCCACGCCGTTGACGTGCAGCGAGATCGCACTATGGGTGTCGCCGCTCGGCTGCGCGCCGCCCGGTTGGCGCTGGGCCAAGGCTCGCTGCCGATCGCAGCGATCATCATCTTCGTCTCAGACGAGCCACTGGGTTGTCTCCCTTTACGGCCTAGCGAATGTATGTTCCGAGACCGTGACGGCTCCGCGGCGCCCTCTCGTCCGAGAGTTGCCTAGTCCGACTCCCCAGTCCATCGACTGGGGAGGGAACGCGTGGGTTCGTGTCAACCGGGTCTCACGGGCGTGGAGCGGACTGGGCACCCGGACTGGGGAGGTCTCAGACGCGACGACGCCGGCGCAGACGCACGATGGCCTCCGCGACAACCGAACGTGAGCAGCGCGGCTGCTCTGAGGAGGGCGAGACATGGCAGGCGATCACCAGCCTGGTGGCATCTGGGGCGCCGCGGAGCGGTCAAGATCTCAGGCAATGCAGGTCAGCGTTCGCCCGGACCACAAGCACTCGCGAGCTACATCGTGACGAGGCATCGCGCAACCACGCGGCGAGGTGCGGTCGTCGGCAGCGTGTTGCTCGGTGCCGCGTCCGGCCTGCGCAGCCAGCTCGGCGTGGCAACAGTGGTGGCGCGCTCGGACTCCTCCCTGCCCCGGGTCCTCCGGCGGCCGTGGACCAGACGGCTCTTAGTGGCGGCAGCGGTAGGCGAGCTCGTCGCCGACAAGCTGCCCGGTACGCCCAGCAGGCTCGCGCCGGCAGGGATCGCGGGCCGACTGGCCCTGGGGGCGGTGGCCGCCGCCCTCTTCGCGCGGACCCGGCGAGCACCGTGGCTTCCGGCAGCCGCCATCGGAGCCGCAAGCGCGGCCGTCGCGGCCAAGCTCGGCCACGACGCGCGGGCGCAACTCGCCCACCATGCGCCGGACCCGGCCGTCGCCGTGGTCGAGGACGCCTTGGCGCTCGGGTTGGCCGCCGCGGGCGCCTCACGCTGACGCCCGTTCCCGCAGTAGGTCTGCCGCCAAGTGCCTGGGGCCTGAGCAGGGCTCGCGCGGCTCCCTCCCCAGCCGGGGACTGGGGACCCCGACTAGGCAACTCTCAGACGAGACAGAGCGGCGGAGCGGTCAAGGTTCAGGCCGTGATCAACTGGCTGAACGGTTCCATCCAGACGGAGTTCCGGACCATCGACGGGTTGTCGATCCGCTTCGCGGAGAGCAAGCAGCGGGACGACCACGCATTGCTGCTGAGTCCATGGCCCGAGAGCCTGCTCGCCTTCGAGCCGACGTGGGCGCGACTCGCAGAGCACACGCACCTGGTGGCGATCGACCTGCCGGGGTTCGGTCACTCGCAACGTCGCGATGAGCTGCTGTCGCCGCGCGCGATGGGCGAGTTCGTCATTCGCGCAGCCGATGCCTTCGGGCTCGAGCAGCCGCACGTCGTCGGCCCCGACATCGGCACCGCGGCCTCGCTCTTCGCCGCCGCCATGTATCCGGGCCGCCTGCGCAGCCTCGTCGTCGGGAGTGGGGGCGCGGCCTTTCCCCTCCAGCTCGGTGGGGTACTGAAGGACTGCATCGAAGCGCCCGATCTCAACGGGTACCGCAGCGCGGACCCGCGCCAAATTGTCGCCGGAGCACTGACCAACGTGGAGCGCTACGACCTTCCCGAGCATGTCCGCGAGGACTACCTCACCGCGTACGAGGGTGACCGCTTCGTCGAGTCGGTGCGCTACGTGCGCGCCTACCCGACGCAACTCCCCATCCTGCGCGACCTGCTACCCGAGATCCAGACGCCGGTGCAGATCATCGCCGGCGCGCGAGACCCAGCCGTGCCGCCGGTGAACGCCGAGTACCTCCACGAGCGGCTGCCCAAGAGCAAGCTCGACATCATCGACGCCGGGCACTTCACCTGGGAAGACAACGCGGACGACTACGCCGCGCTCGTCACGAACTGGTGGAACGCAGGCCACGCGACCGCCGGATCTGCGGACCCACGTGACGGGCGCCGCGAAGAAAGTCGTCCGCCGTCTGCTCGAGGCGTCCACCAGGGCGTCGTGCGATCGAGGATTGGACTAGCCATCAGGGGACAAGCTCGGCTGAGATGGCCGCCTCCAGCTCCGCCCGGCTCGGCGAACCGAGGTGGATGAAGCCGTTGACGAAGAACCGCGGCGTGCTCGGGGTGCCACTCCGCTCGCCGCTTCGGTAGTCCTCGGCCACACGGGCGGCGTGGCGCCGCTCCCGAAGCTCGCGCTCGAAGCGCTCCATGTCGAGCCCGATCGCCTCGGCGTGGTCGCGCAGATCCTCATCACTCAACTGCTGCTGGTGAGTGAACAGGCGATCGTGCATCTCCCAGAACCTGCCCTGAGCACCGGCGGCCTCGGCGGCCTCGGCCGCCGCCTCGGCCCGTGGGTGGAGCTCGCTCAACGGCATGTGGCGAAACACGAAGCGCAGCCGGTCGCCGAAGTGCGCCAGCAACTCATGGACCACCGGATAGGCGTCGCCGCAATACGGGCACTGGAAGTCGCCGTACTCGACCAGCGTCACCGGCGCCCCCGGGGGGCCGCGCACGTGATCGCGCTCGATATCGACGAGGGGAGTGAGCGTTGCGATGTCGATCTCCATCATCCTGGCGTGCCCTCAGGGGTCCTGTAGTAGTCGATCGCTCCGGTTCGCTCCAGATCGTCGAGGTTGATCGCTTCGACGTCGAGGGTGAGGTCGATCTCGTTGCTCACGACAAGCCCGCCCCCGGGTAGCTCGTCCTGCCAGGAGACGCCGAAGTCCTTCCGGTCGATCCTGGTGGTCGCCTCGAACCCGATTCGCGGCATTTCGCCCTTGTTCGCGTCACCGTCCCACCACGGCGTCTTCCACTCGCCGATATAAGCGATGTCGAGCGGGACTGTGCGTGTCACGCCGCGGATCGTGACCTCGGCCTCGCCCTTGAATGCGGTCTCGGCCATACGCTCGCTGAAGCGCCCCCTAAAGCTGATCTCGGGGTGATTCTCGACGTCGAAGAAGTCGGCGCTACGCAGGTGGGCGTCCCGACCCGGCTCGCCGGTCCAGATGCCGGTCGCGTCAATCTCGCCCGCGAAGGTCGCGTCGAGGTAGCGGTCCCAGTCGAGCTCGAGCTGCCCGTGGACGTCCTTGAACAAACCACGCACCCAGCTGACCATCATGTGCCGGGCGCGGAACTCGACCGCAGTGTGCCCCGGCTCAAAGATCCAAGTCGGCATTTCAGACGGCCAACATTTCCGCGTTCTGGGCCTCGCCGAGCAGCACCCGCACCGAGTCGAGCAGCGCTTCCTGCTGGCTCGGGTCGGCCAATCCCCGGGCTGGGTCGAGGTGCTCGTGGGCGTGCCCCACGGCCAGCTCGACCTCGGTCACGCGGGCGCCGGTCGCGCCGAGCACCTTGCGCAGCTCGGCCTGGGCCCACACGGCGCCGAACATTCCGGTGCTGGCCCCGATCACGGCGACGGGCTTGTTGCGGAGAGGGCTCGCGGCAAGCGGCCGCGACACCCAGTCGACGGCGTTCTTGAGCACGCCCGGGATCGACGAGTTGTACTCGGGGGTTGCGAACAGCACCGCGTCGGCGCCGGCGATCGCCTGTCGAAGATGGGCGACGGCGGCGGGGCCGTGTCCGATGTTGTCGTCCTCGTCGTAGGGCGGGATCGCCTTGAGGCCGTCGAAGATCTCGAACTCGGCGCCGTGCTCTTCGATGAGCTCGCCGGCCGCCCGGAGCAGCATCGTGTTGTGCGAGTCGCGGCGCAGGCTCCCGCTGATGCCGAGCACCCGCACTAGGACTCCTGGGTCAGCTGCAGGTCGACGATGATCGTCACGTCGTTTGCCAGGGACGGGTCGCCGCTCGGGAGCGGGTTGTTCCAGTTGAGGCCGAACCTCGTTCGATCGACGGTGGTCTCGAGCTGGAGGCCGAAGCGCTCGCCGCCGGTGGGATCGAGGGCGGGATCGTTGACGTGGCCCTTGATCTCGACGGGCTCGGTATGGCCCTTCAGAGTCAGCTCGCCGGCGATGGTCACGTCGTCGCCCGAACGGCTGACCTCCCGCGCCTCGAAACCGAGCTGCGGAAAGCGCTCGGCATCGAAGAAGTCCGGGTTCTGGAGGTGGGCTTCCAGGTTGGGGTCCTTCGCCTGGACGCTCCCGACCTCAGCCGTTCCGCGCAGCACGCCGTCGCTGAGCCGAGCCTCGTAGTCGGAGAACGTGCCCTGGAACGTCCCCATCAGGTAGGGGACGGCGAACCCCACCGTCGAGTGAATGGTGTCCGCTGTCCAGGTCCCGGTCGGGAGGGCCTGCTGTGTGGTCTGGTCGCTCATATGCATCCTCTCGGGCTTGGAAAGAACTTGCGTCCTCAACAACTTTACCCAGAAGACCTTGCTTCGTCAACTGTCTATGCCTCAACTACCGAGAGGGCGAGCGATGTGGCGCACGCCTTGAGGACACCAAAGCCCACGCGCCATCTCGTCTGAGAAGTCCGTGGTCGGTCTCCCCCAGTCCGCCGACCGGGCTGGACGCGACTAGGGAACGCCTGGGGGGCCCCGATGCGAGCGGACGTCCGTGGCGGAACACTCGGGACATGGGCTGGACTGGTCGCCGCCCCGCCGACTATACTTGAGGATTCAACCAATTCTACGATGACCTCTCCCGCAACAACCCCCACGACCTCCGCTGAGATCGAAGCCTTCGTACGCGTGGTCCGAGCGGGGATCGCCGTGACCCGCCAACTCGGCGCCCAGCTGAACGCCGATCACGACCTGAGCATGAACGCCTACGAGGCGCTCCTCCAACTCGCCAGGGCCCCCGGACGGCGAATGCGGCGTGTCGATCTGGCAAACAGCCTTCTGCTTACCGCGGGTGGGGTGACACGGCTCCTGGACGGCCTCGAGCGCGACGGCTTCGTCGCGCGCGACCACTGCGCCACCGATCGGCGCGTGAGCTACGCGGTCCTCACCAACGCTGGCCGCGCGAAGCTGCGGGAGGCGACGAAGTCTCACACCAGGCAGATCCGCGAGCTCATGGGCGCGGTGTATGACCACGAGGAGCTCGTTCAGCTCGCAGTGCTGCTCGATCGGATGCCGGGCGTCGACCCGACAGAGGACAGCTGCGAGAGCGGCGCCTAGGCGGAACCGCCGCTCGCGGGCTGGCCGGGATCTCGGCGTGGTGGTTGTTTCGCTGGGTCATCCGGCAAGCGTGCCGCCGGTCGTCGCGAGGCGGCCGTGCGACAGCGCAGCCACGTCTACGTCGTCGAGTGTCGTGACCACCAGGTCGGCGTGAGCCGCGGCCAGCAGGCCGGCGTCGTCGGCTCGGGCGATTCCGAGCCCGCCCATCGCGCCGGCTTTGGCCGCTTGGATGCCCGCCTCCGCGTCTTCGATGACGAAGGCGCGCGCGGGCTCGACGCCGAGCTCCCGCCCGGCGGCGAGGAACATCTCCGGGTGCGGCTTTCCGTGGGCGAAGTCCCTGCCGGAGACATCGGCGTCGAAGAAGTCGAGCAGCGTCTGGTCCGGTCCCACCGACGACGACGAGATCCCGTTCGTCTGGGCGAACGTGTCGAGCCGTATTTGCCGCAGAAACATCTTCGCGTTCTTGGACGACGACGCCGCGGCCGTCCGGATCCCGGCGTCCTTGACCGCAATGATGAAACGCAGGGCGTCGGGATACGCGCGGAAGTCGCCGGCCTCGATGAGCCGGACCACCATCGCCTGTTTGCGGTCGGCGTACTCGGCAACTCGCGAGTCGTCGTCGGGCACTTGGAAGTACTGCAGGGCCGCGCGCGCTCCGCTCGAGCGCGGCTTGCCCGACATCTGCTGCTGGTAGACGTGCGAGGTGAAGGCCTCGGGCGACCACGTCGTCCGGCCCCGGATGTCGCTCCACTCCCCCTCCATGAGCTCGCGCAGCGACTCGCGCCACGCCTTCTCGTGCGGCGAGTCGACGAGCACGCCGTCGACGTCGAAGATCGCTCCCTCAAACCCGCTCGACATGAGTTCCCTCCTCCGTGGTCTCGAACGTGCACTCGTCGCCGGGGCAGAGCTCGCGGATCTCGTCGCCTACTCCGACCCGGATCGGCCGGCTCACGCCTTCCGGATGCACGGCCACCGTGACTCGCCCGTCGTCCAGCGTGACCAGGATCGGAGTCCCGCGGAACTGCATGGCGAACGACAGCCCTGCGAGCGGCCCCGGCAGACACGGCGTGAAGTGCAGGACGCCCTCCCGGATGTTCGTGCCCGCGTAGGCGCGCTGGATGACGTCGAGCGTCCCCGACATCACCCCCATGTGGATCCCCTCGCGGGTCGTCCCGCCCTGGACGTCGCCGACGTCGCTCTCCAGCGCGACCAGGAAACGCTCCCACGACCCGACGGGGTCGAGCGCCGCCAGGACCGCGGCGTGCGTGATGAGGCTCAGGGTGGAGCCGTGAGACGTGCGCCGGTCGTAGTACGCGACGTTCCTACGCGCGGTGTCCTCGTCATACTCGTAGCCCAGCCGCTCGAACAGCCGGCGTAGCTCGCCGCCGGGGAGTAGGAAGAGCAGCATGACGGTGTCGGCCTGCTTGGCGAGCTTGTAGCGGTTCGGATCGTCGCCCTCTGCGCGCAGGATCCGGTCGAGCCGCTGGATGTTCCCGTACTTGGCGCGGTAAGCGTCCCAGTCGAGCTCCTCGAGGTCCTCGTAGCCCTCGAACTGGCTGATGATCCCGTCGTCGTGGAAGGGCACGAACATCCGCCGGCCCATGTCCTCCCAGGTGCGTAGCTCGTCGTCGGTGATATCGAGCCGGTCGCGCAGCGCCTCGGACCGTGAGGCCGGTAGGAGCGAGAGCACCTGGCCCGCGATGTCGCACAGCCAGGCCACCATGACGTTCGTGTACGCGTTGTTACGCAGGCCGCCCTCGTCGGCGTCCGGATACTTCTCGTGGAACTCGTCCGGGCCCATTACGCCGTGGATCTCATAGCGCGCGCTCTCGGGGTTGAACCGAGCGATCGACGCCCAGAAGCGCGCGATCTCGACCATCATCTCGGCTCCGTAGTCGCGCAGGAAGCCCAGGTCCTCGGTCGCCTGGTAGTAGTGCCAGATGTTGTAGAAGATGGCCGCGCCGACGTGCCGTTGGTTGTGGCTCAGGTCGGGTTCCCAGTGGCCCGAGAGCGGGTTGAGGTGAAGTCGCTGGGTCTCCTCCTTGCCCTCGCTGCCGCTCTGCCAAGGGAACATCGCGCCGCGAAGCCCCGCCTCGCGCGCGGCGGCGCGCGCCTCGCCCAGACGCCGGTAGCGGTACATCAGCAGGCTCCGGGTGACCTCCGGCAGCCGGAAGTTAAGGAATGGATAGACAAACAGCTCGTCCCAGAAGACATGACCGCGGTACGCCTCGCCGTTGAGGCCGCGCGCAGGCAGGCCGGCGTCCATGTCGGCGGTGTGCTGTGAGCAGACCTGGAGGATGTGAGCGATGTGCAGCCGCAGGAGCTGCTGCACGTGATCGTCGCGCGGGACCCGCACATCGCAGCGCTGCCACAGCTCGTCCCACGCCGCGCAATGGCGGTCGAACGATCCGTCGAACGCCGAGTAGCGCTCCGCCGACGTCCCGGCCCTAGTGAGCGAGTCGCTGGTCGCGGGGTCGCGCGAGGTGAAGAGCGTGACCATCTTCTCCACCCGCACCGCTGACCCCTGGCGGACGTCGAACGCGAGGACCTGATGGACGTAGTCCTCCGTCTGGTAGAGGCTGCGCTCGACCGCGCGCGGCTCGCTTCCGTCGAACACGCGGGTGCGCGCGCCCTCGCTGATGTACAGGTTGGACTGCCGCGTCCGGACCTTCAGACCGATCACCTCCGGCCCGAAGGTCCGCGGGGAGACCGGATCCAGGTGGCGACCCTCAAGCTGCTCGTAGCGCGCGACGCCGGCGTTGGTGACGCGCCCGTCTATCGCCGACACGACCTCGACGCGTCCCGACCAGTTCGCGGGCGTCAGGGTCCACTCGACGCCGGCATGGTGGACGTCCGCCATGCTCACGAACCGGCGGCTGCGGAGCGCCGTCTCGCGGCCGGCGAGGTCGCGGAAGCGGAGCTCCCGGATTACCGTCGCTCGGCGGATGTCGAGCTCGTGGCGGTATGCGAGCAGCTCCACGTCCGCAAGCCTGATCGCGTCCTCTCCCTCGATCCGCAGCTTGAGCACAAGCCAGTTCGGCAGGTTGACGAGGTCCTCGTTGACCACCGGCAGCCCGCCGAGGATCGTCGTCTCTCGGTTGTAGACCGCGTGGATGTAGGTGCCGGGATAGTGCACCCCGTCGGCGTCCTCCCACTCCGCGGCGCCGCGCGTGCACAGATAGCCATTCCCCGTCGAGGTCAGCGCCTCGCGCAGTCCCTCGGCCTCCGAGTCGAAGCCGTCGTACACGAGCGAGAAGCCCCTCACGACACTCCCCACCCGCTCAGGCTGGCCGGGCGACTGGCAACACGGGCGGACATCAGCTGGAATACTTGACCATCGCGTCTGCCGTGTCATCGGCCGGCGGGTGACAATCCTGCGTACGCCGCACGCGGTAGACGGGCTGGTCGGCCATCGATCCGTGCCGCGCGCCCTCGTAGACCTCGGAGCGGTAGCGCGCACCGGCTTCCTTGAGAGCCCGCTCGGACGTGACCTGGGACGTCGACGGGCAACCGCGCGTCGCCCATGCGGTCGACATCGAATCGCCGCCCCCGATAGATTCGCTCGCCACACCATCCACCCTGGGAGGGCAGATGAGTAGGAGAGGGGCATTGGCGACAGCCGTGGTGGGGCTGACGCTGCTCGTACCGTCCGCTGCATGGGCAGACGACCCGCCACCGGGAGCCGCGATCTCGGACAACCTGGAGTTCGAGGGGCGAGTGGATGGCGCGGCCGGCATCACGGAGGGCAAGTTCGACAGGGTCGGGGGCCGCGAGGTGCTGGTCATCACCGGCCGCTTCGGCTTCAAGACCTACGACGTGAGCGATCCGGCGAACCCGGAGCTGCTCGACGAATTCATCCCGGCCGACCTGGCCGCGAACGGCTACTGGCAGAACGAGGACATGGAGCTCGACACGCGCCGCAAGCTGATCATCGGCGCGCTGGATCCGCGCCACACGGACAATCCACTGGGCGCCTGCCCGGCCGGCGGAAGCACCTCGAACCCGGCCTGCAGGAGCGGGTTTTACGTCATCTCGTACGAGAACCCGAAGAATATGAGGCAGATCGGCGACTTCGTCGAGCTGCCGTCCGGCCACACGTCGAGCTGCATCCAGGACTGCAAGTACATCTGGACCGGCGGGCCCGCGCGGCGCAGCGACCAGCTCTGGCTCGGGCCGATCCGGAGCCCGTCTGCGCCGGCGCCGTACACGTTCACTCGCCTCGTCGGTGACGGCCGGCCGATCTGGGTCACCGACCTCACGAATCCCTCCCGCCCCGAGGTGTCCGACATGCCGGTCGACATCTGGCGCAACGACGGGTACACGGACTACTCGCACGACGTCGACGAGGACGAGAAGGGCATCGCGTGGGTGAGCGGCCGCGGCGGGATCCGCGGTTACGCCACAGACGGCCGGCATCGCGACCCATACCTGAACCGCTGGCGTAAGGCCACGCCGTTCGAGCCGGTGCTGGTCGCCGGCGGCGGGGTCGGCGGCACCGCCCAGCCCGTTATGCTGATGCACAACTCCGGCCGTCCGACGGACGGCTCGGTTCGCGCCTCGGGCATCAAGCGGGGGAACGTGCTCGTCGGCACCGAGGAGGACTTCACCCGGCCCTGCGAACAGAGCGGCAAGATCGTGCTGTCCGATCTGACCGACTCCTGGGGCGGCGAGCCGGCGTCCAGGTCCTCCCTGACCGCGCCGTACCGGATGGCGGCGCTCGACACGTTCCACCCGTTCCTCGACACGCCCGAGACGGCGAACCCGGCCGCTGGATGCTCGGCGCACTACTTCGAGATCCAGGAGTCGACGCTCGCCGCCGGCTGGTACGGGCAGGGCCTGCGCCTGGTCGACATCAGTGACGCCCGGGACATGCGGCAGATCGGCTTCTACCGCGTGACCGGCACGGGCGTCGCCAACCCGTCCTCGAACTCGTGGGACGTCGCGTGGTTCAGGGACCGCGACGGCGACAAGGACGGCCGGGGCGCCCGGAAGTCCAGCCGGCGGTCGCAGGACTACGTGTTCCTGTTCGACATGTCGCGCGGCATCGAGGTCCTGCGCCTGCGTGAGGGCGGCGCGAGCGCTTCGGCCAGCATGCGGTCGGTGGTCGCCCCGAGCGTAAAGAAGCGCGACCGCTACGCGATGAAGCCCGTCAAGGGCTCGAACCTGGGCGGCGACTTCGCCTTCGTCTGCCCGGTGTTCACCCGCTAGGACGCCGAGCTCGGCGGGGCGCCGTGCCTAGACCGGCGCGGCGCCCCGCCAGGACCGACCCACACGAGGAGGCCCCATGCCCTACATCGAAGGCTTCGTCGCGGCGGTGCCGACCACCAACCGAGAGGCCTACATCGAGCACGCCAAGCAGGGCGCCGGGTACTTCAAGAACCTCGGCGCCACCCGCGTGAGCGAATGTTGGGGAGACGACGTGCCGCGGGGCGAGGTGACCGACTTCTTCCGGGCCACGCAGGCGAAGGACGACGAGACGGTCATCTTCAGCTGGATCGAGTATCCGGACAAGTCGACTCGCGACGCCGCGAACGAGAAGATGAGCGCCGACCCCGAGGCAATGGAGATGGAGATGCCCTTCGACAGCAGGCGGATGTTCTGGGGTGGCTTCGAGCAGGTGTTGGACGAGTAACCCGAGGACGGTCGTCAAGGAATTCTCGCGCGGAGCGAGTCGAGCAGGCCGTCCAGGACCGCGGTACTCGCCGCAAGGTCGCGCTCGCGGTCCTCGGCGCGGGCGAGCCCCAACGCGGCTTCGTTCATCGCGCCCGAGAATGAGCCGCGATACGCGTCCTCACACGACGGGCAGGCAAACGGCGCTACGCCGTCGGCTCGGCTGTCGATTCATGGGTGAGAACGCCCTGGATCGGTCGCGCCAAGCGGAGGGCTGGCGGAGGACCGTCCTCGAGCACTTCGATCGCTGCCCTGATACCGGACTCGATCGCCCCGTCGACGTAGCCCATCCAGCGCTCTGCGGTCTCGGTGCCGGCCCAGTGGATGCGACCGACCGGCGCGCGAAGCGACGGCCCGAACCGGGTCCAGACTCCGCGCGGGAAGTGGGCGCCGTAGCAGCCCCTGGTCCATTCCTCCGCGCTCCAGTCGCGATCGATGTAGCCGATGCTCTGCTCTGAAGGGGGGCCGAGGGCGCGCTCGGCCTGCTCGGTCACGAGTGCGCGTCGTTCGGGCGCGGGGAGCCGTCCCGCCCGGACGCCCTTGCCTCCCTCCATGAAGCCGACGATCACGCCCGGCCCGCCTTCGGCCGGCGTGGCGTCGTACATCATCGAGACCGGCTCGTCCGGGGAGTAGACGAAGCCGCGGTGGCCGAGCTGGCGCCACCACGGTGTCGGATAGACGAGGTTGAACTTCACGACCGATCCGCCGGGAAGCCGCTGGGTGAGTTGATCGCGCGCGCCGGGGAGCGGCGGGTCGTAGACGAGGCGTCCGGCGAGCGTGGGCGGGATCGCCACGATCGCCCGGCGGGCGCGAACCTCGCCAGCCTCGCCTCCGACGACGACTCCCCGCGGATCCTGGGAGATCGCCCTCACCGGCCACTCGAGGCGGATCGCGTCGCCAAGGCGCGCGGCGAGCCTGACTGCCGGCTCCTGCAGTCCGCCCACGAGCCGGTCCTGCTGCGCCCCGCCCTCGGTGTTCACGAGCGACTCCCAGCCGCCGCCGGAGCGGACGTAGAAGAGCACGTGGAGGAGGGATAGGCTGGCGGGGTCGGCCGCGAACACGTTCGCCACGGTCGTCGCCAGCATCGTGCGCGCCCCGGGGCGTGCGAGCTGCTGGTAGAGCCACGTCTCCAGTGTCATCGCGTCGAGCGTGAGCGCGTGGGGCGCCGCCCACGGGCGGTCGAGCGCGATGCCGGCCGCCGCCCGCTCGAGCTCAGCGACGGCCGCCACGTACTCGTCGAGGTCGCCCTGGTCGTAGCCCTGCTCGCCGGTGACCCGCAGCGGGCGGCCGTCTTGGAGCGCGACGTCCTCTCCGGCGGTCCACTGAGGGAAGGTGGCGACGCCCGTCTCGGCCGCCAGCGCGTAGATGTGATCCTGCCCTGGACCGATCCACTGGCCGCCCAGGTCGATCTTCGCGCCGGCCTCCTCGACGGTGTGGATGCGGCCACCGACGCGATCGCGTGCCTCCAGCACGACGGTCGAACGGCCCTCCTCGCTGAGCTTGTGCGCCGCCGCCAGCCCGGCGTATCCGGCCCCCACGACGATGGCGTCGAAGGCCCCCTTCATCGCCGCTCACCTGCCGGCGCCGGCCGGATGTTCTGGTTCAGCCGCAAGAGATTCTCGGGGTCGTACTTGGCCTTGACCTGGGCGAGACGGTGGTAGTTCGCGCCGTAGCTCTCGCGCACGCCGCGGTCGCCCTCCTCGAGCAGACCGGGGAAGTTGAAGTAGGCCTTGCCGCGAGCGAAGCGCCGCATGTCCTCCCAGAAGGCGCGCGTCCAGGCGATGTTCCGCTCGTCGTCGCCGGGATCGCTCCAGGTGGAGTCGATGCTGAGCATGAACTCGGCGTCGCGGTCGCCGAAGGCGGTCTCCTCGGCGTCCACCCGGTCGATCGCCCCGCCTAGGTGCCGCAGGACGACGATCGTGCGCGGCGACGGCCGCTCCTCGCTCCAGGACGCGATCGCGTCGATGGCCTCGTCGGTCAGCTCCTCCAGATAGAGCGCCTTCCAGTAGTAGCGCAGCCCCGCGGGAAACAGCGGGTCGAGGCTGCGCTGGAGGTCGAGGTACTCGACCGTGTCGCTCATGTCGAGCAGGGGCACGTCGAGCACGCGGAGTGGTGCGGAGACCCGCTCGCCCTCGGCGGGCGCCCCGGCGTACATGCTCTCGATCCCGACATAGGGCAGGCCGCGCAGGTGCTCCGGCAGCTCCGGCATGGCCGGGAGGCTCCACACCACGGCGTCCGCGGTCAGCTCGTCCGGGACCTCGGCGACGGCGTCGCGGTAGGCGCGCAGGACCGATCGGGTGCGCTCGACGGGGTACGCCGTGCTCTGGTTGAACACCTTCGGGCCGAGCTCGTGGAGGCGGAACTCGAACGACGCGACGACGCCGAAGTTGCCGCCGCCGCCGCGCAGCGCCCAAAACAGGTCCGCGTTCTCGTCGGCGCTGGCGTGCACGAGCCGCCCGTCCGCAAGGACCACATCGGCCGATAGGAGGTTGTCGATCGTCATCCCGTCGCGGCGGCGCTGGGACGAAACGCCGCCGTTCAGCGCGAGACCGGCGACGCCGGTCTCGGAGACCGCGCCGCCCGGAGTGGCGAGCCCCAGGGGCTGCGTCTCGCGGTCGACGTCCGCCCAGGTGGCGCCGCCCTGAACCGTCACGCTGCGGCGCGAGAGGTCCACGCGCACCCCGCGCATCCGCGACAGGTCGACCACGATGCCAGCGTCGGCGACGGCCGTCCCGGCGACGTTGTGGCCGCCGCCACGCACGGCGAGCTCGAGGCGGTGCTCGCCGGCGAACCCCAGCGCCGCGGCTACATCGGACGTGCTCGCGCAGCGGACGATCAGCGCCGGCCGCTTGTCGATCATGCCGTTCCAGACGCGGCGCGCCCCTTCGTAGTCGGCGTGGCCATCGGTCAGCACCTCGCCGTCGAGCTGCGCCGCGAGCTCGGCGACCGCCTCCTGGGCGGCGTCATACGTGGTCGTGGTCTCGCTCGCGGTCATGTCGATCTCCTTGCGGTGTTAACTGACGCGGACCACTGTCGCGCCGGCCCGTGTGTGCAGCGTGAGGCGAGCGTGAACGCTGCGCGAGAGCTCGGATCAGGCCCGCGGCGCCCGCTCAAGCGCCTCCGCAAGGGCGGCCTCGGCCCGAGCCAGCTCGGGCCCTTCGCAGAGCCGGCGGTTCACGTCGACGGCCTCCGCGAGGTGGCCGCAAGCGCGTTCGCCATCGCCGAGCGCGGCGGCCAGGAGCCCGAGCGACAGCGACGCGCAGCCCGTGCAGACCGTGGCGCGTCCGACCGCGACGACGCGCCCGGCGTAGGGCTCGATCATCCTGTACAGCCGCTCCGCCGAGCGAAGCTCACCGAGCTCGGCGGACAGCTCGCCCATCGCCGTGACGCTGAAGAGCCAGTTGGAGTCGGTGGGCAGCTCCGGAAGCGCTGCGAGCGCCCGGTCCAGCTCGCTGCGCGCCCGGCGCTCGTCGCCGCGCTGCGCATGGACCTGCGCAAGCCACAGACGCCACGCCGCGTCGGCGGCCGACGCCGCGGCCCGCCGCTCGATCGCGGCCACCTCGTCGTCAGTCAAGGGCCCGTGCAGGAAGCGCCAGCTCAACCGCTGGACCTCGCACAGCAGCTCGGCGTTGTCGTCGCCCGCGGTGCGCCCGATGGCAGCGGCCTCCTCGGTGAGGCGCTCCGCGTCGGCGAGCTCCCCGGCGAAGCCGGCGATCATCGCGCGCCACATCGGGCCATGCCAACGGTAGGCCGGCAGCCGCGTCTCGCCCGCCAGCACTTCGTATGAATCGATGGCCTCCCGCGCTTGTCTCAGGTCGCCCGCGTCGACCAGGTCAACGACACGCCAGTTGAGACCCTGGAGCTCGGCCTCGCGGTTGCCGAGCCGGCGGGCGGTCTCCACCAGCTCCTCGGCGATGCCCAGTCGCTCGTAGACGTGGTCGGGTCCCCAGAGGGCGACGTGGCGCGCGCCGAGCGCCTCCAGCAGCGCGGGCCCACCGACCCGCCTTCCGGCCTGCAGCGCTTCCAGGCTGAGCCGCTCGCGGCGCTCGGCCGGCGGCGCGTAGTAGAGCTCGATCGACAGCCGGGCCGCGAGGATAGGCCGTAGGACCGAGGACTCGTCCACCGCCGCGAGCGCCTCCTCGAGCAGCGCGCGCACGTGCTGGCGGACGGGCGCGATCGCCACGCCGATGCCAGCCATGCCGAGCGCCGCGCGAGCGAGCAGCTCGGGGTCGCCGAGGGCGCGCGCCAGCCGAGCCGCCTCGTCGAACGACGCCCGCGTGGCCTCCGGGCCGCCCGCGCGCGCATGTGCGTCTCCGAGCGCAAGCAGCAGCCGTACGCGTCGGTCGCTGACTTCGTCTCCGAGCCCCTCGAGCCCCCGGGCCAGGATCTCCGCGGCCTCCTCGTAGGCCAGCTGTGCGAGCGAACGTTCGGCCGCGCGCAGGGCGTAATCCGCCGCCTTGCGCGCGTCGACCGTCGGAGCGGCCTCGGCGAGGTGCCAGGCAAGTTCCGTCAGGCGCGGCTCGAGACGATCGGGGGCAAGGCCCTCGAGCGCCTCGGCGATGCGCCGGTGCATCAGCGCGCGCCGGCTGGCGCTGAGCCTCGCGACCACCGCGTCGCGGACGAGCGCGTGGCCGAAGCGATACCGGCCCGCCGCCCCAGCTTCCTCGATCAGCCGGGCGCGCAACGCGGCGTCGAGCGCATCGACGGCCTCGGCCTGCCTCAGGCCGGAGGCGGATGTCACGTCGATCAGGTCGAACTCGTCGCCGAGCACGGCGGCGATCGCCAGCGCCTGGCGGACCGGCTCGCCCAGGCCCGACAGGCGGTGCGCGATCGCCTCCTCTACGCCGGCTGGCACCACGGAGGCGACGGTCTCTTGATCTCGCTCCTCGTCGGTGGCGTCCGCAGCCCACAGGGGGCGGACAACCTCCTCGACGAAGAGCGGGTTGCCGCCGGTGCGCCGGTACACGGTGGACGCCAGCGACGACGAGACCTGCCGGCCGAGCCACGCGCTCACCAAGTCCCCCACCTCAGACTCCGGCAACCCGCGCAGCTCGACCTCGTCGAGCCGGCGCGAGCGGCGCAGCTCCGCCAGCAGGTCGTCGCTCCAGCCGGCGTCTAGCGGCTCTCCCTCGCGAATCGTCGCCACTACGAGGACGGGGGCCCAGGCGACCGTTCGCGTGACATGGGCGAGCATCAACAGCGTGGAGCGGTCCGCCCAATGGAGGTCCTCAAGCGCGAGGAGCACTGGCGCGCTTGCCGTCGCATCGCCGACGAGCGCGGCCACGGCCTCGAACAGACGGTGGCGGGCATCGTCGGCGGATCCCTCGGGCGGCGGAGACGCGCGGCCGCCGCCAGGCACGAGCCGCGCGATCTCGGCCGCGATCCAGTCGGGCAGCGACTCGGCCCGCGCGGTGTAGGGGCGCAGCGCCTCGGCGAACGGTCCGTACGGCGTGACGGCGTCCGCGAAGCAGCGGCCGACGAGCACGGTCGCGCCGCCGGCGTGCGCGTCCCGTGCCATCGCCGCGACCAGGCGGGTCTTTCCGGAGCCGGCTTCGCCGCGCAGGACCAGCACCCGCAGATCGCCGGCGCTGGCGCTGCGCCAGGCGCGCGCCATGCGCTCGAGCTCCACGCCCCGTCCGACCAAGGGAACCGGCTCCTCCCGGACGAGCGAAGCGGGCGGCGCCATGCTCGGTTCGGACCGCTCGAGCGACCGGGCCGTCTCCGCACGCACATTGTCGATCAGCGTCCGCGTCTCGGCGGAGGGCGCGATCCCGAGCTGGCCCCGGAGGGTCTCGCGGAACGCCTCGAAGGCTGCGATCGCACCCGCTCGGTCACCTGCCTCGGCGAGCCGGCGTATCAGCGTCCGCGCGACCTCCTCGGAGAGCGGCTCAACCGCGCGCTGCTCGCGCGCGTAGCCGACCGCCGCGCGGAGGTTCCCGGCTGCCTCCCCAGCGTCGCCCAGCATCCCGAGGAGATCACAGAGCTGGTGCCGCTGCACGTCGCGCGCCTCGAGGACCCAATCGTCGTCCAGATCGGCGAGCAGCTCGCCACGCCGCCTCAGCTCAAGCGCCTCCTCGAGGCGTTCGTCCGCGACCAACCCGTCCACAACACGCGCATCGATCCACACGTCCTCCCGCTCCTCGATGCCCAGCCGGTCCCTGCTGGCGGCCACGAACTCCGCCGCCAGGCACTCGCGGCGAAGCGTCGAAAGCGTCGTGCGAAGACTCATCCGCGCCGACTCCTCGAGGACATCGGGCCAGAAGACGGAGGCGACCCGGCTCCGCGGGCGCAGCCCCGGATGCAGCGCCAGCCAGGCCAGAAGAGATCGCGCCCGGCCGCTCGAGATCCGCTCCAGCGGACGCCCATCGAGCTCGATGGAGAGCTCCCCGAAGAGCCAGATGCGGAGCATCGGCGCAAGCGTACTCAGGACCACGAGCGTCGAATCGAAGCGCCGACTCGGCGACGCCCGGCTCGCACACCCCCCAGCTCCCAGCCGCGGTCTGCATCCGCCGGTGGCGCGCCGGCAGCAGCGAGCGTCGTTCGCTCACGTCGGTCACACTGTCGCGTTTCGCTTGGAGCGAGCGTTGACCGAGGCGACGGCTCTCAGGCCTCCGGGATCTCGCGGCCGAAAGCCTCTAGTGACGTGAGTCAGAAATCCGCCGGCAGTAGGAGGCGAGGCTATCGAGGATTTCGTCTGCGGTCTTGTGCCAGACGTATGGCTTGGGGTCTTCGTTCCAGTTGGTGATCCAGGTTCGGATCGAGGCGACGAGGTCGGCGACCGAGCGGTGGGCTGAGCGCTTGAGCCACTTCGTTGTCAGCTCGGCGAACCAGCGCTCGACGAGGTTGAGCCATGAGCTGTAGGTGGGCGTGAAGTGGAGCGTGAAGCGCGGATGGCGCTGAAGCCAGCGTTGGATCGATGGCGTCTTGTGGGTCGAGGAGTTGTCGAGCACGACATGGACGGCGAGCTGCGCCGGCACCGAGCTGTCGATCAGAGTCAGGAAGCGGCGGAACTCCTCGGCGCGATGGCGCGGCGAGGTGTCGGCGATCACCTGGCCGGAGGCCAGGTCGAGTGCGGCGTAGAGGTTGGTGGTGCCGTGGCGGACGTAGTCGTGGGTGTGGCGCTCGGGCACCCCAGGCGTCAGCGGCAAGATCGGCGCCGAGCGGTCGAGCGCCTGGATCTGCGACTTCTCGTCGACGCACAGCACGACGGCGGCGTCGGGCGGGTTGAGGTAGAGCCCGACGATGTCGCGCACCTTGTCGATGAACTGTGGGTCGGGCGAGAGCTTGAAGGCTTCGGTCTGGTGCGGCTTTAGCCCGAAGGCCCGCCAGATCCGGCTGATCGCGGTCTGGCTCAGCCCGGTCGCGGCCGCCATCGAGCGCGTCGACCAGTGGGTGGCGCCCCGCGGCTGCTGCTCGAGCGTCTTGACTATCACCCGCTCGATGTCGTCGTCGCCGATCGAGCGCGGCTTGCCCGGGCGGGGCTCGTCGTGCAATCCATCGAGGCCGCGCTCCGCGAAGCGGCCCCGCCACCTTCCGACCGTCGACTTGTTGCACCCCAAACGAGCCGCGATCTCCTTGCTCTGCTCTCCCGCCGCCGCGGCCAACACGATGCGGCAACGCAGCGCCAACGCCTGAGCGCTGTTCGGGCGCCGAGCCCACCGCTCGAGCACTTCCCGCTCCTCATCGCTGAGCACAATCTCCGCACGCACCGGCATCGGCCCTCCAATCGTCGCTGTCCTTGACGACGGAGTTCGCCGCCGAACGCGGCGTGCCTGCGGACTAACGACTCAGGTGACTAGGGTGATTGCGTCCGGCTCGGGGCCGCCGCGACGGCCCGTGTCCAGACCGTCGATCGCGACCATCTCGTCGGCGGTGAGCGTGAAGTCGAACACGTTGATGTTCTCTGCGATGCGGCTGGGCTTGGTGGACTTCGGAATGACCGAGCGTCCGTGTTGCAGACCCCAGCGAAGCATCGCTTGGGCCGGACTCTTGCGGTGGGCCCTGGCGATGTCTCGGATGACGGGGTCGTCGAGGGTGCTGCCGTGGCTACCGTCGCGGTAGAAGGTGATGCCGCCGATCGGTGACCAAGCCTGCGTGAGGATGCCGTGCTCGCCACCGAACTCCTGCACCTCTCGCTGCGCGAAGTAGGGGTGGACCTCGATCTGGTTGACCGCCGGCACCGCCGTGGCGCGATCGAGAAGCGTCGTGAGGTGCTCGACCATGAAGTTGCTGACCCCGATCGCGTGCACCTTGAGGTCAGCGAGCAGCGTCTCCAGGGCACGGTAGGCCTCGAGGGTCCGGTCGAACGCCGACGGCAGCGGCTGGTGCAGGATCAGCAGGTCGATCTGGTCGACGCCAAGCTTACGGGCGCTCTTCTCGAAGGCTTGCAGCGTCTCGTCGTATCCGTAGTCGCTGATCCAGATCTTGGTCTCCAGGAAGGCATCCGACCGGTCCAGTTCGGAGCTGTGCACCGCCTCGCCGACCTGGCGCTCGTTGCCGTAGGCTGCCGCGGTGTCGATGTGCCGGTACCCCGCGCCGAGCGCAGCGCGGACGGCGTCCCGGGTCTCGTCGGGGGGCGTCTGGAAGACACCGAATCCGAGGGCGGGCATCTGGACGCCGTTGTTCAGTTTCAGGGTTGGGGTCGTCGTGAGGTGCGTGCCTCTCGTGTCAGGTTGTTGTGGGCGTTCGGTCATCACAGCGCCTGCGCGGTGGGGCGGACGAGGATCTCGTTGAGCGACACGGTACGCGGCCGCGAGACGGCGAAAGCGATGATCTCGGCGATGTCCTGCGGTGCGATCGCGGTCGCCTGGTACATCTGCTCGACTGCCGACTTGGTCTCGCCGTGGGTGATGTGGTCGGTGAGCTCGGTGGCGACAGCGCCGGGCTCGATGACGATCACGCGCACGCCGGGCTGCAGCTGCTGGCGCAGCGACTCCGACCAGCCGTTCATCCCCCACTTGGTCGCGGCGTAGACCGCGTTGCCGGGCCGCGCGCTACGGCCGGCTACCGAGGAGAGGTTGATCAGATCGCCGCGGCCCTCGGCGACGAGCTGAGCGAGGAACACCTCGGTCGTCGTGATCGCCCCCAGCAGGTTGGTCTCGATCATCCGGCGGTAGTCGTCGGAGAGCTCGGCGGAGAACGGTCCGAGCAGCATCACGCCAGCGTTATTGACCAGGATGTCGGCGCCACCGAGGTCGTCCTGGACGCGCTGCGCGGCGGCGACGATCGAGTCGCGGTCGGTGACATCGGTCTGGATTGGGATGGCGCCGTCGCCGAGCTCGCCGGCCAGCGCCTGGATGCGATCCAGGCGCCGGGCCAGCAGCGCGATGCAATGGCCGTCGGCCGCCAACGCGCGGGCGGTCGCCTCGCCGATGCCCGACGAGGCGCCGGTGATGACCGCGACGCGGCCGGTGGTGTTCTCAGTGCTCACGGTGGTGTCCTCCGTCGCCTGAAGTCGTGGGGCTTAACTGTTCCACCGATCGGCGCAACCTGAGAGGCCCTGTCAGAGGGGTACTGCGCACGATGGCCGGCCATAACCCCTACGACCACGCGCTGTCGGACCTCGTCGGCGAGCTGTCGACCCGCAGCGACGCGTTCCGCACCTGGTGGGCAGCGCACAACGTCCGCTAACTCCAGACCGGCACCAAGCGCCTGCGCCACCCCGTCGTCGGCGAGCTCGAGCTCAGCTACGAGGTATGGAGCTCGCAGCCGACGCGGGACTACGGCTGGCGATCCTCACCGCCGAAGTCGGCGGCCGCTCCGAGGAGGCCCTCAACCTCCTGGGCCAGCTGGGCCCACACCGGACCAGCTGCAAAGGAGCGACTTTCGAAGCGTCTCCCATATCGTCGCGCCGCTGGCGGCGTCGCTACTTCAGCGCGCCGGCTCGCGCCAGCGCGAAAACGTCGCCGGCGCGACCGGAGCGCAGTTCCTAGGCCGCGCAGCACCGCTCGCCGACGCCCTCGACACGTTCGAGCGCGGCTCGCAAGCCCTCCCGGTGACGGTCAACCCGGCGAGCGCGTCGCTCTACGCCGTCAACCCGTTGGCACGACAGGGTGTGGCGACCCTCTTCGCGACGCATCCGCCGATCGCCGGGCGCGTACGCCGGCTGCGAGCGCTCGACGACGATCAGGCCCTCGGCCTCGCCGCATAGGGTTGTGGTATGGACGAACTGATGGTCGTCAAAGTCGTTGGGACCGAGCCGGAAGCCGAACTGCTGTGCTCGCTGCTGCGGAGCGCGGGTATCGAATGCGCAGGCCGACAGACGAACCTGGGAGCGGGGGCGGCCGATGGCATGCCAGGCGGCCCTTACGAACTCGTCGTCCGGCCGCAAGACGTGGACGATGCTCGCGACATCCTGCGGGAACGCAGCGACAAGAGCGAGCAGTGAGTCTCAGCTGGCGTGAAGGATCCGAAAGCGATCGGGTTCCGCCGGATCTCGATCAACGACTTGGATTGGCGTCCAAGCCCATTGCCAAACGCTGATGCCTGGCGTGCGGGAGAACTGGATCTGTCCGCGGGTGCCTTCGACTGCAACTCGCGGCCAGGATTTGGCAGCGCGCGCTCGGTCCGCGCCGTGAGAACGCAGCACATCGGCGAGGACGGCGACCGTGTCGTAGCCCTCGAAGGCGACGAAGGAGGGCGCTTCGGCTAGCCGCTCGCGGAGGGCCGTCTCGACTCGTTCACCGAGTGGGCTGAGGCGCTCGGGCAGGTAGCGCAAGAACGGGATCGCGGCGCTGTCGTTGCCCAGCAACGTCGCCCATTCGGCGAACTCCGGTTGCCCGGCCGGAGCACCAATCATGATCTCGGCGAGGCGCTGGTCGCGGCGGACAGACTTGACGATCGACACTGCCGGCGCTGGGTGGCCGACAAGAAGAAGGAGGGCTGTCGCGCGATTGTCGACGAGTTCGTCGCACACGGCCGTAGGGGCGAGCGCGCGCATGTCGAGTTCGATGACGGTGCCGCCGCGTGGAGCGAGGTAGTCCCGCAGAATGCGGGCCCCAGATGCCCAGTAGACACTCGACTCGGCTGCTACGGCGATTCGACTGTAGCCCGCGCTGAGGAGGAAGTCTGCGTAGATCTGCCAGCCGTGGGACTGCGCCGGGGCGAGGCGCGCGACCCATTCCGTTGGCTGTTCGGTGAGCGCGTCGAGGACCGCTGATGAGCAGAGGAACGGCAGGCCGAGGGCGTCGGCCCTGGCGGCAGCGGCGCGAGCGACGACGCTGTGATACTCGCCCGCCAAGGCAGCCACGCCCAGGCGAGCCAATTCATCTACGGCCGCCGCGGCCCTCTGTGGATCCGCCGCGCTGTCTCGGACCACCAGCTCGAGTGGTCTTCCGACGATCCCGCCGGCGTCATTGACTTCGCGAACGGCCAGCTCGAGTCCAGCGAGCAAGTGTTGGCCTGCCTCGACCCAGCCAGGCCGAGTTAGCGGAACGAGCGCGCCGATCTGGACGGATGATCCGTCAGTCCGCTCCGCTCCCGATGGCGATGGTGGCGTATTCATGCGTTGGCGTCTCCCGTGTGACGATTCGGTTGCAGCTTGCCCGGGTCGCAGAGTGGCAAGGCCCGGTAGTAGACAGCGTCCAACGGAGGAATAGTCAAGACCTGTGGATCGGCGTGCCACGCTCTTCTTCCCGCCCGCCGTGTCGGTGACCACGCTGACCTTCGCCACCGTCTTGGCCATGGTCAAGCCCTTGGGCCGCATCCAGGGCGGCCGGACTCCAGGAGTCCAACGGCGATTAGTCTCGCCGTGGTTCTCGGTCTATCTCCCACACCCGATCAACCGCGCTCGAGGAGAAGGACATGTCCGCTACCTACACCTTCGACGTCTTTTCCAGCCTCGACGGCTACGGCGCCGCCAGCGCCAACTGGACCGGCTACTGGGGTAAGCAAGGCCCCGAGTTGCTCGACCACCGCCTTGCCTTGTACGGCGCGGAGCAGCGGATGGTCTTCGGGGCCAACACGTATCGGGCATTCGCGCGGATGCTTGCCTCGAGCACCGAGGAGTCCGAAGTGCGTGACCCATGGGTCACCCGGATGAGGAGCCTGCCGGCAACGGTGGTGTCGACGACGCTGGAAGGCCCCCTCGACTGGCCGAACGCGACCGTCGTGAGCGGTGACGCCGTCGAGGTCGTCGCCCGGCTCAGAGAGGAGTCCGAGGTGCCGTTGCGCTCGCACGGCAGCCTGTCGATGAACCGGGCGCTGATGGCTGCCGGCCTAGTCGACCGCCTGCAGGTGACGCTCTTCCCTGTCATCACTGGTCAGACCGGGCTGGACCCGATTTTCCAGGGTGCGGCCGACTTCGACCTGGAGCTGGTCGAGAACCGGACGCTCGACGGCAACATCCAAGAGCTCATCTACCGACCCACCCTGCATGTCTGAGTCCAGCCATGCACCCCACCCGTCAAGCAGCCGAACGTGACCCGGAAGTTCCCGCTGACCGACATGCCGACCGGTCCTCATGGCCGCCCTGGTCACGCGGCAGCGACGAGCTCACCGCCGAACCGCTGTCGCGTTCGGCTCGCTGCCATCGTGGACATCACCACGGGGTCGGGCTTCGTCGCGGCGGCGATAGCGTCCTGAGCCGGGTGTGAGGGCGCATGCTCAGGCAGATCGGGGCGCGCTGAGCTCGGCGAGCCGCGCTGCGCTCTCGGGGTTCATCGGCAAGAAGGTTTCGATCGCGAGGTTCGCGGCCGTGACGTCGAGCCGGGGCTCCGAGGGTGGCGATGACGGTGAACAGCTCGACCTCGCCGAGGGGGGTCTGGAGTCTGAGCGAGACCACCGGCTGGGTGGCGAGGCCCGCCGGCGGCTCGCCGGGGAGGTAGGACTCGACCTCCTCGATGAGCTTGGCGAGGGCGGGATCGGCGTCCTCGCGGCTCCTCCGCTTCAGCCGGTGAATCAGCGGCGCGTTGCACGCGGCGGTCATCGACGAGATCCGCGGCAGGCCGCCAGGGTGAACGCCGAGGCGAAGCATGTTGATCGGTGGCTCGAGGAGCTCGGGGTCGACGCCGTCCCAGAGAATCGACGCGGCTCGATTGGACTCGATCAGGTTCCAGAGCCCGTCGACGATCAAAGCCGGGTTCGGCTCGTGCGCTTCGAGCAGCCGCTCGAGCGACTCCCGAAGCGGCTGCATCACCTCCCCGTCGTAGGGCAGCTCCAAATAGGGAGGCGCAAAGCCGCCCGCGAGCAGCAGTCGATTGCGCTCGCTGATCGGCAGATCGAGATGCTGGGCCAGGTGGACGAGGAGCTGTCGACTCGGGCTGGACCGGCCGGTCTCGACGAAGCTCAGGTGCTTGGTCGAGACGTTCGCGTCCAGGGACAGCTCGAGCTGGCTGAGGCCGCGTCGCGTGCGCCAGAAGCGGATCAGCTCGCCCGCGGTCTGGGGCTCCTGCTCGGTCTGGACGACCACCCGATCGAAGTTACCGGGCGTGCGACCCGGGTCCATTACCCGGGGTGTAAAGGCGGCTGGCGTTACACGAGAGGTAATCGACGCGCGGCCCTTCCTCCGTGACCGTTGACGGGGAGCAACCAGACGATCCATGGAGGTGGACCGATGACCGAGACACAGGCTTTCGTCGAAATCTCATCTCGGAGCGCGGCCGAGTTCGCGGAGAAGTACCTCGCGCTCTGGAACGAGCCCGATGCCGACCGGCGCCGGCGGATGATCGCCGAGCTCTGGACGGAGGACGGGAGGCATATCCTCCAGCCGCCGCAGGAGATCCGCGCGATCGCGGCGCGACCCGGCCTCGCGCTGACGGCGATCCTCGAGGCACGGGGATACGAGGAGATAGAGGCTCGCGCGGCGAGCGCGTACGAGCACTGGGTCGGCTCCGAGGGACTCAGCTTCCGGGGCCGCGACGACGCCGAACGACTCGGCGACGTCGTCAAGTTCCACTGGGAGGCGGTCGCCAAGGACGACGAGGTGTTTGCAGTCGGGCTCAACTTCCTCGTCCTCGCCGCGGACGGCCGGATCGAGCGCGACTACACATTCGTCGTCGCTTAGTAGGGGATGAGAGGCGCCGCACGGGCTCGGCTCGGCAACGCGCGCTGCCCCTAGTAGTGGACGCCCTCCCGGCGTTCGCGCCACAACGAGGCCACGATCGCCGTGGTCATGATCCCCACGATCACGAGCAGCGAGACGCCGACTCCGATGTGCACGACCTCGGTCAGCATGAACTTCGCGCCGATGAAGACGAGCAGGACCGCGAGCCCTAGGTCGAGGTAGACGAAGCGGCCGCGCATCCCGGCCAGCAGGAAGTACATCGACCGCAACCCGACCAGCGCGAGCGCCGTGGCGCTGAACACGATGAAGGTCTCGCGTGTAACGCCGAAGATCGCCGGGATGGAGTCCACCGCGAAGATGATGTCGCTCAATTCGATCACGGCGAGCACCGCCAGCATGGGGGTGACATACCAGCCGCCCGGCAAGGGGCGGCGAGCGGGCCTCTCGCTCTCGGGGACATCCCGCGCGTGGACGAACAGGTGCGCTTCGCGGAGCCCGCTCGTGGTGGGCAGGTACCGGCGCACCAGCCGCATCATCGGGTCTCGCTCCGGGTCGATCTCCCGCTGCCCCCGCAACATACGCACGCCGCTGAAGATCAACAGCGCGCCGAACACATAGACCACCCATTCGAAGCGCTCGAGCAACTCGGCGCCCAGCGCTACGAACGCGCCGCGCAGGATCAACGCACCGAAGATGCCGTAGAACAGCACCCGGTGCTGGTAGGCCGGAGGAATCGAGAATGCGCCGAGGATCAGCGCCCATACGAAGACGTTGTCGAGCGACAGCGAGAGCTCCAGCAGGTAGCCGGCGAAGAACTCCCCCGCGACCGTGTGGCCCTCGAGGACCCCGAGCATCACGCCGAAGGCGACCCCGACCGCGATGAACGCCGCCGTCGACAGCCCAGCGTTGCGCATCGAGATCTCGCGCACACCGCGGTGAAGCACGAACAGATCGATCAACAACAAGCCCGCCAAGCCAAACACGAGCGCGACCCAGGCCGCGAACGTCGGTTCCATCAAGCGATTAGATCACCGCGGCCGCCTGGGCCTCCGCCGCGGCGCATTGGCGTGCCGCCACGAAATTTCGTCTGCGGTTTGGGGTGCCGGCCCATCGGCGCGGCGGGCAAGCCGCCGTACTTGCCGCTCGCAAGGCCAACGCCTTCCTCTTCCACCTGACACGATGGGTGCAGGGCAGTCCACATGAAGGGAATCGACATCGCCATTGGACCTGCGCGAAAGCGAGACCTGACGGGCAGCGGCGTGATCAGCTCGTGGTTTTCACGAGTCGTCGCGCCACTCCTGGCTGGGGCGCTCTGCCTTGCCGCGACCGCGAGCACATCGCTCGCGGGGGTGAACTACGGTCCCATTTCGCATAAGGGGCTGAAGAAGGCGGGCGGGGCGTCGAGCAGCAGCAAGCTCACGCTGCAGATCGGCCTGGAGGCCGACATCTCCGGCATGCACAGCGCCGCGAAGTCGGCCAGCAACCCGAAGTCGGACTCGTATGGGAAGTATCTGTCGCTGTCGAAGTTGCAGAGCAAGTTTGGCGCGACGTCGTCGGTGCGGAATGGGGTCAAGAAGGCGTTCAAGTCCCGGGGCGTCACGGCCAAGATCGACGTGACTCACCTGCGAGCGACGGCGACCGTGTCGATCGGCAAGGCGCAGAAGATGTTCGGCACCAAGTGGGCCGTCTATCGCACCTCGTCGGGCAACCAGCTGGTCGCGCTGCCGGTGAACAGGCCGAAGTTGCCCAAGGGGCTGAAGGGGAATGTCGACGTGGTGGCCGGCATGCGGCTGATCGTGAACCACGCCTCGTCATCGGCAGAGGCGAGCCCGCGGCGGCCGCCGGTGCGGGCCCGCGCGGCCGCGGCTCCCTACGACGGGGGGACCCCCACGCGGACCGGCACGATCGGCCCTTCGTGCCTGGACACGACCGACCCCGCCGTGGTCGCCTCCTCGGAGGGCCTGTTCCCGAATCAGATTCTGTACGCATACGGGATTGCGCAACTGCAGGCGGCCGGCCTGCGCGGACAGGGCGCTCGGCTGGCGATCGTAGGCGAGGCGCCCACGCCGTCCTCGGACGTGGCCCAGTTCCGCAACTGCTTCGGCACGCAGGGAACGTCGCTGAAGATCCACGACGGCTCCGGGATCCAGCCCATCGCCGAGAGCTCGCTCGACGCCATGGTGGCCTCGATGGTTGCCCCCCAGCTGGATCGCTTCGACCTCTGGGTCCACCCGATCAGCGAGAAGTCGGACGACGCCAACGTGCTCGGCTTCCTGAGCCTGCTGGCGTCGCCGCTCCAGGCCACCACCAACGGCGCGCCGCTGCCTCATGTGATCTCGGTCTCGTACGGGGAGTGCGAGTCGACCGTTTCCCCATACTCGGAGTCGCGCATCCTGGTCGAGCGCACGCTGGCGGCTCAGGCCGCGCTCGGGATCACCGTGGTGGTCGCCGCCGGCGACACCGGCTCGTCTGCCTGCGCCCGCGGGGTCCCGCCCGGCAAGCTGACCTCGGCAGACAAGAAGCCGCAGGTGTCCTGGCCGGCGAGCTCGCCCTACGTGCTGGCTGTGGGCGGCACGAACCTGACACTCAACTCCGACAACAGCATCGCCTCCACCGGCCCGTGGAACGACACGGTCTACCCGGCGCCGTTCACTGCGACCGCGGGTGGCGGAGGGGGGCAGAGCACGTTTGTGTCGCGGCCGTGGTGGCAGCCGGCGCAGTCCTTCGCGAGCCCCAGCAAGCGGATGGTGCCCGACATAGCGGCGTTCGCGGATGAGAGCCCCGGCTACCCGATCGTCTGCTCCAGCGGCGTCCAGGGCTGCCCAAGGTCCCCGCAGCAGGGCATCACGTTCGTGGGCGGCACGAGCGCGGCGACGCCGCTCGTGGCTGGCATGATCGCCCTCTGGAACCAGCAAGCCAAGCAGCAGGGCCTCGCGCGCCCCGGCTTCGTGCCGCCGATGATCTACGCCACCGCCAAGAGCAACCCTGGCGCCTTCGTCGACATCACGCAGGGAGGAAACGCCCTGTTCGGCGGGTCGTGCTGCCCAGCCCGGCCGGGTTACGACCTCGCAACCGGGCTCGGTTCGCCGATGGCGAATCAGATCGCCGCGCTGCTGGGCGGCTGACGGACGGGCCACCCCTGCGATGAGCCTCTTCGGGGCCTCGGTCATCGTGATCGGCATCGCGGCCTGCGCGGTCGCGGCGATGCTCGTGGTGCGGCGCCGAGCACCTGAAGGGAGCTACTTCGCCGACGGTGACCGCGCCGCGGGAGTGTTCGGCGTCCTCGCCACCGGCTTCGCGGTGCTGGCCGGGTTCGTCGTCTTCCTTTCCTTCGAGAGCTACGACACCTCGCGCAGCGGCGCCGAGGCAGAGGCCCAGATCGTGGCGCAACAGTTCGAGACGGTGCAGTTCCTACCGACCCCGGCGCGCGAGCGACTTTCGGGCGAGCTCGTGTGTTACGCGCGCAGCGTGGTGCACCAGGAATGGCCCCGGATGGAGTCGGGCACCCTCGACGACGCGCTGAACCCGTGGGGAGTGGCCGTGTTTCGCAGCCTCCGGGGGACCGAGCCTCGCGCCGCGTCGGAGCAGGCGGCGTTTTCGAAATACCTCGACCAGCGTTCCGACCGCGAGGATGCTCGCTCCGACCGCACGCACGGCGGCGAGGGCGTCATTCCAACGCCGCTGTGGATCGTCCTCTTCCTCAGCGCCGCGATCCTGTTCGTGTTCATGCTCTTCTTCGCGGACAGCGGAGAGCGCGCGTTGGTACAGGCGACGATGATGGGCGGGGTGGCGGTCCTCGTCACCTCGCTGCTGCTGCTGCTGTGGTTCCTCGACAACCCGTTCCACGGCGGTGCCGGCTCCCTGCAGCCCGTCGCGATGGAGCGCACGCTCGAGCTCTTCAAGCAGGAGGGGAAGCTCGCCGGAGGTGTCGAGCCCCCATGCGACGCCTCGGGCTCTCCGAGGGCTGCATGATCTTCTTTGAGCTCACGAGTTGGGAGCTCGGTCTCGTTTTCTTCGCGGTGATCCTCGGCGCGACGGGTCTCGGGGTGTTCCTGGGCCGCCGCGTTCGGCACCTCTCGGAGACCCTCAAGGAGCCGTTCGGGGTTCTGCAGGCGGCGCTGCTCGGCCTTGTCGCGCTGCTCCTGGCTTTTGGCCTGTCGCTGGCGGTCTCCCGTTACGAGAATCGCCGCTCGGACATCGTCACCGGAGCCAACACGATCGGCACGACATACCTCCGGGCTCAGACTTTGCCGGAGCCGGTCCGCGGCCGTTCGCTCGACCTGCTCGTCCGCTACACGCGCAGCGCGATCCGCCTCTCGGACGAGGTGCCGGGCAGCGACGGGGCCGAGGACGCCCGCGCACAGGAGCAGCGGATCGAGCGCCGGCTCTGGAGCCTGGCCGGAGACGCGCTTGACACCTCGCCGATGGCCAGCGCGCCACGCCTCTATGTAGAGACGCTCAACGAGATGATCGACGCGGAAACCGCACGCGTCGCCGCGCTCAGCAACCGGGTCCCGACCGCCGTCCTGGTGCTCGAGGTACTCGGCTCCGCCCTCGCCCTCGGGCTGCTCGCCGCCTACCTGGCAATCGTCGGAAGAGGCGTACTCGCCGTCCTGCTCGCGTCGGCGCTCGTCGCCTTCCTGCTGCTCGTGACCGCCGACCTCGATCGCCCCACAAGGGGACTTATCCAGGTCCCCGACACCGTGCTGAGGGACCAGCTCGCATCGATGGAGGAACCGCCCGCCGCCACCGCGCCCCGCTCGCCCCGCTCGCCCTAAGTCACCCGCGCGCCATCATCCTCCCCGAGGACGATGACGCCGTACACGACCCAGACACACAGGACGAAGATGCCCAGCGACCACCACGGGTAGGCGCCCCCGATCGACAGCAGGGCCCCGATCGCGCCGAAGCTGCCGGCGATGATCGCGATGACCCGGCCGAAGGTGGCGCCCGACAGCAGCGAGAAGCCTCCGGTTAGCTGGAGCACCCCGAGGATGATCAGGACCCAGCCCAACGTGTTGAGGTTGGTGAATATGTACCGCTTGTCGTTGGCGAAGATGTTCGCGTCGTCCAGGGCGCCGATGCCATAGATGATGTTGAGCGTTCCAGCGATGATCAGCAGCGCTGCTGCGAACGCGGCTCGACCTGCACCTCGCATCCCGATATCTCCGTGATGTTTTCCGGGATCCGATTACACAAGCGCGACGAAGGGCACGCATCACCCCGACCCGGGTGAAAGCCCCTGAGGGACGGGCGCGGCGTTTGGGTCTCCTCGGCGCTATCTCGCGTCGTTCGTCCCCACAGGAGAGACCACGAGCGCGCATGCACAGCTCGCTGCCGCCGAGCCGGCCGTCGCTCGGCTTCCCCGCGCCCATCATCGCGGAAATCACCCCAGCATTCGGCTTCGGCGGGGCGACCGTGGACGGTGTCGAGCTCCCGGTGTGGCCGCAGCTCCTCACCAGCTCAGCCCGCTACTGAGCCCAACTGGCGCCGGTG
The DNA here is from genome assembly GCA_963733885.1 of uncultured Thermoleophilaceae bacterium. Taxonomy (GTDB): domain Bacteria; phylum Actinomycetota; class Thermoleophilia; order Solirubrobacterales; family Thermoleophilaceae; genus JACVRW01. The sequence continues at coordinate 309,840 of CAVTES010000005.1, read as the reverse complement.
TTGCGAACGACTGCTGAGGACGAGTTGGGAGCGTCCATGACGCGGTCATACCGGCTCTTGCTCCGCCCGGGCGATGCGGAACCGCGCGAGTCCATGACAAGATCGATGTAGCGCGTACAATCGACCGGTATGACGCCACATCCTGAACCCCTGAAGACCGAGGTCGGCGTCCGCGAACTACACGACCGTCTCAGCCGCTACATCGAGCACGTCCAGGGAGGCGCGGAGGTCGTCGTGACGATGCGTGGCCGACGCGTCGCGCGTCTGGTGCCGGTGGACGAGCTTGACCCCTTGGCAGACCTCCGCGCCCGCGGCCTGGTTCGCGAGCCGATCGCGCCGCGTCACCCGCGCGCTGGACGGGCGCGGTTGAAGGCCGCCAAGCCCGTGTCCGACCTCGTCGCACGCCAACGGCGCTGATCGTCTACCTCGATACGTCGGCGCTGATCAAGCTGATCTTCGACGAACCTGGCTCCGAGCTCGCCGTGGAGCTCTGGGACCGAGCCGACCTCCTGATCTCGAGCCAGCTCGTCTACCCGGAAGCGCGCGCGGCACTCGCAGCGGCTGCGCGCGCGGGCCGCATCGATCAACCGATGCATGTCAGCGCGGTCGCCGCGCTCGAAGACCTCTACGCCCAGTTGCGCATCATCGCGATCGACGAACCGCTCGCCCGCCAAGCCGGCGATCTCGCCAGCGAGTACGCCCTACGCGGCTACGACGCCGTCCACCTCGCATGCGCGCTGAACGTCGAAGGCGACGACGTGCTGCTGGCAACGTGGGACAAGGCCCTCAACTCCGCCGCGCGCGCAACCGGCCAGCTCATCGCCAACGACACCGGCTGAACCAGTCATTGAGCACGACGATCGCCCACGGCCGGCGAGCCATCGCAGACGTCGCCAAGAAGTCGCCAGAAAATCGAACCGGCGACGCGTGGGCACCGAAGACCGCTTGAAAACCGCCGCCCGCACGATTTGACCTTCGGCCTTCCAGATCGAAGGTCAAATCAGCGAAATCCCAGCATCCATGCGGGTTCGCAGCGCGCCCGACAGGATTCGAACCTGTGGCCTTCGGTTCCGTAGACCGCAGCCGAATTGGCGCTAAGCCGCTTCGTAGAGCAATGCCGCACTCGCTGCGCTGCAACGGGCGCTGCAACGAATTACGGGCATTACGCCTCCTGTGGCTCTGTCGGGCACAAATCATCAGTAACGCGCAGATATGCGGTGGGCATCGTGCAAGCCCCATCGCGCGCAGCGATGCCAGCTGATGCTCGACTCGGCGCCTGTTCGCATCCCTTGCGGTCACGGGCGACGCAAGAGTGCTGCCTGCATGGGCGAGCGACACTCTGATCCGTCCGCGACCCTGCTAGTGCTCGCCCGCGGCTTGCACGAGCAGGGCGATTTGGACGCGGTTGTCGACCTCGAGCTTGTCGAGGAGTCGGGAGACATGGCCCTTGACGGTCGCGACGGAGAGGTGCAGCGCCGCGGCGATCTCGGCGTTGCCGTGGCCGAGGCCGATGGCGAGCGCGACGTCGCGCTCGCGTGGGCTGAGCGTCGCCAGTCGGTCGCGGGCATGCTCGGTGCGGGCGCCGGCGTCCGAGTCGCCGGCCACCAACGAGATGAGCCGGCGGGTGACCGTGGGGGAGAGCATGCCGTCGCCCGCGTGGACGAGCTCGATCGCGCGGACGATCTCCGCCGGCGGCGTGTCCTTGAGCAGGAAGCCGGCGGCGCCGGCCTGCAGCGCGCGCAGGACGAGCTCGTCGGCGTCGAAGGTCGTGAGCACGAGGACGGCGGGCGGGTCGGGCTGCGCTGCGAGCAGACGGGTGGCCGCGATCCCGTCGAGGTGTGGCATGCGGATGTCCATGAGGACGACGTCGGGCCGGTGGAGGTCGACCGCGCCGAGGACCTCGCGGCCGTCGGCGGCCTCGGCCACCACTTCGAGGCTTGCTGCGCCGGCGAGCATCATCCGCAGGCCGGAGCGCACGAGCGCGTCATCGTCGACGAGCAGGACGCGGATCATCGCGGCAAGCGGGCGCGCACCACGAACGCGCCGTCGGCGTCGACGCCGTGCTCGAGCTCGCCGCCGGCGAGCGCGACGCGCTCGGTGAGCCCGATCAGGCCGGTCCCCGCCCCGCGCAGCGGCGAGACCGCGGCGACGGCCACCGGCGCGAGGCTGCGGACCTCGACCTGCAGGTCGCCGTCGGGCGCGCGGACGGTTAGCGTCACCGCGGCTCCCGGCGCGTGCTTGCGTGCGTTGGTCAGACCCTCCTGCACGATCCGGTAGGCGGTTCGGCCGACGGCGGCGGGCGGCGCCGCGTCGCCCAGTTCGATCCGTGCGGTGATCCGCATCCCGGCCGCCCGCGACTCATCGACGAGGGCAGCGACGTCGGCGAGCGTCGGCTGCGGCGGTTCGGTCAGGCTCTCGCCGCCGTCCTCGCGCAGGACGCCGATCACGCCGCGCAGCTCCTCGAGCGCCGTCTTCGCGCTCTCGCGGATCACGCCGGCCGCCTCGGCGACCTCCTCGGCCGGGGTGTCGGGGCGGAACTCGAGCGCGCCGGCGTGCACGGAGAGCAGGGAGAGGCGGTGGGCGAGCACGTCGTGCATCTCGCGCGCGATCCGCCGCCGTTCGGCCGCGCGGGCCTCGTCCGCGGCGCGGTCGGCCTGCTCGCGCAGGGATCGCACGAGCTCTCGCCGCGCGCGGACGAAGAGTCCCCAGCCGAGCACTACGCCCGTCACCAGCAGGCAGGCCCCCGCGTCGACCCAGTAGCTACCGGCGGAGGGGTAGAGCAGCGGGCTCGCGAAGGCCCAGGCGATCAGGAGGCCGGCGATGACGGCCAGATCACGGCCACGAGCCCGGATCGCGGCGTTGAAGGTGGCGGCGAGGTTCGCGCCGGAGGCCGGGAGGATCACGAGCGAGACCGCCCCGACGCCGATCCCGACGGCGGCTGGATGGGTGCGCCGCCAGTGCAGCGAGACGAGCGTCGCGATCCCGACGACGATCGCCACGACGCGCAGCCAGGGCGGGTGCATCTGCCAAGTGCCCGCGAGGGTGGCGGCGCTGATCGCGAACGCAACCAGGTAGATCGTCGCGTCGACGAGGTGGTCGCGGCGGCCACGCTCCTCGTCGGGGGCGTCGATCACGACGCCGGGCAGCGCGGAGCGCAACCAGCCGGACAGCCGATGGGTGAAGCGTGCTGTCGCCTGGCGTGTCATCGCTCGACGACGAAGGCTAAGCGAGGACCGCGGCCGCGACCCCCTACCAAAGTCGTTGTCTGCCACCGCCGCAGGGCTCGGCGAACGTAGCCGGCGGACCGTGGCCGCAAACCCGGCGGGCCGTGAGTCTGTCGGCATGATCCAAACCAACGGACTCACCAAGCAGCTCGGCGGGCGCACCGTCGTCTCGGACGTCACATTCCGCTGCGAGCCGGGCACCGTGACGGGCTTTCTCGGCCCCAACGGCTCCGGCAAGACCACCACGATGCGGATGCTCGTCGGCCTGTCGCAGCCCGACAGCGGCACGGCACGGATCCTCGGCGGGCGCTACCGCGACCTGCCCAACCCGGGCCGGCGCGTCGGCATCCTGCTCGACGCGTCCGCCCAGCACGCCGGGCGCCGAGGTCGCGAGGCGCTCGCCGTATCCGCCCACACCATGGGCGTGCCGGCGCAGCGCGTCGACGCGCTGCTGGAGCTCGTCGGCCTCGACGCGACGGCAGCCCGGCGGCGTGTCGGCAAGTACTCGCTCGGCATGCGCCAGCGCCTCGGCTTCGCCCACGCGTTGCTCGGCGACCCCGAGATCCTGATCCTCGACGAGCCCGCCAACGGCCTCGATCCGGAGGGCATGCGCTGGATGCGGGGCCTGTTGCGCGGCTTCGCCGACCGCGGCGGCACCGTGCTGCTCTCCTCCCACCTGCTGGCAGAGGTCGAGGCCGTCGCCGATCGGATGATGATCATCGGCGGCGGACGGATCCAGGCGCAGGGCACCCGCGCCGAGCTGCTCACCGAGTCCGGCACCATCGTCGAGGCGGCCGACCTCGCCGCGCTCGACGCCGCGCTTCACCACGCCGGCCTGACGATGCACCCCGCCGACGGCGATCGGCGGCTGGTCGAGGCCGAGCCGGAGGTCGTCGCTCACGCGGCAATGGCCGACGGCGTCGTGCTGCGCCGGCTCGCCCCGGCCCAGGACGCGGGCCTCGAACGCCTCTTCTTCGAGCTGACCACGTCCGGCGAAAGCACACCGTCGCCGCCCACTGATTCGATGCACCCCGAGCTGACAGGAGCAACCGCATGAGCACCACCACCCTCGCCGCACCGATCCGCGTGAACACCACCGGCGTCCACGCACGCCCCGGCCTCGGCCGCCTCGTCGCCGTCGAGCTGCGCAAGATGGTCAACACCCGCGCCGGCTTCTGGCTACAGCTCGCCATGGTGGCGCTCACCGTGCTCGTCGTGGCCGTCCGCTTGCTCGTCGGCTATGCGGCGGACCACACGTTCCAGTCCGTCCTTAACGTCGGGCTGCAGCCGGCGGCCATCCTGCTGCCGGTCCTCGGCATCCTGCTCGTCACCTCGGAGTGGTCCCAGCGCACCGGGATGATCACCTTCGCGCTGGTCCCGGTGCGCTCGCGCGTCCTCGGCGCCAAGCTGATCGCGAGCCTCGTCCTCGCCGTCGCGATGCTCGTCATGTCCGTCGCCGTCGTCGCCGCGGGTGTGCTCGTCGCATCGCCAGGCGTCGACGGCACCTGGTCCGACGCCGCGCCGCTGATCGGCCAGTCGGCCGTCTACCTGACGGCCGGGATGATCACAGGCGTCGCGTTCGGCGCGATCCTGCTCGCCCCCGCGCCGGCCATCGTCCTCCTCTTCCCGCTGCCGACGGCGTGGATGGCGGTGGTCTCGCTGTCCTTCTTCGCCGACGTCGCCCCGTGGGTATCCACCGCGCGCGCCCTCAGCCCGATGCAGGAGGAGGTCATGAGCGCGACCCAATGGGCGCACGTGGGCACGGCGCTCGCACTCTGGATGCTGCTTCCGCTCCTGGTCGGCACCTGGCGGATCACCCGGCGGGAGATCGCCTCGTGAAGGCACTCAGACGATCAGCCTTCGATTGGCCTGCGGGACGCTCTAAGGGCGCCCCGCAGTTAGTCCTCTCGGCGGGCGGCCGTCGGATTGACACGCAAGCGACAGGCATGGGCGTCAGGGGTGTCCGCCGAGCGCCCGAACGGCGGGCGATGATCGGCGGCCGCGTCCCGGAGCCCGTCCGATGAGCGCGATCTCCGTACGTGATCTGACGAAGCGCTACGGCGCGGTGGCGGCGGTGGACTCGCTGAGCTTCGACGTCGCGCCCGGTACGGTGACCGCCTTCCTGGGTCCGAACGGGGCGGGGAAGACCACGACGCTCAGGATGCTGCTCGGGCTCGCGAAGCCGACTTCGGGCACGGTCACCGTCGGCGGCACGCCCTATCGCCGGCTCGAGGACCCGGCGCAGCACGTGGGGGCGGTGCTCGAGACCACCGGCTTCCATCCGGTTCGGCGCGCCCGCGACCACCTCCGCGTCGTCGCCGTCGCTGCCGGGGTCCCGGAGGGACGGGTGGACGAGGTGCTCGCGCAGGTCGGCCTGAGCGCGGTCGCCCGGCAGCGCGTGAAGGGGTTCTCGCTCGGCATGCGCCAGCGGCTCGGGCTCGCCACCGCGCTGCTCGGCCATCCGAGGGTGCTGATTCTCGACGAGCCTGCGAATGGCCTCGATCCCGAGGGTGTGCGATGGCTGCGACGGACGCTTCGGGCCTTTGCCGACGACGGGGGAACGGTTCTGATGTCGAGCCATCTCCTCGCCGAGGTCGCACAGACCGTCGACGACGTTGTGATCATCGCGAGCGGACGCCTCGTCCGGCAGGCAAAGCTCAGTGAGCTCGCGCCCGACGGCCGCGAGCTCGAAGACTTGTTTCTCTCGCTTACGGAGGCCACATGAAGCGCCTGATTCGCGCGGAGCTTCTGAAGCTCCGCACCACGCGCGACCTGCTGTGGACGGCTGTCGGAGCCCCACTCTTCGTGCTCGCATCGGTCGCTCTGACCATCAAGAGCGGCTCCATTCCCGGCGATGCGCCACTCGACAGCGGCGCCGGGGTCCGATCCGTGATGGCGGCCGCGAGCTCCGGGTCGCTCCTCGTCCTCCTGCTCGGGATCACTGGGACGGCGGGTGAGTACCGGCACGGGACAGCCGTCACGACATTCTTGGTCACCCCCGACCGGCAGCGGACGCTCCTCGCGAAGCTGGTCGCGGCGGCGCTCGTCGGGCTCGCCGTGTCCGCCGCGGCGTGTGCCGTGACGGCGGCGGTCGCGGTGCCCTGGTTCGGTGCCGAGGGCATCAGTCTCGACGGCCGTGCCGATGACATGGCGGTCGCCATGCTCGGATCGCTGGCGGTCACGGCGCTGGCCGGCGTGATCGGCGTTGGGTTCGGCACGCTCATGCGCAATCAGACGGCCGCTGTCGTCACAGCGCTCGTGTGGACGGTGGCGGTGGAGAGCATCGTCGCCGGACTGGTCCCGGAGCTGTATCGCTGGCTGCCAGGCGGGGCACAGGCCGCCGTCACCGGCTCCGCAAGCGTCGCCGACACCTCGCCCTAGGCGGCGGGCTGCTCCTAACACTCGGCTACGCGGCCGCGTTCGCGGTAGCGGGCCGCTTCGCACTGCTCCAAAGGGATCTGGCATGAACGGGCAGTTCACTGGAGGATGGCAGCGCCTGAGGCGGCGAGGCCGATCGGCTCTCCGCGGCCACCACGTCGCACGCGCCGCGTTCGAGGCAATGCGGTTCGTTGCCAGACTGCTGAACCGCTATCCACCCGCGGGCGGCCCCTAAGCCGTCTGCGGGCAGACCTCTGTGACAACACCATGACAACAAACGTCCTGTGCGCGACGCCCAGATCGTCCGCGGTTGCGAACGAAGTCTGCAGATCCCCATGGTACGGACCCAACGTGCACACCGCCGGCAAGGTTGAGGGCCTTGTGACCTTTACGGTCGTGGGAGTTCGAATCTCCCTGGTCGCATCAAAGGGCCTGCACGAGCGGGCCTTTCCCTTGTCGGCGCGAGCGATACACGGTCACGGGCGGGTGTCTTGGACGCCTTTCCGTCATGACGGTGGATCATGAAGCCCCGGAGACGGCACGAGAACAACCGACCCCGGCCGTGCGTTCCGCTGTCCTTCATGCGTTCAACTACGGATCTAGCCTTGCGGACGCTCGCCCTGCGCTTCTCAGGCGAGAAAGCAGCACCCGGCAAGTCCCACACGTTCGGCTGCATGAACCGGGGCCGCGGAGTCGTCACGAGGGCTAGGTGACCGATTGTGCTTTGCGCGAGACGCAACAGTCCTGGCAGGCTCCGACGTCGCTCTCGCATCCATGGGAACGCGACACGGTGTTGCGGTCCATGTTCATCCGGCCTGGGGCCGCCCGATCGCGCAGACCGCGGGGACCGGGCGCAGGTCCTCGACCAGCACCCTGTCGACGGAGAATCCGCCCTCGCGTAGCCGGTCGGCCAGCTCATTCCCGAGGTCCCAGGCTCGCTCCGGCGCGGAGTGGCGCGCGTCCCAGAAGAGGTAGACGGCCCCGTCCCGGGCGAGGTGCTCGCGGACGGCACCGAGCGCCGCCTCTGGCTGCTGCCAGAAGGGAGCGACGTTGAAGGCGAAGACCTTGTCGAAGCGCCGATCGCCGAGGTCTGCGTCCTCCAGCGCGACGGCCTCGAGCACAGCCCTGCCCGCGTCGACGTGCTCGCGGTTCCTCCGCGTGGCCATCTCGATCATCTTGGGCGAGCGGTCGATCGCGCTGATCGTTCCCGTCGTCAGCCTCTCGCAGACCAGGGAGACCGCGACTCCGTGGCCGCAGCCGACCTCGAGCAGGCGGTCGGCCGGGCGGACCTCCAGGGTGTCGACCGCCCAGACGAACCGCTCCGATGCCTTGCCCGCCATGCCCGAGCAATAGCATCACGCGCCCGTGAAGCCCAGGCTGATCGAGTCCACGGGGGTTTGGTACCGAATGGGCACCCGAGCTCCTCATGATCGCGAGACAGGGCTCAATACGTGAATCCGCCGCGATTCGTCTTCGACCGCTGTTTTGCCACGGCCTCTCCGCTGCTCCCCAGCGACAGCTTCCCCGAGGCCGACCTGCTAGTGAAGACGCTCTCGCTCCAGTGACCCTACCGGCGCCCCTGCGTGCAGCGCTACGGGCGATTTAGCGCTCGTCGGCGAAGTCCCAAGCCCGAACGACTCCGGGCGCGACCCGGATTATCACGGCGTCGTCGCCCGCGATCGAGTCGGCATATTCAGGTCCATCGACGTCGCCGAGGTAGCGGGCGGCGATGCGGCGTGCCGCTGCGCCGACGACCTCCGCGTCGGCGATCAGCTCGGCCATGCCGCGGATCTCAATGCCACCAAGGACCCCGCCCGCCTCGGCTACCACGATCGTCGCGCGGGGGTCGCGGCGCAGATGGCGGACCTTCAGCTGATCGTCCGCGGACCAGACGTTGAAGCCGCCGTCGCGCCATTCATGCCAGACGGGCGACAGCAGAACGCTCCCATCCCTGCGAAGGGTCGCCAGCACCGCCAGCAGCGGCTCGTCCAAGAGCGTGCCGAGATCCGCGGGGCGGAGCTTCGTACGCACCGGCCGATCCTACGCCGAATGCAACGGCACCCGCTTGGTGTCAAATCGCCCGCTGGTGTCACCCGACACGCCGACTGACTCAGAGTCATTCGAGAGTGCTCCTCGCGCAAAGCGCAACTCAACGCGGGAGTGCTACGTCGCATGGGAAGCAGCAGCCTGCCCGGTCGGCGCTCGCGCTGCGGGGCTGACCGCCGGGCTGCGGTCTGCCCACGGGGCCGCGTGGATGCCACGGCCTGCGGGCGCTCGGCTGTCGGCCCAACACTCCACGCTCGGTTGAACAGGGCCGCCAGCCATCTGATCGGCCGTCTTGTCCGCCAGCTTGCGGCGGCCGGCGGTACGGAGGAGACTGCCCACGACGTTCCAAGGACACACGGCGCACGAGAGGAGCTGACGTGGCCACCCAGCCCGACGAAAGCAAACCGACGATCGTCCTTGTCCACGGTGCTTGGGCCGATGCGACGGGCTTCGACGCCGAGATCCGCGCTCTCCAGCGCGAGGGATTCCGCGCCATCGGGTTCGCCAACCCGCTTCGCGACCTCGTCGGCGACTCGACCTACCTCGCCGAGTTCCTGCGGACGCTGACCGGCCCGATCGTGCTCGTCGGCCACTCCTACGGCGGCAACGTCATCTCGACCGCCGCGACCGGCAACGACCAGGTCAAGGCACTCGTCTATCTCAACGGATGGATGTGCGACGAGGGCGAGAGCCAGCAGGAGCTCCTCGAAAGGTTCGAGGGCAGCCTCGTGGGGCCCTCGATCAGGCCCGTGCCCTTCACCAGCGCGGACGGGAGCGAGGGTGCGGACCTCTTCCTCGCGCCCGAGGCGTTCCGGGAGGCCTTCGCCGCCGACGTCGACCAGGCCACGGCGGACGTCATGGCCGCTGCGCAGCGGCCGTACGCTGCCGCCGCGTTCGCCGGCGCGCCGTCGGGCCCGCTGGCGTGGAAGACGCTGCCGTGCTGGTACCTGCTCGGCACCGAGGACAAGGCGATCCCGCCGGCGCTCCAGCGGTTCATGGCCGAGCGCGCTAACGCGACGATCGTGGAAGTGCCGGCCTCTCATGTCTCGTTCGTGTCGCAGCCCAACGCCGCGACCCAGCTCATCCTTCAGGCCGTCGAGGCGACGATGCCCGCGGCGAGTCGCACCTAGGAGTCCCACAGGCACAGTGACGTCCCGGCTTCCGCTCGGGACGAGGATCGGCGTAGTCGTCGAATGAGGTCATTCGGAGTTGGCCTCCAGTCCTTCGCCGTCGCGATCTGGGTCTTGCGTGACGGTAGCACAGAAGCGGACGGATGTCGTCCGTTCGGACGAGCGGTTGTCTATCGGACGCGGATCGTCCGGCGAGGCTAGTATCGGCGTCATGACCACTGCCCGCGAAGCGACCGGCACGGCGCCGACGGAGCGCATCGATTCCCAACGCAATCGCCGGCGCCTGATCGAGGCGGCGACGGATGCGATCGCCGAGAAGGGTCTCGAGGTCTCGGCGCTGGACATCGCCACGCACGCGGGGCTCGGCGTCGGCACGCTGTACCGGCGCTTCGGGACCAAGGAGGCGCTGATCGAGGGCGTGCTGGTGAGCGTGGTCGACGAGCTGCTCGAGACGGCCGACCGCGCGCTGGCCGATGACGATCCCTGGCGGGGCTTCGCGACGTTTCTGACCGCGCTCGGAGAGGCGCAGCTCGAGAGCCGCGGATTGGCCGAGCTGGCCGGGGCGCACGAGCCCGCCGACGGCCCGCTCCAGGAGCGACTCGTAAAGCAGCGCCGCGCGATGAAGCGGATCACCGAGCGCGCGCAGAAGGCGGGAGCGCTGCGTGCGGACGTCTCCTGGCGCGACATCATGTTGCTGTCGCGCTCCCAGGTCGCGGCCGAGGAGTGCGTCGGCGTGCGTGCGCGCCCGGAGCAGTGGCGGCGCACCGTCGCGGTGCTGCTCGACGGCCTGCGGGCTCCCGGCGCCTCGCCGCTGCCGGGGCGGCCGCCGCTCGACACGCTCCGCACCACGCGCTAGCGATACGGACGTCTCGCGTCCGATCGGACGAGACTCGTCCGATTCTGTGGTAGAGTCGATCTCGCGTCGTTCTCGATCTCGACTCTCGGAGCTCCCCCCAAATGGCCCGCCTGCTGCAACGTCTCGGATACTTCGCGGTACGTCGTCGACGCCTCGTATTGGGCGGATGGATACTCGCCCTCGTCGTGCTGGGGGGCCTGGCCGGAGCGTTCAAGGGGACGTTCTCGGACGAATTCAAGGTCCCGGGCACCGAGTCGCAGAAGGCCATCGAGCTCATCCAGCGCGCCGTTCCGAACGCCAACGCGGACGCCGCGACCGGCCGGGTCGTCTTCGCCGCCCCGAGCGGTCAGTCGCTGAACTCCGGGGAAGGCAAGGCCGCGGTCGCGCAGGCCGTCAAGCAGCTTGCCGGCGTCCCCGATGTCGCGTCGGCCTCTGATCCGTTCAAGACCGCTGCCGTCTCCAAAGACGGACGCATCGCGTACACGGACCTGCAGTTCACGATCAAGCAGGCCGACGTCAGCGCGTCCCAGACCGACGCCATCGAGGCCGCGACCCGCTCGGCGGCGAACGCCGGGCTGCAGGTCCAATACGGAGGCTCCGCCGCGGCGGTGGAGAGCGATCCCCCGATCGGCGAGGTGCTCGGCGTGCTCGTCGCCGTGCTCGTGCTCACGATCACCTTCGGGTCGCTCATGGCGGCCGGTCTGCCGCTGCTGACGGCGCTCATCGGCGTCGGCGTCGGCGCGCTCGGCATCCAGATCGCGAGCGGGATGACCGAGCTGACCTCGACCGTGGTGGCGCTGGCAGCGATGCTCGGGCTCGCCGTTGGCATCGACTACGCGCTGTTCATCCTCTCCCGCCACCGCACGCAGATGCGCGACGGCACGAAGATCGAGGACTCGATCGCACTCGCCACCGGAACCGCCGGCAGCGCGGTCGTCTTCGCCGGCTCGACGGTCATCATCGCGCTCGTCGCGCTGACCGTCACCGGCGTGCCGCTCCTGGCACAGATGGGCATCGCGGCGGCCGGCACGATCGCCATCGCCGTCGCGCTGAGCCTCACGCTGGTCCCCGCTCTGCTCGCCTTCGCCGGCTCGCGCATCCTGCGCGGCAAGAGCTTCAGCGCCGCCCTCCCCGACGGGTCTGCGAAGGGTGCCATGACCATGGGCGCTCGCTGGATCGCCGTCGTCATGCGCCGCCCGGTGATCGCCTCCGGCGCGGTCGTCCTGACCCTCCTCGCCCTCGCCATCCCGGCACTCGACGTCCGCCTCGGCCTGCCCAATGACGGCACTGCCAACCCCGACACGACGGCCCGCCAGGCCTACGACCTCGTCTCCGACGGCTTCGGCGTCGGCGTCAACGGCCAGCTCACGATCGCCGCCGAGATCGAGAACGCCGGCAATCCGCAAACCGCCGCCGACGCGACCGCTAAGGCGCTCACCGCGATGCCACACGTCGCGACCGTCTCGCCGGCCCAGGTCATCCCCGGGAAGGACCTCGCGCTCATCACGATCACGCCCTCCGGCGGCCCCTCCTCGACCGACACCGAGGATCTCGTGACCGCGATTCGACAGGACGCCGGGAAGCTCGAGGCCGCGACGGGCGCCCGGGTACTCGTCACCGGCCAGACCGCCACCAACATCGACGTGTCTCAGCGCATGGGCGACAGCCTCATCCCGTACCTCGCCGTCGTCGTCGGCCTCGCGCTCCTGTTGCTGACGATCGCGTTCCGCTCGATCCTGGTCCCGCTGACCGCGATCGCCGGCTTCCTCCTGACGATCGTCGCCTCCTTCGGCGCCGTCGTCCTCGTCTTCCAGAAGGGCGTCCTCGCCGGCCTGTTCGGCGTCTCACAGACCGGGCCGCTGATCAGCCTGCTCCCCGTCCTGATCATCGGCGTGATCTTCGGCCTCGCCATGGACTACCAGGTCTTCCTCGTCTCCCGCATGTACGAAGCGATCTCGCACGGCGCCAGCGCGCGCGACGCCGTCCGCGACGGCTTCCGCCACTCCGCCCGCGTCATCACCGCCGCCGCCCTGATCATGATCAGCGTCTTCGCCGGCTTCATCCTCCCCGACGACCCGATCATCAAGTCCATCGGGCTCGCCTTCGCCGTCGGCATCCTTATCGACGCGTTCCTGATCCGAATGACGCTGATCCCGGCGCTCATGACCCTGCTCGGCGCGCGCGCCTGGTGGCTCCCGCGCTGGCTCAACCGCTTGATCCCCAACCTCGACATCGAAGGCGCAGCTCTCGAACGCGAGCCCGCCCGGCGGGGCGAATGCCTCGGAGATTGGAACCACGCCTCGGTCCGACGGAAAGCCACAGGTGACCTACAACGGCCTCCCGCTCTACCTCTACGCGGCCGACCAGAATCCGGGAGACGCGACTGGTCAGGGCCTGAAGGCATTCGGAGCGGCCTGGTTCACCGTGTCTCCGGCTGGCAATCAGGTCGCCGTCCAGGCGACGAGCTCGGGCAGCAATGGCGGCTATGGCTACTAGGCCGCAGCCGCCTCAGTTCCCTCACCTGCAAGAGGAAACAAACCAAAAGGAGAATCCAATGACGTCCTCAACCACCACAGTCGTGCTCGAATCCGCAGCTCAGGAGTTCGCAGCCGCGACCGCCGATCCCCCGTACCTGTTCGACCTCGGGCCCGTCGAGGGCCGAAAGACCGTCGACGAGGTGCAATCCGGGGAGGTCGAAAAGCCCGATGTCGAGATCGAGGACACCACCATCCCCGGTGGCCCGTCGGGTGCGGTGTCGATCCGGATCCTACGTCCCAAGGGTGCCCAGGGCCAGCTGCCGGTGATTCTCTATGCGCACGGTGGCGGCTGGGTGGTCGGGAACAGCCACACCCACGACCGCCTGGTTCGCGAGCTCGCCGTCGGGACCGGCGCCGCGGTCGTATTCCCCAATTACAGCCCCTCGCCGGAGGCGCGTTACCCGACCGCGATCGAGGAGATCTACTCGGTGCTCGAGTGGGTCGCACAGCACGGCGCCGAGCAGGATCTCGACGGCGCGCGGGTCGCTGTCGCGGGCGACTCGGTCGGTGGCAACATGACTGCGGCGTTGACGCTGATGGCCAAGCAGCGCTCCGGGCCAAACCTCAGGGCCCAGGTGCTGTTCTACCCGGTCACCGACGCGAGCTTCGAGACCGGCTCCTACCACGAGTTCGCCGAGGGATATTTCCTCCGGCGAGACATGATGGAGTGGTTCTGGGACCAGTACACGACGGACGAGGACGAGCGCGCCGAGATTACGGCCTCGCCGCTCCGCGCGACGACGAACGATCTCGCGGGGCTCCCGAAGGCGCTGGTGATCACCGGCGAGGCGGACGTGCTTCGTGACGAGGGCGAGGCATACGCCAGCAAGTTGCGCGCGGCCGGCGTCGACGTCACCGCGACGCGCTACGAGGGCATCATCCACGACTTCGTGATGCTCAACCCGTTGCGTGGCACGAACGCCGCCGGCGCCGCAATCGCTCAGGCGATCGAGTACATCAGGCGCGCGTTGGCCTAACCGACCGAGCGGGCGAGGTCCCGATCCGGGGGCCTCGCCGAAGCTGAGTCGGCGCTACTGCCTCGCGCGAGGACCGGAACGGGGCCTTCCTCAGCGAGAGGACGGATTTCCAGGAGGTGGCCGCGTAATGAGCGGAGTCACGCACGTCGACGAAACCGTCACGATCGGCGGCGACCTGACCGTTGGGCGCATCGGTTACGGGGCGATGCAGCTGACCGGGCCGAAGGTCTGGGGCGAATACCCCGACCACGACAAAGGTGTTGCGCTGTTGCGCGAGGTCGTGGCCGCCGGCGTGACGTACATCGACACAGCGGACGTCTACGGCCCTCACTCCAACGAGCAGCTCATCCGCGAGGCCTTGCACCCGTACCCGGACAACCTCGTGATCGCCACCAAGGGCGGGTTCGTCCGCAGCGGCCCCGAATACGCCGACATGGGGGCCGTCGGGAACAGGCACTACCTGCGGCAGGCGGCGAACATGAGCGCGCGCCGGCTCGGCCTGGACCACATCGACCTCTACTACCTGCACACGCCGACGATGACCGACGCTCCATTCGAGGAGATCATCGAGACGCTCGCGGCGATGCGCCAGGACGGCCTCATCCGCCACATCGGCCTCTCCAACGTCAGCGCCGACCAGCTCCGCACCGCCCTAGCGATCACGGACATCGCCGCCGTCACCGTCCACTACAACGTCGCCGTGCGCCTCGGCGCCGCCGTGCGACAGGTCGCCCAGGAGACCGGCATCGTCTTCTCCCCCTGGCACCCGGGCGCCATCCCCGGAGGCGACGAGGGCCGGCCGTTCCATGCCGTGATCGACCCGATCGCCGAGAAGTACGACGCCACTCCTCAGCAGATCGCTCTCGCTTGGCAGCTGCACCGCACCGAGCAGGCGCTGCCCATCCCCGGCACCACCAGCGTCCAGCACCTCAAGGAGAACCTCGCCGCCGCTCACATTTCACTGACGCCAGACGAGGTGGACGCCATCACTGCGCTTGCGCCCGAAGAAAACTGAGATCGATCGACGAGGACCGGCAGCGTTCCGACGATCGGGAGAGCCCAACCCATCGGCGGCCACGCGCAAGCGCGTCGGGCTCGCCACCGTGGCACAGAGACCATGCTTCGTCGCGGATGCAGCGCTCGTCGCCGGCGGGCCGGAGATGGTCGAACAGGACGACGGGCAGGCGTTTCAGCGCGGGCGGCGGTCGCTATCGCCTGGTTGCGACACCCGCCGCTGCCTCTCGCGCAGAGTGCCGCTCTCCCATGAAAGGAGGCGTCTCCGCGGAGGCGCCGGGGCTACAGCAAAGACGACATCCGATCGTGACCCTTAGGCCGTTGCCGCTCTCGCTGTTGGCTGAAAGCGGTCGAGGTGTCGAGCCTGCCACGCCGACCGGGCGTGACGGGACTAGGATCATTTGCCCCTCACGTTGCGCGGGGTCGACTTTCGCTCGGCCGATGCCAGCTCCTTGCGGAGGTCGAGGCCGGGTCCGAGGTCGCCGTCGATCAGGTGCCCGTAGGTATCGAGGGTGAACGCGGGCGAGTGGTGGCCCATCCAGCGCTGCAGGCGCAGCGGGCTCAGACCGGACTCGATGAGCATCGACGCGCATGTGTGACGGAGCGTGTGAAAGCCGACACCGGTCAGCCCCGCGCGCTCGGCGGCGGGGATGAGCACGCGGCGGCGCAGGCTGCCCTGATCAGACGCACCGCCGTCGCGACCCGGAAAGACGAACGCATCGTCGACGGCATCGCGAGGCCGATGAGCGCCCAACGTGGCAGCGAGCTCGGGCGTCAGCGGGATCAGCCGCGCGCCGTGGCGAGACTTGGGGGCCACCGTTGCGCCTTTGACGATCGCGCGGCGCACCTGCAGATGCGGCGCCCGCTCATCGAGGACGAGGTCGCTCCAGCGCAGCCCGACCGCCTCAGAGATCCGCAACCCGGTCGCGGCGAGCAGCTCAAACAGCGGCCGCCACTTCGCCGGTACCTCGTCGAGCAGGCGCATGAGCTCCGCCCGCGTCAGAAAGCGCCGCTCGCGTGTCGACCATGCGCGACCCGCCCTCCGCCGCGGTAGCACGACCTGCTCGGCCGGGTTGGCATTCAGCAAACCTTCGGCGACCGCTGCGTCAAGCGCCAGGCGCAGCGGCGTAAGCGCGTTGGCGATCGAGCGGTCAGACAGCCGCCCGGCGCGACCGGGGCGGGTTGTCAGCCAATCCACGAACTGCTGCACAGCGGCGCGATCTAGATCGCGCACCCGGACCTCGCGGTCAAAGTAGGTCAGCGCGAAATTGACCAGCAGGCGACGGTACTCGCGGCGCGTGTTGGCGCGCACGCTGTCATGCCCGCTGCCGGCGTAGCGATCAAGCCACGAGAGGCTGAACCCGTGCAGCGTCGGGCCGCGGCGCAGCGCCCGCGCCTCGCCTTCGCGCTCGAGCTTGATCGCCCGAGCCTCGGCCAGCGTGCCAGCGTACTGCTTGCGCTGACGACCCTCGACGCGGTAGACCACCACGTACTTCGAACCGCGCCGGTAGATGCCCGGCGCATCCGTCCGCTCGAGGGGCAACTTGCCTCACTGTTGCCCCGTTGCCCCCGCTGTTGCCACCCAGCGCCGTTCGCCACCAGCCGGAAAACCCCTACAGCACAGGGATTCGTGTAAGCGCGCCCGACAGGATTCGAACCTGTGGCCTTCGGTTCCGTAGACCGACGCTCTATCCAGCTGAGCTACGGGCGCCCGACGGACTAGGGTAGCGGCCCTTCGTGGCCGTCGCTTGCCTGGAGGTAGCGGTTCCACCAGCCCTCCACTGGCTCCGTCTGCTCCACGACGTCGACCCACATTCCGGCCGGGTCGATCGCGCCGAAGCGGCGCTGGCCCAATGGTTCGTCCGTCAGGTCAAGCGCGCAGTCCAAGCCGGCCTCACGAACGCGCTCGTACTCGGCGGAAGCGTCGTGCACCTGCAGCGTCAGGAAGGTCCCGTCGCCGGCGAAGGGCCTCGGCTCCGGCGGCGTGGACGGGTGCTCTGAGTGCATGAACGCCACCGTTGGCGTCTCGCCGTCGCTGCTCAGCACCACGATCCAGCTCGCCTCGAAGACCACCTCCAGCCCGAACCAGCGCGTGTAGAAGTCGAGGCACTCTTGCAGCCTGTCGGTGACGACGATGGGGTAAGTCGCGACGATCACAGCTCGTGGATGTCGTCCGCGATTGCCCGCAGGGTCTGTGCGGCCGTTCGGCGCTGGGCCTCCGTCAGGCTGTCGAAGATCTGCCGCTGGCGGGCCTTCACCCACTCCATCTTCTCGGCCAGCACCTTGCTCCCCTCGGGCGTGAGCACAACCGTTACGTGGCGTCCGTCGCCCGCCGCGTTACGCCTGCGCTCCACGAAGCCGCGGATCTCGAGCGCGCGGAGCGCCCGCGTCGCGGTGGGCGGCGCCACGTCTGCGGCGGCCGCCACCTCGGTCACCTTCGAGCGCCCCTCGCCCAGCGCCGACATCATGTTGAACTGGGACAGGGTCAGCTCGGTCTCGCCGCCGGGCACTCCGCGGCCGGTTGCGCGCAGGACCGCGCGCCACAGCTCGTCCAGCGCGGCCGCGAACTCGACCTGACTCTGCTCGTTGTTGTGACTTGACACGACCCTGTTCCGAACTTAGCGTGCTAAGGGGAGTGCTAGACTCTTTAGCACGCTAAAGACTGGGGAGCGGAGTGTTCCACCGGATACTCGTTGGAGTGGATGACAGCCCCGCCGCCGGGCGCGCGCTCGAGCGCGCCATCGAGCTGGCGGCGGCCGGACACGGTCGCCTCGGGCTCCTCACCAGCGCCCCCCAGCCGCCGCTCATCATCGCCACAAGCCCAGTAGTGCCCCCGGCGAGCCGCACGCAGCTCTGCGATGAGATGCTCAACTGGGCGCAGGAGTGCGTCGAGGCCGCCACCGCTCTGGTGCCCGACGAGATCCCGGTGACGAAGCTGGTCGCGCATGGAGAGCCATGCGCGGCGCTCCGCACGCAGGCCGAGAAGGGCTGCTGGGACCTGATCGTGGTCGGCCAGTCTGCCCGGCGCCACCGGCTGCGCCGCTCCGTGGGCGCGCGGCTCGACAGGCACGCGACGCCGGTGCTGGTGGTCCACGAGGAGCCGCCCACGCCGCGCCGGGAACGGCGCCGCTTCGCCCTTCGCCGCCGCTCGCGCCGCGTCACCGCGCCTGTCGCGGCGAAGGGCCTGTGAGCCGGGCGGCGTACCGGCCCGAGAACAACGTGCTCGGGCAGATCGAGCGCTTCGCCCAAGACGTCGCTCCCGGCGTGCGTGAGGCGGTCGCCGGCTAGTCCTCGGGTGGGAACGCACAGGTGCTCGAGCGGTGCGCGCGAACTGACGACTCGGGTCACGAGGGCACGGGGGGCTCGAAGCGTACGTCCCGCGGCGCCGCCTCCGGCTCCGCGAACTCGAGCATCCGCTCGGCCTCGGCCCCCACCTCCTCGCGCTCTGCGGGCGACAGCTCGCCGAACGGGCGTATCGCCAGCGTCGCGCTGCGCTTGCCCTCCCGCTCGATCCACCAGGTTCCGCGCAGCATCCCGTCCACGAGGAGGTTGCTCACCCAGCGGCCCGGGGCGAGCATTTCCCTCCAGGGGAAGTCCGCAGGGATTATCCGGGTCCGGTCGGCGTGGCCCAGGAGCAAGTTGTCGTACTCGCCGAGGAAGCGGACCGGGGCCGGCACGCCGGGGTCCGGGCGGGGCGCGTCGCACAGGTCGAACAGCTCCTTCCCCTCCTCATCGCCGAATGTCACAAGCCGAGGGCGCAGCCGCTCGAAGACCTCGCGCAGCTTCGTCAGCCCCGACCAGGTCTGCATGTCCATCACCGACGCCGGGCCGAAGGCGGCGAGGTAGCGCAGGGCCACCTCGTCGATGGACGGGCTCGGCTCCAGCTCGCGGCCGGTCCACGCCTCGAACGTCGCGTACTTCGCCTGCCCCCTCTTCCCCCACACCCCGCGCGGCGGCACTTGGACGAGTGGGACGTGAACACGGGTGGCGTTGCCGATCGCCTCGAGGTCCTCGCCGATGCCGCGCGCCACCAGCCGGCGGCCGAGCTCGCGCGCGTGAAGTGCCTCGCCGTCGGCCTCGCCGCCGAGCTCCTCCCGCACCACGCGCTCGAGCTCGCCGAGGTCGGCGCCACCCATGCGCCGCCCGAAGGCGCCGTTGTGGCTCCGCTCGATCACCACCTGCACGAGCGGCCGCAGCAGGAGCGCGTCGCGGACCGTGACGAGGTGCACCGTGCCGCGCATGAGCGTCATGCGCACCACCTCGCGGTTGGTGAGCATCCGCCCGAGCTCGTGCGGGTCGAAGCCCTCGATGCGCGACCACAACCCGTAGTAGGTCGGCGGGACCGACTGCGCCTGGAGGCCCAGGAGGTGCGCGACCGTTTCGCTCACGGGAAGATCGGCGCGGCGCAGCAGCAGCTGGCGCTCGAGCAGCGCGCGGTTCAGCGCTCGCCGGTCGAGGGTTCCTTCGGCGGTCACGCCCGGCATGATGCCGGGGCGTGAGCGGCTTCGAAGTCACCCCGATCGGGAGGGTCGAATCCTCGCTGACCGACCCGTCGTCGGCACCAAAGCAGGGGCGCGAGGGCGCGCCCGACGCCTGGCTCGTGCTGGAGCCCGCGGTGCTCGATGGCCTCGACGGCATCCGGCCCGGCGCGCGGGTGATCGTCCTTACCTGGTTCCACCGCGCCCGGCGCGATCTGCTGCGAGTGCATCCACGCGACGATCCGGCCAACCCGACGCAGGGCGTCTTCAACACGCGCTCGGCCGACCGGCCGAACCCGATCGGGCTGCACGAGGTGGAGGTGCTGGCGGTGGAGGGCGAGCGCGTGCACGTGCGGCCGCTCGAGGCGATCGACGGGACGCCGGTAGTGGATCTGAAGCCAGTGCTCGGTTAGACCCTATGGAGCGGAGAGGGAGGGATTCGAACCCTCGAGAGAGCTTTCCGCCCCCTACTCGCTTAGCAGGCGAGTGCCTTCAGCCACTCGGCCACCTCTCCGGCAGAGGCTCGATGGTAGCCGCGGCCGACGCCGCTCGCTCAGATCAGGACGCCCTCCAGGCGCAGCAGGTACTCCTTGCGCTCGAGCCCGCCCGTATATCCACCGATGGCGCCGCCGGTGCGCAGCACGCGGTGGCAGGGCACCACCACGGGCAGGGGGTTCGCGCCCAGCGCGTTGCCTGCGGCGCGCACCGCGCGCGGGCTTCCGGCGCGGCTGGCCACCTCGGCGTAGGTGCTCGTGGAGCCGAAGGCGATGCGGGCGGTGGCCTGCAGCACCTTGCTCGTGAAGCCACGGGTGAGCGCCCAGTCGAGGGGGAGGTCGAAGTCCACGCGCCGGCCCTCGAAGTACTCGTCGAGCTCCCGGCGGACGGCGTCGAGGCGCGCGGGCGCCTCGAGGAGACGCGGCGAGATCTTGCGAGCCAGCTCTTCGAACACGCCTGAGTCTGCCTGGGACTCCGTGTAGGCCACCCGCACCAGCCCGCGCGGCGTGGCCGCGACCACGAGCGGGCCGAGCGGGGAGTCGATCGTCGCGTAGGCCACGTCGAGCAGCTCCTCGGCTGCGGCGCGCTCGGCGAGCAGCCGGTCGAGCTCCGGCGGGGCGGAGTCGGGCAGCGCGGCCGCGCTGTTTCGAAGGGCGGCCTCCAGCGCGGCGTCGCCGCCCTCCGGCAGATCCGCCGTGCCGTTGGGGGTCGGGTTTTCGATCATGGGTTCCATCCTTCTTCTCTCAGAGTTCTCAGTCCCTCGAAGACGTTGCGCCGGGCCGCGTCCTGCGACGACTCCAGCAGCCGGGCGAGCTCCTCGTAAGGCATCCCGAGGACCGCGCGGCAGAAGACCGCCGTGCGCTGCTTCGGCGGGAGCCCGCGAACGGCCTCCCACAGCTCAGGCTCGTCCTCGACGAGGTCCTCGGCGCCGGGTGAGGCGCCGCCCCGCTCTGGCACGGACTCGACCGGCACCGGCCGCCGACCCCGTGACCGGTGCAGATCCATGGCCTTGTTGTGGGCGATCCGCAAGAGCCAGGCCCGCAGGTTGTCCGCCCGCCGGAGCTTCGGGTAGGCGCGAAGCGCCGCGATCCAGGTCTCCTGGAAGCAATCGTCCGCCTCGGAGCGCCCGGCAGCGGCCATGCAGTAGCGGTAGACGTCGACGCGGTGCTCCTCGAGCAGGGCCTGAAAGGGCGGAAGCTTCACTTGGATCAAACGCTCTCGCCGCACCCGCCGTGAGGTCAGGCGCGGATGAAGGTCACGGGCCATAATCCAGGACACTCGAACCCAGACCGGACGAGCGGAGGGGGTGGGATTCGAACCCACGAGGGACCGAGATGGCCCCTAGCGATTTTCAAGACCGCCGCATTCGTCCACTCTGCCACCCCTCCGTGACCCATCCATCGTAGGGCCGCCGCCGTAGGCTGCGTCCCGGTGGATCCCGCCGCGGTCCGACGCTCCTACTCCCACGCCGAGCCCCGCTCGTTCTGGCTCTCGCAGCGGAACGCGCCGGCGCCCGGCGATCCCCTCGAGGCAGAGCTCGAGGCGGACCTCGTCGTCGTGGGCGGCGGGCTCACCGGCCTCTGGGCAGCGTTACTCGCCAAGGAGGAGGACAAGGCCAGGGAGGTGGTGCTGCTCGAGGGAGAGCGCATCGCGTTCGGCGCCACCGGTCGCAACGGCGGCTTCATGGACGCATCCCTCACACACGGCATTGAGAACGGCGCGTCGCGCTGGCCCGGCGAGATGCCCCAGCTCGAGCGGCTGGGGCGCGACAACTTCGCTGCGATCAAGGAGGCCATGGGCCGCCACGGGATCGACGCAGCCTTCGAGGAGACCGGCGAGCTCGCCATCGCCACCGCGCCATACCAGGCCGAGTGGATCCCGGAGCTCGTGGAGACCGCTCAGACCTACGGCTGGCGCGCCGAGGCCTGGAGCGCCGAGCGCGTGCGAGAGGAGGTCCGCTCCCCCACCTATAACGGCGCCGCCCACCTGCCGGACGGCCGCGCCGTTGTGGACCCCGCCCGCCTCGCCTGGGGGCTGGCTGGCGCGGCACGCAGCACCGGGGTGAGGCTCCACGAGGGCTCGCGCGTCATTGCCCTGGAACCGGACGGCAACGGGCTCAAGGCCACGACGGAGAGCGGCAGCGTCAGGGCCCGCCGCGCCATCCTCGCCACCAGCGCCTTCCCCCCGCTCGTCAAGGCCATAGGGCGCTACGTCGTTCCCGTGTACGACTACGTGCTCGTGACCGAGCCGCTCCCCGCCGACCGCCGCAACGCCCTCGGCTGGCAGGGCCGCCACGGTCTCACCGACCTCGGCAACCAGTTCCACTACTACCGGCTGACGAGCGACGACCGCGTGCTGTGGGGCGGCTACGACGCGGTCTACAACTTCCGCAACGGCATGGGCCCGCACCTCGACGAGCGTCCGGCCACGTTCGAGCTGCTCGCCACTCATTTCTTCGGGACCTTCCCGCAGCTCGAGGGCGTGCGCTTCACCCACCGCTGGGGCGGGGCGATCGACACCTGCTCGCGCTTCTCGGTCATGTTCGGGAAGGCGCTCGGCGGCCGCGCCGTCTACGCCGTCGGCTACACCGGGCTCGGCGTGGCGGCGAGCCGCTTCGGCGCCCAGGTGGCGCTCGACCTCGTCGACGGCCGCGACACCGAGCGCACCCGCCTGAAAATGGTCCGCAGGAAGCCCGTTCCCTTCCCGCCCGAGCCGTTCCGCTGGGCCGGCATCACGCTCACCCGCCGCGCGCTCGCGAAGGCCGACCGCCGCGACGGCCGCCGCGGGCCGTGGCTGCGCACGCTCGACAGGCTGGGCATGGGCTTCGACAGCTGAGTACTTGCGTCAGATGTCGCGCCGCGACGTGAGCAGCGCGGCCGCGCCCACGAGCACGGCCGTGTAGCCGACCCAGATCAGCGTGGCGACTCCGAACGGCAGCAGGTCGTCGCCGCCGAAGTCCTCCTCGGAGCCGCCGGTGATGCTCGTCTGCAGGCCTGTCAGGGAGTACTTGTCGTAGCCGTCGACGAGCGCCACCAAGGTTGGGTCCACGACGAAGAGGAACACCAACACCAGCACCACGGCTACCACTTGATTGCGGAGCAGCGCCCCGAGGCCCGCGCCGAAGGCGCCGGCCAGGGCGCCGTAGAGGATTCCGCCACCGAAGATGCCGAGCACCTCGCCACTCGAGAGCGAGGCCGCGTCCTTGGACCCCAGCCAGGGGAGCGCCACGACGGCGGTCAGGGCCGCGGCCACCGCCGAGATGGCCGCGCCCGCCACCGCGCACGCCACCGCCTGGCCGGCCGCCACGCGCAGCCGCACGGGCGTGACGAGCAGTGTCCATGCGATCGTCCCGTGGCGGTATTCGCCCGCGCTGAAGACGGCACCGAGGATCAGCATCATGAGCCCTGCGCCGCCCGCGGACGAGAGCAGGGAGCGCACGTCGCTCTCGTCGAACGGATCGTCGGTGAGCGCGAGCACGAGCACCACCGCGAGCATCACCAGCGCGATCGCTGCTCCGGCAAGGCCCCAGAAGGTGCGCGTGGTGCGCATCTTGAGCAACTCCGCGCTCACAACCCGGGTCACCGGCCCGCCTCCGTGCCCTGGGTCAGCTGGAGGAACACGTCCTCCAGCGATTGCGACTGCTGGTACAGCTCGTGCACCGGGATGCCGTGCTCGGCGGCGGTGCCGCCGACCACCTCGAGCGTCGCGCCGTGCACGGTCAGCCAGTCGCCTTGGCCCTCGTCGGCCGTCACGTCCTTCGCCCGCAGCGCCTCGCGCAGCCGGTCGCGCGCCGGGCTGCGCACCCACACCGCGCCGCCGGCGCCGGCCGTGAGCTCGTCGACCGTGCCCTGCGCGACGAGCCTCCCGCGGCTCACCACCACGACCTCGTCGACGGTCTGGGACACCTCGGCCAGCACGTGGCTCGAGATCAGCACCGTGCGTCCCTCCGCGGCGCGGGCGCGCAGGAAGTCGCGCAGCCAGCGGATGCCCTGCGGGTCGAGCCCGTTGGCGGGCTCGTCCAGCACCAGCCCGCGCGGGTCGCCCAGCAGCGCCCCGGCCAGGCTGAGGCGCTGGCGCATGCCGAGCGAGTAGCCCTTCACTCGCCGGCCGCCCGCGCCGTCCAGCTCGACCAGGCGGAGCACGTCGTCAACCCGCCCGGTCGGCAGGCCCGCGCCGCTCGCCAGCACGCGCAGGTGGTTGCGGCCCGTACGCCCGGGGTGGAACTGCGGCCCCTCGAGCACCGCCCCGAGCACCCGAATCGGGTCGCGAAGCTCGCGATAGGACTTGCCTTCGACCGTCGCTGAACCCGAGGTGGGGATGGTCAGGCCGAGCACCGTGCGGAGCGTCGTGGTCTTGCCCGCGCCGTTCGGGCCGAGGAACCCGAGCACGCGGCCGGGCTCGGTCTTGAAGCTGAGGCCGTCCACTGCGAGCGTCGCCCCGAAGCGCTTGGTCAGCGAGTCGACCTCGAGCATTAGATGGAATCAATCATCTAGCCCGGCGCGATCGTCTCGGGTGCTCCGTACTCGTGCAGGACCGCGGGCACCTCGACGGTGCCGTCCTCGCGCTGGTGGTTCTCCGCGATCGCGATGATCGTGCGGCCGACCGCCACCGCGGTGCCGTTCAGCGTGTGCGCATGCCGCGGCTGCGCGCCCTCCTCGGGCCGGTAGCGGATGTCGAGGCGCCGTGCCTGGTAGGCGGTGGTGTTCGAGCACGAGGTGAGCTCGCGGAAGCGTGCCTGCCCCGGCAGCCAGGCCTCGAGGTCGTACTTCTTCGCGGCGGAGTTGCCAAGGTCGTCGACCGCGATGTTGACCACGCGATAAGGGATTCCGAGCGCCCGGAGGATCTCCTCCTCGATCGCAAGCAGCCGCTCGTGTTCTGCCTTCGACTCCTCGGGCTCGACGAACGCGAACATCTCGACCTTGTCGAACTGGTGCACGCGGAAGATGCCCTGGGTGTCCTTGCCGGCGGCCCCCGCCTCGCGCCGGAAGCAGGAGGAGAAGCCGGCGTAGCGGAGCGGCAGCCCTCCGGGCCCGACGATCTCGCCGGCATGCAGCGAGGCGAGCGGGACCTCGCTGGTCCCCGCCAGGAAGAGCTCGTCGTCGGGCACGCGATAGATCTGTTGCTCGGTGTCGGGCAGAAAGCCGGTGCCGAACAGGGCCTGCTCGCGCACCAGCACGGGCGGCACCACCGGCGTGAAGCCCTTCTCCTCGAGCAGCGCGACGACCCACTGCACGAGCGCCAGCTCCAGCCTCACCAGCGGGCCCTTCAGGTAGACGAAGCGGGAGCCCGCCACTCGGGCGCCTTCCTCCAGGCCCAGATAATCGTCGAGCAGCTCCACGTGGGAGCGGCCCGTGCGCCCCGGCTCGCCCTCCTCGCGCAGCACCTCGTCCTGCTGCGGCGCCGTCTCGTCGGGCAGGTTGGGCAGCGCGGCCAACCCCGTGGCCCGGCGCTCCTCCACCACGCGCAGCTCCTCATCGAGCTCCTTCTCGCGGGTCGAGACACGCCCCACCTCGTCGATCGCTGCGGACGCGTCCTCCCCCGCCCGCTTCAGCTCTCCGATCCGCTTCGAGGCCTCGTTCCTGCGCCGCCGCAGTTCCTCCAGCTCGGGCAGGATGGCCCGGCGCCGCTCGTCGAGCTCGAGCGCCTCGTCGAGCACAGCCGGGTCAAAGCCGCGGCGGCGAAGCGCGGCGCGCGCCGGCTCGGGGTCGTCGCGGATCTCCCGGAGGTCGAGCACCCTGCGCTAGGGCGGGGACTCGCCGGAGGAGGTCGGGTCGTTCGTGCCGCTCTCCCCGCCCGAGTACTGCGCCAGGAAGTCCGCAACCAGCTCGGCTTCCTCGCCGACGACGATGTTGGCGGGCATGATGGACCCGGAGAAGCCGCCGTTGCGGATGGCGAAGAGGACGTCCTCGCGGCTCTCCTTGCGGACGTTGAAGTTCGGCCCGTTGGTGCGCTCCCCGCCTTGTAGCGCGTCGGGGGGCTTGGAGCCATATGCGTTGGCAGCGTCGAGCGAGTGGCAGCCGGAGCAGCGCTCGTAGAAGAGCACGGCCCCCTCATGGGCGGCCCTCTGATCCTCGGGCACCTCGATCTCGCCTTGCGCGCACCCGGCCGCGAGCAGAGGGGCGAGGGCGCACAGAAGGGCGATCGGGCGCGTCACGGCGGCGCATAGTATCCCCTCCCCATGCGTCGGCTCGCGGTCCCCTGCGCCATCCTGCTCTGGCTCGCGGGGTGCGGCGGCGGCGACGACGAGGAGCCGGCGCGGAGCGTGACGGTGAACCCGAACTCGACGCTCAGGGTGACCGCCGACGAGTACTCCTTCGACCCCGGCCGGGTGGTCGTGAGAGGCGCGGGCCCCCTCACGATCAGGCTGCGGAACGACGGCGAGCTGGCGCACAACCTCCGCGTGGAGCGAGGCGGCGAGGACCTGGGCGGCACGCCCACGTTCGGCGGCGGCGAGACACAGGCGGGCCGTGTGAACCTCGAGCACGGGAGCTACGAGATGGTCTGCACCGTGGGCGACCACGCCGAGCTGGGAATGACGGGGGAGCTGGAGGTCGAGTGAGGAGAGCGATCCGCGCGCACTCGGCCGAGCCGAGTGCTTGCGGCACGGCGAGCAGGAGGCACGGCTGGGGCGACGAAACCTCCCACTGCCCCGGCGACGGCCGGTGACGACCTCCACCTAGCGAGCAACTTCGCCCGGCGGTCGTCGATATTCGGCGGCGAACAGGCCGCCGCCGGGGTCGAAACCTCAGGTCAGCCGCTTGGCCATCCGCAGCAGGGTCCCTGCCCGGCCGGGGCGCAGGTCGACCTCGTCCATCAGCACCCGCATGAACTCGAGCCCGCGGCCGCCCTCGGGCAAGTTGCCACGGCGCACGACGCGCGGGACGAAGGTTCCCGTGTCGAGCACCTCGAAGACGAGCGACCCGGACTCCTCAGTGACCTCGATCCGGATCTGGTCGCTGTCCGAGCGCGAGCCGTGCTGGATCGCATTCGTCACTGCCTCGCTCACGGCCAGCTTCACCTCGTAGCGGGCGTGTACGCCGAAGCCGAAGGCGGCGGCCGCCTCGTCGGCAAAGTCGCGCGCTTCCTTCAGCCGGTCGAGATCGGCTCGGATCGAGCGCTCGCGAGGGGGGAAGCTCTCCATCGATGGTCCAACCGGCGTAGTGGTGAAGTGTTACGCGAACCGGAGTGATCCGGATCGCCGCCAGTCGCGAATGAACCGCCCAGTGAGTGCCCGGGAGGACTCCCTGGCCCCAACCATCACGGAGGAGCACTGATGAAGCGGCTCTCGTTTCTCGCGGCCTTGCTGGCCGTAGCGGTCGCGGTGCCCTTGAGCATTGGCTCGAGTCACCGCGAAGCGCCCAACATCCTGAAGGATCCCACCGCGGACAACACGGACGTCTGGGCCTACACGGCGCCGGATGCCCCGGGCAGCCTGACGGTCGTCGCCAACTGGATCCCGCTCGCGGATCCCGCCGGCGGGCCGAACTTCTACCCGCTGGATGAGAACGCCCGTTACTACGTCAAGATCGACAACACGGGCGACGGATACGAGGACGTTGCCTACCGCTGGAAGTTCACCACGCGGTTCCGCAACCCGAACTCGTTCCTGTACGCGGCTCCGACGGTCGACTCGGTCAACGACCCGGACATCAACCTGGTCCAGACCTACGACCTCTACAAGGAGACGTACAACAAGAACCGCCGGCTCGTCGGCAGCAAGCGCATCGTGAACGACGCGCCGGTGGTGCCCGACAACGTCGGCCCCAAGACGATCCCGAACTACGCCCAGGTCGAGGCCGGCGGCGTGGTGCCCGTGAAGGGCGGCGGCAAGACGATCGTCACTCCTGCCGACGATGCGTTCTTCGTCGACCTCGGTGCAGTGTTCGACGGGATCAACATCGACAAGCCCGGCCGGCCGAACATCGGTCTCGGCAACCAGGGCGGCGGCAAGGACGACGTGGCGGGCTACAACACCAAGTCGTTCGTGCTGCAGGTGCCGGAGCGCGAGGTCACGCGTGACGGCAAGCAGGTCAGCGGCATGAAGGACGGCAACGCGGTCGTCGGTGTGTGGGCGACCACCGAGCGCAAGCGCTCCTCCGTGTTCGCGTCGGGCCGCAAGCAGGGCAAGCGCGACAGCCGCTACGTGCAGGTCAGCCGACTGGGCAACCCCCTCATCAACGAGGTGATCATCCCGATCGGCAAGAAGGACAAGTTCAACGCCACGTCCCCGGCGGACGACGCGAGGAACTTCGGCAGGTTCGCGCTCAACCCGGAGCCGGCGCGGCTTCTGAACGCGCTGTTCGGCCTGGGCGTCCAGGAGACGAACCGGACGGACATCGTGCAGGCCCTGCTGACCGGCGTGCCCGGACTCACGCAGATCGGCAAGAACCCGGCCGCAGCCGACACGCTCAAGCTGAACCTGGGCGTGCCGCCGTCGGCCAACCCGAACCGCTTCGGCGTCCTGGCGGGAGACCTCGCCGGGTTCCCGAACGGTCGGCGTCTGATCGATGACGTCGTCGACATCGAGCTCCGCGTGATCGCCGGCGCTCTCCTGTCGCCCCCGAAGAACATCCCCCTCGGGGACGGCGTCGACCAGAACGACAAGCCGTTCCGGTCCCAGTTCCCGTACGTCGGCCTGGCCAACGACGGGTTCAACAGCACGCTCAAGCGGATCGAGCAGCAGCACGCACCCGTGCCGCAGCCGCCGCCTGCGCAGCTGCCGTAGCACGGGCGGCTCCCGGCCGGCCCACCCGCCCGTTCGGCGGGTGGGCGGCCGGGCCGCCAGTCCACTCTCCCCGAACACCTCCCTCCCCACAACGCGATGACAGCGATCCGACCCAATCTCCTCAAGCTTCTGGCGCCGCTCGCCGCCTTCGGGGTCGCCGTCGCCCTGTTGCTGGCGCTCGGCGGTCCGCGCGAGATCGCGCTGCCCGAGCGCTCCTCCGCGGACTACGCGTCGCTCGGATACGACTACCTCCAGCAGGCCCGCGACAACGGCGATCCCGCCAACTACTCGCGCGCCCAGCGCAGCTTCGCCGCCGCGCTACGGCGGGACGATCGCGACGTCGACCCCCTGATCGGCGCCGCCACCCTCGCCGGCCTTCGCCACGACTTCCGAGAGCAGCTGCGCCTCGGCCTCGAAGCGGACCGGCTGATGCCGGAAACGGTGGCCGCCTACCCGGAGATCGCCGACGCCCAGATCGAGCTCGGACGCTACGAGGCTGCCGAGCGCACGCTCCAGCGCATGCTCGACCTCAAGCCGAACCTGAGCGCCTACGCGCGGGTTTCCTACTTCCGAGAGCTCCACGGCGACCTCGAGGGGGCGCTCGACGCGATGCGGCTGGCTGTGTCAGCGGGGGCCGGGGCGCCCGAGAACGTGGCCTACGTCCAGGTGCTGCTCGGCGATCTCGAGCTTCTGCGCGGGCGAACCCGTGAGGCAAGGCTGGCGTACATATCTGCGCTCCGATCGCTGCCGGGCTACCCGGCCGGATTGGTCGGACTCGCACGCGCGGACGCGGCGGGCGGCGATCTGGGGAGAGCCGCCGTCCGCCTGCGTCGCGCCTCCGACCGTCTGCCCCTGCCGGCCACCTTGGTCCTGCTCGCGGAGGTGGAGCGAGCGCTCGGAAAGGACGGGGCAGCGAAGGGAGCGCTGGCGGCCGCGAGGGCCCAGCAGGAGCTGCTGATCAGCGGCCGCGTGCTTCCGGATGCCGAGGCGGTCCTATTCGAGGCCGACCACGGCTCACGGGCGCGCGCCGTGACGCTTGGGCGCCGCGTCTGGCGTGCCGTGCCGAGCGTGCGCTCGGCGGACGCGCTGGGGTGGGCGCTGACGCGTGCGGGGCGGCCCCGTGAGGGGTTCTCGTTCGCGCGGCGCGCCCTTCGGCTGGGCTCCCGCGATCCGCGGTTCCGGCTCCACGCGGGAATAGCGGCCAGGCAGGCGGGGCTGGCGGCGCCGGCCGCGCGGCACCTCGCGGTGGCGGACGAGGGCGGGGCCGCGCTCTCCCCCCGGGCGCTCGACCTGCTTCGGGAGGGGCAGCGATGAGCCCGCGCGCGTTCACCCTCTCCGCGTTTGCTGCGCATATCGCCGTCAACGCAGATCGCAAGGCCGGGCGGGCGGGCCGGCTGCGCTTGATGCGGGCATTCGGGCTTGCCGTGGCAACCGTGCTCACCCTTATCGTCGCCGGTCTCGCGGCCCCGACCCCCGCCCACGCCCACCCCCTCGGCGACTTCTCGATCAACCACGTGAGCACCGTGCGGATCTCGGACGACCGCGTCGACGTGCGCTACATCCTCGACCAAGCGGAGATCCCGACAGTCCAGGAGCGCGCCCTCTCGAAGACAGAGCTGCTCGAGCGCAAACGCGACGAGGTGCTCGGCGGCATGGAGCTGACGGTCGACGGCCGGCGGGTCCCGCTCGAGCTCGACGGTAAGGGACGGGCGAGCTTCCCCCCGGGCAGCGGCGGGCTGAAGACCTCGCGGTTCGAGTTCCGACTCGTCGCCCCCGTGGACTCGCCCCGCGCCGTCAGGCTGCAGGACGGCACGTTCCCCGACCGCGTCGGCTGGAAGGCGATCGTGGCCGAGCCGGGCGAGGGCACCGCCGTTCGGACCCGCGCGCCGAGCGGCGACCCGACCGACGGCCTGCGCCGCTATCCCGAGGATGTCCTGAACAGCCCGCTGGACCGCCGCGACGCGACCTTCCGGGTGGAGCCCGGCGACGGCACGCTGGTGGCGCCGCGCACCGAGAACGGCGACTTCGCCACCAGCCGCACGGGCAGTGACGGCTTCGCGGCTCTGTTCGAGCGCGCCGCCGCCGGGGAGGGTGTCCTGGCGCTGCTGCTTCTGGCCGCCTTCGGATGGGGCGCGCTCCATGCGCTGTCACCCGGCCACGGTAAGGCGATGGTGGCCGCGTATCTGGTCGGCACCAAGGGCAAGGCACGGCACGCGGTGGCGCTCGGCGGCACCGTGACGATCGCCCACACGATCGGCGTGTTTGCGCTCGGCTTCGTGACGCTTGCGTTGTCGCAATACGTGCTCCCAGAGGATCTGTATCCCTGGCTCAACCTCGTGTCGGGGCTGCTGGTGGTCGTGATCGGCGCTGCCGTGCTGCGCTCGCGAATCCGGGCAGGCCGCGACCACAACCATCATCATCATCACCACCACTCCCATTCCGTCACCAAGCGCGGGCTTCTCGGCATGGGCGCCGCCGCCGGGCTCATCCCCTGCCCGTCGGCGCTCGTGGTCCTGCTGGCTGCCGTCTCCCAGCACGAGATCGCGCTGGGCATGCTCCTCATCGTCGCCTTCAGCCTGGGTCTCGCGGGCACCCTCACCGCGCTCGGGCTGGCGGTCGTCTACGCCCGCAAGCTCGTACCGGACCGGCGGCTGCCGCGGGTGGTCACAGCCCTCCCAGCGGTATCGGCGCTGCTGATCGTCGGTGTCGGCTGCGTCCTGACCGTCAATGCCGTCCCCGAGGCCTTCTTGTGAGTCAGTTGCAATTGCGGTGCACTCGTTCTAGCGTCCTCGACGCAACACGCGCCATGACCGCTCCCGGCACAGGCCCCCGCCTCGACGCGCCGGATCTCGACTCGGCGGTCGATGCGCTGCGGGCGAGCGGCCTCCGTGTGTCCGCCGCGCGGCGCCTGGTGCTCGAGGCCCTCTACGGCGCCGAGGGCCCCGTCACCGCCGAGCAGGTCGCCAGCGGACTCGCCGGCCGCCTCCCCCGCTCCGACCTCGCCTCCGTGTACCGCAACCTCGAGACGCTCGAGGAGCTCGGCCTCGTGCGGCACTTCCACCTTGGGCACGGGCCGGGCCTTTACGCGTCGGCCGGCACCGGCGAGCGCGAGTACCTCGTCTGCAGCGCGTGCGGATCGGTCAAGGCGGTCGAGCCGAACGAGATGAATCCGGTGCGGAGACTGATCCAAAAGCGCTTCGGCTACGCAGCCCGTTTCAGCCACTTCCCAATCCTCGGCCTCTGCGCGGACTGCGCGAGGGAGGCGGAGGCCGATCCCTCAGGGAGGAGTTGAAATGGATTTTGAATTTCTCTTCGGGCCCGTCGAGCACCTCGACGAATGGCTCACCGGCCTGATCGACGGCGCGCCGCTGATCGTCGCGCTCGGAATCGCCTTCGTGCTCGGCCTTCGCCACGCCTCAGACCCCGACCACCTCGTGGCAGTCACCTCGCTCGTGGCGGCCGACGGCGGCGACACGCGAAGGGCCACGCGGCTTGGCGCATGGTGGGGACTGGGGCATGCGGGAGCGCTCATCGTGATCGGCATCCCGCTGATCGTCTTCAAGACCCAGCTTCCGGCCTCGCTGGAGTCGGCCGCCGAGAAGACCATCGGCGTGGTGATCCTCGTTCTCGCGCTGCGAGTGATCTTCAAGTGGGTACGCGGAGACTTCCGCGCCTCTGCCCACGCGCACGCCGAGGGCGGCCACGACCGGCGCCGGCACCTGCGCCGGGATGACGCGGAGGCGCACCGGCACGTGGGCGTGCGAAGCCCGGGCCAGGCGGTCGGCATCGGCGCCCTCCACGGCCTCGCCGGCACCGGCGCGGTTGTGCTGCTGCTGATCGCGGCGCTCCCCACGCAGCTCGAGGCCGCGCTCGCGCTCACGGTGTTCGCCCCGATGTCGATCGTCTCTATGGCCGCCTGCACGGCTGCCTTTGCGTGGCTGCTGACGAGGCCGATCGTGGAGCCCGTCTATCGCACCGTGCTGATCCCGGGGCTCGGCATGTTCGGGGTGATGTTCGGCCTGTGGTACGCCGGCCTGGCTTAACCGCCGGTCTGGTACGCCCGCAGGGCCAGCGTGAGGATCAGCAGCATGCCGACCGTCATCACGGCCATCTCGCCGAGGGCGACCCGGCGCGCCACCGCGATCTGCTCTGCCCGGTCGAGGGCCTCGAGGTCGTCGACGTCCTCGAGCTCGCGCTGCGCCACCCCCGCGCGCATCCCCTCGCTGACCAGCGAGACTACGAGCGGCGCGATCCCGTAGGCGGCGTGCAGCCCGTCCGGCGCCGACTCGCCGCGGGCGAGCAGGACGAGGCCCACGACGGCCTGCACGACGACCGTGGCCTGGGCCACCCGGAGCAGCGGCCAGAACGCGATCGACGCCCGCGCGTCCTTGCGCAGCCAGGCCACCGCACCCCACCCTGCGGCGATCGCGTTGGACGCCAGCACGGCGATGCCCAACGCCATGTGAAACCCGCTCAGCGGGTGTCCTTCCGCACTATGTAGCCCCGCCGCACAAGAAAGCGTTATACCTCCCGGCTGGAGTGCTGAAGAGCTATCTGCCAGCCCTTGTCTTCCTGGTGCTGGGAATCGGGATCGGCACCGCCTTCACGCTCGCCAACAGCGCGCTCGGACCGAAGCGGCCGGGCAAGACCAAGAGCGAGCCCTACGAGAGCGGGCTGCCGTCAGACGTCAGGAAGAGCTTTCGCTTCGGGATCAGCTTCTACCTGATCGCGATGCTGTTCATCCTGTTCGACATCGAAGTGGTCTTCCTCTACCCCGTCGCGCTCCAGCTGGATGCGCTCGGTTGGTTCGCGCTGGGCGAGACGATCATCTTCGTGGTGCTCCTCCTGGTTGCGTTCGTGTTCGTCTGGAGAAGAGGAGCACTCGAATGGAAGTGACGCGTACACGTGTGGATGACCTGCGCGTCCGCCAGCTGAAAGCCCAGCAGATGCTGCGCGGCGACCTCACCGACCAGGACCTGGAGGACTTCATCCAGGAGCGCCTGGTGTTCACCAGATTCGAGACGGCGCAGAACTGGGCGCGCAAGAACGCGATCTTCCCGTTCGGCTTCGGCCTGGCCTGCTGCGGGATCGAGATGATCACCGTGATCGGCTCGCCCCGCAACGACCTCGCCCGCTTCGGCGCAGAGGCGACCCGCTTCTCGCCCCGCCAGGCCGATCTGCTGATCCTCTCCGGCCGCGTCTCGATCAAGATGGCGCCGATCATCCGCCGCCTCTACGACCAGATGCTCGAGCCCAAGTGGGTGATCTCGATGGGCGCGTGCGCGTCGAGCGCCGGCATGTTCAACAACTACGCGCTCGTGGCGGGTGCCGACAAGTTCCTGCCGATCGACGTCTACGTGCCGGGCTGCCCGCCCCGGCCCGAGGCCCTGATCTACGGGATCATGAAGCTGCAGGACAAGATCATGGGCAACCCCGGGATGGGCTGGCGCGAGCGCTATCAGGCTCACGGCACCGAGGAACGGCCCGAGGGGTTCGAGGATCGGCCCGACCGTTACTCGAGGCCGGATGCCGAGGTTCCTCATCAAGACGCGGGGCCGGATGCCCCGCGGAGGTAACCAACTTGCCTGACGCGACCGGCCTCGAGCTGATCGCGCAGCGTGTCCGCGAGAGTCTCGGCGAGGAGGCGGTCACGGGCACCGCCTTCTTCCGCGGCGAGGCCACGCTCGAGGTGGCCCCCGCGGCGGTCCGCGACACCCTCGCCTACCTGCGCCTCGAGGATGACGAGCCCTGGACCGCTTTGATGAGCGTGCACGGCTGCGACTACCTGCCCGAGGAGCCGCGCCTCGGCGTGCACTACCAGCTGCTCTCGATGGAGCGCACCGATCGCCTGAACGTAAAGACCCGGCTCGGCGCGGACGATCCGCACCTCCCGACGGTCGCCGACCTCTTCCCCACCGCCGACTTCCAGGAGCGCGAGGTCTACGACATGTTCGGGGTGGTCTTCGACGGCCACCCCGACCACCGCCGCATCCTGATGCCGGAGGACTACGAGGGATTCCCCCAGCGGCGCGACTTCCCGATGGGCGGCGAGCCCGTGCTCTACACCTTCAACGAGGACAAGTACCCGCGCTGGTATGACTGACTTCGATCCGGTCAGCGTGCCCTACCGGGAGCGCGAGCGCTCGGTGACCACCGAGCGCATGGACGAGCAGCCGGTCTCCGGCACCGATGCGCTGGTGCCCGGCGACCGCCACGACGAGCTCCTCACGATCAACTTCGGCCCGCACCACCCGGCCACCCACGGCGTCCTGCGGCTGCTGACAACGCTCGAGGGCGAGGTGGTGCGCGACGTGAAGCCGATCATCGGCTACGTCCACACCGGCATCGAGAAGAGCTGCGAGGACCAGCAGTACTGGAAGGCGATCACGTTCGTCGAGCGGATGGACTACCTCGCCTACTACTTCAACGCGATGGCCTACTGCCTGGCCGTCGAGAAGCTGCTCGACATCGAGGTGCCGCCGCGGGCCCAGTACCTGCGCGTCATCCACCTCGAGCTGAACCGCATCGCCTCCCACCTGTTCGGGATCGCCACGGGGGCGCTCGACCTCGGCGCGATCACGATGCTGTGGTGGGGCTTGCGCGAGCGCGACCTCGTGCTCGACCTGTTCGAGATGTCGTCGGGCCAGCGCATCCACACGCGCTACTTCCAGGTCGGCGGCGTGATGGAGGACATCCCGCCCGGCTTTGAGGCGAAGACCCGCGAGTTCCTGAAGATCATGCCCAAGCGGATCGACCAGTACCTGAGTCTGCTCGACCGCAACGAGATCTGGCTGCAGCGCCTGAAGGGGACTGGAGTCATCTCGCAGGAGCGCGCGCTCGAGCTGGGCGTGACGGGCCCCCTGCTCCGCGCCACCGGCCACCCGTGGGACCTCCGCAAGGCGATGCCGCACTCCTCCTACGAGCAGTTCGAGTTCGACGTGCCGGTCGGCACCCACGGGGACAACTACGACCGTTTCAAGGTGCGCATCGAGGAGATGCGCGAGTCGGTGAGGATCATCGAGCAGGCGCTCGACGGCCTGCCAGAGGGGGCGTGGATCACCGACAACCGCAAGGTGGCGCTGCCGCCCCGGCACGAGCTGGCCACGTCCATGGAGGCCCTCATCCACCACTTCAAGCTCGTCACGGAGGGCTTCCGGGTGCCGCCTGGCGAGGCGTACGCGGCGGTCGAGTCGCCGCGCGGCGAGCTCGGCTGCTTCGTGGTGGCAGACGGCTCGGCCAAGCCCGCGCGCGTGCACGTGCGCGACCCGAGCTTCGTGAACCTCCAGAGCCTGCCGGACATGGCGAAGGACTCGCTGATCGCCGACTACATCGCATGCGTGGCGATGCTCGACCCGATCCTCGGGGGGGTCGACCGATGAACGAACGCATGGAAGAGGTCGGCGACGAGGGCGCCCTGCGGGCCGCGCCGCTGCCGGCGGGATGGGACGAGGCCGTGCGGCTCGAGGACGACCCGGCCACGATCCCCGATCCGGCGCAGGTGGAGGTCCCCGCCGCACTGCGCGCCGAGATCGAGGCGCACATGGCGAAGTATCCCGACCGCCACTCGGCCACCCTGCCGGCGCTCGGTGCTGCACAGCGCGCGCATGGCTGGTGCTCGCCCGAGGCGATGCTCCAGGTGGCCGCCGTCATGCAGGTCACCCCGGCCTACCTGTCGAGTGTCGCGACCTTCTACGACATGCTCCGCACAAGCCCAGCGGGCCCGGGCTACGTCTACGTCTGCACGAGCGTCGCGTGCCACCTGCGCAACGCCAAGGCGGTGTTCGAGGCGATCGCGGCGGAGGAGTTGGAGGGGTATGAGGTGCGCGAGTTCGAGTGCCTGGGCGCCTGCGACATGGCGCCGATGGCCTCGATCGACGGGCGCTACGTCGGGCCGCTCTCCCCCGACGACGCGCACGAGCTGGTGGCGGCGCTCAGGGAGGGCCGGCAGCCGTTCCCGGGCCGCGGGCTGGGTGATCGCGAATGAAAGAGACGCGCATCCTGCTCGCGAACATCGACGAGCCGGACCTGCACACGCTGGCGGTCTACGAGCGGCTGGGCGGCTACGCCTCGATGCGCAAGGCCCTGCTCCAGCTCCGCCCCGAGGAGGTGCTGCACGAGCTGGAGGAGTCGGGCCTGCGGGGCCGCGGCGGCGCCGGCTTCGCGATGGGCAAGAAGGCCTCCTTCATCCCCAAGGGCACGATGGACAAGTACCTCTGCTGCAACGCCGACGAGTCCGAGCCGGGCGCCTTCAAGGACCGCCTGCTGATGCAGAAGAACCCGCATCTGCTGATCGAGGGCTGCATCATCGGGTCCCTCGCCGCGGGCGCGAACAAGGGTTTCATCTTCATCCGCGGCGAGTACTCGCTGCAGGCCGACATCCTCGACGCCGCCGTGGCAGAGGCATATGAGAAGGGCTACGTCGGCGACCGCATCCTCGGCTCCGAGCATTCGTTCGACCTCGTGGTCCACCGCGGCCAGGGCGCCTACATCTGCGGCGAGGAGACCGGCCTGCTCGACGCGCTCGAGGGCAAGCGCGGCAACCCGCGGCTCAAGCCGCCCTTCCCGGCCAATCAGGGCCTCTACCAGGGGCCGACCCTGATCAACAACGTCGAGACCCTCTGCAACGCGCCTCTGATCATCGAGCACGGCGCCGAGTGGTTTCGCAAGTTCGGCCTGGGCAACTCGACCGGCACGAAGATCGTCTCCGTGTCCGGCAACGTGCAGCGGCCGGGCAACTACGAGATCGAGCTCGGCGTGCCGGTGCGGGACGTGATCTACGGGCTGGCCGGCGGCCCACCGGAAGGGCGCGAGCTGAAGTGCTTCTTCCCCGGCGGCTCGTCGGCGCCGGTGCTCACCGCCGAGCACCTCGACGTGCCCTTCACCTACGAGGCGATGGCCGAGGCCGGCTCGATGCTCGGCACCGCCTCGGTCATCGTGGTGGACGACTCGCAGCCGCTCGTGCCTCTCGCGCTGCGCCTGGCGGAGTTCTACCGGCACGAGTCCTGTGGCAAGTGCGTGCCTTGTCGCGAGGGGACCAACTGGACGGTGAAGACGCTCGAGCGGATCGACCGCGGCGAGGGCACGCCGATGGACCTCGACATCCTCGAGCAGGTCCAGGGAAACATCATCGGCAACTGCCTGTGCGTGCTGGGCGACTCGATGGCGATGCCGGTCGCCTCGATGCTGAAGCACTTCCGCGCGGAGTTCGAGCAGCACATGGAGGAGGCACGGGACCGCGCTGACCGGGAGGCGTTCGGCGCGGCTGAGCTCGCCGCCGTCGAGGAAGCGGGAGCCGCCTAGCCAAATGGCCCGCCCCGAGCAGAAGTGGATCAGCTTCGAGATCGACGGCCGCCAGGTGCGCGCGCCCGAGGGCACGATGCTGGTGGACGCGGCGAAGTACGGCGACGTCGAGATCCCCTACTTCTGCTACGAGCCGAAGCTCGGCCAGCCGGTGGGCGCCTGCCGCATGTGCCTGGTCGAGATCGAGGGCATCCCCAAGCTCCAGACGTCGTGCTCCACCCCGGTGCGCGACGGCATGGTCGTCGTCACGACCTCGGACCGCGTGAAGCACGCGCAGAACGCGATCGTGGAGTTCCTGCTTGTGAACCACCCCCTCGACTGCCCGGTGTGCGACAAGGGTGGCGAGTGCCCGCTGCAGGACATCTCGTTC
This sequence comes from uncultured Thermoleophilaceae bacterium, assembly GCA_963733885.1. GTDB lineage: Bacteria > Actinomycetota > Thermoleophilia > Solirubrobacterales > Thermoleophilaceae > JACVRW01. Next base: position 271,310 of record CAVTES010000005.1, on the reverse strand, counting down.
GGTTGGGGCGCCGGGCACTCCCGCTTCATCGAGCCGAAGCGACACTTCAAGAAGCCGCTCGAGCTGTCGCCGCTCGTGGCGATCGACCGCGAGCGCTGCATCCTCTGCTACCGCTGCGTGCGCTTCTCGCAGGAGGTGGCCGAGGACCACCAGCTGGTCTTCCTGGAGCGCGCCGACCACACCTTCGTCGGCACCCACGACGGCCGCCCGTACGTGGCGCCGTTCAGCGGCAACATCATCGAGCTTTGCCCGGTGGGCGCGCTCACTTCCACCGCCTACCGCTTCCGCGCCCGCCCGTGGGACATCGAGGGCTCCGGCACGGTCTGCACGATGTGCCCGTCGCAGTGCAACGTTGAGCTGACGCTGCGCGACGACGCCAAGGTCGTGCGCGTGCTGGCACGCGACAACGTCGAGGTGGACGACGGCTGGCTGTGCGACAAGGGCCGCTTCGGCTACCAGTCGTTCGGGGTGCCCGAGCGGATCACTGCGCCGCTAGTGCGCGACGGCGGCTTCCTGCGCGAGGTGTCCTGGGAGCGGGCGCTGTCGGAGGCCGCCCGCGCGCTCGAGCGCTCGGGCCAGCGCACGGCCGCGCTGGTGGGCGGGGGCGCGACGAACGAGGAGGGCTTCCTCGTGCAGCGCCTGATGCGCGAGGGGCTCGGCTCCCCGCATGTGGACTCGCGCACGTGGGGACGGCTGTCAGGCGCGCACGCGCGGACGCTGGCCCGGCCGGACCTGTCGGCGAAGGTGTCGGACATCGACCACGCCGACGCGATCCTGGTGCTCGACACCGAGCTCGTGGACGAGGCGCCGATCCTGGACCTGCGCGTACGGAAGGCCGTGCGCCGCAACGGCGCCCGCCTAGTCGTGGCCTCGTCGCGCCCGTCGACGCTGGACCCGAACGCGAGCGCGACGCTCCGGTTCGCGCCGGGTGCGGCGGAGGCGGCGCTCGCCTCGCTGGCGGCGGGCCTCGGCAGCCTGCGGGGAGCGGGCCCGGTGGAGTATCTCGCCGGCAGCGCGCGCGCCTCGGAGGACGCGGTCCAGGGCGCCGCGGACGTGCTGCGCGACGCCGGCGATGTGGTCGTCATCTGGGGCGAGCGAGTCGCCTCGGGTGAGCGGGGCGCCAACGCTGTCGAGGCCCTGCTCGCTGTCGCCTCCGCCCTCGGCCTGGGCGGTCGACCCGAGTCCGGTCTGATCGAGATCCCGATAGGCGCCAATGGGCGCGGCCTCCGCGAAGTGGGTTGCGACCCCGCGCTCGGCCCCGGCCTCCGGGACGCCCCCGCGGCGGGCATGACCACCGCCGAGGTCGCCGAATCGACCGAGCTCCGCGCGCTGCTGCTCGTGGAGCACGAGCTGCCCGCCGAGAGGCTCGCCGCTGCGAGCGCCGTCGTCGCCTTCGCCAAGTTCGCGAGCGAGGCGCTCGACGAGCACGCCGACGTGGTCTTCCCGGCCGAGATCTACCCCGAGAAGGAGGGCACGGTCACGCACCCGGACGGCCGCCTCCAACGTGTGCGCCAAGCGCTCGGACACGCCGGCGAGGTGCGCCCGGCCTGGCTGGTCCTTCACGACCTGTGCGAGCGGCTTGGGGTTGGCGTCGGCGCGCTCACCGCCCCGATGGTCACCGCGCGCCTCGCCGAGGCTGTGCCCATCTACGCCGGAATCTCGCTCGACGAGATCGGCGGCCTGGGCGTGCGCTGGCAGGAGCGTGACGCCGCGTCGGCGCTCCCGGCCGAGGAGCTTTCGACCACGCCACTGGCGGTGCCGCCCGCCCCCGACCGTGGGCTGCGCCTCGCGACCGTGCCAACCCTCTGGACAGGTCCGGAAGTGGAGCACTCGCCGTCGCTCCGCTTCCTATCCACGCGCGCGCGGGCGGAGATCTCGGTGGAGGACGCGCGCGACGCGGGTGTCGAGAGCGGCGACGATGTAAGGCTCACTTCGAACGGCAGCGGCATCGACGCCGTCGCCGCCGTCCGCAGCACGGTGCCGGCCGGCAGCGTGTTCGTCACCGGCGCGAGCCTTCCCGAGGGGCCCGTCGAGATCTCTTCTGCCCGGCAACCGGTGGCGGCGAGCTGATGGAACCAATGCTCGAAGGGACGCTCGTCATGATCGCCAAGTCGATCGTGATCTTCGCGGTCTTCCTGCAACTGGTCCCCGTGATCCTGCTCGGCGAGCGGAAGATACTTGGCCGCTTCCAGTCGCGCATCGGCCCCAACCGGGTCGGCCCCTACGGCCTGTTCCAGCCGATCGCCGACGTGCTCAAGCTGCTCTCGAAGGAGGCGTTCACACCGGCCACCGCGGTGCCCTGGATGATGGCCATCGCCCCGGTGATCTCGGTGGCCACCGCGATCGCCACGATGGCGATCATCCCGTTCGGCCCGTACGACGTCTGGGGCGGCGGCTTCGGCCTGTACGGCATCGACGTCTCAATCGGGCTGCTCTATTTCTTCGCGTTCGGCTCGCTGGCCTTCTACGGGACGATGCTCGGCGGCTGGGCCTCCGGGTCGAAATACTCGTTCCTCGGCTCGATGCGCGCCGCCGCCCAGCTGATCTCCTACGAGGTCGCGCTCGGCCTCTCGCTGCTCGGCGTGGCGATGACGGCGGGGTCGCTCTCGCTGGTCGACATCGTCGAGTCGCAGGACGCCATGTGGTACGTGATCCCTCAGTTCGTCGGCTTCTGCATCTTCCTGGTGGCCGGCTTCGCAGAGACCGCGCGCGCCCCCTTTGACCTCCCCGAGGGCGACGCGGAGATCGTCGGCGGCTACAACACCGAGTACGGCGGGATGCGCTTCGGCTCGTACTTCATGGCCGAGTACATGGAGATTCTGATCATCTCGGCCATCGCCGCCGCCTGCTTCCTCGGCGGCTGGCACGGCCCGGGCCCCGAGGCGCTGGCCCCGCTCTGGATGCTGCTCAAGATCATCCTGGGCGCCCTCTTCTTCATCTGGGTGCGCGCCTCGCTGCCGCGCCTGCGCTACGACCAGCTGATGTCGTTCGGCTGGAAGATCCTGCTGCCGTTGGCGACCCTGAACGTGCTGGTGACCGCGATCGTGCTGGTGGCGACCTAGATGCCCTCCTTCGCGACCCACAAAGGAGAGCATTAGTGCCCTCCCCCGACTGGCAGAGCGCGGCGCGGCCCATCGACCGGGGGCCCGAGCCCGGCGGGGTGGGCGCCATCTACCGCGTCTTCGGCGAGACGCTTCGCGGACTGCGGACCACGCTGGGGCGGGTGGCCGAGGGCCACTACGTGATCCAGTACCCCGAGGAGAAGACGCCGGTGTACCCCCGCTTCCGCGGCCGGCACAAGCTCCATCGCTTCGAGGACACCGGGCTCGAGAAGTGCGTCGGCTGCTCGCTCTGCGCCGCCGCGTGCCCGGCCGAGTGCATCCGCGTGGTGGCGGCGGAGAACACGCCCGACAACCAGGTCTCCGCCGGCGAGCGCTACGCGGCCGTGTACGAGATCAACATGACGCGCTGCATCTTCTGCGGCTACTGCGAAGTGGCCTGCCCGTTCGACGCAATCACGATGGGCAACGACTACGAGCTGGCCGACTACACCCGCAGCGACCTGATCTTCACGAAGGAGATGCTGCTCGCCGACCCGCCCGAGCACACGCCGCTGCGGCGGGAAGGCGAGTAGCCGTGTGGTTCGAGCAGGTCCTGTTCTTCCTGGCCGCCATCGGCACGCTTGGGGGCGCGCTCGGAGTGGTATTCCTGCAGAACCCGTTCTACTCGGTGCTCGCGCTGGTCTCGCACCTGGTCGCGCTCGCCGTCCTGTTCCTCCTTCTGCACGCTGAGTTCCTGGCTGCGGCTCAGGTCGTGGTCTACGCGGGTGCCGTGATGGTGCTCTACATCTTCGTTGTCGCCTACATCGGCGGCTCCGATGAGCCGCTTCGCCCCGAGGGCGGGGCGGTCGCCGTGTTCGGGCCGATCTTCGCCACGGCGGTGGGAGTCGAGCTGTGCATCGCGTTCATCGCGAGCGGGCTCGATGCGCTCGACACCACCGGCGCCGAGGTCGGGGCCGGCTTCGGCTCGCCCGCGGCGATCGGCCAGCTGCTGCTGACCAGGTTCCTGATCCCGTTCGAGGCCGCCTCTTACCTGCTGCTGGTGGCCGCTGTGGGCGCCGTGGTCTTGGCGCGGCGCCGGCGGGGGCTGGAGGCCTAAATGGACATCACCTGGTACCTCGTCCTCTCCGCCTTCATCTTCGCGATCGGCGCCGCCGGCGTGATGAGCCGCCGCAACCCGCTCGTAGTGCTGCTCTGCCTCGAGCTCATGCTGAACGCCGGCAACCTCGCGCTGATCGCGTTCTCGCGCATGCACGGCGGGGAGGCCGGCCAGGTGTTCGCGCTGATCGTGATGGTGATCGCGGCCTGCGAGGTCGTGATCGGCCTGGGGATCATCGTCGCGATGTACCGCCGGCAGCTCCCGATCGACGTTGACGAGATGTCCGAGCTGCGCGGATGAGCGCCACCGGCTACGGCTGGCTGGTCCTCGCCTTCCCTGTAGCCGGGATGCTCATCGTGTCTCTCGGCTGGCGCGTGCTGCCCGGTCGCCTGCCGGGCTGGATCGCGAGCGCGGCCATCTTCGGCTCCTTCCTCGCCTCGCTGGGGATGCTCGACACGGTCGACGCGGAGGCGCACGTGGACTCGGCCTGGACCTACGCGGCCACCGGCGACTTCGTGGCCGACATGTCGATCCTCGTCGACCCGCTCTCGGTGTTCATGTGCCTCGTGGTGAGCGGCGTGTCGTTCCTGATCCACGTCTACTCGGTCGCCTACATGGGCGGCGACCGGGGCTATGCCCGCTACTTCGCCTACCTGAACTACTTCGTCTTCTCGATGCTGCTGCTGGTCCTGGCGGCGAACTTCCTGGTGCTGATCATCGGCTGGGCGTTCGTCGGCGCAGCCTCCTACCTCCTGATCTCCTACTGGTACCGGCGCTCAACGGCCACGCACGCGGGCATCAAGGCGTTCGTGATGAACGTGATCGGCGACGTGGGCCTCGTCGTGGCGACCTTCCTGCTCTTCAACGAGACGGGCGCGCTCGACTACGCCGGCGTGTTCGCCGGCGCGGAGGAGGCCTTCTCGCCGAACGACGGCACGCTGGTGGCGGCATGCCTGCTGATTCTCGTGGGCGCCTTCGCCAAGTCGGCGCAGCTTCCGCTCCACACCTGGCTGCCGGACGCCATGGAGGGCCCCACACCGGTCTCGGCGCTGATCCACGCGGCGACGATGGTGACCGCGGGCGTGTACCTGATCGCGCGCATGTTCCCGCTGTTCGAGCTGGCGCCGACGGCCGCGGACATCAGCGCGATCATCGGGACCGCCACGCTCCTTTTCGCCGCGACGGTCGCGCTCGTCGTGACCGACCTGAAGCGCGTGATCGCCTACTCCACGATCTCGCAGATCGGGTACATGGTGCTGGGCGTGTCGGTGGCGGCCTACGGCGCCGGCTTCTTCCACCTGATGACGCACGCCTTCTTCAAGGCGCTCCTCTTCATGGGCGCCGGCTCGGTCATCGGCGCGATGGCGGGCATCCAGGACCTCGACCGGATGGGCGGCTTCCGGAAGGCGATGCCGTTCACGTTCATCACGTTCACGATCGGCGCACTCGCGCTGGCCGCCTTTCCGCTCACCTCGGGTTTCTTCTCGAAGGACGAGATCCTGTCGTACACGATCGCGCGCGGCTCGGGCTTCGTCGTCTTGGCGGTCATCGGCTACATAGCGGCCTTCCTGACCGCCTTCTACGCCTTCCGGTTGGTTTTCCGCGTGTTCTACGGCGAGCCGGTGCCGGAGGCGCATGAGCTCGAGCATGGCCACCTGGCGCACGGCGAGCCGATGAACCCGATGACCGGCGAGCCCGAGGACACCGACGTGGGCTTCCCGGCGCCCGAGCACCACGTGGCCGAGCGGTCCTTGCCGATGAAGGCGGCGATGGCGCCCCTGGCGCTGCTCGCACTCATCGGCGGCATCGTCGGGGTGCCGGGCCTCACCGACACCGTCGAGCACTTCCTGGAGCCGACGTTCGAGGACTCGCGGTACGCCGACGTCCATCCGAGCACCGGCACCGAGTGGGCCGAGCTCGGCGTCGGCGGTGTGATCTCCATCGCCGCGATCGCGCTCGCGTACGTGATGTACGTCCGGCGCAGCGGCATCACGCTGCGGCTGCGCGACCGCTTGCCGGCCGTCCACAACTTCCTCGCGCACAAGTGGTACTTCGACGAGCTGTACGACGCGCTGTTCGTGCGGCCCTTCACCGGCGCCGGCTCGTTCGGACGCCGTGTGATCGAGACCGACTTCGTACAGGGCTTCATCGTGGGCGGCGCCACCGGCGTCGTGCGCGCCGGCACGTCCTTCGCCCGCGCCATCCAGACCGGCTACCTGCGCGCCTACGCGCTGCTGCTGCTGCTCGGCGTGGGCGCCATCGCCCTCTACTTCCTGCTCGCGAGCTCATGACGATCCACCTGTCGATCGTCCTGTTCCTGCCGCTCGCCACCGGCCTGCTCGGCGCGTTCCTGCCGCGCGGCGTGGCGCGCTGGGCGGTGCTCGCCGGCACCGTGGCCGTGCTCGCCTACGCGATCGTGCTGCTCGCCGACTTCGACTCGGGCGCTCGCGGGCTGCAGTACGTGACCGACGACGAGTGGATCGCCGAGCTCGGCATCCGGTACCAGCTCGGGATCGACGGCCTCAACCTGTTCATGGTCGTGCTCACCGCGGTCGCCTGGGTGCCGTGCACGCTGGTGGCGGCTTTCACCGAGCACGACCGCCCGAAGCTCTTCTTCTTCAACCTGGCGCTGGGGGAGACCGCGGTGCTGGGCGCGTTCCTGGCTCAGGACCTGGCCCTGTTCATCGTCTTCTTCGACCTGATGCTCGTGCCGTTCTACTTCATGATCGGCGGCTGGGGCACGGGCGAGCGGGTGCGCGCCACGACCAAGTTCGTGATCTACACGCTGGCGGGCTCGCTCCTGATGATGGCGGCGGCGATCGCGCTCGGCGTGCTGTCCACGCCGGACGGCGGCGAGATCTCGTTCTCGCTCGCCGAGCTCGAGCAGCGGAGCGTGAGCGAGGGGACCCAGCACTGGATCGTGCTGCTGTTCGCGCTCGCCTTCTTCGTCAAGGCGCCGCTGTTCCCGCTGCACGGATGGGTGCCGGAGACCTACCGCGCATCGCCGATCGTGACGATCGCGCTGCTGTCCGCCGTGCTTTCGAAGGTCGGCGTGTACGGCTTCCTGCGGATCGTGCTGCCGGTGATGCCCGAGGGCTCGCAGCACTGGCAGGAGCTGTTCATCGCCGTCGCGGTGTTCTCGATCCTGTACGGGTCGGTGCTCGCGTTCTCGCAGGACAACGTACGGCTGGTGGTGGCCTACTCCTCGATCGCGCAGCTCGGCTTCATCGTGGTGGGCATCTTCGCGTTCGACGACAAGGGCGCCCAGGGAGCGGTCTTCCAGATGCTTAACCACGGCCTCGTCGTCGTACCGCTGTTCCTGGTCATCGGCGTGATCGCCGCTCGCGCCGGAGGCCGGGAGTCGCTCAACGAGCTGGGCGGCATGGCCTTCCGCGCGCCCGTGCTCGCGGCGACTGTTCCTGATCCTCACGTTCGCGACGCTCGCGATGCCGGGGTCCGCCAACTTCGTCGGCGAGATCCTGATCCTGTTCGGGGCGTTCGAGGACAAGCTCGTCTACGGCCTGGTTGCCAGCGTAGGTGTGGTGCTGGCGGCCGTGTACATGATCCGCGTCTTCCAGCGCACGATGCACAACCGGGTGGGGCCGGCGGTGGAGTCGCGTGAGATCGATTTCCTCAACCTCGCCGCAATCGCGCCGCTGGTCGCGGTGATCGTGGCGCTCGGGCTCTACCCGAACTTCGTGGTAGAGCGCACAGAGGGGGCCACGACGGCGGCGATCGAGCAGCCCCGAACCGTGGGGCAGCAAGTGGCGGAGCGGTGATGGAAGTCCAGGCCCCGCACATCGACTACGAGGCGCTCTCGCCTCTGATGGCGCTCGTCGGCGGCTCCATCGTCGTGCTGATGGTCGGCCTGCTGCGCGCCCACTTCGTGCGGCATGTGCTGGTGCCGGCGCTGACCGCGGCCACCCTCCTCACCGCGATGGGCCTCACGATCTGGGTCTGGGAGCCTGGGGAGCAGACCCCGATCATCGAGGGCTCGCTCACCGTCGACACGCTCGCGCTCGGCCTGTCGATGCTCTTCTACGTGGCCGGACTGGTCTGTGTCGTCCTGTCGGTCCGCGCCGTCGCCACCCGGGAGGCCGGCCACGGCGAGTACCACTCGCTGCTGCTCGGATCGATCACCGGCATGGTCGTGCTCGCCCAGGCGTCCGACCTGATCACCCTGTTCGTCGGGATCGAGCTCCTCTCGATCCCGCTCTACGTGCTGTGCGCGACCGAGCTGCGGCGCGCCACCTCGCTCGAGGCGGGGCTGAAGTACCTGGTGATCGGCTCGGTCGGCTCGGCGACGCTGCTCTACGGCCTGGCGCTCGTCTACGGCGCCTCGGGCGCGATGCAGTTCGAGGCCATCGCCGCGGCGATCGGCTCCCCCGAGGTCCCGGTCACCGACCCTCTGCTGCTCACCGGGATCGGTCTCGCCGCCGTGGGCCTCGCCTTCAAGGCCTCGGTCGCGCCGTTCCACCAGTGGACGCCGGACGTGTACCAGGGCGCCCCTACGCCCATCACGACCTTCATGGCCGTCGCCACCAAGGCGGCCGCCTTCGCGATCTTCCTGCGGCTGTTCGACAACGCGCTCGGCGAGGCGCAGCCCGACTGGGGCCCGGCGCTGGCCGCGCTCGCTGCGGTGACGATCGTCGTCGGAAACGTCGGCGCGATCGCCCAGCGCTCGCTCAAGCGGCTGCTCGCGTGGTCCAGCGTGGGGCAGGCCGGGTACCTGCTGGCCGGCGTGGTCGTCGGCACGACGCTCGGGCTCCAGGCCACCGCCTTCTACCTCGCCGTGTACCTGCTGATGAACGTGGCCGCGTTCGCCGTGGTGGTGGCGCGCGAGCGCGTCTCCGAGCACGGCGACGACCTTCTGTCGCTCGACAACCTGGGCCGAAGCGAGCCCTGGCTCGCCTGGCCGATGACGATCGCGATGCTCTCGCTGGCAGGCTTCCCCGCCACCGCGGGCTTCATGGGCAAGTTCTATTTGATCGACGCCTCCGTGGCCGGCGACTACACCTGGCTCGGAATCGTGATCGTGGTCGGGTCGGTCATCTCGCTGGCCTACTACCTGCGCGTGGTCGCGGTGATGTGGATGGGCGGCTACGAGGTCGAATGGCCGACCCTGCCGCGTCGGCGCGTCAAGCCGGTGGCGGGCTGGTCGCCGGAGGCGGAGGCGCGGGCCCAGCCCGAGGTCGCCGTGGTGGCGATCCTCTTCGCGGCGGCCACGATCGCGTTCGGCCTCTGGCCGGAGCCGCTGTTCGACGCGGCGCGCGACGTGGGCACGGCGCTGTCGGGGCTTCGCTAGCCGCTGAGCGCCCGCGACGGCTGCTGGGTCCACTCGAGGCTGTAGCGGGGCGGGCGCTCGCCGACCTCGCCGATGAGCCGGTGCCACATGTCCCGCACGACCTTCGGGTGCCGTGCCGCGACGTCGCGCTGCTCGTCCGGGTCCGCGCGCAGGTCGTACAGCAGCCGCCAGCCGTTGTCGTTTCGCACCACGAGCGCCCACCGGTCGTCGCGGATGAACGAGAAGTTGCCGTAGCCGCCGTGGGCGAAGGCGCGCTCCGCGGCAGGGGGGGCTCCGTCGAAGAGCGGCGAGAGGTCGGCGCCCTCGAAGCGGCCCGAGGGCGGCGCCCCCGCCATGGCCGTGAGCGTCGGCGCCAGGTCGATCGTGGTGGCGCGGTAGTCGCTCGTGGCGCCGGCGCCGCGGCCGTCCGGGTCGCGCACCAGGAGCGGCACCTGGATCAGCTCGGGGTGCAGATAGCTGTCCGACTTGCCGGTGAGCCGGTGCTCGCCGAGGTAGATGCCGTGGTCGCTGACCAGCGCGACGACGGTGTCGCGCTCGAGCCCGCGCCGGCGGATGCCCGCGAGGAAGTGGCCGAACCAGCGGTCCACAGCGGTCACCGAGGCGGCGTAGGTGGCCCGCAGGTGGCGCAGCTCGGGGCGGGAGAGATAGTCGGACCAGGTGTATCGGACGTCGGCGATGTCGGCCCCGCGATAGGAGGGGTCGGCATACAGGTCGAGATCCTGGCCGAGCGGCGCCCAGAACTCGTGCGGGTCGAACGAGTCCACGACCATAAAAAACGGCTTGCGGCCGGACGCCTCGCCAAGCAGCCGCTCGCTCGCCCGAAATACGCGTGCGGCCGCCTGCTCCTCGTCGACCCGGCCGGCGCCGTTGTTGGCCAGGTACTGCCGCACCTGGCGGATGGCGGCCTCGGTGCGCATCGCCGGGGGCAGCCGGTGCACGGCCTCGCTGCGGGGCACGCTGTCCGCGGGGCGGCGCACGCCGCGCTGTCCGAGCACGCGCACATAGCGGTCCAGGCTGTCGCGGAACGGCGCGAACACCTCGGTGTGCGTGAGGAACGGGTTGTCGCTCACGTATGCGGTCCAGTAGCCCCGCTCGCGGAGGATTGTGGGCAGCGTGGGGGTGCCGGGCATGACGGGCGACCAGCCGGCCCGCTTCGCGAGGCCCTCCCACGGCTGCCAGCCGCGGAACGGGTAGACGCGCCGCCCGGTGAGGATGGAGCGCCGCGCCGGGACGGTGGGCATGGCCTCGGGAAAGACGCGTGTGAAGCGGAGGCTTTCGCGCGCGAGGGCGTCGATGTTCGGCGTTCGGACCACCTCGTTCCCGTAGCAGCCGAGGTGGTCCGGGCGGAGGCTGTCGATGACGATCAGAACGATGTTGCGGGGGCCCGCCTGCGCCCTCCCCAGGTCACCGGACAGCTCGCGGCAGCCTGCCCCGGCCAGGGCGGCGCCAGCGAGGCCCGCGCCCGCGGCCCGCACGAAGTCCCGGCGTCGCAGCACGCCGCAAAGGTATAGACGTGAGGCGTCGGCTCTTGTAGCGGGGCGCCAGCCTGACGCCGCCCGCGCCAAGCTGCCCGGGCCGGGCGCTCCTTTGGAATAGTCTGCGATCACCGACCGGAGGAGCGAGGGATGAGCGAGAACCTGGCCACGATCCTGACCGACACCGCGGCCGAATTCGGCGACCGCACCGCCTTCAAGCTGGACGACGTTGAGCTGACCTATGCCGTGCTCGACGGGTCGAGCGCGCGCATCGCGGCGCTTTTGAAGGCGAAGGGGCTCCAGACCGGCGACCGCGTCGGCCTGATGCTTCCGAACGTCCCATACTTCCCCGCGATCTACTACGGGATCCTCCGCGCGGGCGGCATCGTCGTGCCCATGAACGTGCTGCTGAAGGGGCGCGAGGTGAAGTTCTACCTGGGCGACTCCGGCGCCAAGCTGCTGTTCGCGTGGCACGACTTCGGCGAGGCGGCCGAGGCGGGGGCGAGCGAGGCGGGCGCCGAGGCCATCCTCGTGAAGCCGGGCGAGTTCGAGCAGCTCGTCATAGAGCATGAGCCCGACACGAGCGTGGCGGACCGCTCCGGCGACGACACCGCGGTGATCCTCTACACGAGCGGCACGACGGGCACACCGAAGGGCGCCGAGCTAACCCATTCGAACCTGCGGCAGAACTGCACGGTCACCCAGACGACGCTCGGCGAGTTCAGCCACGAGGACGTCCTCCTCGGGGCGCTGCCCCTGTTCCACTCGTTCGGCCAGACCTGCACCATGAACAGCGCCATAGCGATCGGGGCCTGCGTCACGATGCTGCCGCGCTTCGACCCGGAGAAGGCGCTCCAGATCATCGAGCGCGACAGGGTGACCGTGTTCCAGGGCGTCCCGACGATGTACAACGCGATGCTGCACGCGGACGCGGCCGACACGGTCGACGCGTCCTGCCTGAGGCTGTGCATGTCGGGCGGCGCCGCCATCCCGGTCGAGCTGATCCGCGGCTTCGAGGACAAGTTCGGCTGCGCGATCCTCGAGGGCTACGGGCTGTCCGAGACGTCGCCGGTCGCCTCGTTCAACCATCCCGACCGCGAGCGCAAGCCGGGCTCGATCGGAACGCCCATCGAGGGTGTCGAGATGCAGGCCTGGGACGACGACGGCAACGAGGTTCCCCAGGGCGAGGTGGGCGAGATCGTAATCCGCGGGCACAACGTCATGAAGGGCTACTGGGCACGCCCCGACGCGACCGAAGCGGCGATCGACGACGACGGCTGGTTCCGCACCGGCGACATGGCCAAGATCGACGAGGACGGCTACTTCTTCATCGTCGACCGCAAGAAGGACCTGATCATCCGCGGCGGCTACAACGTCTATCCGCGCGAGATCGAGGAGGTGCTCTACGAGCACCCCGCGATCCAGGAGGCCGCAGTCGTGGGCGTGCCGGACGAGTCGCTCGGCGAGGAGGTGGGCGCCGCGGTGGTTCTGAAGAAGGGCGAGTCGCTCGACGCCGACGAGATCAAGGCGTACGTCAAGGAGCAGGTGGCGGCGTACAAGTACCCGCGCAGGATCTGGTTCGAGGACGACCTGCCCAAGGGCCCGACCGGGAAGATCCTCAAGCGCGAGATCGAGGTGCCGGAGCAGGTGAAGGCCGAAGCGTAAGCTCGGGGAATGTCCCTCACCCTCGGTACGGGCCCGTTCGGGAGCACCTCCGCCGGGTCCTTCAACTTCGACCGCCCAGACGACACTGTCGAGTACCTGGAGCGCTCGCCGCGCTGGGTTCGCGGCCGCCTCCGCGGGGAGACCGTGGTCGACAGCCGTCGTGTTCGGATGCTGCACGAGACGAACAAGCTGCCGGTCTGGCTGTTCCCCGAGGAGGACGTGCGGCTCGATCTGCTGCCCGAGGAGGCCTTCGAGCGGCGGCACGACCTGATTCAGGTCGACTTCGGCGCGCTCGACGAGTGGCTCGAGGAGGACGAGCCCCAGCCCGGCCATCCGCGGGACCCGTACCACCGGATCGACGTCCGCGACACCTCTCGCCACGTGACCGTGAGGATCGGCGGCGAGGTCGTGGCCGAGACGGAGGGCGCGGTCGTTCTGTTCGAGACCGGCCTACCGCCGCGCTGGTACGTGCCGCGGGAGGACGTCCCCGCCGAGCTCGAGCCGTCGGACCACCGCACGTTCTGCCCGTACAAGGGCAGGGCGGCTCACTTCACGGTCGCCGGCGAGGACGCGGTCGCCTGGAGCTATCCCGAGCCGCTGCGCGAGGTGGAGCCGATCAGGGACAGGATCGCCTTCTACGACGAGCGAGTCGACGTCGAGGTCGACGGCGAGAGCCAGGGGCGCCCGGAGACGCAGTGGAGCCGCCGTTAGCGCCACCCGCTCTAACGGTGGCGTAATCGACGTGTACCCCCCTGTCGCTTTCCGTTGGGATTGGGCAGCGACAGCCAGGCTCTTGCGAGCCTGGGTTGACCCGGTTGGGTCTTCGCGCTTCAACGGGCTGTGCCCAGCATGGGTTCTGGGGCTTAGCTGCCCTCGGCGCGCGTTTTGTGTCTCCCGTCCGGTGCGGGCGACGTAGCAGTTCGGTTTCCCCTCGGACTGCGCGCGCTGTTGGGCCATCGAGGCCAGGTTCAGGGCCGCGTTCAGATCGCGGTCGAGGTTCAGCCCGCAGGCGTCACAGCTGAAGACGCGCTCGGACAGGGCCAGCTTCGCTCTCGCGGTCCCGCAGTCCGAGCAGGTCTTCGAGGAGGGAAAGAAACGGTCGGCGGCGACCAGAAGGGAGCCGTCCGACCAAGAGGTCTTGTACTTCAGCTGCGTCAGGATCATGCCCCAGCCGACGTCGGCGATGTGGCGTGCCAGCCGGCGGTTGGCCTGCAGGCCACGCACGTTCAGGGTCTCCACACCGATCACTCCGAACTCGCGTGTCAGGTAGGTGGTCAGCCGATGGGCCTGCTCGCGGCGGAGGTTCGCGACCCGCTCCTGCAGCCGGCGCAGGCGGGCCTCGGTGCGCAGCATCCGCTTCGACTTCACCCAGCCCGACGCGCCCGGCTTGACGCGCCCGTCGGGCAGGTAGTTGGCTGGGTTGTTGGCGCGCCGCTGCCGGTCGAGCTGCCGCTGGAGCCGCCCCACCTTGCACAGCGCCTGCTGTAGCGGGCGCGCGTTCTTGAACGGCTGCCCGGCCGACGGCGTCGCCAGCTGGGTCAGGCCGACGTCCACTCCGACGGCTGCGTCCCGGCGCCGGGCGCGGCGCTGCTTGGGCGAGCGCTCGACCGTAAAGCTGACGTACCAGCTCGCGCCCGAGCGGCTGACCGTGGCACGCATGATGCGCGCCCGTTCGTCGCGCTCGAGCAGCCGGATCAGCTTCGACATCCGCTCCTTGGTACGGATCGGGCCCAGCCGCCGGTCGAACTCGACCTGACGCGCCGACCCGATCCGGGGGCGCTGGAAGATGACCGACTCGCGGCAGCGACCCCTGACACGGAACCCGGGGAACCCCACGCGGCGGCCGGCTCGACGCCCCTCGGTGAAGTTCTTGAGCGCCCTTGCCGAGCGCCTCCAACCCGGCCTGGTAGGAACCGACCGGGACCTGCGAGCGCCAGGGCGCCAGCTCATCCTTCACAGCATCGCCCTTGAACTCCGAGCAAAGGGCCCTGTACGACCACGGCACCCGTACGGCCTCGCCCGCTGCCCGGAGGTCAAGGCGCTCCTTGACGAGCGCCAATCCTGCGTTGAACCAGAACCGCGACGCACCAGCGAACGACGCCAACAGCGCCCCCTGCTCGACCGACGGGTCCAGCGCAAAGCGATATGCCTGCCGGGTCAACGCTATTACCTCCACACCCGAACATACGTTCAGCCCCGGACAACCACCCCAACGAAAAGGGGACAGGGGACGCGTGTACTAGCCTGCGGCCCGCAATGGGCTCGCACCGGGGTTTGACACGACGAGGATTGCTGGGAGCCGGCGGCGCGACGGCCGCCGCCCTCGGCCTGTCCGCCTGCGGCGACGACTACTTCGAGCCGGCCACCGATCACGCGGACGACGCTCCGAACACGGTGCTGATCTTCAGCGACTCCACGCGCGCGGACTACATCGGCGCCTACAACCCCGACTCGCGCAACAAGACGCCGAACCTCGACGCGCTCGCGCAGGACTCGCTGATGTTCTCGCACTCGGTACCGGAGGCGATGCCCACCGGCCCGGCGCGGCGCGCGCTCCTGACCGGCATCCGCTCGTTCCCGTTCCGCAACTACGTGCCCACCAAGGGGCTGCCGGTCGGCCCGGGGTGGATCCCGATCCCGGACTTCCAGCCGATCGTCACGGAGGTGCTGGGCGAGGCCGGCGTGGAGACCGCCTACTGCACCGACAACCCGTTCCTGATCGGCCCGCGCTTCGGCAACTTCCGCCGCACGCTCGACTGGGCAAGGCCGAGCTACTCCCAGGGCGCCTACCGCTTCCTGAACAAGCCCTTCAAGCGCCCCGCCACGCGCAGCACGATCGAGCGCTACCTCCTGCCTGACCTGTCCGACAGCGTGGAGGTCGGCCGCCTGCGCGCCATGGCCGGCTGGAACTCCATCTACCGCGACAGCGACCGCCAGTACCCCACTGCGCGCGTGATCCGCAGCGGCATCAACCTCGTCGACGACCTCAAGGACCGGCGCCCCTTCTTCCTCGGCGTGGACGCCTTCGACCCGCACGAGCCGCTCGACGCCCCGCGCGTCTACCAGATGGCCGCCGGCAGCCCGAAGGGCAGCGAGCTCGACGGGATCATCCCGATCCAGCCCTTCGAGACGCCCTACTCCTGGGTGATCGACGTGGACGTGGACGACGAGACCGTGGAGCGGGTGCGCGAGCTGTACGCGGCCGAGATCACCTTCCTGGACGAGTGGGTCGGGCGGCTGATGAACACGCTGGCGGACGAGAACCTGCTCGACGAGACCGTCGTGTACTACATGTCGGACCACGGGCTGACGCTCGGGGAGCACGGCATCCTCGGCAAGCACGCGGCCCGCGCCCAGTGGCACATCTACCACGTGCCCTGCATGATCCGGCACCCCGAGGGCAAGCTTGCCGGCCAGACCAGCGACTACTTCGCATCCACGCACGACATCCCGCGCACGATCCTCTCGTTCATGGGCGTGCGGGCGCCGGGGCAGATGAACGGCGAGGACCTCTCGGTGCTGTTCGACGGCGGCACGCCGCCCGAGCGGCGCTGGTTCACCTCCTGCTATGACGACCACCTGCTGGCCGGCGACCGGGACTGGTTCATGCTCGCCGACAGCGAGGGGCGCCTGAAGCGCCTGTACGACCGGCGCACCGACCCGCAGGAGGTGCGCGACGTGGCCGCGGACAACCCCGAGATGGTCGACGCGCTCTGGAAGGTGCTCGAGGACGAGGCCGGCGGCACGCTGCCCCAGTTCGGCGCCTCCGGCGGCAAGGCTGTGATTGGCGGGTGAGGCTCACCCGGCGCACCCTGCTGGGCGGAGCCGCGGCCCTTCCCGTGTTGGGCCTCCCTGCCCGCGCAGCGGCGCAAAGCGACGACCGCCGTGCCGTAGTTGTGGTGCTCCCCTTGGTCCGCAAGGACTACGTGGCCGAATCCGGCACCGACACGCCCAACATCGAGGAGCTCAGGGGCAACTCCTTGAGGTTCGACCGGGTGATCCCCGAATGCATGCCTGCTCTTCCCTTGCGGCGCACACTCGTGACCGGGATGCGGTCCTTCCCCTTCCGCGACTGGAAGCGCACGGAGGGCATGCCCGCCGTGCCGGGCTACAACCCTGTGTGGGACTGGCAGCCGGTGATGATGGAGACGATGGGCCTCGCAGGGCTGGAGACGGTCTACGTGACCGACAACCCGATCATCGACGGGCCCCGCTTTGGCAGGGTCGTGCGCGCCGGTGGCAGTGAGCAATCGGCCGGGGCGCGGACCATTCGGGACGAAATCGCCGCGATCAGGCGCCAGACTCAAGCCACCGAGCGGACATACAAGGCCGGCATTCAGGAGCTGCGCGACTTCTCGGGCTTCGTCGGAATTGATCCGTTCGACCCTGTCGATGCCGTGCAGGCTCCCCCGATCTACATCAAACCCGGCGAGGTCGATCGTGAGGGCATAGGCCCGATGAACGACCGCCTGGTTGAGGTGGATTTCGACGACGTCGACGACCTCCGCTCGGCGTACCGCGACCACGTCGAGGCCGTCGACGAGTGGTTCGGGCGGCTGATGGACGAGGTGCCCGACGACACCTTCCTGTTCGTGCTCGGCGACATCGGCATCGCGCTCGGCGAGCACGACTACGTCGGGCGCGGCACGCCCACCTCACACCGCGAGTCGTACGAGATCCCCTTCATGATCCGCGACCCGGACGGGCGCAAGTCGGGAGACGACGTGGACTGGTACGCCTCCACCCACGACGTGGCGCCCACAATCCTGTCGTACCTGGGCCTCACCATCCCCGGGAAGATGTGGGGCGAGGACCTCACCGCGCTGCTCGATGACGTGGACGAGGAAGACCTCTACGATCGCCCGTTCTCGATCACCGCCAGCGGCTCGCTGATCGTCGTGCGCGACAAGCGCTGGCTGATGGTGGCCGACCGCGAGGAGATCGAGCGCCGGATGTACGACGACGATGAGGAAGTCGAGGACGACATCACTCGCTTCCAGGACATCGCGAACGAGGACACCGGCCAGCTGACCGACATGTCGCTCGCAGCGCTCGCGGTGGCCGGCGGCACGCTGCCGGAGTTCGGTCCCGACGGCGCCCTGCGGCCGCCGCGGGAGCGCGGCGACGACGACTCCGACGACGACGGCATCCCGAACGACTTCGACGCTGTCGACAACGACGAGCCTGACGACAGCGACGACGCCGAGGCGCTCGTATACGACGGGCGCGACGCCGAGGACCGGGAGGCCGCGCGGCCGTGACGGACGTGGCGGACGAGCGCCGCAACCCGCCCGCAGAGCTCCTGCACGCCAACAGGTGGCGCATCTTCGGCGTGATGATGATCGGCTGGGCGATGACCCTGCTCGACGTCTCGATCGTGAACATCGCGATCCCCGAGCTGCAGGACGAGTTGTCGACCGACGTGGGGACCGTCACGTGGGTCATCAACGCCTACAACATCATCTTCGCGGTCCTGCTCGTCTCGATGGGGCGGCTGGCGGACCAGTTCGGCCGGCGCCTCTTCTTCGTGGTCGGCCTGACCGTGTTCACGATCGGGTCGGGCCTCTGCGCGCTCGCCTGGTCGGTCGAATGGCTGATCGGCTTCCGCGTCGTGCAGGGCATCGGAGCCGGCATCCTCGCTCCGCTCGGGTTCGCGATCACGGTGCTCGTGTTCCCGCCGCAGCAGCGCGGCCGGGGACTGGCGCTGATCGCCGTGGTGGCGCTCGTGTCGTCGGCGCTCGGCCCGGTGCTCGGCGGCGTGCTGATCGAGATCGCGAGCTGGCAGTGGATCTTTCTGATCAACATCCCCTTCGGGATCATCGGCGTGGTGCTCGCGCTGCGCTGGTGGCCCGAGACCTGGGACCTGACCGCCGGCCGCGAGGTGGACGTGAAGGGGATGGTCCTGCTCGGGCTTGCGGTCTTCTGCCTCCTGGTCGCGCTCGTCGAGGCGAACCCGTTCGGCGGCAACCTGCCGCTGTGGCTCAGCCTGATGCAGGCGGCGATCCTGCTCGGGGTGGCGTTCGTCATGTGGGAGCGGCGTGCGCCGAACCCGATGCTCAGGCCCGAATTGATGGGGAACGCGCAGTTCCGCAGCGCCAATCTCGGGATGCTGTTCTTCGCGGCGGGCGCGATCGGCAGCCTGTTGCTGCTGTCACTGGCGTTCTTGAACCTGTGGGGCTACGAGCCGATCGAGGCGGCGCTGGCGATCGTGCCGGTGCCGCTCTGCGGCCTGATCGTCTGGCCGTTCGTCGGGCGGGCGGCGGACAGCCGGGCCCCGGGCCAGATCGCGAAGCCCGCCCTGATCGTGATGGCGATCGGCCTCCTGTGGATCTCGTTCCTCCCCGCGACCTCCGACAACGCTTTCTCGTACCTGCGCATCCTGCCCGGCCTGGCGATGCTGGGGATCGGCATGGGGATCGGGTTCCCGGCGCTGAACGTGGGCGCAATGGGTTCCGTGGCCGGTCCGATGGTGGGGCTCGCGTCGGGCGTGCTCAACACCGCCCGGCAGCTGGGCGCGGCGATCGGGGTGGCGATCATGATCGCGACCTTCGGCGGCGCCCTCCATGCGCACATGAGCTGGTTCGCCGACGAGGAGATCGAGGACATCGTCGACGAGTGGGAGATACCGCAGCCCGAGGCGGGGGCGGTGATCCAGGCGACGCTGCACGACTACGCGGGCGGTACCGAGGACCGCTTCGAGCCGAAGCCCGGGTTCGACGAGGAGATCATCCGCCAGACCGCGGGCTCGGCACGGGAGGGGTTCGCCTGGGCGTTCCGGCAGGCGGCGCTGCTGATCCTGACGGTGCTGCCGCTGATGGGGGCGCTGAAACGCACGCCCGCGCAGGCGCAGGCCGAGTTCATGGCCCAGATGCGGGCGAACGCTCCGCCGGGGGACGGCGGCGGGCCCGCGCCCGAGCGCGGCCCCCCGGACGGAGCGCCGCGCCCGACACCCGCCGAGCGCCCGGCGACCTAGTGGCGCCGCCGGAGGCGCCACTAGATCTACAGCCAGGTGATCCCGTACCTCGCGGAGGCCCGCGTGTAGGCCTCCGGCCCGAGCTCGCCGTGCGCGTCGGCCTCCGCCAGCTCCCGGAAGAAGCCCTCGAGCCCCCCGGGGGCGGTGAGTACGAGCGTCCGCCCCTTGCGCGGCACCACGCGCCGCTGGGAATGCGGGACGCCGCGCGGCGCGAAGACGAGCTCACCGGGGCCCGCCCGGTGCTCCCGGTCGCCGACCTGGAACACGTGCTCGCCCTCGAGCACGTAGAACAGCTCGTCCTCGTGCTCGTGGACGTGTAGAGGGGTGTCGACGGCCTCGTTTTCCTCGAAGACACTCAACGCCCCGCCTGTCGTGTCGGCCGGCGCCTTGACCAGGATCTCGACCTCGCCGAACGTCAGGCGCTCGGGCATGATGCTCATCGCTGTACTCTCCTATATTCGATATAGGTGACTATACCGAATCGTACCTACGACAGCTCCAACCGGGCCCGCCAGGCGCGCGAGACCCGGCGCCGCATCGTGGAGGCGGCCGCTCGCCTGTTCGTGCGTGACGGGTATGCGGCGACGTCGATCGCTGCGATCGCCGAGGAGGCGGGGGTCGCGGTGCCTACGGTCTATGCCGGCCTGCGCAGCAAGGCGGGCGTGCTCCGGGCGGTCGTGGACCTGACCGTGAGAGGCGACGACGAGGCGGTCCCGCTCGCCTCCCGTGCGGCGTGGCGGGAGATGGAGCGCGAGGACGACCCTCGGAGGCAATTGGCCCTCTTCGCTCGCATCCACCGGCAGATCGGCGACCGCGAGGCGGCCGTGTTCGCCCAGCTCGAGGCGGCCGCGGGCGCCGATCCCGAGGCCACGCGGATGCTCGCCGACCACGACGACCGGCGCTACCAGACGCAGAGCCGGCTGGCGCGAAGCCTGCATCGGAAGAAGGCGCTCAGACGCGGCCTGACCGCGCGTGAGGCCGCCGACTCGATCTGGACCATCGCGAGCGAACGCACATACCTCGCCCTGGTACGCGACCGGGGCTGGAAACCCGAGAAGTACGAGCGTTGGGTGGTGGAGCAGCTCCAGACCGCGTTGCTGCCGGCCCGCTAGCGACCAGACTGGGGCTGGGGCTTTGCCGCCCGGCCTTATAGTCGGTGTGGCCCATGGCGACAGCGGAGCGCATGACCGCCGAGCGGTACTACGAGATCTCGGTCGAGGGCGATCGCAAGCAGCTCGTTGACGGGCGGATCGTCGTGAACGAGCCGAAGGCGGTCCACGCCATTCTCCAATCCCGGCTGGTGATCGCGCTCGGCATCTGGGCGCAGGGCGGCGACGGGCGGGGGCTGGCCATGACGCCCACCGATGTCCGCATGGACGAGTTCAACGTCTACGGGCCGGACGTCCTCTGGTTCCGCCAGGAGCGGATCCCGGCCGACCTCAGGGGCTATCCAGAGCACGTGCCCGATCTGTGCGTTGAGATCCGCTCGCCCTCCACGTGGCGTTACGACATCGGCGCCAAGAAGCGGGTCTACGAGGGGGGTGGCCTCCCCGAGCTGTGGCTCGTGGACGACATCGCCGAGACGGTGCTGGTCTACCGCCGCTCGAAACCCGGAGCGCCGGAGTTCGACGTGGCCGTCGAGCTCAGGCGCGGCGACACGCTCGAGTCGCCGATGCTCCTGGGTTTCGCGCTGTCGATCGACGAGCTGTTCGCCGGGCTCTAGACGGCCGCCGTCACGGGCGCGCCGGCGGCCAGGCGCTCCTCGATCAGCGCGATCAGCCTGCCGGCCGACTCGGCGGGCATCTCCTGCTCGGTGTCGATCAGAAGCTCGGGTGACTGCGGCTCCTCATACGGGTCCGAGACACCCGTGAAGGCCTGGATCTCTCCCGCCCGGGCCTTGCCGTAGAGCCCCTTCACGTCGCGGCGCTCGCACTCCTCGACCGATGCCCGCACGTACACCTCGAGGAACCGATCGCCCATCCGCGCGCGTGCCTCGTCGCGGGCGCCGCGGTACGGGGAGACCGCGGCCACAAATGTCACCACGCCGTTGCGCGCCAGCAGGTCGGCCACCCACGCGATCCTGCGAACGTTCACGTCGCGGTCCTCGCGCGAGAAGCCGAGCCCGGCGCAGAGGTTCTGGCGCACGTCGTCGCCGTCGAGCATCTCGACGCGGTGGCCGAGGTCGCGCAGCTCGCCGGCGGCGAGCCGGCCGATCGTCGATTTGCCCGAGCCCGACAGGCCGGTCAGCCAGACGCAGAGGCCGTCGCCGCCGCGCGTGGGCGCGGCGAGCGTGCCATGGGCGATCGGCCCAAGGTTGGGCTCGCGGCCGTGGAGCTCGAACGCGCGGAAGCGGCTGAACAGCCGGTGATCCGGCCCGTGGTAGTCCGACGACCCGGTGGCCAGCATACCCAGCTCCTCGCAGCGGTCCGCCAGCATCAGCGTCTGCTCGGGGCTGTGAGACGGGTAGAACACCTCCACCCCGTCCAGCCCCGCCTCGCGGTAGCGCTCTATCGCGGCGAGGACGGCATCGCCCGCGTCGATGTCCCAGAACGGATGCGCCCAGACCGCCACCCCGGCGGCGTCGTGGATCCAGCCGATGGCCTCCTCGACCGTGGGATGTGTGCGCGCGACGTAGCCCGGCTTTCCCTGAATCAGGTAGGCGGGAATGAAGGAGGAGACGTCGGCGTGTCCCTCCTCCGCGAGCCGCCCGGCGTTGGCCGGGTGGGCGAGCACCGCGCCGGCAAGGTGAGGACGCCCGACCGGCTTCCCCGCCGCCTTGCGCGCCTCGATCGGGGCTGGGTCGACCTCGAAGCCGAGCTCGCCAAGCCGCTTCGCCATCGCGTCGGCGCGCCGCTCGCGGTCTCCGCGCGCGTCGAGCAGCCGCTCGCTCAGCAGCCCGCTGCGGTGGTCGATCCCATAGCCGAGCACGTGAAGGTCCTCGTAGCGGCCCGTCCACTGCCGAGATCTCGGTGGCGGGCACGACGCGCACCCCGTGGAGCGCGCCTGCGGCCAGCGCCTCGTCGACCCCGTCGACAGTGTCGTGGTCCGACAGCGCGAGCAGGCGCACGCCCGCCGCGGCGGCATTTTCGACCACCTGGGCGGCCGCGAGCTCCCCGTCCGAGTGCACGGAGTGGGACTGCAGATCGAACGCAGGGGCGCTCATCGCGCGCAAGGCTAGTGGGTCACTCCACCGGAATGCCGTGGCGCATGGTGTTCTCCGTGACCACGCGCGGCTCCACGAACTGCAGCAGATAATCCGGGCCGCCCGCCTTCGAGCCGATCCCGGAGCGACGGTTGCCGCCGAAGGGCTGGCGGCCCACCATCGCACCCGTGATCCCGCGGTTGACGTACAGGTTTCCCACCGGCAGGCGGGCGGCGACCCGCTCCACCGCGGCGGGACTGCGCGAGAAGAGGCCCCCGGTCAGCGCGAACGGCAGTGAGTCGACTATTTCGACCGCGTGATCGAGGTCGCGCACCGGGGTGACGGAGAGGAGAGGGCCGAAGATCTCCTCACGGTTCACGGGCGAGTCCTCGGGGAGCCCGGTCGCGAGTGCGGGCGGCACGAACCAGCCCTGGGAGGGCACCTCTCGGGGGTTGAGCCCGGCCAGGCGCTGGTAGCGCAGCACCCGCTCCTGCGCCTCGCGCTCGATCACCGGCGGCACCTCCGTCGCGAACTCGTCGGCCTGGCCCACCCGCAGTACCTCGACGGCGCCGGCCAAGCGCTCGACCAGCGTGTCCGCGATCGCCTCGTGCACCAGCACCCGGGCTGCGGCCGAGCACTTCTGGCCCGCGTAGGCGAAGGCGGAGTGCACGATCCCGGGCACGGCCTCGTCGAGGTCCGCGTCGGCGTCGACAATCACGCAGTTCTTGCCGCCCATCTCTGCGACCACGCGCTTCACGTGCGGCTGGCCGTCCGGCGTGTCCGCCGACGCGCGCACGATCTCGAGGCCGACCGGAGCCGAGCCGGTGAAGGCGATCACGTGCACGCGCGGGTCTCGCACCAGCGCGGCGCCGGCTTCCCCGTAGCCTGGCAGCAGCGCGAGCGCATCGGGCGGCACGCCGGCCTCGTGGAGCGCGTCGACCAGCGCGCCGGCGCTGGCCGGCGACTGCTCGGCCGGCTTCAGGATCGCGGCGTTGCCGGCCGCCAGGGCGGCGGCCGTCATGCCGCAGGGGATCGCCAGCGGGAAGTTCCACGGCGCGATTACGGCGGCCACCCCGCGCGGCGCGTAGCGCATCGTGTTGCGCTCGCCCGGCGCCTGCACCAGGCCGCGGCCGCGATCCAGTTCGAGTGCCTCGAGCGCGTAGTACTCGAGGAAGTCGATCGCCTCGCACACGTCGCCGTCGGCCTCGGGCCACGGCTTGGCGCACTCCCGCACCTGGAGGGCGGCCAGCTCGAGGCGGCGCTCGCGCAGCCGCGCTGCGGCCGCACGCAGGACCTCGGCGCGCTCGGCCGCGGAGCGCGCACTCCACTCACGGAAGCCGCGCTGCGCGGCCTCCACGGCGGCCGCGGCGTCCGCCTCGGTCGCCCGTGCCGCACGCGCGACCAGCCGGTTCGGCGCCCCGGGATCGGTGGACAGCACACCGTCGCCTTCAGATCTGTCACCACCGATGCGCATCGGAACCGACAGAGGCAGGCGGGCGTCGAGCGATCGGAGGGCCTCGAGCAGGGACTCGCGTGCGGGCGACCGGCGCAGCTCCAGGATGGGCTCGTTGGTGAAGCCCATAGTGGGGGCGGTCGCGGTCACGGCGCCGCCAGCAGCTCCTCGATCGGCATGCCCCGCTGCTGGTCGCCCAGGAACGACTCGTTCGACGTGTTCTCGAGCAGGCGGCGGACCAGGTACGCCATGCCCGCAACCATGTCGCCCACCGGGCAGTAGATGCGCACGCGCATGTGGTGTGAGGCGAGCGCGGCGGCG
Organism: uncultured Thermoleophilaceae bacterium; assembly: GCA_963733885.1. Taxonomy (GTDB): domain Bacteria; phylum Actinomycetota; class Thermoleophilia; order Solirubrobacterales; family Thermoleophilaceae; genus JACVRW01. The sequence goes on along the minus strand of CAVTES010000005.1, from coordinate 246,818 downwards.
AGATCGTCGCCCAGACCGCGCAGAACCTGCAGCTCCAGGTCGCGGTCCTCGCGGCCGGCGGCGCGATTGGCCGAAACCGCGTGAGCCACCGAGCGGATGTTGTGCGATGCGATCGCCGGGCGCACGTGTGGCCAGCCCTCGAGCAGGCGGCTGGTCAGGGCCTCGAAGTTGCGGTCCGACTCGGCCTTCTGCTCGAACACCGGCGGGGTCCAGCCGTGCTGGCGCGCCTCCACCACCTCGTGGTCCCAATAGGCGCCCTTCACCAGCCGGACCACCAGCGGCGGGCGGCGTCCGCTGGCGCGCGCCCAGTCGACCACGCGCTCGAGCTGGTCCGGCGATTCCCGCAGGTAGGCCTGCATGACCACCCCGGTGGACGGCCCGTCGCGGAACTCGGGTTCGTCCAGCATCTCCACGACGAGGTCCAGCGTGGCCTCGAGCGTGTCCACCGATTCCATGTCGATGTGCAGGTGCGCCCCGAGCTCCTTCGCCCGCACGAGCAGCGGCCGCATGCGCCGCGCGGCGTCGTCGCGCCCGACCTCGGGTGCCTCCGGGCGCAGCAGCGGGCTGAGCGCCGAGACCTTCACGGACAGGTTCACACGCGGGAGCGGCCCGAGTGAGTCCGCCTCGAGCGCCGGGCGCGCGGGCCAGCGCGGCGCCGACTCGGCGAGCGTCTCGAGCGCGTCCATGCAGCGAGCCGCGTAGCGGTCGGCCTCGGCCTGCGTCACGGTCGCTTCGCCCAGCAAGTCCAGTGACACCGCCGCCCCGCCCTCCCACAGCTGCCGGATCGTCCTCAGTGCCCGTTGGGGGGTCTCACCCACGATGAATCGGTGCGCCATGTGGCGAACCCCCGCGGCCGCGGCGGCGCCGAGCGCGGCCCGGCCGGCCTTCGTGCCCGACATTCGCATGGCGGCTTCGATCGGAGGCGGCCGGTCACCCACCTCTTCCAGGTAGGCCGTCAGATGCCGCGCCAGATCGTCCATGTTGCGGCATGCCGGCGTCACGTCGACGAACCGGAACAACGCCGCTCGCAACTGCTGGTCCTGCGAGGCCAGCCCCATGGCCTTCTGATCGAGCGCGCGGAGCGGATGACGGCTGCGGCCGGGCATGGCGTCGTGGATCGAGCGTCCCACCCGCTGCAGCTCGGCTTCCACGGCGAGGAAGGCTACGCTCCCGCACCATGCCTGAGCTACTCCTCGGCCCTCTCCTGCGCTACGTCGGCGAGACCGAAGCCTTGATCTGGGTCGAGACCGACTCCCCCTGCGAGGTCGAGGTGCTCGGCACGAGCGAGCGCACCTTCTGCGTCTGCGACCACCATTACGCGCTCGTCTGCTGCGGCGGGCTCGAACGGGGTGCGTGGCACGAGTACGAGGTCAAGCTCGACGGCGAGCGCGTCTGGCCGGTCGACGACGGCTTCCCGGCGAGCGCATTCCGCACCTACCCGAAGGACGGTCCCCTGGAGGTGGTGTTCGGCTCGTGCCGCGTGGCCGCGCCGCACGTGCCGCCCTACTCGCTGCGCAAGGACCAAGACCCGCGCGGCCGCGAGATCGACGCCCTCCACACGCTCGCCCAGCGCATGCGAAACCGCCCGCGCGAGGAGTGGCCCGACGTGCTGCTGATGCTCGGCGACCAGGTCTACGCGGACGAGGCCTCGCCCGCCACCCGCTCATTCATCGAGACCCGCCGCGACCTCTCGGAGGCCCCCGGCGAGCGCGTGCTCGACTTCGATGAGTACACGAAGCTCTACCACGAGAGCTGGAGCGACCCGACAATCCGCTGGCTCCTGTCCACGCTCTCGACGGCGATGATCTTCGACGACCATGACGTCCACGACGACTGGAACATCTCCGAGGCCTGGCTCGAGGAGGCGCGGCAGCACGAGTGGTGGAACCGACACATCCTGGGCGCGCTGGCGTCGTATTGGGTGTACCAGCATCTCGGGAACCTCGCCCCCGGCGACCACCAGGAGGACGAGCTCCTGCGCCGCGTGAAGGCGGCCGACGACGCCGAGTCGATCCTGGAGGAGTTCGCGCGCAGCGCGGACGAGGAGACCTCTGGAACGCGCTGGAGCTTCTGCCGCGACCTGGGCCGCACGCGCCTGGTGGTGATCGATTCGCGCGCCGGCCGGGTGCTCGACGAGGGCCACCGGTCGATGCTCGACGAGAAGGAATGGGACTGGGTCGCCGAGGAGATGACCGGCGACTTCGACCACCTGCTCGTGGCCACGTCGCTCCCATGGCTGCTCGGCCCCGGGATGCACTACGCCGAGGCGTGGAGCGAGGCGGTGGCGGGAGGCGCCTGGGGTCCGGCGTTCCGGCCGCTGGCCGAGAAGGCGCGCCAGACCGTCGACATGGAGCACTGGCCTGCCTTCCAAGAGTCGTTCGCGCGCCTTGCAGAGCTGCTCCGCTCGGTCGCCGCCGGCGAGCGCGGCCCCGCGCCCGCCTCCATCGTCGTGCTGTCCGGCGACGTGCACCACGCCTACCTCTACGAGGTCGCCTTCCGGCGCGGGTCGGGGGTGCAGTCGAACGTCTACCAGGCGGTCTGCTCGCCCTACCGGAACCCGCTCGAGAGCAAGGAGCGGAAGGTGATCCGCATCGGGATGTCGCGCGGCTTCGAGGCGTTCACCCGCGCTCTGGCCCGCTCGGCCGGACGTGGCGGATCCCGGTGTGCGCTGGCGGATGATCGGCGACGGGCCGTGGTTCGACAACCAGGTCGCCACGCTCGAGATCGACGACAGGGAGATCGCGATGCGGCTCGAGAAGGCCGTGCCGGTGGACGCCACCTCGGCGCGGCTCGATCGGGTGCTGGACCACAGGCTGGCCTGACCGACCGCGGCGATAAGGTGGCCCGCGCCCGATGGACTACCCGGTAGAGACCTTTTCGGACGCCGAGCGCGAGGCGCTCGCCCCCCACTTCACGAACCTGGACCGGCCGGTCTTCGGGCTCGTGAACCTGCCTGAAACGGTGAAGGGGGCGATGTTCGCCCGCTACTCGCGCTACCAGGGCACGCTGCGCCGCATGTACCTGGCTGAGTTCGCGGGAGAGGTCCGCCACGGAGCGTTCGACGGCGAGGAAGGTGAGCGCGCCCGCCAGCTTTATGAACGGATCTTCCTGGGCTACGGCGACGATTCCGTCGCCCAGCTGGGCGGAGCGCACATCGCCTGCGAGTGGGTCTCGAACGTGATGACCAAGCTGCTGCAGCGCGGGCGGCTGGCGGCGTATCTGGAGCAGTCCACCCGCTACATCCCCTACGACGCGCCCATCGCCGAGGGGCTCGGTTACCGCTACTGGCGCCACCCGGAGCTCGGCCCCGAGTACAAGCGGGCGATGGACTTCCTGTTCCACGCCTACGCCGACGCGCTGCCGCGGGTGGAGGCGCTGGGCCGCCGAGCGCTTCCCGCGGCCCGACGGCGAGCCCGAGTCCGCGCACCGGCGCGCGATCCGCGCCAAGGCGCTCGACCTCCTGCGTGGCCTCCTGCCCGCCGCTTCGCTGTCGCACATGGGGATCTTCGCCACCGGCCAGGCATACGAGCAGCTGCTGCTGCGCCTCTACGCGTCGCCGCTCCCCGAGGCGCGCGACTACGCCGACATGATCCTGGCCGAGCTGAAGGCGATCATGCCCAGCTTCGTCGCGCGCGTCGAGCGGCCCGACCGCGGCGGGGAGTGGATCTCGTACCTGTCGCAGCGCGGCGAGGCGGCCGAGCGCTGGTCGCGGCGGCTCGGCCTCGACCGGGCACGCCGCGACGAGGAGGCCGGGCCGGCCGTACGGCTGCTGTCGGTGGAGGGCGGCGAGGACGAGCTCCTGGCCGCGCTCCTGTTCGAGGCCGCCTCGTGCTCCGAGGACGAGGCCCGCAGCGCCGTGCGCGCGCTCCCGCCCGACGAGCGCGCGACGATGCTGGCCGAGCTGGTCGGCGAGCGGCGCAACCGCCGCCACCGTCCCGGCCGCGGCTTCGAGGCGCTGCGCTACCGCTTCGAGGTCGTCTCGGACTACGGCGCTTTCCGGGACCTCCAGCGCCACCGCATGCTCACCATCCAGTGGCAGGCGCTCGGGCCAGAGCTCGGGGCGGGCGTGCCTGACGAGCTCGAGCAGTCGGGCGTGGCCGGCGCGTACCGGGAGGGACTCGAGCGGTCGAGCGCCGAGTACGAGCGGATCGCCGCGATGGGACGGCCCGAGCTCGCGCCGTACGCGCTCTGCCTCGGCTACCGGATCCGGTACGTGCTCGACATGAACGCGCGCGAGGCCATGCACCTCATCGAGCTGCGCTCCGGGCGGGAGGGGCACCCCGCCTACCGCGCCGTCGCCCACGCGCTCCACGGCGAGATCGCGGCGGTGCACCCCGCCGTGGCGGCGGCCATGAGCTTCGTGGACCGCGACACTGAGCCGCGCCTCGAGCGGATCCTCTCGGAGATCCGGGCGCACGCCAAGCAGGCCGCACGGGCCTAGTGGTGCACCCGGTGATGCGGGACATCCGGGTGGCGCCTTCCATACTGGCCGCCGACTTCGCCCATCTCGGTGCGCAGGTCGAGGACCTGATGGACGAGGGCGCGCGCGTGATCCACGTGGACGTGATGGACGGCCACTTCGTCCCACCCATCTCGATCGGCGCGATGATCGTGGACGCGCTCCGCGACCTGGTGCACAGCCGCGACGGAGTGCTCGACGTGCACCTGATGGTCGAGCGGCCGGAGCGGAGGGTCGAGGAGTTCGCCGCGGCGGGCGCGGACACGCTGATCGTGCACTGGGAGGCCACCCCGCACGTGCACTACGCGCTGAAGGCGGTGCGGGAGGCGGGTCTGCATTCGGGCCTGGCCATCAACCCGGCCACGCCACCGGACTCTGTGCTCGGCCTGACCGGGATGTTCGACCACCTGCTCTGCATGACCGTGAACCCCGGCTGGGGCGGCCAGGCCTTCATCGAGTCGTCGACCCCAAAGGTGGCCCGGCTGCGCGAGCTGCTCGGCCCCGACGTGCCGATCGAGGTGGACGGGGGCATCGACGCCGCCACCGCGCGCGAGACGGCCGCCGTCGGTGCCACGCTGTTCGTAGCCGGCTCGTCGATCTTCGGCGCAGAGGACCTGCGCGGGGCCTACCGCGACATCGCCGCCGCGGCGGGCGCGGCGTAGGAGACCGTTACTCCCGCAGCCCCACGGCTTCGAGGGCTTCTGACTGCCTGCTGTAGAACTTCGCGTGGACGATCAGCCCGTCCCGGAAGGTGAAGACCATCGCGTACTTTCCCGAGGCCACGTCAATGCCCGTGTAGTGCCCACGCATCCGCAGGTGAAACAGCCCGACTACGCGGTCCCCGGCTTCGACCAGCTCGTACTCGACTTGCACGGCATCCCAGGCGGCGAGCCACTCTCGCCACCACCGAAGCGTGGGCTCCATTCCGCTGGTAGACCCCAGCGAGGTCCGGCAGTGGATGAGTCGAGGCGTCCCACTCGATCTCCGGATCCCAGAGGTCGACCCATGCCCCAGCGAGCGTGGCTTCCCAGTCGAGCGCGCTCGTGTCAGCGCGAAGGGCCTCGACGGCCGCCCGCAACAACTCCACGTTCTCTTGCGACATCGCCCGCCCAGTATCTGCCGCTCACGGGGCCTGGTCCAGGATGGCTTAGGACACCGGCCCCTCCAGCGGCGGGTCCGCGGGCCGCACGCGGCAGCGCTCCACGTCGTTGATGCGGGCGGGGGTGACCCGTACGTGGGAATGCGGGTCGAGCGTGCCTCTGTCGGTGTCGTTGAGCGGCCAGGTCTCGTCCTGGCGTGAGAGCACGCGCCCACCGGTGTCGAGGCACTCGACCGTCACGAACTCGCGGCCGCCGGTGCGCTTGGGGGTGTTGGCGTCCGGGGTCACGAAGACGATCAGCTCGGGAATGCCCGGGGAGCGCTCGACCCGAAGGTCGGTCACCTCCTCGTCATCACCATCGCTGCCGCTGCCCGCGACCGCCACGATCGCGAGCGGCACCGCCACCGCCAGGAGCACGACGAGCGCGACCAGACGCGTGCGCGCAGGACCCTCCATGGGACGGGCCATGCTAGACGCTTGAACCCCGTCGCTTTCGTAGCGGTGGTCGTCCGGGTCTGAACGTATGTTCGGGTCTATGGGGGAGGTGACCCTGATCCGGCAGGCGTTTCGGTTTGCGCTCGACCCGACGGTCGAGCAGGAGGCAGTGTTGGCTTCCTTTAGCGGGGCGTCGCGGTTCTGGTTCAACCAGGGCTTGGCGCTCGTGATGCAGCGCCTTGATGCGCGTGCGCGGGGTGAGGAGGTGGCGGTGCCGTGGTCGTACAAGGCCCTTTGCTCGGAGTTCCGGGGCGATGCCGTGAAGGACGAGTTGGCGCCGTGGCGCTCGCAGGTCCCGGTCGGCGCCTACCAGGCCGGATTGGAGGCGCTCGGGAGGGCGCTTCAGAACTTCAGCGAGGGTCGCAAGCAGGGCCGGCGGGTCGGCTTCCCTCGGTTCCGCGTCAAGGGGCGCTGCCGCGAGTCGGTGATCTTTCAGCGCCCAAGGATCGCGTCAGCGCGCCATGTGGAGTTCGACCGGCGACTCGGCCCGGTCCGGAGCAAGGAGCGGATGTCGAGGCTGATCCGGCTGCTCGAGCGCGACGAGCACGCGCGCATCATGCGCGCAACGGTCGGCCGCGCCGGTTCCACCTGGTATGTGAGCTTCACTGTCGAGCGCTCGGCCAAGCAACGCCGCGCGCGCCGCCCGGACGCTGCCGTGGGCGTCGATCTCGGGCTGACGCGGTTGGCGACAACGTCGGCCGGTGGGCAGTACGAGAACGCGCGTCCACTACGGGGGGCCCTGCGCAAGCTGCGCCGGCTGCAGCGGCAACTCGATCGTCAGCGGCGTGCGAGCAATCCCGGCAACTACCTGCGCGATGGGCGCGTCAAACCGGGCGCGTCGGGCTGGGTCAAGTCGAAGCGCATGCTGCACACCGAGCAGCGTCTCCGCCGGCTGCACGAGCGGGTCGCGAACCTGCGCCGCGAGCAGGCCCACCGGTTCACGACGGCTCTGACTCGCGAGTTCGGCGTGATCGGCATCGAGACCTTGAACGTGCGTGGCATGCAGGCAAACCGCCGGGTCGCGCGCCACATCGCCGACGTCGGCTGGGGCACCGTGCTCCGGCAGCTTAGGTACAAGACCTCCTGGTCCGACGGCTCCTTACTGGTCGCCGCCGATCGTTTCTACCCCTCCTCGAAGATCTGCTCGGATTGCGGGACGGTGAAAGCCAAGCTGGCCCTGTCCGAGCGCGTCTTCACCTGCGATGCCTGTGGCCTGATCATCGACCGCGACCTCAACGCGGCCCTGAACCTCGCCCGCATGGCACACCAACACGCGCAGGCTGAGGGGCGCTTGAAATGTAACGTCGCCCGCACCGGACGGGAGACACAAAACGCCCGCCGAGGGCAGGTAAGCCCCAGCACCCGTGCTGGGCACAGCCCATCGAAGCGCGAAGACTCGCCGGCAGGCGAGCCAACCCACGCCCGCGAGGGCCTGGCTGTCGCTGGCCTGACCCCAACGGCAAGCGACAGGGGGGACGCTTGGATCGGGTACCGTGCCGCCTCGCGGGACGGTCAGGACGATCCTGGGTATTGCAGAAGAGAGCTTGACTCCGCCGGCTGGCTCGGCGCACGCAAGGCCAGCGCCGACCGTGCACGACCCGGCTGACCCGGCCGGCGGAAGCTGCGGCGAGAGCGCTCCGCGAGGGGCGCTCTCACCGTGCCTAGTGACCTGAGGCGGAAGTTCGGCGTCAGCTTCCCGAGCGGCTGGGCGTGGCTGGCGACGCACACGGGATGAGTCGATGCCGAAGCATCGGCAATTCCCGTGGGCGGCGCCAGGCGCGTCCAGACGCCGGGAAGGTGCGCGCGAACTGACGACTCAGGTCACTAGCTCCCCTTCCGCTTGCGCTTTCGGGAGCTCGGCCGCTCCGGAACGGGCTCCGGCTCGGCGGGCGCGGTGGGTGCGCCCGGCGTGTCCGGCTCCGGCGCGCCCGCGTCGTCGTTGCGTGGAGGCCCCAGCCCGCGGCGCTCGGCCGCGCTCGGCCAGGGGTCCGGCTCGCCGCTCTCCCAGGCGGGGCCGCGTCCGCCGGGCCAGATGCCGAGGTAAAGGACCCCAATCGCCCCGAGCCAGAAGGCCTGGATCACGATCGGCATCGGCGGCGCCAGCTGGAGCACCAGCAGGACCCCGGCGATCACGCCCAGGATCGACATCAACGGGCTCAGCAGGCCGGCGCGGCGCGCCCGCAGTGGCACCATCACGTACATGAAGGCGACCAGGACTGAGCCGATCAGGCTCGGGAGGGCGGCCGCCAGATTTGCGTTCTGCTGGAGCAGCTCCTGCGCGCAGTCGTCCCCGACCTCGCCGCGGATGGCCGGGCATTGCTCCGCCAGCCGCTCGGGGTCGGGATCGTCGAGCGTGTAGTTCTCGTCGGCGAACATCTCCGCCACGTCGATGCGCTCGACGGCGCCGAACACCTGCGAGATCGCGTACAGGATCGGGCCGGCAAAGATGAGGTAGACGAACCAGCGCGGGATCTGCGGGGCGCGATGGATGGTCGCCCGGAACAGGTAGTAGAAGACGGGGATCAGGCACAGTGCGGCCAGCGCCTGCACGACCGACTGGAGGATCAGCGAGCTGGGCGACTCGTCGACGGAGAGGAGGAAGTCGGCCAGAGCCTCAACCCCGCGGCGGTCCTCCAGCATGGTCTGGAGGATCACCGTGCCGGCGAGGAGCAGGACCGCGGCGGCGAAGGCCGCGAGCGCAGCCGGCCGGCCGAAGCGGGCCTCCCACTGGAGCTGCTCGTCGCCCGTCACCGGCGCTCGGGCGTCGTCTCAGCGCCGCGCGTGACGCGCGGCGGGTAGTACTCCACGTCCTCGGGCTCGACCACCCGCGAAATCCGGTCGCCCGCCGCCAGCACGAGATCGAGCGCGGGGGCGATCACGCGGATCACGCTCTCCACGCGCCTGCGTGTACGGAGCTGGTCCGCAGTCAGCGGCGCCATCCTGTCAGCCGCCCCGCTGGTGGAAGTAGAACTCGGGCAGCGCGGCCTTCGCCACCTCGGCGGTGATCCGCTGGGCCTGGTGAAGATCGCCGGCGCGCACAGCGAGGTCGTCGATCGTCACGATGCCGACGAGCTCCTCCCCCTGCGTGACCGGCAGGCGGCGGATCCGATGCTGGATCATCAGCGCCACCGCCTCCTCGATGTCCATCTCGACCTCGCCGGTCACGAGCGGCCGCGAGGCGTGGGAGCCGGCCACGTCACCGGCGTCGACCCTGTCCGCCACGACGGCGAGGGCGAGGTCACGGTCGGTGATCACGCCCATCGGCCGCGCGTTCTCGCAGACGACCACCGAGCCGACGTTGTGGTCCCGCATCAGCTCGCCGACGCGGCGCAGGCTGTCGCCGCTCTCGGCAGTCACGACGCCCTGGGTCATCACCTCCGCGATGCGCACGGGCGCGACAATATCGCGCAGCACTCCCTCGGCTAGCTGGTGCCGAATCCCTCCCGCGCCTCCCGGACGAGGATCACGGCCTCGGGGAACATCAGCCGCATCGCTTGAAGCAGGTCGCGGGACTGTTGCTCGGCGTTGCCCTGGAGATTCATGCGCTGGAGGCCGGCGACAGTCATGTCCACGGCCAGCTTGATCGCGTTGTCCGCCCAGGCCACCCGCTGGGCACCCTGCATCTGCTCCGCGAACTCCGCCATGCGCCGCCGCAACTCGTCTGGATCGCCGAACAGGCCGCCGAAGGGGTCTTCCGAAGACATGCTCTGAGTCTAGATATCTAGGCGGTCGAGGGCTCCTTTCCGTCCTTCGCTCGGTCCTCGCGACCCAACGCGATCACCTCCTTGAAGCTCCGCACCCGGAAGATGAACACGAGCGCGGTGAACCCTATGCCGAACGTGAGCGCGCCGATCGCGATCTGCTGCCCGACCGAGTACGCGGCCACCGTGGAGCCGGCGGCCGCGCCGCTGAACACCTGCACGAGCAGCGCCTGCTGCACGCCGGCGCCCTGCGGCGTGAATGGGACGGCCGCCGACACGGCGTTCACGCCCAGCACGAGCAGCACGTTCTTCACCGAGCCGCCCACGTTGAACGCCTCGAGCAGGGCCCAGAACGCCGCGAACCTGAACAGCCACCCGGCGAACTGCACGGCGAACACCTCGTGTAGGTAACGGCGCCTGTCGCGCAGGATCGTGAAGCCCTGCTTGACGCGCTCCCAGAACTCCCGCACACGCACGCTCAGGAGCGCGAAGGCGAGAAGCGTCGCGAGCGCGAGAGCCGTCAGCAGAAAGAGCGTGAAGCGCGGGTGCTGGGCCAGGAACGAGAGATCGAACGCGTTCAGGCTCGCGAAGTCCGGGGGCTTGGGGAAGACGCCCTGGGTGAAGGCGAAGATGAGGATGAGCGAGCCCATCGCGATGTCGAACCCGAGCTCGGTGACGAAGCTCGCCGCCACCGCGGGATAGCTCGAGTTCGGGATCGAGGTCTTGGTGAGGAACAGACGCACCACGTCGCCGCCGCGCGCCGGGATCACGGCGTTGAAGCCGTAGCCGGCGAAGTAAGCGCCCCAGATCTCGCGGAACTGGAAGCGCTCGGTGGGGTAGGCGGCGCGCAGTATGTTGAAGCTGGCTCGCGCCCGAAGGGTCAGGTAGGCGGTGAAGAAGAGGAGCGCCAGGACGAACGGGACCAGGCGGACCGACGCCAGGTTCGAGAGGAAGTCGTCGACTGCGTCGAAGAACGACTGGAACGAGTCGCCGAGGGTCGCGAGGGGCACCGCACGAAAGGTACGCATGCCGGCGCTCCGAACCGCCGGGGCGCGCCGCGCGTATAGCGTTGCTGCATGGCCCCGAGCGATGCCACGCTGGTCGAGCGGCTGCCTCGCGACGACAGCGGTGACGAGCTCCGGGAGCTGTACCGGCGCTATTCCGGCCAGCTGTTCGGGTTCGCCTGCAATGCGCTCGGTGACCGCGAACTGGCTGAGGAGGTGGTGCAGGACGTCTTCGCGCGGGCATGGCGCCACGCGAGCGATTACGACCCCCGGCGCGCGAGCGTCCGTACCTGGCTGTACTCGATCGCGCGCAACCGAGTGGTGGACGCCCGGCGGCGCGCGGCGGTGCGCCCCGGCGTGGCCGAGGGCACTGAGCCCGAGAGCCCTGCCGAGCTCGACCGCACGCTGGAGGAGGCGGTGCTGCGCTGGCAGGTGGCGGCGGCGCTGGCACGGCTGTCCCCGGAGCACCGCGAGGTGATCCGGCTGGCGCACTACGGCGGGCTGACGTTGCGCGAGATCGCCCAGCGGAAGGGCATCCCGCTCGGGACGGTGAAGAGCCGCACCTCATACGCCCTGCGGAGCCTCCGCCTGATCCTGGACGAGATGGAGCTGGCCGGATGAGCGACTGCCCCACCCACGGATCGCTCGTCGGGGGCTACGCGCTGGGCGCGCTCGAGCCGGACGAGATGGAGGAGATGCGCCGCCACGTGGCCGTCTGCCCGCATTGCGGACCCGAGGTCGACCGCCTGGTGGCGCTGTCCGGACTGCTCGACCGGATCGTGCCTGCCGACGTGCCGCCGCCGTCGCTGTCGCCACACGTCGAGGAGGCGGTGCTGGACCGCTTCGCTCGGGAACGGAGGGAGCTGGCGGCATCGAGCCGGCCGCGGCTGGGCGTTCGTTTCGGCCGGCGCTCTGGCGCGGCATCCGGCCCCCCCGCGCTTCGCCGGCCGCTCGCGGTCGCCGCCGCCGGCCTCGTTGCTCTCGTGGTGGCGCTCGCCCTCTTCCTGCCCGGCGATGAGAGTGGGAGGCCCGCGTACGCGAGCGTGTCGCTGAACCCGATGGCCGGCGGTTCAGGCTCCGCCACGGCGCAGCTCGGCGAGGTGCCGGCGGGCACGGGGATCAGGCTCGAGACGGAGGGGCTGCCGGCGGGCTCCCAATACGAGGTGTGGTGCATCCGCGCCGACGGCGGCTGGGTGAGCGGCGGCACCTTCTGGCCCGATCGCGACGGACGAGCACAGGCGTACTTCACGGCGGCGGTGCGGCCGGGCGACTACCACCGCATGGTCGTGACCCGGAACCCCGATCGAGGGGGCGATCGCGGACCGACGGTGCTGGCTGGCTCGCTGCGCAACTGAGGGCGCGGCTCGCGCGAACCCGGCGCGCTCGGGGTAGGATCGCACCGGCAGGCGTCTGGGAAATGTGAACATCCCAGGGCCGGCCCACGTACCACACAGACCGATGCTGGACGAAGTCGACGCATAGGCCGTGCTCGACGAGGCGCACGCGTTCTGGCTGCGGGGCCCCGGGTGCGCGGAGATCCGGCAGGTCGCGCTGCCCGAGCCGGGCAGCGGCGACGTGGTGGTCCGCACGCTGCGGTCCGGCGTCAGCCGCGGCACCGAGGCACTGGTCTTCCGGGGCGGCGTGCCGCCGAGCCAGTACGTGACGATGCGCGCGCCCTTCCAGGAGGGGGACTTCCCGGGACCGGTCAAGTACGGCTACCTCAACGTCGGCGCCGTCGAGCACGGGCCGCCGGAGCTGCGCGGCCGCACGGTCTTTTGCCTGTATCCCCACCAGACGGCCTACGTGGTGCCGGCCAGCGCCGTGACCGTCGTGCCCGACGACATGCCGCCAGCGCGCGCCGTGCTCGCCGGCACCGTCGAAACCGCCGTCAACGCCCTTTGGGACGCGGCTCCCATGGTTGGCGACCGCATCGCCGTCGTCGGCGCCGGGATGGTTGGCTGCTGCGTCGCCCGCCTGCTCGCCCGGTTCCCGGCGGTCGAGGTCACGCTCGTCGACGTAGACGTGTCACGGGCCGAGGTCGCGGCGGCGCTCGGGGCGGGCTTCGCGCGGCCGGACGACGCCGCCGACGGATGCGACCTGGTCGTGCACACGAGCGCGACGTCCGCCGGGCTCCAGTGCTCGCTGGACCTGCTCGCGCCCGAGGGCACGGTGATCGACCTCAGCTGGTACGGCGACGCCGAGGTGCGGCTCTCCCTGGGCGGCGCGTTCCACGTGGGCCGCCTCGGCCTGCGCGCCAGCCAGGTCGGGACGGTGTCCCCGGCCCGGAGCACGCGCCGCACGACGGCCGACAGGCTGGCCCTGGCCCTCGACCTGCTGCGCGACCCCGCCTTCGATGTGGTCGTGACCGGCGAGTCGCGCTTCGACGAGCTGCCTGCCGTCATGGCGCGCCTGGCGGCGGGGAGCCTGCCGGCGCTCTGCCACACCATCACCTACGACGGGACCTAGCGCGTGTTCAGCGTGACCATCCGCGACCACCTGATGATCGCCCACAGCCTGCGCGGCGAGGTGTTCGGGCCCGCGCAGCGCCTGCACGGCGCGACGTACGTCGTCGACGCCACCTTCCGGCGAGCGACCCTCGACTCGGACGGCATCGTGGTCGACATCGGCCGCGCGGCCGAGGTGCTGCGCGCCGTGGTGGGCGAGCTCACCTATCGCAACCTCGACGAGGAGGCGGAGTTCGCGGGCATGAACACCACCAGCGAGGCGCTCGCCCGGGTCATCGCGGACCGACTCGCTGACCGCGCGCGGGCCGGCGCCCTGGGCGACGGCGCGCGGGAGCTCGATGGGCTGGTGATAACGCTGCACGAGTCCCACGTCGCGTGGGCGAGCTATGAGCGGCCGCTGTGACCGAGGTCCACGTGATCGTCCCGGAGGACATCGACGACCCGGCGCGGCCGAGCGGTGGCAACACATACGACCGCCGAGTCTGCCGAGGGCTCGCCGCGCTCGGCTGGGCGGTGCACGAGCAGGCGCTGCCCGGCGCCTGGCCGCGGCCCGGCGAGGCGGGGCACGCCGCCCTCGCGCGCGCCGTCCGGCGCATTCCGGATGGCGCCGTGGTGCTTCTCGACGGGCTGATCGCGTCCACCGCCCCCGAAACGCTCGTGCCGCAGGGGCGCCGGCTGCGGCAGGTTGTGCTCGTGCACATGCCGCTCGGCCACTGCCCGCCGGACGACGAGGCCGGCGCGGTCCGGGCGCGCGAGCGCGAGGTGCTCGCGGCGGCTGTGGCCGTCGTCACGACCAGCGAATGGTCCCGGCGCCGGCTCGGGGAGCTGTACGGGCTGGGGGCCGAGCGGGTGCACGTGGCCGAGCCCGGCGTCGACGCCGCCGGGCTGGCGTCGGGGACCACGGCAGGCGACGCGCTGCTCTGCGTCGCTGCGGTGACACCCGCCAAGGGACACGACGTCCTGCTCGACGCCCTCGCGACGGTGGCCGACCTGTGCTGGCGCTGCGCTTGCGTGGGCAGCCTGGACCGTGCACCGGCGTTCGCGGACCGCGTGCGCCGCCGCGCGTGGGAAGACGTGCTGCGGGACCGGGTGGGCTTTTCGGGGCCGCGCACCGGCGTGGAGCTGGACCGCGCGTACGCCGCCGCCGACCTGCTCGTGCTCCCCTCACACGCCGAGACGTATGGCATGGTCGTCACCGAGGCCCTGGCCCGCGGCCTACCGGTCCTCGCCACCGAGGTCGGCGGAGTGACCGAGGCCCTCGGGCACGGGGAGGACGGCGTGCGGCCGGGGCTGCTGGTCCCGCCTGGCGACCCGACGGCCCTCGGCGCCGCGCTGCGCGCCTGGCTCGAGGATGCCCAGCTGCGCGATCGCCTACGGCGTGCGGCGCGCGAGCGGCGCGCGAAGTTGCGCCCGTGGGCGGCCACGGCGTCCGTCGTCGCCGATGCCCTGGCGGGGGTCGTGATGAGCGCGGACGGCGTCACCGGGCTCACGGGAGCGGCGCGATGAGCGCAACCGCCGTCCGGGTCAGCCCGGGGTGGCTCGTCCTGCGCGAGCCGGCCGACGCGGCGGCGCGCTCCGCCGAGCTCGCCGAGCTCCTCCGGCAGTATCTCCCCGCGGCCGGCCGCCTCCTGATCCACGACCTCGGCGGCGGCAGCGGCGCGATGGGCCGCTGGCTTGCGCCGCGGCTGCCCGGGCAGCAGCACTGGGCGGTGCACGACCGGGACGCGGGCCTGCTGAAGCTCGCCGCCGCCCCGCCGGACCCTGCAGCGGTCACCGTCGAGGTGAGGCGGTCCGACATCACGCGCCTGACGCCGCGCGATCTCGCCGGTGCGAGCCTCATTACCGCCTCGGCGCTGCTCGACCTCCTAACGGCGGACGGGCTGGGGCGGATGCTCCGCGCCTGCACCGGGTGTCCGATGCTGCTCACGCTGACCGTTGTCGGTCGCGTCACGCTGAGTCCGGCGGATCCCCTGGACGCTCGCATCGGCGCCGCGTTCAACGCGCACCAGCGCCGCGGGGGCCTGCTCGGCCCAGACGCTGTCGCCGCCGCCGCCGGGGAGCTCGGCGCCGAAGTCCTCGTCCGGCCGAGCCCCTGGCGACTCGATGCGGCCCACGCCGACCTGGCGGCCGAGTGGTTCGGCGGGTGGGTCGCCGCCGCCTGCGAGCAGGAGCCCGCGCTGGCCGCCGACGCCGGCGCCTACCGAGATCGGCGCTTGGCGCAAGCTGCCTCCGGGGAGCTCGCCGTCACCGTCGACCATGCCGACTTGCTGGTGCTGCCGTGACGACCGCCGTCCGCGCCGGGCGCGATACCAGAACCCGCCGGGCCCCGTGGTGGTGGGTCCACCTCGCCGCCGCTGCCGCGACGCTCGCCGTCCTGGTCTGGCAGCTGGGAACCGGCCCGTTCCTCGACGGCCTGCGCGCGGTCGACGGTGCGGCTCTGGCGGCCGCGTCAGGCCTGGCCGTGCTGACCACCGTGTGTTGCGCCTGGCGCTGGAGGATCGTGGCGCGCGGCCTCGGCATGGACCTGCCGCTGGGTACGGCCGTGGCCGCGTACTACCGCTCGCTCTTCCTCAACGTCACCCTGCCTGGCGGGGTGGTGGGCGACATCCACCGCGGGATCAGCCATGGCCGTGACACGAGCGACGTCGGCCGCGGGCTGCGGGCCGTGGCCTGGGAGCGCTCGGCCGGGCAGGTCGTCCAGGTCGTGCTCACCGTCGCCGTGCTCCTCGTTGTGCCGTCGCCCGTGCAGGCGGTCGTGCCGATCGTCGCGCTCGCGCTCGTCGCAGCGACAGCGGGCGTCGCGCTGGCGGCGCGCGTGCGGCCCGCCGTCGGCCGGTCCCGGTGGACACGGCTGCGCAGCGCCGCGGCCCGGGACCTGCGCGACGCACTGCTCGCCCGGCGGGCGTGGCCGGCCATCGCGCTCGCCTCGGCGCTCGTCGTTGCGGGCCACGCCGCCACGTTCCTGATCGCCGCGCGGAGCGCGGGGGCAACCGCGCCGCCGTCCCAAATGCTGCCGCTGGCGCTGCTCGTGCTGCAGGTCGCGGCGCTGCCCAACGTCGGCGGCTGGGGGCCGCGCGAGGGCGTGGCGGCTTGGGCGTTCGCCGCCGCCGGGCTCGGCCCGTCGCTCGGGGTCGCCACCGCGGTTGTGTATGGCGTGATGGTGTTCGTCGCCAGCCTGCCGGGCGCCGTCGTCCTCGTGGCGGCCTGGGTGTGCCGCACCCGGTCGGCGTCACGGCGGGGGCGGCCGCTCCTGGGCGGGCTCGGGGTCCCCGCGCGTTGGAACGGAGCCCCGGATGTCTGACCGCCCGTACACCCTGATGAGCTGCAGCGTGTCGCTCGACGGCTACCTGGGCGACCGGACGCCCCGCCTCGCGCTGTCCAACGAGGCTGACTTCGACCGGGTCGACCAGGTGCGCGCCTCCTGCGACGCGATCATGGTCGGCGCGGTCACCGTGCGCACCGACAACCCGCGGCTGCTCGTGCGCTCGCCCGCCCGCCGCGAGGAGCGCACGGCCCGCGGGCTCCCACCGTCCCCGAAGAAGATCACCGTGACAAACCGGGTGGACCTCGACGCGCGCTCGAACTTCTTCACCGCCGGCGAGGCCGAGAAGCTTGTCTACACCCCGAGCCCTCGGGTGGCCGACGCCCGCGCACGGCTCGGGCTGGCGGCGACGATCGTGGACGGCGGCCGGCGCGTGCGCATGCGCTGGCTCACCGAGGACCTCGGTGACCGCGGCGTGGAGCGGCTCATGGTCGAGGGCGGCGGCGTCGTGCACACCCAGTTCCTGGCCGACGACCTCGTCGACGAGCTGCACCTCGTCGTCGCGCCCTTCTTCGTCGGCGACTCGAGCGCCCCGCGCTTCGTGAGCGACGGGCGCTTCCCGTGGAACGCGGACCGGCGCGCGACGCTCGCCGAGGTGCGCCAGATCGGCGACGTCGTGCTGCTGCGCTACGCGCTCTCACCCCGGTTCCGGGACGAATGAACACGGCAACGACGCGGGCTAGTCGGACGGGCCCGGCCACCGGGCTGATCGCCCAGGTGCTGCTGCTGGCCGTCCTGAGGGAAACCGCCGGGCTCGGCGCGGCGGGCTGGATCGTCGGCATCGCCTGCGCCGTGACCATGGCGACGGCGCTGGCACGCGGCCTCGCGCGCCGTCCCGGTAAGCGGCTGGGGCCGGCGTCCTGGGTGACTCTCGCCCGGGCCACGCTCGCCGTCGGCGTCGCGGCGCTGGCAGTGGACTCGTTCACGCACGGCACGCCGGTCGCGCTGTTCGTGACGCTCGCGGCGGTCGCGCTCGCGCTGGACGCGGTCGACGGATGGGTGGCGCGGCGCACCGGGATGGCGACCGCTCTGGGGGCGCGCTTCGACGGCGAGGTCGACGCGTTCCTGATCCTCGCCCTCAGCCTCTACGTCGCCCCCGCGTACGGCGCGTGGGTGATCGCGATCGGGGCCGCGCGCTACGTGTTCCTCGCCGGCGAGTGGCTGCTGCCGTGGATGCGCGCGCCGCTGCCGCCGCGCCGCTGGCGCAAGGTCGTCGCGGCGTCACAGGGGGTCGTGCTGGCGGTCGCGGCCGCCGGGGTCCTGCCCCTGGCGCTCACGCAGGCCCTCCTCGTCGCCGCGCTCGCGCTGCTCTTGGCGTCGATGGGCGAGTGCGTGTGGTGGCTGTGGCGCCGCCGGCACGCCGCACACGACCAAGGGCCGGAGGGTGACGTCGGTCAGCCCCAGCGCGGGCCGCTGCGCACGGGCATCGCCGTGGCGTTCACTGTCCTCGCCTTGCTGCTCGTATGGGCCGCCCTCGTCGCGCCAAACCACCCGAGCGACCTCACCCTCGGCGCGTTCGCGCGGCTCCCCCTCGAGCTCCTCGTCGTCGTCGCCCTGGCCGCCCTGCTGCCCGCCACCCCACGCCGCGTGCTGGCCGTGGTCGCGGGAGTGGTCCTGGGCGTGCTCGTGCTCGTGAAGGTCCTCGACATAGGGTTCTTCACGGCGTTCGACCGCCCGTTCAATCCGATCGACGACTCGGGCTACGTGGGCATCGGCATCGAGACGCTGCGTCACGCGGTCGGCGGGTCGAGCGCGAATCTCGTCGTTGCCGTCGCCGTCGTGCTAATTGTCGCCCTCCTCGCCATCCCGGTCCTGGCGCTGCTGCGCGTGACGCGGATCGCGGCCGGCCACCGCGACTGGGCGCTCCGGGCGGCGGTGGCGCTGGGCGTGGTCTGGGTGGCCCTCCGCGTCGTCGGCGCGCCGGTCGCCTCGTCGAGCACGGCCGCCCTGGCCGTCGACGAGGTGCAGGCGGTGCAGACCGGCCTGGCGGATCGCGCGGCATTCGCCCGCGAGATCGCCCACGACCGCTTGCGGGCCAGCCCCGGCAACCGGCTGCTGACAGGCCTACGAGGCAAGGACGTCCTTCTCGTGTTCGTCGAGAGCTACGGGAGGGTCGCGGTGCAGGGCTCATCCATCTCGCGCCGTATCCACGCTCTGCTCGACCGGGGCGATGCGCAGCTGCGGGCCGCCGGCTTCTCCTCGCGCAGCGCCTTCCTCACCTCGCCGACCTTCGGCGGTCTCAGCTGGCTCGCGCATTCCACCCTGCAGTCGGGGGTCCTGGTCGACGGCCAGCGGCGGTACGACCAGCTCGTCCAGAACGACCGCCTCACCCTCACCCGGGCGTTCAAGCGTGCCGGGTGGCGGGCGGTCGGCGCCATGCCGGGGAACCGCCGGGCGTGGCCGGAGGGCTCGACCTTCTACCACTACGACCGGGTCTACGACCGCCGCAACTTCGGCTACCGCGGCCCGGGCTTCGGCGTGGCCCCGATGCCCGACCAGTACACCCTTCTCGCCCTGCAACGTCGCGAGCTCGCCAAGCGTCACCGGGCGCCGCTCTTCGCCGAGGTCGACCTCATCTCGAGCCACGCGCCGTGGACGCGTACTCCCCGGTTCATCCCCTGGGGCGACGTCGGCGACGGCTCGATCTTCGACCGCCTCCCAGCGGAGGAGTCGACGAAGGCCTCGCTCTTCGGCGACGCCGAGCGGGCCCGCGCCGCCTACGGGCATTCGATCGAGTACTCGCTGAGCACGATCTTCTCGTTCGTGCAGCGCTACGGCCACGACGACCTCGTGCTCGTCGTACTGGGCGACCATCAGCCCGCGACGGTCGTCACCGGCGAGGACGCCAGCCACGACGTGCCCATCTCGCTCATCGCCCACGACCCGAAGGTGATGCACCGGATCGCCGGATGGAGCTGGCAGGACGGCATGTCGCCGAGCCCGAAGGCGCCGGTCTGGCCCATGGCCGCGTTCCGTGACCGCTTCCTCACCGCGTTCGGCTCGTCGCCGGCGAGCGATTGACCCGGTGCCGACGGAGGCGCGGCCGTGAGGCAGGACGACCGCGGGCCGTTCGACCGGGCGCTGCACCGCGCGCGCGTGTCGGCGTACGCTCCCGGCGAGTTCGTCGGGCAGGAGAGCTTCATGACCGCCGGCGAGATCCGGGCCCTGGCGGTGCAGGCCGGCATCGGCCCGGGGGTCACGGTGCTGGACCTTTGCTGCGGCATCGGCGGGCCCGGGCGTTTCCTCACGCGGGAGCTTGGTTGCGTGTACCTGGGCGTGGACGCGAGCACGAGCGCCGTCGCCATCGCCAGCGAGCGCGCGGGCAACCTGCCGTGCCGCTTTGCGACCGCGCATGTCCCGCCCCTTCCGGCTGGCTCCTTCGACGTCGTGCTCCTGCTCGAGACGATGCTCGCCTTCGAGGACAAGGACGCGCTGGTGCGCCACATCGCCGCGGCGCTCCGGCCCGGCGGGCGCCTCGCCTTCACGCTCGAGGAGGGGCCGCCACTCACAACGGCCGAGCGGGCGGCAATGCCCGACGCCGACACGGTCTGGCTCACCCCCGCCGACGAGGTGGCCACCTCCCTGGAGCGGGCCGGACTCGTCGTCACGTGGCAGGAGGACCACAGCCAAGCGCACCGCGCGATAGCGCAGGCGCTGGCGGACGCGTTCGCCGCGGACGCCGAGGACATCGCCGCGCAGATCGGCCGCCGGGCGCTGGACGAGCTGCTCGCCGCCCATCGGCAGTGGATCGAGTGGCTGGATGAGGGGCGGGTCCGGAAGCTCGCGCTGGTGGCGGAGCGCGCCTAGCCTCAGGTGCCGTGAGGTGCGCGCGGACCAGCAGGACGTCGTGGTCACTGTGCGTGGCCGGCACCACCTCCGCCGAGGGCGAGCGGAGAGCGCCGCTTCCGTAGACGTGCTGGAGACCGGGCGCCTGCTCGGCGGACCTGTCGGTCCGGGTCCAGACGCCGGCGGGGGCGCAGGAGCGGCGACGGTTGACGTCACCCCCGAAGGTGACGGTGCGCGCGGCTGCGCGACGTGCAAGGAGCGCCGCGAGTTCGACGCACTGCGCGTCGTTTCCGGCGACCTCGACAGTCGAGCGTGTGTTCAGGTGGGCCGTGCACACGTCGACGTCGACTCGGGTGGTGACGCACAGCCACCGGCGCCGCTCGAGGCCGGCCTGTGCCTCGAAATCTTGGCTGTCGGTGCTCTCGATGGCTGCCTCGGTGAGCACCGCGTTACCGAAGAGTCCGCGGCCGCCCGGTCGCACGCAGCGTAGGCGCTGGCCGCGGTAGATCACTCTCGAGAAGCGCAGGTGGTAACCGGCCCGCCGGGCAATCCGCGCGATGTCACTCCGGCAGGACTCGTTGAAGGTGACCGCGTCCGGGTGCGCTTCACGGATCCGGGCCACTGCCTCCTCCACCACGGCCGGGTATGCCGCCTTGCCGTAGCAGCCGGCCAGACCGGACAGGCACAGGTTCATCTGCATCAACGTGTACGTGGAGCTCCCAGCCGGCGGCACGGCCGCGGGCTTACCCATTGACGTCGATGGTTCCCGCGCCAGGGGACCGCTTGTCTCCGAGGATCGGCTGCAGCCGGACGGGGCGAGGACCAGCGCGCAACCCACCGCCGCAAGGAGCAGGACCACAGAACTCCCGGGGCGGTCGGCGCAGCGGCGGACCGTGAGGTTCATGATCATCGACAGTACATCCGTCGCAGACCTCGAGGAGTCTTGGAAGCAGTCTCCGCGAAGACGCGGCTCAGACACCCGTTGCGTCGTGGGAAACGAGCGCCCGTGCTCCTGGGTTTGGCGCGCTACTTGCTCATGGCAGTGGCTGCCAGTCCGGGAACCGGCCTGGTCGGCGGTTGGCGGCCATCCTGACGATCCCGCTGCCGTCGAGCGCCATCGTGTAGAGATCGAAGACAACCCGAACCAAGACCGGCATGGTCGGCTCGCTGAGACCGGCGCAAGCGCCGGCTTACGCAAGAATGGCCGGCATGGCCGACTACACCCTGCTCAACCTGACGAGCGACGTCGAGGACATGGGCGAGCGTTTTGGCTACGCCCCCAATATGGAGGCCCGCTTTGCGCGCAAGGCGCTCGGCCTCGAAAAGTCGGGGATCAGCTACTTCAAGCTCACACCGGGCTTCCGGGTGCCGTTCGGCCACCGGCACGCCGAGCAGGAGGAGGTCTATCTCGTGCTCGCCGGCAGCGCCCGCGTCAAGCTCGACGACGAGGTGCTCGAGCTGGGCAGGATGGATGCGGTGCGCATCCCGGTGTCAACCCTGCGTGGGTTCGAGGCCGGACCGGACGGCGCCGAGATCCTGGCCTTTGGCGCCCCCAACACGGACAACCAAGACATCGAGATGGACCAGGCGTTCTGGCCGAGCGACTGACTCACTTCAGCAGTCGCGAGAGGCGCCGGTCCTTGAGCACCCGGCCGTTGGTCTGCTCCTCGGGGCAGTAGCACATGACGTAGTCCTTGAAGTGGATCGCCTCGATCTTCGTGCCGCAGCGCGGGCAGGGCTCTCCGGCGCGGCGGTGCACCTGCAACGGCATCGGCAGTTTGTCCGGGATGGTGTCTCCGATCACCTCCTCGTAGTGGTCGAGCGCCCCGCCGAGCACCGCGTCGCAGGCCGCGCGCAGCCGCTCGAGCGAGTCCGAATCCAGGTCCGACGCCCGCTGGAACGGGGACAGGTATGCCGTCCACAAGAGCTCGTCGACCCAGGAGCGCCCGATGCCGGCGATCACGCGCTGGTCGCGCAGCAGCGGATGCAGGTGACGCGGCTGGTCGAGCAGGGCCGCGAACTCGTCGGGCGGCGGGGCCGGGAAGGCGTCGGGGCCGAGCGTGGCCACCGCCTCGTCGGCCTCGATGACGTCGGCCGGCAGGAGCTTCGCCCATGCCCGCTGCTGCGTGCCGAACTCCCGGAGCCGCAGCTCCCGCCCGCCGTCGAGCCGGATCAGGAGCCGCGACGCGCGGTCGCGCAGCGACGCGCGCGAGTCCCACAGCTGGAGCCGCCCGGCCGACATGAGGTGTACAAGCACGACCAGCTCGCCCGTGTCGATCGCCAGCATCTTGCCGATCCGGCGCACGCCCAGCAGCGTCCGGCCGGCGAGCGCTTCGATCGGCGGGTCGAACGTCTTCATCGTGACCATGCCGGGCGCCAGCGCCGACTCGATCTCGGCTCCCGCACCCGCGCGCGACAGGCGCCGGGCGGTGATCTCGACCTCGGGCAGCTCGGGCATCGACCCAAGAGTAGGCTGCGAATGGTGAGGATCTCAGTGGCCGCCGACGAGCGCACCGGCGTCGCCGACGCCGTGGTGGAGGAGCTCCGGCGGCGCGGGCACGAGCCGGTTCTGCACGGCGCGCTCGACCCCGACGAGCGCGACGACTGGGCCTGGGCCTCCGAGGCCGCCGCCCGCGACGTGTCCGAGGGCCGGGCCGAGCAGGCCGTGGTCTGTTGCTGGACGGGCACCGGCGCCTCCATCGCCGCGAACAAGGTCGACGGGGATCCGCGCCGCGCTGTGTGCCGATGCCGAGACCGCCCGCGGCGCCCGCAAGTGGAACGACGCCAACGTGCTCGCCCTCTCGCTGCGCAGCACGAGCCCCGCCGTGCTCGGGGAGATCCTGGACGGCTGGTTCGAGGCCGCGCCCAGCGAGGACGCCGACGACGTGGCGAATGTGCGCCACGTCGAGGAGATCCGCTAGGTCACAGGAGACCCCTGCCAGCGGCTCCCGCTCGGGATCGCGCACGCCCGGCACGAACAGGAAGACCAGCGTGAGACTCCCGAGCACGCCCGACAGGGCGAGCGTGGTGCGCGCCCCGAGCAGCTCGGCCACCGGTCCGGTCACCGCGAAGGAGAGCGGGATCAGCCCCATCGACACGAACCAGTCGAAGCTCGACACGCGTCCGAGCATCTCGGCCGGCACGAGCGTGTTCATCATGGTGTTCCAGACGACCATGCCGGCGGTGCCGAGCCCGAAGGACACCAGCGCGATCAGGCACATCTGCCAGGCGGCGCCCGCCACGGCCAGCACCACGACCAGCAGGTCCCCGACGAACCAGGCGCCCCACATGAACGTGACGTAGCGCCTCGGGATGCGGACGCGGCTCAGCGTCACTGCGGCCATGATCGACCCGAGCCCGCCTGCGGCAAGCACGAGGCCGAACGTGTCCGCGTCGCCGCCCAGGTCGTTGCGGATGATGTACGGGAGCAGCACCTCGAACGGGCCGAAGGTGAGGAAGAGGAAGACCGCCGCGCCGACCAGCGTCGCCCACAGCCACGCGTGTGCGCGCACGTATGCAAAGCCCTCGGCGAGGTCGCGCCGCAGCGACCCCGCCGCCTCCCGCGGCGGAGGCTGCCGGGTCATCCGCGCCACGACGATCGCGGACACCGCGAACGTGCAGGCGTCCACGAGGAACGCGACCCCGACGTCGAAGGCGGCGATAAGCAGCCCGCCCAGCGCGGGTCCCGCGAAGCGCAGCCCGATCGGCTCCATCAGCTCCTTCAGGGCGTTGGCCTGCAGGAGCTCCTCGCGCGGCACCACGTCCGGCACGATCGCCGTGAACGCCGGCTGGAAGAGCGCCTCGCCGAGGCCGTAGAAGACCACGAGCACGACGAGGTGCCAGAGCTCGGCCTCCTCGGCAAGGGCGAGGGCCGCGATCACCGAGATGGCGGCGAAGCGCACCAGGTCCGCGATCACCAGTAGGCGCCGGCGCTCGAAGCGGTCGCTCAGCACGCCGGCGAGAAGCAGGCCCGCGACCTGTGGGAGCGTCCACGCGAAGCCGACGACCGCGAGCGCGCCGGGCGCGTTCGAGATGTCGTATACGAGCCACGCGATCGCCACGAGGTAGATGCCGTCCCCGACGAGCGAGACGGCCTGACCCGTCCACAGCAGCCTGAAGTCGCGGTGGCGCAGCGCGCGGAGCACTGCCCAAGGCTACGAACCCGCTGCTAGCCGATCGCGAAGGAGCTCTTCGCCTTGGCCGACTTGTCGAAGTCGTCCGACAGCGTGAGCGTGCCGTTGTAGGAGCCCGCGTCGAGGTTCCGAACGCTGAAGCTGTGCCGCCCGGCCCCCAGGCGCCCCCGGCGGACGGTCCTGCGCTCCGCGCCGCGCAGCTTGTAGGTGGCAGTGGCAGGCTCGTTCAGCTTGAACGAGACCTTCACGCTCGAGCCGCTCCCCCGGGTCTTGAAGGCGTCGACGGTGTCGCGCACCTTGTCCGTGCCCACCGTGACCACGCCCTTCATGGGGAAGTTTGCGTGGGGAATGCACACATACTGGAAGCGCCCCGGGGTGTCGAAGGTGTGCCGGAATGTCTGTCCGCTCGGCGTGGTCGCGGGCCCGGAGTTCCACCGCTCGGCCTGCCCGCGGTTCGCGGTCGTTGTGTGACCGTCGATCATGAAGCGCCACACCACGGTGTCTCCGACGGCGATCGACTGCATCGCGGGCTTGAAGTCGAAGTTCACGACCCCCACCTCCACCTCGGCCGCGCTCGCGGGAGCGACCGCGGCGAGCGCGAGGAACAGGGAAACCGGGATTGGCAGCAGTCGGTAGCGTCGCATCGGGCTGGAAGCCTAGTGGTCGCCCGACCACTAGACGGCACGTCATACGCAACCGCCGCGAGGGTGGTTCACAGTTAGCATTGCCGCCCCGATGGGCTCGCCCGACGTCGTCGACACGCCCCAGGACGCCGCCGAGCTCGAGCTCCCTCCGCTCGTGGTCCGGGAGCCGCTCGAGGCCTTCCTCGACCAGCACGGCATCGGCGAGGGCCGCGTGGAGGCCGAGCGGATCGGCGAGGGGCACTCGAATTTCACGTTCCTGGTCCGCCGGGGAGATGCGCGGGTGGTCCTGCGCCGCCCCCCGCGGCCGCCCCTGCCGCCGTCAGCGCACGACGTCCTGCGCGAGGCGCGCCTGCTTCGCGCGCTCGAGTCGACCTCGGTGCGCGTGCCGCCGGTGCTCGCCGTCGGCGACGACGAGTCGGTGCTCGGCGTGCCCTTCTACGTGATGGAGGAGATGCACGGCTCGGTCGTGACGCAAGACGTGCCGGAGCCGCTCGACAGCGAGGAGGGCCGCCGCCGCCTCTCGGAGGAGCTGGTGGACGCGCTCGTCGAGGTGCATGCCGTGGACTGGCGGGCCTGCGGGCTCGAGGGCTACGGCAAGCCGACCGGCTACCTGGAGCGCCAGGTGCGCCGCTTCACCGGCCTCTGGGACTACAACAAGACGCGCGAGGTGCCCGTCGTGGAGGAAGTGCGTGACTGGCTCGCCTGCAACCTGCCCGAGTCGCCCGAGTCCACGATCGTGCACGGCGACTACCGGCTGGGGAACGTGATGGTCGCGGACGAAGCGCCTGCGCGGCTGGTGGCGATCTTCGACTGGGAGCTCTCGACCATCGGCGATCCGCTCGCCGACGTGGGCTACCTCACGGTCACCTGGGCCGAGGCCGACGATCCCGTCGACAGCTCCTTCAGCAGCCTCTCGGCCGCCACGCGCCGGCCCGGCTTCATGACCCGCGAGGAGCTGACGGCGCGCTACGAGGAGCGCAGCGGCCGCTCGGTCTCGGCGCTCAACTGGTACCAGGCACTGGCCATGTGGAAGGCCGCCGTGTTCATGGAGGGCAAC
This sequence comes from uncultured Thermoleophilaceae bacterium, assembly GCA_963733885.1. Lineage (GTDB taxonomy): Bacteria > Actinomycetota > Thermoleophilia > Solirubrobacterales > Thermoleophilaceae > JACVRW01. Next base: position 220,653 of record CAVTES010000005.1, on the reverse strand, counting down.
TTCAAGCGCTACACGCTCGGGGCGTCCGACGACCCCTACCTGGCGCTCTTCGACGAGGGGGTGCCGGCGCTCGCCGAGAAGGCCCGCGAGGTGGCGCATTCGAGGTGAGGGGCCTGCTGGTCGACTACGGCGGCGTCCTCACCACAAACGTCTTCGACTCCTTTCGGGAATTCAGCGTGGCCGAGGGCCTCAAGCCCGACGCGATCATGCGCCTCCTGCGCGAGGATCCGCGGGCGATCAAGCTGGTGCGCGCGCTCGAGACCGGCGAGCTGAGGGAGGACGCCTTCGGGGAGCGATTCGGCGAGCTGCTCGGGATCGAAGAGCGCGCCGGGCTGGTGGACCGCATGTTCGCCGGCATGCGGCCCGACGAGGAGATGCTCAACGCCCTCCGCCGCGCCCGCGCGGCGGGCATCCGCACCGGGCTGATCTCCAACTCGATGGGCGTCGGGCGCTACGACCGCTCGGCCTTCCCGGAGCTGTTCGACGGGGTCGTGATCTCAGGCGAGGTGGGGATGCACAAGCCGCAGGCCGAGATCTTCCTGCTGGGCGCCGAGCGGACGGGGGTCGAGGCGAGCGACTGCGTCTTCGTGGACGACCTGCGCCAGAACTGCGAGGGCGCCGAGGCGGTCGGCATGACCGCGATCCTCCACCGCGGCGCCGAGCACACGGTGCCGGAGCTCGAGCGGCTGCTCGGCGTGGAGCTGAGCTAGCTAGATGCTGCTGGTGCTCTGGGACATCGACGGGACGCTGGTGCGCACCGCGGGCCATGGGCGGTACGCCTTCGACGAGGCGTTCAGGGCCGTGGTCGGGCGCGATCCGGAGCCGGTGGACTTCGCGGGCCGCACGGACAAGGAGATCGCGCTCACGATGCTGGCCGGCGAGCCTGACCACCTGCCGCGTGTGCTCGAGGAGCTGGCCGGCGCGCTCGAGCTTCGCAAGGAGGCGATGCGCGAGGACGGGTACGCCTACCCCGGCGTACCCGAGGTCCTCGAGGCCCTGCACCGCCGCGACGACGTGATCCAGTCGCTCCTCACCGGCAACATCCAGGCGAACGCAGTGATCAAGGTGAGCGCGTTCGGGCTCGAGCGCTGGCTGGACTTCGAGGTGGGCGCCTACGGCTCAGACCCGCACGACCGGCGCTCCGACCTGGTGGCGGTGGCGCGTGAGCGGGCGGCGGCCAAGTACGGGGAGCCCACCGGCGCGGTGCTGGTGGGCGACACTCCGCTCGACGTCCGCGCCGCTCATGACGCGGACGCTCGCGCGGTGGCGGTGGCCACGGGCTTCGCCGACCCCGAGACGCTCCGCGCCTCCGGCCCCGACGCCTTCCTCGACGACCTGAGCGACACCGCCGCGGCGCTCGCCGCGATTACTGGCTCCACTTGACGCTGCATCCCACAGGCTCGGTCTCGGGCCGCGCCGGCTGCTCGCCCGCGAGCACCGCGTCCAGCGCCTCGCGCAGCCAGGCCGCGCCCTGGCTCTCGTCCCGGTGGTCCGCGTCCGGCGCGCCGCGGTAGCGCAACACTCCCTCGGCGTCCAGCACGAACACGTCGGGCGTGGTCCGCGCGCCGTAAGCGCGGGCCACCTCCTGCGACTCGTCGCGCAGGTACGGATGCGGCCAGCCGCCGTCAGACTCCACGCGCCTCCGCATCGCGTCGAACGAGTCGCGCGGGTAGCGCTCGGCGTCGTTCGGGTTCACGGCCAGGAAGCGGGCCCGGCCCTCGTAGTCCCGCGCCACCTGCGTCAGGCGGTCGTGCCAGGCCAGCGCATAGGGGCAGTGGTTGCAGGTGAACACCACCACCGTGACTCCGTCCGGACCGTGCTCGCTGCCGTCCGTGGCGGGCAGGCTGAACGTCATTGCCTCATCGCCGATCTGCATGTCGCCTCCTTATGGCTTCGCGAAGGGCATCGGGGTCGGGTGTGGGCGAGGGCCGTCCGTCCCGCAGCCGGTACAGGCGGCAGGTGAGCGAGAACGGCTCGGAGTCCGGGCACGGGAAGATGTCGTCTCCGTCGATTCTGATCGTGGGAGATCCCGGGAAGCGCTCGGCGCGCGCCTGCTCGTCCGAGCCCACCTCGACCGTCTCGACGTCGGTATCGACGCCCTCCTCCGCCAGGCTCCGGCGAAGGTCGGCCAGCGTCTCCGGATGCGAGGGGCAGCCCTCCCACCACAGGAGCTCAACCTTCATGGACCTCCATTCGCTCGATCACGGCGTCCTGCTTCGGGCGGTCCTGCGCGCCGGTCTCGGCCCCCTCGATCGAGTCGACCGCCTCCATCCCCGAGCGCACCTCGCCGAACACGGTGTGCTTGCCGTCGAGCCACGGAGCCGCGTCGATGGTGACGATGAAGAACTGGCTGCCGTTCGTATTCGGCCCCCGGTTCGCCATCGCGAGCGCGCCGCGCGCGACCTTGTGCTCGTTGATCTCGTCCTCGAACTCGTAGCCCGGGCCGCCCGTGCCGGTGCCCTGAGGGCAGCCCCCCTGGATCATGAAGTCTTTGATCACGCGGTGGAAGATCAGCCCGTCGTAGTAGCCGTCCCGCGACAGTTTCACGAAGTTCTCAACGGTCTTCGGGGCCTCGCCCTCGAACAGCTCGAGCTCGATCGGCCCGTGGTTGGTGTGCATGGTCGCCTGGCTCATCGCCTCTTGGTCACCTCCACCCGGAGCTCCGTCCCCCGGACTCGCTTGCCGTTCACCTTGTCCACCACCTCGCCGGCGCGCCGCTCGGGCACCTCCACGAAGGAGAAGCGCTCGAGCACGCGCACGTGGCGGACGTCGTCGTTCTCGAGATGTGTGTTGTCGACCACCGCGCCGACCACGTCGGCGGGCTCGATCCCCTGCGCGCGCCCCGCGCCGACCACCAGCTTCACGTAAGGCACGCCGTCGCGGCTGTGCGGCTTCGTGTGGCGCGGCCGGCGCGTCTCGCGCTCGCGGCGGGTTCGGCGCTCGCGCGGCCTGGGCCCGTCAGGCGACCACTCCTCGATCTCCGTGTTCGCGTGCCGCTCGATCGCCTGGAGCTCGCGCCGCTGCCTCGGCGTGATCAGCGTGATGGCGCGCCCGCTCTCCCCCGCCCGGCCGGTGCGGCCGATGCGGTGGACGTAGACGTCGGGCGAGTTGGGGATGTCGTAGTTCACGACGTGGCTCACGCCGGTGATGTCAAGCCCCCGCGCCGCGACGTCGGTGGCCACCAGGAGCCGCTCGCGGCCGCCCTTGAAGGCCAGCATGACCCCGTCGCGCTGGCCCTGGGGCATGTCGCCGTGCAGCGCCTTCACCCGTACGCCGGCATCGCCGAGCCGGCGAGCCAGGCGATCCACCCCGATCTTGGTGCGCGCGAACACGATGGCCTGCTCCGGACGCTCCTCCTTGAGCACATTGACGAGCGCGTCGGGCTTCTCGCCGTCGCGCACCTCGACGTAGTAGTGGTCGACGGTGTCGATCGTGAGGGTGGCGGCGCGCACCTGTATCTCTACCGGGTCGTGCATGAACTGCTCGGCCAGCCGGCGGATCTCCGGTGGCACGGTTGCGCTGAAGAGCGCCGTCTGGCGCCCCATCGGCGCGCGCCGGAGGATCGCCTCCACGTCCTCGAGGAAGCCGAGGTCGAGCATCTCGTCGGCCTCGTCGAGCACCACATAACGGGCCTCGTCGAGGAAAAGGTGGTGGCGGTCGATCATGTCCATCACCCGGCCGACCGTGCCGACGGCCACCTGGCCCTCCTTCAGGCGAGCCGCCTGGTCGCGGATGGGCGCGCCGCCGAACACGGCCACCACCTCCACGCCCTTCCGCTCGCCATACGCGCGCAGCGCCTGGGTCACCTGGATGCACAGCTCGCGCGTCGGGGTGAGCACCAGCGCCTGGATCGCCGCGGCCTCGGGATCGACGTACTCCACCATCGGCAGGCCGAAGGCGGCCGTCTTCCCGGTGCCGGTCTGCGCCTGGCCGATTACGTCGCGGCCCTCTAGCAGCGGCGGAATGGCCTGCTCCTGGATCGGCGTGGGGCGCTCGTAGCCGAGGTGAGCGAGCGCTCCCAGCGTGGACTCGGACAGGCCGAGGTCGGCGAACGTCGTCATCGGCGGTCGAGGTTAGCCACCGCGCGGGTTTTCCCGCAGCGGGGGGCTAGCGGGACGGGTCCAGCAGGACCTTCCCGCTGGTGCGCCGGCCCTGCAGGTCCTCGTGCGCGCGGCGTACATCCGACAGGGCGTACGTCTCGCCCATCTGCGGCTTGAGGTCGCCGAGCGCCGTCCGGTCGAACAGGTCGGCGAGCGGCTCCTCGATCATGTCGCGGCGGCCGATGCAGTGCATCAGCCAGAAGCCGACCACCGCGCGACTCTTCCGCAGCAGGCGGCCCGTCTCCACCGTGTTCTGCTCCCGGCTCGCGATCCCGTAGGCCACAATCCGGCCGAACGGGGCGAGCGCCTCCGACGACTCGGTGAACATGCGGCCGCCCGACATCTCGAGGACCACGTCCACCTGCTTGCCCTCGTTGGCCTCGATCAGGGCGCCCTTCAGGTCCTCGACCGCCGGATCGACGGCGGCGTCGGCGCCGAGCGACAGGGCCAGCTCCCGCTTCTCCTCGGTCGATGCGGTCGCGATGACGCGCCCCGCCCCGAAGGGATGGCCGAGCTGGACGGCCAGCGACCCGACGCCCCCGGCTCCGGAGATCACGACGACCGCCTCTCCCTCGGCGAGCTTCGCCGACGTCCGGTAGAGGTGCCACGCGGTGAGCCCCTGAATCAGGAGGGCGAGCGCCTCGCCGTCGTCCACCCCGTCCGGAATCGGAAATACCGAGGCCTCGGGCGCAACCGCGTACTCGGCGTAGCCGCCACTCCGCACCATCGCGACGACACGCCGCCCGTCCTCCGTCGTCCCCGCCACCTCGCCGCCCAGCACGAGCGGGGTCTCGAAACGGGCCAGATAGGAGTTCTCGCGCTGGTGCGTGTCGGCGAAGTTCATCCCCGCGCGGGACACCTCGATCAGCACCTGGCCGTCGCCCGGCTCGGGCTTCGGCAGATCGACGACCTGAAGGACCTCGGGACCGCCGAACTCTTCGATCTGGACCGCTCTCACGCGGCGCGGAGGGTATCGGTCCACTAGCCTCCGCGGCCGCATGAGCCTCGTGGTCGTGGGATCGATCGCGTTCGATGCGATCAGGTCGCCGTTCGGCGAGCGCGAGCGCGCGCTCGGCGGTTCCGCCGTGCATTTCTCGCTCGCGGCCAGCTATTTCACCGACGTCCGCGTGGTCGGCCCCGTGGGCGACGACTTCGGCGAGGCGGAGTACGAGGTGTTGCACTCCCACGGCGTGAACACCGACGACGTCGAGCACGTGGAGGGCGGCAAGACCTTCTTCTGGGCCGGGGAGTACGAGTGGAACGTGAGCGTCCGGCACACCCTCGACACCCAGCTGAACGTGTTCGGCGACTTCCGGCCCAAGCTGTCGGAGGCCTCCAAGGCGGCCGACACGCTCTTCCTGGCCAACATCCAGCCCGACCTCCAGCGCGAGGTGCGGGAGGAGTGCCGCGCCGCGAGGCTGGCCGCGCTCGACTCGATGAACTTCTGGATCGAAAACACGCGCGACTCCCTCCTCCAAACGATCTCGAAGGTCGACATGCTGCTGATGAACGACGAGGAGGTGCGTCAGCTGACCGAGCAGCCCACCCTGCTGAAGGGCGTGCGTCAGCTGATGGAGCTCGGCCCGCGAGTGGTGGTCGTGAAGCAGGGCGAGTACGGGTCCGCCCTGTTCACCGCCGAGGACGACGGTTTCTTCGCCCTGCCGGCTTACCCGCTCGAGACCGTGCTCGACCCCACCGGCGCGGGCGACTCGTTCGCGGGGGGCCTGCTCGGCTATCTCGACGCGCAGGGCGACGCCACGGACAGCGCCACCCTGCGCCGCGCGATGACCTACGGGTCGGCGGTTGCGTCCTACTGGGTCGAGGAGTTCGGATGCGAGCGCGCCGCGAGCCTAACCCGCGAGGAGATCGACGAGCGCTACGAGGCGTTCCGCCGGATGACCTCGATCGAGGGCGTCGCCGCGGGCTAGATGTGATTCCGCGCGGGGTCGTGGAATCACCATTAACTGTGCCGATTGCGCCAATTCCGACCGGCCGCGGGAGGCAGGCCTCGGAGGAGGAGTGGCTCCCCCGACCGGCGGGTAGATAACCCACCGAGCGTCAAGGCGGTCGAGGCGCAGGGCTTCCACCCGAGGGATGAGGGTGACGCCACGGACGAGCGTTACCCTCCTTCCCGCTCCGGGGCTGCCTCGAGCGGTGCGATCCGGGTACCATCGACCAAGGATGTCCGGCTTCTGGGCAGTCTTCTGGTTGATGATCATCCTGAAGATCCCGATCGCCGCCCTGTTGGCGATCATCTGGTGGGCCCTGCGCGAGCCGCCGGTGGCCGAGGCGGATCGCGAGGACGGCGGTGGCGGGAGCCGGCGCGACCCGCATCCACGCATCCGGCCGCCGCAGCCGCCTCGGCGCGGGCCGCATGCCGATCCGGCACCGCCATCGCCTGGCCGCGTGCGCGCCCAGCAGCGCGGGCCGCGCGTGCCGCACCGTTAGCGTGTACTAGCGGTCGGCGCGCGGGTAGCCGAGGCGGGCCTCGCCCGTGCGGCGTCGGCGCATCTCGTAGGTGGCGCATGCCCGATGCACGACCGCACCTCCTCGGAGGCGCATCTGCTCGTCGCGTTCGGAGACGGCCCGCCCGCACATGAGGCAGACCGGCCGGCCGCCGCGCGGCGACCTCATCGCCAGGCGGATGTTGTCGATCAGGGGAGCCATCGTGTGGGTCTCGGGACAGGTTGTCGCCTGGCGCGCGGCAGGCTGTGACGCCCGAGTGAACCGCTTGTTGCATTCGCTAGGGTGGCGCGCGTGAACGCCTTCCACGTGTGCGGGGTGCTCTTCGCGATCTGGGCGCTGGTCGTCTCGTTCCTCGGCATCACCCGCGAGAGCTTCCCGTCCACGGACGGCGCGGCCAGGACGGTGGGGCTCATCTCGATCCTCCTCTGCGTGGCGGCGATCGGAACCGCGATCTACACCTCCGCCACCGAGGAGGAGGAGGGCGGCGAGGAAGCGAGCCTCGTCCGCGGCATCTGACGTGGCTCCGATCGAGGACGGCCACGCGGTCCACTACTCCGCCGTGCAGCGCGGCACCCCGGTCTACGGCTCCGACGAGCAGGTGGTCGGCAAGGTGGTGGAGGTGCTCGACAACTACCGCGAGCACATCATGGACGGGGTTGTCTTCGAGACCCCCGACGGTGTGCGCCGGTTCGTGGACGCACCAGAGGTGGCTCGCACGGCCGAGCTCGGGGTGACGCTCACGATCCCCGCGGCCGAGGCCGCCGCGCTCGGGCCGCCGCCCGAGTCCAGACCCGCCATGGGCCGCAGCGTGAAGCGCCTGTTCGGCGGACTGCGCCGGCGCTGACCCGCGGACGCCTCTCAGGCTCTCAGGCCACGGCCGCGGTCTCGGCCTGCGGCGCTCCCGGCGTGCGCTCCGGCGCCTTGCGGCTCCGTTCGCGCGGGCCCGTCTCGCCGAGCGCCAGCCGATAGCCCTCGGCCAGTCGCTCGAGCGCACGCTCCCACGTGCGTCGGCGCGCCGCCTCGAGGGCGGCGGCGGCCAGGCGGCCGCGCAGCGCCGGCGCGGCGGCAAGCTCGCACAGCGCCGCCGCGAGCGCGTCGGGGTCCGCCGGGCGCAGGAGGCCGGTGCGGCCGTCCTCGATCAGGGTGCGCGGGCCGCCCTCGGCCACCGCTACCACCGGCAGCCCGCTCGCCTGTGCCTCCAGGATGACCTGGCCGAAGGTGTCGGTGCTGCTCGCGAAGAGGAACAGGTCGGCGCTCGCGTAAGCGCGGGGAAGGACGTCACCCTCGAGCCAGCCGAGGAAATCCGCTCGCTCCCCCAGCCGCTCGCGCAGCACCTGCTCCTCGGGGCCGCCGCCGGCGAGCACCAGCCGCAGCCGCGAGTTGCGGGCGTACGCGCGGAGGAAGGCCTCGGCGAGCAGGTCCGTCCCTTTCTCCTTGCTCAGGCGCCCGGCGTACAGGACGGTCAGCTCGCCCGGGCGGGTGGGCGGCTCGCGCAGCGACGGGTCGAAGCGCGCGGTGTCCACGCCGCGATCCCAGCGCGCGATCCGGGCGGAGGGCACGCCCAGGGCACGCAGCGACTCGTCAGCAGGGTCGCTCGGCGAGAGCACGACTGAGCACAGGCCATAGAAGGCGGCCAGGCCCGCGTCCATGCCCGCCCGCAGCCGCAGATCGCCGGAGCGGAGCCCGGCGTAGGCGCCGAGCTCGGTGTGGTAGGAGCCAACGAGCGGGAGCTCCATGGTCCGGGCGATGAGTGCGGCCGCGACCCCGGCGGGGCCGGGGGAGCAGAGGTGCAACAGGTCATAGCGGCCCTCGGCGAGCGCCTCGACCGTCGCCGGCAGGCTGGGGACGCCCACGCGCAGGCCGGCGTAGAAGGGGATCTCGACCTCGGCCACCGCGGGCAGCCGGCGGTCGACGTTCGGGTCCGTGCCGATCACCTCGACCTCGAAACCGGGCACGCCCCGCTCGCGGATCTCCTCGAGCGTGTGGGTGACGCCGTGCATTCCCCCGACGCCGTCGGCCACGAGCGCCACCCGCCGGGGCTCGCCGTCGCGCCCGAGGAGCTTCCTTCTCGCGCCCGAGGAAGGCCACCGAGGCCGCGTAGGGGACCGCGGGGATGCACGCGGAGAAGATGCCCGTGGCGAGCGGCGGGAGGCGGTCGGCGAGGGACGCCGGCGGGGAGCCTTCCGGCGGGCGCCCGGGCGCGCCGAGCTCCTGCGCGGTGCCAACGATCGCGTCGACCGCCTCGCGCAGGCGGTGCTCGTGCCGGCGGCGCGCCTGGCGAAACAGGGCCGCATGGCTGAAGCGGTCGTCCTGCAACCAGGCGAGCAACTCGGTGCCCGACATCCGGAGGTCGAGCGAGTCGAGCCATGCGTGCAGCAGGGCGCGGGCGTCGGCCGGGCCGAGGTCGGCGGCGAGCGGGCCGCTGCGGGCGTCGCCCTGGCTCAGCACGCGCTCGACCATGCTGAAGACCGCGTACGGGCTCGGAGCGCCGCGGGACTCGGAAGCGGCGCAGCCGGCCTGGCCGTTCGCGGCCAGCGCGCGCACGGCAAGCGCCATGGCCGCGTGGGCCCATTTCGCGGCGCTGCCCTGTTCCCCGCGGGCCACCGCCTCGCCGCGGCGCAGGTGCAGCAGCAGCTGTTCCGGAGTCGATGCAGGCGGCGTCTCCGTCCAGGTACGCCCGACATCGACCCCGGCGTGATCGTCCGACCCGCCCACCCCGGCCCCGCCGTGGGTCTCGATGTAGACGGCGGCGGGAAGGTTGAGCTCTGGCGCGCGCGAGCCGTTGCGGATCTCCCAGACCGGGAAGAGCCGCGTCAGGCGGCGGCGATGGCGCGCCTCGAGCGGGGCGGCGACCGTGTAGAACGGATGCGCCAGCGCGCAGGCGATCGAGTTGTCGTGCAGGTATTCGGCGCAGGCCTCCACGTCGCCGGCGTGCGCCTGGAGCCACTCGTGGTCGGCCCGCGTGATGCCCCAGCACAGCACGTGCACCGCCTGGGGCTCGCCGCGAAAGCGGGCGGTGAGCTCCTCGGACAGGAACACGTCGGGGCGTTCGGCGATCTCCAGGACACCGGTGATGGTGTCGTGGTCGGTGATCGTCACGAAGTCCATGCCCCGCCGCTTGGCGAGCTCGTAGACCTCCTTGGGCGGCGTGGCGCACTCGGGCAGCCCGAGGGCGCGCTGTACGCCGAGCCGCGACATCTGCGAGGCGGAGGAGTGGCAGTGAAGATCGGCCCGGGCGATCGTCATGACCCGAGATTCGCCTGCAAATGGGCCCACTTCGTTACGAGTACGGAAACCTCGTGTTACCGGATTGCAACAGCCGGTCGGCCGCGCCGTGAAAGAAGGAGGGAGTGGTCGAATCGATCGTCCTCGAGCGCGGCCGGCTGTGGGTCGGGGTCGGCCTCGACCCTTTCGCGCTCGAGATCCGGCGTGGCGGCGAGCCTGTCGTACGCGGGCTCGGCCTGTGGACGGCGGCGGGGGAATCGAGGGACCAGTTCATCCAGCTGACCGAGGGGGTGATCCCGTCCGAGGAGCTCGAGCGGCAGTGCCGGCTGGGAGAGGTGCGCGAGGACGGGCGGCGCGGCTCGAGTTCGATCTGCCTGCGCGGCGACCTTGGCTCGCTCCGCCCCGAGCTTCATGACGAGCGGCTGCTCCTCGAGTTCACGGCCGGGCGGCCCTCGTTCCGCGCCGGCGCCGACTGGGCCGCCCGGCCCGGCGAGCACTTCACCGGCCTGGGCGCGCGCCATCGCGAGCAGCTCGACCAGACGGGGCGCCGGATCCGCCTCGGCGCCGACCGCCGCTACACGGGTCCCGACTGCCCGCCCGACATGCTCGACGTCGGCGGGATTCCCCAGGGCGACTACGCGCCGGTGCCGTGGCTGCTCGCCAGCCGCGGCTACGCGCTCTGGATCGAGAGCGAGGGAGACGGCGTGGAGCTCGATCTCGCCCACCGCATCTCGGTCTCCACCCGCACCGCCGCCGGCCCCTTCCGCCTCCACGTTCTCAGCGACGCCACACCCGCAGCCCGCCTGCGCCGCTTCCTGCGGCTCACGCACAGCCTCCCGGCGGTCCTGCCCGAGTGGGCCTACGGGCACTGGAAGTCGCGCGACGTCTACGAGCACCAGCGTGACCTGGAGGACGACTTCGACGGCTACCGCCGCCACCGCCTCCCCCTCGACGCGATCGTGATCGACTCCCCCTGGGAGACGCAATACAACACCTGGGAGCCGAACCCGCACCAGTTCGGCGACTTCGAGGGCATGGTGCGGCGCTTCCGCTCGGACCGGGTGCGCACGGTCGTCTGGGTCACTCCGTGGGTGAACCTCGAGTCGGCCGACGGCCAGCGCCCGCCCGACGCGGAGTCGGAGCGGCTCCACCGCGAGCCGGCCCCGAACTACGCGCCGGCGGCCCGCGCCGGGCACTTCGTGAAGGACGAGGACGGCGAGCCATTCGTGGCGCGCTGGTGGATGGGCACCGGCTCGCCCGTCGACCTCGGGTCGACCGCCGCGGAGGCGTGGTGGCGCGAGCAGGCGAAGCGCGTGCTGCGTCTCGGCGTGGAAGGCATCAAGGCGGACGACGGCGAGGGCTACTACCTCCCGCCCGGGGTCCGCTTCGCGGACGGCCGCACAGGCGCCGAGGCCGCCTGGGGCCAGGGCCTCCTCTACCGCCGCTCGATGCAGCGCGCGCTCGACGAGGTCCATCCGGGCGCCGGGGTGCTCTTCGGCCGCTCGGGCTGGACCGGCCAGCAGGCGCTCGGGATGACCTGGGGCGGGGACCAGGCCTCCGACTTCTGGTCCGTCCGGGCGCTCGTGACTGCCACGCTCACCGCGGCGGCGAGCGGCTTCTCGAACTGGTCGCATGACGTCGGCGGCTATCTCGGCGAGCGGCTCGTGGACCGCTGCCCGCGCGAGCTGCTCATGCGGTGGGCCTGGTTCGGCTGCTTCACCCCGCTGATGCAGGCCCACGGCCGCTTCCCGCAGGATGCCTGGACCTACGACGCCGAGGCGCTCTCGATATACCGCGAGGCGGTGCTGCTGCACGAGCGGCTCGTTCCCTACGTGCGGGCGGCGGCGGCCACCGCCGCGCGCACCGGCCTACCGGTGGTGCGCCCGCTGCTCCTATCGGACCCCGCCGACGAGCGCGCCTGGACGCTGAGCGACCAGTACGGCTACGGGCCCGCCCTATGGGTTGCGCCGGTGCTCGAGCTCGGCGCCCGCGAGCGCGACGTCTCGCTGCCGCGCGGCGACTGGATCGATTTCTGGACCGGCGAGCGGTACCGGGGCGGCGGTGAGGTGCTCGCGCCGGCCCCGATGGACCGCATCCCCGTCTACGTCCGGGCCGGCTCGATCGTCGTGACCTACCCGGCCGAGCACGTGGAGGCGGGGCTCGGCGACACCCAGGAGCGCGAGCGCCCCCTCGAAGCCACGATCTACGGCGTGCCCACCCTGGGCCGGACGGGCGCGCGCATGGCCGACGGCACCCGCATTCGGTGGCGCGACGGCGAGTGGTCGGTCACGCCACAGCGAGACGTGCGATTCCGCACGGAACCCGGGCCGGTGGCGTAGATTGCGCCAATGCTCAAGCTGCCGGTGGGGATCACGACCTGCCTGTTCGACCTCGACGGCGTGATCACCCAGACCGCCAAGCTCCACGCCGCGGCGTGGAAGGAGATGTTCGACGACTTCCTGCGCGAGCGCTCCGAGCAGACCGGCGAGCCGTTCGAGGAGTTCACCCCGAGCGACTACGACCGCTACGTGGACGGCCGCCCGCGCCTCGACGGCGTCCGCACCTTTCTCGCAGCGCGCGGCATCGAGCAGGACGACGAGCGCGTCCGCCGCCTCGGCGACCGCAAGAACGAGCTGGTGCTCAAGCTGATCCGCGAGCGCGGGGTGGAGGTCTACGAGGGCTCGCTCGACTTCGTAAGGGAGGCGGAGCGCGAGGGGCTGCGGCGTGCCGTGGTCTCCTCGAGCGCGAACACGCGCGAGGTGCTCAAGTCCGTGGGCATCGAGGACCTGTTCGAGGCGGTGGTGGATGGCCTCGTCGCCCAGCGCGAGGGGCTGCCGGGCAAGCCTGCGCCCGACACCTTCATCGCGGGCGCGCGTGGTCTCGGCGCCGAGCCCGCCCAAGCGGTGGTGTTCGAGGACGCCCTCGCCGGCGTCGAGGCGGGCCGCGCCGGCGGATTCGGCTGGGTGGTGGGCGTAGACCGAACCGGGCAGAGGGACGCCCTCGCCGAACACGGGGCGGACATCGTGGTGGACGACCTGAGCGAGCTGATCGAGCGTTGAGCGACGAGCTGTACGACGTCGAGCCCTGGGCCGTCCGCGAGCGGGAGCTGCGGATCGACCACCTCGGGCAAAGCGAGTCCGTCTTCGCCCTGTCGAACGGCCACATCGGCCTGCGCGGCAACCTCGACGAGGGCGAGCCCTTCGACGTGCCCGGGACCTATCTGAACGCCTTCTACGAGGTGCGCCCGCTGCCCTACGCCGAGACTGCATACGGCCTGCCAGACGCCGGGCAGACGCTGGTGAACGTGACCAACGGCAAGGTGATCCGCCTGCTCGTGGACGACGAGCCGTTCGACATCCGCTACGGCGACCTGCTGCGCCACGAGCGCGTGCTGGACCTGCGCGACGGCGTGCTCCGCCGGGAGGTGCACTGGCGCTCGCCCACCGGCCGCGAGATCCACATTCGCTCCACGCGGCTGGTGTCGTTCGTGCACCGCTCGGTGGCGGCGATCGCCTACGAGGTCGAGCCGGTGGACTCCGCCGCCCGCATCGTGCTCCAGTCCGAGCTGGTGGCGAACGAGCCGGTGCCGGCGCAGTCGGACGACCCGCGCGCGGCAGCCGCGCTGAAACGCCCGCTCGTGGCGGAGCAGCACGGTGGTCACCGCGAGATGCGCGCCGGGCTCATCCACAGCACGAGGACGAGCAAGCTGCGCATGGCCGCCGGCATGCACCACGTGGTCGATGGCCCCGAGGGGACGGAGACGGAGACCGAGAGCGAGGATGACCTCGCGCGGGTCACGATCACGACCGAGCTCCAGCCGGGGCAGGTGGTGCGTCTTGAGAAGTTCCTCGCCTACGGCTGGTCGAGCCAGCGCTCCCGGCCGTCCCTTCGCGACCAGGCGGACGCCGCGCTCGCCTCGGCGAAGCGGGCCCGCTGGAAGGGGCTCGCCGAGGGCCAGCGCGCCTACCTCGACAGATTCTGGCGCCGCGCCGACGTGGAGCTGGAGGGGGACGCCGCGCTGCAGCAGGCCGTCCGCGTGGCGCTGTTCCAGACGCTCCAGGCCGGGGCCCGCGCCGAGCGCCGCGCCATCGGCGCCAAGGGCCTGACCGGCACGGGATACGACGGGCACACGTTCTGGGACATGGAGACGTTCGTGCTGCCGGCGCTCACGTACACGGCGCCCGATGCGGCCGGCGACGCGCTGCGCTGGCGCCAGTCGGTGCTCGACCTGGCCCGCGAGCGGGCCCGGGTGATCAACCGCGCCGGGGCGGCCTTCCCGTGGCGCACGATCCGCGGCCAGGAGTGCTCGGGCTACTGGCCGGCGGGCACGGCCGCCTTCCACGTGAACGCGGCGGTGGCCGACGCCGCCCGTCGCTACGCGTGGGCCACCGGCGACGAGAACTTCGAGCGCGAGGTGGGGCTCGAGCTGCTCGTGGAGACCGCGCGGCTGTGGCGCTCGCTGGGCCACCACGACGCGCACGGGACGTTCCGCATCGACGGGGTCACGGGCCCGGACGAGTACACCGCGATCACGGACAACAACGTCTACACGAACCTCATGGCCGCCCGGAACCTCAACGAGGCGGCCGAGGTGTGCGCGCGCAACCCGGACCAGGCGGCCGCGCTGGAGGTGGACGAGGAGGAGATGGCGAGCTGGCGCGATGCCGCGGCCCGGATGTCGGTGCCCTTCGACGAGGAGCTCGGGGTCCACCAGCAGTGCGAGGGCTTCACGCACCGCCGGCACTGGGACTTCGAGGCCACGCGGCCGGACCAGTACCCCCTGCTCCTGCACTTCCCCTACTACGAGCTCTACCGCTCGCAGGTCGTCAAGCAGGCCGACCTCGTGCTGGCGCTGTATCTGTGCGGCGACCGCTTCGACGACGAGCAGAAGGCGCGCGACTTCAACTACTACGAGGCGATCACGGTGCGCGACTCCTCTTTGTCGGCCTCGACGCAGGCGATCGTAGCGGCCGAGGTCGGGCACCTCGAGCTGGCGTACGACTACTTCGGCGAGGCGGCGCTGATCGACCTGCGCGACCTCGCTGGGAACACGCGCGACGGCATGCACATCGCCTCTCTCGGCGCAACCTGGCTCGTCGCCGTGGCAGGCTTCGGCGGGATGCGCGACTACGGGGAGAAGCTCTCGTTCGCGCCGCGCCTGCCGTCCCGGCTGACCCGGATGGCCTTCCGGGTCGCCTTCCGCGGCCGCTGCGTGCGTGTGGAGGTGACGCAGGAAGAGGCGCGTTACGAGCTGCTCGGCAAGGGGGAGCCGCTCGAGCTGCTCCACCACGGGGAGCCGATCGAGATCGAGGCCGGCCGCCCGCAGACGCACCCGGTGCCCCGCGCCCCGAGCCGCCCGCCGCCGAAGCACCCGCCGGGGCGCGAGCCGCGGCGGCGCGGCGCGCAGGACTAGTGCTCCGCTCCTGCGTGCCCTTCGTTTTTCGGCCGGGTCCGAACGGCAGCAATCAAGGGTGTGGGTTCGAAGCGCCCTTTTCGCGAGTGTGGGCTGCCAAAGGCGCCATATGCGTGACTCTGAGGGCCCACACTCGATCCGGCGCCCAACCCGCCGCGGCCAAGCTGCTCGCCTTCCGTCACAATCCGGGTAACGAGAGCCGAGGACGACTAGGAGAGACATGGCCGAGGAACGGACAGAGCGGGAGGACGGCGGGGCCGTAGCCACCGCTCAGGACACGCTGAGTGTCACGGACAACCGCACCGGCGAGAGCTACGAGGTCGACATCTCGGACGGCACGGTGAAGGCGATGGACTTCCGCCAGATCAAGGTCTCGGAGGACGACTTCGGCCTCATGACCTACGACCCGGCCTTCACGAACACGGCTTCGTGCCGCAGCTCGGTCTGCTTCATCGACGGCGAGGCGGGGATCCTCGAGTACCGCGGGTACCCGATCGAGCAGCTCTGCGAGCGGTCGACCTATCTCGAGGTCGCCTACCTGCTCATCTACGGCGAGCTGCCCACGCAGGAGCAGCTCGACGAGTGGGTGTTCGAGATCACCCACCACACCTTCGTCCACGAGAACATCAAGAAGTTCGTCGAGGGCTTCCGCTACGACGCCCACCCGATGGGGATGCTGCTGGCCACCGTCGGGGCGCTCTCCACCTTCTACCCGGACGCCAAGAACATCGACGACGATCTCGAGCAGCACATGGCGGCCGTGCGCCTGATCGCGAAGGTCCCGACGCTGGCGGCGTTCGCGTACCGCCACAACCTCGGGCTGCCCTACGTCTATCCGGACAACGACCTCACCTATCCGGGCAACTTCCTCTCGATGATGTTCAAGATGACCGAGGCCAAGTACGAGCCCGATCCGCGGCTCGAGCGTGCCCTCGACGTGCTCTGGATCCTGCACGCCGACCACGAGCAGAACTGCTCCACCAACGCGGTGCGCGGCGTGGGCTCCTCCCAGGTGGATCCCTACTCGGCGGTGGCGGCCGGCGTGGCCGCGCTGTACGGGCCGCTGCACGGCGGCGCCAACGAGGCGGTGCTGCGCATGCTCGACCGGATCGAGACCACGGACAACATCCCGGACTTCCTCGAGGGCGTGAAGAAGCGGGAGGAGAAGCTGATGGGCTTCGGGCACCGGGTCTACAAGAACTACGACCCGCGCGCGCGGATCATCAAAGAGCACGTGGACGCGGTGTTCGAGGTGACCGGCCGTAACCCGAAGCTCGACATCGCCGTGGAGCTCGAGAAGCGCGCCCTCGACGACGACTTCTTCGTCGACCGCAAGCTCTACCCGAACGTCGACTTCTACTCGGGCCTGATCTACGAGGCACTCAACCTGCCGCCCGACATGTTCACGGTGATGTTCGCCATCCCACGCACGTCGGGCTGGGTCGCGCAGTGGCGCGAGATGCAGGAGGACAGCGAGACGAAGATTGCGCGGCCGCGCCAGATCTACACAGGGGAGCGCGAGCGCGACTATGTGCCGATCGGCGAGCGCGAGAAACTCACCGACAAGCCGGTGGCCGAGACAAATCTGATCGACCCCGCAAAAGGCTGAGCCTCAAGAAGAACTGAGTTCTTACCGAGTTATTCCTTAGAGATTTCGACCCCCAGTTTGTGGGGTCCGTCACGAAAGGGATCAAATTGGACTCGTTCAGTAAGCGGGTCGCGTCGGTTGCTGCCGTCGCGGCCATTTCAGCCGCTGCCGTCCCGGCAGCACACGCCGCGACGGTCGAGACCGTCGCCACCGGCCTCGACAACCCGCGCAGCGTCGCCGTCGCGGCCGACGGCTCCGTCTACGTGGCCAACACCGGCCGCGGCGGTCGTCAGTGCCAGGGCGAGGGCGAGGAGGCGATGTGCCTCGGCACCACCGGCCGCATCGTTCGCGTGGCTCCCGACGGCAGCAAGAGCACGGTCGCCCGCGGGATGATCTCCCTCGCCGGTCGGGGCGGTCCGTTCGCCGCGGGCCTCCACGGCGTCTCGGTGGCGCCCGACGGCTCGATCTTCGGCGTGACCGGCTCGGCCATGCCCAGCCAGCTCAAGGGACTGCCGGGTGCGGTGAAGAGCAAGGTCGGCCGCCTCTTCAGCGTGGGCGGCGGAGCGTTCTCCGCAGTCGCTCGCGTCGACAAGCTGGAGCACAACCGGAACCTCGACGGCATCAAGGGCGACAAGAACTCGAACCCGTACGCGGTGCTCGCGCTGTCGGCGAACCACCAGATCGTGGTCGATGCCGGCGCCAATGCCGTGCTCGAGGTCGAGGACGGCAAGGTCAGCCTGCTGTCGCTCATCCCGAACCGCAAGAACGGCAAGCGGCAGGCCGTGCCGAGCTCGATTGCGCTCGGACCCGACGGCGCCTACTACGTCGGCGAGCTCGCCGAGTCGTCGGGCAAGGGCAAGGCACGCGTGTGGCGCGTCCCGGCCGAGGGCGGCACCGCGACGGTGTATCGCTCCGGCTTCACGACGATCAGCGGCGTGGCCTTCGGCCCCGACGGGAGCCTGTTCGTGACGGAGTTCGCGCTCAATTTCGAGAAGCTGAAGGGCAGGCTCGTGCGAGTCGCGCCGGACGGCACCCGCTCGGTCCTCGCCGGCGGCAAGAAGCTGAAGGCGCCCACCGGCGCGGCGGTCGACTCGACCGGCGCGGTCTACGTGTCGAACTTCAGCGTCCTTCCGCGGCGGACGCCGCAGAACAGCCCCTTCAGGGGGGCCGGCGGCACGCTGGTGAAGATCACGCCGTAAGGCGGTTCCCAGACGCAGCGCTCGGCGGCCGAAGCCTCGTCACGAGGCCTCGGCCGCCAGCGCCGTCTGGTCCTCGAGGCCCACCACCGGCCCGGCCGTGCCGCCGGTCCGCTTTCGCTCACGGATCTCCAGGCGGCGCGAGAGCCGCGACAGCGCGTAGTTCACCAGCACGAACAGCGCGCCGATGAAGATGAACACCTGGAGCAGCGGCGCCTGCACAGCGGACCCGGTGAAGACCCCGAACCCGCTCGACAGGATGCGTCCGTGCCGCATCACCTCCTGGATCGCGATGATGCTGACCAGGGTGGTGTCCTTGTTCAGGGTGATCAGCTGCGACACCGTCGCCGGCACCATCCGGCGGAGCCCCTGCGGCAGGATCACGTAGCGGAGCTGCTGCGGGTACGTGAGGCCGACCGACGCCGCGGCCTCCCCCTGGCCGCGGTCGAGCGACAGGATCCCGGCCCGCATGATCTCGGCGATGACCGCCGAGTTGTAGAGCACAAGTCCGAGGATGCCCGCGAACACGCGCCCGGACTGGAGCGCCTCAGGGAAGAACCCCGGCACGTTCGACTCGTAGAACTCCTTCCACGGCGCCGGCAGTGCCAGCGCGAGATAGAGGATGATGAAGATCAGCGGCAGGTTGCGCCAGACGTCCACCCAGAGACCCGCGACGAAGCTGAGCGGCCGCAGCGGTGACAGGCGTGTCAGCGCCAGCAGCAGCCCGAAGATGAGCGAGAGCACGATCGCGATCGCCGCGATCTCGAGGTTCACGAGGAAGCCCTCGAGCAGGAAGCGCAGGTTGTTGTCGGTCGTCAGCCATTCCCAGTTGGCGGGGTCGAACAGGTAGCCCATGCGTCAGCGGTGGATCGCGTAGCGGGTCTCCAGCTTGCGCACGGCCACGGTCGCGAGCAGAGTCAGGATGAGGTAGCCGACCGCCGCCCAGAAGAAGGACTCGTGGGTCGCGAACGTGCGCGAGTTGACCAGCCGCGCCTGGTGCAGCAGGTCGGGCAGCGCGAGCAGCGACACGCCGACGATCGCCGAGTTCTTGATCATCGCGATCGTGAGGCTGCCCAGGTGCGGGATGACCGTCCGGAACGCCTGCGGCAGGATGACGTAGCGCATGGTGCGCGGGTAGTCGAGGCCGAGCGACAGCGACGCGTCGATCTGCCCCCTGCTCACCGCGAACACGCCTGAACGGAGCGCCTCGGCCACGTAGGCGGACGTGTACAGGCCGAGGCACGCCGTGGCGGCCACCCAGGCGTCGAGCGCCAAGCCGGCGCGCCGCAGGCCGGCGAAGGCGATGACCAGCAGGACGAGGAGCGGCGTGTTGCGGAACACCTCCACGAACACGCCGCCCACCCAGTTGAGCGGCTTCACGGGTGCGATCCGCAGCGCCGCGACCGCTGTGCCGACGACCATCGCGATCACGAAGGAGAACGCGACGAGGCGGACCGTCACCCAGAAGCCCGAGCTGAGCTCGGGGAAGTGGTCCGTGAGGACCTGCCAGAGCTCACCCACCCAGCTCGAGCGCCTCCTGGAGCGTCATGTCCGGGGGCTGCGCGTCCTGATCGATGTACTGGCCGATCCATTCCTGGTAGAGGTCCTCCCAGCGGCCATCCTCCTGCGCCGCCTCGAGCGCGTCGCTCACGAACCTCTGGAACTCCTTGTCGCCCTCCTTGATGCCGGCGCCGTACGGCTCGGTCGTGAGCTCGTCGCCGACCATCTTGAGCGTGTCGTCCTGGATGATCTGCCCGGTCAGGATCACGTCGTCCGTGGATTCCGCGTCGATCGCGCCGTTCTGGAGCAGCTCGAGGCACTCCGAGTATGTGTCCACCAGCTGCAGGTCGGCCTCCGGTGCCTGCTCGCGGATCGTCTCCTCGTAGGTCGAGCCGAGCGCCGTGCAGACCCGCTTGCCGCCCAGGTCCTCGATGCCCTTGATGTCCGAGTCGCCCGGCACCAGGATGCGGCCGTGCGCGATGTAGTACGGCTCGGAGAACTCGATCTCCAGGTCGCGCTCCTGGTTGATGGTCATCGTCGAGAGGATCAGGTCCACCTCGCCCTGCTGCAGGAACGGGATGCGGTTGTCGGAGATCGCCTCCACGAACGCCGGCTCCACACCGAGCTCCTCGGCCACGATCCGGCCCATCTCGACGTCGAACCCCTCGACCTCGTCGGTCTGCGGGTTTAGGAGCCCGAACGGCGGCACGTCGTACTTCACGCCGATCCTGATCTCGCCGCGCTCCTGGATCTTCCCCATCGTGGTGTCGGCGGGGAACTGCTCCACGTCGGCGGCCTGATCGCCGCCACCGCCTCCGCCGCCGTCGTCGTCATCGTCGTCGTCGCCGCAGGCAGCCACGGCCAGCGCAGCCGCCGCGAGTGCCAAAGCCAGGAGCGTCCGCCACAGCTTTGTGCTCATCCGAAACCCCTCCTCAGTGGTGGATGATCTTGTCCACAAACTCCTTCGCCCTCGGGCTCCGCGCCGCCGAGAAGAACTCGTCGGGCGGCCCCTCCTCCACGATCTCGCCGGCGTCGATGAAGACGATCCGGTCGCAGACCTCGCGCGCGAACCCCATCTCGTGGGTTACGACCAGCATGGTCATGCCTTCCCGAGCCAGCTGGCGCATGACGTCGAGGACCTCTCGGATCATCTCCGGATCGAGCGCCGACGTCGGCTCGTCGAACAGCATCAGCTTCGGCTCCATCGCAAGCGCGCGGGCGATCGCAACCCGCTGCTGCTGGCCGCCGGACAGATCCGCCGGATATTCGCCCGCCTTTTCGGGGATCCCGACCCGCTCGAGCAACCCACGCGCCCGGGCTTTGGCCTCCTCGCGCCTCATGCCCCTCGCCTTGACCGGGCCGAGGACGACGTTGTCCAGCACGGTCATGTGCGGGAAGAGGTTGAACTGCTGGAAGACCATCCCGATCTCCGCGCGCAGGCGGCTGAGCGCCTTGCCCGAGTAGTCCACGGGCGTTCCGTCGAAGCGGACCTCGCCGGAGTCGACCGGCTCCAGGCCGTTGATGCAGCGGAGCATCGTCGACTTGCCGGACCCGGACGGGCCCGCGATCACGATCGCGGAGCCACGCTCGACGGTCAGGGTCACGCCGTCGAGGACGACGTTGTCGCCGAAACTCTTGTTCACCTGGTCGAGTTCGACCAGGTAGCGCCCGTCGTCCCCCATTCGGTGGGGTTCTCCCCGCCACGGGCATTCCGGAAACGGACTACATCAGATCCTAAAGACCGGCACCAGCCGCTTCTCGTGCTCGGCATCGATCTCGGCCACCACCTCGATGTGCTCCTCGATGCCCGAGCCGCGCAGCTTGGTCGCCAGCAGCTCGTCGACCTGGAACAGGCCGCTCGAGTTGTTCATCTCGATCTCGATGCGCACGGCTCGCTCCTCGCCGGGCTCGATCGTGACCCCGTCGATGGCGGCCGCCGAGATCGAGTGGATGTTCGGCCGGCGCGTCTCGAAGGGGATGCGGGAGCGGCCGCTCGCCATGTCGAGCGCGTCCGCCACGCGCACGATGCCGGCCTCCACGGTGATCGGCTCGCCGCCGCGCCGGCGGTGGCCGATCACCGCGTGCAGGGCCTCGGAGACCACCACGGTCAGCTCCGGCTCCTCGTAGGACGACTCGAGCAGTTGCGGCAGACGGTCGGCGGCAAGAAAGAGGGAGTACTGCTCGTGGTCCGTCCGGTGGATCGACATGCCGGTGTCGTGGAACAGGCATGCGGCGGCGAGCACCACCTCGGCGTCGCGGGGGGTCATCCCGTGCTCGGAGACCATCGCCGACTCCACGCCGGAGCGACTCAAGAGGCGGAACAGGCGCAGCGCGATGTTCACCACGATCTGGATGTGCACCCAGGAGTGGTCCGACATGTCGCGCCGGTCGGCGTTGACCTGCTGCATGTACCACCAGGCGTGCAGGCGGCGGTCGGCGTTGGCCGCGGCCAGCAGCGCCGCGAGCCGTCGGTTGCCGCGCGTGGGGACGCGGATCTCGGTAGTCGGAACTTCCACTGCGGGTACCCTACGACCCGTGCCCCGCAAGCCCCTCGTCGACGGCCACGGCCGGGAGATCACAGATCTGCGCGTGTCGGTCACGGACCGCTGCAACTTCCGCTGCCAGTACTGCATGCCCGCCGAAGGGCTCCCGTGGCTCGAGCGCGGGGAGATCCTCAGCTTCGAGGAGATCGAGCGGCTCGTGCGCGTCATGGCCGGCATGGGCGTGACCGACCTGCGCCTCACGGGGGGCGAGCCGCTGGTGCGGCGCGAGTTCCCGCGCCTGGTGGCGATGCTCGCCGCCGTGGCGGGGATCGAGGACCTCTCGCTCACCACGAACGCGTACCTACTCGAGCGGCAGGCCGACGCCCTGGTCGAGGCCGGCATCACGCGCGTGAACGTGTCGATCGACTCGCTCCAGCGCGACCGCTTCTTCCAGATCACCCGGCGCGACTCGCTGCCCCAGGTATTGCGCGGGCTCGAGGCGATCGCAAGGCACGAGCGGGTGCGGCCGATCAAGGTCAACGCGGTCGCCATGCGGGGCTTCACCGAGGAGGAGGCGCTCCCGTTCGCCGAGTTTGCGCGCTCCACGAGCTTTCAAGTGCGCTTCATCGAGTTCATGCCGCTGGACGGCGATCACGCCTGGAGCCCCGACCAGGTCCTGACCGGCAACGAGCTGCGTGAGATCATCCACCGCATCCACCCGCTCGAGGAGGCGCCGCGTGAGCCGCACGCCACGGCGCGCGTGTACCGCTTCGCCGACGGGCGGGGCGAGATCGGCTTCATCAACCCGGTCTCGGAGCCGTTCTGTGCGGACTGCAACCGGATCAGGCTGACCGCCGACGGCAAGCTGCGCACCTGCCTCTTCTCGCTCCACGAGACGGACCTGCGCGAGCCCCTGCGAAGCGACGCGAGCGACACGGAGATCGAGGCCGTGATCCGCGACGCGGTGTGGCGCAAGGAGCTGAAGCACCACGTGGGCGAGCCGGGCTTCCGCCAGCCCCCGCGGACGATGTCCGCAATCGGCGGCTAGGCCGCTAGCTCGCGCACCCAGTCCCGCCACGCCTCCGATACCGCGGGCACCTCCAGCAGGCGAGGGAGCGCGGCGCGATCCTCGAGGTAAGCGTTGGCGAAGGCAACGATCGTCAGGTCGTGGGCGGGCCGCTCCACCACCTCCACGGCGTCGCCTGCCGCCAGCTCGCCCTCCTCGGCGATGCGCAGGTAGGCGCCGGGCCGACGCGCCGCGGCGAAGCGCTTCAGCATCCTCGGGTCGCCGAAGCGGGCGCCCAGCTTCCAGCACGGGAAGCGCGGCTCGGACACCTCGAGCAGCACCGAGCCGATCCTCCAGCGTTCGCCTATCAGCGCGCCTGTCACGTCCACCCCGCGAAGCGTCAGGTTCTCGCCGAACACGCCGTGGGGCAGCTCCCGGTGAAGCTCGCGCTCCCACCAGTCTGTGTCCTCGCGCGCATACGCGTAGAGCGCCTTGTCGGGGCCGCCGTGAACCGAGCGGTCGGCCTGCTGGTCGCCCTCCACGTTCACGCCTCGGACCGCCACGCGGCCCGCCACCGGCACCTTCCAGATCCCGGTCCGGACCATCTCGCCACCGCGGGGGATCTCGCGGATCTCCGCGACGTTGACGGAAAGTACGCTGCCGCTCATGCCGTACACGTTGACCATACGGCAAGGTCCCAAGGTGACCCGCGAGCGTTACACCGAGCTTGAGGCGGCGGTCGGCGCCGTGGAGGAGCACGGCCGCGAGCTTGAGCGGGGAACCGACGCGCGGGCCGTCGGCGGGACGTTAATCCGCCGGATCGAGCCCGCGCACCAGGTGGTCGCGCGACTCGAGCTGAGGGGGCCGGGGCGGCTGCGGGCAGGCGTGGACGTGCGCGGCGACGGCTCGAGCGAGGCGTTCACGGGGCGGGTCCGCCGACGCCTCGTGGAGCAGAGGAAGGGCGAGGACGCGTACAGCGCGCTGCGCCGCGCGTTGCGGCCGTGACCGCCTGGCGGGTCCCCCTTCCGCGCGGCGCCGAGCCTCCCTACCGCGTGTTCGTGAACGGCATCCCGCAGCGGGAGGGCGAGGACTACAAGGTCGTGAACGGGGAGCTCCACTTCTCGCGGCCGCTCGAGAAGGAAAAGCTCGGTGCGGGTCGCTGGACCGCGATCTTCCTCGGCCTTTTCGGCTCGTACGGGAAGGACGACCAGGTCGACGTGCAGTACCAGCTCGGCGGCTCCACCGAGCACGCCACCGGGCTGGAGATCCTCCCTCCGGAAGACGACTGAACCCGCTCGGGCCTCCCACTGAGAGTGCGGGTTTCTGAGGACGGTGAACCAATCCGGCGGGGTCCTGCG
Organism: uncultured Thermoleophilaceae bacterium; assembly: GCA_963733885.1. Lineage (GTDB taxonomy): Bacteria > Actinomycetota > Thermoleophilia > Solirubrobacterales > Thermoleophilaceae > JACVRW01. Next base: position 196,318 of record CAVTES010000005.1, on the reverse strand, counting down.
AAAGGAACCGGCAGGACCCCGCTCGAATGCCCACGGAGACGATCACAACCGCCGTCACGTCCGAGGAGACGCAGCTCCTCGGTCGGGTAGCCACGGGCGACCATGGCCGGCCGCTCGTTGAGCTGTACCGCCTCTACTCGGCCCGTCTGTACGGCCTGGGCCTCCGCCTCTTGGGGGATCGTGGCATGGCGGAGGAGCTCGTGCAGGAGACCTTCCTGCGACTATGGCGCAGCGCCGCGCGCTTCGATCCGGAACGGGGCAGCGTGCGCACCTTCGTATTCACGATCGCGCGCCGGGTGGCGGTGGACCTGCTCCGCCGGCCCGCGTCGCGGCCGCTTGCGACCGCCGATCCGGATGAGGCCATCCCCGATGGCGAGGCCTACGACGCCCTGCTGCTCCGGCTCGACGTGCGCGACGCTCTAGAAGCGCTGTCGCCCAAGCACCGCGAGGTGCTCGAGCTGATGGTGGACGAGGACCTCGGCCAAGCCGAGATCGCCGGGCGCCTTTCGATTCCCGTCGGGACCGTGAAGACGCGCGCGTTCTACGGCCTTCGCGCGCTCCGGCTGGAGCTCGAGGAGAGGGGGATCCTTGCCTGACGGGCGCCACATCGAGGGCCGCCTGCTGGAGGGGCTTGGCGCCGAGGAGCGGTACGGGCTTCGCGACGTCGCCTGTCTGCTGGCCAGTGCCGCGCCACGAGCGACCCTCCCGCCGGAGCTCGAGGAACGGACGCTGGCCGCGGTCCGGACGGCGGCCGCCACCTCGCTCGACGGGCGCGGGCCACAGTCGGTCGCCCCGCCGCCGACGCGGCCTCGGCTGCGCTCGTGGTTCGGCCGGGGCCGGCTGGCCTTGGCTGGCGGCCTCGCGGCGGCGCTCGTGGCCGCTGCATTGGGCGGCGCCCTGCTCGATCGCGGGCCCGGACTGCCGGGCGAGCTCGAGCTCGAAACCACGCTGCGGGCCCCCGGCGGGGGCGGGTCCGCCACGGCCAGCGTGCGGGCCACCGGCATCGGGCGGGTGATCGAGTTCCGCACCGACGACCTGCCGGTGCTGCCCGAGGGCGAGTACTACGAGCTGTGGTTCGTCGGCCCGGGTGACCGGCCGAGGAACCCGAACCGCATCTCGGCGGGCACCTTCCATCCCGACGAGGACGGCCGCTCGCTAGTCCGCTTCGCCGCGGCGGTCGACCCGGCGAAGTACGGGCGCCTGGCGGTCACGGCCGAACCGGGCGACGGAGATCCGGCGCCACATGGCCCGGACGTGCTGCGCTCGCGCACAGAGGTACCATCCGCACAACCTTGACATGATCGTGTTAAGGTTTGCGCATGCGCATAGCCGAGCTGCTGGGCCAGCAACGCCCGGTCTTCTCCTTCGAGTTCTTCCCGCCCAAGACCGACGAGGGCCATCAGACGCTAGAGGGCACGCTCGAGGTGCTGCGGGACGACGCGCCCGACTTCGTGTCTATGACGTACGGGGCCGGCGGGACCACGCGCAGCAGCACGGTCGAGCTGACGAGATGGATCAAGCAGGACCTCGGCATCGAGGCGATGGCGCACCTCTCCTGCGTGGGCGAGCCGGCGGAGCGGCTGGTGGAGATCCTTGGCGAGATTGATGCCGCCGGCGTCGACAACGTGCTGGCGCTGCGCGGCGACCCGCCCCGCGGCGAGACGGAATGGCGGCCGCATCCGGGCGGCCTCCACTATTCGGTCGAGCTGATCCGCCTGATCCGGGACCGCTTCGACTTCTGTGTGGGCGCCGCCTGCTTCCCGGAGATCCATCCTGACGCGCCCGACCGCGAGAGCGACCTGACCTACGCGCGCGCGAAGCAGGAGGCCGGCGCCGGCTTCCTGATCACGCAGCTGTTCTTCGACAACGAGCTCTTCTTCGGCTTCGTCGAGGAGGCGCGCGCGGCTGGGATCAACGTCCCGATCGTCCCGGGGATCATGCCGATCACCAATTACGGCCAGATCAAGCGCTTCACGGAGATGTGCGGCGCCACGATCCCGGAGGAACTCGAGCGCGAGCTAAACGGGCGCGCCGACGACCCGGAAGCGGTTGCCGAGCTCGGGGTCGCCTATGCGACCCTCCAATGCTCCGATCTCCTGGCGCGAGGCGCGCCCGGGATCCACTTTTACACGCTCAACCGCTCGCCTGCAACACGCGCCATCCTGGCGGCGCTGCGCGCGGCGCACCCCTGGACGCGGGCGACAGCTCGGGTCTGAGCGGCTACCCTCGCCGCCGTTCACGACTTTTTGGGGGTACCGTGAAGCGCTTTTTGGTCGCATCCCTTGCGACCGCTTCGATGCTTGCCGTGCTGCTGGCGACGGGATTCACCGCCGGCGCGCAGAACAGCGCAGGCGACAAGCTCGACGTCTACACCGGCACGGTGCCGGCCGACGAGGTGGCCGAGATCGTCGACCTCGGCGTCGACCGCAATGAGCTGGAGCTCACGCCCGCACGCTCGGGGAAGGCCGGCCAGGTCAGGGTCGAGGCCATCCTGAGCGGGGCACAGGCCGCCTCGCTTCGTCGCGACGGCGTAGACCTGACGCTCAAGCGGATCGACGGCCGGACCGCGGCCCAGCGCGCGACGCTGCAGGCCGCCGCCGGCGACGGGGTCTTTCGGCGCTACGCCGGTGCCGGCGGACTCAAGGAGGAGTTCGAGCAGGCCGCGGCCGCCAACCGCCGGATCACCAAGCTCGTGACCGTCGGCGAAACGGTCAACGGGCAGGAGATCATCGCGCTCAAGGTGAGCGAAGACGCGGATCGCGTCCGCGACGGCAAGAAGCCGGCCGTGCTGTACCTCGGCGCACAGCACGCGCGCGAGTGGATCACGCCGGAGATGATCCGCCGGCTCATGCACCAGTACCTCGACGGCTACGAGAGCGGAGACACGCAGATCCGTCGGTTGGTGGAGGAGCGGGAGCTGTGGTTGGTGCCGGTGGCGAACCCGGACGGCTACGACTTCTCCTTCCAGCCCGGCCAGCGGCTGTGGCGCAAGAACCTGCGCGACAACAACGGCGACGGGAACATCACCCCGGGCGACGGCGTCGACCTGAACCGGAACTACGCCTACAAGTGGGGCTACGACAACGAGGGTTCCTCGCCGAGCACACCGAGCGAGACCTATCGCGGCCCCTCGCCGAACTCGGAGCCCGAGACGCAGGCGCTCGATCGCTTCGCCAAGCGCATCGGATTCGAGTTCCTCGTCAACTACCACTCGGCCGCCGAGTTGCTGCTTTACGGCACCGGCTGGCAGGTGGCGACCCCCACGCCCGATCACGTGATCTACGAGGCGATGGCGGGTGACGATCGGGAGCCGGCGATCGAGGGATACGACCCCGACGTCTCGGCCGAGCTCTACACGACGAACGGCGACACCGACACGCACCTGACGGAGCGGTACGGCACGCTCGGCTTCACGCCCGAAATGTCGACCTGCGAGGCGGCCTCGAACTCCGTCCCCGACGACGAGTGGGTGGCCGCGGACTGCGGCAGCGGGTTCGAGTTCCCGGACGACGAGGGTCTCGTGCAGGCCGAGTTCGAGAAGAACATCCCATTCGCGCTGTCGGTCGCGGAGTCCGCCGACGATCCGGACGATCCCGAGTCGGCCGTGGGCCGCGAGGCCGAGGACTTCCGCGTCGACAAATTCACCGTGTCGCGCGGCGACCCGCAGACGGTGGCCGTATGGGCCAAACGGGCGCTCGACGACGTCCGCCTGCGGTACCGGGTCAACGACGGCCGCACGCAGACCGCGCGCGTCTCGGAGTGGGAGAGCGGCGAGCGCTACGGAGGAGACGAGAACGACGAGTACTACGCCGAACTGCGCGGCCTCGTGCGCGGCGCGGACGACGGCGACGAAGTGACCGTCTGGTTCACCGCCGAGGAGGACCGTCGCGGCGGTGACGACGACGATGACGACGACAGCCGTGGCCGCGACGGCGACGATCGCGACCGCGACGTCGAGAGCGAGCGCTTCACCTACACGGTGGAGAACGACACCGGCGCCGACGTGCTCGTGCTGGTGAACGAGGACTACAAGGGCGTCGATCCGCTCCCGGCTCCCACGGACGGGCCGAAGTACGTCGAGGAGCACGTGGCGGCCATCGACGCCGCCGGATACGACACCGACGTGTGGGACCTCGACGCCGACGGCGTGCCGCACGACCTCGGCGTGCTGTCTCACTACGACGCCGTGGTCTGGTACGTCGGCGACAACCGAGTCACGCGGGACCCGCACGACGTCCTCACGGAGACGTGGCTCGGCGTCAACCTCCCGGAGATGGGCGTGGCCGAGCGGCAGCAGTACCTCACGATGGCCGTCCGCGACTACCTCAACGACGGGGGCAAGCTGATCCACGCGGGCGAGACCGTGCAGCACCAAGGCCTCCCGGGGTTCAGCGATGTCATCGGCGGCCTGTATTACGCCGCGAACGGGGATGACACGTCCAACTGCTTCATCACCTCGAACGAGGGGTTCTTCGAGGACTGCCTGATCCTGGCGGACGACTTCCGCCAGTACTGGCTGGGCGCCTTCGCGCGCACCAGCACTGGCGGCGTCACCGACGTCGCGGGCATCGCCGACCCGATCACCGGGTTCCAGGGCCGCATCGCCGGCGCTCCGAGCAACCCCGTCAACGAGGCGGGCGTGTTCACGCCGACCAGCAACGTGCTCCCGCCTGCGCAGTTCCCGCAGTTCGCAAGCGAGGGGTCGGCGGACTACGCGTTCCCGCCGGTCGAGGGCAACCGCTACGCGGCGGCCCTGCACGCGGACGAGTCGTACATGCGGCTGACCAGGACGGTGGACCTCAGCGAGGCCGAAAGCGCCGAGCTCGGGTTCCAGCTGCTCCTTAGCAGCGAGGAGGGCTACGACCACGTGATCGTGGAGGCCCGCACGCCCGGGCAGGCCGACTGGACAACGCTGCCCACGGCGCCGGGATCGGAAGTCGCAACCTCGACCACCCCGCCCTCGGAATGCGCGGACGACGGCTTCCTGTTCGACTCGCACCCGTTCCTGAGGAACTACCTCGGCGGCGCCGACTGCACGCAGCCGGGGCCGAACGGCGGGAGGTGGAACTCGTTCACCGGGACCACCGACGGCTGGCAGGAGGTGGCGTTCGACCTGAGCGATTACCTCGCCCAGGAGGTCGAGCTGTCCATCACCTACGTGACCGACCCGGGCACGGGCGGCGTGGGAGCGTTCGTCGACGACACGCGCGTCGTGATCGACGGTGTGGAATCGGAGGACGGTTTCGAGGGCGCGACGAGCTGGAGCGTCGGCGGCCCGCCGGCCGGCAGCCCGCCCAACTCGGGCAACTGGCAGATCGGCGAGAAGGTCGACGTGATCGGCGGTACCTCCACGGAGGACACCCTGCTGCTCGGCTTCGGCATCGAGCAGCTCGAGTCGCCTGTACAGCGGACGGACCTGCTCCGCCGCGCTCTGGGCGGCCTCATCGACTGAGCGACAGTGCGCCGGCGGGCTCAGCCCGCCGGCGCCCACCGCTCGGGCTCTGACCCGTCCACCCTCGCCGCCTCTCCACGGCGCTCCAGGTGGTTCAGATAGGTGAGGGTCTCCGACAGGCCCCAGCCGACCATCATCGCTGGCGGCAGCTCCGTCTCGATCACCTCCGGGACGAGGTCGAAGGGTGTGCACGGAGCGGCGGCGATGGCGGCGCGAACCCGGTCGAGCTTGGCTCCCACCGCACTGCGATTGGCCTCGGTCAGCGCCCGCGCGTCGCGCACCGGCCGGCCGTGGCCCGCCAGGACGAGTTGCACATCGAGGCCGTGGACCACGTCGAGGCTCTCCAGGAACTCGCCCGCAGGGTCGGGCGTATAGCCGTAGTCGTAGTACAGCGAGACGCGGCCGAGCAGGTGGTCCCCCGACAGGAGGAGCCCGCGCTCCGGCTGGTGCAGCACGACGTGTGAGGGCGCGTGGCCCGGCGTCTCGTGGGCCCGCCAGACGCCGAGATCGGTCTCGACCTCCACGCCCGCCACAAGGTCGCGGTCCGGCAGGACGACGTCGGCGATGCCCCAGCCCCGGCCGCGCCGCGCGGACTCGTATTCGGCAAGCGCGGCGGCCGGCACGCCGCTCTGGCGGGCCACTTCGAGGCGGCGCTCGAAGTCGCGGTCCGGGTCCCGCGCGGCCTTGGTCATGTGCTCGTGGTTCGGGTGCATCCACAGCTCGCAGCCCGAGCGCTCCATGATCGGCCCCGCGAGCCCGTAGTGGTCCGAGTGCGCGTGGGTGCACACGAGCAGGCGCACGTGCTCGATCCGGAGGCCCGCCTGGTAGAGCGCCCTCTCGAGTTGGAGCATGGCGCCCGGCTCGTGCAGGCCGGTGTCCACCAGCACCACGCCGTCCACCGCGGCGATCGCGAAGGCGTTCACATGAGGCACGCCGGGCCAGGGCAGCGGGAGGCGCAGGCGCCAGAGGCCGGGCAGCACGCGGTCCGCCCGGGAGAGCTCGCGCCTACGAGGGGTCTGACCCCCTGAGTGCCCTCGACTCAAGGGGTCTGACCCCCTGAGTGTCCGCGACTCAAGGGGTCTGACCCCCCGCGGGCGGGGTCGATCAGGACGCCCGGGTTGAGGATCCCCGCCGGGTCGACCGCGGCCTTGGCCGCGCGGAGCGCCTCGGCGAACGGGCCGGGGCGCTGGCCGTCGTACCAGGGCCGGTGGTCGCGGCCCACGGCGTGGTGGTGCGTGATGGTCCCGCCGGCGACGGCGATCGCGTCAGACGCCGCCTCCTTCACCTCGTCCCACTGCTCGAGCTCGGCGCCCCGCCGCGCCGGCGCAAGGACGGTGAAGTAGGGCGCCGCGCCGTCCGGGTAGACGTGCGTGAGCCGGCAGGTCACCTGCGCCTCGCCGGGCAGCGCGGCCTCGGTTCGCTCCCGAACCTCGCTCACGAAGGTCTCGAACCGATCCCACGTGACCGCGCTCTCGAACGTCTCTGCGAGCACGCCGGCTGCCACGAGCGTGTCGCGCAGGTAGGGGGCGCTCAAGAAAGCCTCCCGCCACCGGCCCTCGGACTCGCCGCGCCGCTCACGCGGGTCGCCGCCGTGATCGCGGCAGAGCTCCAGCGCCTGCGTCATCGAACCGCCCACCGGGAGCGGGCCCTCGAAGCCGAGCACGAGGAGCGCGCGGCCGTCGGGAGCAGCGTTCGTGAGCGCCGCCTCGCCCGGGTCGAGCAGCCGGCAGTTCGACGGGAACAGCCGCGACTGCGCGAGCCCGCGCGCCGCCTCGGCTCCCTGCGCGAAGCTATCGAACAGCACCGCCGCCGACTCCTTGAACGCCGGCGGCTCTTGAACCCGCACCCAGGCCTCGGTGATCACGCCCAGGATCCCCTCGGAGCCGATCAGGAGCCGGTCCGGACTCGGCCCCGCGCCGGAGCCGGGCAGGCGGCGGCTCTCCCAGGCGCCGCTGGGGGTGATCGCACGGACGGACTCGACGAAGTCGTCGATGTGGGTGTGGAGCGTCGCGAAGTGGCCGCCCGCGCGCGTCGCGATCCAGCCTCCGAGCGTGGAGAGCTCGAACGACTGCGGGTAGTGGCGCAGGGTCATGCCGTGGCGCCTCAGCTGCTCCTCGAGCTCGGGTCCCGTCGCCCCTGCCTGGATGCGCGCGGCACGCGACACCGGGTCCACCTCGAGCACCTGGTTCATCCGCTTGAGGTCGATCGTCACGACCGCATCGTGCGGCACGCGCGGCTCCACCCCGCCCACCACGCTGGTGCCCCCGCCAAACGGGATAGCGGCGGCCCCGGAATCGGCGCACCAGTCGAGCAGCTCCTCGACCTCCCGCTCGTCGCGCGGGTGGGCGACCACGTCGGGCGGATGGTCGAAGCGCCCGCGGAAGGCGCGTACCAGGTCGCGATACGCCTTGCCGTAGGCGTGCGAGGCGCGCTCGTAGGTGTCGCTGCTGCAAACGGCGGCGAGCGAGGAGGGAGGCTCGACGCGGGGTGGCGGCAGCCGGATGTCCACCAGCCGAGGCGGCGGCTCCACCTCCGCCGGCCCGAAGCCGAGATGCTCCCGCGCGCCGCGGCCCGCCTGCTCGACCTCCGCCGCCGGCGGCTGCTCGTGCTCGTAGCCCCAGCCCCAGAACTTGCGGCGCCGCTCGGCCATGGCGCGGCACGCTACCGGTGGGCGCCTCAAGCCACCTCTGCATTCGCCGCGACGAATAGCCAAACTGATGGTGTGTCCCGCGTCAAAGAGCTCGCTCGCGTGGTCCCCGAGCTGGGGAGCCTCTTCCTGCGGCTCGCCCGCGACCGCCGCGTTTCGCTGCCGCGGCGGCTTCAGCTGATCGTGCTCGGCGCCTACCTCGTTTCGCCGATCGACCTGCTCCCGGATTTCATCCCGGTGATCGGCCATCTGGACGACGCCGCCGTCGCCGCCGTGGCGCTGCGCGGGGTGGTGCGATCGGCGGGACCGGAGGTGGTCGCCGAGCACTGGCCTGGTTCGGCGCGAACACTCAATGTCGTCCTTCGTCTGGCTGGGTATGGTTGACCGAAGGGATGGCCACTCGCGCGACGACCGTGCAGATAACGATGCCCCAGATGGGCGAGTCGGTCACCGAGGGCACGATCCTCGAGTGGCTGAAGCAGGTGGGCGACCGCGTGGCGGCGGACGAGCCCCTCGTGGAGGTCTCGACCGACAAGGTTGACGCCGAGGTGCCCGCGCCAGCCGCCGGGACGCTGACGAAGATCCTCGCCGAGCCCGACTCCACCGTGCAGGTGGGCGCCCCGCTGGGCGAGATCGAGGTGGACGGGAACGGGGCAGCCCCGGCACCGAGCGAGCCCAGCGAGCCCGCCCGCGAGGCCGCCACGACCGACTCCGAACGAACTCGCCTCCGCCGAGGGCGAGCTCGTCGACGTCGTCTTTCCGGAGATGGGCGACTCCGTCGCCGAGGGCACCGTGCTCGAGTGGCGCGTCGATCCGGGCGACACGGTCGCCGTGGACGACGTCTTGGTCGAGATCTCCACCGACAAGGTCGACGCCGAGGTGCCCGCTCCGGTGGCGGGCACGGTGGCGGAGATCCTCGCCGAGCCGGACTCGACGATCGCCGTCGGCGCCGTGCTCTGCCGGATCGCAGCCGGGGCGGGTGCGCCGGCCGGCCCGGTGCGGCCGTCGGCTGAGCCGACCGACGCGAAGCCCGTGTCCGACCGCGCCCCCGCTGGGACCGGCAACGGCGCCGAGAACGCCACCCCGGTGGCGGCGCGCATCGCGGACGCCCACGGCATCGACCTCCGCTCGATCTCGGGAAGCGGCCCGCGCGGCCGGGTCACAAAGGACGACGTGCTGGCGGCCATCGAGGGGAACGGAGCGCCCACCCGCACCGGCGACGGCGCCGCGGCCCCGCCCTCCTCCGAAGCCGAGCTCAAGCCCATTCGCGGCCCCGCGGCCATGCTCGCCCGCTTCATGGACGAAAGCCGCTCCATTCCGACCGCCACGAGCTTCCGCACCGCCCCGGTGGACGTACTCGACGCCCGCCGCAAGGACCTGAAGGCGGCCGGCAAGCGCATCAGCTTCACGCACATCATCGCCTGGGCGATCGTCCGCGCAGCTCGCGACATGCCCGTCATGGGGCACTCGTTCACCGAGACCGACGGCAAGCCTCAGCGCGTGATCCCCTCCACACTCAGCCTCGGCCTCGCCGTGGACGTGGAGCGCAAGGACGGAAGCCGGTCGCTGGTCGTGCCGGTCGTCAAGGGCGCGAGCGCGCTCGGATTCGCGGAGTTCGTGGCCCGCTACGACGAGCTGGTCGCCGGCGCACGCGACAACACGCTGCCCCCGGACGCCTACCAGGGCGCCAACATCACGCTCACCAACCCCGGCGGCATCGGCACCGTGGCGAGCGTGCCGCGCCTGATGCCCGGCCAGGGCACCATCGTTGCCACCGGGGCGATCGGCTACCCGCCCGGCCTTAACGCGGTCCAGCCCGAGCAGCTCAAGGAGCTCGGCGTGCAGAAGGTCATGACGATGACCTCGACCTACGACCATCGCGTAATCCAGGGCGCCGAGTCCGGCGCGTTCCTGCGGGAGATCGACCAGCTGCTGCAGGGCGAGCAGGGCTTCTACGAGGACGTGCTCGGAGCGCTCGGCGTGGACAGCGTCGTGCGTGGCGAGGCCGGCGCCGCCGCCGTGACCGCGGCCGAGCCGGTGCCCGCCGCCACCATCCCGGCGGCCCCGGCGGTGGCGGACGAGGCGCTGCTCCAGGCGGTGCAGGCGGCCACCAGCATCGTCAAGGCCCACCGGATGCACGGGCACCTCGCCGCTCGCCTCGACCCGCTCGGCTCCCAGCCGGTGGGCGACCCTGCGCTCGACCCGGCGACGGTCAACCTGACCGAGGACTTGATGCGCCGAATCCCCGCGTCGGTCCTGCGCGTTGCGTGCCCCGGTAGGTCCTTCGCAGACGCGCTGCCCTGCCTGCGCCGGACCTACACGGGCACGATGGCCTACGAGATCGAGCACATCTCCGATCACGAGCAGCGCATCTGGCTGCGCCAGGCGATCGAATCGGGCACCTACCGCAAAGAGCTCGACCCCGACCAGCAGCGTGCGCTGCTGCAGCGCCTGTCCCAGGTCGAGGCGCTCGAGACCTACCTCCACAAGGCGTTCCTCGGCAAGAAGCAGTTCTCGATCGAGGGCCTCGACGCGCTCGTCCCGATGCTCGACGAGACGATCGAGCTGGCCTCCGGGAGCGGCGCCCGCGAGGTCGTGCTCGGCATGGCCCACCGCGGCCGGCTGAACGTGCTGGCCCATACGGTGGGGCGCCCCTACGAGTCCATCCTGGTGGAGTTCGAGGGCGAGCAGACGCTGTCCGCCGACACCGCCGCGCCGGAGGGCGGCACCGGCGACGTGAAGTACCACTACGGCGCGTCGGGCACCCACCGGACGCGGAGCGGTCGCAGCGTGACCGTCACGCTGTCGCCCAACCCGAGCCACCTGGAGTACGTCAACCCGGTGATCGAGGGCCGGGCGCGCGCCGACCAGACGAGCCGCAAGGCGCGCGAGCTGGTGCACGACCCGAACGCGGTGCTGCCCGTCCTGATCCACGGCGACGCGGCCTTTCCCGGTCAGGGCATCGTGGCCGAGACGCTCACCCTCCAGGCGCTGCGCGGCTACTCCACCGGCGGGACCCTGCATGTGATCGCCAACAACCAGCTCGGCTTCACGACCGATCCCGACGAGAGCCGTTCGACGCGCTACGCCTCGGACCTGGCCAAGGGCTTCGACGTCCCGATCATCCACGTCAACGCCGACGACGTAGAGGCCTGCATCTCGGCGGTGCGCCTCGCTCACGCCTTCCGGCAGGCCTGGGGCCGCGACGCGCTGATCGACCTGATCGGCTACCGCCGCTTCGGCCACAACGAGACCGACGAGCCGGCGTACACGCAGCCGACCATGTACGAGCGGATCAACAAGCACCCGCCCGTGCGCGCGATCTACGCCCGCGCGCTCGCCCGGGAAGGAGTCGTGACCACCGAAGAGTCGGGCGAGATCGCCAAGGAGGCCTACGCGAAGGTGGGCGAGGCGCACGAGGAGCTGAAGCGCTCGATGGGCGGGCCGCCGGACACCGGGCAGCACGAGCTCGACCGGACGATGAGCCGCGAGCCCCGCACCACGGTCGCCGAGGACACGCTTCGCTCGCTCAACGACCAGCTCCTGCGCGTGCCCGACGGCTTCGAGGTGCACCGCAAGCTGAAGCCCTTCCTGGAGCGCCGGCGCGAGGCCTTCGAGCCCGACGGGCGGATCGACTGGGCACACGCCGAGGCGCTCGCGGTCGGCTCCCTGCTGGCGCTCGGCGTGCCGGTGCGCATGACCGGCCAGGACACCGAGCGCGGCACCTTCAGCCAGCGCCACGCGGTGCTGCATGACGCGAAGACCGGCGATAGATGGTGCCCGCTCGGCACGCTCCGCGACGCCAACGCGCCGTTCGAGCTCCACAACAGCCCGCTCTCCGAGCAGGGCTGCATGGGATTCGAGTACGGCTACAGCGTCCAGGCGCCGGACGTGCTCGTGCTGTGGGAGGCCCAGTTCGGCGACTTCGTCAACTCCGCGCAGGTGATCCTGGACCAGTTCCTCACCTCAGGCCTCGCCAAGTGGGGCCAGACCTCGCGGCTGACGCTGCTGCTGCCGCACGGCTACGAGGGCTCGGGGCCCGAGCATTCGAGTGCGCGCCTCGAGCGCTTCCTGCAGATGGCGGCCGAGGGCAACATCCGCGTGGCCAACTGCACGACGCCGGCCCAGTACTTCCATCTGCTGCGCCGCCAGGCGCTCGTCTCGAAGCCGCGCCCGCTGGTGGTGATGACGCCCAAGTCGCTCTTGCGCCTGCCCGCGGCCACCTCGACCGTCCCGGACCTGGCCGACTGGCTCCTTCCAGCGCGTGATCGACGATCCCGCGCTGCCCGCCGGGCGCGAGGCCGTCACGAAGCTCGTCCTGTGCTCGGGGAAGATCTACTACGACATCGCGATGCACGAGGATCGCGCGGCGGCGGAGAACATCGCGGTGGCGCGCGTGGAACTGCTCTATCCGTTCCCGGAGGCCGAGCTGAGCGAGCTGATCGCGAGTTACCCGAACCTCGAGCTGGTGGTGTGGGTTCAGGAGGAGCCGCGCAACATGGGCGCCCGGGCCTTCATGCGGCGTCGGATGGCGAAGATCCTGCCCGAGCGGCTCGCCTACGACTACGTCGGGCGCCAGCTGCGCGCGGCGCCGGGCGAGGGCTACTCGGCCGCCCACAAGCGCGAGCAGTCCCGCATCGTGCGCGTGGCGCTCGATCTCGAGAAGGACAGACTCGAGCCCGATCTGTCGGCTCAGCGCCCTTCGATGTAGGCAGGCACTCCGCCGTCCACGACGTGGAGCACCTCACGCGCCCCGTGGCGGCGCAGCAGGCTGGCGGCCGGGGCCGCCCGCTGGCCCGAGCTGCAGATCACGGCAACCGGCCGATCGGGGTCGATCCCGTCCGGGATGTCGTGGATGGCGTAGTAGGGAGTGTGGACCGACCCCGGGATGTGGCCGGCGTCCCACTCGTTCTGCTCGCGCACGTCGAGGATCTGCAGCTCGCCTTCCCGTTCACGCAGCTCCGGCACGGTGATGCGCTCGATCCGCTCCACCGGCAGCCGCTCCTCGCGCCAGCTGGTCATGCCGCCGGCAAGGAACCCCGCGATCTTGGTGATAGCCACCGACGCCGCAAGATCGGCGGCGCGGTGCGCGTCCTCGTCGTCGCGCCCCACCAGCACCACGCGCTGCCCGGCCTCCACGAGCCAGGCCAGCTTTGACCCGAAGCCGGCTCGCAGCGCGGTGATGCTGACCGCGTCCGGGATGTGGGCCTCGTCGAACTGGAGCTCGGTGCGAACGTCCACCACAAGCGCGTCCTCGCGCTGCGCCTGCTCGACCTGGCGCGGGGTGAGCGGGTGCGCGTCGGCGCCCTCGATCGCGAGCGGACCGCGGTTGCGCTCCACGATGGCCTTGAAGTTCGGCGGCTGAGGCCGGAGCCCGGCGGTGGTCTGGCGGACGAACTCTTCCTCCCCGCCGATCGCGAGGAGGTCCGAGTGCTCGCGCTCGTAGCCGATCGTCGAGGACCCTTTCATGTCCATCCCCGGCCCGCCGCAGAGCGACCCGCCGAGGTGCCCGGGCCAGATCTCGCAGGTGTCGGGCAGCGCCAGCAGCTGCTCGTGGAGCGAGCGGAAGATCCCCCGGGCACCCTCCTCCTTGTCCACGGCGAGGTCGGGCCGCGCGATGTCGCCCACGAACAGGCTGTCTCCGGTCAGCACGGCCCAGGGCTCAACGCCGCGCCCGGCGTCGGACAGCGCGAACGCGGTGTGCTCGGGGCGGTGGCCGGGGGTGTGGAGAGCGCGGACGGTCACCTCCCCGAGCTCGAGCTCCCAGCCGTCGTCAAACGGCTCGTGGTCGTACTCGGCCCCGGCCTCGCGGTGGATGTGGATCCTGGCGCCGGTGGCGGCCGCGAGCCGCCCGTGCCCCGACACGTGGTCGGCGTGATTGTGGGTCTCGAGGATGTGCTCGATGTGGACGCCGGCGTAGCGCGCCAGCCGCAGGTACTCGTCGATGTCGAGCCGCGGGTCCACGACGGCCGCGAGCCCGGCGCTCTCGTCGCCCACCAGATAGGACGCGCAGCCGAGGTCGTCGTGGGTGATCTGGCGGAAGAGCATCAGCGTTTCGCCCGCTGCCTCTCCGCTATCTCCCTGGCGATCCGGTCCGACCCGAGCCGCCGCTGCACCCGCGCCGCCGTGACCGGCGCCAGCGAGCCGGCCAGCGTGCCGGCGCGCAGGCTGAGCGGCGCCACGTCGACCTCGGCGCGCCCGCGCTCCACACCGCTCACCACGGCCTCCGCCACCTGCTCAGACGTGACGGTGCCGACCCAGCTCGGGAGCCGCGCCCCAGAGTCGGCGAACATCCCGGCGTCCCTGACGAAGCCCGGGAACACAACGGTCACGCCGACCCCGCTCAGGTACAGGTCCTCGCGCAGCCCGGCGGCGAACCCGCGCACGCCGAACTTGGTGGCCGAGTAGACGCTCGATCCGGTCGAGGCAACCTTCCCGGACAGCGATGAGACGAACACCAGGTGGCCGCGCCCGCGCTCCAGCATCCCGGGGAGGAGCTCGCGCGTGAGCTGCATCGGTGCGCGCAGGTTCACGTCGAGCGCGCGGTCGATCTCCTCCGGGGTGAAGCCGTCGAGCCGGCCGCTCGCGGGAAGGCCCGCGTTGGCCACCAGCACGTCCACGGCTCCTGCCCGCCCGGCGAGCTCGGCGGCGGCCCCGGGCTCGGCGAGGTCGGCGGGAAGGCATTCGGCGCTATCGCCGACCCCCGCCCGCACCTCCTCCAGCAGGTCCGCGCGGCGCCCGCTGAGAAGCACGCGGGCCCCCTCGGCGCCGAGCGCCCGGGCGATGGCCCGCCCGATGCCGCCGGTGGCGCCGGTGAGGAGGACGGTCGCGCCGTTGAGCTGCACGGTGCGGACGGTATGCGATCCGCGCGCAGCCGGCCGAGCCGGCTGCTTGCGGCCAGGCGGGGGCGTAGCATCGCGTGTGATGTTGATCGAGCACGAGGGCAAGCGGCCGAGCGTGCCCGACTCCGCCTACGTGGCCCCCACTGCGGTTCTCTGCCGAGCGCTTCGGCCGCCATCGCGGCGACCGGGTGATCGCTGAGTAGCGCGTACCGGCTACGCCGCCCTCACACGGACGGCATCGTGGCGCGCACCGTCGTGCCCCGCCCGGGCTCGGACTCGATGTAGAGCCGGCCCTCGATCGCGTCGAGCCGGTCGGCGAGCCCGCGCAGGCCGGTGCCGCGCGCCACGTCGGCCCCGCCGACGCCGTCGTCGCCCACCTCGAGCAGAAGCCGCCCGTTGGCGTGAGTCACTCTGACCCAGGCTTGGCTCGCCGCGGCGTATTTCGTGATGTTCGTCAGGGCCTCGGAGATCACGAAGTAGGCGGTCAGCTCGATGTGCTCGGGTAGCCGCTCCGCCGGCACTTGGCGCACCTCGACAGGCAGCGGCGCCCGATCGGCAAGTGAGGCCACCGCCGCGTTGAGACCGCGGTCCGCGAGCACGGCCGGGTGGATCCCGCGGGCCAGCTCGCGCAGCTCGCTGAGCGCCAGCTCGAGCTCCTCGCGGGAGCGGTCGAGCAGCATAGCGGCGTCGCCGCCGTCCGGGCCGAGCCGATCCCGCGCCATGCGAAGGGTGAGCGCGAGGGACACGAGGCGCTGTTGCGCGCCGTCGTGCAGGTCGCGCTCGAGCCGGCGGCGCTGCCTCCATCCCACCTCCACCAGCCGCGAGCGCGAGGCCCGCACCTCCTCGACCTTCGCGCGCAGCTCCGCCTCGAGCCGCTCGTTCTCGAGCGCCAGGGCCGCGGCGGCGCCGGCCTCGCGGACGCGCTCGGGATCCTCGAGCAGTGTGGGGTCGTGCACTATCGCGGCGATCCGCCGCCCCTCACGGTCCACCTCGGTCACGGAGCGTCCCGAGTGGGGCTCGGGGAGCTCCACCGGGCGGCCCTCGGCGTCGACGTAGTGCCTGGAGTCCGGCAGCCAGTACGCAAGCTCGACCGACGGGTCGCCGAGCGCCTCCGCCAGCGCCGCGCGCAGCTCGCCCCGCTCGAGGCTGGTGCCGAGCCGCCGTACGAGCCGGCCGAGACCGCGGCCGCGCAGCATGCGCCCGCGCGCCAGGCCGGCCAGGAAGAGGTAGGGGACCAGCGCGAGCGCCGGCAGCGAGGCGTAGAAGAAGGCGTCGATTAGCTCCATCGACCCGCCCAGGAGGGCGAGCGCGAGCAGCGTCGCCAACGTGACCATCAGGGCGCCCCCGGCCAGGAATACCGGCGTGACCGTGCGGCGCAGGGGCCGGCTCGCTCGTTGCCAGCGCTGAAAGAGCCGCACAACGACCAGCAGGGGCACCACGATCCCGATCACGCTCAGCCCGTCGAGCCAGCTGGAGCCGAAGGACGGGTCGTCCGCGATCAGGAAGATGTTCTCGGGGCACCCCTTGCATCCGTACGCGGCCGAGCTCACGGACAACGCCACGGGCACGAAGCCGAGCGTGACGGCCGCGTAGGTGCACGCCACGAGCGCGCGATCGATCCAGCCGTCCAGCCGTCCAGACGGATAGGCAAGCAGCAGATGCACCGCGAGCCCCACGTAGAGGTTCTCGAGCGTGAAACCGATCGAGAAGAGCAGCGGAGGGTCGGTCCGTGCCAGCTGGCCGACATACCAGGCGAACCCTGTAGCGACCATGAGCATCCCGACGCGGTTCTCGGGGCTGCGGTACCACGCGAACAGCCCCACCCCGACGAAGCCGAGGCCGATGACCAGCTCGGCCGCGATCCAGAGCCCGTGATCGGACCCGAAATCGGCGGTCGCGATCAGGTAGACGAGCCCGAAACCGCACACCACGGCCGCGCCCGCAATCGCGACGAGAAGTCGGCGACTGAGCCTGATGGTGGGCGGAGGGAGCGGCATCTCCGCCATAGACTGGCGAATCATGAACTGGGAACTTCAGCTGGTGGCGATCCCCGTCTCGGACGTGGACCGCGCAAAGGAATTCTACGTCGACAAGCTCGGTTTCAACCCCGACCACGACCACCGCGTCAGCGACGACATCCGCTTCGTGCAGCTGACCCCGCCCGGGTCCGCCTGCTCGATCGCGATAGGAGACGGCGTGGTCGATGCCCCGCCCGGCTCGGTGATGGGAATGCAGCTGGTCGTGCCGGACATCGAGGCCGCGCACAGCCAGCTGGTCCAGCGCGGCGTCGAGGTGAGCGACGTCCAGCAGTTCCCGTGGGGCTCGTTCGTCTTCTTCAGCGACCCGGACGGCAACGGCTGGGCCGTGCAGCAGATACCTCCGCGGGACTAGAGAGCCGTCGCCGGCCCCGGCCGGACCCGCTCAGGCCGGCTCGGGGCACGGCACGGCGCCGCCGCGGCGCCGCAACACCGTCGCGGCGACCCCCAGTGCGGCGACGACGAGTGAGACGATGATCGCGGCGTGGAAGCCGTCCAGCAGCGCCTCGGGCGACCCGCCGGAGCCCGCGCTCGCGTTGTTGACCGCCGTGGCCACCGCCAGCACGAGCGCGCCGCCGAACTGGAACGAGGTGTTCACGAGGCCTCCCGCCAGGCCCTGCTCCTCGGGCGCGACGCCGTTCGTAGCCGCGATGTTGAGCGGGCCGTACGCGAGGCCGAACCCCACGCCCGTGAGCAGGAAGGTGGGCAGCATCGCCGCGACGTAGCCCGAGTCGAGCCCGATCGGCAGGAACAGCGCGTACCCCACCCCGGCCGAGGCGAGGCCGGCGCCGATCAGCCGCGAGACGCCGAAGCGGTCGACGAGCGGCGCCACGCGCGGCGCGAGCAGCGCGACCAGCAGGCCGCCCGGGAAGATCGCCAGCCCGGTCTCGAGCGCCGACCATCCGCGCACCTGCTGCATGTACAGGGTCACTATGAACTGGAAGCCGAACCATCCGCCGATCAGCGCCATCGCGCCGAGGTTGGCGCGCACAAGGGAGCTCGAGCGCAGGATGCCGAGCCGCACGAGCGGCGCCGGCGCGCGGCGCTCGTGGGCCACGAACGCGGCCAGGATGGCAGCCGCCGCGGCGAACCCCGCCAGTGTTCGGGCGGAGGTCCAGCCGGCGTCGGGTGCCTCGACCAGTGTGAAGACGAGGATCAGCATCCCAGCGGTCACGCCGATTGCGCCGGCCACGTCGAAGCGGCGCGTGGAGCGCACGGCGCCCCGGTCGTCGGGCACCAGGCGGATGGCGGCTAGGAGCACGAGGAGGGCGAGCGGCGCGGGGAAGAGGAAGACCCAGCGCCAGCCGATCTCGGTCAGCAGCCCGCTGAATACGAGCCCGAGCGAGAACCCGGTCGCGCCCGTGGCGGTGTAGATCGAGAGCGCCTTGTTGCGGGCCGGGCCCTCGGCGAAGCTCGTGGTGATGATCGACAGCCCGGCGGGAGCCGTGAAGCCGGCGCTCACACCCTTGATGAAGCGCGTGATCACGAGCAGCGTGCCGTCGTTGGCGAGCCCGCCGAGAGCGGAGGCGCCCACGAAGACGCCCAGCGAGATCAGGAACATGCGCCGCCGGCCGAGGAGGTCCGCGGCGCGCCCGCCCAGGAGCAGAAAGCCGCCGTAGCCGAGCACGTATGCGCTCACGACCCACTGGAGCGAACCGGTCGACATGTCGAGATCGGCTCCGATCGAGGGCAGCGCGACCCCGGTCATCGAGACATCGAGCGCATCAAGGAAGAGGGCGCCGCAGAGCACGAGCAGCGCGCCCCAGGCGCGCCTGCTGAGCCGGCCGGTGCCGTCGTCGAGGGCGGTGGACTGTGTGGCGGACACGAGGTGAACTCCTCAGGGGCTCAGGTATAGTTCGACAGACATCGTACCGTCTTAGTACGACGATCCTCGAACTATGTGCTCTACCTCACAGAAGTAGCGCTCAGAGCTCGGCGGGGAGCCCGAAGGCCGGGAAGGCGCTTGGTGGGAAGGTGAAGATCTCGGCGATCGCCCCGTCCTGGAGCGTGAGCACGTCGAGGGCCATCGGCCGGATCACGCGGCGGCCGGCGGCCTCGAGAGCGTTCTCCTTCGACACCCCTACTCCAGGTTCCAGCCGAAGTAGACCTCTGTCCGGACGATCTTGTCCTCGTCGTTAAACGTGAAGACCTCGGTGTTCCGTCCCCTGGCGCCGCCGGGAGCTTCGCTTTCGTAGGTGGCGACCACCTCGTCGCCCGACTCGATCAGCCGGACGAACTCGAAGTTCTGCCCCCGCCCCGCGCCGGGCCAGCACCGCTCGAAGTAGCCGTCACGGTCGAGCTTCGGGTCGGGAGGGGCGGAGAACAGGAAGTCATCGCTCAGGCGCTGCTCGAAGAAGCTCCGGTCTCCGGCTGCGAATGCGGAATAGGAGTCGCGGACGATCTCCTTGCGGTCGGTGGGCATCCGCTGAGTCTAAGCCGCGGGGGGCCGGGCGGTGCGGCCGACCTGTAACCGAGAGGTTGCAACCCGCGGACGGATGTGTAACCATTCGGTTTCAGTTGATCGACAAGCCCAAGGAGGCTTCCCATGGACAGCATCGAGCGTGAAGTCGTGATCGACGCCCCGGTGGATCGGGTCTGGGAGCTGGTGACCGAGGCCGAGCACCTCGGGCGCTGGTTCGGAGACGCTGGGGCCGAAGTCGACCTGCGCCCGGGCGGAGCGATGGAGCTTCGCTGGACCGAGCACGGCAGCTCGCGCGGCCGGATCGAGGCGGTGGAGCGGCCGCGACTCTTCGCGTTCCGCTGGGCGCCGTTCAAGGACCCGGGTGGACTGGACCCGACCGACGCCAACTCGACGCGCGTCGAGTTCACCCTCATCGAGCAGGGCGAGACCACGCGGCTGCGCGTGGTCGAGAGCGGTTTCGAGTCGCTGGCCACCTCGGAGGAGCAGCGCCGCCAGAACCTCGACGGCAACACCGAGGGCTGGCGGGTGGAGCTCGGCGAGCTGCAGGAGTACGCCACCAGGGTGGCGGCCTGACGTGAGGACGGCGGCGAGGTACAGCAGACGCAGGGGCGGCGCCATCCGATGACGGCGGCCGCGGAGCACGGGGAGCTGTTCGCCGCGCTCTCCGACCCCACCCGGCGGCAGGTCCTCGACCTGCTCGCCGCCCGCGGCGAGGGCAGCGCGAGCGGCCTCGCCGCCGCCATGCCGGTCAGCCGTCCTGCTGTGGTCAAGCACCTCACGGTCCTGGACCGGGCCGGCCTGGTCGCCAGCCGGCGCCAGGGCCGCGAGGTGCTCTACAGCGTGCGCCCGGAGCCGCTCGAGTCGGCGGCGCGCTGGATGGCGGGCGTGGCGGCCGACTGGGACCGGCGGCTGGCGGCGCTCAAGCGGCTGGCCGAGGACGGCTGAGGCCCGGCGCGAACCGGCAGGACCGAGCGGCCGAGCCTCTCCCGTACTTGGGGTTCCGGTCCGGTCGCGGTCGGTGTCTCAACCAGCAACAACGACTGTAGGACCCATAAAGAGGATGGAAACAGGGAGATACGAGATGAGCACCGTCACGCCGAACCCGCGCCGCTGGTGGGCGCTCGCGCTCCTCTGCGGTGCGTTCTTCATGGTGATCCTCGACGCGAATATCGTGATCGTCGCGCTGCCCTCGATCGAGGCCGAGCTCGGCTTCTCGGAGCAGGGGCTGCAGTGGGTAATCAGCGCCTACGCGCTCACCTTCGCCGGCCTGCTCCTGCTGGGCGGCCGCGCTGCCGACCTGCTCGGGCGCCGCCGCCTGTTCATGGTCGGGCTGCTGTTCTTCACGGCCGCATCACTGCTCTGCGGGCTCGCCTGGTCGCCCGGGTCTCTGATCGGCGCCCGCGCGTTCCAGGGCATCGGGGCGGCGATCATGACCCCGACCGCTCTCTCGATCGTTTCGACCACGTTCGAGGGGGCCGAGCGCAACAAGGCGCTCGCGATCTGGGGCATGAACGGCGCATTCGGCGCCACCGCGGGGTACCTGATTGCGGGCCCGCTCGTCGACGGCCCCGGCTGGGAGTGGATCTTCTTCATCAACATCCCCGTCGGCCTGATCGCAGTGGCGCTCTACCCTGTGCTCCTGCGCGAGAGCCGGGGGACAACGGTGGTGCGAAGCTACGACCCCGCCGGCGCGCTGACGATCACCGCTGCGCTTGTCCTGCTCGTCTACGCAGTCGTCGAAAGCCCCGACGCCGGCTGGGGCAGCCCGCAGACGATCCTCCTCTTCGCCGGCGCGGCGTCCCTGCTCGCGATCTTTGCGGTGATCGAGTCACGCCACCGCGCGCCGCTGATGCCGATGCGGCTCCTTCGCTCGCGCACGCTCGTCGGCGCGAACGCCGTGATGCTCCTCTTCGGCACCCTCGGCTCCGGCATGACCTTCATCCTCACGCAGTACGCCCAGCAGGTGCTCGGCTACTCGGCCCTCGAGTTCGGCGCCAGCTTCGTGATAACGCCGGTTGCGGCAGCGGCCGGCATGGTCGTCGCTCAGGCCGCGGTCGCCAAGCTCGGCTTCAGGCCGGTCGCCGCGACGGGAATGGCGCTCCTGGGCGCGGGGTCGCTCCTGCTCACGCAGGCGTCCGTGGGCGGCAGCTACTTCGGAGACGTCTTCCTCGGCATCCTCCTCTTCGGCCTTGGCATCGGTCCTGTCTTCGCCACCGCCACGATCGCCGCTCTCCACGGCGTCGCCGAGCGCGAGTCCGGGGTCGCGTCAGGCCTCAGCAACACGGCCTTCCAGCTCGGCGGCGCGCTCGGCGTCGCGATCGTCTCGACCGTTGCCGTCTCCCGCTCCGCGGACTTCCTGGCGGCCAACGAAGGTGCGAATTCGCTCGTCGTGCTCACCGAGGGCTTCCAGTCTGCCTTCGTGGCGTGCGTCGTCCTGGCCGGGATCGGCGCGGCGCTGGCGCTGCTGCTGCTGGGCCAGCCGCGCCGGGCCCCGCAGGAACAGCTCGAGGTCGCTCCCGCGCAGGCCGCCGACTAATCGACCTCGAGGGGGCACTCGATTAACGAGCTCCGGTTCGCTCAGGCAGAGGCGGCGTTGAGCGTTTCGAGCTGCTGGCTCGACAGCTCGATCTTCAGGGCGCCGAGGTTTTCGTCGAGCTGGGCCTCGTTGCTCGCTGCGATCAGCGGGATCGCTGTGGGCGTCGAGGCCAACAACCAGGCCAGGACGACTTGGTTGACACTCGCGTTGGCAGCTGCTGCGACCTGTTGAAGCGCAGCGAGACGCGCGTCGGTGTCGGCTCCCAGGTACTGCGCGGGAAAGCCGAGATCCGGGCGGGCGTACGCGCCGGACAAGAGTGGGGAGTACGCCAGCAGCGCCACCTCAGGGTTCGCGCGACAGAAGTCCAGCAAACCGTCGTCGGCGACGAGTTGGGTGGGGAAACTGGTGCCAGGTCGCGGGCGGAGGTAGGAATGCCGTTGTTGGATGCAGCAGTAGCGCGGCAGACCGTGCGCGTCGCTGGTGCGGCGCGCGCGCTCGAGCCGCCAGGCGGCGTAGTTGCTGCAGCCGATGTACCGCACCTTGCCGGCGGTGACGAGCTCGCCGAACGCCCCCAGCGTCTCCTCCAGCGGCACCGAACGATGGTCGACATGCGCGTAGTAAAGATCGACGTGATCGGTCTCGAGGCGGCGGAGACTCGCGTCCACGGCCGCGCTTATCGCAGCGCGCGAGAGGTCCTCGCCAGGCGCGGCGCCGACCTTCGTGGCCACGAACAGCCGGTCACGGTTACCGCGCCGGCGCATCCAACGCCCCAATAGCGCTTCGCTCTCTCCGCCCCGACCTCCCTCGATCCAGAATGCGTAGTTGTTGGCCGTGTCGAGGAAGCTGCCGCCCGCTTCTATGTAGCGGTCGAGCAGGCGCATCGACGTTGCGTCGTCGACACGCGTCCCGAAGAACATGCAGCCCAGGCAGAGGCCACTGAGCTCGACACCCGCCTCGCCAAGCCGCGCCGTGCGCACCGGCTCATGCTCTCAGATGCGGCAATCCCAGGGCACCCCGTCGCCGCACAAGCGTCCTCGGCCCGCCCCCGTCGAGCGACCGCGATAACTGGGTCGGCCGGGCGGGGTCCAGAAGCCCGTGCCACCAGGGCACGCTACGCCGGGGCAGCCGGGCCGTCGCGGATCACAGCGCGCACCTGGTCGACCGATACCGCATCCCATGGGAACTCGACGAGCCACCAGGTGGCGCCTGCTGCGACGTAAGGTGCCGGATCGCTGCCGGGCGGGAGGGCGACGACGACGTCGTAGGGCTCCGTGGGGTCCCTGCCGACCTCGCTGCGCAGCGCCGCGAGGTCGGCGGCGACCTCGGCGAGCTGTTCGGCGTGGTCCAGCTCGATGGGGAAGAAACCCTGGTGCCGCGCCGCCCGGCGCACTGGCCGGGGCTTGCCATAGTAGCCAGCGACCCACACCGGTACGCCCGGCCGCTGGACCGGCCGGGGTAGGAAACTCATGCCGTCGACCGTGTAGTGCTCCCCGCGGTGGTGCACCGGTTCGCCCGACCAGGCGGCGGCCAGGATCTCGAGCGACTCGTCGAGCATGCTTGCGCGTCGCCGGTCGTCGAGCTCCTCGCCCGTGATCGAGTACTCGCTCGCGAAACGGTCGCTTCCCAGGCCGACGCCGAAGGTGAGTCGGCCGCCGCTGAGCCGGTCGAGCGTCGCCGTTTCCCGGGCGACCTTGACAGGCCTGCGCCGTGCGAGTGGGGTGACCATCGGGCCGAGCCGGATTCGCTCGGTGGCCGTGGCCATCGCCGCCAGCGTGATCCACGGGTCGGCCACGTCGACCACGGGCTCCCGGTAGCGCAAGTTGTCCCAGACGAAGACTCCGTGCCAGCCCGCCTCCTCCGCCTCGGCGGACAGGCGCGCGACGACCGCCGGGTCGGCCAGCGCATCGAACAGGGGCAGGAAGAGTCCTGAGCGCATGCGAGCCAAACGCTACGAGACCGGGCGATTAGGTGCCTGAGACGCTATTCCGCGAGACCTGCGCTCACGGCCTGATCTGCGCGAGTTCTTCCGCCGGTTGCGCTGATGCGGCGACAGGGGCCCCGATCTCAGTCGCTGAGCACGGTTCGCGACAAGGCGGTGATCGTGTCGCGGGTCTGGCGCAGGGAGAGGCCGTAGTCGCGCCGCAGCCAGAGGAAGGTTTCGAGGCTGGTCAGCATGTGCAGCGTTGCGACGGCCCGAGCGACGCCCAGGCCCGGGCGCAGCCGGCCCGCCTTCGAGAGCCGGCGCACCAGTGCTTGGAGGTCGTCGCGCTGCTCGTGCTTCTGCTCGTCGATCAGGGCGCTCGCGTCGGGCTCGAGGACGACGATCGCTTGGAGCTGCTCGTGGATGTACCCCTCGCGGTCCCAGATCGCGCACGTGGCGCCGATCGCGGCCTCGAGCGCCGTCACGGGGTCCTCGATCTCCAGCGCCTCGCGGATCGCATCCATCTGCGGCCCCCCCATCGCGCGTGCAAACAGCGCCTGGAGCACGCCGAGCTTGGAGCCGAAGCGGTTGAAGACCGTCGCCCTGGAGACCCCGGCGGCCGCGGCCAGCTCGTCCATCGTCGCTGTATGGAAGGCGTCGTCGCGGATCAGGCGCTCGGCGGCCTCGAGCACGCGATTGACGCTCTCCGTGCCTGTGCGCCGCCGGGCCGCAGTGTAGGGGCGCGTGGCCATCTACACGCAGCATAGTCGCGGCTGCTGACATTTCGAGATTATTCGTCTAGACTCTGCAGCTAGATTGATAGTCCACCTTAGGAGAGAGAGACCACGATGACGCGACAGACGCAGGAAGAGACGACGCTGGTGATCGGCGGCACCGGCAAGACCGGGCGCCGGGTGGTGGAGCGCCTGCGGGCGCGCGGCCTGCCCGTCCGCGTGGGGTCGCGCTCCGGCGAGCCGCCGTTCGACTGGGAGGACCGCTCGACCTGGGCCCCTGTTCTGGAAGGCGTGGGATCGGCCTACGTATCCCATCACCTGGACGCGGTCCCGGGCGCCGCCGAGACGGTGGGCTCATTCGCCGACCTGGCGGTGAAGAGCGGCGTTGCGCGCCTCGCTCTCATGTCAGGCCGCGGCGAGGAAGAGGCCGATCGTGTGGAGCAGGCCGTGCGTGCCTCCGGCGCCGAGCTGACGGTCCTGCGCTCGACCTGGTTCGCGCAGAACTTCAGCGAGGAGTACTGGCGCGACTACTTGCTTAGCGGCGAGGTCGCGCTCCCGGCCGGTGACACGCCCGAGCCGTTCGTTGACGTCGACGACCTCGCCGACGTCGCGGTCGCGGCGCTGACCGACGATCGGCACATCGGCCAGGTCTACGAGCTGACCGGGCCCCGGCTGCTGACCTTCGAGGAGGCGGTCGAGGAGATCGCCCAGGCCGTGGGCCGCGAGATCCGCTACGCGCCGATCTCGATCTCCGAGTTCGCCGCCGCTGCCGCCGAGCAAGGCGTACCGGGCGAGTTCATCGACCTGCTCACCTACCTGTTCGGCGAGGTGCTCGACGGCCGCAACGCTCACCTGGCCGACGGCGTGCAGCGCGCCCTCGGGCGGGAGCCGAAGGACTTCGCCGACTTCGCTCGGGACGCCGCCACGGCGGGAGTCTGGAATCCGTCGGCGGTGACGGCGTAAGCCAACGAGAACGAGAAGAAACGATCCCGGCGGCCACAGCCTCGCGGCGCCGGGGTCGTCGTCGACGTCGAGCGCGCCGAGGGGCGTGGGCGTCGAGGCAGCGGCATTCCCACTCGTTCAGCTCTTCGAGCAGCTCGCGGGCGCGGGCCGGCTTTCCGCGGTCGCGCAGCGCAACGGCTTCGAGGATCGGGGCGGGAGCATCGCGATCCTCGCCGCGGGGTGCAGTTGCTCGAGCAGCGGGAATTCCGGCGGAGGGTCCGACAAGATGGTTCGTCCCCGCACGCGTGCGGGTTCGATCCTGGACTTGCCCTTCGGTTGGTATGGCGAGATGCTAAGCCCGTGGTGGGCCGGACTAGGTGCTCGCCCGGATCGAAGAGGAGGAATCGAGATGCGCAGGATCGTCGTCATTCTCACTCTCGTGGCCGGAGCGGTGCTGGCCGCCGTTGCGTTGGCAACCCCGCCCAGCCCCGCGCCAACGCTCACGGCCGAGACTGCTCGCGGCACGTTCGCCGAGGCGCTCAACGTGAACACGAAGCTCGCGAACGGCGCACGGGTCAAGCTGAAGACCAAGGGGCCGGTCGAGCTCATCACACAGAGAGTCGTCGCCCAGCCCGGGGCCACGTTCGGATGGCACAGCCATCCGGGTGAGAACGTGAACGTCGTTTTGCAAGGGACCTTGACCCTCTACCACGACGAGGACTGCGCCCACGGCGTCGCCTACCCGGCCGGATCGGCGTTCCCGACCCATCCGGACCAGGTGCACCTCGCTCGCAATTTGAGTGAGACGGAGACACTCATCCTTTTCGCGACCTACTTCGCGCCGAAGACGACGCCCCCGACCGCGGTGCGGGTCGACGAGCCGCTGCCAGCACCGGGCTGTCCTCAGTAGCACGGCCGGGACGAAGGAGGGCGCCGGCTCGGCCGGCGCCCTGGGACAACATGAGGGTGTATTTCGGGCCCGTACCCGCCCTCAGCTGGGGTCAGGCCGCCGCTCGGCCGAGATGGCGCCGCACTCGAGGCAGTTCGGCAGGGCCGACGTTGCTTCCGCACAGGATGGTGGTGACGCGCAGCCCGGCGAACCGCTCAGGTTCTTCGAGGACGGCGGCCACCCCGAGCGCTGCTGATGGCTCGACGACGAGTCCCGCGTGCTCATAGAGCATCCGCATACTGATCTTGATCGAATCCTCGCGAACCGGCATCACGTCGTCGAGCACGACGAGCACGTCGTCGAGCACCCCGGGGATCGGACGGCGTCCGGCGACGCCGTCGGCGATTGTCTCGATATGCCGTGGCGCCGTCATCAGACGTGGGGTCTGATGTTGTGGTTGAGCCGGAAGAGGTTGTCCGGGTCGTAGCGCCGCTTGAGAGCGACGAGCCGCTCATAGTTGGGGCCGAAGACCTGGCGGACGCGCTCGTAGTCATCGGCCGGCAGGTAGTTGGTATACGAGCGGTCGGCCATGTAGGGCGCCAGCGCGTCGAAGGTCTCGCGCGCCCACGCGATGCCCGCCTGACTCTGGGCGGGATCGCTCCACTGCGAGATCAGTAACAGGTTGAAGCCCGGCTCCCGATGCGGGTAGGCCGTCGCCGTCGAGGGAACGCGCGTCACCGCGCCGTGAAACTGCTCGACCGCCATCGCGCACAGCGTGCTGGGCGACCGCTCGAACGCGCTCGCCATCACCGCGACCGCCGGATCCGACAGCTCGGAGAAGAACGCCGACTTCCAGTAGCCGAGCACGCCCGGCGGCGACAGCCAGTCGATACCTGTGTTCACGGCGGGGTACGGCATGCGCTGGATGATGTCCGCGGCCGGCGAGCCGAACCTGCGCAGCGGGAGCACGTCGATCTCGGCCCGATCGACGTCGTCGCCCGCGTGGCAGACCGCGATCCCGCACAGCTTCGCCCCGGATCCGTCCGGTGCGTGCAGGAAGGCGGCCTGCGTGGAGAGCTCGTCCGGGAGGTCGGAAGCGAACTCGCGATAGAACGAGAACAGCTTCGACGCCGCCGCGAGCGGATGCAGCACCGGACCGCCAAGCACGCTGGCGACCGGATGCGTGCGGTATTCGAACGAGGTCACGACGCCGAAGTTGCCGCCGCCTCCGCGGAGCGCCCAGAACAGATCGCGATCCCCGTCCTCACTCACGGTGACGACCTCGCCCGAGGCCAGCACCACCTCGGCCGACAGCAGGTTGTCGACGGCCATCCCATACTTGCCCATCAACCACCCGATCCCGCCACCGAGCGTGAGACCCGCAATCCCCGTAGTGGAGACGACACCGCTGGGAGTCGCAAGCCCGAACGTACCGGTGGCTCGGTCGAGCTCGCCGACCGTGACGCCGGCCTGCGCCCTGACCGTCGATCGGACCGGGTCGACGTGGATCCCCTTCATCAGCGAGAGGTCGATCATCAGCCCACCGTCGGTGACCGCCCTGCCGGCGACGTTGTGCCCGCCGCCGCGCACCGACATCTCCAGCCCCTCGCTCTGGCCGAACCTGACCGCGTCCACGACGTCCGCCGTGTGCATGCACCGCGCGACGATCGCGGGATGTCTGTCAATCAATCCGTTGTGGACGCGCCGGACCGCTTCGTAACCGGGGTCTCCCGGAGCAAGGACCGGCCCCGACAACGCCTCGCCGAGCACATCGACAGCAGCTTCAATCGTCACGTTCGACATCTCGCTCGCTCCCTTGACATCGCCCTTCCTCATTCCACGCGGCCCCAGCACTGCAGGAGCGTGAAGGTCGTGCCCCAGCGGCCGGGTTCCTGCAGCTCGACCTCGCCCTCGTGGCGAAGCCGCTCCAGCTCGTTGGCGCTCACCAGGCTGAGCAGCCGCTTCTCCAGGGCCGTGGCGAATTGCAGCGGCAGGCGCAGGTAGGGGTGACCCGGGGGAAGCGCCACCACTTCCGCCCTGACGTTCCCCTCGATGCCGAACTCGCGCAGCAGGTGGAGGTGGTTACGCCCCGCCTTCCAGTCCCCGCCGCTCGCCAGGAACGCCTCCTCGATCAGCTCGATCAGCCGCTCGAGGGCGGGCGCGGAAGGGTTGTAGTGCCAGGAGCCCGTGTCGGGGTCCTCTAGAACGATGGTGCCGCCCGGGCGAGCGAGCCGCATGTAGGTCTGCATCTGCTCGTGGGCGCGCCCGAGGGGGCAGATCTCGGCGCGCGCGTGGACGAGGTCGAACGAGTCCGGCTCGAGCTCGCTTGCGAAGAGGTCATCCTTAACGAGGCCGACGTTCCGGAGGGCCTCCTCGGTCGCGAACTGATCGGCGGCGGCGAGCATCGCCTCGTCGATGTCGGTGCCCGTCACCTCGCCGTCGGGCCCGACCCACTCGCTCAACACCCGCAACCACCCGTGAACGCCGCAGCCGACGTCAAGGGCGCGGCCCCCGCCCCCGTCGCCGATCTCCCCGAGCAACCGGCGTCCGCTGGGCTCCAAGACCCGTGACTGAAGCTGGAGCCGCTCGAGTTCTGAGGCCTGTCCCGTCAGCAGGTACTCGCCGTTTTCGCTTCGGTGTGCAATCGACATCATTCGGCTCCTTGCTGCGCTCGGGTGAGGGAGCCGAGTATCGGCGCGCGCGAGATCGGTGTCTTCGCCTGGACGAGCCAACTTCGGGCATGGCCTGTCGAGGCCATGCGGGCAAAGCCCGTCGCCTTACAGCAACTGCAGCCGGTGCGCCTCCGCGACCGCCGCGGCCCGCGAGGAGCAGCCCAGCCTGGCGTACGCGTTCTGAAGATGGCGGTGGACGGTGTGCCTGCTGAGCACGAGGCGCTGCGCGATCTGGGCGTCCGTGAGACCCTGCGAGACCAGCCGCACGACCTCGAGCTGGCGGCGAGTGAGGAGCTCATCGCTTGGCACGGCGGGTGTGGCCGCCGTCCGAGCACCACGGTCCCCGACCAGCTCCCGCGCTCGGGCCGCTTCGGCAGCCGCCCCGATCTCGTCCAGACGCTCGAGCGCCAGCACCGCTTGCCGCGCGGCTGCGTCCTCGCGACCCGACGCGGCGAGCACCCGCGCGAGCGCGAGCCGCGCTCGCGCGAGCTCGAAAGCGGCCCCGCTCGTGACGAACAGGTCGACGGCTTCCTCGAGCTCCGCACGCGCCGTCTGATCGTCGCCCGCGGCTGCCGCTACGAGTCCCTCGCAGAAACGCGCCGTCGCATGCAGCGGACGCGTGCCCACCGCCTCTGCGATCGAGCGCAGCTCCGAGAGGTGGGCAGCGGCCGCGGCGGTCTCGCCCGCGGCCGCCTTGGCTCTCACCATCACCTCCACTGGAGCCAGTCGCAAGGTCCTGTTCTGCTCCGGGACGCGTCGAAGGACCGGCTCGAGCAGATCACCGGCCGCCGACGCATCGCCGAGGTCGAGGGACATGTCGGCCAGCACCACCGGCGTAAGGGCGTTGCCCTCGGCTCGACGGAGAAGCTCCTGCGCCTCGGCAAAGCGCCCCTGCCGGCGGCGCAAGTCCGCTAACCGCACGATGGCTAGGCCGCTCCAGGTCGGCCGTTGCGCAGCGAGGAACTCGGTCGCCTCGGTGAGCTCCCGCTCGGCCTCGGCCCAGCGCCCCTGCCACGTCAACACCGCTCCGTAGTGCGCCCTACCGGCCCCGGTGACGAAGTTGATCCTCATCCTGTCGCTGAACTGCTTGACCTTGCCGCACCACTCCCCCGCGCGCTCGTAGTCGCGCACGCGCTCGCACGCATCGAGCAACAGGCAACACGTCCAGCCCGCGGGCACGATCTCCTCGTACTCGCCCGCCAGCGCCGCCGCCGCGGCCTCGTCGAGGCACCGCATCCCGCCCGGGATGTCACCTTCGGTCACGAGCGCGACGCCCTCAACGGAAAGCGCAAACATCTCCAGCGAGACCACCCCGAGCCGGCGGCCGAGCTCTCGCGCCCGCACGCTGAGCTCCCTCGCCTTCGCCCGATCACCCTCCGCTATCGCTATGTAGCCCAACACCGCGTCGAGCCAGCCGTGCGCCGCACAGAGCTCGGCCCCCTCGAGGAGGCGGGCTGCCCGCTGGAACCAGCCGCTGGCGATCGCGCGCTCGCCCCGAAATACACGGTGATCGTTGGCGAGCCAGATTGCCAACAACCCGGCCCGCCGCGCGTCTCCCTCCCGGCGGCAAAGCCGGTAGGCGCGCTCGCGCGCCTCGAGGCAGGTAGGCACGTCCTCGACCCACCACGCAGCCCAGCTCAACCCCTCCAGCGCCTCGACCGTCTCGCGAACCTCAAGCTCCCGCTCGAAGACCGCCCGCGCCTCCTCCCAGTCCCCCCGCGCGAGCGCCGCTTCGCCATCTCGGATCCGCCCACTCGAAGACGCGATCTCAGCCATATGCGAACACACTAGTCCGGGGCTGTCTACACAGGCGGGGATCCCCGCGTGGTGCTCGTTGCACCAAAATCGCCCCTGCCTGCGATCGCTTCTCTGCAATCCCATCAAGGCCGAAGGGCGCATGACTGCAGTGGACGAGCCGCGGCAGCACAGCCCACCTTCAAATGGACGCCTCATTTCCCATGGATGCGAGCGCAAGGCCCGAGCCTGAGCGGGCTGTTGGTGATCGGCCTTCGCGGGGTTCTTGCAGTCGGCCATCGGCACGTTCGCTTGCATCGGTATGGAGGGGTCTGTGCTCGCGATGAGGCCGCGGTGGTGGTGCTGATTCTGAGCGTGGGTCTCAGCCGTGCGAGTGGTGGCTTCATCACGCGTCGCGACGCGCTCCGTGGTGCGTTGGCGGGCGGGGGCGGCCTCAATCTCTTACCCTCGATCTGGGGTCCTCCAGGAAACTCGATGCCCGCACGGTGCGCATCAAGTGTCCTCGAGGCTGCGCTGCACCGGGTCTGTGCAGCCGGCGCCGGTCTCGAGCGCGGGGGCGGGGCCTCGACGCCCTCGAAGCGGAGGTGAGGCCCGCGGGCCGCGAGGAGGATGACCGGCGACCGCGTCAGGGTTGCACGAGCGGCACGGTCAGTCGCGAGGGATGGGCGTCGTCGTGCAGCACTGTTTGGGTTGCGACCTGGATCCCGGGCTGGGGCGGCCAGCCGGTGTTCATGTTGCGCGCCCACTGGGGAAAGTCTGAGCTGGACACCTGGAGGCGCAGTCTGCTCCCCGCCGGCACGCGCGCCGAGACGGGTCCGAGGTCGATTCTGTACTCGTAGGGCTCGCCCGGACGGACCGGGCTCGGGTCCGACGCCGACTCCCGGAACGCCGCCCGGAGCACGCCCTCCTGCAGGTTCCGCGAGTAGCCCTCGGAGTCGACAAGGCACAGCCTCGCCGTCCAGTCGGTGTCGTTCGCGGAAGTGACGGCGTGCAGCGTGAGCGTTACGTCGCCCACGACGTCGACGTCGGCCGGAAACGGCGCGGAGGTGTAAACGAGGACGCCGCGTTGGCGCTCGCGCTCGGCCTGGTGAGCGGGTCCCATCGGCGTGAGGGTGTCGTCGCAGCAGGAGTGCCCGCCGGCCGTTGGCGCCGGCACGGCGGGGTGGTATGTGTAGATGTCCGGCAGCTCCCCGGCGGGCGCCTGCTCGGAGAGGCTGCCGTCGCCGAAGGCCGTATTGGCGCGTCCGCCTGAGTGCAGGAACAAGTCTCTCGCCGACGCCTCCGGGGGCGGCCAGTCGCCGAAGTCGCGCCAGCCGTGGCCGAGCACCCACGCCGTAACCGGGTGGTCGAACACGCCGCTCTCGCTCCCGTCGAGCACCTCGGCGAGGTAGCGCAGCTGCCAATCGTCGACCGCGTTCGCGCCCGCCGCTGCGTTGGCGTCCCACACCGGCCCCCAGGGCATGTGCGTGAACGGGGCAATCAGCAACTTCTGGCGCTGACGGGCGTCGCCGCTTGCGCCGCGCCGCATGCCCACGAAGTTGCGCACGGTCCCCGCGAGGAACGAGTCGTAGAGGCCGCCGATGTGTAGCGCCGGGACTTCCAGTCGGCCATAGTCGGTGTCGATCGACCAGCGCCGCCAGTAGTCGTCATAGGTCGGATGCGACAGCCAGTCGCGGTAGTAGTCAGCCAACCCGCCGTCGAGATGGGGGAACGCGGCGGGATCGGCCCAGAAGTGCTCCTGGGCGTGGAGCAGCGCAGTGTCCAGGCCCTCGAGCGCGTCGTTGTCGCCCCGCCGGACCGCCTCGCCGGTGGCCAGGTACGCCGCCCATGAGCTGACGAACGCGTGGGCGAGCGCGCCCCCGCGGTACGTCCAGCCCTCGTAGAACTGCGATGCCGTCAGCGCGGGGCAGACCCCCGCCAGGCTCGGCGGCCGGCCGGCGGCCGCGAGCAGCTGGGTCGCGCCCGAGTAGGAGAAACCGTACATCGCCACGCGGCCGTCGCAACCGGGCAACCGCGCCGCCCACTCGACCGTATCCCACCCGTCGTTTGCCTCGTGCAAGAACGGGTAGAAGTCGCCATCCGAGCGCCAGCGCCCGCGCACGTCCTGGGCCACCACGACGTAGCCGTGCGCCGCGTACCACGCGGGGTGCGGATACGCCAGGTCGCTCTGCGCGATCTGCTTGTCGTACGGCGACCGGTGAAGCAGGACGGGCCGGTCGCCGCCCGCCACCGGACGGTAGACGTCGGCCCGCAGCACCGTCCCGTCGCGCATCCGGCACTCCATGTCGCGCTCCACCCGAACCTCGGCAAGGCCGGGCACCGTTCCCTGAGCCGCCATCGGCCGCACCTCCTGTGTCGTCGGAGAGCAAATTGTCGCCAAAGCGGCGGCCCTCCTCGCATCCCGCGCTCCACCGTGTACGAGCTCGCACGTCGCGGCGATCTGCCCGCGCGGCGAGTCGGGCGGCGCTGGCTGTTCCTGCGTGCTCGGCTCGCCGCGGCGATCATGCCGCTCGATGATCCGGCCGCCTGGAAGCCCCGAAACGGCGCTTGAAATCCGTCGAGCGCTACTCCATAGCGCTACTCCGGAAGCACGAGGCCGAACCCGCCAACGGCGCCCGAAGGACGAAATCCCGGCCACAGCAGGGACTCCTCGAAGCGCGAGCGACGGGACTCGAACCCGCGACCTCCGGCGTGACAGGCCGGCGCTCTAAACCGACTGAGCTACGCCCGCGTGGCGAGTGAGGAGGATAGCGCCAGCGGGGCTACCCTCCGCTGCGCCCGCCGCGCCGCTCCTTGATCTGCGTGACGACGAGCCAGGCGATGAAGACGACCACCGGCAAGAAGTAGGCGATGTTGACCAGCCAGTGTCCAGGGTGGGCGATGTACATCGCCTTCGATGTTTGCAGGCTCAGGCGTTCGCCTGCGACAGCAGCCACAGCGCCAGGCTCGTGAAGCCCACCATCACCGCGAGCATCCAGTACTGGGACCGCACCGCCAGCTTGGCGCGGTCGTACAGCGCGAGCGCCCGGTCGTGCGCCAGCGTCAGCGCCAGCACGTGGCCCACGACCACGAAACCGACCTGCCAGTACCAGGTGGCGTTGGCCCCGATGATCGTGTAGTCGATCTGGTTGTCGGCCGTGCCGAACAGGTCGGAGCCGTCGCCGAGCGGGTCGGAGGCCAGGAAAACGATGCTCTGTCCCTGGAAGAGGAGCAGCGTGAAGTAGTGCGCAGCAACGTAGGCGAGCGCGATCGGCACGAGCGAGTGCACGAAGGCGCGAGCCAGCTCCCGGGTGCCGAAGCCGCCCCCCACGCTCTTCGCACCCACCACGCCAAGCATGTAGAACCCGTAGACGAGGAGGATCGCGACGCTCAGCCCGAGCAGGAAGGTGAGCTCCAGTGAGTTCTGCGGCGAGAGGCCGACGTCCTGGAAGAAGCTTGCGATGTCCGGCGCGATGCCGGTCCAGATCGGCGCCTCGGACGCCCCGTCGAACGTGACCGAGCCGATCATCACTGCGAGGAGCGGGACCGTCCCGGCCCCTGGCCTCAGCGCCGGGAGCCCCGACAGCGGCGTGCGCAGCCCGACTACGCGGCCGCGGGTCTCGATCGGGGAGATCCGCGAGAACAGGTTGAAGTAGACGGAGAACGCCTCGCCGCGGGCGATCCACGCGTCGACCCCGTAGAGGGCCATGCCGATGAAGGTGAGCGCCGAGTACACGAGCGTCGCGATCGCGAGGTTCTCGGGACGGTCGCCGTTCGAAGCCACGAGCTCCATGGCGGCGAATGCGAAGATGCCCGCGACGGCCGGCCAGTGGCCGAGCCGCTCGGGGAAGGCGAGAGGCGCCGGCAGGTCGCCACGTGCGGCCTTCCCGGCTACCCCGCCCACCGCGCGCCCGATCGCCCGCAAAGGGTTGAATGCCTTGAAGACGTCGCCGAACAGCACGCTGGCCGGCACCAGCGCCAGCCAGAAAATCACGTAGATGAAGGTCGGCGCGAAGTTGGCCGTCGGGCTCTGCGTCCCGCGCAGCCCGGAGTAGATCACCAGGCCCAGCAGGAAGACGCCGATCGCCCCGCAGACGATCTCCACGGGCCTGCTGCCGAGCACGCGGCCGATGCCTCCCGGCAGCGGTCGCCAACGGTCCCGCTCGAGCCGCGGCTCGGGCCACAGGATGGCGAGCGCGACGAACGAGACGACCAGCACCATTGCCGCCGCCCAGCCGAACAGCCACTCCGGGATTGGGAGGTCGGACCGGGCGACGAGCCCGTGGGCGATGAACGTCACGCGGGTTCGACGACCAGGCGGGCGACGAGCGGGTCCATGCCCGCGTCGGCCGCCACGTGGCTCTCGATCTCGAAGGCGCCTTCCGCGTCGGCCTTGAACCGAAAGAGGGCCGGCTGCCCGGGCGCCGGGTTGCGCGTGATGTCGTAGCCGTGCAGGTGGATCTCGTCCGGCGCGTCAGAGGTCACGACGATGCGCACGGTGTCGCCCCGCGTGACGTCTATGTCCTGCGCTCCGCCCACGACCACGCCCCCGCGCATCTGGATGCGGAACACTTCGGGCTCGGGCGGGGGCGGCGGCTCCTCTTCGGTCTCGGGCGGAGCCTCGGTACCACCGTCGGCCGTGCCGCCGTCGGCACTCCCACCGGTCTCAGTCTGCGCCGGCGTGGTCGCGGCACGATCGCCGCCGTCCTCGTCGTCGCCCGGCTGGGCGATCACAAACGCCAGAACGGCGACGGCCACCGCGGCCACCACCAGCGCTATTCGCTGGTTCCTGGTCATGGCGGCGGCGAAGTATGACAATCCCCGGTTGCCGCTCGGCGCGGTCGCCGGGTGTCCCGCCTTGTGGGGCCAGGTTGCCCTTCACGCAGGCTCAACATCCCGGTCACAGGGGAATCACGGGGTGGCGCCCGCATGGACCGAAGCTCTGAAGTGGGATGGATCACGTCGACCTCCACTTCCACCTGCTCCCCGGTGTCGACGACGGGCCGGCCGACCTGGCGGAGAGCATGGACCTGGCCCGGGCCGCGGTGCAAGAGGGCACCGGCACCGTGGTGGCCACGCCGCACGTGCGCGAGGACCTCGGACCGACGGATGCCCGCGAGATAGCGGGACGCGTGTGGGAGCTGCGTTCGGCGCTTGGCGCGGCCGGGATCCCGTTGGAGGTCGCATGCGGCGGAGAGCTCGGCCACGAGATGGCGTTCCGCCTGAGCCGGGACGAGCTGAACCTGATTGCCCACGGGCCCCGCGCCGCGCGCTGGCTTCTCGTGGAGACCCCGTTCCACGGAATCGGCGAGGACTTTCACGCCGCAACGGCAGAGCTGCGCGCGCTCGGGTTCGGCGTGCTGGTGGCGCATCCGGAGCGCAGCGCCGACGCCGCGCTCGATGGCGCGGCCGGCCTGCGCCGGGAGATCGCGGCCGGGTCGCAGGCCCAGCTGAACGCGCTGTCGCTCACCGGCGGACACGGAGAGGACGCACGCAGGTCGGCCTGGGAGCTGCTAGCCGCCGGCCTAGTGGCCGTGGTCGCCTCGGATGCCCACGGGCCGACCCGCCCACCGGCGCTCCGTCTGGCGCAGGAGGCGCTGCTCGACGGCGGTCTGGCCCCCGCCGCGGCGAACGGGCTCGTGGTCACCGCGCCCCGGGCACTGCTCGCCCGGGGTATGCGCCGGACGGCGATCGCGGCCTAGCGGTAGTTCCTAGGAGGCGACGAGCTCGGGGTCGTCGCCCAGCTCGGCCGAGACCCCGCCCTGCTCCCACCTCGGGACCCCCCCGGCCGCCTCAGTGACGGGCGCGGGCGCGCCCGGCTCCGAGGCCGCGGCGGCGGGCGCCGGGCCCTCGCGCGGCTCCGGCTCGAACCGGTACCCCACGCCGAAGTGCGTGTGGATGTAGTTCCAGCCCGACGAGGCCGTCTCGAGCTTCTGCCGCACCTTGCGGATGAACACGTCGACCGAGCGGTCGCCGTGGGCCATCGCGTAGCCCCACACGGCCTGGTAGATCTCCTCGCGCTGGAGCACCTTCCCCTTCGCCTGCGCCAGCAGCTGCAGCACCTCGAACTCGCGCCGCGTCAGGTCCACGCTCGTGGAGCGTACGAAGGCCTGGAACTGATCGGCGCGGACCTCGAGCTCGCCCGCCACGAGCGGGCCCGTCTCGACTCGGGCGGAGGCCCGCTTGCGGCGCCGCACCACGGCCTCCACGCGCGCGAGCACCTCCTCGGGGTGGCACGGCTTGGTGACCCAGTCGTCGGCACCCATCCTCAACCCGCGAACGCGCTGCGACACGCTCGACCGCCCGGTGCAAACCAGGATCCCTAGTCCGGGCAGGGCGGCGGCCACGCGCTCCAGGAACTCCCAGGCGCCGGGGCCGAGCATGGCGAGATCGACCACGAGCGCGTTCACGCGCATCGCCACGAAATCCTCCGTACGCGGAGGGGCCTCGAGTCGCCGGTGCTGCCAGCCCAGGTCGCCCGCGCGCTTCACGAGCACACGAACGAATCCCGAATCCGAATCGAGGATCGCGAGACGCATATCCGGCATCCGTCCCGAAGTGTACGCGCCGGGCGGACGGGGCGATTCTCTTTTACAGCATCTTCACAGCGAGGAAACGCAGTAATAACGGACTTTCGGCACAAGGATGGAAGCCTCGCGGGCCATGGAGGCATCAACGGTTCTCAGAACGGGCCGGCTCGAGATTCGGCCCAGCGAGTTCGTCGCCCTCGTGGATGGCAAGCCGCTCGGCCTCACGGTCCGTGAGCTCCAGCTGCTGACTGCACTCGTGGAGCGACGCGATCGCATCGTCTCGCGGGAAGAGCTCTACTCGGTGGTCTGGGGCGAGCCGTACCGCAAGTCGGACCGCTCCGTGGACGTCTACGTGGGAAAGCTGCGGCAGAAGCTCGCACGGGTTCTGCCCGGCCGAAGCCCGATCCAGACGCACTTCGGCTTCGGGTACCGCTTCACATCTCTTTCACAAGGCGGCGACACCCAGGTAACAGACTGGGGCCGCGTCCCGTGACAGCGTCCCCGCCGTACATGACCGAACCGAAGGAGAGGAACCTTATGAGGAAGCTCCTCGCGTTCGCTGCCTGTGGTGCGTTGGCGCTGAGCGCCGCCGCGTGCGGCAGCGACGACGACGATGATGGTGGCGGGGGCGGCGGAGGCGGCGACCTCTCCGGAACGATCCGCATCGACGGCTCGAGCACGGTCGGCCCGTTCGCTCAGGCCGCCCAGGAGGCCTTCCAGGGCGAGAACCCCGGCGTCCGCATCACGGTCGCCCAGTCCGGCACCGGCGGCGGCTTCGAGAAGTTCTGCGCCGGCGAGACCGACATCTCGAACGCCTCGCGTCCGATCGACGAGGAGGAAGAGGTGCCGCTCTGCGAGAAGGAGGGCGTCAAGTACACCGAGGTACAGGTCGCCAACGACGGCATCTCGATCGCGACCAACAAGGACCTGGTCGTCGACTGCATGACGATTCAGCAACTGAAGCAACTGTGGGAGCAGGGCTCGCAGGTGAAGAGCCTGTCGGAGATCGACCCGCAGTTCCCGGACACCGAACTCAGCCTCTTCGGTCCGGGCACCGACTCCGGCACGTTCGAGTTCTTCACCGAGGAGATCAACGGCGAAGAGGGGAACTCGCGCAAGGACTACCAGCCCTCCGAGGACGACAACGTCCTTGTCCAGGGAGTGTCCGGCGAGTCCGGCGGACTCGGCTACTTCGGCTTCTCCTACTACGAGCAGAACCAGGACAAGTTGGGCCTCGTGGGCGTCGACGACGGCAACGGCTGCGTCAAGCCGAGCATGGAGTCGATCGCCAGCGGCGAGTACAAGCCGCTCTCGCGCCCGCTGTTCATGTACCCGAGCCAGAAGGCGCTCCAGCGCCCCGAGGTGAAGGCCTTCATGGACTACGTGGTCGAGAACTATCAGGCGATCTCAGAGGCCTCGGCCATTGTCCCGATGAGCCAGGAGCAGGCCGACCAGGCCAAGACCGCGCTCGGGAGCTGAGTGGAGACCGGATCGAGAGCAGCGGCACGCGGCCGCGCGGAGAGACCCAGCCTCCGCGCGGCCCGTCGCCGTTGGGGCGAGGACATCATCAAGGGCCTCCTCATGCTGGCGGCCCTCATCTCGGTGCTCACCACCACGGGCATCGTGCTGTCGCTGCTCGAGGAGACGATCGTCTTCTTCGGCGATGTCCCAGTGAGCGACTTCTTGTTCGGCACCGACTGGTCCCCGCTGCTCGAGCCGGCCAGCTTCGGCGTCCTGCCGCTCGTGTCGGGCACGCTGCTGATCAGCCTCGTGGCCATGCTGGTGGCCACGCCACTCGGCCTGGGCGCGGCCATCTACCTGGCCGAGTACGCCCGGCCGGCGGTGCGCAAGACGATCAAGCCGATCCTCGAGCTGCTCGCAGGGGTCCCCACGATCGTATTCGGGTACTTCGCGCTCACCTTCTTCACTCCTGAGGTCCTGCGCGGCCTCTTCGGGTTCGACGTCGCGATCTTCAACGGGCTCGCCGGCGGGATCATCATCGGTTTCCTGATCATCCCGACCGTGGCCTCCATCTCCGAGGACGCGATGTCGGCGGTGCCCCAGTCGCTGCGCGAGGGCTCCTTCGGCCTCGGCGCGAGCAAGCTGCAGACGACCATGCGCGTGGTCTTCCCGGCCGCGCTGTCGGGCATCGTCGCCTCGCTCGTGCTGGCCCTGTCGCGCGCGGTCGGCGAGACCATGGTGGTGCTGATCGCGTCGGGTCTCGTGCCGCAGTGGGGCGCGAACCTGGGTCAGGCCATGGAGACGATGACCGCGTTCATCGCCACCACGGCGAAGGGCGACATCGCGACCGGCAGCACGGCCTACAAGACGGTCTTTGCCGTCGGGATGACGCTGTTCGTGATCACCCTGATCCTCAACCTGTTCTCGATCCGCTTCGTCCGCAAGTACAGGCAGGTCTACGAATGAGCACCCACCCGGAGCCAGTCGGGCAGGCCACGACTGCGCGGCGCACCAAGGATCTGCTGTTCCGACTCGGCATGTTCGTCTGCCTCGCCCTGGCGATCGGCCTGCTCGTGGTGCTTCTGGTCGACGTGGCGATAGACGGCGCGGGCTCGCTCACGTGGGACTTCATCACGAGCTTCACCTCGATCAGCGCGGACCAGGCGGGAATCCAGGCGGCTCTCTGGGGCACGATCTGGCTCATGGGGGTGTGCGCCGTGTTCATCATCCCCGTCGGCGTGGCCACGGCCATCTACCTCGAGGAGTACGCGGACGAGAACAAATGGTGGAACCGCCTGGTCGAGGTGAACATCCAGAACCTCGCCGCGGTTCCCTCGATCGTCTACGGCATCCTCGGCCTCGCTTTCCTGGTGCGCGGCCCGCTCTCGCTGGGCCCGGTGATCCTCGCCGGCGGGCTCACGCTGGGGCTGCTGGTGCTGCCCGTTGTGATCATCGCCGGACGCGAGGCGATCCGCGCAGTGCCGCCTTCTATCCGCGAGGGGTCGATGGCCCTGGGCGCCACGCAGTGGCAAACCATCTGGCGCCAGGTGCTGCCCGCCGCGGTGCCGGGCATCGCGACCGGCGTGATCCTGGCGCTGGCGCGGGCGATCGGCGAGACGGCCCCGCTGATCGTGGTGGGGGCGGCCACGGTGGTGGCCTTCAACCCGACCGGGGTGAACGACTTCTTCACCGCGCTGCCAATCCAGATCTTCGACTGGATCTCGCGGCCCCAGACCGAAGGGAACGACTACCGCCCGCTCGCGGCGGCGGCGATTCTCCTGCTCATGATCCTCCTGCTTCTGATGAACAGCGTCGCGATCTGGCTACGGAATCGCTACGAGCAGAAGTGGTAGGTGGACTAGAGTGACCGATCAGCCCCACATGACCGAGCACCAGGACAGCCAGGAGGAGAAGGAGACCACCGGCCTCCGCAGGCCGCTCGGCGTCCGCTCCCACGACGGCGCTCATGCGCCCGCCGTCGAGGGCGTCCCGCAGGAGAAGCCCAAGCCGCGCGAGGCGATCTTCGCGCTCGAGGACGTGCAGGTCTCCTACGGCCCGAAGCCGGCCGTCCGCGGCGTGAGCTTCGACATCGGGAAGAACGAGATCACGGCTCTGATCGGGCCCTCGGGATGCGGCAAGTCGACGCTGATCCGCTGCTTCAACCGCATGAACGACCTTATTCCGACCGCCCGCGTGGAGGGCAAGGTGCTCTACCACGGCGAGGACCTCTACGCCAAGGAGGTCGACGCCGTCGAGGTGCGCAAGCGGATCGGGATGGTCTTCCAGAAGCCGAACCCCTTTCCCAAGTCGATCTACGACAACATCGCCTTCGGCCCTCGCGTGCTGGGGATGAAGGGCAACATGGACGAGATCGTGGAGCGCGCGCTCAACCACGCGGCCCTGTGGGACGAGGTGAAGGACCGGCTCAAGACCAACGCATTCGGCATGTCGGGCGGCCAGCAGCAGCGGCTCTGCATCGCGCGCTGCCTCGCGGTGAAGCCTGACGTGATCCTGATGGACGAGCCCTGCTCGGCGCTCGACCCGATCTCTACGGGCAAGATCGAGGACCTGATGATGGACCTGAAGCGCGAGTACTCGATCGTGATCGTCACGCACAACATGCAGCAGGCGGCGCGCGTGTCCGACAAGACCGCCTTCTTCACCGTCGAGCTGGACGACGAGGAGCACCGCAGCGGACGCGTCGTCGAGTTCGACGACACCGACAAGATCTTCACCAACCCGTCCGACTCGCGTACGGAGGCCTACGTCACAGGCAAGGTTGGCTAGCGTGTCGGAGACGACTCGCACGCACTTTCAGGAGGAGCTTGCCGTACTCGAGGAGCAGGCCCTCGGCGGCCTCGACATGGTCGTCAGCGCCCTGGATCGCGCGCTCGAGACGGTCCAGCACCAGGACGTCGAGCTCGCCAGCATGGTGATCTCCGACGACGACCGGATCGACGGCCGCTACCTCGAAGTCCACCAGGGCGTGCTGTCGCTGCTCGCGCTCCAGGCGCCGGTGGCCGGCGACCTGCGCCTCGTGGCGGCGGTGCTCCACGTCATCAAGAACATGGAGCGCATGGGCGACCAGTGCGTGAACATGGCCAAGCTCGTGCCGCTGGCCGGGCACAACCCGCCATCCGATGAGCGCGTACTGGAGCTCATTCAGCGCATGGGCGAGCAGGCGCGCCACCAGGTGATCCAGAGCAAGCAGGCCTTCGCCCGGCGCAACGTCGAGCAGGCCCAGGACCTCGTGCGGC
The DNA here is from genome assembly GCA_963733885.1 of uncultured Thermoleophilaceae bacterium. GTDB lineage: Bacteria > Actinomycetota > Thermoleophilia > Solirubrobacterales > Thermoleophilaceae > JACVRW01. The sequence continues at coordinate 154,243 of CAVTES010000005.1, read as the reverse complement.
AGGACGACGAAATCGACAGGCTGAACCGCGAGGTCTTCCGTCTCGCGCTGGAGATCGGCGACGACCCGGACACGCGCGAGTGGGCGATGCACATGATGCTGGTCGCGCGCTGCATCGAGCGGATCGGCGACAATGCGGTTGACATCGGCGAGCAGACGGCCTTCATCGTCACCGGTCTGTTCCGGGAGTTCGAGGACGCCTCGCACCCTGAGCTCACACCGCCCTGATCTGCGCCTGCATAGACATCGGCAGCAACACGACCAGGCTGCTCGTGGCGGACACGAGCAACGGGCAGCTTCGCGAGCTCGTCACGCAGCGCGCCTTCACGCGGATAGGCAAGAGCGTCGACGCGGGCGGGGCAATCCCGGCCGAGAAGATCGCCGAGACGGCCGACGTGGTGGCGAAGCAGCTGAGCGTGGCGCGGGAGGTCGGCGCGGAGCGCGTCGTCACCGTCGCCACGGCCGCGATTCGCCACGCACCGAACCGCGAGGCGCTGCTGACGGCGATCGAGCGTGCGGGCACGCAGATTGAGGTGCTCTCGGGCGAGGAGGAGGCGCGCCTCTGTTTCGTCGGCGCCACGCGCACGCTGCTCGCCCCGGTCGACGGGACGGTCGCGGTGATTGACGTGGGCGGCGGCTCGAGCGAGATCGCCATCGGCGAGCCGGATGGCGCGATGGCGTGGACGGAGTCGTTCCGAATCGGCTCGGGGTTCCTGGCCGACACCTACCTGCGCTCGGATCCCCCGTCGGTGGACGAGCTCGAGAAGGTGCGCCGCCACGTGGCCGGGACCTTTGAGGGGCTCGTGCCTCCACCGGCCGACGAGGCAGTGGCGGTCGGCGGCACGGCGACCTCGCTACGCCGCCTGCTCGGCGCCGAGCTTTCACACGAGACGCTCGAGCGAGGCATCCGGGTGCTCAGCACCACGCCGATCCCAGATGTGGCGGCACGTTTCGAGCTGGACGTGGAGCGCATCCGCCTGCTGCCCGCGGGGATCCTCGTCCTCGAGGCGATCTCCGACCTGCTCCGGCTGCCGCTGCGGATCGCCCGCGGCGGCCTGCGCGAGGGTGTGCTGCTCGAGCTTGTGGCGGGGAGGAAGCTTGCCTAGGCGGCCGACGCGGCGATCCGCTTCAGTTCACGGGGACGCAGTAGGGTTATGAGCTCGCCCGTCTCGACCCCGGCGAGCCCACCTTCGGGGCCCACGAGTCGGGCGAGCCGTCCTCCGCATCCCCGTGCCTGAGGAGCCAAAACATCTCGATGCGGCACCATAGAGGCTGATGGAAGCTGTCACCGCACCGCCCGAGGCGCCCGCACTCGACTCGCCCGAGCTCTACAACAACCGCGAGCTCTCATGGCTGCAGTTCAACGAGCGGGTGCTCGAGCTGACCGAGGACGAGGCGACGCCCCTGCTCGAGCGGGTCAAGTTCCTCGCCATCTACGCCAACAACCTGGACGAGTTCTTCATGGTCCGGGTGGCCGGCCTGTACGACCAGGTGGAGGCCGGGATCGACGCGCGCGGGCCCGACGGGCTCTCGCCCGGCGAGACGATCGAGCGCATCGTCGAGCGCACGCGCGAGCTGGGCCGCCGCCATTCGCGCCAGTGGGAGGACCAGATACGGCCGGCGCTGACCGAGCACGGCATCCGCGTGATCGACTGCCAGGACTGCGACAGCGGTGAGCTCGAGAGGATCGACCGCCAGTTCTCCGAGCAGATCTTCCCGGTGCTGACGCCGCTGGCGGTGGGCCCCGGCCGCCCGTTCCCGTACATCTCGAACCTGTCTCTGTCGCTGGCAGTGTGGCTGCGCGACCCGGTATCGCGCACGGAGACCTTCGCGCGCGTCAAGGTGCCGAAGGAGGTGCTGCCGCGCTTCGTCCCGCTCGGCGACGACGTGTTCGTCCCGCTCGAGACCGTGATCGCCCGCCACCTCGAGCAGCTCTTCCCGGGCATGGAGATCTTGCGCCACGACTTCTTCCGGGTCACGCGCGACGCCGACTTCACCGTCTCGGACGAGGCCGACGACCTGCTCCAGGCTGTCGAGGACGAGTTGCGGCGGCGGCGCTTTGGCGAGGTCGTGCGGCTCGAGGTCTCGTCCTCGATGGACCCCGACATGCGCCGCTACCTCGTCGAGCAGCTCGCGATCGACGAGGGCCAGGTGATCGACGTGGAGGGGCTGCTCGACCTGGACGACCTGTGGCCGCTGTACGACGTGGAGGGCTACCGCGACCTGCGCGACCCGCCCTGGACGCCGGTGACCCAGCCGGCCCTGGCGGACCGCGAGGACGCCAAGGCGGACGTGTTCGCCGCGATGCGTGCGAGCGACTTGCTGGTGCACCACCCCTACGACTCGTTCGCGACCAGCGTGGAGCGCTTGGTCCAGCAGGCGGTGGCGGACCCGGACGTGCTCGCGATCAAGATCACCGTGTACCGCACGTCGGACGACTCCGCGCTCGTGCCGGCGCTGATCGAGGCCGCCGAAAGCGGCAAACAGGCGGTCTGCCTGGTTGAGCTGAAGGCGCGCTTCGACGAACGGCGCAACATCGGCTGGGCGCGCGCGCTCGAGGAGGCCGGCGCCCACGTGGTGCACGGGCTGCCTGGGCTGAAGACGCACGCGAAGGCACTGCTGGTGGTGCGGCGCGAGGGCTCTGGCGCACGCCACTACGTGCACATCGGCACCGGCAACTACCACGCGAAGACGGCCCGGCTCTACGAGGACTTCGGGCTGTTCACAACGGACCGGGACATCGCCGCCGACGTGGCGGAGCTGTTCAACACGCTGACCGGCGTCGCCCGCTCCCCCAGCTATCGCAAGATCGTGACGGCGCCCGACCACATGCGCGACTGGTTCCTCGACGAGGTGCGCCGCACGATCGCGACACAGCAGGCCGGCGAGGAGGCGCGCATCATCCTCAAGCTCAACTCGCTCGTGGACCCGCGCTGCATCAGGGCGCTGTACGAGGCCTCGCAGGCCGACGTGCGCGTGGACCTGAACATCCGCGGCATCTGCTGCCTGCGCGCCGGAGTGCCGGGCGTGTCCGAGAACATCCGGGTCGTGTCGGTGGTCGGGCGCTTCCTCGAGCACTCGCGCGTATACGGGTTCTGGCGGGGCGACGAGCGCGAGTACTGGATTGGATCGGCCGACGTCATGCCGCGCAACCTCGACACGCGCGTCGAGCTGCTCGCCCCGATCGGTGATCCGGAGCTGCGGAGCGAGATCGAGGACACGCTCGAGCGCTGCCTCGCGGACGACACGTTCGGCTGGGAGTTGGGTCCCGACGGCGAGTGGGAGCGTCACGGCGGCGGCCGGCGCTCGGTGCATCGCGAGCTGATGGAACGGGCGGCGGCGCGGGCCTCAGTCGAGTAGAGCCTTCAGACCGATAACTCGAGCCGCCGACTGGCGCACGCGCGTCCGGAAGGCCGGCGAGGCGCGGGCTTCGCGCAGGAGCCAGGGATGGATCAGGTTCCAGCTGGCGCTGCCGGTGGTGAGGACGAGGTCCGCTCCGGCCCGCAGCGAGCGCTCCGCCGCGCGTGCGACCCCGGAGCGGTTGAGCACGCCTTGCGCCTCGATGCTGTCGGTCACGATCACGCCGTCGTAGCCGAGCCGCTCTCGGAGCAGCCCGGTCACGATGCGCGGGGATTGGGACGCGATCCGATCCGCGTCAAGCCCCGGGTAGAGGGCGTGCGAGAGCATGATCAGCGGCGCACCGGCCTCGACCGCGGCCCGGAACGGCACCAGGTCGGCGGTGAGCGGCCCCGCTACGACCGCCGACCCCTCGTCGGTGTTCACCTGCGCCCGCCCCAGGCCGGGGAAGTGCTTGGCTGTGGCCGCCACCCCGGCCGCGCGCATTCCCTCGATCGAGGCGCGGGTGCGCGCCGCGATCCCGCTCGCGTTGCCGGCGAAGGCGCGGAAGCCCATCACCGGGGCGGCGCCGCCCGGCACGTCGGCCACCGGCGCCAGGTTCACGTTCACGCCGGCTCCCACCAGCTGGCGGCCGGCCGCGCGAGCATCGCGGCGGACGGCCTGCGGTCCGCCCTGCGAAGGCTGACCGGCGGCCGGGCCGGCCCAGCTCACGGTGCGGATCTCACCGCCCTCCTGGTCTGCCATGACGAGGGCGTCGCCGCCAGCCTCGCGCTGCACCGAGCGGGTGAGGCGGCGCCATTCGGCCGGCGCGCCCGCGTTGAAGCCGAACATGATCACGCCGGCGGTCTCGCGGGCCCGCAGGCGCCGGCGGATGTAGTCGGGCGGTGCCGGGTCCGGGAAGCTCGAGACGATCAGCTGGCCGACCTGCTGGCGGAGGTTGAGGCGGTCGACCTCGGCCAAGAGTCGCTGCCGGCGGACCTCACCAGGCGCCGGCTCCGCCCCCGTCTCCCGTTCGCCCCCATCGCCCGCACCGACCGCCACACCCGCCACGAAGGCCGCCAGGCCGGCGGAAAGGAGCAGGGCAAGCCGCCGCCGCGCCGCCTGGTCACTCGACAGCCGCATGACCGGGCTCCGAGACAGCCGAAGCCTGCTGCGACCCTCCCTCCTCCTCGAGCCCGGCCCAGCGGCAGCCGTCCGTGAGCGCCACCATCCCGAAGGCGTCGACGGGGCCGAGCGCCCCGGTGCCTTTGAGCCCGCCCTCGGCGGCGAGCTGCGCTCCCCAGGCGAGCATGCGGCCGGTGAAGCTGTAGCCGTCCACGCCGCTCACGTGGACCTCGGCCAGCTCGCGCCCGGTGCCGTCGTATGCGACGGCGACGATGTGCGAGCCGGACCGCTTGCGCGCCTCCGCGTCGGGACCGCCGGTGGAGCCTTTGACAAAGCGCTCGGCGGCCAGCTTCAGGAGGCGCGACGCCCCGGGCAGGCTCGCGCCCAGCGAGACCGCCTGCATCGGGCGCGAGAACGACCCGAACCAGCCGAGGTAGGCGTTCACCTCGCGCAGTTGGGGTGCGATCCGCGGCAGCGTGAAGTGCTCGGAGCTGCCCACCGAGACCGCGTCGCGCTGCTTCGAGCCGACCTGGAAGCTGCGAACCCGCCTGGCCGGCCGCTCGCTCTGCACTCGCCCGTCCCTGAACACGAACCCGGGCTCCCCCAGCGACGCCGCCATCGTCGCCTGCGTGCCGCCGCTCGGGGAGGCGCGACCGGTGGAGAAGTAACCCACGTCGATCCGAACCGCGTCGTCCCCGGCCTGGTTCAGCGCCAGCGCCCCGGCCAGGTTGCCGGGCACCCAGTCGTAGCCGAATGCGGTCAGCATCGCCGAGCCGCTGCGGTCGGCCGCCGGGCCGTAGCGCTCGAACACCTCGCGGATGAAGGTGGACTCGCCGGTCGAGTCGAGGTAGTGGGCGCCGGCCGTGGTGGCGGCAGCCGCGGCCGGTACACCCCAGCGGGCAAAGGGACCGACGGTCGTCACGAGAACGTCGCCGTGCTCGACAAGCGCCGACACGCTCGGCGGATCCGACACGTCGGCCACCGCCGTCTCGAGGTCGCCGCCCAGCTCGCCCGCGAGCGCCTCGAGCTTGGCGCGGTTCCGCGCCGCCAGCACCGGCTTCGTGCCGCGCTCGACCATCGCCTCCGCGACGAGGCGCCCGGTGTAGCCCGTGGCGCCGAAAAGGACTGTGCGACCAGCCAACGCCGTCACCCCGCCGGGCGCCGCTCCTCGAGCACCGCGCGCACGCGCTCGATTGCCTGCGGGGCCGTCCGCTCCACGCGACGCAGGTCCCAGCCCGTCAGGGTCACGAGCCGCATGGGCGTCTTCGCGGTGACGGTGGCGTTGCGCAGGGTCCTCTCGAGCAGGCCCATCTCGCCGAAGAAGTCCCCCGGACCGAGGTCGGCCACATGCTCTCCGCCGCGCGTGACCTCGGCCTCCCCCTCCTCGATCGCCATGAACTCGTAGGAGAAGTCGCCCTCGCGCACGAGCACCTTGCCCGCCTCCACGGACACCTCTCGCGCGAATGGCGCGATCTGTGCGAGCTCCTCGTCCCCCACCTCCTCGAACAGCGGGATCGACTTCAGCCTCTGGGCATCCAACGGTCCGTTCCTCCTGGCTCGCGGTCGGGGAGCGACCTTATCCGACCGAGGCCCAACGACCTGTTTCGGCGGCGGATCGGCGACGTGCAGGCACTGTTCGCTGGTCCCGCGTACCGCCGGAGCTGGCCCTTCACAGCTCCCGGCGGGCGAATTTCGTGACCGCCTCGCGGGCGCGCTGGCGGCGGGGGCGCTCGCTCCAGCCGGCCGGCTCGATTCGCTCCGAGACGGTCAGGTCGCGCTCGAATGCCACGTGCAGCTCGCCCGCGAACCGCTCGCTCTGCACGCACAGCGCTACCTCGTCGTGGAGCTGGAACGAGCGGTTGTCGAAGTTGACCGAGCCGACGCAGGACCAGGTTCCGTCCACCACAAGCGACTTGGCGTGCAGCATGGTCGGGCAGTACTCGTACAGCTCGATGCCGGCCTCCAGCAGGGCGTCGTAGCTGGCGCGGCCGGCGGTGCGGACAAACTCCTTGTCGATGTGCGAGCCGGGCACCAGGATGCGCATCTCCACGCCGCGGTCCGCCGCCTCCAGCAGGGCCTCGGTGAAGGCGGGGCGGGGCACGAAGTAGGCCGAGGTCAGCTCGATCGAGCGCCCGGCGGCCGCCAGGGCGAGGTAGATCAGCGCTTCGGCGTTCGTGTCGCCCACCGTGGCGCTCGAGCGCATCACCTGCATCGGACCGCCGTCGTCGACCTCGTCGAGGTCGGGCAGATAGCGGTCGCCCGCCAGCACGTTCCCGGTGCCCTCGAGCCAGTTCTCGGCGAACGCTCCCTGGAGCCCGCGCACGACCGGGCCGCGAACGCGCACGTGGGTGTCGCGCCAGTGGTCGGGGTCCTGGGCGTTGCCCGTCCACTCCTCGGCGATCCCGACCCCGCCGGTGAAGCCGACCTCGCCGTCCACGATCAGCAGCTTGCGGTGCGTTCGGTGCTGGAGCCGGCGGACGGCGTACGGCTTGGGCGGGCGGAACCAGCAGAGGGTGACGCCGGCCTGGCGCATCTGCCCGACCAGCTTGCGGTCCATCTGCGCGCCGCCGACGGCGTCGATAAGGACGTTGCACTCCACGCCCGATTTGGCGCGCTCGCAGAGCGCCTCCGCCACCTCGATTGCGATCTCGCCCTTCCAGTAGGCGTAGGTGAGGAGGTTGACCGTCTCGTCGGCCTGGCGGATGGCCTCGAGATAGGCGGGGAAGATCTCGTCGCCGTTGATCAAGAGATCCAGGTCGTTGCCGTGCGACACCGGCGCACCGGTGAGCGCCTCCGCCGCTCGCAGGAAGCTCGGCTCGCCCACGTCCACCTCGCCGCGCAGCTTGTAGCCGTGGCCGCCCTCGCGGCGGTGGCGGAGGCTGTCGGCCGCGTACCAGGCCGCACCGGCGGCGGCCATGCCGGCCGGCCAGGCGTAGCGGGCAACGTCTCGGCGGTCGCCGTTTCGGCTGAACCTCCCGTTAGCCATCGCGGGAAACCTATCCGGCCGGGCTCGGGCCGGCCCGCCCCCCGAACAGGGCGGCCGCCGACAGCGGCGCGACGACCGTCCGGATCGCGAAGGCCGCGAAGATGCTTTCCACGTCCATTGGTGCGCGCCGTAGGATGGCGCGTCATGGGCGTGGCCCCGCCTCCTCAAGTTCCGTCCGGTGTGCTCCATCGCGTGCGGTCGGATATTCGCTCGCAGCGAGCGGCGCGTGGCGGCTGGCCTCCCGGGGAGCTGTCCTTCAGCCTGCGCCGCACGCGCGAGTTCGAGCGCGAGCCACTGCCGCTGCTGCTCCGCCTGCGCGAGCGCCACGGGCCCGTGTTCACGATCCGCCTGCTCTACCAGCCGGTCGTGTTCGCGCTCGGGCCCGAGGCGAACCACTACATCACCGTCTCGCACGCCTCGAACTTCCGCTGGCGCGACGGCGGCATGGGCGACCTGATCCCGCTGCTCGGCGACGGGCTGCTCACCACCGACGGCGACTACCACCGCCGCGCCCGGCGGATCATGCTGCCCGCGTTCCACCGCGAGCAGCTCGCCGCCTCGACCTCGATCATGGCCGAGGAGGCCGAGCGCGCCGTGTCGGAGTGGCGGCCGGGGCAGCGGATCGACCTGTACACGTGGACGCGGCGGCTCGCGCTGCGGATCGCGATGCGGGCCCTGTTCGGCTTCGACCCCGACCACGCGGCGCGCGACGCCCGGATGGCCGCGGAATTCGAGGAGGCCCTCGGCTACTGGGGCAGGGACTACGCGGTGCAGATGCTCCGCGGGCCGGGGTCGCCGTGGCGATCCATGAACCGGGCGAAGGCGAAGCTCGACCGAGTGATCTTCGCCGAGATCGCAGGGCGGCGCGCGAGCGGCGAGCGCGGCGCCGACATCCTCAGCCTCCTGCTCGACGCCTCCGACGAGGACGGCTCACGCCTGTCGGACGGCGAGCTACGCGACCAGGTGATGACGCTGATGTTCGCCGGGCACGACACCACCACCTCGTCCGTCACGTTCCTGTTCTACGAGCTGGCCCGAAACCCGGCGGAGGTGCCGTCGCTGGACGACGAGCCGCTCGACATGGTCATCGACGAGACGCTTCGCATGTACCCGCCCGCGTGGATCGGTCCGCGCCGCTCGATCGAACCCTTCGAGCTCCACGGCGTACGGGTGCCGGGCACGGCGATGGTCAACTACTGCTCGTGGGCAAGCCACTACCTGCCGGAGGTGTTCCCCGAGCCGGCGCGCTTCCGCCCGTCGAGGTTCGCCCCTGAGGCGAAGGCCGCGTTGCCGAGGGGAGCGTACGTCCCGTTCGGCGGCGGGTCGCGCACCTGCATCGGGATGCGCTTCGGCCAGCTCGAGATCAAGGCGATCGCCCGGGCCATCCTGAGCCGCTTCACGCTCGAACTGGAGGATCCGTCGCTCGTCCCCTCGATCCGCCAGATGCCCACGCTGTCGCCGCGCGGCGGCCTGCCCGTGGTGGTGCGGGCACCCAGTTAAGGCAAGCCGACCGCGGGGATACCGCCGATACACTCGCCGCGCGGGGCGCTTAGCTCAGGTGGTAGAGCGCGGTCCTTACAAGGCCGAGGCCGCAGGTTCGAGCCCTGCAGCGCCCACTCCCCGGAACAGCGGCCCGGGCGGGCGAGTCTAGTATCCGACTTGTGAACGCCCGGTTGTTCTGGAAGTCACTCGCGGTGCAGGCGATGGTGGTGGCCGTGCCATTCGTCCTGCTCGGCCTTGCTCTCGACGAGAGCTTCTTCGAGGACTGGGGCTGGCTGGCAGGACCCGCCGTGTGGCTCGCCTGCGCGGCTGTTACGGCTCGCGTTCTGTCGCTGCCACCGGGCTACGTGCTGTTCTCCGCTGTGGCAGGCGGGGTGGCGGGAGCGATCGTGTTCTTGGTCGCGTCTCACTGGGCCGGGATGGTGGCCGGCCTCCTGGTCTTTGCCGCGTCCTGCGGGAGCTACGACCCGGAGGCGGAGGCCGAGGCGCAGCGCGAATACGAGGAGCAGAAGCGCGCCCGGCGGGAGCAGAAGCGGGCGAAGCGCGAGGGCGCGGCGGCGAAGTAGGCGGCTAGGTGCCGGCGGCGCCCACCCTGTGTATCTCGAGCATGCCGTCAGAGGGCGGCGGCGCCATGGCGGGATCGGTGAAGAGGCTGCATACGTCGACCGTGCGGCAGTCGCAGGAGCGGGCAAGCTCGAGCCAGGCCTTGACCGCCTGCGCGCGGGCGATGAGAACGTCGATGTCCGGCAGCTTGCGCTCGGCGAGCTCGCGGATGCGGTCGCCGGCAGGACCGCCCCGGTTGTCGGGGCCGGTGAGGTCTCGGATCTCGCCGAGGGTGAGGCCGGCGCGCTGGGCGACGTCGACGATGGCCAGGCGGTTCAGCACGTCCTCGTCGTAGCGGCGCTGGCCGCTGGTGCGCTCGGGCTTGGGCAGAACGCCCACGCGCTCGTAGTAGCGGATGTGCGAGGTGTTGACGTCGGCCCGGGCCGCCACTTCGCCGATGGTCAGCGATGCCATTTCTTCGTGCCGCCTTGACTTGAAGTCGGGTTCAAGGGCAAGGCTACTCGCATGACCGAGATCCCAGTGGCATGCACCCTCGACGCCGCCCAGATGAGACAGCGCGGCGACGACATCCGAGCGCTTGGCCGCGCCGCCCTCACGACCGTTGAGCGTGGGGAACGGAACGTGGTCCTCCGCTTCCGTCCCGACCCCGCGATCCGCGCGCAGGTGGAGGAGGTCGTGGCAGCGGAGTCCGAATGCTGTGCGTTCCTCGGTTTCACGATCGCCCACGAGCAGGACGCCACGGTGGTGACGATCGTCTCGCCGCCAGAGGGGGTGCCCGTCCTGCACGAGCTGGCAGACCGGTTCGCGGCGGACACCGAGGCCGCGGCGTGAGCGTCGAGCGGCGGGGCACACTTCTGACCGGCGGCCTCGGGTTCTTGATGTTCGCGTGCTGCCTCGCCGGGCCGGCCGTGATCGGCGCTGTCGGCGGGACGGCCATCGGCGGAACGCTGGGCATCGCGGCCGCAGTGGCGATCGCGCTGGCGGCGGCCGCGCTGCTGCACCGGCGTAACCGAAGGAACGGGCGGGCCTGCTAGCGGGCCCAGGAGATCTCCGGGCGAACCGTGGAATACCCCCGGTGGGTATTGATAGGCTTCCTCGAAATCCCCTGCGAAAAGGACTCTCATGGCCACGACCTCGACCAGCAACAAGCACGGATACTCGGCCACGAAGGACCAGCTGCGTACCCGCCTCCGGCGCATCGAGGGCCAGGTCCGCGGCGTCGAGGGGATGGTCGAAGACGACCGCTACTGCATCGACGTGGTGACCCAGATCTCCGCGATCCAGGCGGCACTCGACAAGGTCGCGCTGGGACTCCTGGACGCCCACGCCCGCCACTGCGTGGTCGACGGGCACGCCGAAGGCTCACCGGAGGAGCTCACCGACGAGTTGATGGCGGCCGTCGGCCGGCTGATGCGCCGCGGCTAGCTCGTAGCCCGGCTAATAGGGGCGACGGGATTCGAACCCGCGATCCCCGGCGTGAAAGGCCGGTGTCCTGAGCCGCTGGACCACGCCCCCGTGTCCCAACGATTGTAGGTGTCGCTTCGGCTCGGTACGGCAGCACGCACTCATCCCAGCGCCGCTGCGGCGGCTCGCTCGGCAGTCGCAGCACCGCCATGTCGCCGGTGCCGCGCGGCACTCCGCGGCTGATCCCCCGGGCGGCGTCGCGCGCATTCAGGCCGAGGTCGCGTGCTGTGAGATCGTCTGTGCGAATTGCCATCGTCGGCGCACCCACGTGCGGGCGGGCGGATCATGGCGCGTGGATCTCGAGTCGCGCGTGCCGGCTCACCGGCCGATCCAGAGACGCAACCTACGTTTCATCCTCGACCACCTTCGGCACGCTGCGTGCGTCGGCTGCGGAGAAACGGACGTCGTGGTCCTGGAGTTCGACCATGTGGGCCCGAAACGGGGCAAGGGCGTGGTGTCACTCGCGTTCTATGAACATTCGCCGGCCTTTCTCCAAGCAGAGATCGACCAGTGCGAGATTCGGTGCACCAACTGCCATCGGCGCGACACCATTCGCCGGCAGCCGACTCATCTTCGGCATCATCTACTCAAGCCCCCGTAGCTCAACAGGCAGAGCGAGCGCCTTTTAAGCGCAGGGTTGGAGGTTCGAGTCCTCCCGGGGGCACTCCCCTACGCACCCGTTCTCCGCAGCATTCGCTGCCGCTACGCCGCGGTCTTCGCCCGCGGCCGGCGGCGCTTCGCCGACAGGATGGCCTCGATCAGGCCGGGGAAACGGGCGTTCAGGTCATCGGTCCGAAGGGAGAGCAGCCGCTTGCGGCCCTCCGGGCGGACCAGCACTACGCCGGACTCCCGCAGCACCCGGAAGTGGTGGGAGAGCGTCGCCTTCGACAGGCCGAGCTCGAACATGCCGCACGAGGGCTCGTCGCCGTCGGCCAGGCGCCGGACGATCTCGAGCCGGGCCGGGTCGCTCAGAGCATGGAGCACGGCTGACAGCTCGAGCTCCTGGCGTGATGGGTGATGGGGCTCTCTCATTCGGAAGCCAATACGAGTCTAGCGACGGTTCGATGGATGTCTAATGGCGAAAGTGGCGGCGGGCCGTGAAGACCATCGCGACCTCGCCCGCGTCGCATGCGTCGATCACCTCGCGGTCGCGCTGAGAGCCGCCCGGCTGGATGATCGCGCGCACTCCTGCGTCGATCGCCAGCTGCGGACCGTCGGCGAAGGGGAAGAACGCGTCCGAGGCCAGCACCGATCCGTTCACGTCGTTCGATGCGGCGGCCGCCTTGTCGATCGCGATCCGCACCGAGTCGACCCGGCTCATCTGGCCCGCGCCGATCCCGATCGTCCCGACGCCGCTGGCCAGCACGATCGCGTTCGAGCGCACGTGCTTGCACACCCGCATCGCGAACAGCAGCTCGCCCCATTCCTGCTCGCTCGGCTTGCGCCGGGTCATCACCTGCATCTCCTCGCGCAACTCGAGCCCGGTGTCGCGGTCCTGCACGAGCAGCCCTCCGCGCACCCGCTTGAAGTCGTGCTCGGTCACCGGCACACGGCGCCGCTCGCGGTCGTCGAGCAGCCGCACGTTCGGCTTCTGCGTGAGGATCTCGAGCGCGTCATCGTCGTAGCCCGGTGCGAACACCAGCTCCACGAAGATCGCGTTGAGCTTCTCGGCGAGCGTGCGGTCGACCCGCCGGTTGAAGCAGAAGACGCCCCCGAAGGCGCTCTGCGGGTCGCAGGCGAGCGCGTGGTCGAAGGCCGCGCTCACGTCGGTGCCCACGGCGACCCCGCAGGGGTTGTTGTGCTTGACGATGGCCGCGGCCGGGAGCTCAAACTCCTCGACCAGACGACGGCCCGAGTCGAGGTCGAGCAGGTTGTTGAACGACAGCTCCCTCCCGTGGAGCTTCGACACCATCGACATCAGGTGCGTGCGCGCGCCCACCTCCGAGTAGAAGGAGGCCCGCTGATGGGGGTTCTCGCCGTATGTGAGGTCGATGACCTTCTCGAACGAGCGCGTGTATTGGGCCGGCAGGTCGTCCTCGCGCTCGGCGAACCAGCGCGAAATCGCGGCGTCGTAGCGCGCCGTGTAGCCGAACGCCTCGGTGGCGAGGCTCTCGCGCGTGCGGGACGACAGGCGGCTGCCGTTCTCGCCCATCTCGGCCAGCACCGCGTCGTAGCTCTCCGGCGAGACCACAACCGCGGCGAACGCGTGGTTCTTCGCCGCCGCACGGATCAGCGTGGGGCCGCCGATGTCGATGTTCTCGACCACCTCGGCGTCGTTGGCGCCGCGGTGGCCCGACACGCGCTCGAACGGATAGAGGTTGACGCAGACGAGATCGATCGGCTCGATCTCGTGCGCGTTCAGCGTGTCCACGTGGGCGCGGTCGGAGCGGACGGCGAGCAGCCCGGCGTGCACGCGAGGGTTGAGGGTCTTCACGCGGCCGTCGAGGATCTCGGGGAAGCCGGTGTAGTCCTCGATGGTGCGCACGGGGAGCCCGTCGGCAACCAGCTCGGCGGCCGTGCCGCCGGTGGACACGATCTCCACGCCGAGCTCGGTCAGGCCGCGGGCGAACTCCACGAGCCCGCGCTTGTCCGAGACGCTCAGCAGGGCGCGCCGGATGCGCACCTCGCCGGGCGCCGTCACCTCCGTGCCGCGCGACTCAATCGACATCGTCGACCAGTACGACACGCGGGTTGCCGGCATCGATGCGGACCCGTCCGGCGGCAATCAGCCTGACGGCACGCGGCAGCAGCCGGTGCTCCAGGGCGTGCACTCGCTGCTCGATCTCGTCGATGCGCGCAGGATACGAAAGCCCCAGCGCCTCCTGAAACACGATCGGGCCATTGTCCAGGCGCTCGTCCACGTAGTGGACGGTCACGCCCGTCACCCTCACCCCGTGCTCGACGGCCCGCTCGATCGCCCCCACCCCGGGGAACGCGGGGAGCAGGGACGGATGGACGTTCACGATCCGGTTCGGGAAGCGCCGGACGAACTCCGGTCCGAGCAGCTCCATGAAGCCGGCGAGCACGACCAGCTCGACCTCGCGCGCCTCGAGCCAGTCGGCGAGGGCCCGGTCGCGGTCGGCGCGGTCGGGACGGTCGGCGATCGCGAAGACGGCCGTCTCAACGCCGGCTCGCTGGGCGCGCGCGAGGCCGGGGGCGTCGGGGCGCGAGGAGGCGACACCGACGATCTCGACGTCCCGCCCATGAACGGTGTCGAGCAGCGCCTGGAGGTTCGTGCCCGTGCCGGAGATCAGGACGGCTACGCGGAACGCCGGCGCCACCTAGACAGTGGCGCCAACAGGCAAGCGGAGCACGGGGTAGGGACCTCCGCTCGTCTCCAGGCGGCCGGCTTCGATCAGCTCGTCCACACGCGCCAGGATGTCAGCGCGGCGCATGTGTGACGAGGCGCCGTAGGCCGGCAGGCCGTCGTATGCGTTCCGGAGCAGCTTCTTGCTGCGGCCGCCGTGGAGGATCTCCGCGCAGGTGGTGCGGCCCACCGCCGGCCGGGCGCCCGTCGCCACCGAGATGATCGCGTCGTCGAGGTTCTCGATCGCCACCGGGTCCGGGGGCGGAGGAACCGGAACGAGCCCCGCGGTGCAGGCATCGCAGCAGCGGGCGGGGGCGGCGGGCGCAGAACGGTCGCCGAAGTGCCGCAGGATCGCCTCGCGGCGGCAGCTCTCCTGCTCCACGTAGGCCCAGATCTCCCGGTACTGGCGCCAACGGGCGCGTGCGCCCTCCTCCACCGACGACCGGCACAGCGCCGCCGCCTTCCGGTCGAACGGCGACAGCGTGCGCCCGGCCACGCGGTCCGGCGCCGATGGCGACGGCGAGATCACCCGCGCCCGCGTGAGGTGGCCGAGCAGGGCGCGCAAGCGGTCGCCGTCCCCGCCCATGCCGCGCACCAGCTCCATGGCGTCGACGGAGTAGCGGCCGTCGCCGTTGGCGGCCGCCAAGAGCCTGTCGGCCAGCCAGCCGGGCAGCTGCTGGTCGATCTCGTCGCGCTTGATGAAGTGGACGTGGAGCGCCTTGTCGCGGTTCTCCGCCAGCAGCAGCGCCCGCGCGGGCTGCCCGTCGCGCCCCGCGCGGCCAGCTTCCTGGTAGTACGCCTCGAGCGACGCCGGCACGCTCGCGTGCAGGACGGTCCGCACGTTTGGCTTGTCCACCCCCATGCCGAACGCGTTGGTGGCGCAGATCACCTGGAGCTCATCGGCGAGGAACCGGCGCTGGACCGTGGCGCGGCGCTCGCGGTCGAGCCCGGCGTGGTAGGCGGCCGCGTCCACGCCCAGGGCGGTGCCGAGCTCGCGGGCGAGCTCCTCGGAGCCTGCGCGCGTGCCGGCGTACACGATCGCCGGCAGCGCGTCCGGTTCACGCAAGGCCTCCGCGAGGAGCGATCGCTTCTCCCCCGGGGCCGGGCGCGCGACGGCAAAGGCGATGTTGGGCCGGTCGAAGCCGGTGGCCACCAGAAGCGGGTGCCGCAGGCCGAGCCGCCCCACCACGTCCTGGGACACGCGCGGCGTGGCGGTGGCCGTGGACGCCACGAGCGCCCTCGCGCCCAGCATCCGGGCGGCGTCGGCGAGGCGGAAGTAGTCGGGGCGGAAGTCGTGCCCCCACTGCGAGACGCAGTGTGCCTCGTCCACCACGAACAGCCCCACCCGCACGCCCGCCATCGCCTCGAGGAATCTCGGCGCGGCAAACCGTTCCGGCGCCACGTACAGCAGGCTGAGCTCACCCGCCGCGGCGCGGCGGAGCGTGGCGGCGTTGGCCGACCCGTCCCGCTGGGCGTTGACCAGCGCAACGCGATCGCCCAGACTGCGCTCCGCGAGCGCCTCCACCTGGTCCTGCATCAGCGCGACCAGCGGGGAGACCACGACCGTCAGGTCGTCGCGCAACAGCGCCGGTAGCTGGTAGCAGAGCGACTTGCCCGAGCCGGTCGGCATGACCACCAGCACGTCCCGGTCCTCGAGCGCGGCCTCGCACGCCTCGCGCTGCCCGGGGCGGAAGGCCGGGAAACCGAACAGCGACTGGAGCGAGGAGACGAGGTCCATGCGAGGGAAGGCCACCCTAGCGCCGGCCCCGGCGGTCACGGCGGCGCCGTCGCAGAGTTGTTACGAGCGGACCACCGCCGCCTTGCGCGAGGGCGCGGGCTGGCCCGCGCCGGAGCGATTGATCGTTTCCAGCGCGAACTTCCCGTTCGCCGTGCCGGTGCGAGCCAGCGGGTAGTCGCCGGAGAAGCAGGCGTCGCAGTGTGTCGCGCGCGTGGAGCGGATCGCCTCGTAGACCCCGTCCAGCGAGAGGTAAGCGAGCGAGTCGCAGTCGAGCTCCCGCGCGACCTCCTCCTCGGTGCGGCCGTGGGCGACCATCTCCTGCGTCGTCGACATGTCGATCCCGTAGTGGCAGGGGTGGCGGATCGCGGGGGCGGAGATCCGCATGTGGATCTCCGCCGCGCCGGCGCCACGCAGCATCCGCACGATCTGGCGTGTCGTGTTCCCCCGCACGATCGAGTCGTCCACCACCACGAGGCGCTTCCCCGCCACCACCTCGCGTAGCGGGTTGAACTTCATGCGCAGGCCGTGCTTGCGCAGGTCCTGCCCGGGCTGGATGAAGGTGCGGGCCACGTAGCGGTTCTTGATCAGCCCGTCGTCGCGCGGGATGCCCGAGGCCTTCGAGTAGCCGGCGGCCGCGGGATTGCCGGAGTCGGGCACGGCGATCACCACGTCCGCCTCGACCGGCGACTCACGCCACAGGATCTCCCCCATCTTCCGGCGGGAGACCTGCGTGCGGTTGCCCTCGAGGATCGAATCGGGGCGCGCGAAGTAGATGTGCTCGAACACGCAGAACGCCCTGCGCTCGGACTGGACCAGCTGCCGCGTCTCGATGCCCCGCTCGCCGAGGGAGATCATCTCACCGGGCTGCACCTCGCGGAGCAGCTCGGCGCCGATGATGTCGAACGCGCAGCTCTCGGACGCCAGGCAATACCGCTCCCCGATCCGGCCGAGCGCCAGCGGGCGCAGCCCGGCCGCGTCGCGGAAGCCGACCACGGCCTCCTTGGTCATCACGACCGTCGAGAAGGCGCCCTCCAGCCGCGGGACCACCTCGGCCAGCGCGTCCTCGATCCGCTCGGCCGGGTGGTTCGACAGCAGCGCCGCGATGATCTCGGAGTCGGACGTGCCGCGGAACTGCACGCCCTGGTCGCTCATTTCTCCATGGAGCTCGACTGCGTTGATGAGGTTGCCGTTGTGGGCGAGCGCGACCTGCCGGCGGTCGGATCGCCACACCGGCTGCGCGTTCTCCCACGCCGACGAGCCGGTCGTGGAGTAGCGCACGTGTCCCACGGCCATCTGTCCCTGGAGCGCGCGCAGCTTCTCCTCGTCGAAGACCTGTGACACGAGTCCGAGGTCGCGGATGGTCATGATGTGGCCGGAGTCGCTGGTGGCGATGCCGGCCGACTCCTGGCCGCGGTGCTGCAGCGCGTACAGGGCGAAATAGGCGAGTCGGGCGACGTCCGACT
Source organism: uncultured Thermoleophilaceae bacterium (assembly GCA_963733885.1). Taxonomy (GTDB): domain Bacteria; phylum Actinomycetota; class Thermoleophilia; order Solirubrobacterales; family Thermoleophilaceae; genus JACVRW01. The sequence continues at coordinate 136,761 of CAVTES010000005.1, read as the reverse complement.
CGGGCGCGTACACGCCGAAGACGCCACACTCGTCGCGAGGTCCGTCGCGATGGTCGAACTCGTGGTTCATGCAGGTGATCGCGGGCGCTCGGGGCGATGCCATGGGGCCGAGCGGGTCCGCTCGAATGAGCGTACCAGCGGGGGTGGCGGACGCCTTGGGCTCAGGCCGCGGCGAACGCCGCTGGGATGGCGCCCTCGTACGCGTCGCGGAGCTCGGCGACCGGCATGCGCAGCGCCCCGATGATGTCTAGGGCATCGCCGCCGACCTCGCCGATGACCTGTGCGCCGGGCACATCGTCGACCGCCTCGCGCGGCCCGGCGATGATGGCGCCGCCGGGCGCTTCGCCGAAGAGCGCCGTCTCGTCGTCGGCCGGGAGCGCCACCCGGGCGCCGATGCCGCCCTCGATGCAGCACTCGGCCAGCGCCACCGACACGCCGCCGTCGGCGACGTCGTGCACGGTGGCAAGCGAACCGCTCCGGGCCGCCTCGCGCAGCGCCGTCAGGGCCGCAGCCTGCTCGGTCAGGTCCACCGGCGGCAGGCCCCCGGCAAGCCGCCCGCGGAGCTTCTCGATCTCCGAGCCCTCCGGCGCCGGCCGGAACGGGCCCACCAGCGCCACCGCGTGCCCCGGCTCGGCGAACCCGGTGCGCGGCACCGAGGCCGGATCGGGCAGCTTTCCCACCATGCCCACGACCGGCGTGGGGTAGATCGGCCCGCCGCCGCCCTCGTTGTAGAGCGACACGTTGCCCCCCACCACCGGCACGCCCAGCGCCAGGCAGGCGTCGCGCAGCCCCTCCACGGCCCGGGTCAGCTGCCACGCGATGTGCGACTTCTCGGGGTTGCCGAAGTTGAGGCAGTTGGTGACGCCGAGCGGCTCGGCGCCCACGCAGGCCAGGTTGCGCGCGCACTCGAGCACCGCCTCCGCCGCACCCGTGTAGGGGTCGCACGCCACGCGCCGCCCGTTGCCGTCGATCGAGACCGCGATCGCGCCGCTGCCGCCGTCGTCGTCGAGTTTCAGCACGGCCGCGTCGGCCGTCTGCGGGCGGCGCACGGTGCGCGAGCCGACGATCGGGTCGTACTGCTCGAACACGAAGCGCTTCGAGGCCACGTTGGGTGAGGCGAGCAGCGCCAGCACGGCCTCTCCGGAGTCCGCGCCGGATGCCAGCCGCGCGGGCGGGTCCGCGTAGATCCGCTCGGCGGGGGGATCAGGCTCGAGGTCGTACAGCGGGCAGTCGTCCACCAGCGCCTCGACCGGCATGTCGCCGACGAGCTCGTCGCCGTCGAACACGCGCAGGCGGCGGGTGTCTGTGACCGACCCGATCGGCGTGGCGCGCACGTCCCAGCGATCGCAGACCTCGAGCACCGTCTCGAGCAGGGCGGGCTCGACCACGCAGAGCATCCGCTCCTGCGACTCGGAGATCATGATCTCGAACGGCTCCATGCCGGCCTCCCGGAGCGGCACGCGCGCGAGGTCGATGTCGATCCCCACCTCGCCCTTGGAGGCCATCTCGGACGAGGAGGACGACAGGCCCGCCGCGCCGAGGTCCTGCAGTGAGGTGAGCAGCTCGCGATCGAGCAGCTCGAGGCAGCACTCGACCAGCTTCGACTCCTCGAACGGGTCGCCGATCTGCACGCTGGGGCGCTTGGAAGCGTCCTCCGTCCCCAGCTCGGCGCTGGCGAGCACCGACGCCCCGCCGATCCCGTCGCGACCGGTGCGGGCGCCGAGCAGAACGACCGGGTTGCCCACCCCGGCCGCAGCGCTGCGGATCAGGCGCTCGCGGCGGGCGAGGCCCACGCACATCGCATTGACCAGGCAGTTCTGCTCGTAGGCGGGCTCGAAGTACACCTCCCCGCCGACGGTCGGCACCCCGATCGAGTTTCCGTAGTGGCCGATCCCCTTCACGGCCCAGTCGAACAGGTAGCGCGAGCGCGGCGAGTCGAGCTCGCCGAAACGAAGCGAGTCGAGCACCGCGATCGGCCGGGCGCCGACGGCGAAGATGTCGCGCAGGATTCCGCCGACGCCCGTGGCGGCGCCCTGGAACGGCTCGACCGCGCTGGGGTGGTTGTGCGACTCGACCTTGAAGGCCACCGCCAGCCCGTCGCCCACGTCGACCACACCTGCGTTCTCGCCCGGCCCCATCAGGAGGTGCGGTCCCTCGGTGGGCAGCTCGCGCAGCAGCTTCTTCGAGTGCTTGTACGCGCAGTGCTCAGACCACATGAGCGAGAACACGGCCAGCTCGAGCGCGTTGGGGTCGCGGCCGAGCCGGTCCCGGATGCCCTCGTACTCCGCGTCGGTCAGCCCGAGCTCGCGGTGCGGCGCGAGAGCGCCGGGGCTCACGCCGCGAGAACCACAGAGGCGACCGACTCGAACAGGCGGCCGCCGTCGGCGGAGCCGGTCACCGGGTCGACCGCGTGCTCCGGATGCGGCATCAGCCCGAGCACGTTGCCCTCGGCGTTGCACACGCCCGCGATGTCGTCCTGCGCCCCGTTCGGGTTCTGCCCCGGCGCGTAGCGCAGCACCACCTGCTCGTCAGGGACGCCGGGCGCGTGGTACCGGCCGGTGGTGTGCTTCACCGGCACCGAGAGCACGTCCCCCGCCGCGCACGCGCGGGTGAACGGTGTGTCGGGGTTCTCGACGATGACGTCCACCTGCCTGCAGACGAAGCGCAGCGAGCGATTTGGGAGCAGGGCGCCCGGCAGCAGGCCCGCCTCGCACAGGACCTGGAAGCCGTTGCAGATGCCGAGCACCGGGCCGCCATCGCGCGCGAACTCGATCACCGACTCCATCAGGGGCGAGAAGCGTGCGATCGCCCCCGCTCGCAGGTAGTCGCCGTAGGAGAACCCTCCCGGCACCACCACGGCGTCGACGCCGCCGAGGTCGCGCTCCTTGTGCCACAAAAGCTGGGCCTCGCCGAAGCGGCGGCAGGCGAGCAGAGCGTCGACCTCGTCGCAGGAGCCGGGGAAGCGAACGACGCCGAACCTCACGCCGCCCTCCGCGTCATGACGCTCGCCTCGAGGCCGCCGGAGCCGGCCTCGGCATCGGCGGGCAGGATCTCGTAGTCCTCGATCAGGGGGTTGGCGAGCAGCCGCTCGCACATCTCGGGCACGCGCGAGGCGTCCTCCACGTCCAGCTCGATCAGGCGCCCGACGTGCACCTCGCTCACGCCACGGAACCCGAGCGCGGACAGCGCCTCCTCCACGGCCTGGCCCTGAGGATCGAGGATCCCCTCCTTCGGCCGTATGAGCACCCGAACCCTCATCGAGACGGCCTGCAAATCTTCGCCATGCTGTGTCCTCGGGTCTCGCCTTGCCGACGCAAGGCTTCGACCCTGCGTCCTTGCCTGGCTCGATTTTCGGCCGCTCGACTCATCGCGATCCGCTCTTTTCGAGCCAACGCTCGAATGGCTCGCCCGCGATGCGCTCGTAGGCCTCGACGTAGCGTGCGCGGGTGCCCTCCACGACCTCGGCGGGGATCTCCGGCGCCGGCGGGGTCTTGTCCCACCCGGACGCGCTCGCCCAGTCACGCACGTACTGCTTGTCGAAGCTCGGCTGGCCCCGCCCCGGCTCGTAGCCGTCGGCCGGCCAGAAGCGCGACGAGTCGGGCGTCAGCACCTCGTCCCCGAGCACGATCGTGCCGTCGGCGCGGCGGCCGAACTCGAACTTCGTGTCGGCGAGGACTATGCCGCGCTCGCGCGCGTGATCGGCGGCTCGCTCGTAGATCGCGATCGAGAGCCGGCGCAGCTCCTCGAGCAGCGGCCGGTCGCCCACGATCTCAGCGGCGCGCTCGAAGTCGACGTTCTCGTCGTGATCCCCGATCTCCGCCTTGGTGGCGGGGGTGAAGATGGGCTCTGGCAGCCGCTCGGACTCGCGCAGCCCCGCCGGGAGCTCGATTCCGCACACCGCCCCGGTGGCCACGTAGTCCTTCCAGCCCGAGCCGGTGATGTAGCCGCGCACCACGCACTCCACCTGCACCATCTCGAGGCGCTCGACGAGCATCGCACGGCCGCGGTGCTCGTCGGGCACGTCCGAGACCGAGACGAGGTGATTCGGGCACAGGTCCGCGGTCCGGTCGAGCCAGAAGGCGGTCAGACCGGTGAGCACCTTGCCCTTGTCCGGGATCGGCGTGGGGTGCACCACGTCGTAGGTGGAGATGCGGTCCGACGTAACCATCAGGAGGCGGTCATCCCCTGCCTCGTAGATGTCGCGGACTTTCCCCTGGGCGATGAGCGCGGCGACTTCGCTCACGGCCGCGAGGCTATCAATCGCGCCAGTCGGGTACCGGCACCCCGTGGGGAGAGCGGGCATCGTTGTAAGGCGCACTTTGCGGGCTTTCTACGACGACCAGATGACGCATCACGCGGGAGCGCTCACGTACTACGCGCTTATGTCGCTGTTCCCGACGGCGCTCGTGGCCGTGTCGCTGCTCAGCCTGATCGGCCAGTATCCGGAGACCTACCGGGCGATAACGGACTATCTGGATGGGGTCGTGCCCCCGTCGGTGCTCGACCCGGTCGACCGCTCGCTCCGCCGGGCCTTCGAGAGCGAGGGAACGGCCGCGACCGCCCTCATAGTGAGCCTTCCCCTGGCGCTGTACGGGACCACCGGTGCGTTGGAGGCCGCGCGGAGAGCCCTGAACGTCGTGTTCGAGCTCAGGGGCGACGGTCGCGGCTTCCTGCGCCGTAAGGCGATCGACGCGGCCTCGACCGTGGTCCTTATGACACTCGTGCTTGCGAGCGTCGTGATGGCATTCGTCGGGGGGTCCTTCGCCGAGGATCTACTGGGTTTCATCGGCCTCGGCGAGACCGCCACCGAGATCTGGAGCATCGCCCGGTGGCCCGGCGCTCTGCTGATGGCGATGCTGGCGTTCGCATTCGTCTACTACGTGACCCCGGACGTGCGGCAGCGGGCCTTCCACTGGCTCACACCCGGCGCCGCGGCCGCCGTGCTGCTCTGGCTTGCCGCCACGCTCGCGTTCTCGGCCTACGTCTCGAACGTGGCCGACGTGGGGGCGATCTACGGCGCCTTCGCCGGCGCGATCCTGCTCGTGGCCTGGCTCTGGCTCACCAACGTCGCGCTCCTGTTCGGCGCGGAGCTCAACGCCGAGATCGAGCGGCAGAAGGAGCTGGCCGAGGGCGTGCCCGCACGGCAGACGCTCAACCGGCCGGCTCGCGGCTGAGCGCCCTGACGGCGCGTCAGCGACACGTCAGCGGAATGTCAGCGAAATGTCAGCGGGTTCTGTTCTGATTGGCGCAGCCCGTCTCTTACAGGAACAAATTGGCGGTTCTGGGCCCAACGTGAGAAGGTTTGGCTCGGACCGCAAACCTTTTGTCTTAGACCTTGCCCCATCTCGGCCCATTGCTCGGCGCCTGCGTCATCGCGCTTGCGCTTCCTTCGATGGCGAGTGCAGCACGCACCGTCTACTTCGCGGACCCCGGCGACGACCGAATCGCCCAGTTCGCCGTTGGAGCGGATGGGAGCCTGTCCGCACTCGACCCCGCAGCCGTGTACGCCGACGAGCCCTACCGGCTGGCCATGACGCCCGTCGGAACGGATCTCTACGCGACGGCGGACGACGGCGTGCTGCAGTTCGACGTAGCCCCGGACGGCCGCCTCACCCCCAAGGAGCCGCCACGGGTGTACGCGGGCGGGGAACCGCATTCGGTCGCCGTCCATCCGGATGGGACCAGCGTCTATGTGACCGACAGGGATCGCGGCAGGGTCCGCCAATTCGACGTGGGTCCGGACGGCGAGCTCGTCCCCAAGGACGCGGGCTCCGTGTGGGCCGGTTCGGGTCTGCGCGGCGTGGCCGTGAGCCCGAGCGGCGACGCCCTGTACGTGCTCGCGGCCGGCTACATCGTGGTGTTCGACGTGGCCCCGGACGGGGCGCTCACGAGGCGTGCCGAGGAAGTCGAGGTGACGAGCTCGCACCTCCATGACGTCGCGCTCACCCCCGACGGTGCCCACCTGTACGCCACCTCGGGCGACGGCCGCATCGCTCAGTTCGCCGTAGCGGCGGACGGCACGCCCGTGCCGATGGCGCCCGCCGCGGTGGTCACGGGCGGACACCCCGTCGGCATCGCGGTTGCCCCCGACGGCTCCGCCGTCCATGTGACCGCCCCGAACTGGTGGCAGCCGTCGCGGCGAGTGCTGTCGTTCGCCATCGGCACGGACGGTGCGCTCACGCGCGCCGGCGAGACGGAGCTACCGGGCTTCCCCTGGAGGCCGCTCGGGTACCTGGGCGTGAGCCCCGACGGGCTGAGCCTGTTCGTGGCCGGCGGTGACGGCCACCTGTTCGGCGTCGGAGCGGGGGCGGCGCTGACGCCGAGGACCCCGCCCAGCGTCGACCTGCGCGCCGCCATCGGCATGGTCGTCAGCCCCAACCAGGCGCCGGTGGCCAGCTTCGCGGCGGTGCCCGGAAGCGCCGGGTCCCCCACCCAGTTCGACGCGTCTGGCGCGGCCGATCCCGACGGCACGATCGTCCGCTACGACTGGGACTTCGGCGACAGACAGACGCTGCCCGACGGCGGCCCGTCGCCGCAGCACACCTATACGCAGCCCGGCACCTACACCGTCACCCTCATCGTGACGGACAACGAGGGCGCCTCCACCACCACGATCTTCACCGGCGGCACGGTGCTAGCGGGCGGCGGCCCGGCGCAGGCGAGCCGCCAGATCGTGGTGGCCGCGGCGCCCGCGGCTCCGCTCGTGGCCCCGCCTCCGGCCGTCACGCTGGCCCAGGATCCTCTCCCCAACCTCGGCGAGACACTGGTGGCCGAGCCCGTCGCCGGCACCGTGCGCGTGCGCCTCGCGGGCCGGCGGCGGTTCGTGCCGCTGCAGAGCGTCCAGGAGCTCCCGCTCGGGTCGATTCTCGACACCCGCCGCGGCCGCGTCGAGGTGGCTACCGAGCGCCGGCGCCGGCCCGGGCGTGTCCAGCAAGGCGTGTTCCACGGGGGGCTCTTCGCCGTGCGCCAGCGCGCCGCCACCAACTTCGTCACCGATCTCGTCCTTCGCGGGGCGCTGACCACCTGCCCGCAGGGCTCGGCGTCCGCCGCCGCACGCGCCCGGCGCCTGTGGGGCAACGCCAAAGGGCGCTTCCGCACGCGCGGGCGCCACTCCTCGGGCGCGGTGCGGGGAACGCGCTGGCTGACTGTGGACCGCTGCGACGGGACACTGACGATCGTGCGGGAGGGCACTGTGGCGGTGCGCGACTTCGCGCTCGACCGCACCGTGCTGGTGGACGTCGGCGAGAGGTACCTGGCGAACGCCCCCTAGTCGGCCGGACTCAAGGGGTCAGACCCCTTGAGTGGGGTCGACTCAGGGGGTCTGACCCCTCGTCGTCCCGCTGCGACCTGGCGCCGTCGTCCCGCGCAGGCGCCCAGATCACCACCTTGGCCTGCCGGCCGCGCACCTCCACCTCCTGCATCTGCTCCAGGTCCGGGTGCTCGCGGGTCATCATCATTCGCGTCGAGTCCGAAAGCATGATCATGTGGGGCGTCCCCTTGGTCATCCCCTCGATGCGTGAGGCCGTGTTCGTGGTGTCGCCGATCACGGTGTACTCGAGCCGCTTCTCCGAGCCCACGTTGCCCGCCATCACCGCGCCGCTGTTCAGCCCCACGCCGATGCGGAAGCCGGCGCCCTGGCCCTCGGTGCGCAGCCATTCGTTGAACTCGTCAAGGGCCGGGCCTGCCATCTCGCACGCCGCGGCGTAAGCGCGGTCGGCGTGGTCGTCCGTGGGAATGGGCGCGCCGAAGGCGGCCATGATCCCGTCGCCCATGAAGGCCACGAGCGTGCCGCCGTGGCGAAGGATCACGTCGGTCATCGAGGTCAGGTAGCGGTTCAGGATCTCGATCACCTCGTCGGGCTCGCGAGTCTCGGAGAAGGTGGTGAAGCCGCGGATGTCGCTGAAGAGGACCGTCACCACCTGGAGCTCCCCGCCCAGCCGCAGGTCCTCGTCGACGTTCTTCAGCACCTCGTCCACGACCGGTTCCGGCACGAACCGGGAGAAGATGTCGCGCACTCGCTCACGCTCGAAGGCGTGCAGCACCAGCGCCGCCCCGAGCGCGCCCACCACTCCCAGCGCGAGCGACATCAACGGGTAGAGCAAGCCCACGATCAGGCCGCTGTTGAAGAGGAGCTGGACGAGCGCGACGTAGAGCGCGGCCAGCGCCAGCCCGATGAGGGCGGCGCGGACCGGCCCGAAGCGCGCCGCGATCAGCGGGCCCACCGCCCCGAACAGCAGGACCAATGCCACGTTGACCCACCCCGGGGCTTCGCGAAGCGGGAAGTCGCGCAGAATGGTCGAGATCGAGTTGGCTTGGATCTCGACGCCGTACATGAACTCTTCCCCGCTGACCGAGGTCGGGTGGACGTCCTGCAACGAAGGCGCGGTGGCGCCCACCACGACGATCTTGTCCTTGAACGTCCCGGGGCGGAAGTCCCCTCGCACCACCTTGTGGAATGGGATCTTTCGGACGTTCGTTCGGCCGTGGTAGTCGATCCAGGCCGGATCGGGGAAGGCGTCCTTCGGCACCTGACGGCCCGTGGACCGCTCCACGGCCGCCACCGAGAACGTCTCGAGCCGCTCGAGCTCGTGCGACATCCGACGCGCAACGCGGCCCGAGTCGGTTGTGAGCCCCGCGTGCCCGGCCCGCGCATCGAGCTCGCGCAGCACCTCCGGGGGGCCGAGGACGTTCGTGCGGCCGCGGTCATCGACGACCGTCGTGGCGAGCACCAGGTTGCCGGCCCGCGCGATCGCGTCGGCGAGCGCCTGGTCGTCGGAGGGATTGGACGGCTCGGTGAACTGCACGTCGTAGGCGATCACGCGCGCGCCGTCGCGCTTCAGCCGGGTGATCGCCTCGGCGTGAAGGCTGCGCGGAAAGGGCCACTGCTCGCCGAGCTCCGTGAAGCTCTGCTCGTCGATCCCGACGATCGCGAGCTCCGCCGGCGGCTCGAGATCGCCCCGGATGGCGAAGCGGGCGTCGACCGTGTCGAGCTCCGAGTCCTCCAGCACGTCCACGGCCTGGGCGGCCAGCACGAAGCCCGTTAGTACGATCGCCGGGCCCGCGAACATGAGCAGGCGGAGCCGCCGCTTGGTGCGGCCGGATGTCGGTCGCGAGTCCGCCACACCGCAAAGTATGGCGGGGAGACGGTGCCGGATTCGGGCAAGTGCGGGATCCACCTCGCGCCCATAGAGCGGGCCCCGGCGGCGCTGCCGCCGGTCCAGGCTGAGCTACGCGATGCGGTCGAGTCGCGCCACGATCGCCCCGGCGTGGCGCACGAACGCCTGGGCGTCGAAGACCGCGTCGAGGTCGAGCTGCGGTGCCGCGGCCGCCAGCAGCTCCCTGAAGTGCGTGCCGGTGTCCCAGGCGCGCTGCGCGTTCTCCTGCACGATCCGGTAGGCCTCGTCGCGCGTCATCCCTGCCTCCACCAGCGCCAGCAGCGCGCGCTGCGAGTAGAGCGCGCCGTGCGTGGCCTCGAGATTCGCCCGCATCCGATCCTCGTGCACGACCATGCCGTCCACCACGCGGACGGCGAGGTGCTGCGCGTAGTCGAGCAGGATCGTGGCGTCCGGCAGGCTCACGCGCTCGACGGAGGAGTGCGAGATGTCGCGCTCGTGCCACAGGGCCACGTTCTCGAGGCCGGTCTGCGCGTAGCCGCGCAGCAGGCGCGCGATTCCGGTGATTCGCTCGGTCACGATCGGGTTGCGCTTGTGCGGCATGGCCGAGGAGCCCTTCTGGGCGCCCGCCCGGAACGGCTCCTCGACCTCCCGCACCTCGGTGCGCTGGAGATGGCGAACCTCAGTCGCGAAGCGCTCGAGGCCCGCGCCTGCCAGCGCGACCGCTTCGAGCAACTCGGCGTGACGGTCCCGCGGCACCACCTGGGTCGAGACGTCCTCGCGGCTCAGGCCGAGCCGGGACAGCACCGCCGCCTCCACCTCGGGGCCGTTCGCCGAGTAGGTCCCGACCGCGCCCGACAGCGCGCCCACCGAGACACCCTCAACCGCCCGCTCGAGCCTGCGCAGGTTGCGGTGCGCCTCGAAGGCAAACCCGGCGAGCTTGACGCCGAAGGTCGTGGGCTCCGCGTGGATCCCGTGGGTGCGCCCGACGCAGATCGTGGCGGCGTGCTCCCGCGCCCGCCTGATCAGGGCGTTCCGGTAGTCGGCGGCGCCGCCGCACAGGAGCAGTCCGGCCTGGGAGAGCTGGAGCGCCAGCGCCGTGTCGAGCACGTCAGAGGAGGTGAGGCCGTGGTGGACCCACCGGCCCGCCTCGCCCACGGACTCGGCGACCACGTCGACGAACGCGGCCACGTCGTGGTCCGTCACGCGCTCGCGCTCCTTGACCGCGTCGACCGTGAAGGTGGCGCGGTCCCGGATCACGTCAGCGTCACCGGCGGGCACCACGCCGTGCTCGGCGAGCGCGTCCACCACGGCCAGCTCGACCTGCAGCCACGCGTCGAGCCGGCGACGCTCGGACCACACCGCGCCCATCTCGGGGCGGGTGTAGCGCTCGATCACGCCGCGAGGATCCGCGCCGCCAGAACGGCCGCGTTCTTCGCGTTGTCCACGCCCACCGAGGCCACCGGCACGCCCGGCGGCATCTGGGTCACGGCGAGCAGCGCGTCGAGCCCGCCGGCCACCGACGTCTTCGAGCTGAGCGGCACGCCGATCACCGGCAGCTCCGTGTGTGCCGCCACCACGCCAGGCAGCGCCGCGGACAGTCCCGCCCCGGCGATGATCACCCGGATCCCCCGCAGCCGGGCGTTCTTCGCGTACTGGGCCACGGTCTCGGGGTCGCGGTGCGCGCTCATCACCCGCATCTCGTGCCGGATGCCGAGCTGCTCGAGCTCTTGTGCGGCCTTCTCCATCACCGGCATGTCGCTCTTCGAGCCCATCACGATGCCCACGGTCGGGGCCTCGTCTACGTCGAGGTCGTCGAACTCGTGCTCCACCTGGGTCTCCGGGACGGGGAACTCGCCCGTCTCGGGGATCCTCACGCCTCCACCCTCTCCACGGCGCGAGCAGCGATGTCGGTGCGCATCTGGCGCCCGTCGAACTCGATGCGCCCGGCCGCCTCGTAGGCGCGGTCGCGGGCTTCGCCCGGCGTGGCCCCGAGCGCCGTCACGCCCAGAACCCGCCCCCCAGCGGTCACGATGCGCCCGTGCTCGGCGGCTGTGCCCGCGTGGAACACCTCGGCGCCTTCCACGTCCTCGAGCCCCGAGATCCGGTCGCCCTTCGAGGCGGACTCGGGGTAGCCGCGCGAGGCGAGCACCACCGTGACCGCCCAGTCGGGTGACCACTCCGGCTCCACTCCCGCGAGGCCGCCGGGCGCGGCGGCCGCCTCGAGAAGCTCGAGCAGGTCCGAGCGCAGCCGTGGCAGCACCGCCTGCGTCTCCGGGTCGCCGAAGCGGCAGTTGTACTCGAGCACCTTGGGACCGGCCACGGTCATCATCAGCCCCGCGTAGAGCACCCCGTGAAAGGGGGTCCCGCGCCGGCGCAGCTCGTCCACGATCGGCTGGTGGGCGATGGCCGCGATCTCCTCGGCGCGCTCGGGATCCACGCCGGGCACCGGCGAATAGCTCCCCATGCCGCCGGTGTTGGGGCCCTCGTCACCGTCGAAGATCCGCTTGTAGTCCTGGGCAGGGGCGAGGGGCACGGCGCGCTCGCCGTCGCACAGCGCCAGGAGGGACAGCTCCTCCCCCTCCAGGAACTCCTCGAGCACGACCTCGGTGTCGCCGAAGCGCCGCTCCGCGAAGAACACGTCGAGGGCGGCGCGCGCCTCGCGCTCGTCGGCGGCGATGATCACGCCCTTGCCCGCCGCCAGCACGTCGGCCTTCAGCACGGCCGGGTAGGAGGCGCACGCCATGTGCGCGACGGCCTCCTCGCGGTCGCGGAACAGCGCGTGCGAGGCGGTCGGCACGCCACAGCTCTTCATCAGCTCCTTGGCGTAGGCCTTCGAGCCCTCGATGCGCGCCGCCTCCCTCGAGGGCCCGAACGCGGCAACGCCGGCCTCCGCCAGCTCGTCGACCAGCCCCGCCACCAGCGGCGCCTCCGGGCCCACGATCACGAGGTCGACGTCCCGCTCGCGGGCCGCCGCCACGACCTCGTCGCCGGGCAGGCACTCCACGCCGTCACGCGCTATGCCCACGTTTCCTGGCGCGGCCAGTACGTCCGGGGCCTGCGGGCTGCGAAGCAGTGTGCGGACGAGGGCGTGCTCGCGCCCCCCGCCGCCTACAACCAGGACCCGCTTCGCCACTTACGACCAGTCTCCCGAGGGCACTAAAGCGCCGCGATGAAGTCGTCGACCGGGATGGCCGACAGCGTCTCGAGGTGCATGGTGCCCCGCGAGCCGAGCTCCATCGACACCCGCGCCACCGACTTCTCGTCGGGCGCCTCGATGATGTTCACGAAGTCGAAGCGCCCGAGCACCGCCCATTGCGCTTTGACGGTCACTCCCAGCTGCTCGATCTCCTTGTTGACCTCGCGGATCCGCGACGGGTTGCTCTTCAACGTCTGCACGCCCTCCGGCGTCAGGGTGCTCAGCATCACGTACGTGGGCACGGTTCTTCCTTTCGCGGTGACTCCCCTGCGCGGAATTTATCCTGCCGGCGGGACGCGTGCACCTAGCTAGGATCAGCTGCATGAGGCATCTCCGCGCCGCCCTCGCGGTCGCGTCCCTCGGCCTCGCCGCACCCGCCGCCGCGTCCGCCGCGACTCTCGCCGTGGACCCGGTCAGGGCCTGCTACCGGGAGACGTCGCGGGTCAATCTGCTGGCACAGGGTTACACGCCGAACGGTAATGTCGCCTTCACGCGCGGAGGCAACCCCGTCGCGACACTCGTAGCGGACGCGAGCGGACAGATCCAGGGAAGCCTCAAACTGCCCGGACTCCTCAGAGGGCAGGAGGTGCTCACGTACGTGGCCACCGACCAGACGGACCCCGCGCTCACCGCCCAGGTGAGCCTCCCCACGACGGCGACGTACGTGCGCGTCGGGCCGGAGACGGGCGCCCCGAACCGGAGACTCAGGATCCAAGCCCGGGGCTTCAGGTTCGGCCGGACACTGTGGGCGCATGTGAGGAGGCGCGCGAACGGGCGCGGCGGTCCTGTCCGGACGCGCGCGGTCAGGATAGGCCGGGTGAGGGGCCCGTGCTGGAAGGTGCGGGCGAGGAAGCGGCTGTTCCGGCGGAGCACGGCGCCCGGCCGCTACCGGGTGCAGTTCGACACGTTCCGCCGCTACAAGCCGAATCGCAAGATCGAGTACGACGACCTGTTCGTGGAGATCACCCGGGCCAGCCGACTCTGAGCGCGAACGGCCCCGAGCCGGTGCGGCGGCGCACCGTCAGCCTCAACCTGTCCACCGGGCGGCGGCGGCACCACTCCATCCCGATCTTCCCGCCGGAGCGCAGCGTCCTTCCCGACGCGAAGCCCGCGGTCTCCGCCTCGACCGAGTAGGAGGCCCCTGCCGGGCCCTCGAGCCGCATGATCAACCGGCCGTCCAGCTCCACGCGGATCATGAACGTCCGCTTGGCGCGGCCTGGGCCGACCCGGCCACGGAACGTGCGCCGCCGCGGTCCCGACCACGGCTCGAGCACGTCCTTGCGGATCGCCTCGAACTCGAGCGGGCCGGGACGCATCACCGCGTTGTAGTACCAGGGCACGTCCGGATAGTGGAGGTGCGCGAAGCCGTCGGCGAAGCCTTCTCCGGGATCCTCGCGGTAGTGCGCGCCCTGGTTGCCGGGGAACAGGAGCCCGCGGTCCACGTGCGTGCACACGCGCACCGCGCTCGCCCAGTGCTTGGCGCCCCAGTCGAGCGCGTTCCATGGGTTGTTCGAGCGCCAGCGCGCGACGTGATGGCCGTACTCGTGCGTCAACGGGTACTCCACGGGCACGCCCTGCACGGACTCGCCGGGCACGTACATGCGGCTCTCGCCGATCGCGTAGCAGGCAACCACGCCAGGGGCGCCGCCGCAGAGGCTTCGGATCTCGGCCGGCGAGCCCACGTACACGCTTAGCCTGTCGAGCTCGGGCCCGTGCAGGCGCGACCCCAGGAAGTCAACGATGCCCTGGTCGGCCACCGGGTCCAGGCGGTACGCCGGCGAGGTCTCGATCTCCACGCTGTAGCCGTCCACGGTGGTGTAGGCGCGACTGGTCGACCGCGCGGCGGCGATGCTCGCGCCGCGCGGGGCGCTCCCCGGGAAGACGACGTCCTCCAGCTCGCCGAGGCCGGCCGCGAGGAACGGCCGCTGCGGGTCGGGCACCTCGCGCTCGCCGGCGGCCGCCGGGAGTGGGGCGGCCAACAGCACGGCGGCCGCTCCGGCCGCTGTGGCGAGGCCCGTGGAGCAGCGCAGCCGAGGCACGATTGAACAACGTGCGTGCGGCCTGACGGCTTGTGGGAGCCGACGGGCTACAACACGTCGGCGCGCTCAGCCGTGTCCGGTGAGCGCCGCCTCGACGCCGAACGCACGCGCGAGGAGCGCCTACCCCTTAGCCGGCCCTATACCGCCGCCGCCTCGGGCGCCGCCGCCACCGCCTTCGCGAACGTCAGCTCGCCGCCCGCGGCGTCCACGAGCACCCTGTCTCCGGGGGCGAACTCGCCCTCGAGCAGCCGCAGCGCCAGCTTGTCCACCAGCTGCTTCTGGATCACCCGCTTCAGCGGGCGGGCGCCATAGGTCGGGTCGTAGCCGAGGTTTCCGATCAGCGTGCGGGCGTCTTCGGTCAGCTCGACCTCCACCCCGCGCTCACGCACGCGCTCGACCAGCTTCGCCACCTGCAGGTCCACGATCTGGGAGATCTCCTCGCGGGTGAGCTGGTGGAATTCCACGATCTCGTCCAGCCGGTTCACGAACTCCGGCTTGAAGGTCGCCAGCACGCCCTCAATCCCGCCGGGCACGTTCGAGGTCATGATCACCACGGTGTTCTTGAAGTCGACCGTGCGGCCCTGGCCGTCGGTCAGGCGCCCGTCGTCCATCAGCTGGAGCAGCACGTTGAACACGTCGGCGTGGGCCTTCTCGATCTCGTCGAGCAGCAGCACGGAGTAGGGCCGGCGACGGACCGCCTCGGTCAGCTGGCCGCCCTCCTCGTACCCGATGTAGCCCGGCGGCGCGCCCACGAGCCGCGACACGGAGTGCTTCTCCATGTACTCGGACATGTCGACCCGCACCATGGCCTGGTCGGAGTCGAACATGAACTCCGCGAGCGCCCGGGCCAGCTCGGTCTTGCCGACGCCGGTCGGCCCGATGAACAGGAAAGCGCCGATCGGCCGGTTCGGGTCCTGCAGGCCGGCGCGCGAACGCCGGAGCGCGTTCGAGACCGCCTCGACCGCCTCGTCCTGCCCGATCACGCGCTCGTGCAGCCGCTCCTCCATGTGGATGAGCTTCTCGACCTCCCCCTCCATCAGCTTGGAGACGGGGATGCCGGTCCACTTGGCCACGACCTCGGCCACGTCCTCGTCGTCGACCTCCTCCTTCAGGAAGCCTGCGTTCCCGTCCGTGCGCTGCTCGGCCTCGTCCAGCTCGCGCTCCAAATCCGGGATCTCCCCGTAGCGCAGCTCGGCGGCTCGCTGCAGGTCCGCCTCACGCTCGGCGCGCTCGGCGTCCCGGTGCGCCTGCTCGAGCTTCTCTTTGACCTCACGCACGCGGGCGATCGCGTCCTTCTCGCGCTGCCACTCGGCCTTCATCGCGTTCGACTGCTCGCGCAGGTCGGCCAGCTCGCGCTCGATCGCCTCGCGGCGCGCGACCGACGCCTCGTCGGTCTCCTTCTCGAGCGCCTGGCGCTCGATCTCGAGCTTCATGATGCGCCGCTCGACCTCGTCGATCTCCGTCGGCATCGAGTCGATCTCGATGCGCAGCCGGGAGGCCGCCTCGTCGATCAGGTCGATCGCCTTGTCGGGCAGGAAGCGGTCGGCGATGTAGCGCTGGGAGAGCGTGGCCGCGGCGATGATCGCGGAGTCCTGGATGCGCACGCCGTGGTGCACCTCGTAGCGCTCCTTCAGCCCGCGCAGGATCGCGATCGTGTCGCCCACGGTCGGCTCGGCCACCATCACCGGCTGGAAGCGCCGCTCGAGCGCTGCGTCCTTCTCGATGTGCTTGCGGTACTCGTCGAGCGTCGTGGCGCCCACGGCGCGCAGCTCCCCGCGCGCGAGCATCGGCTTCAGCAGGTTGGCGGCGTCCACCGCGCCCTCGGCGGCGCCGGCGCCCACGATCGTGTGCAGCTCGTCGAGGAAGAGGATGATGCGGCCCTCGCCCGCGGCCACCTCCTTCAGCACGGCCTTGAGCCGGTCCTCGAACTCGCCGCGATATTTGGCGCCGGCGACCAGCGCGCCGATGTCGAGCGCGATCACGCGCCGGTCGCGCAGAGAGTCGGGGATGTCGCCCGAGACGATGCGCTGGGCGAGGCCTTCGACGATGGCCGTCTTGCCCACGCCCGGCTCGCCGATGAGGACGGGATTGTTCTTCGTGCGCCGCGAGAGCACCTGGATCACGCGCCGGACCTCGTCGTCGCGCCCGATCACGGGGTCGAGCTTGCCCTGCTCGGCCGCCTCGGTGAGATCGCGCCCGTAGGTCTCGAGCGCCTGGTACTTCTCCTCGGGGTTCTGGTCGGTCACGCGATGCGGACCACGGACTCCCTCGACCGCCTCCGCCAGCTGGTCGCGCGAGGCGCCCGCGTCGACGTGCGGGTCGGCTGCGAGGGCGAGCAGCAGGTGCTCGCTCGACACGTACTCGTCGCCCATCCCCCGCGCCTCGTCGTCGGCCCGCTTCAGGAGCTCGATCAATGGTGTGCCGATCGCGGGGGTGGCGGACGCTTCGCCGGTCACCGTCGGCAGCAGGTCGGCCGCCTCGTTCGCGCGCCGGCGAACGCGCTCGGGGTCGGCACCGGCGCGGCGCAGGACCGGCACGACGATGCCGCCCTCCTGCTCTAGGAGCGCCAGCAGCAGGTGGGGCGGCGCCACCTCGGGATTGCGGCGCGTGCCGGCGAGCCGCTGCGCTGCGGCCATCGCCTCCTGGGACTTGACTGTGAATCGGTCAGCCTGCATAGATAATCTAAGTCATTGTATAGAAGATATGAGGTAGCGACCAGTCATTCCTGCGGACATCCGAGCAGCGCCGCCTCGACCCGCCGCAGCCCCTCCACATCGCCCCGAATCCCAGCCAGGGCGTCGTTGTAGATGAAGGCCTCGGCCAGGCGCACGATCGCATAGGCCAGCGTCGCAGGGTCCGTGGGCGGATGGTACGCCCCGCCCGCCCTCTCCTGCTCGATCAACGCCGCGATCGCCGCCACCGCCGCCGGCTGCACCACGCCGCCGCTCGACGTGAGAGTTCGAAGCGCCGCCTCGCGCTCCTGCTCCAGGAAGCGGCGCAGCCCGGTGGCGCGGACGAGGCCCCGGTTGATCCTGTCGAACGTCTCGAGGAGGGCCGTCGCCCCGCGACCCCCCACCCGGGCGCGCACGTGGGCGAAGTACTCCTCCGTCTCGCGCGCGATCGCCTCCCCGAGCAGCGCATCGCGCGAGCCGAACCAGCGGTAGAGGGTCGCGCGCGACACGCCCAGGTCGGCGGCGATGGCGCGCATGTCGACCCGCTCACCTTCCACGTAGCGGCGCCGCGCGGCCGCCAGCACGTCGGCCCGGCTCGCGGCCGTGCGCATGTTTGGCACGTGAGACACCTGGTGAACAGTGTCTTAGCGAAACGGCGAGCTGAGGGGCTCCGCCGCGCGTGAGGAGGAGAAGAGAGTGGCGCTTCTCGAGATCGAGAAGCTCATCGTGCGCTTCGGCGGGGTCGTCGCGTTGGATGAGACGTCGTTCGCGGTCGAGTCCGGCTCGATCTGCGGGCTGATCGGTCCCAACGGCGCTGGGAAGACCACGCTTTTCAACTGCGTCAGCCGCCTCTACACGCCGCAGTCGGGCAGCATCACCTTCGACGGCGAGGACCTGCTCGCGCGCGCCCCGCACGAGATCTCCGCGCTCGGCATCGCGCGCAGCTTCCAGAACCTCGGCCTGTTCGCCTCGATGACCGTGCGCGAGAACGTGATGCTGGGCGCCTACAGCCGCGAGCGCCCGGGCTTCCTCGGCAGCGCGGTCAGCCTGCGCGCGGTCGGAGCGCGCGAGCGCGCCCTGCGCGCCGACGCGGACGAGTCGCTCGCGCGCATGCGGCTGTCGGATGTGGCCGACCACCCGGCCGCCGGCCTCCCCTACGGGACGCTGAAGCGCGTCGAGCTTGCCCGCGCGGTGTTCCAGCGCCCCCGTCTCCTCCTCCTCGACGAGCCGGCCAGCGGGCTGAACCACTCCGAGGTCGGCGAGCTCGGCGACCTGATCCGAACCCTGCGCGACGACCTGGACCTCACGGTGCTGCTCGTGGAGCACAACATGGGCATGGTCATGGACCTGTGCGAACAGGTCGTGGTGCTCGACGTAGGCCAGAAGATCGCCGAGGGCGAGCCGCGCGCGGTGCAGGAGAACCGCCGCGTGATCGAGGCCTACCTGGGAGCCCCCGCGTGAGTCTCCTCGAGGTGAAGGGGCTCCGCGCCGCGTACGGCCAGGTGCGTGTGCTCGAGGGCATCGACTTCTCGATCGACGAGGGCCGGCGAGTCGCGATGCTGGGCCCGAACGGCGCGGGGAAGACCACCGTGCTGCGCGCGCTCTCGGGCTTGGTGAAGACCAAGGGCACCGTCGAGTTCGATGGAGAGAGCCTCGTGGGCAAGGCGACTGCGGACATCGCCCGGCGCGGCGTGGCGCACGTGCCGGAGGGACGCGGCACCTTCCCGTCGCTGACGGTGGACGAGAACCTCCGGCTCGGGGCCTACGTGCGAAGCGACGGGAAGGCCGTGCGCTCGGACATCGACCGCTGTTACGGCTGGTTTCCGCGGCTCGCGGAGCGCCGCGGCCAGCAGGCGGGCAGCCTCAGCGGCGGGGAGCAGCAGATGCTCGCCTCGGCGCGCGCGCTGATGCTTCGCCCGCGGCTCCTGATGCTCGACGAGCCGTCGCTCGGGCTCGCCCCGATCGTGACCAAGGAGCTGTTCCGTGTGCTCGGCGAGATCTGCGACGAACAGGGCATGACCGTCCTCCTCGTCGAGCAGAACGCGAACCTCGCGCTCGACTTCGCCGACCATGCCTACGTCCTCGAGTCCGGCCGTATGGCCCTCGACGGCGAGGCCGACCGGATCAAGGGCGACGACGAGGTGCGTCGCTCCTACCTGGGCTACTGAGGAGGGGACGTGGAGCGCTTCATCCAAGTGCTGGTGGACGGAATCGCAACCGGCTCCATCTACGCGGCCATGGCGCTGGCGCTCGTGCTGATCTTCCGCTCCACCGGCGTGGTGAACTTCGCCCAGGGCGAGATGGCCATGTTCAGCACGTTCGTGGCCTGGGGGCTGTACGAGGCGGGCGTGCCGATCGCACTCGCGGCGCTCACCACGATCGGGCTCTCGTTCATCGCCGGCATGGTCATCGAGCGCGTGCTGATCCGGCACTTCGAGGGCGGCGAGGTCCTCACGCTCGTAATCGTCACGCTCGGCCTCTTCATCCTCCTGAACGGCCTGGCCGGGTGGATCTGGGGCTTCGGCAACCGCGGTTTCCCGAGCCTCTTCTCCGAGGAGGCGATCACGCTCGGCGGCGTGCAGCTCAGCGTCGAGTCGCTCGGCATCGTTGCGGTGCTCCTCGGCGTCGTGGGGCTGCTCTTCCTGCTCTTCCAGCGCACCAAGATCGGGCTGGCCATGCGCGCCGCGGCCCTCAACCCGGGTTCCAGCGCCCTCGTGGGAGTGCGAGTGGGGCACATGCTGATGCTGGGCTGGGGCCTCGCCGCCGCGCTCGGAGCGCTCGCCGGGGTGCTCGTGGCCCCGCGCCTGTTCCTGGACGTGAACCTGATGGGCGCGGTCCTGATCTATGCCTTCGCGGCCGCCGCGCTCGGCGGCTTCGACAGCGCCATCGGCGCGGTCGTTGGCGGCTGGATCATCGGCGTGAGCGAGAACCTTGCGGGCACTTACGTGGACTTCATCGGCGCGGACCTGAAGATCCTCGTGCCGCTCGGGATCATCTTCGTCGTGCTGCTGGTGCGGCCCTCCGGGCTGTTCGGCACGCGGGAGGTGGCCAGAGCATGAGCGCGCGCAAGCGCGCGCTGGCCGTGGCAGGTCTAGCTGCAGTGGCCGTGGCGGTGCCGTTCCTATTCGGCCCCTATCGCGTGGGCCAGTTCACGCTCGTGCTCGTCTACGCCGTGGCCGTGCTCGGCCTCAACCTGCTGGTCGGCTACAGCGGCCAGATCTCGCTCGGGCACGGCGCCTTCTTCGGGCTCGGCGCGTACACCGCCGCGCTCCTGATCGAGAAGGCGAGCGTGCCCTACCTGCTGACCGTACCCGCGGCCGGGGCGCTCTGCTTCGCCGCCGGCTTCCTGTTCGGGGTGCCGGCCCTGCGCCTCCACGGTCTCTACCTGGCGCTGGTCACGCTCGGCCTGGCGATCGCGTTCCCGCAGGTGATCAAGCGCCTCGACGGCCTGACCGAGGGCACCCAGGGACTGACCGTGGAGCAGCCCACCGCGCCCGGATGGCTGCCGCTCGCGGACGACCAGTTCCTCTACCTGCTCTGCCTCGTCATCGCTGCGCTCATGTTCCTGATTGCGTGGAGCATGATGCGAGGGCAGCTCGGGCGGGCGGTGAAGGCCGTGCGCGACGGCGAGATCGCGGCGTCCACGCTGGGCGTGGACCTGGCGGCCACGAAGACGCGCATGTTCGCCGTGAGCGCCGGCTACGCGGGCATGGCCGGCGCGCTCTACGTGTTCGCAATCGGCTTCGTCGCGCCCGAGGCGTTCACGCTCACGGTGTCGTTCGCGTTTCTCGCAGCGATCGTGGTGGGCGGCCTCGCCACGATCTCCGGCGCGCTGTTCGGGGCGCTCTTCATCGAGTTCGTCCCGGTCTACGCGAGCGACGTGAACGTCGCACTCACCGGCGTGATCTACGGCGGTGTGCTGATCGCGTTCATGTGGGTGCTGCCGCAGGGCGCGGCCGGCCTGCCACGCCGGCTGCGCGCGCTGGCCGCGCGGCGGCGCGAGCGCGATGAGGCGGAGACGGCGAAGGAGCGACCTTTGACCCAGAGAGAGGGAGTGGCATGAGAGGCAACGTTCGGCTGGTGTGGCTTGCGGTGCTCGCCGCGGTGGCGCTCGCGCTTGCCGCGTGCGGACGCGACGAGGAGGAGGGCAGTGGCGATCCCGGCATCGACGACGAGTCGATCAAGCTCGGCGGCAGCTATCCGTTCAGCGGCCCGGCGTCCGCCTACCGCTCCATCGCGATCGGTGCGCGCGCCCACTTCAAGTTCGTGAACGCGAAGGGCGGGGTGGACGGCCGGAAGATCGAGTTCGTCACGCTCGACGACGCCTACGAGCCTCCCAGGGCGGTGCAGAACGCCCGCCGGCTGATCCAGCAGGAAGAGGTCTTCGCGCTGTTCAACACGCTCGGCACCCCGAACAACGTGGCGATCTGGGACTACGTGAACGACCAAGAGGTGCCCCACGTGTACGTGGCGACCGGCGCCTCGACCTGGGGCTCGGACGTGGAGGGGCACCCGTGGACCACGGGCTGGCAGCCCGACTACGTGACCGAGTCGCAGGTCTACGCGGACTACCTCGAGAAGGAGAAGCCCGGCGCCAAGGTGGCCGTGCTGTACCAGAACGACGCCTTCGGCGAGGACCTGCTGAACGGCTTCAAGGAAGCGATCAAGGGCACGGACATCGAGATCGTGGCCGAGGAGAGCTACGAGGTGACCGATCCCACCGTCTCGTCACAGATGTCGAAGCTGGCGAGCAGCGACGCCGACACCTTCCTCAACATCTCGACACCGAAGTTCTCGGCCCAGGCGATCGCCGCGGTCGCCAAGATGGGCTGGAAGGTGCTCCACATCCTCAACAACGTGGGCGCCTCGAAGAAGCTGGTCCTGGAGCCGGTCGGCCTCGAGAACACCCAGGGCATCGTCTCAACGTCGTACTTCATGGATCCCGAGGATCCGCAGTGGGCGGACGACCCGGCGATGGTGGAGTACAAGGACGCGCTCGCGAAGCACGAGCCCAAGGCCGACCCCGAGGACCCGTTCCACGTCTACGGCTGGGCCGTGGCGAACACCATGGTCAGAGCGCTGGAGGGGATGGAGGAGCCGACGCGCGAGGCGCTGATGGACTCCATCCGCAACATGGACACGGAGATCCCCATCCTGCTGCCCGGGATCAAGGTGCAGATGAAGGGAGAGGAGGACACCTACCCGATCGAGGCGATGCAGATCATGCAGTTCGAGGGTGAGAACTGGAAGCTGCAGGGAGACATCATCCAGGCACCACATTGATGCTGATCGGCGGGCTCACGCCCCCCGTGCCCCCGCGGATGCCTGGCCGGCGAGCTTGGCACGCAGCACCTTCTTGTCGAACTTGCCGACGCTCGTCTTCGGCACCTCCTCGACGATCTCGAGCGCATCCGGCAGCCACCATTTCGCCACCCGTGCAGCGAGGTGCTCGCGCAGCTCCTCCAGCGTGAGCGTCTCGCCCTCCTCGGGCACCACGCAGGCCAGCGGCCGCTCGCCCCAGCGCTCGTCGGGGCGGGCGATCACGGCCGCCTCCCTCACTGCCGGGTGGGCCATGATCTCGTTCTCGAGCTCCACCGACGAGATCCACTCGCCGCCGGACTTGATCACGTCCTTGGTGCGGTCGCTGATGATGATGTAGCCGGCCTCGTCGATTGCCGCGATGTCCCCCGTGCGCAGCCAGTCGCCGTCGAACTTCTCCTCGCCGGCGTCCTCGCCGTAGTAGCGGCGCGCCACCCACGGGCCGCGCACCTCGAGCTCGCCGGTCGACTTGCCGTCCCAGGGGACCTCCTCGCCGCCGTCCCGTATGAGGCGGGCCTCGACGAGCGAGGCTGGCCGGCCGGCCGTGGAGCGACAGCGCCAGTGCTCGGCGTCGTCCACGCCGGCGGGCGGGCGCGCCACCGAGCCGAGCGGGCTTGTCTCGGTCATGCCCCAGGCCTGCAGGATGCGCACCCCGTGGCGCTCCTCGAACTGCTGCATCAGGGTGAGCGGGACGGCCGAGCCGCCGCAGATCACGAGGCGGACGCTCGACAGGTCGGATGCGTGCGCGTCGGCGTGGCGCAGCAGGTCCATCCAGATCGTCGGCACCGCCGCCGACAGCGTAACCCGCTCGGCCGCGATCAGCTCGGCGAGCGCCGGGGCGCTCAGGTCCCGGCCGGGCATCACGAGGCCGGCGCCGGTCAGGGCCGAGGCGTACGGGATGCCCCACGCGTTCGCGTGGAACATCGGCACGACCGGCATGACGCGGTCGTCCGAGCGCATGCCGATCGAGTCGGCCATGCACTGCCCCATCGCGTGCAGCACGTTGGAGCGGTGCGAGTAGAGCACGCCCTTGGGGTTGCCGGTGGTCCCGCTCGTGTAGCAGAGCCCCGCCGCCTGCCGGTCGTCCAGATCCGGATAGTCGTAGCCGGGCTCCTGCGCGGCCAGCAGCTCCTCGTAGCGGAGCGGGTCTGGGAGCGAGCCGGCGTCTCCGTCGCCGATCACCACGTAGTGCTTCACGGTCTCGAACCGTGGCGCCAGCTCCTCGAGCACGGGCACGAGCGAGTCCTCCACCAGGATCACCCGGTCCTCGGCGTGCTCCACCACATATTCGAGCTGGTCCGCGAACAGCCGCACGTTCAGCGTGTGGAGTACGGCGCCCATGCAGGGCACGGCGAGGTAGGCCTCAAGATGTTCCCGCGTGTTCCACGAGAACGTGGCCACCCTGTCCCCGGGCCGCACGCCGAGCGACGCGAGCGCTGAGCACAAGCGGTCCGCGCGGTCGGCGACCTCGGCGTAGGTCGCGCGCGTTCGCTCGCCCTCGCGGACGCTCACCACCTCGGTTCCCGCGTAGAGACGCCGCATGCGCTCCAGGACGAGCTGAAGCGTCAGCGGATGGTCGTGCTGCATCAACCCCTCGAGCATGTGGAAGTCATACCCGAGACTCAGCCCATTCGCTCGCGCGAGCGGCGCAGGCCGGCCGTCCGCTCCCTACCGTGTCGACGGAGCGATGGTCCGCCGGCGGCTCAGCCTTCTTCTGCCCGCCGCCGCGCTCGTCGCGGCAGCGGCCGCGCAGGCCCACGCGGCGCCCGTGTCGTCGCACGCCATGGTCCACACCTGTTGCACGCCGGCGGCGGTGAAGGACCGGATCTTCGCCGAGGCCGCGGCCTCCGGCGCGGAGTTCATCCGCGTCGACATCGAGCTGGGCGGGATCTTCGAGGGCACGGGCAGCCGTGAGGACCCCGACTGGCGCGCGCTCGACGAGGTGATCGAGCTGGCCGAGCGCCACGACCTGAGGGTGCTCGGCCTGATCCTCGGCATGCCGTCCTGGCTCTCGAGCTGCCCGGAGCGCCCCGCCGAGTCCCCGCTCTGCCCCGCCCGCGACCCGGCCGAGTTCGGCCGCCTGGCGGGCGAGGTGGCCGCGTACGCGCGCGGCTCGATCGAGCACTGGGAGATCCTGAACGAGCCCGACGCCGACTGGGCCTTCAAAGGCACCGCGGAGGACTACGCCCTCATGCTGAGCGCCGCGTATGACGCGATCCACGCTCGCGTGCCCCAGGCGCGAGTGGTGATGGGCGGGGTGGAGCGCCCGCGCGAGCGCGCGTGGATCGAGCGAATGCTCGCCACGCCGGGCGCCGACGCCGCGCGCAAGTTCGACATCGCGGCCCTGCACCTGCGCCTGCGGCTCCGCAACAAGCTCGCCGACCTGCCCGTCTACCTGCGCGGGTGGCGCGACCTCCTGGCGGCCAAGGGCTTCCGGGGACCGGTCTGGGTGACAGAGCACGGCTACCCGGCGGATCCCCAGTTCCAGTGGGATCCCGCCTATCGCGGCGGCGACGCCGCCCAGGCCGCGTTCTTGCGGGAGTCGATCCCCCGGCTCAACGACGCGGGCGCCGAGCAGATCTTCGTGACGCTGCGCGACAACCTCTGGGGCGAGTATCTGAGCGAGGGCCTGGTGCACATCGACGAGTCGGCACCCGATCTCACGGCCGTGCGCCGGCCCGCGTTCGACGTCGTCCGCGAGCTGTCCCCCAAATGGGATCTGGCGGGACTGATCAGGTTGCTTCAGAGTTGGTGGTTGTGAGGCCGTGCGCGATCTGGCTCCTCGGCGCTCTTGTCGCATGGGTGCCCGCGGCCGCCGCAGCCCCGCCGCCGGTGCGCACCGGGGCACCCGTCTCTTCGCACGCAATGGTGCACACCTGCTGCACGCCGGCGGCGATGAAGGAGCGCATCTTCGCCGAGTCCAAGGCCATGGGCGCGCGCTTCATACGGGTGGACGTGGAGCTGAGCGGGATCTTCGAGGCCGGCGGCCATTCGGAGGACAACCCGAACTGGGAGGGGCTCGACGAGGTGCTCGACCTGTCCCGCCGCCATCAGCTCCCCGTCCTCGGCATCGTCCTGAGCCCGCCAACCTGGGCGCCGCCCCACGACGCCGCGACGTTCGGGCGCCTCGCCGGCGAGGTGGCCTCCCACGCGCGCGACACGATCACGCACTGGGAGATCATCAACGAGCCCGACGGGGGGTGGGCGTTCGACGGGACGCCCGAGCAGTACGCCCGCATGCTGCGAGCCGCGTACGACGCGATAGGCGCCCGCGCGCCCGAGGCCGTGGTCGCGATGGGCGGCGTCATGACGCCGGAGGACCCCGCCTGGATCGAGCACGTGCTGGCCGCGCCGGGGGCTGACGCGGCGCACGCCTTCGACATCGCGAACCTGCACCTGCGCGGCCACGAGCGCGGGCTGCCGGGGGTGTTTGCCGCGTGGCGCGACCGCCTCGCCGGGTACGGGTTCACCGGCCCGGTGTGGGTGACCGAGCACGGCTACCCGGCCGACCCGGCATACCAGTCCGATCCCGCCTTCCGCGGCGGCGAGCCCGCGCAGGCGGCGTTCCTGACCGAGTCGGTGCTGTCGCTGGCGGAGGCCGGCGCGGCCGAGGTGTTCGTCACGCTGCGCGACAACCTCGATGGGGGGTTCGCCTCCGAGGGCGTGGTCGACATCGACGATCACGCGCCCTTCGGCACGCGGCGCAAGGCGGCCTTCACCGCGGTGCGCCGGCTGGTGGACCGCTGGGACGAGCTGCTGGCGGCCCGCGCCGAGCAGCGCCGGGCGGAGGAGGCGGCGCGTGGAGAGCTGGCGCAGTCGGCCGCCTGGCGCGTCCGGGCGGCCAGGTACCGCGCCGCCGCGGGCCGTTTGCGCGCGAAGCTGACGCGGCTGCGCGTCCGGCGCTGGGGCGCCCGCCGCCAGGTGGTGCGCGCCCGCCTCGACCGCAAGATCGACCGCGCGTCGCTGAGGCTCCGGGCCCAGCGCACCCATAGGCTCTGGTCGAAGGTGATGGCCGATCACTACGTGCTGCGGGCCGAGCTGCACCGGATGCACGCGGCGGAGCGCGCCGCATTCGTCGCGGGCGGCTGGCCCGCCGCGCCGGCGGGCGGCTGACTCAGCCGCGCGAGCGCTGGATGGGGATGCGCACGCCCGGGCCCTTCGCCATCAGGGCCTGCGACGGGGGCTCGTACAGGACCAGCTCGCGCTTGACCGAGCGGCGCACGCGCTCGACCTCGTCGCGCAGCTCCTGCTGGACGCGCTCGGCCTGGCGCTCCAGCGCGCGCACGCGCCGGCGCATGCGCTCGATCTCGCCCTCGAGCTCGAACACCTTCTCGACGCCGGCGAGGTTCATGCCGAGCTCGCTGGTCAGCTCCTGGATGCGGCGCAGCCGGTCCACGTCGTCCTGCGAGTAGAGGCGTGTGTTCTTCGGCGAGCGCCTCGGCGTGATGAGCCCGCGCGTCTCGTAGATGCGGAGCGTCTGCGGATGCATCCCGGCAAGCTCGGCGGCCACCGAGATCATGTAGACGCCGCGAGCGGTATCGGTGCGCTCGCGCCCGCCTCGCTCGCGCGGCTTGCCGCCGTCCTGGCTCGCCATGTCCTCACGGCCTCCCGGAGAGCAGCTGGTCGCGCGGGTTGCCGTCCATGACCGCGGCGAGGTCGTCGACCGCCTCGCGCTGCTCGCGCGAGAGCGAGCGCGGCACGTCGATCATCAGCCGGTAGTGGATGTCGCCGCGGCCGCGGCCTCCGAGCTTCGGCGGGCCCTCGCCGCGCAGGCGCTGGATCGTGCCGTGCTGGGTGCCCGGGGGCACGCGAATGCGCTTGGTGCCGGCGAGCGTGGGCACCTCGATCGTCGCGCCGCGGATCGCCTCAGGGATCGTGATCGGCACCTCCACCTCGACGTTGTCGCCCTTGCGTGCGAACACCGGCGACTCGCCCACCCGCGTGATGACGTAGAGGTCGCCTGACGCCCCGCCCCGCGGCCCGGCCTCGCCCTTGCCGGCCAGCCGCACGCGGCTGCCGTCGCGGACGCCGGCCGGGATGTTCACCCGGTAGCGCTTGATCTGCCGGGTGCGGCCGTTGCCGTTGCAGGTTGGGCAGGGATCCTTGATCTCCGTGCCGGTACCGCCGCACTGCCGGCAGGGCTGGGAGATCGAGAACAGGCCCTGCGACTCCGCCTCGAGACCGCGGCCCTGGCAGCGCGAGCATACGGTCGGCGTGGTGCCCGGCTTCGCGCCCGTCCCGTGGCAGGTCGGGCAGGGCGCCGAGAGCGGCACCGAGACGGGGACCTGGGCGCCCTCCATTGCCTGGTCGAAGGAGACGTGCACCTCGGTCTCGAGGTCGCGGCCGCGCTCGGGGCGCGAGGTACGCGAGCCGGGTCCGGTCCGGCCGCCAACGCCGCCGAACAGGTCGGAGAGGATGTCGCCGACGTTGCCGAAGCCGCCGCGGAACGACCCGGGATCGAAGCCGCCGGGGCCGCTGCCGAAGATGCCCCCGCCCGAGTCGTACGCCTTGCGCTTGTCCGCGTCGGACAGGATCGAGTAGGCCTCCTGCACCTCCTTGAAGCGCTCCTCGGCGGCCTTGTCGCCGGCGTTGCGGTCGGGGTGGTACTGGCGGGCCAGCTTGCGGTAGGCCTTCTTGATCTCCTCGTCGGAGGCCTTCCGGTCGACGCCGAGCGTCTGGTACGGGTCCTTCACCGCGGGCATGTGGCTAGGCCGACACCACCACGCGTGCCGGACGGAGAACCGTCCCGTTTACGCGGTAGCCCTTCTCCACGACGTCGAGCACGGTGCCCGGACTCCGCCCCGTCCTCGGAGCGCATCGAGAGCGCCTCGTGCTCGCCCGGGTCGAAGCGCTCGCCGCGCGGGTCGAACTGCTCGACCCCGTTGCGCTCGAGCACGGCGATCAGCTCCGAGTGGACCAGCCGCACGCCCTCGGCGAGATGCTGCTCGCCCTCGTTCGCCGATGCGAGCGCCCGCTCGAGGTTGTCGACCACGGGCAGCAGCTCGCGTACCAGCCCGCTCTTGGCGCGCTGGCCGCGCGGCGGCGGCCTCCTTGGCCGCCCGCTTGCGGTAGTTCTCGAAGTCGGCCTGGGAGCGCCGGGCGAGGTCGAGGTACTCGTCCCGCTCCCGCTCTAGGCGGGCATGCGGATCCTCGGCCTCGGCCTGGAGGTCCTCCTTCTGCTCCGAGGATCTCCTGCTCGTTGGCCGGCTCCTCCTCGCCGGAGGGCTCGCCCGCCTCGTCGCGTGACGTGACGGGCTGCTGGGCCGAAGCATCCGGCTCGGCCGGATGCGCACGGTCATTCCCCTCCGGCGAGAGCTCCATTTCCTCGCGCTCGATCACGGGCTAGGCCTTGTCCTCGCCCTCGACCACCTCGGCGTCCACGACCTCCTCCTCCTCCTCCTCGGCGGAGGCGTCGGCGGGACCGCCGTCGGGCCCGGGCGCCCCGTTGCCGCCGGCGGCCGCCTGCTGCTGCTGGCCGCCGCGGCGTACATCTGCTCGGACACCTTGTGGAAGGCGGACTGGAGGGCGTCGGTCTTCTGGCGCAGCAGCGCCGCGTCGTCGGACTCGAGGTTGTCGCGCACGTCCTTGATCGCCGCCTCGATCTCCTCCTTCGAGGACGACGTCGAGCGTGTCGCCCATCTCGTCCACCTGGCGCTCGGCCTGGTAGGCGGCGTTCTCGGCCGTGTTGCGGGCCTCGACCACCTCGCGCTGGCGGCGGTCCTCCTCCGCGTGCGTCTCGGCGTCCTTGACCATGCGCTCGACCTCTTCGTCAGCCAGGCCGGAGCCGGACTTGATCTCGATCTTCTGCTCCTTGCCCGTTCCGAGGTCCTTGGCCGTGACGTTCACGATGCCGTTGGCGTCGATGTCGAAGCCGACCTCGATCTGCGGGATGCCGCGCGGTGCCGGCGGGATGCCGGTGAGCTGGAACTTGCCGAGCGACTTGTTGTACGCGGCCATCTCGCGCTCGCCCTGGAGCACGTGGACCTCCACGCTCGGCTGGTTGTCCTCGGCCGTCGAGAAGATCTCCGACTTGCGCGTCGGGATCGTCGTGTTGCGATCGATGAGCTTGGTCCGCACCCCGCCCTTGGTCTCGATGCCGAGGGTCAGCGGGGTCACGTCGAGCAGCAGCACGTCCTTGACGTCGCCGGCCAGCACGCCCGCCTGGATGGCTGCGCCCACGGCCACGACCTCGTCCGGGTTCACGCCCCTGTGCGGGTCCTTGCCGGTGAGCTCCTTGACCTTCTCCTGCACGGCCGGCATGCGCGTCATGCCGCCCACGAGGACGACGTGCTTGATGCCGTCCTTGCCGACGCCCGAGTCCTCGATCGCCTGCTTGGTCGGGGCGACCACGCGGTCGAGCAGGTCAGCCGTCAGCTCGTTCAGCTTCGAGCGAGTGAGCCGCTGGTTCAGGTGCTTCGGCACGGAGTCGACCGCCGTGATGAACGGCAGGTTGATCTGCGTCTCCTGCGCCGAGCTGAGCTCGGTCTTGGCCTTCTCCGCCTCCTGGTAGAGGCGCTGGAGGGCCATCTTGTCCTGGGAGAGGTCGACGCCCTCGGCCTTCTTGAACTCGCTCACGAGGAAGTCCACGACCGCCTTGTCGAAGTTGTCGCCGCCGAGGTGGTTATCGCCCGCGGTGGCCTTGACCTCGAACACGCCGTCGCCGATCTCGAGCACGGACACGTCGAACGTGCCGCCGCCGAGGTCGAAGACGAGGATGGTCTGGTCGGACTCCTCCTTGTCGAGCCCGTAGGCGAGCGCCGCCGCCGTGGGCTCGTTGATGATGCGCTTGACGTCGAGCCCGGCGACCTTGCCGGCGTCCTTGGTCGCCTGGCGCTGATCGTCGTTGAAGTACGCCGGCACGGTGATCACCGCGGCGTCGACGCTGTCGCCCAGGTAGGCCTCCGCGTCGGCCTTCAGCTTCTGGAGGATCATCGCGCTGATCTCGGGCGGGGCGAACTCCTTGCCGCCCGCCTTCACGCGCGCGTCGCCGTTCGGGCCGGGAACGACCTCGAACGGGACGATCTTCTCCTCCTCCTTGACCTCCGCCTCCTTACGGCCCATGAAGCGCTTGATCGAGAAGACCGTGTTCTCGGGGTTGGTGACTGCCTGCCGCTTGGCCGGAGCGCCCACGAGGCGCTCGCCGCCCTCCGTGAAGGCGACCACCGAGGGAGTGGTACGCGCGCCCTCGGCGTTCTCGATCACGGTGGGCTCGCCGCCCTCGAGGACGGCCATGCACGAGTTGGTCGTGCCAAGATCGATGCCGATGGTCTTGCCCACGTTCTGCTTGCTCCTTTGTCGCTTAGGGGTAGATCCGAAAGAAATCTAAGCGTGAGTATGGCAGATATCTTGCCCTCTACCCAGGGTGAGGGTCAGACCCCCTGGCAGTCTGGCCCCTATATGCTGCCGCGGCCATGGCCCTCCGTATCGTGCGTCCGCTGGCTGTGGTCGCGGTGCTCGCCACGCTCGCGCTCGCGGCCTGCGGCGACGACGACGATGACGGCGAGGCCTCGCCTCCGCCGCCCGCCGCCGAGGAGCAGACGGAGACGGCCGAGCCCAGTCCTTCGGAGCAGCGCGAGGCGCTGGAGGACACGAGCACGAAGCCTGTGATCCCGCGGCCGTCCGGCTCGCCCCCGCGCCGGCTCGTGAAGGATGACATCGTGCGCGGCAAGGGCCCGCCTGCCAAGCCGGGCGACACGCTCATGGTCCAGTACGCCGGCGTCACCTTCTCCACGGGCGAGGAGTTCGACGCCTCGTGGAACACCGGGGAACCGTTCACCTTCCCGCTCGGTGGCGGCCAGGTCATCCCGGGGTGGGACAGGGGCTTCGTCGGCATGAGGCGGGGCGGCCGCCGCATGCTCACGATCCCACCCGAGCTGGCTTACGGGACCCAGGGCTTCCCGCCGGCGATCGGTCCGAACGAGACGCTCGTCTTCGTCGTCGACCTTCTCACTATTCAGCCCGGCTAGCCGGCGAGCTCCCGGACGACGTCGGCGAACGCCGCGACGAGCGGAGACCCCTCGCGCTCGTGCCATGCGAGCGCGATCCGCAGCGGATCGATGTCGTGGATCTCGATCCAGGCCAGGTCCGGGCGCGCGTAGTACCGGGTCATCGAGGCCGGCACGATGCAATAGCTCTAACCCGCGAAGCTGAGCGCGTAGGCGACCGAGGCCACGCACACCACCGCCACGCCCGCGTAGTCCGAGCTCGCGCGGAGGTCCGCCGGGCGTGCAAATAACGCCACCGCCAGCAGCATGAACGGGTCGAAGTACTTCTGGTAGACGAGGTTGACCGGCAGCGTCCCGAGCAGGAACGCCCCCAGGTAGACGCTCGGCAGCGACGTCCAGCCGGCGCGGCGCCCGAGC
Organism: uncultured Thermoleophilaceae bacterium; assembly: GCA_963733885.1. Taxonomy (GTDB): domain Bacteria; phylum Actinomycetota; class Thermoleophilia; order Solirubrobacterales; family Thermoleophilaceae; genus JACVRW01. The sequence goes on along the minus strand of CAVTES010000005.1, from coordinate 105,057 downwards.
AGCGCCCCGGCGACCGCGCCGAGCGGCACGAGCAGCCAGAACAGCAGCGACGATCCGAGCACGGTCGGGACCTCATCCGACAGGCGCCACAGGTAGCCGGCGTCGCCCTGCACGCCCGGCCGCGCCGGCATGTACTCGAGCGGCGAGACGAGGAGGAGCGCGACAGCGGCGGCCGCCGCGACCGCCAGCAGCGCCGTGGGCACGCGCGGCCGCACCCGAGCGGCCGTCAGCGCCGCCCGTGCGGCGCGGCCCACCGGGCTCTGCAGCCGACGCAGCCGCCGCCACAGCGACGGCCCGAGCACGAGCGCCGTGTACATCCCGAGCAGCGCCAGGCTGAACCCGACGGTGCGCAGCGTCAGCTCGTCGCGCCCCACGCCCGGGCGGTCGGTGCACAGCCCGCACGATGCCGGGTCGGCGCTCGGGGGCACCAGCCCGTTCCACTCGATCACGAGCGCCGCGAGCGGCACGAGCGCCATGGCCAGCAGCGCGCCGCCGGCGGCCACCCGCCCCACGCGGAGTGGCGGCACCACCACCAGGAAGAAGGCGGCCACCGGCACGAGCCACAGGAACGACTGGCGAGTCAGCACCGCCGCCCCGATCGCCAGGCAGGCCACCGCGAAGGCGCCGAGCGAGCCCCCGCCGGCGTACGCGTGGATGCGCTCCAGCGCGACGAGCCCTAACAGGATCGCCAGGTTGTCGGTGAGGAGCGTGAACGAGGCGCCGAAGACGTACGGCGAGAGCACGAAGGCCAGTGTCAGGGCGAACGCGGGCAGCTCGTCGAGCGGGGTGGCGCGCCGCAGGAGCCGCAACAGCGCCAGCGCCATCCCGTATGAGATCGCCACGTTCAGCAGCCGCAGCTTCCACAGGTCGAAGCCCACGAGCTCGCCCCAGCCCGCCGTGACCAGGTGATACAGCGGCGTCTGCGCCGACGGGTAGTCGGAGAAGTCGAGCCGCTCGCTCAGCTGGAGGATCGTCGGGAGCTGGTACACCCGCGCGTCGCTGCCGTGGAACGTGTCGATCTCGACCGTCAGCCCCTGCAGCACGGCGATGCCGACGAGGAACGGGACCGCCAGCAGGAGCCGGTACCGCATCAGCCCTCCGGCAGGGGCCGCGGCGGGCGCAGCCGCGGCGCCAAATCCACCGCGACGATCGCCGCCACGATGAGCGCCGCGCCCAGCCAGCCGGTGGCGGTCAGCCGCTCGTCGTTCAGGAGCCAGCCGAACAGGCCGGCGAAGGCGGGCTCCGAGGCCAGGATGAGCGCCGTGCGGGCGGGCGGCGCGTGCTGCTGCGCGAACGACTGCACGAAGAAGCCGAGCGCGCTCGCCACGAGCGAGGTCACGAGCAGCGCCGACCACACGGTGGCGCCCTCCGGCGGCTCGAGCTGGCCGGCCGCGGCCGCGATCGCCAGCGAGACGAACCCCACCACGCCGAGCTGCACGGCGAGCAGCGCGCCGACGTCGAAGCGCCGCACGGCGTCGGCCGTGGCCAGGATGTGCGCCGCCAGTGAGAACGCGCACAGCAGCACCAGCCCGTCGCCGCGGAGGTCGAACTCGCCGCCGGCGCCGGAGAGCAGCCAGAGGCCGAGCATCGCCACGCCCGCGGCGGCCCAGGCCAGTCCCGAGATGCGATGGCCGAGGAACACGGCCCCCAGCACCGGCGTGAGCACCACGAACAGGCCGGTGATGAAGCCCGTGTTCGACGCGGTCGTCTCCTCCAGGCCGAGCGTCTGGAAGATGTAGCCGCCGGTCAGGAACACGCCCATCAAGAGGCCGGCGCGCCAGCCGGCCGCGGGGAGGCGGCGCAGCGGCCGCCGGAACACCACCGCCACGATCAGCGCCGCCGGGATGAAGCGGTATGCGAGGAACGCCATCGTGGGAAGCAGCGCGATCGCGTCCTGCACCATCACGAAGGTCAGCCCCCAGACGGCGGCGATGCCGATCAGGCCCAGCTCAGCCAGGCGGCGGAGCGAGTCCTCGCTCATGCCGCCGCGGCGGCGCGGGCGGCCGCCAGACGGCGCTTGCCCTCCGGGCACATCCGCCGAAGCGGGCACTCCGCGCAGCGAGGCGCGCGGGCCACGCAGGTGCGCCGGCCGTGCCGGATCAGCAGCACATGCGTCTCGTAGGCGAAGTCGCCGTCGTCGCCGCACAGGCGCAGGAGCTCGTCATGGGCGCGGTCGAACGACGCCTTCTCGGGCCACAGCCCGAGCCGGCCGCCGACCCGGTAGACGTGAGTGTCGACCGGCACGTCGGGGCGGCCGAACGAGAACAGCAGCACGCAGGCCGCTGTCTTCCGGCCCACCCCCGGCAGCGCGACGAGCTCGGCGCGCGCCTCGTCGAGCGGGTCGTCCGCCAGGTGCGCGAGGTCGTCGTCGCCGATCGCCTCGAGGATCTGTGAAATCCGCACGGACTTCGTCGGGGCGAGTCCGCCGGGGCGGATCGCCTCCTCGATCTCCTCGAGCGGCGCATGCCGGACCGCCTCCCACGACGGGAAGCGCTCGCGCAGGCGCCCGTAGGCCACGTCGCGGTTCCGGTCGTTCGTGTTCTGGGACAGCACCGTGAGCACCAGCTCGTCCACCGGCGCCCAGTGCGGGCGCAGCACCGGGCGGCCGTACTCGGCGGCCAGCTTGTCGACGATCCTGCGCAGCCTGCGGCGGTCGGCCATGGAGGGGCCGGATGCTATGAAGCCGAGCGTGGAGATCGCCGAACGGCGCGCGGAGGTGGCCGGGCTCGAGGTCTTTTGGCGCCAGGCCGGCGACGCCCCGATCCTCTACCTGCACGGTGTGCCCACGGCGAGCTGGGACTGGGAGCCGTTCCTCGAGCGCACGGGCGGAGTGGCCCTCGACCTACCCGGCTTCGGCTCGTCCGCGAAGCCCGGCGACTTCGACTACTCGATCCCCGGCTACGCGGGCTTCCTGGAAGCGTTCTGCGCCGAGGCCGGCCTCGAGCGCTTCTCGCTCGTGATGCATGACTGGGGCGGCGTCGGGCTCGCCCTCGCGCAGCGCCGCCCCGAGCTGGTGGAGCGGATCGTGCTGACCGCATGTGTGCCGCTCCTGCCCGGGTACCGCTGGCACCGCGTCGCCCGCGCGTGGCGCACGCCGGTCGTCGGCGAGCTGACGATGGGCTTCACCACCCGCTACGGCTTCCGGCGCTCGCTCCCGCCGCAGATCGCCGACCGCGCCTACGACGACTTCGACCAGGGCACCCAGCGAGCGATCCTGAGGCTCTATCGCTCGGCGCCGCCGGAGGTGCTGGCGGCGCACGGCGAGGCGCTCGGCGAGTTGCAGTGCCCGGCCTTGGTCGCATGGCCGACACGGGATCCCTACATCGGCGCCGAGTTCGGCCGCCGCTATGCCGAGGCGCTCGGCGGCGAGGTCGAGCTGGAGGAGATCGACGCCGGACACTGGCCCTGGCTCGAGCGGCCTGAGCTGGTGGATCGCGTGGGGGCCTTCCTCGGCTAACTTCCCATCCGTGCACCGTGCCGTCCACGCCGCCGTCACGGCGCCCCCACGTCCGCGCCTCCGGGAGCTCGACCGGGGAGCCCGGGCCTGGCTTCGGCGCATCGATCCCTGGCACGTCGCCCCAATCGTCGCGGCGATCACCTTCGCGGTCGTCTATCTGATCTGGGAGCCGCGCACCGTCGACCTCGCCGCGCACACCTTCCGCGCCGACCTGTTCGGGGAGGAGGGCTTCACGATCTGGAACGGCCAGTGGTACGGCGGGCATCACACCCCCGCCTACTCGATCCTCTCACCGCCGCTCGCCTGGCTGCTGGGCCCGCCGCTTGCCCTGGCGCTGGCGGCCGTCGCCTCGGCCGCCCTGTTCCCGCCGCTCGCGCGCGGCGCGTTCGGCGACGAGCAGGCACGCTGGGGCTCGCTCTGGTTCGGGATCGCCACCGCCACGCTTCTCTTCACGGCGCGGCTGCCGTTCACGCTCGGCGTCGCGTTCGGCCTGGCCGCCCTGCTCGCGCTGCAACGGCGCCACTACGCCTGGGCGATCGTGTTCGCCGCGCTTTGCCCGCTGGGCAGCCCGGTCGCCGGCCTCTTCCTGGCGATGGCGGGGGTGGCCTACGCGCTCGCGGCGAGCGGGGACCGCACAAAGCGATACGAGGGCCTCGCGATCGCGGTGGCGGCGTTCGTGCCGCCGCTGTTCCTCGCCTGGGCTTTCCCGGAGGGCGGCTGGGCGCCGTTCCCGTTCACCGCGTACCTGCCGATCCCCGGCTTCGCGCTCGCCTGCCTGATCGTGCTGCCGCGCGAGCAGCGCGCGCTCCGCTGGGGCGCCGTGCTCTACGGGGTCGGCGCGACGGTCGCGCTTCTGCTGGAGACGCCGATGGGCGGCAACGCCGTGCGCCTCGGCGCGCTGTTCGGCGGCCCCGTGCTGCTGTGCGCGCTGTGGGGGCGCCCGATCATGCGCCGGCTGTGGGCGGTGCCCCTCCTGGCGGTCGGCTTCGCGGCGCTCGCCTTCTGGCAGTGGTCCCCGGCCGTACGCGACGTGATCAAGTACATCGAGGACCCGGCCGCGAAGTCGGACTACTTCGAGCCGCTGCGGGCGTTCCTCTTCACGCTCCCCGACCAGCGCCGGGTGGAGATCCCGTTCACCCGAAGCCACTGGGAGGGGGCCGAGGTGGCGACCACGGTGCCGCTCGCCCGCGGGTGGTTGCGCCAGCTCGACACAGGCTTGCACCCGATCTTCTACAAGGGGGAGATCAGCCGCCTCACCTACGCGAGCTGGCTGGCCGACAACGCGGTGCGGTACGTCGCGCTGCCGAGCGCGAAGCCCGACAAGAGCTCCTACCGCGAGCGGGCGCTCATCGAGCAGGGACTCCCGTACCTGCGGCTGCGCTGGAAGTCGAAGGACTGGCGCGTGTACGAGGTGCTGCTGCCGGCCCCGATCGTCATCCCGCAGCGCGACGCCAAGATCGTCCTCGAGCAGATGCAGTCCGACGAGCTGCTGCTCGACGTGAAGAGGCCTGGCGAGGCGATCGTGAAAGTTCGCTGGACGCCGTACTGGTACGCGTCAAATGGCGCCTGCGTCGAGCCGAATGGCGACTGGACGAGGGTGATCGCGGACGAGGTGGGCTTCGTGCGCCTCTCCACTCGCTTTGCCCCCGAGCGGCTCTTCTCCCGCGGCCGCCGCTGTGATGACGCCTAGCCGAAGCACTCGGCTTGGCCGAGTGCGCACGGACGGACTCAAGCCGACACTCCGCTGGTAGGTTGCGCGCATGCCTACTGGAACGGTGAAGTGGTTCAGTGACGACAAGGGCTTCGGCTTCGTGACACCTGACGAGCCCGGCAAGGACCTGTTCGTGCATCACAGCGACATCGACGCCGAGGGCTTCCGCTCCCTCGCCGAGGGTGCGCGCGTCGAGTACGAGCCTCAGGCCGGCGACAAGGGCCCGAAGGCCGTCAACGTGAGGCCGATCTGAGCTTTCGAGCCTGACGCTCGGGCTCGATCCGCACCACGTCCCAGACCAGCCCAAGCTTCTCCAGTCCGCGGATCACGAGCGCGGACGGGTCGATCTCCCAGCCGCGCATCCCGTGTATGGCCGACGTGGGGAACGCGTGGTGGTTGTTGTGCCAGCTCTCGCCAAACGTGGGCAGCGACAGCCAGAACAGGTTGCGCGACTCGTCGCCGGTCTCGAAGCGGCGCCGCCCGAAGAAGTGGCAGAGGGAATTGATGCTGTAGGTCACGTGGTGCACGACGAGAATGCGCACCGCGCCGCCCCAGAGGAGGCCGGAGAGCGCGGCGTAGAAGGAGCCGCCGATCGCCCACCCGAGCGCGAAGGCCGCCACCAGGCCGCCCAGCGCCCAGGCCAGGAAATGCCGGTCCACGAAGCTCACGACCGGATCGGCGAGCAGGTCCCGCGCGTAGCGCTTGCGCGCCCCGCGCTGGGTGTGGATGAAGAGCCAGCCGACGTGGGCATGGAAGAGGCCCTTCAGCGCTCCGCCGAAGCCGCCCCCGTGTCCCACATGCGGACTGTGCGGATCGCCCTCCTGGTCGGAGAAGGTGTGGTGCTTTCGGTGGTCCGCGACCCACGAGATGATCGGCCCCTCGATCGCCACCGAGCCCAGCACGGCGAGGGTGGCGCGTACAGGCTGCTTCGCCTTGAAACTGCGATGCGTGAAGTGACGGTGGAAGCCCACCGTCACGCCGAGTCCGGTCGCCACGTACATGATCGCGAACACGATCACGTCGCTCCAGCGCAGGAAGTCACCCCAGACCTGCCACACCACTAAGCCGAGGGCGAGCACGGGCACCGCCGTAACGGTCCCGGTCGCAATCCTGTCTGCCGTCTCGTGGAGGACGGGCTCGACGTCGTCCCGTACCCCCGCCACCTCCGTGCTCATGGGCGGGAAACTACCCTGCGGAGCCGCTGTTGGCCTCCAGGTGTTCGGATAACCCCACTACCGGGGGGTCCCGGGCGGGCGCTAGGCTTGGCGGCCGTGCCCCGCTCCCACCCGCTCTATCGGCAGCTGGCGCGGGTCTGGCGCCTCAGCGGGCGCTGGCTCCCGAACGGCTGGCTCGACGCCATCCGCCAGCTCGCTCTCTTCGCGGGCGCGTACTACCTGTACCGGATCGTGCGCGGGTTCGTGGACGGCCAGGCCGGGCTCGCGTTCGAGAACGCGCGCACACTGGTCGACTTCGAGCGCTCGCTCGGCCTCTTCTTCGAACCCGGCCTGCAGGCCTGGGCACGCGGTGAGGAGTGGCTGCTCACCGGCGCCAACTGGATGTACGTGAATTCGCACTTCGTGGTCACCACGACGTTCCTGATCTGGCTCTACATCGCCCGCAACCACGCCTTCTACTACGTACGCAACATGTTCATGGTGGCGATGGCGTTCGCGCTCGCGGGCTACCTCGCGTATCCCACGGCGCCGCCGCGGTTCATGCCCGAGTGGGGCTTCACCGACTCCGTCGCGACCTTCGTGGGCGAGGGCGCCGAGAACAGCGCCAACGCGCTCTACAACCCCTTCGCCGCCGTGCCTAGCATGCACGTCGCGTTCGCGCTGATGATCGCCATCCCCGCCTTCTTCCTCGTGCGCAACCGCGTGGTCAAGGCCGTTTGGGCCGTCTACCCGGCGGTGGTCACCTTCGTGGTCGTCGTCACCGCGAACCACTTCTGGATGGACGCCCTGCTCGGCGCGATTGTGGCTGCGGCGTCGGCCTCGCTCGCCTCTTACGGCTTCGCCCGCGTCCGCCCCGAGGCCTGGGGCTGGCGCACGGCCGCGGCGAAGCTCTCGTGAGCGACGAGCTCGGGCAGCGCACAAGGCGTGCGCGCGCCAACGGCCGCGCCGGGGCGGTAACGGCCGCCGAGATGCGCGCTATGGCGCGCAACCGCCTGATCGAGTCGCGCCTCACGCCCAACGCGATCTCGCTGACCGGCCTGGTCGGAAACCTCGTCGCCGCCGCGCTGATCCTCGAGGAGCACTTCGTGCTCGCCGGCGTCGCGTTCATCCTCGGCTCGCTCTGCGACATGCTCGACGGCCGCTACTCGCGCATGTCCGGCAAGGGCACGTCGTTCGGCGCGTTCCTCGACTCGACGCTCGACCGCATCGAGGAGGGCGTCGTGCTGGCCGCGGTGGCGGTCTGGTTCGCGAAAAGCTCGAACGACCTCGCCGTTGGGGCCACGGTGCTCACCGTGGTCGGGTCATACATGGTCTCCTACACGCGCGCTCGCGCGGAGGCCCTCGGCGTGGAGTGCAAGGTCGGGATTGCCTCACGGGCGGTCCGGGTAGTTATCCTCTCCGCCGGTCTGCTGTTCGCCGACGGAGAGATCGTCGCGGATCTGGACCTGCTGGAGCCGGCCGTCTTCGCGATGGCCGCGTTGACCATCTTCACCACCTTCCAACGCGTGTTGCACGTGAGGCGCCAGCTGGCGGCTCAGGTGTAACCGCGACGACACCGACGGGTTGATCTGCCTCGTGAGCGAGACTTCTTCCACTTTGACCAACGGCGGCGCGCGCTACCAGGCCGAGAAGGTCCGCGTCGCCCTCATCGGCGTGGGCAACTGCGCCTCCTCCTTCGTCCAGGGCGTCGAGTACTACAAGGACGCCGACCCGGCCGGATCCGTGCCTGGCCTCATGCACGTCGACGTGGGCGGCTACCACGTCCGGGACATCGAGTTCACCGCCGCGTTCGACATCGACTCGAAGAAGGTCGGCAAGGACCTCTCCGAGGCGATTTGGGCGGGCGAGAACAACACGATCAAGTTCGCCGACGTGCCCCACATGGGCGTGCCGGTCTACCGAGGCATGACGCATGACGGCCTCGGCAAGTACCTGAAGGAGCGCATCACCAAGGCTCCCGGCGAGACCGACGACATCGTCGAGATCCTCATGGAGACCAAGACCGACGTGGTCGTCTCCTACCTGCCGGTCGGGTCCGAGCAGGCGACCAAGTGGTACGTCGAGCAGGTGCTCGAGGCCGGCTGCGGCTTCGTCAACTGCATCCCGGTGTTCATCGCCAAGGAGCACTATTGGGCGACGCGCTTCGCCAAGGCCGGCCTGCCGATCGTCGGCGACGACATCAAGTCGCAGGTCGGCGCGACGATCGTGCACCGGGCGCTGGCGCGCCTCTTCCACGAGCGTGGCGTGCAGCTCAAGCGCACGTCGCAGCTCAACGTGGGCGGCAACATGGACTTCTACAACATGCTCGAGCGCGAGCGGCTCGAGTCGAAGAAGGTCTCGAAGACGCAGGCCGTGACGTCGATCATGGGCCATGAGCTGCCCGCGGACGACGTGCACGTGGGCCCCTCGGACTACGTGCCGTGGCTCACCGACCGCAAGTGGGCGCACATCCGGCTCGAGGCCGAGGCCTTCGGCGACGTGCCGCTGACGGCCGAGATGAAGCTCGAGGTGTGGGACTCGCCCAATTCGGCGGGCATCGTCACCGACGCCGTGCGCTGCTGCAAGCTCGCGCTGAATCACGGCCTCGGCGGCCCGATCGTGGGGCCGAGCGCCTACCTGATGAAGTCGCCGCCCGAGCAGCACCCGGACCCGGTCGCGCGGCAGATGACCGAGGACTTCATCGCGCGCTACGGCGGCGCGCCGAAGCTGCCGGGCTCGCCCAAGGGCGCGGTCAGCACTTCGGCGCGGCCGTAGTGGCCCACGGCGTCGAACCAGCGCTTCGCGTGCAGGCCACGGCGTAGGTCGCAGTCGGCCACGACCATCCCCTCCTCGCCGTAGAGCGGCCCGGCGAGCAGCTCGCCCCAGGCCGGCTCGGCGACGCAGGCGCCGCCGCTTCCCAGGACCTCCCGGTCCGGCAGCTCGAGCGGGAAGTCGTCCGGGAAGGCGTCGCGCGGGATGTACTGCGGCGCGGACACGACGAACGCGCCCGACTCGATCGCGATGTGGCGCATCGAGGCGATCCAGCCGTCCGAGTCGTCGGCCGTGGGCGCCACCCAGATCTGTGGGCCGCCCTGGTACACCGCCCAGCGCGCCAGCGGCATGCGGTTCTCCCAGCAGATCAGGCCGCCCACCCGGCCGACGGGGGTGTCCGCCACGGCGAGGTCGTCGCCGGCGCCGATGCCGTGGAAGAGCCGCTCGTGGTGGGTCGGCATCAGCTTGCGGTGCTTGGAGATCAGGCCGTCGGGCCCGATCAGGAGGACCGCATTGTAGAGCGTGCCAGGGCGCTCGGCCTCGCGCTCGTTTACCCCGATCGCGCAGACGAGCTCGTGCTGCCGGCAGACGTCGGCGAGGCGGTCCACCACCGGCCCCGGCACCTCCACGGAGCTCTCCCACATCCGCTCCCACAGCTCGTCGGAGCCGCTGAAGGTGGAAGCCTGGTGCGCCCAAGCGTTCGACGGATAGAGCGACAGGAACGTCTCCGGCAGCACCGCGAGCTGCACGCCGTCAGCGGCCGCCTCGCCGAGCAGGCGCTCCGCCTTGGCCACGCTCCCCTCGAGGTCGAGGATCGCGGGCGTGGCCTGGAGGGCCGCCACCCGCACAGTCGGGAAGTCCGTCACTGGTGGGCGATCGTAGCGCCAAGCACCCGGCTCGGCCGGGTGCGCAAGCGGGTCTTATCCTGCCGGGGGTGCCATTCTCGATCGCCCAGGTCACACCGTGGCCCTGGGAGCAGCACCACGAGGTCAACCGGTTCGTCGAGCACCTCTCCGACGAGCTGTGCTCGCGCGGCCACCGCGTGGTCGTGGTGGCGCCGTCCGACTCGCGCGAGCTGGTCCGCGAGGGGCGCTCGACCGTCGAGCGGCTCAGCTCCGACCCCGACGCGGTCTGGGCCGAGCCCGGCTGCACCTCGCTGCTCGCCGTCGGGCAGTCGCTGCCGTTCCGGCGCGGCGGCTCCGTGTCGCTGCCGCTCGACGTGTCGCGCACGCTCGAGGACCTGCTCGAGTACGGGGAATTCGACTTCGTGCATGTGCACGAGCCCTTCGCGCCGAGCGCGTCCTCGGCGGCGCTGCGGCACTCGCGCGCGCTGAACGTCGGGACCTTCCACGCCACCACCGAGCGCTTCGTCTCGACGCAGGTCGGGCGCCGCGTCGTGGAGCGGCTGTTCGGCCGCCTCGACGGCCGCACCGCCAGCTTCGCCGCCACGCGCGACATGATCGAGCGCTACTTCCCCGGCGACTATCGCGTGATCCGGCCGGGAGCGGACCTGCTCCACAGGCCCGGCGCCGACGGCGGCCCGCCGGAGATCGTGTTCTCGGCGGAGGAGGAGCGCGGCGCGCTGCGACTCTTCCTGCGGGCGCTCCGGAGGCTCCCCAAGGAGCTGGACTGGCGGGCCACGATCTGGCTGCGTGACCCGGCCGTGGCGCCGGCCGTGAACCTCTCGCGGCGGCTGCGCGAGCGGGTGCGCCTGGCCGGCCCGGCCGACGGCTCCGAGGCCCAGCACCTGGCCCGCGCCGACATCGCGGTGGCCGCCTCGGCGGGCACCGCCCCCGCTCCCCAGCTCGTGCTGCGTGCCCTCGCCGGCGGCGCCGTGCCGGTCGTGGCGCGACTGCCCCAGTACGAGGAGGCGCTGCGCGACGGCGAGCTCGGCCTTCTGTTCGAGCCGCGCGACGCGATCACGCTCGCCGCCCAGCTCGAGCGGCTGATCGCCGATCCGTCGCTCGTGGCCGACTTCGCAGGGCGCATGGAGGCAGCGCACGGCGACCTCGAGTGGTCGCGCGTGGCCGGCGAGTTCGAGGTCCTGTTCGAGCAGATCGCGGCGCGGCGCCATGGCAACGGGCGGCCGGACGTGCAGCGCCGGCTCGCGAAGCGCGCCTACATCCACGTCGACCTGCACATGCACACCGACCACTCGCCCGACTCCGCCACGCCGGTGGACGCGCTGCTCGACACGGCGAAGCGGGTCGGCCTCGGCGCCATCGCGATCACCGACCACAACGAGATCTCGGGGGCGCTCGAGGCGCGCGAGCGGGCCGACGGGATCAGGGTGATCGTCGCGGAGGAGGTGAAGACGGCCGACCAGGGCGAGGTGATCGGGCTCTTCATCGAGGAGAAGATCCCGCGCGGGATGACGCTCCAGGAGACGATCGCCGAGATCCGGCGCCAGGGCGGGCTCGTCTACGTGCCTCATCCGTTCGACCGCATGCACGCGGTGCCGGATTATGAGCACCTTCTCGACGTGGTCGGCGACATCGACGCGATTGAGGTGTTCAACCCGCGCGTAGCATTCTCGGCCTTCAACGAGGAGGCCGCGCGCTTTGCCGCCAAGTACCGGATCGTGGCAGGCGCCGGCTCGGATTCGCACGTGGTGCAGGGGCTCGGATCGGTGAAAATCAAGATGCGCGACTTCGACGGGGCCGAGGAGTTCCTCGAGTCGCTGCGAGACGCCGACATCGTCCGCAAACGGCAGTCGCTGCTGTACGTGCAGGCGCTGAAGTTCCTCCAGACCCGCGGCAAGAAGTGATGCGTGTGAGAGGAGCGAAGCCCGGCCCGTCAAAGCCTTCAGCTCAAGTGCCGGCTACCGACGACGAGATCAGGGAGAAGTACCTGGAGCGCGCCATCCGCGAGCTGAACCAGCTCACCCGCGAGATCCAGGCTTGCGAGCACTGCCCGCGCGGCAACCTCATGCCCGTGCTCGGCTCGGGGCACCCGCAGGCGGACATCTTCATGCTCAAGTTCATCCCCATGCCCTCGGAGATCGAGGAGGGCGTGGCGTTCTACGGACGCGCGGGCAGCGCGCTGATGAAGAGCTTCAAGCGGCTGGGGATCGACCCGCTCGCCGTCTACGGCACGGTGTTCGTGAAGTGTCCGGTGCACGACACCGAAGACTCGGCCCCCGAATGCCGCTCCCGCGTCCTCGAGGAGCTGGCGATCGTGCAGCCGCGCATCGTCGTCGTGATGGGCGAGGAGGCGCTCGAGGAGCTCAACGTGCTCGGCGTGCCGCTCGGCCGAACGGTCGAGCCAAAGCCCGGCGAGGTGCAGCGGCTGACCCCCTCGTGCGAGGTCCTCTATGTGCCTGACATCGACCGCTCGCTCGACGAGGAGGACGCCAAGCGGGACTTCTGGGGGGCTTTCCGGGCGCTCGGCGAGTGGTACGCGGACTTCCCGCCTTACTGAGGTAACCTCCGGCGCATGGCGAGCGTGCTCGTCGTCGCGAACCGCACCGCCGAGTGCCCCGAGCTGCTCGATGCGCTGCGTCAGCGGGTCGTCCAGGGGCCCTGCGAGTTCACCCTGCTGGTGCCCTCCACGCCCCACGGCCTCGCCTGGGCGGCCGACATGCACGCCGGCGGCGAGGAGGCGGAGCAACATCGCCAGGCGTTCGTGGACGAGCTCCGCGTGGAGGGCCTGAACGTGGTGGAGGCCAAGGTCGGCGATCCCGACCCGCTCGCCGCGATCCAGGACGAGTGCAACTTCCACGAGTACGACGAACTGATCGTCTCGACCCTCCCGCTGAAGATCTCGAAGTGGCTGCACATCGACCTGCCGCGCAAGGCCGGCGCCGCCACGGGCCTGCCGGTGACACACGTGATCGGAAGCGAGGCCTGATGAGGCTCGAAGAACGCGAGGGCGTGGACCCGGTGATCGAGCGGCGCTGCGCCGAGTGCGGCGCGACGCTCACGCAGCAGGAGATACAGGCTGCGCTCGACAGCGGCGGACCGTACCTGTGCACCGTCCACGCCAACGAGGAGGTTGCGTTGGACGAGGACGTGGAGGCGCCGAGCTAGTGACCTGAGGCGGCAGAGCTGCACCGATCACACGACCGGCTGCGCGCGGTGATCCTGGCATGGCCGCGCGCGATCGGTTGTCGCGAACAAGGACATGGCCGAAGGTAGGCGGCAGGAAGGACGACTGCAGGCGCTGATCGACTCCTCGCCGCTCGCGCTCGTCGAGTTTGGCCTGGACACGCGCATCCGGCTGTGGAACCCGGCTGCCGAGCGCATCTTCGGCTGGTCAAGCGAGGAGATGCTTGGTCGTGGCGGACTCCCGATGGCGCCGCCTTCAAAGCGCGCGGAAGCGGAGGACCTGTTCGCGCGGGTGCTGGCGGGCGAGTGGGTGAACGACTACGAGACCGTGCGCCTGCGGAATGACGGAACGCTCGTCGCCGTCTCGATCGCCGCTGCCCCAGTCAGAGACGCATCCGGCCGGGTCCTCGGCAACATGGTCGCTTACACGGACATCACCGAACGGAAGGCGCAGGAGGCGGAGGTCCACCGTCTTAACGACGAGCTCCACGCCCGGGTCGAGGAGCTCGCCGCCTCGCGAGCGCGGATCGTCGCCGCCGGCGACGTCGAGCGCCGCCGCCTCGAGCGCAATCTCCACGACGGTGCGCAGCAGCGCCTGGTCGCGATCTCGTTCTCCTTGCGGCTCGCGCATGCGAAGCTCGATTCCGATCCGGCCGGCGCCCGCGCCGTCCTCGTGGATGCCGGCGACGAGCTCACCCTAGCGCTCGAGGAGCTGCGCGAGCTCGCGCGCGGTCTCCATCCTGCGATTCTCACTGATCGCGGCTTGCGAGCCGCAGTCGAGATGCTCGCGACACGAGCGCCGATCCCGGTCGAGATCGCGGAGATCGCCGACGAGCGACTGCCGGAGCCCGTTGAAGCGGCCGCTTACTACCTGATCGCCGAAGCGCTGACCAACGCGACGAAGTACGCCCACGCGTCCACGGTCCGAGCTCGGGTCGCCGCGGCGGATGGGAACGTCGTCATCGAAGTCTCAGACGACGGCGTCGGCGGCGCAGACCCGGCCGCCGGATCCGGGCTCCGAGGGCTGGCAGACCGGGTGGAGGCGCTGGGCGGCTCGCTCGAGGTCATCAGTCCCGCCGGAGCCGGAACAGCGCTGCGGGCCGAGATCCCGCATCGCTGACCCCGCTCAGCCGCCGCCCAGGAGCGATCAAGCGATCACGTCGACGGATGCGTCGGCGAGCGCGCCGATCGACCGCGAGGAGCGTGCTATTCGTATGCGGCGACTGCCCGGTTGGCGAGGCCCGGCATGCCGAGTTCGTTGGCGGCGGCGCGCGCCTCGTCGAGGAGCCGGCGGCCTTCGGCGGACGGCAGCAGGAGGTCGCCGAGGTCGCGGCGTGCCATGGCGAGGAAGGCTCGCGCGTCGATGCGTTCGCAGAGCGCCACGGCGTCGCGCAAGAGTTGCTCTGCCTCGTCCCGGCGTCCGAGGGTCAGGGCGAGCTGTCCGACGGCTCGTCCGACCGCGCCGTACTGGTACATCACGACATCCGCGAACGGCGCCAGCCGGTCGTACAGGCGCGCCGCCCGCGGGCGATCCTCGAGCCAGGCGGAGATGTCCGCAGCCCACGTCAGGGAGACCATCCAGGTTGGGCCGTGCGGCAGGTCGAGCAGGCCTTGGTCGAGCGCGCGCTCGAAGGCCTCGCGGGCGCCGTCGCGGTCGTCCCGCTCGCGGGCGGCGTGCGCCCAGACCACGAAGAACGTGGCCGGGACCTTGGTCACGCCCTCCGCCACCGCGCGGCGGGCGCCCTCGTGCTCGCTCAGGCGTCCCTGGACCAGACGGATGCAGGACACCAGCCTGACGAACAGGGTCTCGGCGACCGAAGGCGCGAGTCCCCCGGCGCGCTGGACTTCGCGCGCCCGCACGCCTTCCGCCTCAGCGTCCTCCAAGCGGCCGGCGAGCAGCGCCCTCGCCGCGTCGAGGAAGGCGACGGTCCCGCGCGCCCTGTCGGTTCGCGCGGCGGAACGTGCCGCCGCGAGCGTGTCGTCGGCCGCCTCCACCTCCCCGAGCTCGACCAGCGCCAAGAAACGCATGTGATACCCGTCGGCCTCGGCGTAGGGAAGGCCCCGCTTGCGCCCGACCGCCACCAGCTCGTCGGCGAGCGCGAGGCGCTCCGGGAGACTCTCGGGACCCGCCACGATCCAGGAGTGCGCGGTCAGCACGGAGGCGAGCGCCGCGGGATCACCGACACGGCGCGCCATCGCCAGGGCCCGACCGACCATCGACCGGCGTTCGCTGTCGGGCACGCTGGAGAACGCCTCCTGCGCCAAGAAACCCTCCAGCCGTGCCCTGATCGCGCTGTCACCGGACGGCAGCAATGCGAGCGCCTGGCGCAGAAGCGCGACCATCTCGGCGTCCTCCTCGACGAGGTCCGCCCAGTCGAGGCCCATCGCCAGCAGGGCCTCGGCCATGCGTTCGCCATCGCCCCTCGCCTCGGCCGCGGTGGCGAAGGCGCGCAGGAGCTCGTCGGCGCATTCGTCCCCGGCGAGCCTGAGCACGCGGCCGCGCGCGAGCTCGAGGTCGAGCCGCTCGGCCTCCGGCGCACTCGGCAGACGCTCGTGCCCGCGCAGGGCACGCTCGTACTGCTCTCCGGCGATGTCGAAGGCCAGCTTTGCCGCGGCCTCGTCGCCCGCGGCGCGCGCGTAGCGCACGGCCTGGGTGGGGTCCACGAGCGTTCCGGCGGCCGTGAAGTGCGCCGCCAAGTCGCCGACCGCGACGGCCCGCGTGGCGGCTGCTCGTTCGAGCGCCTGCGCGATCCGCGCGTGCAAGCGCACACGCCGGCCGGCCGGCAACTCGTCGACGATCGTCTCCCGCACCAGCGCGTGCGCGAAGCTGAAGCGATCGAGGACCCGGGCGGAACGGACAAGCCGCGCCCGCTCGGCGGCCTCGAGGGCGTCCAGAGCGGACTCGAGGTCGACCTCGACCACGTCCGCCAGCACGTCGGCATCGAACTCCGCGCCGGCCACCGCCGCGGCGGCCAGGACCTCGCCTGTCCCCTCGGGGAGCCGGGCCAGCCGCCAGCGCACCACGTCGCGCACCCTCGGGGTGAGCGCCGTCCCGGGGTCGCCTCCCCCACCGAGCGCGGCGAGCACCTCGCCGACGAAGAACGGGTTGCCCTCGGTGACGTCGCGAACGCGGCCGGCGAGCGACGCCCGCCGCCCGGAATGCGTGAGGATCGCGGCGACGTCGGGCTCGGTGAGCGGGCCGAGCTCGACCCTGGCGACGTCCGGCCGCCGCGCCAGACCGGTCACCACCTCGCCGAGCAGGGCGGAGCGGCTGGGCTCGGTGTCGCGGTAAGTCGCAAGCACGAGCAGCCGCACCGAGGCGTCCACGCGCAGCAGATGGCGGAGCAGAAGCAGAGAGAGGTCGTCGGCCCAGTGCATGTCGTCGAGCACGAGCAGCACAGGCGCCGCCGCGCCGGCGGCCTCGAGCAGAGACGCGGCGGCCTCCAGCGTGCGCAGCCGCTCGACCTCGGGCGCGGCGGGCGCCGCCTCGACGACGCCGGGCAGGCGCGCGTCGAGCTCCGGCAGCAGCCCCACGAGGTCGCCCGCCCGCGCGCCGAGCTGGACGCGCAGCTCGTCGACCGGAGAGGCGGCGGCGTACGCGCCCAGCGCCTGGGTGAACGGCTGCGCGGCCCCGGCGAGGCCGTCGTCGCAGCGCCCGTAAAGCACGACCCCGCCCCGCTCGCGGGCGTGCCCGGCGATCTCCGCCGCCAGGCGCGTCTTGCCGATGCCCGGTTCGCCGCTCACCAGGACGCCGCGACGCCGTCCCGCTACGGCGTCGGTCCACGCCGCCCGCAACTCGGCGAGTTCCGCCTCGCGCCCCGCGAAGGCGGCGCCCTCGTCGACCACGAGGGGCGCGGCGAGCGGGACGGCGACGGTGCGCTGGGCGGTCCAGCGCACGGTCCAAGCGCGAACCGGCCGCACGAGGCCTCGGAGGCTCAGCTCGCCCGCGTCCTCAAAGTCGGCGTCGGTTCCAGCCCCTGCCAGAAGTCGTATCGCGTCCGCGGCGAGGATGCCTCCCGCCGCTGCGGCGGCGCACAGTCGCTGCGCCTCGGTCACCGGCGTGCCGAAGTAGTCCTCGCCCTCCCAGGCCACGTCACCCGCGGCGATGCCGATGCGGAGCTCCAGTGCGACAGGGCCCCGACGGGCCTGGCGGTCGATCGCCCGCTGCATCTCAACAGCGCAGGCGACCGCTGCGCCGGCGCCATCGAAGGTGGCCAGGAGGCCGTCGCCGAGCGCCTTGACGCTTCGGCCGCCATGCGCCACGAGGACGTCGCGCAGCCGGCGGTCGTGCTCGCCGCGCAGCGCGTCGGCATCCTCCTCCCCCAACCGAGCGCGCGCCCGCGCCGAGCCCGCCAGATCGGCGAAGAGGATCGTCGCCGTGGCGCGCCTGCGCTCCACCTCGGGCGGCCCCTCGCCCGACGCGGGTGCGCCTCGCAGCAAGGCTGGATCGTGCGCGAGGATCGCCCGCTGCAGGCGCTCGAGCTGGGGCCCGGGGCGCAGGCCGAGCTCGGCGTCGAGCGTCCGCACGGCATCCCGGTACGCGTCCAGCGCCTCACCCTGGCGCCCGCCGCGATAGAGGGCCAGCATCAGCTGCCCCAGGAGCCGCTCCCGCAGCGGCTCACGCCCCACAAGCGCCTCGAGCTCGCCCACCAGCTCCACACCGCGGCCAAGCGCGAGATCGGCCTCGATGCGGTCCTCAACAGCGGCCGCCCGCAACTCCTCGAGGCGGGCGATCTCGGGCGCCGCGAAGGGCTCAAGGGCCACATCGGCCAGCGCCGGGCCGCGCCACTCCGCGAGCGCCGCCCGCAGCAGCGCCGCCGCCCGCTCCGGTCGGCCGGCCGCCAGCGCCCGCCGGCCATCCCCGCACAGGCGCTCGAAGCGCGCGAGGTCGAGCTCGTCCGGCTCGACCCGTAACCGGTAGCCGGCAGTGCCGCTCACAAGACGGGCGGCCTCGCCCCCGAGCGCGCGGCGCAGCCGCGAGACAACGGCCTGCACGGTCTTCACCGCGGCATCGGGAGGCCGCTCCCCCCACAGACCCTCGATCACACGCTCACGCGAGACCGGCTCCCCAGAGCGCAGCAGCAGCAGCGCCAGCAGCGCCCGCTGGCGCCCGCCGGCCACCGCGATCGGCCGGCCCTGGGCGTGCACCTCGACCGGTCCCAGGATCCGAAAGTCCACCCCAAAAGGTTCCCGCTCCCGCGTCTCGCCGGCAACCACTGTCACCGCGCCGCAAGGGCCGCGCAACCGCTCCGCCCCATCCTCCAAGGAAGCGAACATTCCGAAAACAGGAGATGAGCCTCATGGCCGCACTGAGCAAGACATATCCGAGCGAGGAAGGGGCCCGCCAGGCCGTCGAAACGCTGCGGGCGGCGGGCGTGCCGCCACGCCACATCCGGCTGCTGAGGAGCCGGCCGCTGCGCGACGCCCGCCGCGAAGCGAGCGGCGGCTTCGCCGGGCCGGTGGGACCCGACGCGCCGGTGGGGACCTATGCGGGCCAGGTGCACCAGCGCCATCTGCGTATCGGCAGCTTCGCCACCGGCAGCCTCACCGGCGATCCCGACCGGCGTGAGGGCTCATTTGCCGACGCCGAGCGCATCGTGATCCTCACATTCGGAGACGACGCGGCGCGCTCCCGAGTCACCGGTCACCGCGGAGTCCGCCAGCTCCTCCGGCGGGCAGCGCTCGACAACGACGCCGTCGACCGCACCCTAAAGGACCTCCATGACGGGCATGCGGTCGTGCTCGTCGACGGCGCGGACGTGGCCCCAAGCGACGCCCGGGCAGTGCTCGAGCAGCGAGCGCAGGCCGCCTGAGACGGTCGCCGCTGAGCGAAAACTCGAAACGATGATCGAAACGCGACGCCTGGCACACGCGACCGGAAGTTCGGCCGGGAATCGGCGAGTGGCTGGGCGTGGCTGGCAAGTCCGGTGGACGGAGTCGATGCCAGAGCATCGGCGAGTCCGCCGGACGCAGCCAGGCGCGTCCAGACGCCGCCGAAACCGGCCGAACTTACGGGAGCGTGTACTAGCAGAGGGCCGGCGAAGCTAGACCCGTTCGAACAGCGCCACACTCTCGATGTGCGGCGTCTGGGGGAACATGTCGACCGGCCGCACTGTCCTCAGCGCATAGCCGGCGTCGGCCATCTGGCGCGCGTTCGGCGCGAGCGTGGTCGGGTTGCACGACACATAGACGATCCTGTCGGCGTCGGCCTCGAGCACGCGGCGCACGACCTTCTGGGACAGCCCGGCGCGGGGCGGGTCCACCACCACCACGTCCGGCCGGCCAGAGCGCTCGAGCAGCGGCCGCATCGCAAGCCGGACGTCGCCCGCGAAGAAGCTCGCGTTGTCCACGCCGTTCAGGCGCGCGTTCTCGATCGCGTCCGCCACGGCCTCCTCGACGATCTCGACGCCCCACACCTCGCCGGCGTCGAGTGCCAGCACCAGCGCGATCGTGCCGATGCCGCAGAAGAGGTCGAGCACGCGCTCGCGTCCGGTCAGCCCGGCCAGCTCGGCTGCCCCGCCGTAGAGGCGCTCCGCCATCTCCGTGTTCGTC
The DNA here is from genome assembly GCA_963733885.1 of uncultured Thermoleophilaceae bacterium. Taxonomy (GTDB): domain Bacteria; phylum Actinomycetota; class Thermoleophilia; order Solirubrobacterales; family Thermoleophilaceae; genus JACVRW01. The sequence continues at coordinate 85,365 of CAVTES010000005.1, read as the reverse complement.
TGGAAGAAGGCGTCCGGGGAGATGCGGAAGCGCAAGCCGGCCAGCTCCTCCTCGAGATGGGCGGTCCCTTTCACCACCCGAGTCTCGCCCTCGCGGGTGGTCTCCGCGACTCCCGCGGCGCGAGTCCAGAGGAAGCTGTCGGCCGGGGTCGCGGCGGCCAGCTCGTCCACCCGGAAGCTCGAAGCGGGGCTCGTGACCAGTCGCGCCTGGAGCCCGCCCGTGCGGCGGCCCTCGCGGACCACGAGGTTCCGAAGCACGCCCTGCTGGGCGCGACGGTCCCATGTCGAGAGACCCTCCGTGCGGCACCAGGCCTTGACCGCCTCGCGCAGCTCGTCCACGCGCTCCGAGGCGAGGATGTCGAGGGAGACGTCGTCGATGACGTCGAAGCGACCGGGACGGTGGAACCCGAGCACGAGCTCACCGTCGTCGTCCTCGCCGAACGAGTACTCGAGCTTGTTGCGGTAGCGCAGGGGCTCGACCGCCGGCACGATCGGCTCGACCGGCGGGTCCTCGAAGCGCCCGATGCGGGCCAGGGCGTCGCGCACCTGGTCCTCCTTCTCGCGCAGCTGGAGCTCGTAGGGCAGCACCTGCCAGGGGGCGCCGGGGTGCGGGGCCACGGGCTCCACCCGGTCGGGGGAGGGCTCGAGCAGCTCGATGGCGTCCGCCTCGGCGAACGAGCGCTTCGACTTGCCTACGCGCGCGCGGACGCGGTCCCCCGGCACTGCGCCGCGGACGAACACGACGTACCCGTCGGTGCGCGCGACGCCGGCGCCGCCGTGGGCGAGCCGGTCGATGGTCAGCTCGATCTCGTCGCCGCGGCGCGGACGCGCGGCCTGTGCCTCGGTCCCGCTCATACGGGATCGAGGCTAGCGGTGCGCCCTAACCCAGCTTCGACTCGATCGCCTTCAGGATGGTCTTGCGGTTCGAGTTGCGCGTCTCGTAGTCGCGAACCTTGCGGAGCTCGGCGGGGGTGAGGTCCTTCAGGCGGCTTTGGATCTGAGTCGCGTTCAGCTCGTCGTACTCCAGGATCGGGAAGTTCGGGCCCACGCCCGCTCCGCGCCGCACCCGGTCGACCTGCGCGAGCGCCGGCGAGGCCGTGCGGGCCGCGCGCCCGCGTGCGCCGGAGGCCTCCTTGCGCGCCCGCCCGGCGGCGCCGCTCGCATCCTTGCGTGCCTTCGTGGCGGCGCCGGTCGCGGCCTTGCGTGCCCCTGCGGTCCGCCCGCGGACCTCCCCGCGGCCACGCTCCAGCAGGTTCTCGAGGTCCTTGAGCACGTCCCTCGTCTGGCCCTGGCCGCGCTTGACGAGACCCGAGGTGATCCGCTGGGCGTCGCGCGCCGTGACGTGGCCACGGTCGACTGCCTCGCCGAGGACCTCCTCGATCCGGTCGCGCGAGATCATGACCATCTCCATCGGCTTAATCAGGTTCTTGCGGAGCGCCTCGCGGAACTCGGCGACCGTCTTGGCCTCGACGCCGGCGCGGCGCGCGCCGCGGCCGGCCGTCTTCGCGGTGCCGGAGGCCGCCTTCTGCTGGCGGCCGCGGGCCTGGCCGCCCTTCTTGGCCGCCGCCTTGCGTGAGGCGGCGCTCCGTGACGAGGAGGAGCGCGTGGAGGCCGAGCTTCGCGTCGACGACCTCGACCGCGCGGCCGACCTCGACCCGGATTTCCTGCCGCCACCACTTTCCGCCATCACCGCTCCCTCGTTCGACCCGCTGACGTGCGGGACTATCTCACGAATTTCACAGCGATGAGCCGGTGGTCCGATAGGCGCAGGCGTCGCCCGTCGGGCGCGGGCAGCTCGCGCCGCTCGGGCGGGAGCCGGCGGGCCGGCTCGGCGATCTGGAGGCCTCGCACCAGCACGTGGTCGATCGCGTCCGGAGCAGTCGGCTCACCCAGTCCGAAGCGCTGCTTCAGGAGCGCGAAGGGCTCGGGCTGCGCTTGGGGGCGCAGGTTGAAATCACCGCCGAAGACGAGCGGCGCGGGGCCCGACCACTCCACCGCGGCTCCTGCGGCGGCCACCACCTCCGCTGCCGCCTGGGCGGGCCGCCCCGCCGACGCGTGCAGGTTGGCCACGCACAGCGTTCGGCCGTCGGCAAGCTCGACGCGCGCCCAGTGAATGCGCCGGCGCTCGGGCCGGCGCGCAACGGTCAGCAAGCGGTGTTCCAGGATCCGGCCGGGCGGGCGCAGGAGGATCTGGTTGGAGCCTCCCTCCCAGGCCGCGATGAGGTCGGGGTTCCAGTCGGCGAGCACGCCCTGTACGGGCGAGCAGACGTTGCGCGAGGTGAGCGCGCGCACGCCCACGGAGACGGTGCGGCGTAGGAGCTCGCCGAACCATCGTGGCGGGGCCTCCTGCAGCAGCGCCACGTCCCACGCCAACCCGTCGAGCACGCGGATGAACTCCTCCAGGAGCGGGCGGTTGACCTGGACGTGAGTCGCGTTCCGCTCGGTCCTCCGCAGCAGACGCGAGCGCAGGGTGAAGAGGGCGGGATCGGGTGGGAAGTCACGTCCGTGGTAGAGGTTCCAGCTGAGGACTCGCATTGGCACGGCACTTCCTGACAGGCGACGAGCTTACGGGCCCCGAGCTCGGCGGACTGCTCGAGCGGGCGCTCGAGCTCAAGACCGACCGGCTCGGCTCGCGCGCGCTCGAAGGCAGGAGCGTTGCGCTCGTGTTCGACAAGCCGTCCACCCGGACGCGCGTGTCGTTCGAGACCGGGGTATACGAGCTCGGGGGCCACCCGCTGATCCTGCGCGAGGGCGAGCTGCAGCTGGCCCGAGGCGAGTCGCCGCGCGACACCGCGCTCGTGCTGTCGCGCATGGTGCACGCGATCGGAATCCGCACCGGCCCGCACGATGCGGTCGAACAGCTGGCCCGGCATTCGCGTATCCCGGTCATCAACATGCTCACTCACGAGCACCACCCGTGCCAGGCGCTTGCCGACCTGATGACGCTCCGCGAACGGTTCGGGCGGCTCGAGGGGCTGAAGCTCGCGTACGTCGGCGACGGGAACAACATGGCGCGCTCGCTGTCGATCGCGTCGCGGCTGGCGGGGGTCGAGCTGGCCCTTGCGACCCCGGACGAGCTGAGCCTGCCCGAGCTCGACTCCGTGTCCGTGGACGAGGCGGTCGGCGGCGCGCACGCCGTATACACCGACGTGTGGATCAGCATGGGCGACGAGCACGAGGCGGAGCGCAAGCGCGAGCTGCTCGCTCCGTTCCGGCTCGACGAGGCGCTGCTCGCGAAGGCGCGCGAGGACGCCGTGGCCCTCCACTGCCTGCCCGCGCATCCCGGCGAGGAGATCTCGGAGGGGGTGCTGTACGGCGAGCGCTCGGCGGTGTGGGACCAGGCCGAGAACCGGCTGCACGCCCAGAAGGCGCTACTCGAGCTGCTGCTGTCAGACTCCCAAGACCCAGGAGGATCAGATGACTAGATGGCTCGCTCTGCTGTTCGCCTGCTTGGCGCTTGGACTCGTGGTCGCAGGCTGTGGTGGTGACGACGACGACGACGGCGGCGGAGGCGGCGCCGAGACCACCGAGCAGCCCGCGGACGGCGGCGGGGGCGGTGACGACGGTGCCGGCGGCGGAGGCGGAGGCGGCGGCGCCGAGGTCTCCGAGGAGGGGATCGCGTTCAAGCCCGCCGAGGTGACCGTCTCGACCGGCGACACCGTGACCTGGACGAACAACGACACGGTCGCGCACGACGTGACCGCCGACAGCTTCAGCTCCGGCGACTCCGCCGGAATGGCCCCCGGCGACACCTTCGAGCACACCTTCGACGAGGCCGGCATGTTCGACTACGTCTGCACGGTGCACCCGGGCATGGAGGGGACGGTCGTCGTCGAGTAGCGCCCGCGCTACTCGGGGCGGCGCCTGAGACCGAAGCCGCGCAGCATCAGCAACGCGGTTTCGCCCAGTCCTCCCCGGGCCGGGAGCAGTCCGAGCTGCGTGGCCGCGTCGTAGAGGTCGAAGAACCCGCGCGCGCGGCGGACGCCGCCGTCCACGAGCTCCAGGTAGTGGAGGCCGTGCAGGGTCACGAAGCGGTCGGTGGCGGGCACGACGCCGATGTCGCCCCGATGAGTTCCGAGCGCGCGCCAGGGCACGCACATGTGCTCCCCGCGCCCGAGCGGCGGAGAGGTGGCCTCCACGCGCAGGTCGGGGAAGGCCGATCGCAGCGCCACGGCGTGCCGGTCGAGCGCCTCGACGCCGCGCAGCGGCTCCACCGCCACGGGGTCCTCGTAGGACACGTCGGGCGTGCAGCACGGCTCGAAGCCCCCGCCCTGCCAGCCCGACCGCCAGCGCACGGCCAGCTGGTCGAGCTCAGCGAGCTCGAGCTCGACGCTCACGTGCGCGGCGCGGGGTCCGGCTCCAGGTCCGCGAGGCCCTCCTCGGGCGACGACGCCTGCGCGAACAGCCGGCGCGGGATCCGCCCGGCGCCGCGCGCCTCCCAGCCGGCCTCGATCGCCTTGCGCATCGCGCGCGCCATCGCCACCGGGTCGGCGGCGCGCGAGATGGCGCTGGCGAGCAGCACGGCGTCGCAGCCCGCCTCCATCGCCAGCGCGGCATCCGAGGCCGTGCCCACCCCGGCGTCGAGGATCACGGGCACGCCGGCCTGCTCCACGATCAGGCGCAGGTTGTAGGAGTTGTTGATCCCCATTCCGCTGCCGATCGGCGAGCCCAGCGGCATCACCGCCGCGCAACCGGCGTCTTCCAGCCGGCGGGCCAGCACGGGGTCATCGTTCGTGTACGGCAGCACGACGAAGCCGTCCGCGATCAGCGTCTCGGCGGCCTCGAGCAGCTCGGCCGGGTCGGGCAGCAGCGTGCGGTCGTCGCCGATCACCTCAAGCTTCACCCAGTCGGTGCCGAGCGCCTCGCGCGCCAGCCGCGCGGTGGTGACCGCCTCGCGCGCGGTGAAGCAGCCGGCGGTGTTCGGCAGCACCTCCACGCCGGCGTCCTCGAGCACGTCGAGGATCGACCCGCGCGCCGTGGGGTCCACGCGGCGCATCGCGACGGTGGCCAGCTCGGCGCCCGACTCGGCGGCCGCCTCCGCCATCGTCTCGAGGTTGCGAAAGCCGCCCGTCCCGAGCACCAGTCGCGACTCGAACGAGCGCCCGGCGAGCTCGAACGCCTCGGGGGAGCCGCCCTGCACGGCGTGGAGGACCTCGACCTCCTCGCCGTCGCGGAGCGCCCGCTCGGGCCACTCGCCCCGCGGGACCACCTCGCCGTCCACCGCCACGGCCACGCCGTGCCTCGACTCAGCGATCTCGCCCACGAGCGACTCCACGGTCGCGCCGTCGGACAGCTCGCGGTACTCGCCGTTCACGAAGGCGCGGATCATGCGCGCACCTCCCGCGAGCGCGACGCGCGCCCACCCGCGCCCGGCGCGAAGCGCGCCGGCGACAGCGGCGCGATCTCGTCCGGGACCGAACCGCCCGCCAGGAGCTCCGCCACGGCGTCGCCGGTGATGGGCGCGAGCAGCACGCCGTTTCGCCAGTGCCCCGTCGCCCACACGAGCCCGTCCAGCTCGCCCGCGCCGACCACGGCGCCGTTATCCGGCGTGCCCGGCCGCAGCCCGGCGTGCGCCTCGACCAATTCGAGCTCGCCCACCTCGGGCAGCACCTCCCAGGCCGCCTCCAGCAGGCGGTAGACGCCGTCGGCCGTCACGGCCGTATCGAAGCCCTGCTCCTCCATCGTCGCGCCCAGCACCACACGCCCGTCGCCCCGCGCGAGGAGGTAGCAGCGGGGCGTGCGCACGATCCGCGTGAGCGGCTCCTCCACGCCGGCGCGTGCGCGCAGCTCGAGGATCTGGCCCTTCACCGGCCGCACCGGCGGCCCCTCCCCGTCCGGGGCGAGCGCCGCGCTCCAGGCGCCGGCCGCCACCACCACGGCGTCGCATTCGATAAGGCCCGCGTCTGTGCGCACGCCGGTCACGCGCCGGTCGCGGTGCTCAATCGCCTCGACACGAAGCCCCAGCGCAAGCTCGTCGACGGCGGACGCAAGCGCCCGCGCGGTGGCGCGCGGGTCGGCCTGGGCGTCGCCGTGCGCGGCGATCCCGCCCGCGATGCGCGGCGACAGGCCGGGCTCGAGCCGACGGCAGGCGCCCGGCGTGAGCCACTCCACCTCGAGCCCGAGGCCGCGCTGGAAGTCGTGCAGCCGGCGAAGCGCCTCGGCGTCGTCGCGGTCCGCCGCCACAACCAGGGCGCCGCTCTCGCGGTATCCGGTCGGCAGCCCGGTGCGCTCCTCGAGCTCGGCGGCGAAAGCCGGCCAGCGCGCGAGCCCGGCGAGGTTCACGCGCAGGAGCCGCTCTTCGCCGAAGTCGGCCTCCGTGACGGGGGCGAGCATCCCCGCCGCCACGCCGGAGGAGCCGGCGGCGGGCTCCTCCGCCCGGTCGACCACGAGCACGGACAGGCCGCGCTTCGCGGCACGCCAAGCGCACGCCAGGCCGATCAGGCCTGCGCCGATGACGACGGCGTCGTAGCGTGTGCTCCGCGGCAGTTGAATCACCTTCCCTTCGCCGGCATTACCCGGGTCAGGTTCGACGGTCGGCGGCGCCGCAGCCGCCCTCTCAGCCCGGTCCATCCGAGCTCCCGTTAGCTTCTTGAATCCTATCGCCGCGAGGCTATCTGCTAAGGATTGACGACCTGCGGAACCGCAACTATGCGGCCGCGTGCTGTTTAGACAGGGACTCCGGGAGCGCTACCCCACTTCGCATCGCCGCTCCTGCTCGTGCCATGAAACGACTGACGATCACAATCGCCATGCTGCTTGCTGCCGCCGTCGCCGCCCCGATGGCCGACGCCTCGACCCGGCAGCTCACGATCATGCAAGACGACGCCCAGGTGCGCGGGCGGACCGCCCAGACGCTGGACGAGTTCGACCGTCTCGGCGTGGACATCGTGAAGCTCAACCTGTACTGGGACGAGGTCGCGCCGAACCGCCGCCGCAAGCCGGCCGGCTTCGACGGCGCCGACCCCGCCGACTACTCCTGGTCGAACTACGGCCAGGTGATCGACGGCATCATCGCGCGCGGCATGCGGCCCTTCCTCAGCCTCGGCGGGCGCGGGCCTCGCTGGGCGACCGGCAGCCGCGGCCGCCGCGGCACCTACCGGCCCAACGCGAAGGAGTTCGGGCGCTTTGCGGAGGCGGCCGGGCGGCAGTTCCCGCAAGTCGACATCTGGTCGATCTGGAACGAGCCGAACCTGTACAGCTGGCTCGGCCCGCAGCGCCGCAAGCGCGTGCCGGTGTCGCCCTCGATCTACCGCAAGCTCTACCTGGCCGGCCACCGCGGGCTGCGCGCCTCCGGCAACGACGACACGATCCTGCTGGGCGAGCTGATGCCGCGCGGCGGCACGGACCAGCGGAAGGTGCCGCCGCTTCAGTTCCTGCGCGAGATGGCCTGCCTCGACAGCAACTACCGCCAGTACCGCGGCAGGGCGGCGAAGCTGCGTGGCTGCTCGCGCGTGGGTCGCATTCCGACCTCGGGCTTCGCCTACCACCCCTACACGCTCTCCGGCGGCCCCAGCGTGAACGAGGCGCGCGACGACGCCGCAATCGGCCAGCTCGGCCGGGTGCGCAGCACGCTCGACGCGCTCGCCCGGCGCGGCAAACTCCCCCGCGGCCTGAAGATCTGGATCACCGAGTTCGGCTACCAGACCAAGCCGCCCGACCCCTTCGGCACGCCGATCGGGCGCGCCCCAAACCTGATGGACCTGAGCGAGTGGATCGCCTTCCGCAATCCGCGCGTGGCCACCTACGCCCAGTACACGGTGCGCGACAACGAGTTCTGGCAGTCCGGCCTCCGCCGCGCCAACGGCCGTGCCAAGCGCGAGGTCTACGACGCCTTCCGGATGCCGCTGTTCGTCCGTTCGCTCGGCGGCAGCCGCGTCGAAGTGTTCGGCGCGCTGCGCTCGGCCCTGGGCGGCAGTGCCCAAGTCGAGTCCAAGCCTCCGGGGGGTCGCTACCGTTCTCGCGGGTCCGCCGAGGTGAACCGGGCGGGCTACTTCCGACGCATCTTCCGAGTGACGAATGCCGTCCGTCACACGTTCAGGGTGACGCTTGACGGGCGCTCCCGGACCAAGCGAGTCACCCGTTGAAAGGAGAATCCGCCTCGTGACTCTCGCCGTACCACGATCCAACCGAGCACTGCTCACCGCGCTGGCCCTGGCTGCCGCCGTGCTCACAGGCAGCCTGATCGCGCCGGCGGACAGCCGCGCCGCGCGCGGCATGGAGCTGGCGATCCAGGACGACGCGCTGTTCCTTCAGGGCAACAAACGCTTCAAGGGCAACAAGGCCTTCGACTATGCGAAGTCGCTTGGCGTCACCCGCATCCGCGTCAACGTGATCTGGACGTACACGATGCCCAAGGTTCAGTACAACGCGCGTCGTAAGCCCGCCGTCATCAACTACGACTTCTCGCAGTTCGACCGGCTGATCGACCGCGCGGCGGCGAACGGCATCCGGATCCATCTGTCGCTGACCGGTCCCGCTCCGCGCTGGGCGAACGCGAAGAAGGCCGCCCCGAAGCAGTCCTGGTACAAGCCGAACGCGGCTGAGTTCGGGAAGTTCACGGCGGTCGCGGCGGAGCACTTCAAGGGACGGGTCGACCGCTACAGCGTCTGGAACGAGCCCAACTGGAAGACCTGGCTGGGGCCGCTGAAGTCGGGCCCCGCGCTGTACCGCTCCCTGTATTCGCGCGCTTACAACGCGATCAAGAAGGCGGACCCGCGGGCGAAGGTGCTGATCGGGGAGACGAGCCCGTACGCACGCCCCGGGATGTCCACCGCGCCGCTCGCCTTCCTGCGCAAGGTCACGTGCGTGAACACCAGCTACCGCCGCGTGCGCAACTGCACGAAGCTCAAGGCCGACGGCTACGCGCACCATCCGTACGACTTCCGGCACGCGCCGAACTACCTGTACCCGGGCACCGACAACGTCACGATCGGGACGCTGTCGCGGCTCACGCGGGCGCTCGACCGGCTGCGGGGCTCCGGTGCACTGCGCACGCCCCGCGGCGGCCGGATGCCGCTGTACCTGACCGAGTACGGCTACTTCGCCACGGGCAAGCGGGCGCTTCCCTCGACGACGCGCTCGCGCTACCTGAAGCAGGCCTACACGCTCGCACTGCGGAACGGGCGCGTGAAGAGCCAGCTCCAGTACCTGATGCTGGTGCTGCCGAACGGCTCGGGCTCCACCTTCAACACCGGGATCGTCAGCAGGACCGGCAAGCGCCTGCCGCAGTTCAACGCGCTCCGCAGCTGGTACCGGGGAAACCGCGGCCGGGTTAAGCGCGCCGGCCGCGCTGTCTCCCTGCCCGCGGCGGCGCCGAACCCCACCCGCTGACCATTGAGCGACGGGCTCGCCGACAGGCGTGAGCGCCTTCGGCGGGCCCGGCTCTACCTCGTCGTGGAGGCGACGGCGGAGCACATGCTGCCCGCGGCCCTGCGCGGCGGTGTGGACATGGTTCAGCTGCGCGACAAGCAAGCGGACGACGAGGCGATCCTGCGCTCCGCCGCCCGCTTCCGCTCGCTCTGCCACGAGCACGGCGCCCTGTTCTGGCTGAACGACCGCCCGGATCTGGCTCTCGCCGCGGGCGCCGACGGGGTGCATGTGGGCCAGGACGACGTGCCCGCGGACGAGGTGCGCGAGCAGGTCGGCGACGCGCTCTTGATCGGGCTCTCGACTCACTCCCCGTCGCAGTTCGACGCTGCCCTCGGCTCGGAGGCGGACCAGCTGAGCGTGGGCCCGGTGTGGGAGACGCCGACCAAGGAGGGCCGCCCGGCGGCCGGGCTCTCGTACGTGCGCTACGCCGCGGAGCACGGCGGCGAGCGACCCTGGTTCGCGATCGGCGGGATCACCCCGGACAACGTGGCCGAGGTGGTGGCGGCAGGGACGCGGCGGATCGTGGTGGTGCGGGCCATCCGCGACGCGGCCGACCCGGAGGCCGCCGCCGCCGCGCTGCGAGCCGCGCTCCCCTGAACCGGGGCCTCGACAACACGGGTTCCGGCCTTCGGGCGCCGAAGCTGTGCGCTTCTTGAGCCCGCCCGGCCGGGCCGGTCGCGCTCTGTATGGTGGCCGCTCGGGGTTGCTGCGGAGGACATCGCATGCTTCTCGCGCGTCCCGTTCGCGCCCTGCTCGCCGCGGCACTCGCCGCCGCTTCCGTCGCCGGCCTCTGGCTGCTCGTCCCTGACGAGACCCGGGCCGCGCCGGGCCTGGAGCTCGGAATCCAGGACGACGCCCTCTTCGTCCAGGGCAACAAGCGCTGGCGCGGGGACCGCTCCTTCCAGTACGCCAAGGCGATCGGCGCCACCCGCATCCGGGTCAACCTGCTCTGGGCGTACTCCATGCCGAACGCACAGTCGAGCGCCCGGCGACGGCCTCAGCAGATACACGACCAGTTCACGCAGATCGACAACCTGATCGACGCGGCCCGCACGCACGGCATCCGCGTGCACGTCACCCTCAGCGGCCCCTCGCCGCGGTGGGCCAACGTGCTCAGGTCGACGCAACGCTCCTGGTACAAACCGAACCCGCGCGAGTTCGGCGAGTTCGCCGGCGTCGTGGCCAGGCACTTCAAGGGCCGGGTCGACCGCTACAGCATCTGGAACGAGCCCAATTGGAAGACCTGGCTCGGGCCGCTCGCCGCCGCCCCGCACATCTACCGCGAGCTGTACATTTTTCGGCTACACGGCGATCAAGCGCGCGGACAAGAAGGCCAAGGTGCTGATCGGCGAGACCGAGCCCGTACGGACGCCCCGGCATGTCCACCTCGCCGCTCGTTCCTGCGCAAGGTCACGTGCGTGAACCGCAACTACAGGCGGACCCGCGGCTGCCCGCGGATGAAGGCCGACGGCTACGCGCACCATCCGTACGACTTCAAGAACTCGCCGACCTACAGGTACCCGGGTGGCGACAACGTCACGATGGGGACCCTGTCGCGCCTCACCAACGCGCTCGACAGGCTGCAGCGGAGCGGGGCCCTTCGCTTCAACGGCGGCGGCCGCATGCCGGTCTACCTGACCGAGTACGGCTACTTCGCCTCGGGCTATCGCGCGCTGTCGGCGGAGAAGCGCGCGCGCTACCTCCAGCAGGCGTACTCGATGGCCTTGCGCAACACTCGCGTGAAGGGCCACATCCAGTACATGCTGCTCACGCTGCAGGGCAACACGGGCTCGACGTTCAACACCGGGCTGGTCTCCGGGACAGGTACGCGCTCGGTTCAGTACAACGCGCTGGCGCGCTGGTACCGGGCGAACCGCAACAAGATCAGGCGCCCCGGAAGGGCGTTCCGGCTGCCGGCGAGGAGGGCGAACCCGTCGCTCTGACGGCTTAGACCCTATGATCGCCGGTCGTTCGGCGGTTGAGGCAGAGTCGGTCGGCACCCCGCGCATAGGTGTGCGGGGACTGGGCGTCGGGGTGGTCCCGGCGCCGACACCCCAGCTATGGGAGGTGCCGACCATGTCGGACAGTATGGCTCTGGTCGGGCTCGATGTGCATCGGGCGCAGTCGGTTGCGGCGGTGCTCGATCCGGTCAGCGGCGAGCTGCGTGTGGAGCGGTTGCGCGGCGAGCCGGCGATCGTAGTGCCGGTGTTCCTCGAGGCGCTCGGGCGGCCGGCGCGCGCGGTCTATGAGGCGGGGCCGACCGGGTTCGCGCTCGCACGCGTAGCGGTCGAGCGCGGGCTCGATGTGAGGGTGATCGCGCCGGGGTCGATTCCGCGCGCGCCAGGGACCGGGTCAAGACCGACCGGCGCGACGCGCAGCGGCTGGTCAGGTTGTTCGCGGCCGGTGAGCTGTCGTTCTCGTTCGTGCCCAGCGAGGCCGAGGAGCACTTCCGTGATCTGGTGCGCTGCATCGATGACGCGCGCAAGGATCTGATGCGCTCGCGGCACCGGCTGTCGAAGTTCTTGTTGCGCCGCGGGCTGCGCTTCCCGGGCCGGGCGTGGACGCAGCCGCATCAGCGCTGGCTGGGCAAGCTTGGGTTCGATGACGCGCTCTCGCAGGCGGTGCTGATCGACTACACGTCGGCGGTCGAGGCGCTCGTGCACCGCCGCCGCGAGTTGATCACGGTGCTCGAGGCCGCGGTGCCGGCCAGCCCCCATGCCGAGACGGTCGCCAGGTTGCGCTGCTTCCGCGGGATCGACACGCTGACCGCGGCCGGGCTGTGCGCCGAGATCGGCAACTTCGAGCGCTTCGCCAAGCCCAGCCTGCTGTCGGGGTTCCTCGGGATCGTGCCGAGCGAGTACAGCTCCGATAGCAAGCGCGTCCAGGGCCAGATCACCAAGGCCGGGCCGACGCACGCGCGCAGGCTGCTCGTTGAGGCCGCCCATCATTACCGCCGCCGTCCCCGCGTCGGCCTCGAGCTCGCCGCTCGCCAGGCCGGCCAAGACCCGCGCGTCGTCGCGGTCGCCTGGCGCGCACAGCGTCGCCTGCACGCCCGCTGGGCTCACCTTGCCACAGAGCGCGGCAAGCCGACCGGCACGGTCGCGGTCGCCTGCGCGCGCGAACTCGCCGCGTTCTGCTGGGAGGCCGCCACTCTGAACTGAGCACCAGCCAACACCCACCGATGCGCGCCGGACGGCTGCCGGGGCGCGCACGAGCAACCACGAAGGCCGCCGCGTCGCCGTCCACGGGCCCGCGCACAAGGGCTATGGGCAACCCGGCCACCACGACTCGGGCCGCGCCCGCTCTTAGGATGCGAGCCCGGCGACGAACAAGGGTCTTGAGGTAACCAGCCCTCGCATATGAGCCTGACCAAGACTGGTCGATCACGCCGGAGCCTTCAGCCCGTGCCGCCCCGGGAACCGCCCATGCCCACCACCCCGACCCAACGCCCGAGCCCCGGGACAATCACGCCACCCCATTGACAAACGCTCATCCATATGAGCCTGGATCCACCGGGACTGGCGAGCGTTTCCGCACCGGAGGCCGAGCCATGGGCCGTCGGGGAGCGGAGCGAGGGTGAACCCTCGCGAGCGAGCCGATGGCGCATGGCGACGGCATTCCGGCGCGGAAACGCCGTCAGGATCGGTGGATCCAGGCTTAGATGGTTGGTTCCACGGCCGCGCGCGTCACCCGCGCGCGGGGTCATGGAATCAGCCATCTACGGCGAGCAGGCGCCCTCGGGCGTCTTCACGCAGCCCTGGAGGCTCTGGGCGCTCGCCGTGAATGCCTGGAGCGCGAGCCGCGGCTCGAACACGCCGCCCGCGTAGCGGTTGAGGCCGGCGTAGTCGAACAGGTCGCCGTCCCCGTACGACGAGGCCCACGTGTACCAGTAGACCCGCCCGAGGCGGAACTTGCGGCGCTTGCGCGCGGCGATCCTGTACATGCCCGTGAGCTGGGAAGCCATGCCCTCGTCGGTCGTGTACCACGCGCGCTGCCACGCCGCCGAGGGCGTGGGGACGCGGTCCCGCGCGGCGGGCCAGGTGGTCTCGGTGATCCAGATCGGCTTGCGTTTCTCCCTCCCGCGGGCGAGGGCGCGCCGGAAGTAGCGCACCGCCTTCAACACGTTCTTGGGGCGCGAGGTGAAGAAGTTGAGCGCGGCGACGTCGAAATGGCGGCGGATCCGATGGCGATTGAGCCGGTCGAGGTGGCGCCAGGCGAAGTCGGCCATGGCGGCGAGGACGATCGTGGCGCGGCGGTCGACGCTCTCGATCGCGGACTTCGACGCCTTGAGCAGCGGCGCGTACCCGCGTGCCCAGCTATGGCCCTTGCTGTTCCAGTAGAAGTCGAGATGCGGCTCGTTCCAGATCTGCCACGTGCGGAGCGGCCTGCGCGGCAGCTCCGGGTGCTCGGCCCAGAACGAGCCCGTCGGCCCATAGCGGAGCACGAGGCTGCGCAGGAACGCCGTGTATGCGCCGATGTGCGCCGGCGGCGCGCCCTGCACCGCCCGCTTGGCCGCCCAGTCGGGTGTGTCGATCACGATGGGCAGGAGCCCGATGTTGTGGCGCGCGGCGAGCCCCACGAGCTCGTCGGTGGCGGTCAGGTCGGGAAGCACGCCCTGCGTCGGCTGCGCCCGCGCCCAGGAGAAGACAGTGCGCACCGACTCCACGCCCGACTGCGCCATCAGAGCCCACTGCTGCTCGAGCTCGGCGGCCGGGGCGTTCGTGGCGGCCCGGTCCCACATCACGCCGTGGAAGCCGCGCGGCACCTTGCGGGGGGCCGCGTCCGCGACCGGCGCCGCGCCGGCTATGAGCGCGGCGGTCAGGGCGATTGCGGTGAGGACGCGGGGCATGCTCGGCATCAAAACCCGGCAGCCTAGGGATCGATGCGGGTCGCGGCGCGGTGCGGCTAACGTGGGCGGCGCATGTCAGGCAAGCGGAGCAGCCGCAAGCGGCGCAAGCAGCGGCGGGCGGCGAGCGCGCCGCCGCGCCCGCAGGCGCCAGAGGCGCCGGCGCCTGCACCAGTGCCGTCCGGCTACGCCCGCTCGCGCGCCAAGGACGAGGAGGCGCGCGCGGCGCTCCGGCCGCTCCGCCCGGGCGAGCGCCCGACCGCGGTAACGGTGGGGGCGCTCGCCGCCGCGGTCCTGGCCGTCGCCAACCTGGTGGCGCTCGCCTTCGGCTACAACGCGGGCGAGGACACGCTGTCGCCGGGCAGCAAGGTCACAGGCAGCATTCTCGCGACGCTGGTCGTCGCGCTTGTGGCCTACGGCATGTGGCGGGCGAAGTACTGGGGCGTGCTCGGGATGCAGACGCTGCTGGCGCTGACGCTCGTGTTCTGCTCGCTGACGCTGGTCGTCGCCGCCAACTGGTGGGCGGCGCTGCTGCTCGTGATCATCATCGCCGCCGCCGGCACGCTGTTCTGGTTCCTGATCAAGGCGATGGCGCGGATCCAGATGCCGGAGCGTCCGGGCTCGGCTCGATAGGCTCCCGCGCCGGATGCCGGAGGACAAGTACGACTGCATCGTGATCGGCTCAGGCCCGGGCGGCTACGTGGCCGCGATCCGCGCCGCGCAACTCGGGCTGAAGACCGCCGTGGTGGAGAAGGAGAACACCGGCGGACGCTGCCTGAACGAGGCCTGCATCCCGGCGAAGGCGATCCTGCGCGTGGCCGAGGTGATGTCCGAGGTGCGCCACGCCGGCGACTTCGGCATCTCGGTCGGCGACACGTCGGTCGACTACACCGGCGCGGCCAAGCACCGCGACAAGGTGGTCAAGACCCTCACCGGCGGCGTCGCGATGCTGTTCAAGAAGAACAAGATCGACCTGATCGAGGGCTTCGGGTCGGTCACCGACGACGGCAACGTGCGAATCGGCGGGCAGTTCGACGGCACCGAGATCGAGACCGACCGGGTGATCCTGGCCACCGGATCGGTGGCGAAGCCGATCCTCGATCTGAAGTTCGGCAAACGGATACTCGACACGGCGGGCATGTGGCTCCTGAACGAGCAGCCGTCGCGGCTGTGCGTGATCGGCTGCGGGGCCTCCGGGGTCGAGATCGGGTCGGCGCTCGGCCGGCTGGGAACCGAGGTGCTGCTGCTCGAGGCGCTCGACACGATCCTGCCGCTGGAGGACGAGGAGATCTCGAAGGCGTGCGCGCGCGAGATACGCAAGCAGAACGTGCGGATCGAGACCGGCGCGAAGGTGGAGGGCGCTGAGGCCTCCGACTCCGGTGTGTCGGTTTCCTTCAACGGCGAGAAGGAGGAATTCGACTACCTCGTGATCGCAGCCGGCCGTGGCCCCGACGTGGAGGGCCTCGGACTGGAGGAAGCCGGGATCGAGAGAGACGACCGCGGGATGATCAAGGTGGACGGCCGGATGCGGACGTCGCACGAGGGCGTGTGGGCGATCGGCGACATGGTGCCGGGGCCCGCCCTGGCCCACAAGGCGTCCGACGAGGGAATCATCGCGGTGGAGGATGCGGCCGGTCAGGAAGTGCACCCGATCGACTACCGGTTCGTGCCGGCGGTGACCTTCTGCCACCCACAGGTGGCCTCCTTTGGGTTGACGGAGAAGGCCGCGCGCGAGGCAGGCCACGACGTGGTGGTGGGCAAGGTGCCGATGGGCGCCGTGGGAGCGCCAACCGTGTATGGCGACCGGACCGGCCTGGTGAAGATCGTGGGGGACTCGAAGTACGGCGAGATCCTGGGCGCCCACATCTGCTCGGTGAAGGCGGCCGACCTGATCCAGGAGCTGGTCAACGCCCGCGAGCTCGAGGGCGGCTACCACGAGGTGGCCCGCACGATCCACCCGCATCCCGCCTTCGCCGAGGCCGTCATGGAGGCGGCTCGGGCGACCGACGGCTGGCTGATCCACGGCTGAGCAGCGGGGGCCGGGGCGGTCTCCCGGTCAAGCGTCCTGGATTGTGGGTGGCCGGTCTATGCGACCCTCTAAGTCGGACACTTGCCCCACTCACGGCTGAACCGCGCGCACCGTCAGTGCGTATAACGCTGCCGCACGCTGGCCGGTCAGCCGAAGGGGGAATGGGCAGATGGTGGGACGGAAAGCGACTCGCGCGGTTTTATGCCTTGCCCTCCTCTCAGCCGCGCTGGCGGCAGCCGCGCCGGCGAGCGCCGATCCACCGGCGAACCTCTCAGATGACGGAACCGGCAAGCGGTGGCGGCAGCTGAAAGAGACGACGGGGCTGACCCCCGACCAGATTGCTCAGGTCTGCCCGCGCGACGGTTATTCCCGGTGCTCGGGCTCCGTCGGGGGCAGGGACCTCAGGGGCTGGGTGTGGGCGACCGGCCCGCAGGTGCGCGCGCTCATGGGCCTGTTCGACCCGGCGATCCTGACGGCGGAACCCCCGGACGTCGGCGGCGGGGAGCATTTCGGCACGGCGATGATGTTCCTCGGCGTCATGGCGCCCACCCATACCGCCGACGGATACGGCTTCCATAGCGAGTTCACCGGCGGATGGACCTCGTCGACGGAGGCGGACGGGCAGCCGACGTTCGCGAGCGCCGGATTCGGCTGGTACCCCATCGGCGGAGGCTTCGGCATCGGCCCGGTCAACAATCCTGAGCCGATCTGGTGGTACGGGGTCTGGCTATGGCGGCCCTCCAGCGAGGACATCACGCCGCCCACCGATCACGCCGACGGTGTCCGGCACGCTCGGGAAGAACGGCTTCTACGTCTCCGACGTCACGGTGTCCTGGGACGTCCGCGACGGGGAGTCGGAGGTGTCCACGACCGACTGCGACACGACCACCCTCACCTCCGACACCGCCGGTACGACGTTCACGTGCACCGCTACGTCCTCGGGCGGAACCACGAGCAAGTCGGTGACCGTCAAGCGCGACGCGACCGCCCCCACCGTGACATGCCTGACGCCGCATCAGGTGCTCGAGATCTACCAGCTCGGCGCGTGGGTGCGCGCAACCGTGACGGATGAGACCTCCGGGCCGGGGAGCCCGTTCCCGCAGGGAGCCACCAACACGAGCACGCCCGGGATGTTCACGTCGACCGTCGCCGGATCCGACCTGGCCGGAAACCGCAGCGCGCCGAAGGCCTGCCCCTACGAGGTCGTGATCCCCACCTGCAATGGGCAGACGCCCACGATCGTCGGCACCGCGCTGAACAACGTCATCAACGGCACGGCCGGCCGCGACGTGATCCAAGCCATGGGCGGCGCCGACACCGTCAACGGCCTCGCCGGCGACGACGTCATCTGCGGCCACGACGGGCCCGACGCCATCTACGGCGGCGACGGCAAGGACTGGATCGACGGCGGCGCCAGCGCCGACGACCTCAACGGAGGCAACGGCGACGACTTCCTGGACGGCGGCCTCCACAACGACAGCCTCCGTGGGGACGGCGGCAGGGACAGCTGCAGGAGCGGCGAGGTCCGGATGAGCAGCTGCGAGAGCTGACGGCCGGCCACCCACGCCTGCCTAATTCAATCCAGGGCAGACCCTCGGCTGGGTCACCCCAGCTGAGATGAGAAGGACCGAACTGTTGCGTTAACGGCCTGAAGCCCCCCATTAGACGCGACAGCCGACGGCTCCCTTGCCCCCGTGGCCATCCCGAGCGACGAAATTTCCGCAACGAGCGGGAACCCGCTCCGTACGTCCTATTTGAGCCTCTCGACTACCGCTCCCGAGGATTACGCTGCCGCCGTGGACGGCCGCGGGTCCACTCATAGCGGTAGGTCCGTAGGGGCGAACTCTCTCCCCATACGCCTTCACCGGGGATGGAGATGAAACCCGCCCCCGCCTATCCGGCTCGCCGCTTTCCGCCTCGAACCACGCTCGCCGCCCTCGCCGTTATCGCGACGCTCGGCCCCACGGCGCCGGCCGCAGCGGGCGAGTACACGATCAACGCGTGCGGTGCTGACCCAGCCAACTACTCGACGCAAGCGTTCGAGGACTTCGCAACGCGGGGGATGGCAAGCCCAAAGGGCGGCGTTGGCAAGACGACGACCACTTTCCTCGTCGGCAACCTGCTCGCATCCCATCTCAAGCTCCGGACGATCGCGGTCGACATCAACCCGTCGTTCGGCACGCTTGGCCGCCTTCCGGCAGAACCCATCCGCTCCGGCGGGTCCTGCTCAAGCTGCTGCACGACGCGGACCGGCTCGCCACCGCTGCCGACCTGGGTCGCTACGTCTCGCGCCTTCCGAGCGGCCTTCACGTTCTGGCCGCATCGCAGGGCCCTGGCACGAACACCCTCGGCGCTGACCACTATGGGGAGCTTGTCGCGCTCCTCTCCTGCTTCTACGAGACCGTCTTGCTCGACCTCGCTACTAGCGTCACAGGCCCGCTGGCTCGGTTCGCCCTCGACCGGACCGATCAGGTTCTGCTAGTGACGACGCCGGACGAGATGGCAGCGCGACTCGCCGTTCGACGCCCTCGCGCGCCTCGATCAAGAGCGCGCGACGGTCGTCTTGAACCGGGCACACCCGCGACTGGCCCGGAGCTCCGCGCGATCGAGGAATGCCTGGCGCCACGGGGGGCTCGACGGACCGCTGGTGATTCCCGACGACCGGCGGCTGGCGCTCATGCTGGACACGGGCACCTACACGCTCGAGGCACTCGACCGCCCCACACGTGTCGCCGTGAAGCGGCTTGGCGCTGTGGTCGCCGAGCGACTTGTCTGAGCGCTGGCGGCGAGCGTCCCGGCGATGCTTGGCGATGCCGGCGGCGCGATACCGTCATCCACGCCATGGCGGTCGACCACCAGCCGACCTTCTACTTCGACCTGGGGTCCCCCTACGCGTGGCTCGCAGCCGAGCGCATCCACCAGGTCTTGCCGGTCACCCCTATCTGGCAGCCGATTCTCCTCGGCGGCATCTGGCAGCAGACCGGTGGGCAGTCCTGGGCGACGACTGAGAGACGCGACGAGGGTAAGCGCGAAATTGAGGAGCGGGCGCAGCGGTACGGCTTGCTGCCCGTGAAGTGGCCCGACCCATGGCCGGCCAACGGCCTCCACGCCATGCGCGCGGCCATCTTCGCCCAGCAGGCCGGCCGCACCGTAGCGTTCGCCCTCGCCGCCTTCCGCCAGGCGTTCGCCGGCGGCAAGGACCTCAGCGACGTCGACAACGTCCTTATCGCCGCCGCCGCGTGCGAGCTCCACCCGAAGGCCGTGCTCAAGGGCATCGAGATGCAGTCGACGAAGGACCGCCTCCGGGCGGCCACCCAGGAGGCCTTCGACCGGGGCGTGCGCGGCGTCCCTACCGTGATCGTGGGCAACGAGGCGTACTGGGGCGACGATCGGCTCGAGGACGCGGCCGTCGCTCTCGGCTAACGACTACACCACGATGTAGTCCGGGCGTGCGCAGCCGGCACCGGCTTTGCGCGGCTTCGCGAGCAGCACGAGCTTGCAGCCCCTCCCATGATGTGGTCCGAGACGATGTCGGTCCTCCACGAGGCAATGTGGCGCGGCGAGGTGAGCCGCGTGAACGCGGAGCGCGCTCTCCAGCAACTTGATGTCGCCCCCATTGCGGCGCGCCGGCCGCGCAGGCTCGCCAGCCTGGCGTGGAAGCTCGCGGAAGAGCTTGGCTGGGCCAAGACCTACGACGCCGAGTACCTCGCCTTGGCGGAGCTGCTCGACTCCCGTGTGCTCACGGTGGACAGCCGCCTGAGGCGCGCAGCCGACCGCCTCGGACTAGTCGTGCTCCCCAGCGAGCTCTGACCCCCCGGGCCCTCGAATTCGGGGTCTGCGAATACCCGCCGGGGGTCACCGGGTACTCTCCGATCCAATGGCAACGAGGGACCAGACGCAGTCCGAAAAGGCCGCCAAGGAAGAGAACGGCGACGGCGCCTCGCCGGCTGACGTAGCCAAGGCCGAGGAGATCCATTTCGGCGAGGTCAAGCACGACCTCCCGGACGAGGAGACCTGCCGCACGGTCCTCGCCAAGATGATGCTCATCCGCCGCTTCGAGGAGCGCGCGGGCGAGATGTACGCCAAGGCCAAGATCGGCGGCTTCCTCCACCTCTGCATCGGCGAGGAGGCCACCGTGGTCGGCGCCACCCAGGCGCTCAGGGACAGCGACTACCTGATGTCGACCTACCGCG
Organism: uncultured Thermoleophilaceae bacterium; assembly: GCA_963733885.1. Taxonomy (GTDB): domain Bacteria; phylum Actinomycetota; class Thermoleophilia; order Solirubrobacterales; family Thermoleophilaceae; genus JACVRW01. The sequence continues at coordinate 64,929 of CAVTES010000005.1, read as the reverse complement.
AGCACGGTCAGGCGCTCGCCCGCGGCACACATCCGAATGCCGTGATGGCCGAGCTGTTCGGACGCGTGGACGGCTGCTCCAAGGGCCGCGGCGGCTCCATGCACCTGTTCGACTGGGACAAGCGCTTTCTCGGCGGCTACGGCATCGTCGGCGGCAGCCTCCCGCTGTCGGCCGGCGTCGCGCTCGCCTGCGACTACACGGCGAGCGACGACGCGATCCTCTCGATGATGGGCGACGGCGCCACCAACCAGGGCACCTTCGGCGAGACCATGAACCTCGCCGCCCTCTGGCAGCTGCCGGTCGTCTTCCTGATCATCAACAACCAGTTCGGCATGGGCACGGCGCTCCACCGCCACTCGGCGATCACGGACCTGTCCAAGAAGTCGGAGGGCTTCGGCGTGCCCGGCACGCGCTGCGACGGCATGGACGCGCTCGACGTGCACTCGGTCGTCACCGAGGCGCTGAAACACGCCCGCGAGGACCGCCGCCCGCAGCTCGTGGAGGCCGTGACCTACCGCTACCGCGGCCACTCGATGGCGGACCCCGAGGAGTACCGCACCAAGGAAGAGGTCGAGGAGTGGCGCCAGCGCGACCCGATCAAGGCCTTCGCCGACCGCCTCGTCGACGAGGGCGTGCTTGACGAGGACGAGGTCGAGAAGTTCGACAAGGAGGCAATCGAGACCGTCGACGAGGCCGTGCGCTTCGCCGACGAGTCGCCCTTCCCCGACCTCGACTCTCTCTACGACGACGTCTACGTCTTCGACAGCGACGCGCCCGCCTGGTGGACCGTGGACGAGCGCTCGCCCGAGGTGCACCGCGGCGAACGCGAGCGCGAGGCCGGCAAGCTGCCGCACGAGCTCGCGGAGCTTGGCGCCGCGTATGCCGGCGTGGGCGACCGCGAGGCACGCGAGCGCCGCGCCGCGAAGGAGGAGGGCGATTCCGAAGGCGCTTCCGCTGAAACGACCCAAACTGGGGACAGGGGCAAGGGCGAGCCCGGCTCGGATGAGCCCGCCGAAGAGGGTGGCGCGGACTGATGCCGACGATGCGCTACCGCGAGGCGCTGAACCAGGCGCTTCGCGAGGAGATGGAGGCCGACGAGAACGTCTTCATCATGGGTGAGGACATCGGCGTCTTCCAGGGCGCCTTCAAGGTCACCCAGGGCCTTCTCGAGGACTTCGGCGAGAAGCGCGTGCGCGACACGCCGATCTCGGAGAACACCATCGTCGGCATGGGCGTGGGCTCGGCCATGATCGGGCTGCGGCCGGTGGTCGAGATCATGACCATCAACTTCTCGCTCCTCGCGATGGACCAGATCGTCAACCACGCGGCGGCGATCCACTACATGTTCGGCGGCCAGGTCAGGGTGCCGATGGTGATCCGCATGCCGCAGGGCGCGGGCCACCAGCTCGGCCCCACCCACTCGCACTGCCTGGAGGCGTTCTACCTGCACGTGCCCGGTCTGCTGGTGGCCGCGCCTAGCACGCCCGCCGACGCCAAGGGCCTCCTGAAGACGGCCATCCGCGACGACAACCCGGTCGTCTTCATCGAGCACGAGACGCTCTACGGCCAGCGCGGGGAGGTGCCCGAGAACGGCGGCCCGATGCGCTTCGGCGAGGCCGCTATCCGCCGCGAGGGCGACGACGTGACCATCATCGGCATCTCGCGCATGGCGATCACGGCCCAGAAGGCGGCTGAGAAGCTCGCCGAAGAGCACGAGATCGACGCCGAGGTGATCGACCCCCGCACGCTCCGCCCGCTCGACCTCGACAGCATCCTCGAGTCGGTCAAGAAGACCAACCGCGCCGTGATCGTCGAGGAGGGCTGGCCGCACGGCGGCGTAGGCGCCAACCTCGCCGCGCTGATCCAGGAGCAGGCGTTCGACTGGCTCGACGCCCCCGTGCAGCGCGTGACCGGCGCCGACGTGCCGATGCCGTACTCCAAGCCGCTCGAGCAGGCCGCGTTCCCGCACGAGGAGCACGTGATGCAGGCCGCGATCGCCACCTTCCGGGATATCTAGAGAAGAGGAGACCGATGGCCAGCGACGTCACGATGCCGCGCCTGTCCGACTCGATGGAGGAGGGCACGGTGCTGAAGTGGCTCGTTGAGGAGGGCGGCGAGGTCAAGCGCGGCGAGGCGCTCGTGGAGATCGAGACGGACAAGGCCAACATGACCTACGAGTCCGACACCGACGGCACGTTGATCGAGGTCGTGGCTCAGGAGGGCGACACGCTGGCGATCGGCGAGGTGATCGCCCGGATCGGCGACCCGAGCGAGGCGGGCGGCAACGGGAAGCCGGCCGCCAAGGAGGAGGAACCGGCTGAGGAGGAGGCCGAGGATACGGGCGCCGAGGAGGAAGCCGCTGCGGAACAGGGCGGCGAGAAAGGCGCCGAAGAGGAACGCCGCGAAGAGGGCGCGGCGGAAGCCGAGGAGGACAAGGAAAAGGCCGGAGCTGTCGCCGAGGCCGACCAGGGCGAGGCGCGCGGCGGCGCCGGTGCGGACGAGGGCGGCGGCGAGACCCAGGCCAGCGGCGGCGGCGGTGCCGCCACCAAGACGCGCGCTCCGAGCGGCAACGGCGCGGGCGACGGCGAGCGCGTGAAGGCCTCGCCGGTCGCGCGGCGCATGGCGCGCGAGCTGGGCGTGGAGCTCGCCCGGCTCGAGGGGAGCGGCCCAGGCGGCCGCATCGTCAAGGCGGACGTTCAGGCCGCGGCCGAGGGCGACGGCGCTGGCGCCGTGGAGGCCCCGGCTCCCGAGGAGGAGCGCGCCCCGGCGCGCGAGGAGGCGCCGGCGGCCGCCGAGGAGGAGCGCGCCCCCGAGCCGCGACGCACCGAGGCGGGCCCCAAGGGCGAGGCCGAGGTCCAGGATCTCACGCGGCTGCAGCAGACCGTGGCGCGGCGCATGGCGGAGTCGAAGGCCACCGCGCCCGACTTCTCGATCTCGCTGACGGTCGACATGACCCAGGCCGTCGAGCTCCGCAAGCGGCTCAAGGAGGTCGCGGATCCCGCGCCGTCGTTCAACGACATGGTCGTGAAGGCTGCCGCCATCGCGCTCAAGGAGCACCCGCGCGTGAACGGCGCCTACCGCGACGGCAAGTTCGAGCTCTACGAGAAGGTCAACATCGGGATCGCGGTGGCCGCGATGGACGCGCTCGTGGTGCCCACCGTGTTCGACGCGGACCGCAAGTCGCTCGGCCAGATCGCCCGCGACGCCCGCGCCGCGGCCGAGAAGGTGCGCGAGAGGACGATCACCCCGCCGGAGCTGTCGGGCGCCACCTTCACGGTCTCGAACCTCGGCATGTTCGGGATCGAGCAGTTCACGGCGATCATCAACCCGCCGCAGGCCTCGATCCTGACGGTCGGCAAGCTCGCGAAGCAGCCCGCGGTGGACGAGGGCGGCCGCATCGTGGCGCGCGACCAGATGAGCCTCAGCCTGGTCTGCGACCACCGCATCCTCTACGGCGCCGACGGCGCGCAGTTCCTGGCGCGCGTGAAGGACCTGCTCGAGCAGCCGCTGTCGCTCGCGCTGTAGCGAACACGGAGATCGTCACCCGCTCGTTGCGGGCCGTCTGAGGTCGGCCTCGTTCCAGCGGTTGGCTCTGGTGCCACCACGGCCGCAGTCGAGGGCCGGTCGGGCCGCGAACGGACACGGGGTACCCCAGAAGGTGCGACGATGGCCGCATGGGCGGCCCTCCGGGTTTCCCCCGCAAGCTGCTTGCCATCGCGGTCCTCGGGCTGTCCGTGGCAGGCGCGGGGCCCGCGGATGCGCGCGGCGAGGGCGCGCTCGTCCAGCTCCCCGGGGCTTTTGGCTGCCTCTGGCAGGACGAGCCAAGGTGCGCCGAGTCGCCTAGCCCCTTCCTTAGTGCGGTGGCCGTGAGCCCGGACGGTCGCCATCTCTACGCGGCGGCGCCCAACACCATCTACACCTACGAGCGCGACCCCCAGTCCGGAGCGCTAAGGCGCGTCCTCGGTCGGCGTGGGTGCGTGCGGCATCTTCCTCGCCGCGGCCAGTGCGGCTCCGCCCGAGGCATGGACAGGATCGTGGCAATCCGCTTGAGCCCGGACGGCCGGCACCTGTATGCGGCCTCGTTCACCGGACCGGCGGTCGCAGTGCTCGAGCGGAACCCGGCGACGGGCGCCCTGCGTCAGCTGCGTGGGAGCGCCGCCTGCGTCTCGCGAAATGTTCGCGGCTGCGCCCCCGGACGGGCGCTCGGCTCGCCGGAGGAGCTCGCCGTGAGCCCGGACGGGCGCAACGTGTACGTCGCTGCCTCCGGCTGGGGCAGCGTCGTCGTGCTCCAACGCAACAGAGAGACAGGGGCGCTTCGCCAGCCGGCCGGCCCGCGTGGCTGCCTCGCGGACGCCCGGGCGTTCAACTGCGAACAGACCCGGTCGCCGCTCGTCGAGGACGGCTCGTCGATTGCCGTCGCGCCCCACGGCGGGGGCGTGGTGCTGGCGACCGGGTTGGGGGGGAACGTCGTGACGCTCCAGCGCGGGCAAGGCGGGCTGCTGAGCGAGCCGCGGGGACCCGATCCACCACCAGGCATCGCCACCACGATCGGAATGGCGGTCAGCCCGAACGGCCGATTTGTCTATGTGACCACGGTGGGCGGCCAAGTGACCGTTCTCCGGCTGCGCGCCGGCGCCCATCCCGTCCAACTACCGGGCCGGCGCGGTTGCCTCCACGACGTGCGGGAAGCCGACCAAGGCCCATGCACCCCGGTCCGCGGGCTGCGAGTCCCCACCCAGGTGGCGGCGAGCCCCGACGGGGCGAACGTGTACGTCGCCGCGGCAGGCGGGTTCGTGACCCTCGAACGGCGAAGAGACGGCTCTCTCTTCCAGCCGCGGGGGAAGGCGGGTTGCCTCGACTGGCGCTCGATCACAGGCTGTGGGAGGAACCGGATCCCGTACGACATATTCCGCACCGGCATCGCCGTCTCGCGCGACGGCCGCAACGTGTACGGCGTCGGGGATGGCCTGATCGAGGTATTCCGCCGTACGCAGAGGCGCTGAGCGGGTTCAAGGGTCACGGCCGTGGCGGGCCCACGCCCAGACCCGGCTACGCTCAGATGTTCGATGTCAAAACAAGACCCCGAGCCGCGCATGCCCGTCACTCTCGACGAGGAGCTGATCGGAGCCGAAGCAGCAGCCCTCGTCTCGACGCTCACGGACGCCGCCCGGGTCGAGCGGATCCAGGAGGAGATCGAGGAGGGCTTCCGCGCGCTGGCGCACGTGGGGGCCGCGGCCTCGTTCTTCGGCTCGGCCCGCACTCCGGTCGACGATCCCGAGTACGGCATGGCGCGCGAGACCGCGCGTCTCGTCGGCGATGCCGGGATGGCGGTGATCACCGGCGGCGGCCCCGGCGTGATGGAGGCCGCCAACCGCGGCGCCCGCGACGTGGGGGCGCTGTCGATCGGGCTGGGCATCGAGCTCCCCTTCGAGCAGGAGCTGAACCAGCACCTCGACATCGCGCTCGAGTTCCACTACTTCTTCGTCCGCAAGATCATGTTCGTCCGCTACGCGAGCGGGTTCGTGGTCTTCCCGGGCGGATTCGGCACGCTCGACGAGCTGTTCGAGTCGCTCACCCTGATCCAGACCGGCAAGATCAGCAACTTCCCGGTGATCCTCGTTGGGACCGACTACTGGTGCGACCTGATCGAGTGGTTGCGCGACCGGGTCCTCGCCGAGGGCAAGATCTCGCCGGGCGACATGGACCTGGTCACCGTCACCGACGATCCCAGGGAAGTGCGCGAGCGACTCATGTCCGCCGCCCATCGCCAGGCGCGGGCATCGTCTCGAAGCGTTCCCTGACCTCGTCGATGTAAGCCCAACCTAAGGCTCGTTATCTACCGGCGACAGAGCCCTTCCTAGGGTCGTGCTCATGGATGAACGATCCACAGACACACCGGCACAGGAGAGCAATCGAGACCGGCGGCGCGGACGCGGCGTGGTGACCGCCCTGTCGGTGGCCGTCGCCGTGGCCGCTGTTCCCGCGGGCGCGGCGCTGGCGGGTGGCTCGGGCGGGTCGGCCAGCGGCGATGGCAACTCGGCGGGCGGGACACCGGCGCAGACGACCACGCCCGAGGACGGCCAGCGAGACCGCGGCCAAGGCGACCGCGGCGACTGCCCCGAGAAGGACGGTAGGGGCGGAGAGGAGTCCACCGAGATCTAGCCGACGGAAGCCGGCCGGCGCCTCCGAGCGCCGGCCGGCAGTCGGTCGGAAGGCGTCGATGCGCTCCGGCTCCACCGTCCTCGCCGCAATCCTCGGGGGCCTCGTCTCCGGGCTCGCCGTTGCCGCGGTCCTCCTGTTCGTGGCGGACGACGACGAGGCGCCCGTCGAGCGAGCGCCGGCGTCGGAGCAGGCCGTCCAGCCTCCGGCGCCCGTCGCACCGGCGCCGACGATCGGGGACCTCTACCGCCGGGCGCGGCGTGCGGTCTTCGTGGTCGAGGGCCGCCAGCCGGGCGTGGAGTGGCCGGACGGCCCGCCGCGCGAGGACGACGGCGTGGCCACCGGCACCGGCTTCGCGGTCGAGGACGGGCGCATCGTGACCAACCAGCACGTGGTGGCGGACGCCGAGATCGTGGCTGTGCGCGTGGACGGCCGGCGCGTGCGCGCCCGGGTGGTTGGCAGCGACGCCTCGACCGACCTCGCGATCCTTCGCCTGCCGCCCGAACGTGCAGCCGAGCTCGCCACGCTTCCGCTGGGCAGCTCGGCCGGCGTGCGGCCGGGCGACACCGCGGTCGCCCTCGGCAACCCCTACGGCCTCGCGCGGACCGTCACCGCCGGTGTGGTCTCGGCCGTCGGGCGGCGCATAACCGCTCCCGATGGCGCGCCGATCCGCGACGCGATCCAGACCGACGCGGCGATCAACCCGGGCAATTCGGGCGGGCCGCTGCTCAACGCCAAGGGCCGGGTGATCGGCGTGATCTCCCAGAGCCGCGGGGACGGGCTGTCGTTCGCCTTGCCGGTGGACACGCTTCGGCGCATCGGGCCGGAGCTCGAGCGCCACGGCGAGGTGCGCCGCGCATACCTCGGCGTGACGACCTCCGATCCAGAGCGCGGCAGCGGTGCGCTCGTGGCCGAGACGGTCGAGGGCGGGCCGGCCGCCCGGGCCGGCCTGCGCGCCGGCGACGTGATCCTGGCGGTGGACGGGCGGCGCGTGAGCGGTCCCGCCGCCCTGACCGCGGCAATCGAGGACCAGCGCCCCGCCCGGCGGGTGCGGATCGAATACCGGCGCGACGCGCGCACGCGCTCGGCTGAGGTGGTGCTTGGCGTGCGACCGACGCCCTAGCGGCCGGGCGTCGGCATCGTCTCGTAGCGTTCCCTGACCTCGTCGATGTAGCCCGCCAGCCGGTCCGCCAGCTCGGGGTCCCTCAGCTCGAGCACGTTCTCGGCGTTGCGCTCGCCCGAGCGCGACAGGTTGAAGGAGCCGGCGAAGATCCAGTCGTCGGCCACCGTGACCTTCGCGTGCATGAAGTCGTGCGGGGTCTCCGGCGAGTAGCGCGTGGAGTCCTTGCCGCGGAAGTCGGCGTGCTCGAGCACGGACCCGAGGATCGGGATCTTCCATGCCGAGCGCCCGTTGGTGCGCCACTGGTGGACGACCTGCTCCATCTGCGTGCGGTCGACCACTCCGCGCAGGTCCACGCGCGCCTCGGCCGCCACCTGGGCGAGCGTGCCGAGCACCGGTCCGGCGGTGATCACGGGCGAGGCGATCCGGATCCGCTCGCGCGCCCTTCCGATCGCGTGCGCGATCCGGTGCGAGAGCTCCTCGCCGTGCCCCGGCGTGAACCAGGCCCGCGCCTGGCGACCCCGCCACGTCGACGGTGCGCGGCTCCTCGTGGCCAGACCGGTCGACGTCGCCCGAGCTCCAGAGCTCCTCGAAGTTGCGCCCGTACTCGGCCGCCACGTCCGGCGCGTGGGTCAGGACGATCACGTTCTCCTGGAGCGTCCACGAGTCGGTGGTCCAGTTGGTCGATCCCGTCCAGACCGACTCGCCGTCGCGCACCGCGTATTTGTGGTGCATGTGCATGGGGTAACGGGCGATAGTCATTCCGCTCTAGAGGGCGAAATCGCCTCATCTCGTAGCGGCCTGAGAGCCGGTTGGTAACGGCTCGTGCTGCCAACTTGTTCCCAGCCCCCGATCGAGAAGACCCCGCCGGGAGGCGGGGCCTTCGGGACGGGGTCTGGAGAGGCTCAGGCCAGTACGTTCGCGAACGTGGCGGCCATCCTCTCGGCGCGTATGCGGGCGCGCTTTGCGTCCGTGAGTTGCTGGCGGTAGGTGCTCAGCACCGTCTGCGGATCGTCGCCGAGCAGGTCGGCAACATCGACCGCATCCCAGCCTCGGCGATGCTGGCGCCCGTATCCCGCAGGGATGTCCACTACCTGTTCGAAGACGGCGCGCTCACCGGCCGGGTTGCTGAGGTAGATGCAGAGTGTTCACGGTGACCGGCGAGCCGCAGATGGCCGCTGCCACCACGACCGACCTGAACCACGGGGAGTACGTCTCCTCGATGGGCGGCGGCAAGGCCGCGGCGCAGCAGTGCGTTGGCATGCCGATCGTCAGCAAGCAGGGCAAGTAGTAAGCAACACTGACGACAGGAGAGTGGGCCGGCCTACGGGCCGGCCCGCCTTTCAGTCTTGTCAATCACCTAAGTTCAGAGAATGGGCCCGCCTCTCGTGCGGGCCTTCTCGTTTTGTAACCCGGAGCGCGCTCGCTCGACGCGGTCGCGAGAACACACCCGCCTGAGATCGGCGCCCGCCCGCGCCACCCGGTCTCACTTCGGTGTGATCTTCAGCGCGGGAGGATGCCGAGCCCGAGCGGCTCGAGGAAGACCGCATCGAAGACCGCGAACATCACGAGTGCGTTAAGCCAGGGGCGGGAAGTTCGCCCCGTCGCCGGTGAGGAACGTGACGAAGTTCCGCTCGCGCGCAGAGAGCTGACGCGAGAGCCCGGTCAGCACGTCCGTCGCCGTGATCAGGTCGCACAGACCGCCGGCGAGCATCTCGTGCGCGTCGCTCCAGACCAGAGCGACGGACGCGGCGTCGAGCCGCGCGACGGCATCGCGCAGCAACTCCTCAAGGCTCGCCCAGTTGTGGGCGGCTTCGTCGCCGAGGATCTGCTCGTTCAGTGCCCCGATCAGTGACTCCTTGTCGCGCACCCGCGCCCCGTCGAGCTCGAGCACCTGCCAGTCGGCGGCGCCGAGCTCCTCGACGAGCGGGCTTCGATCGCGGCCGGCGACGCAGTTGACGACTGCGAGCCGCGGCAGCGTCATGCGTCGGTCACCTGCTTGTACGTCCTGTAGTGGTCGCCCGTGACCCACCACAAGCCCGCGGTGCTACGGATACAGCGATTTCCTCCCCATCGCCCTGTGTGCGCGGGGTCCGGCTCGGCGTAGTACTCCGTGTAGCCGCCCTGGGTCGCGATTCCGGAGCGGTCGGTTTTTGGGGGGAGGTCGAAGTCCCTATTGTCGTGGGGCGCGGCCCACTTGTAGTCGTCGGCGAGGGTGCCCTCGTACTCTCTCTTGTAGTCGAGCTCGGCCTTGTCGATGTCCTTCTGCCTTTCGGCGGCGAGGAACTGCGGCTTGGGCCTGGCTGTCTTCGCCGCGGGCGGAAGGCTTTCCCACCGGGGACCGTTCTTGGCGTCGGCGGCCTCGGCGGCATCGACGATCTTGATCGCCAGTTCGTTGTAGTAGTCCATGTCGGCCTTGAGACGCGGCACCACCCAGGCCGGCAGCGGGTTCGGCCGGTTCGCGGGATTCCTGACCGCCAGCTCGAGGCCGTCCCGAAGCTCCTGTGTCAGCGCCGCCTTCGTTGTCGTCGAGCCGTCCCACAGCGCCCGCGCCAAGAGTCCGGAGCGGGCAGCGACGAGTCGCTGGCGAGACGCGACGAGCCGGGCCACCGCCCTGTTTCCGGCCGTGCGCTGAAGCCCCATCAGCAGCCCGGCCGCGGGACCCGAGCCGCGTTCCTTGGCGGCGCCCCCGCGCTCGGCCCAAGCGACGCCGGTCCGCTGCTTCTGGGTCTCGCGTGCGGCGTGTTCAGCCACGCCGCTGCTGCCCGGTCGCGCCGCTGCTGCTTGCTTCAGGCAACCGCGAGTTTGACACGAGCCCAGTATCCACGACTGGAGCAGCCCATTGATGCCGTCCGCACTGCCCGAAAGCGCAAGGCGCTCAATCCAGAAGGACGCCCTACTTCCTGAGCGTGTCGGAGTCCACGAACCTGATCTTGACCGGGCCTGACCGCGAGGCCCAGGCCTCCTGCTCGACCCGTCGCTGCTCTTGGCGGCGGTGCTGCTTTGCCTGCTCTCTGAGCTTGCGCTGGCACGCCCGGGAGCCCACGGCCGCGAAGGCTATCCGGCGACTGCGACCTGAACGTGCTGCCAATCTGCTGCCAACCGGGTCTGTGACGACCTGTGATCCCGCTCTAGGAGCGGGTTTGCGAGCCCTTTACCCCATTCTTGTGGTGCATCAGGTCCGGGATGCCCGGAATGCCGCGGGTGGGGAAGGGCAGCGACGCGATCAGCTCCGGCTTCGTACGCGGCGGAGGCGGGAAGAGCCGCTCGTCATGGTCGGCGTTGTAGGCGATCCGCACGGCCACACCGCGCGCGGCCGCCTCGCGCAGCGCCGCCGCCACGACGTCGCCCGGCTCTCCGGGCAGGCGCACGTCGTAGAGGGCGAGGTCGAGCGTGCGCTCCGCCGCCTCGATGAATCCCGCCACCCGCTGTGCCAGCTCGAGCGCGGTCTGCTCGCCCGGGTGCAGCGGGAACGACCTCGATCACGCGAAGCGGAAGCCGGTGGCCGCCGGCTCGATGTGGATCGGGCTGGACGGCATGCCGTCGGGAAGCGCCGGGCTGTTGAAGCCGCCCGGGGCGACGTCGTTGGGCGTGTCCGGGTGGAACAGCGCGGCCAGGTACTGGATGTGGTCGCGGCCCACGCCCAGCTCGGTCTGGCCGCCGCCGTAGGCGCCGATGCCGCGCTCGGCGCAGAAGTCGTAGGCGCGCCCCAGCTCCTCGAGCGAACCGACCCGCGACGGCTTGATGTTGACCATGCGCGGCTCCCACTCGAGCGCCAGGACGTCGTCGACGGAGTGGATCGGGGCGTCCCACGTGATCCGGTCGCGGTGCGGCTCGAGCACCGGCCTCGTCTCGTCGTTCAGGTCGGGGTCCTCGAGCCAGGCGTCCGGGAACGCCTCCGCGAGCTTCCCGTACAGCTCGGGATCGGTGTCCACGTCGACCGGGGTGCCCTTGTACTGCCCCTTCAGGTCGAGCGAGTCCACGGCGCCCGACCGCGCGAGCTCCTCGATCAGGGCGTCGCTCCAGGTGTTCGTGGGATCGAGCTTGAAGCGGGTGCCGGGATAGCGTTCGAGCACCCGCAGCATGCGCTCCGAGGTCTCCGGCGAGTCGTCGCCGAAGGAGCCGAGCCGCATGGAGACGACGTAGGTGAGCGGGCGCAGCTCGCGCCCCAGGTGCTCGGCGAGCGAGCGCCCGGCCTGGCGCAGCGCAAGGTCGAGCGCGGCGGACTCGAAAGCCCACCGGCGGTACCGGCGCGACACCTCCCGCACAGGCGGGTCGGGGAAGAGGTCGAGCTCGGAGAGGCGCTGGGCGAACGAGCCGAGCGTGTAGGAGCCGGCCAGCGGCAGCGTCGGCCCGGCGCCCTGGAAGCTCGAGTGGTCGAGCCCGTCGTAGACCACGTCCTCGCCGACCCCCTCCTCGCCGCCGCCGCGCAGCTTGATGATCGTGGTGTAGCGGACGAACTCCTCGGAGAAGGCGAGCTCCCGCCCCTCGAGCTCGTAGCCGTCTATCTCGAGTGGAAGCGAGGCGAGCTGGTCCCAGGTTCCCATGGGCGCCGAGACTAGCGACGGCTCCCCCGTCGCTTTTTGTTGGGGGTGGTTGTCCGGGGCTGAACGTATGTTCGTATATGGAGACATGGCGTTGATCCGGCAGGCGTATCGGTTTGCGCTCGACCCGTCGGTCGAGCAGGTGGCGCTGCTCGCCTCTTTCACCGGCGCGTCGCGGTTCTGGTTCAACGCAGGATTGGCGCTCGTCAAGGAGCGCCTTGACCTCCGGGCAGCGGGCGAGGCCGTGCGGGTGCCGTGGTCGTACCAGGCCCTTTGCTCCGAGTTCAAGGGCGATGCTGTGAAGGACGAGCTGGCGCCCTGGCGCTCGCAGGCCCCGGTCGGGTCCTACCAGGCCGGGCTGGAGGCGCTCGGCCGGGCACTCCAGACCTTCACCGAGGGCCGCAGACACGGCCGCCGGGTGGGGTTCCCCGGGTTCCGTGTCAAGGGTCGCTGCCGCGAGTCGGTGATCTTCCAGCGCCCCCGGATCGGGTCGGCGCGTCAAGTCGAGTTCGACCGGCGGCTGGGCCCGATCCGTACCAAGGAGCGGATGTCGAAGCTGATCCGGCTGCTCGAGCGCGACGAACGGGCGCGCATCATGCGTGCCACGGTCAGCCGCTCGGGCGCGAGCTGGTACGTCAGCTTTACGGTCGAGCGCTCGCCCAAGCAGCGCCGCGCCCGGCGCCGGGACGCAGCCGTGGGTGTGGACGTCGGCCTGACCCGGCTGGCGACGCCGTCGGCAGGTAAGCCGTTCGAGAACACGCGCCCTTTGCAGGAGGCGCTGCGCAAGCTGCGCCGGCTCCAGCGGCAGCTCGACCGCCAGCGGCGCGCCAACAACCCAGCCAACTACCTGCCCAACGGGCGCGTCAAGCCGGGCGCGTCGAGATGGGTGAAGTCGAAGCGGATGCTGCGCACCGAGGCCCGCCTGCGCCGCCTGCACGAGCGGGTCGCGAACCAGCGCCGCGAGCAGGCCCACCAGCTCACCACCCACCTCACAGGCGAGTTCGGCGTGATCGGTGTGGAGACCCTGAACGTGCGTGGCCTGCAGGCCAACCGCCGGCTCGCACGCCACATCGCCGACGTCGGCTGGGGCATGATTCTGACCCAGCTGAAGTACAAGACCTCTTGGTCAGACGGCTCCCTTCTGGTCGCCGCCGACCGTTTCTTTCCCTCCTCGAAGACCTGCTCGGACTGCGGCACGGCGAGAGCCAAGCTGGCCCTGTCCGAGCGCGTCTTCAGCTGTGACGCCTGCGGGCTGAACCTCGACCGCGACCTGAACGCGGCCCTGAACCTGGCCCGGATGGCCCAACAGCGCGCCCAGTCCGAGGGGAAACCGAACTGCTACGTCGCCCGCACCGGACGGGAGACACAAAACGCGCGCCGAGGGCAGCTAAGCCCCAGAACCCATGCTGGGCACAGCCCGTTGAAGCGCGAAGACCCAACCGGGTCAACCCAGGCTCGCAAGAGCCTGGCTGTCGCTGCCCAATCCCAACGGAAAGCGACAGGGGGGCGACGGCAATGCCTCTCTACACCGCCTCCTCCGGCACCGCAGCCACGCCCATCTTCCGCCCCGCGGCCACCTCGGGATCGACGATCCCGCGGCGGCGCCTGAAGAAGTCCTCGTTGCCGGCGGCGCGCCAGAGGAACATGAGGACCACGCCGAGCAGGAGCAGCCCGAGGCCGAGCACCACCGGCACGGCCACTCCGAACAGCTCGCTGCCGGAGTAGGACTGGCCGGTCTGCGAGTACTCGTGGACGGCGCGGACGAACAGGTAGCTCAGGATCAGCGCTCCCACCACCGGGCCGACTCCGATGAAGAGGAAGTTCTTCACCGACTTGGTCAGCTCGCGCCGGTAGTAGATCGCGCACGCGAAGCCGGTGAGCGCGTAGTAGAAGGCGATCATCAGCGACAGCGAGGTCAGGGAGTCGAACAGGAAGCTCTGCGAGGCCGTGTTCAGGATCCCGTACCAGACCGCGGCGATCACCCCGATCGTGATGGTCGAGATGTGCGGCGTGAGGAAGCGCGGGTGCACGCGGCCGAACGCCTCCGGGAGGGCCCCCTGGCGCGCCATCGACAGCGACGTTCGCGAGGAGGGCAGGATCGTCGTCTGCGTCGACGCGAGCGCGGAGGTGAGGATCGCAAGCACGACGATCCAGGACAGGCCCGTGCCGAGCACGTCGTCGGCGACCACGCTGAACAGCGCACTGTCGTCCTCGTACTCGGCGATCCGGTCGAGGCCGGCGTAGGCCACCACGGCAGTGGAGACCAGCACGTAGGTGACCAGCAGGACCACCGTCGAGAGCACCCCTGCCAAGCCGGGCGCGCTGTCCGAGCCGGTCGTCTCCTCGTTTAGGTTGACGGCGCTCTCCCAGCCCCAGTAGATGAACACGCCTGTGAGCAGGCCGAGCACCAGTGCGTCGGCGCTGTCCACGGCGAAGGGCGAGAACCAGGACAGCTCCGGGGTGAGGGCCCCGCCCTTGACGAGCGCGACGATCCCGAAGGCGAGGAGCGCGCCCACCTGCGCGAAGATCAGGATCCGCTGCAGAAGCGCCGAGACCTCGGTGCCGATCACGCAGACCGCGGTCATGATGGCGATGATCGCGATCGCGAAGATCGTCACGGCCGTCTTCGAGTCGCGCAGCGAGTCGAGCGTGAACAGGTCGAATGTGTAGTACGCGGCCACGTCGGCGAGCGAGCCGATCACGATGATGCCCGTCGTGCAGATCGCCCAGCCGCCCATCCAGCCGGCGCTCGGCCCGATCGCGCGCGTGATCCACGAGAACGAGGTGCCGCAGTCCGGGTCGGCGCGGTTCAGGTAGTAGAAGGACGACGCGATCAGGAACATCGGGATGAAGGAGGCGAGCAGCACTGCCGGGGCCTGCACGCCGACCCCCACGACCACGATCCCGAGCACCGCTGCCAGCGAGTAGGCCGGCGCCGTGGAGGCGATCCCGATGATCAGGCCGTCGACGAAGCCGATGGCGTTCTTCTTGAGGCCCTTCTCCCCCGCTCCGCGCCCGCGTCGGGGTGGAGCCGGTGGTGTTCGGTCATGGCCTTAGCTCTTCCAACGCCGCGCTGAACGCCACCGTGTGGCGGTCGGCTTGCTCCTCGGTCGTGGCGGGGCACATCAGCGCCATGTTGTGGAAGGGCGTGATCAGCACGCCCCGGTTCAGCAGGTACAGGTGCAGATACTCCTCGACTTCCCGGTCGCCCGCAGCCGCGGACTCGGCGCCGGTGCGGGGCGGCTCGGGGGAGAAGCGATACTCGGCGCGCGCGCCCAAGCTGACGACGGACCACGGCACCGAGTGCCGCTCGAGCGCCTCCTCCACGCCCGCGACGAAGCGCTCGCGAAGGACCGACATGCGCTCGAACGCCTCGGCGGTCAGCACCTCGCCGAGCGTGGCGCGAGCGGCGGCGAGCGACAGGGCGTTGCCCGCGAGCGTGCCGCCGACTCCGCCGGTGTCCTCGTAGTCGGCGTCCTCCTCCGCCGCGATGCGCTCCGCCAGCTCCGCGCTCACGCCGTAGGCGCCGATCGGCACGCCGCCGGCGATCGACTTGCCGAGCGAGATCGCGTCGGGCTCGAGCCCCCAGGCGGCAGTGCAGCCACCCGGCCCGGCACTGAAGGTGTGGGTCTCGTCGATGATCAGGAGCGTGCCGTTGCGGGTGCAGAGCTCGCGCACGGCCTCTAGGAAGCCCGGCTCCGGCAGCACGATTCCGATGTTGGTGAGGGCCGGCTCCATCAGGAGGCAGGCCACGTCGCCGTGCGTGAGCGCGGCCTCCACCGAGTCGATCTCGTTGAACTCGGCCACGCGCGTGGTCGCGACGGGATCGACCATCGGGCCGACGTTGCCCTCACGCGAGCCGTCCAGCGTCACGAACGCCTCGTCGACGGAGCCGTGGTAGCACCAGTTGAACACCGCGACCTTGGGCCGGCGCGTGACCTGGCGGCACATCCGAAGCAGCCAGCGGTTGGCGTCGGTGGCGGTGAGCGAGAACTGCCAGTACGGCAGCCCGAAGCGCCGCGCGAGCTCCTCGCCCACCCAGGCGGCGTCCTCGGTCGGGAGCATGGTGGTGAGGCCGGCGCGCTGGCGGACGGCCCGCATGACCGGCTCGGGCGAGTGGCCCGCCATCGCCCCGGTGTCCCCCAGACAGAAGTCGGCGTACTCGTTGCCGTCCACGTCGACCAGCCGCGCACCCTCGGCCGTGTCCAGGTAGATCGGGTGACCGCCGGCCCACATGGTCATCCAGCTCATCGGCACGCCGGCCAGCAGCGAGCCGGCCGCCCGCTCGTGGAGCTCGCGGGACCGCGCGTGGCGGCGCGCGAACTCCTCCCGCTCGCGTTCGATCACGCCGCGGGTTCGTCCGGCCGCACGGCGGCCATGCGCTCCGCCCGGCGCTGCTGCCACACGGTCAACAACATCATCGCCAGCGTGAACAGGAAGATCATCGAGGCGATCACGTAGATCTGTGGCGGGATCGCCACGCGGGCGGCGCCCCAGATGAAGATCGGGAACGTGACCACCGAGCCCGAGTTGAAGTTCGTGATCACGAAGTCGTCGATCGAGAGGGCGAACCCGAGCAGCGCAGCCGAGGCGACCCCAGGCATGATCAGCGGCAGGGTCACGAGCCGGAAGGTCTGCCAGGGCGAGGCCCCCAGATCCTGCGCGGCCTCCTCCAGCGACCGGTCGAAGCCGATCAGCCGGGAGCGCACCGTCACGATCACGAACGACAGGGTGAACATGATGTGAGCGATCACGATGGTGGTGAACCCCAGCCCGACGGCGTAGTTGAGGAAGAGCGACAGCAGCGCCGCGCCGAGCACTACCTCGGGGGTGGCGAGCGGGATGAAGATGAAGAAGTTGATCGGGGCCCGGCCGCGAAACTCGTAGCGCACGAGCGCCAGCGCGGTAATCGTCCCGAGCACCGTCGCGATCAAGGTCGACACCGCAGCGATCTCGAGCGATTTGACCAGTGCGTCACCGATCCCCTGCACCCCGAACGGGTCAGCCCACGCATCAAGGCTGAACTCCTGCCAGATGAAGTTGAAGCGGCCACGCGGGTTGTTGAAGGAGAAGACGATGATGATCGCGATCGGGACGAGCAGGTACAGCAGCGCGAGAAGCGCGTAGACGTTGAGACCGAGGTCGAGCAGCCTCCCGCCCCGACGGCGGTTCTTCGGGCTGCGGGCCGCCCGCGGGGCCGCCTCCGTGCGCGACTCGGCGGTGGCGGATCCCGCTTCCACTAGCCGCGCTCCCCCTCGGCCCCGAGCAGGGCCTCGGTGCCCGCGACGCGCGCCCAGACGAGCACGATCGCCAGCATGCAGGCCATCAGGATGAACGACAGAGCCGCGGCGGTCGGGTAGTCGGCGACCTCGAGGTAGCGGCTCTGGATGACGTTGCCGATCATGAACTGGTTCGGGGTCCCGAGCAGCTCGGCGTTGATGAAGTCGCCGGCGGCCGGAATGAAGGTGAGAAGCGCGCCCGCCACGACCCCGGGCATCGACAGCGGCAGCGTCACGCGCAGAAAGACGTCGCGGCGGCGGCCGTAGAGGTCGTAGGCCGCCTCCATCAGGCGGTGGTCGATCCGCTCGAGGGAGGCGTAGAGCGGCAGGATCATGAAGGGCAGGAAGTTGTAGGTGATGCCGGCGACGACGGAGAAGGTCGTGTCGAGCAGGCGGCCGCTCTCGGATACGACGCCGACCGTGCGCAGGGTTTCCACCACGAGGCCGCTGTCCGAGAGGATCGTCTCCCACGACAGGGTCCTGATCAGATAGGTGACGAAGAAGGGCGCGATGACGGCCAGCAACATCGCGTTGCGCCAGCGGCCGCCGCGAAAGGCGATGAAGTAGGCGAGCGGGTAGCCGATCAGGAAGGCTACGACAGTGGCCATCGCCGCGTACACGAACGAGCGCAGGAACTGCTCGCTGTAGTCCGAGATCGCGTTGGTGTAGTTCGAGAACTCCCAGGAGAACAGGTAGCCCTCCTCCAGCGTGCCGCTCTTGAGCGACTCGAACGCCATCCAGCCGAGCGGCACCGCGAAGAAGATCACCAGGAAGCCGAGCCCCGGCAACAGGAGCACGTACGGCAGGCCTGCCTTCCTCAGCCGAGCGGCCACCGTTTTCGCCTACGCGCCGAGCACCTTCTGGAACGCCTCGTCGAGCTCACGCTCCTCGTCGGGCTTGAGCTGACGGAAGATGAACGAGTTGGAGAGCGTCTGCTCGTCCGGGAAGATCAGCTGGTTCTCGGCGAGCGCCGGGTCGCGCTTGGCAAGGATCTCCTGCACGCCCTCGACCGGGCAGATGTAGTTGACGTACTCCGCGATGTCCGCCTGGACCTCGGGCCTGTAGACGAAGTCGATCATCTTCTGCGCCGTGAACGCGTGCGGCGCGCCGATCGGAATCTGCATGTTGTCGGTCCACAGGTGCACGCCGGTCTCGGGCGCGATGAAGCGGATGTTCGGGTTGTCGGCCTGGAGCTGCACGGAGTCGCCCGACCAGCCGATCAAGAGCCACGAGTCGCCCTTGGCGATGTCCTTGCTGAACTCGTTGCCGGTGAAGCCGCGGATCTGGCCCGAATCGGCGCCCTCGCCGATCTTCTCGACCGCCTCCATGAACTGGTCGAGGGTCGCGGTCTCGGGGTCGTGTCCAAGCGAGGCCGCCACCACGCCCACCGTGTCGCGCATCTCGGTGAGCATCGTGACCTTGCCCTTGTAGTCCGGGTCGAACAGGTCGTCCACGCTCTTCGGCTCTCGCTTGACGAGATCCTTCCGGTAGACGATGCCCGCGAAGCCCGACTGCCAGGGCATCGAGTAGTCCCTGCCCGGATCGAACGGGGGTGTGCGCAGGCGGTCGAGCAGGTTCTGCTGTGCGGTCAGGATCTCGGCCGGGTCGAAGCGCTGCACGTAGCCGAGGCGGATCATCCGCGCCGCCATCCAGTCGGTCACCACGTGGATGTCGCGCCCGCCCGAGTCCCCCTGCGCGTACTGCTGGCGCACCTTGCCGAAGAACTCGGTGTTGTCGTTGACCTCCTCGACGTACTTGACCTGGGCCCCGTACTCCTCCTCGAACTCCTTCAGCGTGCCGCGGTCCTCCTCGATGTAGAGCGGCCAGTTGGCGAAGTAGAGCGAGTCCGAGAGCTTGCCTTTCGGGATGACGTCCGACTCGCCCCCCTCGGACTGCACGACGCCGCCGGTCCGCGGGCCGCAGGCCGCGAGATAGGCCAGCGCCGAGGTGCCCAACGCCCCCGCCGCGCCGCGCTTCATCAGCAGGCGGCGGGTCAGCAGTTCGCGCTCGCGCGGCGTCACGACGTGCCCACCTCCCTGACGATGTGGATGTTCTCCTGCGTCCAGGTCAGGCGGGCCGCCTCGCCAGGCGCCGGCAGGTTGCGGCGCTCGTCGATGTCGGCGTTCGGGATCAGCACGGTCATTGCCGTGCCGTCGCCCAGGCGCACGATCATTTGCGTCGCGGTGCCCATGTAGAGCGAGCTCTCGACCTGGCCCTCCACGCTCATCCGGTCTCCAGACGCGGGCGCGTCGCACGACTCGAGGCCGAGCTTCTCCGGGCGCACCACGGCGTGGACGCGCTCGCCCGGCTCTGCTCCGTCCGAGCCGGAGGTGCTCACGGTGGGCCCCGCGTCGAGGCGAACCGAGGAGGCTCCGCCGTTGACGGAGACCACATCGCCCGGCATCAGGTTCGAGACGCCGATGAAGCCGGCCACGAAGGTAGTGCGGGGCCGCTCGTAGATCTCCTCCGGCTCACCCAGCTGCTCTATGACGCCGCGGTTCATCACCGCGATGCGATCCGACATCGTGAGCGCCTCCTCCTGGTCGTGCGTCACGTACACGAACGTGATGCCGACCTCCTGCTGGATGCGCTTGAGCTCGACCTGCAGCTGCTTGCGCAGCTTGAGGTCGAGGGCGCCGAGCGGCTCGTCCAGGAGCAGCACAGCGGGCCGGTTGACGAGGGCCCGCGCGAGCGCCACGCGCTGCTGCTGTCCGCCGGAGAGCTGGCGCGGCTTGCGCTTGGCCTCGCCGGCCAGGCCCACGCGCTCGAGCTCGTCGCCGACGCGCCGCCGGACCTCGTCCTTGGCGGTCTTCGTGCGCTCGAGCCCGAAGGCCACGTTGCGCTCCACGCTCAGGTGGGGGAAGAGCGCGTAGCTCTGGAAGACCGTGTTGGTGGGGCGCTTGAAGGCGGGCAGCCCCGTGACGTCCTCGCCGTCGAGCAGCACCGTTCCATCGGTCGGCTCCTCGAAGCCGGCGATCATCCGCAGCGTGGTGGTCTTCCCGCACCCCGACGGGCCGAGCATCGTGAAGAACTCGCCCTTCGGGATATCGAGGTCCATCTTCCGAACCGCAGTGAAGTCGCCGAAGCGCTTCGAGACCCCCTGCAGGCGGACGCTGGGCGCGGTGCGCGCGCCGGCCTCGGCTCGCTCCGGAGCCGCGGTGCTGGAGGGCGCGGGCGCAGCCCGCTCCGGACCGACCCTGTCCGCCTCCCCCGCTTCGCCCTCATGGCTCATGCGTAACCGCAAAGTATGGCCGATTTGGCAAGGCCGCAAGCGGCGAAACGCCGTAAACGCACACGCTTTGTTGTCCGTTCTGCACAATAGTGCGGGTCTGCGTTTCGCGATACCGTTGTCCGCACTGTCGTACGCGTAGCGACTCTGAGGAGAGAGAATGGCGACCACACCCCAGACGGTGTACGAGGAGCAGACCGGCCCCCCGAGCGCGCTGCAGGAAAAAGCGCTCAAGCACCTGTGGATGCACTTCACCCGAATGGGGAGCTACGACAGCCGGCACGAGGTCCCGATCATCGTGCGCGGCGAGGGCAGCTACGTCTACGACGAGCACGACAAGCGCTACCTCGACGGCCTCGCGGCGCTGTTCTGCGTGAACGCCGGCCACGGCCGCACCGAGATCGGCGAGGCGGCGGCGCGCCAGGTGGAGAAGCTGGCGTTCTTCACGAACTGGAGCTACGCGCACCCGGTGGCCATTGAGCTGGCCGAGCGGATCGCCGGCCTGGCGCCTGGCGATCTCAACCGCGTGTTCTTCACCTCGGGCGGCTCCGAGGCGGTCGAGTCGGCCTGGAAGCTCGCGCGGCAGTTCCACAAGCTGAACGGCGATCCCCTAAAGACGAAGATCATCTCGCGCGAGACCGCCTACCACGGCACCACTTTCGGCGCGCTCTCCATCACGGGCCTCACGGGACTCCGCACGCCCTTCGAGCCGCTCGTACCGGGCGCCTTCCACGCTCCCAACACCAACTCGTACCGCTGGCCCGAAGGCCGCGACCCGCTCTGGGCAGCCGACCAGATCGAGCACGTGATCGAGTTCCAGGGCCCGGAGACGGTGGCGGCCGTGATCCTCGAGCCGGTGCAGAACGCGGGCGGCTGCTTCGTGCCCCAGGACGGGTACTGGCAGCGCGTGCGCGAGATCTGCGACAGGCACGGCGTGCTGCTGATCGCCGACGAGGTGATCTGCTCCTGGGGCCGCCTCGGCCACTACTTCGGCGTCGACCGCTTCGGCGTGGTGCCGGACATGATCACGACTGCCAAGGGCATCACCTCGGCCTACGCGCCGATGGGCGCCGTAATCGTGTCCGACCGGGTGGCCGAGCCGTTCGCGAGCGACGGCGGCATGTTCACCCACGGCATCACGTTCGGCGGGCATCCGGTCTCCGCGGCCATGGCGATGGCGAACCTCGACATCTTCGAGCGCGAGGACCTCTGCGGCCACGTGCGCGCCAAGGAACCGGAGTTCCGCGCCATGCTCGAGAAGCTGCAGGAGGACCTGCCGATCGTCGGCGACCTGCGCGGCGCGGGCTACTTCTACGCGCTCGAGCTGGTCAAGGACAAGGAGACCAAGGAGAGCTTCGGCAGCGAGGAGCGCGAGGCGCTCCTGCGCGGCTTCGTGTCTGGCGAGCTCTACAAGGAAGGGCTGATCTGCCGCGCCGACGACCGTGGCGAACCCGTTGTCCAGCTCTCTCCGCCGCTGATTGCGGACAGCGAGGAGTTCGACGTGATCGACAAGGTCCTGCGCCAGGTCCTCACCGAAGCATGGGACCGGATCGTCCGGCACTGAGATGCTGACCGTCAGGGGCCTCGTCGCGGAGGTGGGCCTCGAGCTCGCCACCGGGGGCGACGGCGCCGACGTGCCCGTGCGCTGGGTGCACATCTCCGAGCTGCCCGATCCGACACCTTGGCTGTCCGGCGGCGAGCTCCTGCTGACCACCGGCATCCAGCTCGGAAGCGAGGAGCGCCAGCGCGAGTTCGTGCGCCTGCTCTCGGGTCACCACCTGGCCGGGCTCGGATTCGGCACCGGCTTCGACCACGACGGGCTCCCGGACGCGCTCCTCGACGAGGCCGGGCGGCTCGACTTCCCGGTCTTCGAGGTGCCATACGAGCTGCCCTTCATCGCACTCACGGAGAAGGCGTTCACGCGACTCGTGAACGAGCAGTACGAGGTGCTCCAGCGGGGCATCGCGATCCACAAGCGCCTCGAGCGGCTGGTGCTCGAGGAGCGCGGCCTGGACGAGGTGGTTCGCGCGCTCGCCGCCACCACGGGCGGCGCAGTCTGGGTGCTGTCCGCTCGGGGCGAGACGATCGCCGCCACGCGGTTCCGGCGCCAGGTGCCCGAAGCCGCGCTCGAGTACGTGCGCGAGGAGGTGCGCCGGCGAAGTGGCGGGCTCGGTGGCGCCGCCCACACCGGAGCGTCAATCTCCGACGAGGCGTTCGAGTTCGCGCCCGACCATCCCGAGATCGCCGGGCGCTCGCTGGTGCTCCCCGTCTCGATCCGCGGGCGCGGCGGCCCGCAGGCGTGGCTCGTGGCGGCGCGCGACGCCGGCGGGCTGGGCGACTTCGAGCGACTCATCCTGCAGCAGGCCGTGACCGTGGTGGCGCTTGAGCTGATGCGCCAGCGCGCGATGCGCGACACGGAGCGCCGGCTGGCCGGCGACGTGCTCGCCGAGGCGCTCACCGGCCGCCTGTCCGAATCCGAGCTTGCCGTGCGCCTGCGCCCGTTCGGGGTGGGCGCCAACGCGGCCGTGCTCGTCTTCGCGCGGCAGGACCGGCCGCCCGCCGCGGCCGATGGGCCAGTCCCAGGCCCCGACGGCCGAGGAGCGATGGCGTCCACGGCCGAGGGCGACCTCGACCGCTTCCTGGCGGACGCCGGCGTGGGTGCGCTCGTGGCCTCGCGCGAGCGGCTCCTGTGCGCCGTGGTCGACGCGCGCGACGGCGTGGATCCCGTTGCCGTCGCGGCCCGGGCGCGCGAGGCGCTCCAATCCGAGCACGGCGAGCTTCGTGCGGCGGCGTCCCGGCCGGCCGCCGTGGGCTCGCTCAGGCGCTCGTTCCACGAGGCACGCTGCGCCCTCGAGGCGGCGGCGCTCTCAAACGGCCGCTCGCCGCTGGTCGCCTCCTACCGCGACCTCGGCGCCTTCCAGCTCTTGCTGTCGCTTCAGGACGACGAGGCGCTGCGGCTCTACTGCGACAGCGTGCTGGGGCCGCTCGAGGACGCGAGCGGCGAGTACGGCGACGAGCTGATCCGCTCGCTGGAGGCGTACATCGAGCAGAACGGCCAGTGGGAGAAGGCGGCACGCGAGCTGTACTGCCACCGGCATACGCTGCGCTACCGGATCCGGCGCGTGGAGCAGCTGACCGGCCGCGACCTGTCGAGCGCGCGCGACCGGATCGAGTTCTGGCTGGCGCTGCGCGCCCGCGAATTGGTGACCTAGTGGCCGCTCCTCCAAGTTCGCACTCGTTTGCCGGCTGCAAGTCTTCGCCTGGCAAACGAGCACGAACGTGTCGGAGAGACCACTAGAGGGAGGTCGCGAGCAGAGATGAAGGTAGGGGTTCCGACGGAGATCAAGACAGACGAGTACCGCGTGGCGCTCACGCCGGCCGGAGTGCGCGAGCTGGTGGAGCACGGGCACGAGATCGTCATGCAGGCGGGCGCCGGCGTGGGGAGCACGATCCCGGACGAGGAGTACACGGCGCAGGGGGCGCGCATCGCGCCGGACGCGCAGAGCGTGCTGGACGAGGTAGACCTGGTCCTGGGGGTGAAGGAGCCGCAGCCGGAGGAGGTGGCGATGCTGCGGCACGACCAGCTGCTGTTCACCTACCTGCATCTCGCGCCCGACCCCGAGCTGACGCGCGGCCTGGTGGAGTCGGGCGCCACCTGCGTGGCCTACGAGACCGTCGTGGACGAGCACGGCCGGCTGCCGCTGCTCGCGCCGATGAGCGAAGTGGCCGGCAAGATCGCCACGCAGGCCGGGGCGTTCTTCCTCGAGCGTCCGCTGGGCGGCCGCGGGGTGCTGCTCGGCGGCGTGCCGGGCGTGGCCGCGGCCACCGTGATGGTGATCGGCGGCGGCGTTGTGGGGATGAACGCGGCCTTCATCGCGATGGGGATGGAGGCCGACGTTTTCGTGTTCGACCGCAACATCGACCGGCTGCGCGAGCTCGACATCGCATTCGGCGGCAGGGTGTCGACGGTCTACTCGTCCACGCTGGCGGTCGAGGAGATGCTGCCGAGGGCCGACCTGGTGATCGGCGCGGTGCTGGTCCACGGCGCCAGGGCGCCCTACGTGATCAAGCGCGCCCAGCTCGGGCTGATGAAGGAGCGTGCCGTGCTGGTCGACGTCTCGATCGACCAGGGCGGCTGCTTCGAGACCTCACGCCCCACAACCCACTCGGACCCCGTCTACGAGGTCGACGGCGTGACCCACTACTGCGTCGCCAACATGCCCGGCGCGGTGCCCGTCACGTCGACGTTCGCGCTGACGAACGCCACCCTCCCGTACGTGCTCGCCCTCGCGGACTTTGGGCTCGAGGGGGCGATCGAGATCATGCCCGGACTCAAGGCCGGGGTTAACGTGGCGCAGGGCAAGGTCACCCACCCCGCCGTCGCCGAGGGCACCGGCATGGAGTACACGCCCGTCGAGGACGTGCTGAGCGTTACCGCATGAAGGGGTCAGACCCCTTGAGTCGAGGACACTGAAGGGGTCTGACCCCTTGATATAGGAGGACTCATGGCCACTATGACCAAGACCAAGCTGCAGAACTTCATCGACGGCGAGTTCGTGGACGCCGCCGACGGCGCCACCGAGGAGGTGACCAACCCGGCGAACGGCGAGGTGATCGCCGAGATGCCGCTGTCGACCGAGGAGGACGTGAACCGCGCCGTGGCGGCGGCGAAGGGCGCCTTCGGCGGATGGGCGAATACGCCGCCCGGCGAGCGCGCCACGGCGCTCATCAAGCTGGCCGACCTGCTCGAAGAGCACGCCGAGGAGCTGTCCGACCTCGAGGCCGCCGACGCCGGCAAGCCGCGCAACGCCTTCCTCGAGGACGAGATGCCGTTCCTGTGCGACAACCTGCGCTTCTTCGGCGGCGCGGCCCGCACGCCCGAGGGCCAGGCGTCCGGCGAGTACGTGGCGGGGCACACCTCGATCATCCGCCGGGAGCCGGTGGGCCCGGTGGGCCAGATCACCCCCTGGAACTATCCGCTGATGATGGCGATCTGGAAGATCGGCCCGGCGCTCGCCACCGGCTGCACGATCGTCCTGAAGCCGGCCGAGACCACCCCGATCTCCACGGTCAAGCTGGCCGAGTACGCGGCCGAGGTGCTGCCCAAGGGCGTGCTCAACGTGATCACCGGGCATGGCCAGCCGGCCGGCTCATCGCTCGTGACGCACCCCGACATCGAGATGGTGTCCCTGACCGGGTCGCCCGAGACGGGCAAGTGGATCGCCCGCGCCGCGGCGGACTCCCTGAAGCGCGTGCATCTCGAGCTGGGCGGCAAGGCGCCCGTGATCGTGTTCGACGACGTGGACATGGACGTGGCGATGGAGACGATCGCGGGGACCGGCCTCTATAACGCGGGCCAGGACTGCACCGCCGCGACGCGCGTGCTCGCGGGTTCGAAGGTGTACGACGACGTGGTCAACGGGCTCGCCGAACAGGCCAAGGGCTACAAGATGGGCGACACCTTCGACCCGGAGACCACGCTCGGGCCGCTCAACTCGATGCGCCAGCGCGAGCGAGTGGAGGGCTTCCTGTCGGGCAAGCCAAGCCACGCCGAGATCGTGACCGGCGGCAAGGAGCCCGACCTGCCAGGGTTCTTCCTCGAGCCGACGGTCGTGGCGAACCTGCAGCAGAACGACGAGATGATCCAGAACGAGATCTTCGGCCCGGTCCTGACCGTCCAGCCGTTCGACGACGAGGCGAAGGCGATCGAATGGGCCAACGGCACGCGCTACGGGCTGGCCTCCTCGGTCTGGACGCGCGACATCGGACGCGCGCACCGGGTGGCCAACGCGATCCGCTTCGGGACCGTGTGGGTGAACGACCACATCACGATGTCCAGCGAGATGCCGCACGGCGGCTACAAGCAGTCCGGGTACGGCAAGGACATGTCGAAATACGCGCTCGAGGACTACCAGGAGATCAAGCACGTGATGATCAACCTGGAGGCTTGACCCGCTACCGCTACCTCACCACCTGGCTGCTGGAGGCCCCCCGGGCGGCCACCTGGGAGGTCCTCGAGGATCCCTTGGACTGGCCGGAGTGGTGGCGCGGCGTAGAGCGGGTGACGAAGCTCAGCGCCGACGACGGGCACCGTGTGGGCAGCCGTTACCGCATCGCCTGGCGCAGCCGGATCCCGTACGAGCTCGAGTTCGACTTCACCGTGCGAACGGTCGAGGTGCCGTGCTGCACGGCCGGCGAGGCGTCGGGCGACCTCAACGGCACGGGAATCTGGCGCCTGTTCGAGCAAGGCGACGTGACCGCGGTGGTCTACGACTGGGACGTCACCACGGGAAAGCGCTGGATGAACGTGGTGGCGCCGCTCGCCCGACCGGTGTTCGAATACAACCACGACATGGTGATGGGCTGGGGCGGTGAAGGGCTCGCCCGCCGCCTCGGCGTGAGGCTGCTGGCTGCCGGCTAGGTCACTAGACGCCGCCGGCCGGCAGCGCCTGCAGGGCCTCGACCTCCAGGCGGAGCTGGTGGACCAGCTCGTGCCCCGGGATGAGGTCGGCGAGCATCGCGAGGCTCGCCTCGTAGTGGTTGAACTTGCTGCAGTCCGCCGCGTCGTGGCTTCCGCGGCTCACACGAACCCGGAACTCGCGGGCCTTCGAGACCTTGTCGGCCGCGAAGATCACGGCGGCGCCCTCGCCCGCCGCCGCGACCTGGTCGCGCAGCGCCGCTTTGCGCTCGTCGTCGTCCTCGATCGACGGGTCGTCCGTCACGGCCTTGACCAGCTCCGCCACACGGCTGCCGAATCGCGCCTCCAGATCGCTCAGCTCGGCATCGGTGTCTTCGACCACGTCGTGGAGCACGCCGGCGGCCACGACCTCGTCGGGATAGCCCCCCTCGTGCAGGAGGCAGGCGACCTCGACGGGGTGCGTGACGAACGGAAGGTCGTCGATGTCACGCGTCTGGCCGGCGTGGCGCTCATCGGCGAAGGCAAGCGCTTCGCGCGTCAGCGGCGACCGTTCCACGAAGGCGGTCCGTGCCATCGTGGAAATGGTTTCTAGGGCTTGGCTTTGCAAAACGTGCCTTTACATATCCCGCCAACACTAAGTGTTCTCGACCTAGTGGGTCCGTCCACCAGTAAAGCAACGGGACACGTTGTGGATCCTGGCGGCTGATCCTACGACGAGGACGGCGTTTCCGCCAGGCCCGCTCCGCACGCCCGGGCTGGAGGGGGGCTGGGTGGCGTGAGCGCGAGGCGCCGCGGTGGTTACGCGCCCGCCGGCGTCCCGGCGCGTTCCTTCAGCAGCGTCCGCGCCTTGCGGTTGGCGAGCGTCATCACGAACGAGCGAACGGGCACGTCGTCGTACGTGTCGAGGATCTCGTCGGCGATCTGTCGGATTTCCTCGTCGGTGAGCCGGCCGCCGAACTCGTCGACCAGTCCCGGGACCAGGCGTGCCATCCGCATCATGTGCTGGCGCCGGTCCTCCCGGATCGACTCGATGCGGTTCGTCGCGAGGTCCACGACTCGATCCCGGATGTCGTCCCGAATCCTGCGGACCTCCTCAATCGGCTGGCCGGCAGGGTCCGCGACGTCCCAGTCCTCGACGACCGACGGGACGTACGGGCACTGGGCCCCGCAAGCGAGCGTGATCGCCCAGTCGGCATGTAGCTGCATCTCCAGCGTCAACTTCTTCGGGTGCCGGTCGCTGAGGTCGATGCCGATCTCCCCCATCGCCTCGAGCACCACCGGATGGAGTCCATCGGCGGGCTCCGCGCCCGCGGACTCGGCTCGCACGTCCGCCGGCCCGTGCCGCTCGAACAGCGCCTGGGCCATCTGCGAACGGCCGGCGTTCTGCGTACACACGAACAACACGTATTTCATCTCGGGGTCCCCTCCCAGCCGTCAGGTTGGCGTGGATGTCGGTGATGACCGCGACCCGATGCATCCGTCTTGGCTGGAGCGTATCCATTGACAAGCATGACTTCAATCGATATACGTAGATAGATGGCTGTCGATTTGGAGCTTGCTCCGAAGCGGAAGCGCCCCGCCGGTGAGCCCTGCTGCGAGCCGGTCGTCTACCCCGACGTGGAGCGCGAGCAGGCGCTGCGCATGGCGGAGGTCGCCAAGGCGCTGGGTGACCCTGTTCGCCTGCAGCTGGTCGACGTGCTGCGCAAGCACGCGGGCAAGGTCTGCGTGTGCGAGCTGGTGCCGCTGTTCGACATCTCCCAGCCGACCCTGTCGCACCACCTGAAGAAGCTGCGCGAGGCCGGCATCGTCGACTCCGAGCGGCGCGGTTTGTGGGCCTACTACTACGTCAACCCTCAAACGCTCGAGGAGCTGTCCGCATGGCTGAGCTAACCGACGCCGACATCCGCGAGAAGGTGCGCGAGCGCTACGCCGCCGCCGCAACCGCTGTTGCTCAGAGCACGGGCTCTGGCTGCTGCGGAGCCCCGGCCGCGATCGCCGGCTGCGGGCCCGACATCAGCTCAACCGACAAGCACGGCAACGAGGTCTTCGGCGTCACGCTTTATGACGGCGAGGGCCACGCCGCGCCCAGGGCCGCCGTCGAGGCCTCGCTCGGCTGCGGCGTCCCCACCGCTGTGGCCGACCTGCACGAGGGCGAGACGGTGCTCGACCTCGGCTCGGGCGCCGGCGCCGACGTGCTGATCTCGGCCCGCCGCGTCGGCGCGACAGGCAAGGCGATCGGACTCGACATGACCGACGAGATGCTCGAGCTAGCGCGCACCAACGCGGCCGAGGCCGGCGTCGAGAATGTCGAGTTCCTCAAGGGCTACCTCGAGGACATCCCGCTCGGCGACAACAGCGTCGACGTGGTGATCTCCAACTGCGTCATCAACCTCGCCGCCGACAAGCGCCAGGTGCTCGCCGAGGCCGCCCGAGTGCTGCGCCCTGGCGGACGCTTCGCCGTCTCGGACGTGATCGCCGACCCCGACATGGACCGAGCCACCCGCGAGGACATGCAGCAGTGGACCGGCTGCGTCGCCGGAGCGCTCACCCGCGACCAGTTCGAGGCGCTGCTCGCCGACGAGGGCCTTGTGGACATCGAGATCCGCGAGACCCACCGCGTGCACGAGCACGCCAGCTCGGCGATCGTGCGGGCCCGCAAGCCCGACGAATGACGACCGCTGCGCCCCTGCGCTCGCCGCCGGAGCTCTACTCGTCGGCCGGCTCGGGCTTGAAGCGGTAGCCGATGCCGAAGTGCGTGTGGACGAACTCCCATTCCGGCGCGCACAGGGCCAGCTTGCGAACGGACCTTGCGCACGAAGACGTCCACCGAGCGGTCGCGGTGTGGCATCTTCCCGCCCCAGACGAGCTCGTAGACCTCCGGCCGCGGGACCACGCGGTCGAGGCGCTCCGCTAGGACGAAGAGAATCTCGAACTCTCGCACGGTCAGACCGGCGCGCTGGCCGTTCACGAGCACCTGCAGCTCCTCCGGGCGGATCTCGACATTCTCGATCCGCCTCGGCTCTCCCGGTGGCGGCGCAGGTCGGAGCGAACGAGCCAGCATGACCGGACGAACCTATGCTGCAGCGTCCCCCGGACCGGTGAACGGCGGGTGATCCCATGGAGAACATCTGGATAACACCTGATACCGGGGTGTTAGCGCGCTGTTTCGCGTCCGTGAACCGTCCGTGGCCCTCGCTACACCGGATACTGTGCGAACGCTGACCCGCCGGTTCCTCTTGCCGCTTGTTCTCGCGACCGGGCTCCTGCTTGTGGTGCTCACGAGTGCGCTCGGCGACGCCCCGCAGTCGCTCGCTCGCATCGAGCCGATCGTCGTGACGAGCAAGCCGGCGAAGCCGCACGCGGTGCTGCTCATCATGGACGAGCTGCCGAGCGATTCGCTGCTCGACCGGCGGGGCAGGATCGACGGGGTGCGGTATCCCAACTTCGCCGCGCTGGCCGCCGACTCCACCTGGTTCCGCAACGGCTACTCGATCTACGACTCGACCACGAAGGCTGTGCCCCTGATCCTCGACGGGATATGGCCGCGGCCGGGCAGCTCGCCGGACCGCGCCGGCCATCCGCGCTCGGTCTTCGACTTGTTCCGGCGCCGCGGCTACCGGATGGTCGCTTCCGAGGAGGCTTCGGCGCTCTGCCCGCCGCGCATGTGCCGGGGCGGCCGCGCACGGCAGCCCGCGATCCCGCCGCTCCTGAACCGAGGCCGCCCGAGGCGCTTCAACCGCTGGGTCCGCACGATCAAAGACGGCCGCCCGACCTTCTGGATGAAGCATCTGCTGCTGCCGCACATGCCTTATCTCTATCTGCCCTCGGGGGCGCGCACCCGTCCCGGCGGGCTCGACCCGCTGCCGGGCATGACCACCGTGCCGGGCTTCCACGACGAGTACCTGACCCGTCACAACGAGCAGCGCTACCTGCTGCAGCTCGGCTACACCGACCGCCTGCTCGGGCGTCTCCTGCGGCGCCTGAAGGACCAGGGCATCTACGACGACACGCTGATCGTGGTAGTGGCCGACCACGGCTACCTGTGGCGGTCGGGTGTCGAGACGCGCCGCCGCGCGCTCGCAGGCACCGCCCACGAGCTGTCGCCGGTCCCGTTCATCGTCAAGCGGCCGGGCCAGCGCCGCGGCCGGGTGAGCGGGGCGTACGCGCGCACGCTCGACGTGCCGTCGACGATCGCGGACGTGCTCGGCGCGCGCCTCGGCTACCGGGACGACGGGCGCTCTGCCTTCAGCGACGCCGCCCGGCGCATCCGCCGGGTCACGTTCCCCACGCGGGACTTCGATGCCGTCGTCACGGTGCCCGGCAGGCGCTGGCAGGCGCAGCGCCGGCGGGTCGTGCGGCGGCGCCTGCGCCAGCTCGGGGATGGCGACACCAGGTCGCTGTACACGGGGATCGGCCCCAACCGCGCGCTGCTCGGGCGCAACGTTGCCGGGATCGCGCGTGCCGCCGGCAACGGCGGCCGGGGTGCGATCGCCAGTGGGGAGCTCTATTCGAATGTGCGCCGAAGCTCAGGCGTCGTGCCAACCCAGATCACCGGCCACCTCGAGGGCGGACCTGGCAGGCCGCGCGATTTGGCGGTGGCCGTAAACGGGGAGATCGCCGCCGTCGGGCGCTCGTTCTGGCTCGCCGGCCGCACGACCGAGAGCTTCGCGTTCATGGTTCCCGAGGACGCGCTGCGCGACGGCCACAACACCGTGGAGGTGTTCGAGGTCGTCGGCGGCAGGCGCCTGCGCCTGCTCGCGCGCCGTTAGCCGAGCGCCTCGAGCACGAGCTCGTCGTGCGTCTTCGGCGACACCGCAGGGAACACCTTCGCCACCGTCCCCTCGCCGTCGATGATGAACGTCGCCCGCTGTGCGCCCCAGAATTTCTTGCCGTACCTGTTCTTCTCGCCCCACACGCCGTAGAGCTCGCACACGCTGTGGTCCTCGTCGGCAAGCAGGGTGAAGTTGAGCGACTGCACGGCATGGAACTTCTTGACCGCCTCGACGGGGTCGGGCGAGACGCCAACCACCACGGCGCCGGCCGCCGCGTATTCCGCCGCACGGTCGCGGATCCCGCACGCCTGCGTCGTGCAGCCCGGCGTGTTCGCGCGCGGGTAGAAGTAGAGGACCAGCCTGCGGCCGGCGAAGCTCGCTAGCGAGACGTCCTGCCCGTCCTGGTCGGGGAGCGTGAAGTGGGGTGCCTTCTCTCCTTCTGTGATCACGGTGCCTCCTGTCTTTTACATTGGTTCATGTGCGCACGCCTGCAGTCGTGCTGCTCGTGGTTCTCATCGGCGCAGCCGTTGCGTTCGCCGTCGATGCAAACCATGACGAGCTTGCGGCGGATAGGCGACCGCCGATCGTGGTGATCGTCCTCGACGAGTTCCCCACCGAGGCTCTCACCACGCCGAGCGGCCACATCGACGCTTCGCGCTATCCCCACTTCGCCGCGCTCGCCAAGACCTCCACCTGGTTCCGCAACGGCTACACGATCTTCGACTCGACATTCAAGGCGTTGCCGTCGATTCTCGACGGCCGCATGCCGGCCGACAAGACGGCGGCGGACGTTCGAAGCCACCAGCCGAGCGTGTACCACCTCATGCACCGGCTTGGATACGACATAGTCAAGGTGGAGTCCGCTTCGGCGGTCTGTCCTCCCTGGATATGCGAGGGCGCCCGCACCCGCCGGCCCGGGGTGCTGCCGCGGCTGGCGGGTAAGGGGCGCCCGGCACGGCTCCACAGGTGGATCGGGGCGATCCGCGACCGCGACCGGCCCACCTTCTACTTCCACCACGCGCTCCTGCCGCACGAGCCCTGGCTGTACCTGCCATCGGGACATCAGAGCCGGCCGGCCGGCGTGGAGCCCATCGCCGCGATCAACAAGCCCCCGAGCTGGCACGACCCCGGCCTGACGGACCACAACCACCTGCGCCACCTGCTCCAGGTCGGGTACATCGACCTCGAGCTCGGTCACGTAATGCGGAGGCTGCGCCGGACAGGCCTGTTCGACCGCGCGCTGCTGGTGGTGATGGCCGACCACGGCTACTCGTTCGAGGTGAATGTGAAGAGCCGCCGCCAGGTCACGGAGCACAACATCGGCGAGATCGCGCCCGTGCCGTTCTTCGTCAAGACCCCCGGACAGACCGAAGGAAGGGTGGACCATAGCCTGGTCCGGAACGTCGACCTGCTCCCGACAATCGCCGACGTTCTCGGCGTCGGCGTGCCCTGGCAGGCGGACGGCCACTCGGCCTTCGCTGCCATGACCCAGGCGCGCCAGCACGTGACGATGGCCCGGCGCGACTTCAGCCGCCTGGTGTCAATGGACCGCGAGGCTTGGCTGCGGCAGCGATCAGCGCTGGCCCGCTGGCGCGCGCGCAAGTTCGGCACTGGGTCGCAGAGCAAGCGCCTCTTCGGCGACCCCTGGGTCTCCGCCTTCCGGATCGGCCCGCATCCCGAGCTGCTGGGCGAACGTGTGCCGGCGACGCTCCCGCGCTCGGGCGAGGTGCACGGCGAGCTGGCCGTGAACGCCGGCCGCCTCGACGAGGTGGACCCGCGCGGGCCGATCGTGCCGACCCGCGTGGTGGGCCGGATCGAGGGAAGCCGCCCCGGAGCGGTGCGCGACCTGGCGGTGGCCGTGAACGGGCGGGTCCGGGCGACGGGCCGCAGCTTCCACCTGCGCGGCCGGCCGCCCGAGCTCTTCTCGCTGATCTTCCCCGAGCGCGCGCTTCGCCGCGGGGACAACCGGCTCCAGCTGCTCGAGGTGGAGCCGGACGGAGGTCTCGTGTCGCTGCTCGAGGTCTAGGGCGGGCTCAGGGATCGACCTCGTTCGGCTCCGCGCTCGGGTCTTGGACGATCTGCGTGGGGTTCTCGTTCGTGTCCACCAGGAAGCAAGCGAAGCGCTCCCGGTCGTCGCGGGCGATACAGATCCGGAAGTAGCCGTCGGCCAGCCTGGCGGCGTGGGCCGTCTCCTCGTTGCGGATCAGCTCGGGGTCGCCGCTCGCCTGTATGTGGGCGTGGATCGCGCGCGCCGCCTCCTCCTTGGCGTCGGTCTCGGCGATCACCGTCGGGCGTGCCGCCAGGCCCGCGGCCAGCACTCCGAACACGCTCGCCACCAGCAGGCCGGTGCCGATCCGGTCGGACAGCACCTCCAGCTGCGCCTTGGGCGGGGCGTCCGGCTCGGCCGCCGGCCGGCGCTTCCATACGCGCCGCGCCAGCCAGGGGCCGAGCGCTCCGATCAGCACCAGGTTGCCGAAGGTGGCGAGGAGGACCGCGGGGATGAGGTCGATGCCCGTGCGGACCGGCGGCAGCAGGTGCAGCAGAATCCCGTCGAGCAGCGTGATAGCCACGAAGGTCGGCCACATCCAAGCACCGCGCAGCCGCCAGCGGACGCGTGCCGGCCAGAAGCGCTGCTCGGGGTCCACTACGTGCAGGGTAGCCTTGGGGAGATGGCGGAACTGTGGGTCGCTCATCTGGGCGCGATGCCCTACCAGGAGGCGTTCGAGCTCCAGCGGCGGCTGCGCGACCGGCGCGCCGCGGGGGAGGTTCAGGACCTCCTGCTCGTGCTGGAGCACCCGCCCGTGTACACGAAGGGAAAGCGCAGCGAGGCGGCCGACCTCCCGATGGGCGAGGACTGGTACCGGGCGCAGGGGATCGACGTGTGCGAGACCGACCGCGGCGGGCGCGTGACCTACCACGGGCCGGGGCAGCTGGTGGCCTACCCGATCATGGAGGTCGAGCGGGTGGCGGACTTCGTCCACTCGATGGAGGACGCCATGGTCGCGGCGCTGGCCGACGAGGGCATCGCCGCCGAGGCGCGCGACACGCCGTTCACTGGGGTGTGGACCGGGGACCGCAAGATGGGCTCGATCGGCGTGCGCGTGCGCGAGGGTGTCTCGATGCACGGCCTGGCGGTGAACGTGGACAACGACCTTCAGCCGTTCGAGTGGATCGTGCCCTGCGGGATCGACCACGTGCGCGTGACGTCGGTCTCGCGCGAGACCGGGCGGGCGAGCTCGCTCCCGTGCTTTCGAAAGCGGATGGCCTACCGCTTCGCCGAGGCGTTCGGGCGGCGGCAGCGGCTGGTGACTTTGGGGCGGCTCCTGCAACGTGAGGCAGTGGCCGCGTGAGCACCCGCTCGAGGGCCAACCCGGGCGGGGCGCGCGTGCTCGAGATGGGTGAGGTGCGCCCCTTCCGCGACCGCAAGCCGGGCTGGTTCAAGCGTCCGGCGCCCGGCGGGCCGCGCTACCGGGAGCTGCGCGCGATGATCGAGGGCGAGGGGTTGCATACCGTCTGCCAGGAGGCGGCCTGCCCGAACATCGGCGACTGCTGGGAGCGCGGCACGGCCACCTTCATGATCCTCGGCGACACCTGCACGCGCCGCTGCGGGTTCTGCAACGTCAAGACCGGCAAGCCCACGCACAACGACCCGCTCGAGCCGCTCCGCGTGGCCCAGTCGGTGCGGAAGATGGGGCTGCGGCACGCGGTGATCACGAGCGTGGACCGCGACGACCTGCCCGACCTCGGCTCGGGCGCCTTCGTCGGCGTGATCCGCTCGATCCGGCGTTTCGCGCCGCGCTGCAAGGTCGAGGTGCTGACGCCGGACTTCCGCGGCGAGGAGATGCCGCTGGCCCGGGTGATCGCCGAGCGGCCCGACGTGTTCAACCACAACGTGGAGACGGTGCCGCGGCTCTACCCGCTCGCCCGGCGCGGCTCGCGCTTCCTGCGGTCGTGCCGGGTGCTCCGAAACGCGAAGGAGCTGGGCGGCGACGAAGTCGTCACGAAGTCGGGCCTGATGACCGGGCTCGGTGAGTCGAAGGAGGAGCTGCTGGAGGCGTTCGGCGTGCTGCGCGAGCACCAGGTGCAGGTGCTGACCGTGGGGCAATACCTGCGCCCCACGCGCGACCACCTGCCCGTGGTGCGCTACTGGCACCCCGACGAGTTCGCGGAGCTCGAGCGCGAGGCGTACGCGATGGGCTTCGAGTCCGTAGCCGCCGGACCGCTGGTGCGGTCCAGCTATCACGCCGAGCAGACGCTGGCACAGGCCTCGGCGGGATCGTGAAGCGGCCGCCGGCGAGCGGCGCGCCCCGCGTTCTCCTGGCCCTTGCGCTCGCCGCTGCGCTCGGCCTTGCCGCCGTTCTGCTGCTCCCGCGCGACGGAGGCGCGCGGCAGGACCGCTGGACGGCGCTCCGGCCGGCGCAGCTCGAGCGGACCGAGGTCGCCGCCGCGCGCATCGGGCGCTTCATCTACGTGGTCGGCGGCTTCGAGCGCGTTACCGGCGGCACGGTCGCGGCGGTGGAGCGCTACGACATCCGGCGCGACCGCTGGGCCCGCGTGGCCGACATGCCGGTTGCGCTCAACCACCCCACGGCGGTGGCGCACCGCGGGCGCCTGTACGTGCACGGCGGATACCGCGGCGCGAGGGACCTGACCGTTCCAAGCGGCGCCCTGCTCCGCTACAACCCCGAGCGGCGCCGCTGGCGCCGACTGCCATCGGCGCCGACCCCGCGCGCCGCCCACGCCCTCGCGGCGATCCGCGGCCGCCTATACGCCGCGGGTGGTGCCAACGACTCTGGCCCGCTGCAGTCGCTCGAGATCTACGACATCCGGCGCGCGCGCTGGCGCAGCGGTCCGAGCTTCCCGGGACCGGCGCGGAACCACACGACCGGCGTGGCGTCCGGCGGCCGCTTCTACGTGCTCGCCGGACGGGACGCCGGCAACCTCACCACGGCGGAGCGCTACGACCCGCGCCGCCGGACCTGGGAGGAGCTGCCGCCCCTGCGCGTGGCGCGCGGCGGAATCGCCTCGGCGCGACTGAGCGACGGCCGCATCGTGGTGTTCGGCGGCGAGCGGCTCGAGCCTGGGGGCACGACAATCGCCGAGGTTGAGCTGTTCGACCCGCGGCGGCGCCGCTGGAGCTCGCTGCCGGCCTTGCGCACGCCCCGTCACGGGCTCGGAGGCGCGGCCCTCGGCCGGAGGGTCTACGCGATCGAGGGTGGCCTGGTGCCGGGCTTCGACTTCTCGAACGCGATGGAGTACCTGGACGTGCCGCGGCGGCGGTAGATTAGGGCGCGAGCCGCTCCAGAACCGTGCCGTCGCCCGCCACGGCCACGACGGTCGGCACCACCGCCACGCCGTACTTTCGTGCCAGCTCGGGGCTGCGGGACACGTCGATCGCCGCATGCGGACCGCCCTCGCTCTCGAGCCGCCGCTCCCACTCCCGGCACTCGGAGCAGAGCGGATGGGTGAACTGCACCACTCCCGCTCCGTTGAGCGGAACGTCGCCCGGCTCGATCCGCGGGACGTGCCGCGCGGCGACGCCACGCAGCCGGGCCGAGAGCTTGTAAGCCTCGCAGCCCATGCAGAGGCCGGTGGCGGCGGCGAGCAGGGCCAACGCCGCCACGATGAGGGTGAGCGTCCAGCCGACCGCCAGCGCGCCGGCCACGAAGGCGACCGTGGAGGCGCCGAGGAAAGCCACGCCGACCATGTTGGCGAAGCGGGGCGGCCGCGAGTCCTCGATCGGCCCCTCGCCGAACCGCGGCTGGATGACCTCGAAATAGAGGAGGCAGGGAAGGCAGAAGCGGCGGCCGAGCGTCAGCCCGATCGCCAGCTGCGCCGCCAGCACGGCGGGGAGCCACTCCAGGTCGAGCACGAAGGCCACGAGCGCGAGCGCTCCGATCACAGCCTGGTTGGTACGCGGCCCGCGGGCGTCAATGACGTCCGTGTCCTCGTAGGGATGCGCCGTCCTGCCCGTCACGCTTCAGGCATTATGGCTGGCAGGCACCTTTGATCCCGCTGAAGGACGACATCCCCACGCGGCGGTTTCCCGTGCTGACCGTGGTGATCATCGCGATCTGCTGCGCCGCCTACTTCCTGTTCGAGCGAGGGCTCTGGGAGCTGGGTGACACGGGCAACGAGCGCGTGTTCGAGTACGGGGCGATTCCCTATGAGGTCACGAATCCGGGAAAGGAATGCGCCGAGGTACAGGGTCAGGTCGCCTGCGAGCGCGAAGCCGGCGCGCTCCCCGACCAGGCTCCTTGGTGGATCACGATCTTCTCCTCGATGTTCCTGCACGGGAGCTTCCTCCACCTGGCGGGGAACATGCTGTTCCTCTGGATCTTCGGGAACAACATCGAGGATTCGATGGGACGCGTCCGGTTCGTCGTCTTCTATCTGCTGGGTGGGCTGGCCGCGCTCTCGCTGCAGATCGTCACCGACCCCGACTCCGCGATCCCGACGGTCGGGGCGAGCGGGGCGATCGCCGCCGTGCTCGGCGGCTATGCACTTCTCTACCCCCGCGCGCGCGTAATAACGGTGATCTTCATCATCATCATCTTCACCATCGTCGAGCTGCCGGCCCTGTTGGTCCTGGGCTTCTGGTTCCTGTTGCAGCTCTTGCCGGCGTTCAGCGAGCCCGTTGAGGGCGGCGGCGTGGCCTACTTCGCGCACATCGGCGGATTCCTGTTCGGGATGTTGCTCATCAAGCTGTTCGCCAACAATGTCCACGACGACTACGAGGCGAGCCACCGCCTCCCGGTGTACTGATGGGCCGCACCCTCGTGCTGCTGGGCAGTCTTGGGATCATCTCCCTGCTCGCCTTCCTCACCATCACGGTGGCGATCGAGGAAGGGATCGACATCCTCGTGATCGTCTCGCTGATCGTGCTCGCGCTGCTCGGCTTCGGGGTGCTGGGCGCGCTGATCACTCCGCCGTCCGATGGCTAAGCGCGGACCGCCCCCGGTGCCGGTGCCCGCGCCGCAGCCTTTCCCGTCGAGGGGTCGCCGGCGGCGCCGGCGCCGCCGGCTGCCCCACGTGTTGGCCACGCTGGCGCTGCTCCTGGCGCCGATCGGAGTGGCGGCCGCCGCGTACCTCGGCCTCGCGGGCGAGGAGGACGGGCGCGGCGCGCCGGCCGTTCCGCTGGCGGCGGGGGCTCCGCCCGCCCGCGAGCTGGTGGAGCAGACGGCGCCACGCGAGCCGAGCGAGCCGGGCCCGCTCGTAGAGGGCGAGCCGGTGCCGGCGATCCCGCTCGCGGGCGTCGATGCCTTCCACGTGCGGCTGCGGAAGCCGCCCCGCGCCGCGCTCGTGGTCGACCTCGACACCGGAGACGTCCTGTGGCGCCGCCGGCCGCTGCGCGTGCTGCCGATGGCGAGCCTGACGAAGATCATGACCGCGCTGGTGGTGGCGCAGGAGACGCGGCCGGACGAGCCGGTGCGGATCACGAAGGCCGCGCTCAACTACACCGGTTCCGGCGTTGGGCTGCTACCGAAGGGAAAGCGCGTGCGGTTGGAGACGCTTATGAACGGGCTGCTGCTCGTGTCCGGCAACGACGCCGCGATCGCGCTGGCCGTGCACGTGTCGGGCTCGGAGCGCCGCTTCGTGCGGCTGATGAACCGGCGCGCCCGGGAATGGGGGCTCGGCTGCACGCGGTTCGCGTCGTCTCACGGGCTGGAGAAGGGGAACCGCTCCTGCGCTCGTGACCTGGCGGTGATGACGCGGATGGCGATGGCCAGGGAACGGATCCGCCGGATCGCACGGCGGCGCCAGGTGGCGTTCCGCTTCCCGATCAAGGGCGGAAAGCTCTACCTGACAGGGCACAACCCGCTGATGCGGCTGGGCTACCCCGGCGCGGTGGGGCTGAAGACCGGCTACACGAGCGAGGCCGGCCGCTGCTTCGTGGGGGTGGCCCGCCGCGGCGGGCGGCGGATGGGGGTGGTGCTGTTGAACTCGCGCGACCCTTCGCGCCACGCGCCGATCCTGCTCGACAAGGCGTTCGAGCGGGCGCGGGCACGGTGAGGGCCCGGCCGTTCACATACTCTTCACGCAGCGCCGGAATCGCGCGGCGA
The DNA here is from genome assembly GCA_963733885.1 of uncultured Thermoleophilaceae bacterium. Lineage (GTDB taxonomy): Bacteria > Actinomycetota > Thermoleophilia > Solirubrobacterales > Thermoleophilaceae > JACVRW01. The sequence continues at coordinate 25,345 of CAVTES010000005.1, read as the reverse complement.
GGATGGCTCTTTACCCACCGAGGAGTCCCCACACATGGATGCAGCGCGACTCAAGAGCCTGCCGCTGTTCGCTGAGCTAGACGACGCAGAACGCGCCGAAGTGGCGACGTGTGCTCGACAGCAGACCGTGGAGGCGGGCACAGCTCTCACGACGGAAGGCGACAATGCGTATGAGTTCTTCGTGATCGAGAGCGGCGAGGCCGACGTCCACAAAGGCGGCGAGCTGGTCCGGTCGCTGGGCCCGGGAGATGCCTTCGGGGAGATCGGGCTTCTGGCGACTGGCACCCGAACCGCGTCGATCACGGCAACCACGCCCATGAAGCTGGTCGTGATCTTCTCCCGCGAGTTCAAGCAGATCGAAGCGCGCATGCCGAAGATCGCCAGGGAGCTGCGGGCGAGCATGCGCGAGCGGGTGGCTCGAACGTCGTTCTGAGCCGTCGAGATGGAGCCAGCCGGACTCGAACCGGCGGCCTCTTCCGTGCAAGGGAAGCGCTCTTCCAGCTGAGCTATGGCCCCGTTCGGGCAATGGTAGGCGCTCTGGTGGGCTAGATGCTCGTGTAGCGCTCCGCGGGACGGAAGCCGCGACGCTGGTGGTTTCTCGTTGGCCTGAGGCGTAGCCGAACGATCGTCGAGCGTCCAGCCTGGAACTTCAGGCCCCGGCCGGTCATGCCGAGAAGCGGACTACGACGGCATGGAGGGTTCCGTCGTATCTGGCGGCAAGGACGCCGCTGAGTTGCATCTGCGGGGGCCGCCGGGGCGGGCGGTCCCCGCCGCAACTCGGCCGGTGGAGTCACGCCCTAGTCGAAGTCGAAGTCGCGTGGCGGCTTCTGCTCGAACCAGAGCCTGTCGTGTTCGGGCGTCTCCTGCAAGAAGTCGGGCGTGTCCTCGAGCACGTCGGAATCCCGGCCCTCCGGCGGGTCCTCGTCGGGCACGTCCTCGTCCTCGGGCTCGTCCTCCTCGCCGAGCTCCTCGAATGCGGACGCCGCGTCGAACGGCGCGGCGGACGGCGGCGTGGCCTCCGGTTCGGGCACGCCCTGCAGGTCGTCCTCGAGCTCCGGTTCCTCGTCCGCCTCAGAGGGCTCGTCGTGCTCGGCGGCCGAATCGCTCTCCGGCTCCTCCAGCTCGGTCTCCGCCTCGACGGACTCTTCGTCCTGCTCGTAGAGCTCGGCGTCGTTCTCCTGCGCGTCCGGAGCGGCGTCCTCCTCCGCCTCGAGCTCCAACTCACGGTCCTCTCCCGATGGCTCCGCCGGGGCAACCTCGCGGCGTGCCGGCCCGAGCGCCTCCTCCTCCTGGCGCTGAAGCTCCTCATCCGAAGCCCCGTGCTGGCGCTTGAGCTCGAGATGCTGCCTGATGGCATCGTCGAGAAGGCCCATCGCGGGAAGCCTATCGAGGCTCGCCGGACGCTTTCGGCCCCCACGCCGCGCCTCAGCCGGGCGCCGCCACCCTCTCGGCGCGCTTCCACCCGGTTCTTCCCGCCGCGCTTTGCCCTGTAGAGAGCGGCGTCGGCGGCGGCGACCAACTCCGTACCGCCGGAGGCGCTCTCCGGCACCGACGCCACGCCGAAGCTGGCCGTGACGCGAAGCGATCCCCGCCCGTTGACCCGCCGCACGCGCAGCCGCTCGACCGCCTCGCGCATGCGTTCGGCGAGCAGGGCGGCCCCCTCGGCGTCGGTCTGGGGCAGCACCACCGCGAGCTCCTCGCCGCCGTAGCGGGCCGGGGCGTCGATGTCGCGCGAGAAGTCCCGCAGTACCGCCGCCACCGAAGCGAGCACCTCGTCACCCTGCGGATGGCCGTGGCGATCGTTCACCTGCTTGAAGTCGTCGAGGTCCGCCATTACGAGGCCGAGCGGTGTCTGGAACCGCCGGCTGCGCTCGATCTCGCGGTCGAGGATCGAACGGAACGCGCGCGCGTTGGCAAGGCCGGTCAGCTCGTCCGTTACGGCTTGGCGCTCGACCGTCGCGTGGAGGCTCGCGTTGTCGATCGACACGATCGCCTGGCCCGCCAGGTACTCGAGGAGCTCTTCCTCCTCGCGCGAGAAGGGACGGCCCCGCCGGGCCATGGAGAGAACCCCCAGATACTCCGGCTCGGAGGACGCAACCAGGGACCGCATCGGCACCGCCAGCGCGTGGGCATCGCTGACCCGGGCCGCGCTCGCGCGGCGCGGGCGGGACGGCGGCGCCTCGGGGTCGATTGGGTCGAGCAGCTCGGGCCCCACCTCGGCGCGCGGCTCGAACGCCTGCCGCTCGGCCGCGACGATCGCCTTGTTCAGCGTGGGGTCGTCTCGACCGGACGTGTTCTCGTGGAACGCCCCCCGCTCGAGCGGCAGTGCGCGCCCGGCCTCCGCGTCGCAGGCGTCGACCGCCTGGCGCACCGCCAGAGCGACCACGCCGTCCCGGTCGAGCCCGGTGGCGAGTGCGTCGCCGACGCGGCGGATCGTCGCCTCCAGCTCCTCGCGCTTTCGTTCGTTCTCCTCGATCTTCGCCTGGAGCTGCGACGACATGCCGTTGAACTCGCGCCCCAGCTGGGCGAACTCGTCGCTGCCGGTGACCGGGACGGGGTGGGCGAAGTCCCCGCGCGCGAGGCGTCGTGCGGCGCCCAGGAATGTGCCGATCTGCCCCGTGAGCGCGCGGCCGACGCCGGCCGCGGCGAATATGGCGAGGAGGAGGAAGGCGAGCAGCAGGCCGCCGATCACGAGCCTGTTCTCGGAGATTGTGTCGGACATGTCGCCGGTGTCGTCGAGGAGCGCGAGCTGCACCGGCGGACCGGCAGGCTCCGAGATGCTCTCCACACGCGCGCGATAGTCGGCGCCGTCTGCCGCCTCGACGTCGTGGGGATCGCCGAGACCGCCTAGCCGGCCGCGATCCTCCAGCCCGCCAGTGGTGGCTGCGAGCAGCCGCCCGTCCCGGTAGACCGCGACCTCGAGTCCGATGAGCTTCCGCACGCGGCCGGCGAACCTGTCCGCGGCGGTGACCGACACGGCGAGCGTTCCCAGAGTCTGACCCTCGGCTGCAATGGGGGCGCCGCGCGGCGCGACACCCACCGGCGGGCCGGCCCGGACGATGAGCTGTTCCTCCGGTGAGTAGAGCTCGACGCAGACGATCCCTCGCGTGCCGCCCACAAGCCGCTCGAGCGCGCTGTCGACACCGCTCCCGGCGGTGAGCGCGGCCCTGAGGCGCCGATCGGATGCGACCTCGTGAAGCGCAGGGGCAGCCCTGCGCGCCGCCTCCTCGTAGACACCGAACGCGGTGCGCGTGCCGGCGGAGATGCCGGCGTCGGCCTTACCGGTCTCACTGCGGGAGGTAAGTGTGAACAGGACGACCGCGAGCGCGATCATCGGCACGATCACCAGCAATACGAAGAACAGCCGCAGCCTGCCTCGAAAGCTCACCTCCGGGCCAGAGTACCCTTGCCCAGCCCGTCCTCGACGCACTAGAGCGGCGCTACCATGGTCGGGCCACGGGGCTATAGCTCAGTTGGGAGAGCGCCTGGATCGCACCCAGGAGGTCGCCGGTTCGAGTCCGGCTAGCTCCATCGGAAGTCCCTGCAGACGCGCTGCTTCTTAGCGGCCGCGACGGCGCTGCGGCTGGCCGTTTCTTGACTGGTCAACTCTCGGTCAACTTTGTGTCCGAGGGCGCCGCGCACGGCGAGGGTCGCGATCCCAGGCAAGGAGGATTGCGATGGGATCGAGCGGCCCCGGCCGCGTTCGGGTCGAGCGCGGCATCTACCGCCAGCCGAACGGCAAGTACGCGGTCTGCTGGCGCCACGCGGGCAGGCTGCGCTTCCGCACGGTCGGCTTCGACGTCGCAGAGGCGCGGCGGGCGCGGCTGGCGCTGATCGCGGCGACGCGCGCCGGGAGCGTGCCGGTCTCGCCGCGGCTTCGCTTCGAGACGGTCGCGGGCTGGTGGCTTGAGCGCTTCGAGGCGAAGGTCGCCGCTGGCGAGCGCCATCCGCGCACGCTCGAGGCGCACCGCTACCAGCTCGACCGCCACCTTCTACCGGCGCTCGGGCGGCGGCGAGTCGCCGCGGTCACAGTCGACGACGTCGCCGAGCTGCTGCACCAGCTGCGGCGCACGGGTCGGTCGGCGAAGACCGCGGCGGGCGCGCTCGCGACGCTCCAGAGCGTGCTGCGCTTCGCGCGCCGCTGCGGCTGGATCGCCGCCGATCCGGTCGAGCTGCTCGAGCGCGACGAGCGCCCCCGGCCGCAACGGCGCCGCCAGCGCGTTCTCGGCCGCGCCGAGATCGAGCCCCTGCTTGGCGCCTGCTCGCCGCGCGACCGGCTGATGCTGGCGACCGTGCTTTACACCGGCCTGCGCATCTCCGAGCTGCTCGGCCTGTTCTGGGACGACGTCGACTTCGCGGCCGGGGTGATCCACGTGCGCGCGCAGCTCTCGCGCGCCCACCGCGGCGCGCCCGCGCAGCGCGTCGCGACGAAGACCCCCGCCTCGGTACGCGACGTCCCGCTCGTCGCCCAGCTCGCCCGCCAGCTCAACGCACACAGACAGCGGAGCCCATTCGCGCGAGGCGACGACTGGGTGTTCGCGACCGCCCGCGGCACACCCTACGGCCACCGCAACGTCAGCCGACGCTGCCTCGGGCGCGCCGCACAGATCGCCGGGCTAAACGACGACGGCTGGCCGCCGCTTCGCTTCCACGACCTGCGCCACACCTTCGCCAGCCACCTGATCATCGACCTCGGACTCGACCCGGCCCAGGTCAGCCGCATGCTCGGCCACGCCCGCATCACGATCACGCTCGACATCTACACACACCTCTTCGAGGACGCCCGCCACGCGCAAGACATCCGCACCCGCATGGCCGCCAGCCCCTTCGCCGGTCTGCTCGAGCCCACCACGGCCGCGCCCAGCGCCACGGTGCTCAAGCTCCGATGACGCACGCATTCGTGCACAAGCAGGCGCGGGTCAAGACCCACACCGGACGCCTGGTCCTCGTCCCTTGCGGCAGCCCTTGGGCGCTGCGCCGAGAGTGCTCCAACCACGCGAAAGCGGCATTGACGCTTCTCGCGTCCGCGCCCGTGTAGCGCGCGCCCTCGGCGAGTGCGCGGCGCCAGCTTCAAGGCTTGCCCCTGGGGAGTAGGGTGGTAATTGGATCGGCTGCTGGACTCGCTGACGAGCCGAAGCTGACGCGCCATCCTGCTCGGGCTCCGCTCCACTACAACCCCAGAGTACGTCCCGCTGGCGCACGCCTGACGGTCGCGAACTCATTGAGGAGCAGTTCCTATGACCACTGCTGGAGTCTCTGCCACAACGCGGAGCGATCGGTCGACGATCGCCGAGGACGGGGAGATCCGTCCCTTCAAGGTTGAGATTCCGAAGGAGGAGCTCGAGGACCTTCGCCAACGCATAGCGGCGACGCGCTTGCCCTCCAAAGAGCTCGTCGAAGATCGGTCGCAGGGCGTGCAGCTGGCGACGATTCAGGAGCTCGCCACCTATTGGGTGACCGACTACGACTTGGGGCGGGTCGAAGCGAGGCTGAACGCACTCCCGCAGTTCACGACGGAGATCGACGGCGTGGACATCCACTTCATCCACGTGCGCTCGCCGCACGAGAACGCGCTGCCGCTGATCATGACGCACGGCTGGCCGGGCTCTGTCATGGAGATGATTGACTCCGTCCGCCCGCTGACGGACCCGACCGCGCATAGCGGCAGCGCCGAGGATGCCTTCCACCTCGTCCTGCCGTCCCTGCCCGGGTACGGCTTCTCGGGCGAGCCGGTCGAGGTCGGCTGGGACCTGGACCGCACGGCACGGGCGTGGGCCGAGCTGATGGATCGCCTCGGCTACAGCCGCTACGTCGCCCAGGGCGGCGACGTGGGTGCCGGGGTCTCCGACGCGATGGGCCGCCAGGCACCCGAAGGGCTGATCGGCATCCACACGAACCTGCTCGTGCCGGCGCTGAGCGGCACCATGCCGACGGACACCGACGAGGAACGCGCCGCAGCCGCGCAGATCGCCGCCTTCCAGCAGTCTGGAAACGGCTACTTCGTCGAGATGGCCACCCGGCCGCAGACGATCGGCTACGCCCTGCTCGACTCCCCTGTCGCCCTCGCCGCCTGGATGCTCGACCACGACACCGACGCCTATTACAAGATCGCCCGCGCCTTCGTTGACCGACAGCCCTCGGGCAACCTCACCCGGGACAACGTCCTCGACAATGTCACGGCGTACTGGCTGACCGGCACCGGCGCCTCCGCGGCCCGGTCGTACTGGGAGGCCTACGGGCCGGACGCGCCCGCCGCGGGCCGCGAGCCTCTACCGCCGCCGCCGATTCCGGTCGGGTTCACGACGTTCCCGGGCGAGATCTGGCGGACCCCGCGCAGCTGGGCCGAGAAGGCCTATCCCAACCTCAACTACTTCAACGAGGTCGACAGGGGCGGCCACTTCGCCGCCTGGGAGGAGCCGGAGCTCTTCTCCGAGGAACTACGCGCCGCGTTCGCGTCGGTTCGCCGAGTGGCCAAGTCCCCCTACTCACGGAGGTCCTCATGACAACCACCAGCATGCTCCCTGACCTCGGGATCGAGCTTCGGGAGGGTTACGCCGAAGTCGGCGATGTGAACTTGCATTACGTGGAGGCTGGTGACGGCCCGCTGATCGTTCTGCTGCACGGCTTCCCGGAGTTCTGGTTCGGTTGGCGGCTACAGATCGCGCCGCTGGTAGCGGCGGGTTTTCGGGTGGTCGCGCCCGACACGCGTGGCTACAACCTCTCATCGAAGCCAGAGGGCTTCGAGGACTACGCGGTCGACATGCTCGCCGCCGATATCCGCGGCCTCATCGAAGAACGCGGTGCGGAGTCCGCCCTGTTGGTCGGCCACGACTGGGGCGGATCGATTGCCTGGATCACCGCGATGAACCACCCCGAGGTGGTCGACCGACTCGTCATCCTCAACGCGGCCCATCCGCGGCGGCTTTCGCAGGGACTGAAACACCCGAGCCAGCTCCGAAAGTCCTGGTACTTCTTCTTCTTCGCGGTCCCGGGACTGCCCGAGGAAGTCGTACATGCGAGAGACTGGCACTTCTTCCGCCACTTCCTGGAGGACGCGAACCCGCCTTACACGCCGGAGGAAATCGAGCGCTACGTCGAGGCGTGGTCGCAGCCAGGGGCAGCGGCCGGGATGATCAACTACTACCGCGCCTCGGTGAGGCAGTCCCAGAAGGAAGCCGCGGCAAAGCTTCGCCCGATCTCGGCGCCGACACTGGTCATCTGGGGCGAGCGCGATTCCTACCTCGGCTCGGACCTCGCCGAGCCCGACCGCGACGACGTGCCCAACCTCGACCGCGTCGAGCGCCTGGCGGACGCGTCGCACTGGGTGCATCACGACGAGGCTGAACGGGTCAACCAACTGCTCATCGACTTCTTCGTCCCCCCGAGATAGGCGCCAAGCTCGCGCTCGGCAAGCTCGCGCGCGACCGCGTCGCGCTCGACCCACCCGCGGCCGCGCAGAACAACAGCCATCGCCTCATGCAGCGTGAGCTGGTCCGCGTTGCGATTCATTGATCCGAGCCTACCGCCGGCGATTCGCCCGGCGTAATGTCCGACGCGATGAGCAGTGCCCCCACTGGGCCGCGAGTCCGACCTGCCGTGCCTGTGGGAGGCAGTCGGTCGCTGGCTCATACCTGTGCGTCCGTTGTAAGCCAGTCATGGCGCGCGTCGAGATCCGCAAGAACGCGGATGGCAGCGGGCGATCGGTTGACAAACAAGCGCGCCTCCGTGCCATGCAGCGCCAGTTCGACCCACAGATCGACAGCTACCGCTGTTACTTCACGGGCGTGCCACTCGAGCTCGCGGCAGGGACGCGGCGCTCGGCCGAGTGGACACACCTCACGGCGGGCGACGAGAGCAGCGTCGTCTTAGCCTGCAAGCTGGTAAACCGCATGCAGACAGACCTCACCGAAGCTGAGTTCGAGATGCTTGTGAAAGCGTTGGCCCGCCGCTTCGACGGTGAGCCGTTCGACGAGGCCGCCTTCCCACCTGAACGCCAGTAGCGAGCCGGCCTCGGGCGGCAGGCTCGCGAGAGCGCTGCGCGGCAGTTTGAGACTCGATTGGGGTCCCCGCCCTGCTACAGCGACGACCGCGCTATCGCTTCGCGCGCGAGAAGCAGCGGCTGGTGCAATTGGAGTTGCCCCGGTTTCGACGACACTTGGACGCTTCCGGTCGCAAGCCGGGGCAACTCCACGAGCAGCGGCCCGCCAGCGCTGCTGCTCATGCCTCGATGCGATCGGCGAGCTCGTCGGATCGAGAGCTCTCGTGCGGCGACTTCGTGCCTATGCATCGGATGCCACGACTCCGGCGAGGTGGCACGCCTGCGTGTCGTCCGACCCAGTAGTGAGAGACGCATCCGGCGGGACGGCCGAGAGCGCTGCCTTCGTCGAGAAGCAGCACGGGCGCCGTCCGCTGGGGTTGGTCCTCGAGAGCACGCGCCTCGTATGAGGGTGCAGAGAACTCCCTTTCGCGCAAGACGGGAGCGATTCCGCCCTCCACGTCCCCGGGGGGCCGCGCCGGCTATTGCACAGCGGTCGCCTCGACCTCGACCAGCAGCGACGGAATCGCGAGCCGCGACACCCCCAGCAACGTCGACGCGGGCCGGCAGCCGGCCTGGGCGAGCTTCGCGCCGTAGACCTCGCCCGCTTCGATGAAAGCGTCGACGTCGGTTACGTAGAAGTTCAGCCGAACGACGTCGGCCAGCGCGAAGCCGGCCTCGCCGAGCACGGTCTCGAGGTTGTCGAGCGCCTGCCCGACCTGCGCACCCAGGTCCCCGCGTGCAGCGGCTGCCCATCAGCGTCGACCGACGTCTGGCCCGCGCAATGGAGGACTCGCTCCACTCCGCTTGTTTCGTTGGCCTGCACGTAGCCGAACTGGTCCTGCCAGGTCATGGATTGACGATCCGGCGCTCCACCATTTACCTCCATCCCTAGGGAAGGGCGCCTTGGTCCCCTCCATCGTGACCGTCGCGGAGCGTACTGCTGCCTCGCGCCATGGGCCGGCGCCGCTAATCGCGCAAAGCGAGAGCGGGCTGACGCCCGGCGATGGTGCGCCAGTCCCGCGTACCGTGCTCTGCTTCGATGGCGACCCGGTCATCGACGAGCGTCTGGGAAGGGCGTCTGCGCCTCTACGCCCCGCTGTTGCTGCGTTAGGCTCTCCGGCGGATGAGACGCGTTGCGCTCGCGCTGTTGATCCTGGCTCTTACGCCCGCCAGCGCAGCGGCTCAGGGGGCGAACGATTCATCGACGGGTGACCGCGTGGTGATCACCGGTCCGGTCACGATCGACCGCGGCGAGACCGCGGACGATGTGGTGGTGATCGATGGTGACGTGTCGGTGGCGGGGAGGGTCCGCGGGGACCTGATCGTGGTGAGCGGGAACCTGAGGATCTCGGGGAGGGTGGACGGAGACGTGGCTGCCATCGCCGAACGCGCGACGCTCGCGCCCGGCGCCCGCGTCGCGGGCGACCTCATCTACGGCGACGAGCGGCCGCTGGTGCCCGCCGGGGCGACAGTCGAAGGCGATATCGACCGGGTCAACGTCGACGAGATCACCGACCCAGGCGGCTTCATCGGAGCGGCCGCGCTATGGATCGCCGTTTCCGTGTCCGCGCTGATTCTCGGGCTGCTGCTCCTGTGGCTGGCGCCGCGTGCGCTGGAAGCCGCCTTCGCGGCGGCGAGCTCCAGCATCGGCGCGGCGATCGGCTGGGGTCTGCTGCTGTTCTTCGGCCTGCCGCTTCTCGCCGTGATCGCCCTCGTGACGCTCGTTGGAATTCCGCTCGGGGTGGCGCTGCTGCTCGCGCTGCTGCCGCTGTACGCCATCGGATACACCACCAGCGCTTGGCTTCTCGGCCGTCGCCTCGTCGGCCCGCCGCGAGGACGCGTGCTCGCCTTTCTCGCTGGGCTAGCCATCCTCCGTGTCTTGGCCATCATCCCCATCGTCGGCGGAATCGTGTGGTTCGCCGCCACGGTGGTCGGCCTCGGGGCACTGCTCGTCGCCACCTGGCGAGCGCGGCGCGACTACCCCGAGCCAGCCCGTCCCGCGCCGGCCTGAACGGCGTTCGCCGGAGGTAAGCGCTTCGAAGCGGTTGTACGTGGGCACGGGAGGCCAGACGAAGTGCAGCGAAACCCTTGCACGGCCCCGCGAGCGAGCGTCGCCCTTAGTCCCAACCAGCCTGGCGGGAGAACGGGCAGGGGTGTCATCAGACCCGCTCGTCCCTTCTGCACGTCGCGCTAAGCGGCGGCGTCGCCACAACGCGCGGCGCCTCGCCAAGGCGCTCAGGTGCGCTGGAGGCGGAGCGGTAAAGGCGGATAGGGTGGCGACTGAAACGCTCGAGCCCCGGAGGAAGCCGGTGAGCACAGACCCTCTGAAGCTTGTCTCTGAGGACGGGACGCCGGTCGCGGTGTGGCGAAGCGGCGAGGGTCCGCCGCTTGTGTTGATCCACGGCGCCGCGGCCGATCACAACCGCTGGGCGCCGGTGCTTGCGGCGCTGGAGGAGCGCTTCGCCGTGTTCGCGGTTGACCGTCGTGGGCGCGGGCGGAGCGGCGACGCGACTGACTATGCGCTGGAGTGCGAGTACGAGGATGTAGTCGCGGTTGTCGAGTCGGCGGGTGCAGGGGTGAGCGTGCTGGGGCACTCCTACGGCGGCATTTGCGCGCTCGAGGCGGCATTGCTGACCGACGGGATCCGCAAGCTCGTCCTGTACGAGCCGCCGATGGGGTACCTGAAGTCACCGCCGCATGTCGTCGACCGGCTCCACACGCTGCTCGAGGAAGGAAGGCGCGACGAGCTGCTGGGTTACTTCATGCGGGAGGTCGCCGGCCTCCCACCAGATCAGGTCGAGTTGCTGCGGTCCCTGCCGGCCTGGGAGGCGCGGCTCGACGCAGCCGAAACGATTCCGCGGGAGGAGCGGGCGAGCAGGGAATACGTCTTCGATCCGGCTCGCTTCCGCGACCTCGACGTGCCAACGCTATACCTCCAAGGCGGCGACAGCAGCGAACCCTTCAAGGCGGCCGGCGAGGCGCTGCGGGGGGCTCTGCCGGACTGCCGCGTCGCGGTCATGCCGGGGCAGCGACACGCCGCAATGGACACCGCCACCGGCCTGTTCACCGGCCAGGTGCTGAGCTTCCTGGAGGCGCCGGACCGGGCGCGCTGAGCTCGGTCGCGCCGGCCGACCGCGTTCTCGCGCAGACGCGACCACGCTCGTTCGGGACGACGGCGCAGCTGTCTCGTGCGCATGCCACGCGCTTCGCAATCGCGGGAAGGGAGTAGCGGCCCGCCCGCTGCTGCTACTCGGGGGGCGCAGCAGGCCGCCGTCGGTCCCGGGTTCGTCGAGGAGCAGCACTGCCGCCGTCCTCTACTGCTCGTCGTCCCGAGCGAGCGCCTATGGCTCGAGCATCGAGATACTCGCTCCCACACACGGAGCGGAAGCGGTGCGGGCGGACGGTGTGGGAGCATCCGGTGCTCCTGTGTCGGGTCTCACGGGTTGAGCGGCCGACGCCCCTCGGAACTGTAGGTCGCAGCGCGAGATCGGCGGCCGAGTAGTAAGTGATTCCACGGTTTTCGCTGTGGGTCGGGCGATGACGCAGAGAGGTCGAGTTCGGCGGGTGCGTGTTCCGCACGCCCTGCCCAAATGGGGCCACGATGCTTGGGAATTCCTCAGGCGTCTTCCACGCAGCGGAAGCCGGTGTTGCCTGTGGTCGAGTCGGGCTGCAATGGGTTGCGGGCGGCTACTCGGTAGCGGCGGCAGTAGGAGTGGTGGCACAGATAGGAGCCGCCGCGAGTCGAGCGATTCGTGCCACGTGGCGGCCCCTGCGGGTTCGTGCGGCGGTCCCGGGTGTGGAAGTCGGGGCTGTACCAGTCCGCGCACCACTCCCACACGTTGCCGGTCATGTTGTGCAACCCGGAGCCGTTGGCCGGATAGGCGCCGACCGGGCAGGTCCCGTAGAAGCCATTCGCGCACGTGTTCTCGGCCGGGAAGGCGCCCTGCCAGACGTTCACTCGGTGCTCGCCGCCCGGCTCGAGCTCGTCGCCCCACGGGAACACCTTGCCCTCGAGCCCCCCGCGCGCCGCGTATTCCCACTCCGCCTCGCTCGGCAGTCGCTTGCCAGCCCATTCGCAACACACCTGCGCGTTGTTCCAGTTCACGTGCACGACCGGATGGTCGATGCGCCGTCGAGGTCCGACTGCGGACCCTCCGGGCGCCGCCAGTCTGCCCCCTCCACCTGGCGCCACCACGGCGCATGCGCCACCCCCCGCGTCGGCGGGAAATCGTCCGGCAGCAGACCGGCGAACACAAACGACCACCCGAAGCGCTCGGCCTCCGTCACGTGGCCGGTCTCCTCGACGAAGGCGGCGAACTCGGCGTTCGAGATCGCATGGGGGTCGATCCGGAACGCGTCGAGCCGCACACGGCGCAGCGGTCCCTCGCCGTCACCCGGGTACGCCCACGGGCCGGTGTTCCCCATCACGAACTCGCCGCCTTCGAGCAGCACCATCCCTGGCCGGGACGACGACGCGTCAGCCATCGGCCGCAGTCTAGGGTCACGAACTCGGGGCGCCGCGCCTACATCCAGAGCGGGACCATGCCGCCCTACTGGCGCGCCATCGCGACGCGCAGCAGCTCCTCCGGGCTGATCAGGTGGTCGAGGTCTTCGGCGGCCTCGTCGATGTCGATCTGGACCCACTGGATCCGTCCGGTGAAGGCGTTCTCGTAGCCGTGGTCGTCGCTCACCGGGGTGGCGCTGTCGCGGCCCAGGTCGGTGGTCTCGTCGGCGGAGAAGATCACCGGCTGGGTGTGCTCGACGCGACCCTCGCCGACCTTGGCGCCGTCGACATAGAGCGTCAGGTCTCCGCCCTTCGCGAGGCCGCCGCCGTCGTAGGCGAACTCCACTCGCACCTGGTGCTCGCCAGGCGGCACCGGCTGGTTGCCGTAGACCTTGAAGCGCTGGAGGCCGAAGAAGTTGTAACAGTAGGCCGGGCGCCCCTCGTGTAGGTAGAGACTCCAGCCCCCGTAGGCGCCGCCCTGCGCGATCAGCACCCCCTCGCCGCCGCCGTCGGGCACCTCGATCTGCGCGGTCACGGCGTGCGACTTGTTCTTGGCGTCGAGCACGGAGTTCTCGGACAGCCGGCCCATGCCCCCGAACAGCAGCTGCGACTTCCCCTTAATCAGCTGCGGGCGTCCGGCCATGTCGGCGTTGAAGCGCTCGAAGCGTCGGTCGTCGAGCGGGAGCACCTGGTAGCGGGCCGCCTCGATCAGGAAGAGGCGCTGTAGGTCGCGCAGCTTGTCGGGCTGGTCGGCCGCCAGGTCGTGGGCCTGGGTCCAGTCCTCGGGGGCGTACAGCTCCCAGACGTCGTCGTCGTAGGCGGGCATCTCGGTCGGCTTCCACGGGATGCTGTGGCGTGTGACCGCGGTCCAGCCCTTGTGGTAGATGCCGCGGTTCACGAACATCTCGAAGTACTGCGTCTCGCGGTGCTCGGGCGCCGCCGGGTCGTCGAACGTCGGCGCCATGCTCCTCCCGTGCAGCGGCATCTGCTGCACGCCGTGCACGAAGCTTGGGTGGGGCAGTCCGGCCACGTCGAGCACGGTCGCCGCCACGTCGATCACGTGGCTGAACTGCGCCCGCACCTCGCCGCGCGAACTGAAGCCGTTCGGCCAGTGCACGACGGTGCCGTTGCGGGTGCCGCCCCAGTGCGAGGCGACCTGCTTGGTCCACTGATACGGCGTGTCCATCGCGTGGGCCCAGCCCACCGCGTAGTGGTTGTTGGCCGCGACCGTGCCGAACTCGTCGATGCGCGAGACCATGAACTCGGTCGTCTCGATCCCGGCTGCGCCGTTCAGCGAGATGAGCTCGTTGAAGGTGCCTTGCGGCGTCCCCTCGGCGGAGGCCCCGTTGTCGCCGACGATGTAGTAGATCAGCGTGTCTTCGAGCACCTCGAGCTCCTCGAGCGCGTCCACCAGGCGGCCGACGTGGTGGTCGGTGTGCTCGAGGAAGCCGGCGTACACCTCCATCTGCCGCGCCAGCACCGGCTTAAGATTGTCCGGCATGTCGTCCCAGGCCGGGATCTCCTCCGGACGTTCAGTCAGCTCGGCCTCGGGCGGAATCGCGCCGAGCTCCTTCTGACGCGCGAACGTCTCCTCGCGGAGCGCGTCCCAGCCCTGGTCGAACTTGCCCTTGTACTTGTCCGACCATTCGATCGGGACGTGGTGCGGCGCGTGCGTCGCGCCCGGTGCGAAGTAGGCGAAGAACGGCTTGTCGGGCATCAGCGCCTTTTGCTGGCGGATCCAGTCGATCGCCCGGTCCGTCATGTCCTCCGTGAAGTGGTAGCCCTCCTCCGGGGAGCGGTCGGGCTCGACCGGCACCGTGCCGTCGTAGATCGCGGGCGCGTACTGGTTCGTCTCGCCGCCGATGAAGCCGTAGAAGTGCTCGAACCCGCCGCCTCCACTGGGCCAGGCGTCGAACGGCCCGAGCGGGCTGGTCTCCCAGACCGGCACCTCGTGGCACTTGCCGAACTGCGCCGTCGAGTAGCCGTTCAGCTTGAGCGTCTCCGCCAGCGGCGCGGCGGTGTTCGGCCGGATCGAGTTGTAGCCCGGCGCGGAGGTGGCGATCTCGGTGATCCCGCCCATCCCGACGGAGTGGTGGTTGCGCCCGGTGAGCAGGGCCTGGCGGGTGGGCGAGCAGAGCGCGGTCGTGTGGAAGCGGTTGTACCTCAGCCCGTTGGCCGCGAGGCGCTCGGCGGTCGGCGTCGCGCACGGGCCGCCGAAGGCGCTCGACGCCCCGAAGCCGACGTCGTCGAGCAGGACGATCAGGACGTTCGGCGCGCCCTGCGGCGGCCGCAGCGGCTCGATGGGCGGGAACGCCGTGTCGGGATCCTTGGCGTCGTAGGTGACGAGTCCCTCGTGGGGCTTGTCGGGGATCGGCAGGACGTCCCGCTGCACGTCGTCTGGATTGCTCGCCATGTGAGGTGCCCTTTCTTCAGGCCGTCGCGCGTGAATGCTGTCCGCCGCAGGCGCTGAGGCCACGGATGATCAGCATGCAGATGCCAAGGATTGGCCAGCGACGTCGTCGACGACCCTAGTTCGCGGTGGCGACGCGGACATCAGCGAACGTCTCCGATCCGGATCTCGTCCTCAACGCGGGCTGGACGAATGTATTCACAGTCTTCCATCTCCCGATCGGCATGGGGATCCTCGTCGACATCATCCGCCTGCCGAGCCGGCTTTCCTCGCTGCCGCTCGCTGCCGTCGCACGGGCAGGCGGTCCCTGGGCGCCCGCTGGGCGGTCTCACCGGTTCGGGGATGCGCCCGCTGGTTAGCCGTCGTACTGTTGGCAGATGGGTTTCCTGCGGCGTGGCAACGACGAGCCCGACGGCGAGCGGTTTCAGATGCGCGAGAAGCTGCTCTCGATCGGGGACGACTACTGGATCGAGAACGACCAGGGCGAACGCGCCTACAAGGTCAACGGCAAGGCGCTTCGCATGCGCGAGATGTTCGTCCTCGAGGACCCCTCGGGTGATGAGGTCGCCCGGATCCAGGAGCGCAAGCTCAGTATCCGCGACAAGATCGCCATCGAGCGCCACGGCGACAAGGTCGCGACCGTCCACAAGGCGCTGGTCGGCATCCGAGATCGCTTCGCGATCGACGTCGAGCAGGGCGCCGACATGAAGGCGAAGGGGAACGTCGTCGACCACGAGTACGAGATCGAGCGCGACGGCGACACGGTCGCGGAGATCTCCAAGAAATGGTTCCGCGTGCGGGACTCCTACGGCGTCGACGTCGCCTCGGGCGAAGACGCCCCGCTCATCCTCGCGATCACCGTCGCCATCGACTCGCTCACCAGCCGCGACTGAACCGACGCCCGCCCTGCACCGCCGCCTCGCGCGGTTCCAGCAGTTGCAGGTGCTCTGGGAGGCGGGCGCCCACTTCCGCTTCCGCCTGGTTGCGGTCGTCTCCGCCGACGCCTACGAGGCGCCTGCTGGGGACGAGCCCAGTCGCCTGCCGGCCGGCGATCGGACTCTGGGTCGCTGCTCCTTTTGTGGACGAGCGGGAGCCAGCCGGTCAGACTGTCGGGCCCCGGGAGCAGCGGGCTCGTATACGTCTCGGGACGACACTGTCGTCCACCGAGGGGGAGTCCATGTCCGTGTCACCGTTGCTCAATGCCGCCGGCCGCCGCCGCTCGCCGGTCACCCTGCCCGGCTACCTCGCCGGGCGGCCGCCGCGCAACAAGGGCTTGCGCTACCCGCCCGATCCGCCCACGGTCGAGGAGATCGTCGCTGTCATGCGCCAGGCCGGCGACGCTGTCCCACGGCGCCCGCATGAGGGCCTTGATCGTGCTGCTCTGGCGGGCGGGGCTGCGCATCAACGAGGCGCTCAGCGTCACCGAGCACGACCTCGAGCCGCGCGCCGGGTCGGTGCTTGTTCGCCACGGCAAGGGCGGCCGCCGCCGCGAGGTCGGCATGGACCCGTGGGGCTGGGACCACCTCCGTCCCTGGCTCGAACTCCGCCTGGCGCTGCCGGTCGGCCCACTGCTGTGCGTGATCGACGGGCCGACCCGCGGGCGCCCCTGGGCGGGTGACGCCGCCCGCGCCCAACTGGGGCGCGTCGCCGCCAAGGCCTGCGTGCGGCGCCGCTTCGCCCCCCACCAGCTGCGGCATGCTCACGCCGTCGAGCTCGCCCACGAGGGCGTCCCGCTGAACGTTATCCAGCGGCAATTGGGACACACGAACCTCGGCGTCACGTCCATCTATCTGCAAGGCATCGACAACGCAGAGATCATCGCCGCCGTCCACGCCCGCAAGGCACCGATGATCCCGGCCAGCAGTGGACTCCGCGTCTAGGCCGGTGCGCCCGCGGTCGGCCCGGTACTCCTCGCGTCGACAAGCAGCACTGTCGACCCGTGCTGCTGCTCGTCGTCCGCAGCGGGCGTCCGCCGAAGGTCATCTGAGGCGCCGGCTTCTGCCTCGGAGCGAAAGAACGCACCGACCGACGCGGTTCAGACACCCGCACGGGTGAACGTCACATGCGCGACTCCGCTGGGCGAGGAGGCGGCCTCGACCTCGTAGTCATTCTCGAGGCCCTCCAGTCCGTCCCAGAGGCGTACGCCTCGGCCGAGCAGGATCGGGACAACCACGATGTGCATGTGGTCGACGAGCCCGGCAGCAAGGAAGTCCCGGATCGTGGTGGGACCGCCCCCGATGCGTACGTCCTGGCCGTCCGCAGCCTCGCGAGCTGTCTCGAGCGCCTCGGCAGGCGAAGCGTCGATGAAGTGGAACGTCGTGCCGCCCTCCATCTCGATCGACGTGCGCGTGTGATGGGTCAGGACGAAGACTGGTGTGTGGAACGGCGGGTTGGGACCCCACGCGCCCTTCCACTCGGGGTCCTCGTGCCATCCGGGGTGGCCGAACTTCCCGGCACCCATGATCTCGGCGCCGATCCCAGGAGCGAACAGCTGCGCGAAGGCGTCGTCGATGCCGCCGCTACCACCTGGCTCGTCGAGCCCGCGCCACCACCGGGTGGCGAACATCCATTCATGCAGCCTGTCCCCGGCGTGACCGAAATGTGCGTCGGCGCTTTGGCCCTCACCGGTCCCGAAGCCGTCGAGTGAGATGGAGAAGTTTTGGACCCGGGCGAGTGACATGGCTGGTGCTCCTTTGGTATCGGTTGCATGTACATCATCTGACCCGGCTGATGGGCGAGAGTCATCGCAGTGTTTGCATCTGCACCCGTCGAGGAGGTGGAGCGGGACACCCTCCCGCTTCCGCGTGAGGCTGTCGCACAAACCCCTGCTCCGTCCGGGCCGCCGGAGACGATTCCGTCGTGGCCCAGAACTTCATCGAATGTATGCCGCCGCCAACGTCGAGGGCCGCGCGAGGTTCGAGACCTTCACGGTCGGTACCGCCGCCGGCGGCGGCACGCGACCGACGCCCGCGGCGGTCGTCGGCCTGTACGACTATGCCTTCGGGATGCCGGACACGCTGCCGCGCCGCGGCACGATCCGCTTCGAGAACCGTGGCGAGCGGGTGCACGTCGCTGCCGCGGTCCCGCTGCGCCGGGGAGCGAACCGCACGGCAGCGATCCGGGCGATCATCCGCTTCGATGAGCGGCGGCTGCGCCGGCTCGCTCACGTCGGGCAACCGAGATCGTGGGCCTGGTGTCCGGCGGCAGCGTCAACGACGTCGAGGTCGACTTCGGGCGCCGCGGAAACTGGGTATTCCTGTGCTTCGTCGAAGACGGCGAGCCCGGCAGCCCCCGCACAACACGATCGGGATGGTGAAGGCGTTCCGGGTACGCTAGCCGCTACCCGAGGGGCCGCGCCCGGCCTCGGATTTCCAGCTTAGACGGGCAGGAGCGGATCTCACCGAGCGGCAAACTCGATGTCGGCGTCCGATGCGGAGACCTTGAATCCAGGCGCGCGACCCGGTTAGAGTCGATCTCGAGCAGAGGTTCCCGGCGAGTAGGAGGGTGACCCGATGTTCGGCAAGCGCGTGCGCTTCGTGCTCGGTGTCCTCGGTGTGGCTGTTGCTGCCGTCCCCGCGGCCGCGGCAGCGGTGCCACCCACAGGAGACTTGCTCGCGCAACAGAAGCTGCAGCGACACGCGCGGTCCCAGGCGGCGCAGGCGCAACCGGCGAGCAGCCCGGCGACCAGGAACTTCGAAGTCGTGGGCCACCACGACCTCGGTCTGAGCGAGGCGAACGGCGACGTCTGGGTGCACGCCGATCACGCCTACGTGGGAACGTGGAGCGATCCGTGCAACGGTCGCGGCGTGAAGATCGTCGACGTGAGCGACCCGGCGAACCCGCAGCTGGTCGGCACCGTCGCCGCGCGCGAGGGGACCAGCGCGGAGGACATGAATGTGATCAGCGTCGACACGCCGTTCTTCACCGGGGATCTCCTCGGCGTGGGCATCCAGCGTTGTGGCGATGACCCGGCGCTGGACACGCAGGAGTTCGGCCTCCAGCTGTGGGACGTCACCGACCCCAGCAACCCGGTCATGCTGGGCGAGGAGTTCGGCGTCGGCCACGGCAGCGGCGGCGTCCACGAGCTCGACCTCTTCCAGCGCAGCGACGGCGTGTACGCGCTACTCGCCCACCCGTTCAGCGAGTGGTTCGACCCCGCCGGCCACGGCGACTTCATGATCGTCGACATCACGAACCCCGCGGCGCCGGTCATGACGGCCGACTGGGGCGCGGGCGAGAACGGGTTCTCGCGTGGACCGTTCTGGGGCCAGGGGAGCTTCGGGACGATGTTCGGGCATAGCGCCCGGGCCAGCGCGGACGGCGTTAAGGCCTACGTGTCGTACTGGGACCTGGGCGTGCTCACGTTCGACATTCGCGATGTCACGAACCCGGTGCTGCTCTCGCGCACGAGGTATAGGCCGTGGGAGGACGGCGACGCCCATTCGATGACGCCGCTGGTCGCCGGTCGCCGCGCGTTCATCTTCCAGAACGACGAGGACTTCGACCCCACCACACCCGCCAGGATCCGCTTCCGCGGCGGCGAGGGGATTGGCTCCGAGAGCGCTGGGGCTACGCCGCTCTGGCTCCAGCCCGGGCACAGGATCCGGGCGCATGTGGTCCTAGCCGCGGGCCAGGGCTGCACGGCGTCGGACTATCCGCCTGACACCGCCGGGGCGATCGCCGTGGTGAGGACCCCGTTCCCATTCTTCGACCCGCCCGGGACGGTCGAGGACCCGCTCTGCCTGCAGGCGGAGCAGGAGGCGGCGGCGGAGGCGGCCGGGGCGAGCGCGGTGGTGCACGACTTCATCTCCGCGAACACAAGTCCGCAGTGGTTCGACTTCGGCAGCGTCGGGATTCCGGTGCTGTTCACCGACCACGAGACCGCGACGGGGATGGTCGCCGCCGGCCGGGCCACGCTTAGGGCGCGGGACCCCACTTGGGGCTTCCTGCGCGTCTACGACGCCAAGACCGGCAAGCAGGTCGCCAAGTTCGACCGGGCCCCGAACGTTCGGACCCTGCCGGCGCCGCCGGGCAACTGGTCGATCCACAACACCGAGATCCTCGGTGACCGGTCCTACAGCTCGTGGTACTCGAACGGCATCGTCGCGCTCGACATCGAGGACTTCGTGGAGGGCGAGGACGACGACGAGCTGCGCATGGTAGGACAGTTCGTGCCCGCAGGCGCGCCCAGCACATTCCCCGAGCCGAGCATATGGGGCGTGGCGATCCGCGCGTCCGACGGGCTCATCTTCGCGAGTGACATGGGCAGCGGCCTCTGGATCGTGAAGCCCACTGGCCGGGCGGCGCCGGACGAGGAGGACGACGACTAGAAGGACGAGCTTGGCGCCGCAGCGCCGCGTGGCCAGGGCTGCCAGGTTGCTCAGCTTGATTGGCGTGCCCGAGCTGGGGCTGAGGAAATGTTGAACGGCACGCCTTCGCGAGCGAGCTCGAGCGCGTGCTCCTTCGCGCGCGGTGACGGACCGGGCGCGCCTTCGCCGTCAGGCAACCTCTAAAGGCACCGGCCACCTGTACGGTGCGCGAGTGGAGCCGCGGGAGGCACCTGCGAGCCACGCTGGTGGCGACAGGCGGATCCGGAAGGGCGCGCAGCGTACGCTTGCGCGCGAACGGAACGGCGCGCGGTCTCGGGTTCACCGCTGTCATCGAGGCAGAGATACCAGCCGGTTTCACTACGGGCTCGACGAGCTGAGCTACCTGGCTGCCGCATCGCACGCAGGAGCAGGAGCGCGCCCGTGGAGCTGCCCTGGTTCGGACGATGAGCAGCAGCGCAGGACGGCAGTGCTGCTTCTCGACGGATTCAGGAGCGAGGTGGAAGCCGACCGCGCGTCGGCGGACTGCCGGAACGTAGGGTCGGCCAGGCCGTAATTGGCTCTTCTGTGGAAGGGAGCACTCGACGACAACCTTCGTGCTTCCCGCGAGACCGAGGACCGCCGGCTGATGCCTCGATCAGGGGGAGTAATCGGGGCGAGATGAGCGCTCCCTCAGGGGTCGCGGCAGGACTCGACCCTCGTGTGAGGTCCCGAAAAACCCGGGTGTAGGCCTTTCGGCCAGCATGTGGATGGCTCCAGGGCCAGGGAAGGTATCCGCTCCGGGCAGTGCCTCCAGCCCTCCGAGGATCCGGGGTGGACGGCGATCGGCGAGCAGGAACCGGATCCAAAGCCAGTCGCGCGCGTGGCCCTCAACCGCTACGTTCCCGCATGCAGTCGAGAACCACCGGGAGGAAGGCCACATGATCTGTCGCATCTATGACGTTCCGGGCGCCACGCTCGACCAGTACGACCAGGTCGACCAACAGGTCGGCTCGGAGACGCCAGAGGGGGCACATGTCCATATCGCCGGACAGACGGAGGGCGGTTTCCGCGTGATCGAGGTGTGGGACTCATCCGAGCACATCGATCGGTTCATGGAGTCCGGTCTCGGCGCCGCGATGGAGGAAGCCCAGATCCCGGAGCCGACGATCACCGAGTTCGAGGTGCACAAGCTCGACTGGGCCGGCTGACCGACGTCTACTAGGCTGAGAGGCAAGTCTCCTGCTCGGCGCGTGTTGCGCGAACTTCGCCGAAAGTCCTGCTTGCACGCGGGAGGGGTAAGCCCCCGGTTGCGCGACACCCAAATCGGGTGTGTTGCATTCGTCGGAGGCTGGCTTGTGAATCCCCGGGCCCCAACGGCCGTGCCGAGCATGCGAAAACGGGCCCGGCCGGGCCCGGGACAGCGGGCTCGGTTTTCAGCTGGGGCCGGGTTGCTCCTCGGTCGCAGGGACGTTATGAGCCGCCGGTGGGAGCCCTCCCGAGATGAGTCTGGCTTTCGCGCTCATGGCAGCAATCAACGGTTCCACGGGCTCCTGCGCCACACTGGCCTACGGGCTCTACGGCACCAAGCCTCGCCGGCGTCAGTCCGGCGGCGGCAAAGATTCTCACTGCTCCGAGGCGGCGGCTCAAGCCGTCAGAGACACTGGCCTGTAAATAGCCGCCGCGACGGCCACCGAGCGGTGATTCTCATTCCTCGGGGGCGGCCGCCGGCGGCCCGGGACGCTGGCCTGTAAATAGCCGCCGCGACGGCCACCGAGCGGCGATTCTCATTCCTCAGGGGCGGCCGCCGGCGGCCCGGGACGCTGTCGGGAAAAGGGTCGGGTTCGGGGATTCGTCGCGGCGCGGCGCTTG
The DNA here is from genome assembly GCA_963733885.1 of uncultured Thermoleophilaceae bacterium. Lineage (GTDB taxonomy): Bacteria > Actinomycetota > Thermoleophilia > Solirubrobacterales > Thermoleophilaceae > JACVRW01. The sequence goes on along the minus strand of CAVTES010000005.1, from coordinate 3,215 downwards.
TCCGCGGGGGCTCTCTCAGGTCCCGGCGGCGACTATCCGGTGGTTGTGGAGCTTGAGCAGGTTGTGGCTCGCGCCGAACAGCCGCCATTCCGAGCGACACGCCGATCTTCCTCGGCGCCCGAAGCGGTCAAAGCCGCGGTTGAACTTCATTTGCCCGAAGACCGGCTCGACTGTCGCTTGGCGTTTTCGGTAGAGCGCTTTGGCTTGGTCGGTTGAGAGCACGCGGCGCATGAACGCGTAGAGCCCGCCGTCCCAGCCTGGCCGGGCGCTCTTGCGCAGGCCGGAGTCGGGCGGGATCAGCACCTGGATGCCGCGGCAAACGACGTTCTCCATCTGGCGCTTGTGCCAGTAGCCGGCGTCGGCGACGACGACCGCCGGCGACTCCGCGGCGATGCTCGCGAGCTCTCGCTGGGCTGCATCAACCATCGGCTCGAGGTGGCCGAAGTCGGGCGAGTCGACCGTCACCTCGGGGGCGACCACGATCTGGTGCTCGTTGACCGCCGTCTGCCCGTTGTAGCCCTGCAGCGCCCGCTCGCCGACCGTCTTGACGAGCCGCGAGTCAGGGTCTGTCGTATTGATCGTCCCCGCCGGCAGCTCCGGCGGGCGGTAGGGCTTGGTCTTGCCGGGCGCCATCCGGCGCGAGCCGTCCGCGGCGACCCCCCGCCGGCGCCACGCCTCGTAGGCCGCGTTCGCCCAACTGCTCGACCGCGAGCTCCTCCTCGAGCCGGCGCGCCGACTCTCCGAGCCGCTCGAGACGGGAGCGCGCAATGGGGCGCGCCTCTTGCTCGCGCTGCTCGTCCAGCCCGCGGCGCGCCTCGCGAAACCAGGCGCGGCGGCCATGGCTGCGGGTCACGAACCGCTCCGGGTCGAGCTCGATCTCCACGCCGGCGCCCTCCGGCTCGTCTGAGTCCGACTGCGCTTCGCGGCCGCCTCGCGCTCGAGTCTTGCCTTTGCCTCGCGCAGCGCGGCGCGGCGGCCCGCGCTCGTCCGCAGCCGCTCAGGCAGCTCATCGCCGCGCGCCTCCCCATAGAGCTCGTCCTCGCGGCGGTCCGTCCCCGCCGCCTCGGCGAGGATCTCGCGGGCGATCTGCTCATTGCTGCGATTGGCCGCGCGAGGCGTTCGCCGCGACCTTCGTGCCATCGATCGCGACGACCCCGACCGACACCAGCCCCGCCCGCCCGCAGAGCCCCAGCACGCCCGTGAACAACTCGGCCAGCGCGTCCTCGTGGCGCACCCGAAACTCCGCGATCGTCGAGTGATCAGGCACCAGGCTCCCCGCCACCACGCGGAATGCGACGTCCTCGACGCAGGCGCGCTCGATCGCGCGCGAGGAGCGATTGCCGCGCGCGTAGGCGTACAGCAGCAGCGCCACCATCATCGACGGCTCGTAGGCCGGCCGCCCATGACGTCGGCGCGATAGGCGCGATAGAACGCGCCCAGGTCCATCTCCGCGACCGCGTCGAGCACCGTCCAGACAAGGTGGTCCTCCGGCACCCACTCCCGCAGCGATGGCGGCATCAAAAAAAACCTGATCACGGTCACAGCCAATGAAGTGCATCGCCATGACCGAAGGCTCCCGACGCCGCCGGACGGCACCGACCTTTTCCCGACAGCGTCCCGGGCCGCCGGCGGCCGCCCCTGAGGAATGAGAATCGCCGCTCGGTGGCCGTCGCGGCGGCTATTTACAGGCCAGCCACGTCGAAGAGCAGCACTGGCGACCTACGTCAGCGACCAGTTGGCGATGCGCCGCCTGGCCCGGTCGACGTATGCGCTGATGGTTTCCCTATTGCCCGCGACCGCCACGGTGATCGGCATCGTGGTGCTCGCCCAGGTGCCGTCGCTCCAGGAGGTCCTCGGCGTGGCGCTGGTCGTGGCGGGCGTGGCCGTCCACCGCGAGCCTGAGCACGCTCACGGCGGCGAGCGCCTAGCCGCCGTCGACCGCCTCGGCCAGCGTGGTGAACCGCAGGCCGACGTCGGCGGCGCCCGCCGCGATCAGCGGCAGCGCCTCGACCGTCGGCCGTGCGCGGGGGCGGTGGGTGTAGCGGGCGGAGTCGTGCAGGAGCACCACGGCCCCGGCCGAGAGGTCGGGGATGACCAGGTCGGCGATCCGCTGCGGGGAGATCGTCTCCCAGTCCGTCCCCCAGGCCGACCAGTACACCGCCTCTAGGCCGAGTGCCAGGCACGCCTCGTAGGAGGCTTTCGAGAAGCGACCGTAAGGGGGGCGGTAGAAGCGCGGGTCGGCGCCGGTGGCCTCTCGCAGCGCATGGAGGCCGCGCTCCAGGTCGTCGCGAGCCTGATCCGGCGCCAGGAGCTCGTGGGCCACGTGTCCGTAACCGTGGGGCTGAACGTCGTGGCCGCGCTCGAGGATCGCCCGGGCGATGGCGGGTTCGGCCTCCACCTGCTCGCCGACGAGGAAGAACGTGGCCCGCGCACCGGCGGCATCGAGCGCGTCGAGCACCGCCGGCGTGTCGTCTTGGTCGGGGCCGTCGTCGAAGGTCAGCGCGATCCCTTCGGCCCCGTCCGCGCGCTCCCGCCCCGGGAAGAGCCGCCAGCGTTCGAGCGTGTCGACCTGCTCGCTGAAGTGCGGCATCAGCCGGCCAGCTCACCAACCGCCGCGAGCGCGTCATCTCGCGCTCGGAAGGTGCGCCTGCAGACGAGCTTCCCGTGGCGCAGCTTCCAGAGGTCGTAGATCTCCATGTGCGAGGCGACGCCGCTGTGGCGACCATGCGCGGACAGGCGGTAGGCGAGGAAGAAGAGATTCGGCTTCAGCTCGATCGCCTCATCCATCTGCAGCGAAAGCCCGCCCAGCGCTTCGTCGATGGCCGCTCGCCATCGGGTGACGCCCTCCCACCCGTGGAAGACGCGCTCCATGCCCGGCCAGAGCGTATGCCACTCGATCTCGGGGTCGCAGTGAGCGACGATCCGCTCGTCGTCCCGGGACTCGAACGCGTCGAAGATCGGCCGCCAGGCCGACACACCGGCCTCCTCCATCACGCCAATTATGGCGGCGCGGGCTATCTCCCGAGCTCGAATCGGCCGACGACGCCGCCGCTGGAGCCCGTCACCCGCCCGGCGCCGGCGAGTCGGCGAGGTGGAACGGATACTGCACGTCCTTCTTCACCCTCACGAGGTACTTCGCCTCCGGAGCGCGGGGCGTGTGTTTACGCGAGTGCCGTGGCGCGCGATGCCCACGTTTCCATGCGAAGCTCGCGATA
>CAVTES010000004.1:0-599102 GCA_963733885.1 uncultured Thermoleophilaceae bacterium | reverse complement strand
GCTACAACGGCGGGGTCACCTCAGGTGGCCGCCGCTCGCCCGTCGCGACAGCCCCGCACGGTCGTTGGTCCACATCGAGGCGATCGCTTCCGCGGCAATCCGACAGCTCGCTCGTGGGAACATGGGTGTCGATGGGTGTGGCGACGGCTGACGAGCTCTTACGTCTCGGCCGCGAGGCGCTTGGCGTGGCGGACTGGGAGCGCGCCCGGGCGGTTTTTGAGCGGGCTGCGGAGCTCGGCGAGACCGCGGAGGTTCTGGATGGCCTGGGAGAGGCGCTTCAGTTCGGGGGCGAGCATGCGCGGGCGATCGAGCTAAAGGAGCGCGCGTTTGCCGAATACGAGCGGCGTGGCCTGCGGGCGGAGGCCGCCGAGCTGGCACGCTGGCTCGCGTTTCTGCATGTGTCCGTACACGGCAACGTGGCCGCGGCCAACGGGTGGATGGCGCGGGCGGAGAGCGTGCTGGAGGGGGTCGATGAGTCTGCGGCGCACGGGTGGCTGATGCTCGACCGAGCTCCGTGGACCTCCGATGCATCAGAGCGCGAGCAGTTCGCGACGGCAGCGATCGCGATCGCGAGGCGGTACGGCGACAGGGACCTCGAGTTCGATGCGATGGCGCTGCTCGGTGAGGCGTACGTCGCCTCGGGGCGCGTCACCGAAGGGATGACGCTGCTTGATCAGGCAATGGCGGCGGTCGCTTCGGGAGAGGTCGTGCGTGTCGGCCCCGTCGGCGAGATCTACTGCAGGCTGTTGACCGCCTGCGAACGGGCGACCGACGTGAGACGCGCAGAGCTGTGGCTCGCCGCCGCGACTCGCTTCGAGGCGTGGGGCGACTTTGTGCCGCCGACCTGCCGGACGCACTACGGCGGGATTCTGGTCGCGCTCGGCCGCTGGGAAGAGGCGGAGCGGGAGCTGCTGGCCGCGATCCGGATCTTCGAGACGGGCTACTGGGCGTCCCAACTCTTCGCGCTGCTTCGGCTCGCGGACCTGCGCGTTCGGCAGGGCCGATTCGAGGAGGCCGAACGTCTGCTGGAAGGCCTTGACTGGCACGCGAGCGCCAAGTGGTCACTCGTGAGGATCGCGTTGGCGCGCGGCGACCTTGCCCTGGCATGGGACCTCGGCCGCTTGTGCCTCGAGAGCACGCCGCCATCCGATCCGGATTGCGCGGCCGTGCTCGCGTTGCTCGTCGAGGTGGAGCTCGCACGCGGCGACCTCGCGGCCGCGGAACAGACGCTTGACCAGCTGGCCGGTCTTGCAGTCGACCGCGGAGACGACCGGACGCGCGCCCTCGCCAAGCTCGCCGGGGGCACGGTCCGAGCCGCTCGAGGAGACCCGCAAGCGCGGGCGGACTTCCAAGCGGCCCTGGAGCTGTTCTCCGGGCTCGGTCTGGCCCTTGAAGGCGCGCAGGCCCGGGTCGCGCTCGCGCGCGCGCTCGCCTCGCACGCGCCGGCAGCAGCGGTCGAAGAGGCGCGGCACGCGTTGAGACGCTCGAGCGTCTTGGCGCAGCCCGGGACGCCGATGCGGCGGCGGCCATACTGCGAGAGCTCGGAGCCCCGGCGCGGACGTTCCCGAAGGGGTACGGGCCGCTGACGAAGCGCGAGACTGAAGTCTTGACGCTCCTGGCCGAAGGATGCTCGAACGCCGAGATCGCGAAGCGGCTCTACATCAGCCGGCGAACGGCCGAGCACCACGTGGCGAGCATCCTGGGGAAGCTCGGCTTACGGAACCGAGCCGAGGTGGCCGCGTACACGCTGCGCGAGCAGACCCGCAAATCCGTACCCGGATAGGTATTCGCACCGATGCTGCGTGCCTCGTGCGCAGCGATCCTCACCTGTGTGGAGTCAGAGCTGGATCGAGAGCTCGAGAAGGCGCAGGCCGCGTTGCTCGCCGGGTTCGCACCTGACACGCGCGTCCGCCGGATTCGCTGGTCGCAGGGCGAGACCCAGCTCTTCGAGCTCGGCAGCGGGCCGCCGCTCCTGTATATCCACGGTGGGTTGGGCGGCGCGTACGAGGTGGTGCCGATACTCGCGGCGCTCGCGGAGGCCCACCGCGTGCTCGCAGTCGACCGGCCGGGTCACGGGATGGCCGATCCGTTCGACTACCGCGGCGTCGACCTGCTCGACCACGGCCGGACGTTCCTGCGAGACATCGTGGATGCGCTCGACCTCGCGACCGTCGACGTGGTCGCCAACTCGATGGGCGCGTTCTTGTCCGTCGCCTTCGCGATCGACGCTCCCAGCCGCGTGTCGCGCCTTGCGCTCGTCGGCGCACCGTTCGGGATCAAGCGAAGGCCGCCCCTCTCGATGCTTCCGCTCGGCTTCCCGCTCATCGGCGAGCGGCTTGGCAGGCACTTCTTTTCGAGAGCGACCCGTGACGGGATGCGGAAGTTCTGGGGTCAGGTCATCGTCGAGCATCCCGAGCGAGTCGATGACCTCGTGCTCGACGTCGACGTCGCCAACGAGCGACGAAACGTCGAGAGCATGCTCAGCTTGATTGCGTGTATCGCCGATTGGCGCCGCCTCGGGTACCGACGCGAGCTGATCCTCGGCCAGCGTTGGCGAGCGTTGACGATGCCGACGCTTCTCGTCTGGCCCGAACACGACGCCTTCGGATCGCCGGAGGAAGCTGAGGCTCTCGTCGCGACGAATCCGAACCTTCGCCTCGTTCGAGTTCGCGGGGCAGGCCACAACGCGTGGTTCGACGACCCAGCCACCGTCGTCGCCGAGATCGAGCGCTTCCTCGCGACTGAGGGACGCAGCGGCGTGGAGGCCGTTCCGTAGTCAGCATCGCGATCCACGCAACCAGGTCGCGACATGCGGGTGGCACACAAGCCGAGAGCCCGACGGCGGATCGTGATCCGTCCCATCGCTCGGGCCCAGGTCGAGCAGCTTCGTCAGTACCTCCTCGTCGACGGCCGACTCCGCGGCGCCACGCTTGTGTCCGTGCTCGCCTACTCGGGGCTACGACCCGGAGAAGCCCTCGCGCTGACATGGGACCGAGTCGGAGAGCGCACCATCGCTGTGACCGGCGCTAGTTCGATGGGCCGAAAGGGACCAAGACCGGCGCCGAGCGGACCGTGCGGCTGCTCTCACCGCTCGCCCAGGACCTAGCCGAGTGGCGGCTCGCGCAGGGCCGCCCCGATCCGGAAGGCATTGTGTTCCCCGGCGAATCGCCGGACGGGACCCTCACCGAGGGCCAGTGGAACCGCTGGGCCCAGGGCCCGTTCAGAGCCGCCAAGCTCGCGGTGGGGCTGCCGAACGCGCGGGCATACGACCTGCGCCACTCGTTCGTCTCGCTGCTGATCCACGAGGGCCAATCGATACTCGATGTCGCACGGCAGGCCGGTCACTCGCCGCAGACGTGCCTACGCGACTACGGCCACCTCTTCGACGAGTTCGACCCAGCCAAACGGGAGCCGGCGGATGCCGTGATCGGCGCCGCCCGCAAAAGCTCGTACCTCTCTCGTACCTTTCGGCGGACGCGAGGCGGCAAGAAGCCGCTCATAGAGCGGCAAATCCCTACAGCGGGATCTCCCAGAGCGGGAACCAGCGCGACACGTCCTCCTCGAACGGCAGCTCGTTTCCCACTTGGGACTGCAGACGCAGCTCGCGCTCGTTGTCGCGGGCCTGGTCGCCCTTCGCCGGCACGAACGGGTAGTACTTGCCGCGCTTGAAGTTGTAGATGAAGTAGAGCGGGCGTTCCTTCTCCTCGAAGGCAAACACCGCGCACAGCAGGCGGTCGCCATAGCCCTCCCCCTGGAGCGCCGACGAGATGGTGTTGAGCGCCACCACCAGGTCGTCGAAGTCCGGGTCGCGCAGGATCAGCCAGCGGTAGCCGTACTCGTCCTCGTGGGAGCGCAGCTCAGTGCCCGTCTCCTCCGTGGTGCCGCGCAGCAGCTCCTCGGTGTCGGCCAGGATCCGGTCGAAGTCGGCCGTGGCAAGCGGCTGGAAGACGATCCCGGCGGTCTCCCTGTGCTTGAGGCCCAGCCCGGTCTCGAGCGTCACATTCGCGGTCGTCATCGCGAACAGCCGGTCCGGCGCCGCGCCCTTGACCTTCTTGCCCCGCCCGCCGAGCAGCGCGTCGAGAAAGCCCACGTGGCTAGGCGGCGATGCCCCGCTGGAGCGAGGACTCGAGCTGCTGCAGCCGCTCGATCCGCTTCTCCATCGGCGGGTGCGTCGAGAAGAGGGTCTGGACCGTGCCCTTGACGCTCGCCGGGACGATGAAGAAGGCGTTCAGGCGCTCGGCCTGGCGCAGGTCCTGCGTCGGGACCGTCTGCATCGCGCTTGAGATCTTCACCAGCGCCGACGAGAGCGCGCTCGGCCGGCCGGTGATGATCGCCGCGCCGCGGTCGGCCGCGAACTCGCGGTAGCGCGACAGCGCGAGCATCAGGAAGAAGGACACGATGTAGACGACGAACGAGACCAGCAGCACGATCAGGATGCTCGGGTTCTCGTCGTCACCGCCGCCGAAGAAGAAGCCGAACTGCAGGATCAGCGCGGCGATCGAGGCGAAGAAGCTGGCGATGGTCATGATCAGCACGTCGCGGTGCTTCACATGGGAAAGCTCGTGTGCCATGACGCCCTCGAGCTCGCTCGGCGAGAGCGTCTGCATGATGCCGGTGGTGCACGCGACGGTGGCGCTCTTCTGCGAGCGGCCAAGCGCGAACGCGTTCGGCATGTGCGTGTCGGCGACGGCGATCTTCGGCTTGGGCAGGTCGGCCTGTATGCAGAGCCGTTCGATCATCCCGTGGAGGCCGGGCGCCTCCTCGGGCGAGACCTCCCTGGCACCCATCGCAGCCAGCGCCAGCCTGTCCGAGAAGAACAGCTGGGCGAAGCTGAGCGCGCCGATGATCACGACCATCAGGATCAGGCCTGTGCCCGCCGCCAGCAGCGCGCCTATCAGGGCCACGTAGAGCAGCCCGAGCAGGAACAGCGTGACCAGCATCCGGATCTGAAGGCCGGTGTCGCGGGGGAAGATCGCCCTCTGTTGAGCAGCCATGAGCATCAATTCTAGTGAGTCGTGCAGGCTCTCTTGCAGGGGCCGGAAACCGGCTCTCGAGCGCGACGACCGCTGGTAGAGTCACCGCCTCGGTGCGCTGAATTTCCCTGCATAACGCAAGGAAACCGGGGGAACTACCGCGCCGAGACGATGAGGAAGACCTTCTGGTTGCCCATAACGCTGGCCCTCGCGGCCTACCTCGCGCTGCCGCTACCCGGCCTTTCTGCGCCGATCCCGCAGCGCATCGAGAAGAAGCGCGAGCAGATCGCCGCGGCGCGACACAAGGAAGGCGTCCTCTCCACGACGATCCAGCAGTTCAGCAACCGCATCGAGACCCTGCAGGGGGAGATCAACGCGACCGAGCGACGCCTCGAGCGGGCGCAGGCGAGCCTCGACCGCCAGCAGGCGGAGCTGCTCGAGGTGCGCGACCGGCTCGAGCAGGCCCGCGATCGCCTCGAGCGCCTGCGCCGGGAGCTGGACCGGGCCCGCCGCGTGCTCGCCACCCGGCTGGTGGAGATCTACAAGTCGGACAGCCCCGACGCCCTCACCGTGGTCCTGGAGTCGGACGGCTTCGGGGACCTGCTCGAACGGGCCGAGTTCCTCGAGCGAATCTCCGAGCAGGACCGGCACATCACCGACCGCGTTCGCGACCTCCGAGACCAGGCCCAGGACCAGGCCGTCCAGCTCGCCGAGCTCGAGGAGCAGGAGCAGCTCGCCGCTGAGCGGATCTTGGCGGAGCGCGACCAGATCGCCGCCGCCCAGAGCCAGCTCGTCTCTTCGCGCGACCAGCTCGCCGCGGCGCGCGCCGACAAGCGCGGGGCGCTGGCGCAGGTGCGCGACAGCCGCATCGCGCTCGAGGGCGACCTCAGGGCGCTCGAGGCCGAGCAGGCGCGGGTGCAGGCGGCGCTGGCGGGCCCCGCGGCCGGCCCGATCGTGCAGGGGAGCGGCCAGCTCGTCTGGCCTGTCAACGGCCCGGTGGTCTCGCCCTATGGCATGCGCTGGGGGCGCCTGCACGCCGGCGTGGACATCGCCGTGGGCAGCGGCACGCCGATCCGCGCGGCGGCCGGCGGCCGCGTGGTGCTGATGGGCTGGGTCGGCGGCTACGGTAACTACACGTGCATTCAGCACACCGGCAGCCTGTCCACCTGCTACGCGCACCAGTCGAGCTTCGCCACCTCGAACGGCGCCTCGGTCGGGCAGGGCCAGGTGATCGGCTACGTGGGCTGCACCGGCCACTGCTTCGGCGATCACCTGCACTTCGAGACGCGCTCAGGCGGGTCGCCGGTCGATCCGATGGGCTACCTCTAATGCGGTAGCGGCGTGAGCCGCCTCTTCACGGCGATCGTTGCAGTGCTGGCCCTGGGCACCGCCGCCGGCCTCGCGATCCTGTGGCCGGGGGACCCCGAGGCGCGCATCGGCGCCGGGATCGCGGTCGACACCCAGCGGGCCGAGGTGACCGAGGTCGAGGAGACCACCTGTCCGGGCTTCGGAGAGCAGCGCTGCCAGTCCGTGACCGCCCGCCTCGAGACCGGTCCCGATGCCGGCCGGCGCATCCAGCTCCAGCTCGGCGCCACCGGGCTCGACCCGGATGTCGATCCCGGCGACGAGATAAAGGTGGCCGAGGCTCCCGAGCCGCCGCCCGGAGCGCCGGCCGTGGCCGGCACCGGCTACACGCTGGTGGACTTCGAGCGCCGCACGCCGATGCTCGTGCTCGCGCTGATCTTTGTGCTCGCGGTGCTGGTCTTCGCCCGGCTGCGCGGGGCGCTCTCGCTGCTCGGGCTCGGCGTGACCCTGGCCGTGGTGCTCGTGTTCGTGGTGCCGGCCATCCTCGACGGCGAACCGCCTCTGGCGGTGGCCGTGGTGGGGTCGCTCGCAGCGGCACTGGTCACGATCCCGCTGGCGCACGGCCGCGGTTCGAAGAGCCTCGCCGCTCTGCTCGGCACCGCCGCGAGCCTGCTGCTGATCGCGCTGCTCGCGTCCGTGTTCACCGAGGCGGCCCACCTCACCGGCTTCTCGAGCGAGGAGGCGATCTTCCTCCAGGTGAGCGGCGCCGGCCTGTCGCTCCAGGGGCTGCTACTGGCCGGCATGGTGATCGGCGCCCTCGGCGTGCTCGACGACGTCACGGTGAGTCAGGCCTCCACCGTCCTCGCGCTGCGCGCCGCGGCGCCGGAGCTCGGATTCCGCGAGCTGTTCGGGCGGGCGCTGCGGGTGGGCCGCGACCACGTCAGCGCGACGGTCAACACGCTCGTACTGGCCTACGTCGGCGCCTCGCTGCCGGTGCTGCTCATATTCAGCTCGGCGGACCTCGGCCTCGGCGAGGCGTTCGGGCTCGAGGTCGTGGCCAAGGAGGTGGTGGCTACGCTCGTCGGATCGATCGGGCTGATCGCCGCGGTGCCGGTGACCACCGCACTGGCCGCGCAGCTTGCGCTGCGCGAGCCGCCGGAGCGGCTGGCCGCGAGCGAGCACGGCCACGCGCATTGACGCGCTCAGGGCCTGAAGCGTCCCAGCCGCCTGATCCCGCAGTTGCCGTTTCGGTCACAGGTGGTGGCGACGATCACGTTGACACGCGTGCCGCGCAGCGCGACGGAGTGACGGAATGGCCGCCGGCGCCTGACCACGGTGTCGTAGTCACCTCCGCCGTCCCGTGAGACGAGCAGGTTGTACGTGACCCGTCCGGCGAGCTCCCGGCCGCGCTCCGTACGGTCCCTGACGCGCCCCAGGCTCACGTTCACCCTTGCCCCAGCCCGCGAGGCCGAGGCCTTCGCCCGCGGGGCGGTCACGTCGTACTTGCGGGCCAGCGCCGCGGCGGCGCGGCCGTCGACCACGCCGGCGCCCGTGAACTCGTTCCAGCCCCTGCCGCGGGTCTGGCGCGCCGAGCGGGTCAGCACCTGGGCGACCTGCTCGGAGGCGAGCCTCGGCTCGACCTGCCACGCGAGCGCGGCGATGCCCGACGCGATCGGGGCGGCGAAGCTCGTTCCCTCGGCGTAGGCGAAGCGCGCTCCGCTCGGGTCGCTCACAAGGCGCGAGCAGGAGCGCGGATCGTCCCAGTCGGTGCCGCGGCCGGCGGGCAGCGCGGCGAGAACGCCATGGGCGCACCCGGACCGGCCGGCCCCCGGCGCGGCCAGGCTCACGAACCTGTTGTGCGTGGAGAAGCGGGCCACCGATCCGTTCGGTCGGGTCGCGGCGACCGACAGGCCTATGCCGGGTCTGCCGCGGCGCCCGCCTACGAGGGCGGCGGGCCACTGCGGCGGGTTCCCGTGCTTCCCCCGGTTGCCCGAGGCGGCGATCGGGAGAACGTCGTTGAAGAAGGCGCCCGTAAGGGCGCGCGCGACGGACTCGTCCAGGCTGTCACCGGCCAGGCTCAGGTTGAGAACGTCGGCGCCGCGCCGGATCGCGAACGCGATGCCGCGCAGCAGGTCCCGCTCGTAGAAGCCGCCGTCCTGGGAAGCGCGGATCGCGAGCACGGGCGTGTTGCCCGCCACGCCCTTGCCGCCGATGCCGTTGCCGTCGATCCCCGCGATCAGGCTGGTCACGAACGTCCCGTGGCCGACGGCGTCGAACACGTCCGTGCCTCGCGTCTCGGTGTCGAAGGTGTGCGTGATGCGTCCTGCGATCTCCGGGTGGGTCAGGTCGAGCCCCGTGTCCATCACGGCGATGGAGCGCCGCGATCCGCCGCCCGCCGCGGCGAGGGCGTCGGCCGCGCGCACCTCGTCGTAGAACCACGTGTACTTGAGCCGGGTAACCGGATCGACCGCGTCGAGCGGGTCCGCCGCGATCTGCAGCTCGGTGTCACGCTCGATGTAGGCGACGCGCGAGTCGCCGCCGAGAGAGCGCGCGAGCGCCGCCCCGGACGGCGCGGTGGCCGCCAGCACGCCGATCGGCTCGAACGCCTCCGGCTCGGCGCCGAGCCGCGCGAGGACACGTTTCACACGCGGCAGCGCCGAGTGCCTCGTCACGCCGACCAGCACCCGCTGCGGGCCGCGGCCGCGCGAGATCAGGGTCAGCTCGGACCGCGTGGAGGCCGGCGTGGCGCGCCCGGCGCGCAGGTCGGGGAGCGGAAGCGGCACCACCTGCCGCGCGCCCGCCGCGCCGGCCTGGAGCTGCAGGGCGGCTCGCAACGCCTGGCGTTCCGGGAGATCCCCGGCCGCCTGCGGGGGGCCGGCCAGAAGCGGCGCCGCGCAGAGCACCATCGCGAGCACCGCTCCTCGCATCGACCCTCAATCGTAGTGTGGACAGAGCGACGGCTACCCTGCGCCCCGGAATGCAGCCAGAGATCGACCTCGGCCCCATCGAGCTCCAGACGTTCGGCATCTGCTTCGCGCTCGGATTCCTCGCCTCGGGCGCGGTGATCGCCCGCCGCCTGCGCGAGCTCGGCAAGCCGCCCGACTGGACCTACGAGCTGGTCTTCGCCGCCCTGATCGGCGGGCTGGTCGGCTCGCGGCTCGACTACGTGATTCAGAACTGGGACGACGTTTCGGGCGACCTGCTCGGGAACCTCTTCTCGGGCTCCGGGCTGGTGTGGTTCGGAGGCCTGGTCGGGGGCACGCTCGGGGTGTGCCTGTGGGCGCGCTGGCGCGGCTGGCTCGGGCTGCAGATGCTCGACACCTGCGCCGTGCCGCTGGCGATCGGCTACGCCGTGGGCCGCGTGGGCTGCCAGGTATCGGGCGACGGCGACTACGGCGAGCCCTCGGACCTGCCCTGGGCGATGGCCTACCCGGAGGGCACGGTGCCGACCGAGGACGAGGTGCACCCCACCCCCGTCTACGAGACGCTTGCGATGGGCCTCGCCGCGGTGGTCCTCTGGCGGCTGCGAGACCGCTTCGCGCCGGGCGTTCTGTTCGGCCTCTACCTGATCCTCGCGGGCGCGGAGCGCTTCCTGGTTGAGTTCATCCGCCGCAACGACTCGGTCGCGGCGGGCTTGACGCTGCCCCAGCTTGTGAGTCTCGCGATGGTGGCGGGCGGCGCGGCGCTCCTGCTGGCTCGCCGCGGGGCCCCGAGGCCGGCCACGGTCTAGTTCGTATCGTGCAGTCCCGGGCCGCCTGAGCCGGGACCTCTATCGGACCCGCACCAGCGCCCCCGTGGCCGCCGCCGCGCACAGGACGAGCGCCACCGAGGCCCCGGCCGCCATGCCGGCCAACGACGAGAGCTGTATGCCGGCGATGCCCGCAAGGGCGGCCACCACTGCCCCGGCGAGCATCGCGGCTCCGGGCGCGCGAACGTGCCCGCGGACCGCCACCGCGGGTGCGACCAGCACCGCCAGCACGAGCAGCGCCCCGAGCCCTTGGACCGTCACGGCGATCGCCGCCGCCATCAGCGCGAGCAGCACGAAGCGGACCAGGGCGGGGCGGAGGCCAAGCGCCGCCGCGCCCCCAGGGTCGAACGAGCTCGCCACAAGCGGCCGGTGGAGCGCCGCGAGGGCGGCGCCGCCCACGGCAAGCAGTACGGCGGCGGCCACCAGGTCGCCGGTCGTGACCCCCAGCGGGTCGCCGAACAAGAGCTCCTCGAGGCGCTGCGGCGCCTCGGGCGCCAGAGCGAGCAGCGAGCCCAGGCCGACCAGCCCGGTGACCGCGACGGCGGTGCCCGTGTCGGTCCCGGCGCGGGGGTCGCGCGCGGCGAGGGCGATCAGCGCGGAGGCCACGACGGCGCCGCCGGCGGCGCCCAGCAGGAACGGAGCATCCGCGAGCCCGGCAAGCACGAGCCCGGGCAGGAGGCCGTGTGACAGGGACTCGGCGCTGTACGCCAGGCGCTCGGTCACCACCCAGAAGCCGAGCGCGCCGCAGAAGCCGCCGGCCAGGACCAGCTCGAGCATCGCCCGTAGCTCGATGCCGCTCATCGCCCCTCCTGATGTCCGTGCCCGTGCTCGTGGTGCTGGACCGTGACCGCGCGGGCCGGTCCCGCGTCGTCGAGCACGATCAGCTCGCGGCCGTAGGTGGCCTCGAGCGTGGCGCGATGGAGCACCTCGCCCGGCGGTCCGAAGGCGACCTGGCGTCCGTGCAGGCAGAGGACCAGGTCGAAGGCCCGGGCGCTCTCCACATCGTGGCTCGACACGAGCAGGGTGCGGTCCTCGCCGCGCAGCTCCGCGAAGAGCCGGTCGATCAGGGTGGCGCTGGCGGGGTCGACGCCCGAGAGCGGCTCGTCGAGGAGCAGCACGCGGGCGTCCTGGACGAGCGCCCGGGCGAGAAGAGCGCGCTGGCGCTGGCCCCCGGACAGCTCGCCGAAGGGCGTGCCGGCCTGGTCCGCCAGGCCCACGCGGTCCAGGGCGGCACGCGCGGCGGCGCGGTCCGCCCGCCGGGGCGGCAGCCACCAGCGGCCGTGGGCGACGGTGCCCATGAGGGCCACGTCGAACGCGTTCACCGGGAAGTCGAGCCTTGTGCGCTCGGTTTGCGCGACATACGCGGGCCGCCCGGCCACATGAACCGCTCCGGCGGCGGGCTGAAGCTCTCCTAACAGCGCTCGGAACAGCGTGGTCTTGCCGCCGCCGTTTGGGCCGAGCACGCACACGATGCGCCCCTCCGCGACCTCGAAGGAGACCTCGCGCAGCACCGGCGCGCCGCCGTAGCCGGCCGACAGATCCTCCACGAGGATGGCGGGCGCGGTCATCGGGCGGCCGCGCCCAACGCGAGCGCCGCATACACGGCTGCTCCCAGCACCGCAACCGGGGGGCCGGGGGGCAGGTCGAGCCAGTAGGCCACGTAGAGGCCGGCCACGCCCTCCGCGAGCGCCAGCGCGACGGACCAGGCGAGCAGCGCCGGCACGGTCCGCGACAGGAGCCTCGCCGCCGCCCCGGGCAGCACGTAGACGGCGGCCACGAGCAGTGCTCCGACGGCGGGGATCGCCGCCACGGCGGCCACCGCCACGAGGGCCAACAGCAGCAGGTCGGCGGTGCGGGCGGGCAGGCCGAGGGCGGGCGCCGAGTCGGGGTCGAAGGCGATCGCGGCCCAAGTCCTGCCAAGCGTCGCTGTCGCGACCGCCGCCAGCAGCGCGGCGGCGGCCGACAGGGCGAGGTCCGCGGGCCCCAGCCCGAGCAAGGTGCCGAACAGCAGGCGGTCGACCGCGGCGCCCGACTCGAACACGTCGCTCGCGAGCACCACGCCGCCAGCCAGCGCCGCCACAAGCAGCAGGGCCGTGGCCTCGCCGGGCTCGCGGCCGGCGCGACCGGCGCGCTCCACACCACCGGCGTACCCGAGCGCGACTGCCAGGCCTGCGAGCGTCGGACTCACCCCGGATGCGTCGGCCGCCACCAGCCCGGGGAAGGTCGCCGATCCTGCCGCGTGCGAGAAGAAGGCGAGCCGCCGCAACACGACCCATGCGCTGAGCAGCCCGCCCGCGACACCGAGGAGGACGACCTCGAACAGGGCCTCGCGGAGGAACGGGAAGTCGGCGAGGTCCAGCGGCGAGGGCACGTGGAGAGCCTAACGAGAATCATTCTCAGTGAGGTTCATGAACAAGCCGTCCCCGGGTACGCACATTGCAGGCTTTTTCAGCCGACCCCCCAGCGGGAGTACTCCACCTCCAACAAGTGAAGGCCACCAGGGCTTACATCGCCGGCCTCGGCACGTCCGGGGTCCTGATCGGGTCGTTCCTGCTGCTCCTGATGGTGGGCAGCGCCATCGTCGCATTCCGTGGCGCGCCCGGCGAGGCGAGCAACGACGGCCTCGACCGGCTCGACGTGACCCACCCCGGGGAGGCCTCCCGTGCGGCTCGCTCTCCGCTGCGCTCGGCGGGCTGGGCGGGGAGGGCTTCGGCCCGGCGCGACCGCGATCGCGGCCGGGCGCGGCGCCGCGACCGGCGCCGCACGGCGGGAAGGGTCAGGAGCGATCGAAGCGCCCGCGGAGTCGCCAGTAGCCTGGTGGGCGGGGCTCCCGGCGGCGGTTCGGCCGCAGCCGGCGAGAGCGTGGACGGGGGCGGCGGTCACAGAGGCGGAGGCGGCGGCTTGCCGCGGCTCCCGGCCCAGGCGCCGCACCTAGGCGGGACGCCGTCCGTCCCGAACGTGGGCGGCGCGGCCGAGGACGTTGGCGGCGCGGTGGAGCAGACGGCCGGCGGCGTCGGCCAGACGGTGGGCGAGGTCGCGCCACCGGCCGAGGAGCCGATCGCCGGGGCCGGAGAGACGGTGGGCGGCGCGGTGGAGGAGACGGCGCCGGTGATCGACGAGACCGTCAACGGCGTGACGGGCACCGTCGACGGCGTGACCGAGGGTGTGACGGGCGCCACCGGCGGTCTCCCAGGCGGCGTGCCCCCGCCGTAGGGGATCTAGCCGCCGGCCGCCTCGAGGATGAACCGGCGCGAGAGCGCCTGGAGCTCGAGGTCGTGCTGGAGGGAGCGGTGGTGGCCGCCGGGCAGTATCAGCAGGCGCTTCGGCTCGTGTGCCGCCGCATGGAGGCTCTCGCTCACGGTCCAGGGAATCTGCTCGTCGCCGCGCGCATGCATCAACAAGAGCGCGGTCTCCGGCCCGAGGCTGCCTGCAGCCTCGAACAGGTCGGCCGACCGCAGCCAGCCCTCGGTCGCGGGCACATCACACTCGAAGCGGAGCGGTTCGTCCGAGCCCAACATACGGAGCAGCGAGTCCTCGGGCGCGGGGCAGATCCCCACCACCGCGCACAGCGAGGGATCGCGCGCCGCGGCGTGGATCGCCTGAAAGCCGCCCATGCTCGACCCTCGCAGCGCGACGCGGCCGGCGTGCTCGCGCAGCATTTCGACCATCGCGAGCACGTCGTCCACCGCCGCGGGACCGAAGCGGCCGTCCGAGCGGCCGTGGCCGCGGGCGTCAAAGGCGAGCGCCGCTATTCCGTCGGCACGGCAGCCGCGCGCGAAGTCGAAGTGGGATTCCTTTGCCGAGCCGGCGCCGTGCAGGATCACCACCCCGGCCCGCGGTTCCGAGTCCGGCAGGAAGAGGGCGTAGGAGAGGCCGTCGAGCTCGCCGAGCTCGGGAGGGGCGGGGACGGGATGCTTCATGAACGCAATAATCGCCGCCGAATGGCGGCGGTGGCGGTCTCCCATGTCTATCCCCTCGGCTCACGCCTGAACGGGCAGGGCCGCCTCGAGGTGGGCGGGTGCGACGTCGTGGAGCTCGCGCGCGAGTTCGGCACGCCCGCCTACGTGTACGCGGAGGACGACATGCGCGCGCGGGCGCGCTCATACCTGGAGGCGTTTCGCGCCCGGCGCGAGCGCTTCGAGGTGATCTACGCGGGCAAGGCGTTCCCGGCCACGGCCGCGTTCCGGCTGTTCGCCGAGGAGGGGCTGTCGGCGGACGTGGCGAGCGGCGGCGAGCTGCACCACGCCCTGGCGGGCGGCGTGGAACCGCGACGCATCTACATGCACGGCAACAACAAGACGCCGGCGGAGCTCGATCTAGCGCTCAGCTCGGGCGTGGGCCGCATCGTGGTCGACTCGTTCGACGAGATCGAGCGGCTGCGCGGGCGCGGCCCGCGGGCGATGCTGCGGGTGACGCCCGGCATCCGGCCCGCCACGCACTCCTACATCCAGACCGGGCAGGAGGACTCGAAGTTCGGCTTCGGGCTCGACGACGTGCCGCGCGCGGTTGACGCGTGCCGCGACGCCGGGATAGAGCTGGGCGGGCTGCACGCCCACATCGGGTCGCAGGTGTTCGAGCTCGAGGGGTTCGAGCGGCTTGTGGGGGTGCTCGCCGGAATGGGCGACTGGCCGCTGCTCAACCTGGGCGGCGGCCTCGGGATCGCCTACACGGCCGAGGACCGGCCTCCCTCGATCGACGAGTACGTGGATGCACTGCTTCGCCGTGCCCCGGACGACGTGACGGTGCTGTGCGAACCCGGCCGCTCGCTGGTCGGGAACGCCGGCGTGACCATCTACACGGTGGGGACCGTGAAGCGGATCCCCGGTGTGCGCACCTACGTCTCGGTGGACGGGGGGATGTCCGACAACCTCCGCCCGATGCTGTACAACGCCCGCTACGAGGCGGACATCGGCTCGCGTTTCGGTGGCGAGGACGCGTTCACGATCGCGGGCATGCACTGCGAGTCGGGCGACATTCTCGTCCACGACGCGAAGCTCGACGACCCGCGGCCGGGTGACGTGCTGGTGATCCCCGCCACCGGCGCCTACGGACACGCCATGGCGAACAACTACAACGCGCTGCCGCGGCCCCCCGTGGTCTTCTGCAGGGACGGGGACGCGCGGGTGATGGTGCGGCGCGAGACCTATAACGACCTGACCGCCCGGGATGCCTGAGTTCAGGATCGGCCTGCTCGGCCACGGCACCGTCGGCTCGTCGTTCGCGAAGCTGGTCGAGGAGCGCGCCGACGCGATCGAGGCCGAGGTGGGGATGCGCCCGCGGCTGTCGGGCGTGCTCACGCGGAGCCGGGGCGACTTCGAGGAGATACTCGACGGCAGCGACCTGATCGTCGAGCTCATGGGCGGCATCGATCCCGCGCGCGACTACGTGCTGCGGGCCATGGAGGCGGGGCGGCACGTGGTGACCGCGAACAAGCAGCTGCTCTCCCAGCACGGCGAGGAGGTGTTGGATGCCGCGCGAAGCGGCGGCGTGCAGCTGCGCTTCGAGGGGGCCGTGGCTGGCGTGGTCCCCGCGATCCGCGTGATGGCGGAGACCCTCGCCGCGGCGCACATCGAGCGCGTGCACGGCATCGTCAACGGCACCACCAACTACATCCTCACCCAGATGGCGGCCACCGGCGCCACATACGAGGAGGCGCTCGCGGAGGCGCAGGAACTGGGCTACGCCGAGGCCGACCCGACAGAGGACGTGACCGGCAAGGACGCCGCCGCCAAGATGGCGATCCTGGCGCGGCTCGCGTTCAGCGCGCCCGTGCGGCTCGACCAGGTGAGCTGCGAGGGGATAGAGCGGATCACCCCGGACGACATCGCCTACGCGCGCGAGCTGGGGCTGGCGCTGAAGCTGGTGGGGTCGGCCGAGCGCGTGAACGGCGCCGTGGCCGTGCACGTGTATCCCGCCTTCCTCTACGCCGAGCATCCTCTGGCGAGCGTGAACGGCGCGTTCAACGCGGTCACGATCGAATCGCCCGCGATCACCGAGATCACGCTGAGCGGGCCGGGCGCGGGCGGGATCCAGACCGCTTCGGCCGTGTTGGGCGACGTGATCTCGGCGATGATCCCGCCGCCGTCGCTGCCGCCGCCCGCGGTGGAGCAGCCGATCGTCACGGACGTGGAGTTCTCCTTCTACATGCACCTCGAGGTGGCCGACCGGCCGGGCGTGCTTGCGCAGGTGGCCGAGATCCTGGGGCTGCAGGGGGTGTCGATCCGCTCGGTCGTGCAGAAGGGCCTGGGCGACGAGGCGCGGCTCGTGATGGTGATGCACCCGGTGCTCGAGTCGAAGTTCCGCGCCGCCGTGCAGATGATCGCGCGGCTCGACTTCGTGCGGGAGCCACCGCGGGTGATCCGCGTGATCGAGGAGACCTTCTGAGCCTTTGGCGCTACCGGGACCGGCTGCCAGTCGACCCGCTCGTGACGATGGGGGAGGGGGACACCCCGCTGGTGCAGGCGCGGCACCTCTCGGAGCTGACGGGGTGCGACGTGTGGCTCAAGCTCGAGGGCGCGAACCCGACCGGCTCGTTCAAGGACCGGGGTATGACGGTGGCGGTGTCGGCCGCCGTTGGCGAGGGGGCGGAGGCGGTGGTGTGCGCCTCGACCGGGAACACCGCTGCCAGCGCCGCCGCGTATGCCGCGCGGGCGGGGCTGCGCGGCGCGGTGATCGTGCCCGAGGGGAAGATCGCGACCGGCAAGCTGGCTCAGGCGCTGATGCATGGGGCGCGGGTGATCGCGCTGCGCGGCAACTTCGACCAGGCCCTTTCGCTCGTGCGCGAGCTGGCGCGCCGGCACCCGATCTCGCTCGTCAACTCGGTCAACGACTACCGGCTCGAGGGGCAGAAGACAGGCGCGTTCGAGGTGTGCGACTCGCTCGGCGAGGCGCCGGACGTGCTGTGCATCCCGGTCGGCAACGCCGGCAACGTGACCTCGTGGTGGAAGGGCTTTCAGGAGTACGAGACGGCGCCGCGGCTGCACGGCTATCAGGCCGAGGGCGCCGCGCCGCTGGTGCACGGCGCGCCGGTGGAGGAGCCGGAGACGGTGGCGTCGGCGATCCGCATCGGGAACCCGGCGCGGTGGGAGGACGCCATGAACGCTTTCACGACGTCGCGCGGTGAGGTGCGGGCAGTGTCAGACGCGGAGATCCTGGACGCCTACTCGCTGCTCGGGGCGCGCGAGGGGGTTTTCTGCGAGCCGGCGTCGGCGGCCTCCGTGGCGGGGCTGCTGCGCTACGGGGCGGAGGGCCGCGTGGTGTGCGTGCTTACCGGGCACGGGCTGAAGGACCCGCAGACGGCGATGAACAGGGCCGACTCGGTGGTGCCGTGCGAGCCGGACATCGAGGGCGTGGAAAGGGCGGTGCTCGGCGGTCGATGAACCGGCGTCGCATCGTCCGGGTGCCGGCCTCCTCGGCCAATCTCGGTCCCGGCTACGACGTGCTCGCGGCCGCGCTCGCCATCGAGTTCGAGCTGGAGGTGGAGGAGACCGGCTCGTTTTCGGTGGAGTGCGATCTTCCAGGCGTCCCGCTCGACCGCACCAACCTGTGCGTGCGGGCCTTCGAGCGGCTCCACCCGGCGGACGGCATGCGGTTCGCGATCCGCTCCGACATCCCGCCGGCGGCGGGACTCGGGTCGAGCGCCGCGGCCATAGTGGCAGGCCTCAGCGCCGCGGACCACATCTTCGAGCTGGACGCGCCGCTCTTCCAGAACGCGGCGGAGCTGGAGGGGCACCCGGACAACGTGGCCGCCGCGCTGCTGGGCGGCTTCGTCATCTGCGCCGGCGACGGCGAGCCGGTGCGCTTCGATCCGGCGCCCGGCCTGGAGGGCGTTCTGGTGATCCCGCCCGACGAGGTGCCGACGGTAGAGGCGCGGGCGGCGATGCCGGAGCAGGTGCCGCTGGCGGAGGCGGTGCACAACGTCGGCCACGCGTCACTGCTGATGCTCGGCCTGGCGAAGGACGACTTCTCGCTGATCGGCCGCGGCCTGAGCGACCTGCTGCACCAGCCGCGCCGGCGGCCGCTGTATCCGCAGTCGATGGACCTGGTGGACCGGGCGCCGGAGCTGGGAGCGGTGGGGGCCACGATCTCGGGCGCCGGCCCGACCGTGCTGTTCTGGTGCCACTGGCAGCAGACCGGATCGCTGGTGGAGCGCCTGCGAACGGAGGCGGCCGACTGCGCCGTGCGCCGGGTGACGTTCTCACCCGGGGGTGCGGACGTGCGGGTGCTCTAGAGCCGGACGGCGCGACAGCCCTCTTGGAGCGCGTCGAGCACGTTGTCGCGAGCTTCCTCACGCGTCCGGCCTTGGCTCATGGCGGCCGGAAGCTCCCGCACACGCGCGATGACACAGCCATCCTGGCCGTCCTCGTACTGCACGGTTAGACGAAGCTGATGAGCCTCGGGTCAAACGTAGAGGCTAACGGCGCACAACTCGTCGACGTACGTGACGACCATGCAACCTCAGGCTGTAGTCGGTGGCGTAGTCGCCGGCCGGTCCCGACCGCCGTTGATTCCCGGCGCCATCGTCCTCAGGCCGGCGAGGCGCGCCGCCGCGGCTTGGCGTTCGTCGTATGTCACGAAGGCGTCGACGGCGTGGAGGTCGACCGCGCAAGCTACGTGGATCGCGTCGAGCTCCCGTAGTGCGGGCTCGTCGAGCGCTCCCGCCGCGAGGAGCAGCGCACGGTCGAGCGGGCGCAGTGCGACCGCCTCGAGCAGCGCGTTGGCGCGCTCGAGCAGGAGCCCGAGCGGGAGCGCGGGATCGTCGGCAGCAGCGCGGCGCACCGCACGCGGGATCTCGGTCAGGATCAGGTCGCTGCTGACGAGATCCGCATCGGCGAGAAACGCTCGCAGGTCCTTGGACTCCGGCTCGTCGTGGACGAGCTTGACGAGCGCGGAGGCATCCGCGTAGAAGATGGTCACGAGCTAGCGATCGCCGCGAACGTCGTGCAGCGCGCGGCTCAGCGAGCGCGGATCGCCGGCGAGCTCGAGCGGCTCGGGCAGGCTCGATCGAAGCGGGCGCGACACGCGGCCTGCGGCGATCAGCCGGTCGAGGTCGGGCCCCGTCGTCGGCGCAGGCCCGAGCTCTGCGATCGGCCGGTTGCGGTCGGTGACCACCAGGCGCTCGCCCTGGCTGACACGCCGAAGGTAGATGCTCAGGTTGCGACGCAGCTCCGCAACGCCCACCGACTCGCTCATGTACATGAAGGTAGCACTTTGGAACGGGGGTCCACGGCCCTCACCCGACTCGAAAGCCGACGCTCTCCGGGCCAGAGACCAGCCCGTCTCGTCCGATTGCGAGGGCGGTCAAACGGTACGACCCGGACGGAAGCGCGCGGCCGCGCAGCCTTCCGCTGAAGCGGAGCCGGTTGAGGCCGCGGTGGCCGCGGACCGAGAAGCGGCCGACCTCTCGTTGGACTAGGGGAACGCGTCCCCAGTGGGCCGCCGGTGCCTGACCTACGCTCAGCGTCCGGTGCGTGGGTGGGCCCGGAAGGCGCGAACTCGTGACTCGGAACTCGACGGCGGCCGGTCGTGACAGGCGGAATCTGAGCGCGGTGCCCGCTCGGCCGGTTCGGGTGACCGTCGGGCCTTTCGTGGCGGCCGTGAAGGTGCTCGGAGCGAGGCTGAGGCCGGTGAGCACGGTGGCCGGGGGCGGCAGCGGGCCGGGGGAGGGGGCCTGCGGCGGCGACGGTCCCTGTGAGGGCGGCGACGGGCCAGGACCGGGCGGCGCGGGTCCAGGCGCCAAGGGCCCCGGCCCGGGCGGCCCGCACAGCTGCCCGCTCGCCTCCACCTCGAGGTCGTCCACGCCCACCCACTCGTCTTGCCCAACTGTGTTGGTCGTGATGATCCGCAGCTGCACCAGCGGCTTGTCGTCCGCCGCCGCCGGGAGCACCGCGCTAACCGGGGATACCAGCGTCGCCTGCCCAGGACCGGTGGTCGCATCGGCGACGAACGCGCCCGGAAGCGCTACGAAGTGGCCGGCCTCGCCGATCCGGTATTGCAGCGCGACCGCCTGCACGGCGTTCGCGGTCGACGACGGATCGACGTCGCGGAGCCGATAGCGGACCGCCACCCCGGAGCGCCCGCGCGTGTCAAGCGATAGCACCAGATGCGGTGCCGCCGCGGTAGCCGATCCCTGGAGTGCCACCACCGGGTCCGGCAGCTCGAACTCCGTTACCCCGGCGGCAAGCCCGACCGCCCGCGGGTCCACCTCGTTCGCGTTCACGTCCACCGGCGTGCCCGACCCGTCCGCGACCACCAGGCGGGGATCCGCGCCCGGTGCAGAGGTCAGGCCGTCGCCGCGATGCCCGACCACACCGGCCACGCCGGCCCAGTCGTCGTCACGCGAGATGAGCCCCGTTTCGCTCCATGCCTGTGCGAACGGGAGGGCTGCGGTGAGGAGGAGGATCGAAGTGAGCATGTAGGGGGAAGCCCTGAGCCGTCTCCTTTCTCCCCCGAAACGGGGCGGGCCGCCCGAAGGCGGCCCGCTGTCACTCCGTCGCTGTGCAGGGTCGGCTAGTCCAGCAGGTAGTCCACCGTCCTCCGCATGAGGTCGACCCTGTTGGCCTCGCCGTCGACGCCCTCGAAGCCGAACCCGAAGTACAGCCCGAACTCGGTCTTCGTGACCGCCGCGTCCTCGAACGGGATCCGGGCGCGCCGGATCCAGTCGTCCACGTTCACCGAGGGACCCTCCGGGTGCGCCCCGGGGATCTCCCAGCCGCCGTTGTCGGTCTCGAATGACGTCTCGTGGACCGTGGCGCCGTCGAGCACCACCTTCGCGTCGTCGACCAATACACCCGGCACGGTCAGCGTGCCCCAGTCGGTCGCGAACACGATGGACAGCTCGACGATCTCGCCGTTGAAGCGGGACAGGTCGAGGTTCCACTCCTGCCAGCCCGCCGAGTTGCCGCTGGCGGCGTGCCACTCACCCGTCGTGCCAGTGGACAGGCACGAGTCGTCGTTGCCGCCTGGGCCGTTCGGCACGTGCGTCTGGTAGTTGAGCGTCCGGGCGTGGAGCTGGGCGCCCCAGCCGCTGGCGCAGCTCGAGCCTGGCTCCGTGTGCGTGATCCCGTCCCGCTCCGGCAACGTCGTCCAGTCGCCGCGGCCCTGGCCGCTCACCGGGTCGACCGTCTGCGCCTCCACGAACACGAAGTCCCAGTCGAGCTCCGTGTTGTACGAGGTGAAGAACGACAGCTCACCCGTGCTGGCGGTCCGCATGTCGACCTGCCGCCTCAGCCGCTTGTACCCCCTGTTGGAGTTCTGGGAGTACATGTACTGCGTGCCCGAATGCGGGTCGAACGCCGCCCCACCGGGAAGCTGCCAATCGGCGACCTGCTCGCTCGCGAACTGCGGGTAGGTCGCCGGGGGAAGGACGCTCGACGTGACCAGGAAGTTGCCGGTCGTCGCCAGGCCCGGGGCGCGGACGGCCTGGTTGCCGGCGCTGGTCTCCGGATTGTTGAGCGTCGCATTCCATGCGGCCAGCGGCGGCACGAGGCCGCTCACCGGGAACGGGTTGCCGCTCGCATCGAGCCCGCCGCCCTCGCTGCGCACGTACGACCCCAGGTAGTACTGGATGAAGTCGTTGCTCAGCGGCTGGCACTTCCCCTCGTTCGTGGTCTGCAGGTTCCCGTCGCACTGCGTGAGCGAGAAGCCCTCCTGCGGGTATTCGACCAGGTCGTACTGCCGGCCGGCGCTGTGGCCCGTGAGCGCGACACGCCCGCCTTCGTTGACGAAGTCACGCACCGCGGTGATCGTCCGGTGCGCCTCGAGATCGGCCACGCCGCCCACGTTCGGGTTCCGGGTTGTCAGGTCGTTCCCGGTGTACCAGATCACCGCGTCGTAGTGGCTCAGCACTCCGAGCGGGTCCGGCGCCTTGCGGCCCTCGGCGTCGTAGTCCCACACGTCGTAGTCGACGTTGTTTGCGTCGAGCGCCGCCGTGTAGTAGCCGAGGTAGTACGGACCCTCAGTGCCCGGATACGCCGGAGCCGTCGACGCGCCGGTGTAGTCCTCCACCGCGAGGATGAGGACGTCGGCGTTGGAGTCGGACCGCACGGTGTACTCGAACGACTCGCTCTCCGCACCGCCGCGGCGATCGCTGCTCCGGGCGCGGCGATCGTCGTCGTCGTCATCGTCGTCGTCGCCACGCCGCTGCGACTCGAACCAGACCTCCACCTCGTCGCCCGGGTCGGATCCTCGAACCTGACCGCGCACGCGGTGGTACCAGTAGTCGCCTTCGTCGCCGTAGCGGTTGCCACCGTTCCACTCACGGGTGGAGGTGCTGTGCACCCGGCCGCCGTTGATGCGGTACTTCATCGTGATCCTGCCGAGGTCCCGGCGGGCGTTGACCTGCACGGTCTGCGGGTCGCCGTAGGGAGACGTCGAAGCTGTCGACCACGAAGTTCGGCGCCTCGTTGCCGATGTGGCTGTCCGGGCGCGTCACGTCGTCGGCCGACCGCGCGAGGTCCAGCGCGAACTGCACGTGGTCCTCGAACTCCTTCTGCACGTCCGCCTCCACGTCCTGGAAGACGAACCCGCTGCCGCTCGCCGCGCCCGTGCCTTCGGCGTGTACGAGATCGTGCGGTGCGCCGAGTACAGGTGGTCGTTGGTGTCGCCGTTGGTGGTGTAGAGCTCGGCGCCCACCTCGGGGTCGAAGCCCGGGATGCCCGGGTTCTCGTCGTCCCCCGCGAGCGCCTCCATCAGCGGCTCGTCGGCGTACCGGGTGTCGACCTGCCAGCCGGGCGGCCAGAGCAGGAGCTTCCCGAACGTGTGGTCGTTCTTGTTGTAGGCGAAGTCCACCCGCCTGGTCAGCGAGAGGAACGCCTGGGTCTCAGGCTCCGACGCCGGACCGGTGCCGCGGTACGTCTCGCTCGAGAAATCGGTGTTCGACCCCTCGTCCTCGTAGTTCCACCTGCTCGGGAAGTTCCGGTTCAGGTCCACGCCGTCGAGACCCGTGAGCACCCCGTTGCCGTCGTTGTCCCGCAGGTTCTTTCGCCACAGGCGGTTGGCCGGGGTGTGTAGTCGTAGCCGTCGGGGTTCGCGATCAGGATGAACCACAGCTCGCGGGTCTGGACGAGCCGTGTGACCTCGCGGGCGCTGACACCCTCGATCGGCTGGCCGTCCGTGCCGATCGCGGTTCCGCTGCGGCCGTAGTTGTCGAGGAACATCCGCAGGGTGCGGCGACCGGTCTCGCCGGCGAGCCACTCGCGCGCGTGCTGGACGCTCGAGTAGAGCACCGCGGGGCGCGTTCCGTCGCGCGTCTTGCGTGCGTTCTTCGTCACCTTCATCGCGTAGATCGGCACGCCATTCAAGGACCTGCCGATCGTCTGCAGCTCGGCGATGTTCCGGTGCTCGGCCGCCAGGTTCTCCAGCTGGGTCTTGATGTTGGCCGTGGGGTTGCCCGCCGACCCGACACGGGTACGTCGGTGCGGGCGTACGGCCGCCAGACCTGCCATCCGCCAGATGCCTGGGCCGCCGCGATCCCGCTGGCGCGGCGTCCGCGCCGGTCGAGCAGCCGCTTGGCCCTGACGCCAGAGCGCCGAAGCTTTGCGATCTGGCCGCGCGTTCCCACGATCTCGATCGACCGGTCGCGCTGGCCTTCGGTGATGTCGAAGCCTTGTTCCTTCAGCACTCGCAGCTGCTTGGCCCCACTCAGCTTGACGCTGTAGGCGTCGAGCCTGGCGGCCGAAGCGGATACGGCGAACGCAAGTGTGAGCAGCACCGCGAGCGCGGCGCCCAAACCCCAACGAGTCATTCCCCCTCCTCGGTAGTAGAGACGTCCAACCGGAGGCCCGAACCCACGTTCCGTCCGCATCAATCGTGCAATAGCGTGAATTCTCATGAAGCCCGTGCACGCAGCCGGCGGGGTGGTCCTGCGCGACGGCCGACTGGCGGTCGTGCACCGTCCCCGCTACGACGACTGGACGCTTCCCAAGGGGAAGCTCGACCCGGACGAGTCCTTCGAGGACGCGGCCCTGCGCGAGGTGGAGGAGGAGACGGGCCTACGCTGCCGCCTGGTCCGCGAGCTGCCCGCGGTCGAGTACGAGGTGCGCGGGCGCCCGAAGCTGGTGCGCTACTGGGCGATGGAGGTGGCCGACGAGACGCCGTTCGTGCCGAATGACGAGGTGGACGAGGTCCGCTGGCTCGAGCCGCAGGAGGCCCTCGCGCTGCTGAGCTACGACCGCGACCGGGAGCTCGTGGTGGCGCTCTGAGCCGGGCGGCGGTGCGCCCATGGCGACGCCGTCTCGAGCTGGGCGGCGAGCGCCAGCAGCTCTCCCTCGCCCGCGGGCCGCCCGGCGAGCTGCACCGCAAGCGGCAGCCCGTCGTCGCCGTGGAAGAGCGGCAGGGACACGGCGGGCTGGCCGGTGACGTTGAACAGCGCCGTGTAGGGGGTGAAGTGACCGGAGCGGCGGAAGTCCTCCCAGGGATCCTCGCTGCAGGAGTCGATCTCGCCGATCCGCACGGGGCGCTGGGCGAGCGCCGGGGTGAGGACCGCGTCGTAGTCGTCCCAGACCGCGACTATCTCCCTGGTCGCGGCCGTCAGCCGCGTGCGCGCGAGCAGGTAGTCGAGCGGGTCGCGCTGCCGGATGCCCTCCCAGATGGTCCAGGTGAGCGGCTCAACCAGCTCGGCGCTCGGCTCGCGGCCCGTGGCCTGGCCGCCGAACCACATTCCGAGCGCCACCGGCGTCCCGAACACGAGCGTGAACGCGTGGAGAAGCTCCTGGCCCTCCCACGGAGGATCGACCGTCTCCACGTCGTGACCGAGCGATTCGAGCAGGCCGGCGGCGTCGCGGACGGCGCGCTCGCAGAGCGGGTCGACGGCGGCATCGATCGCGGCGACGGTTGTCACGCCGATCCGCAGGCGCCCCGGCTCGCGCGCGGCCGTCCGGGCGAACGGCTCGGCAGGAGGCGGCGCCCAGCTGGAGTCGCCCCGCTCGTAGCCTCCCAGCACGTCGAGCAGGGCGGCGGTGTCGGCGACGGTGCGGGTGAGAACTCCATCCTGGACGAGGAAGTCGTCGCCCTGCTCGGGCCCGCGCGAGATCCGCCCGCGGCCCGGCTTCAGCCCCACGAGGCCGCAGCAGGCCGCGGGGATGCGGATCGAGCCGCCGCCGTCTGAGCCGTGCGCCAGCGGCACCATCCCGGCGGCCACCGCCGCGGCCGCGCCGCCGGACGAGCCGCCCGGCGTGCGCTCGCGGTCCCACGGGTTGCGGGTCGGGCCGAAGCGGCGGGGCTCGGTCACCGGCAGGATCCCGAACTCGGGCAGGCTCGTCTTGCCTACGATCACGAAGCCCGCATCCCGCAGCCGCCTCACCGCGAACGCGTCGCGGGCGGGCACGAAGTCGCCGAAGAGGTCGGAGCCGAGGCGACAGGGCATCCCGGCCACGGGCGCGGTGTCCTTGACGGCGATCGGCACGCCGGCGAAGGGGCGCTCGTCGGCGGCCCCGATGCCATCCGCGATGGCGAGGGCGCCGTCGGGATCCAGGTGGACGAAGGCGTTCAGCTCGCCATCGAGGGCGTCGATGCGCTCGAACGCGGCCTCGGTCAGCTCCCGGGCGCTGACCTCGCCGGCCTTGACGAGCCGCGCCAGCTCCGTCGCCGGCTCGAAGAGTAACTCTGTGTCCATCGCCTACGAAGACGCGATCGACGCCGACCTCGAGGCGCCGTTCAGCCGCTCCCGCGCCTCCTCGAAGCCGTCCAGGTGGTCCAGGACCTCCGCTGCCAGCGCCTGGTAGTCGGCGCCCAGGTCCGGTGCGTAGTCGAGGATCGAGACGCCGCGCTCTGCGGACTCGGCGTAACGCACGCTGCGCCGGATGACCGACTCGAACACCTTGTCGCCGAAGCGCTCTTGGAGGGACTTCAGGGCCTCGCGCGCGTGTATGAGCCGCATGTCGGCGATGTTCAGCACCACTCCGAGCCAGTCGAGGTCCGGGTGGAGAGACTCCTTGGCAAGCTCCACCACCTCCAGCGCCTGCTCGACCCCTTGGAGCGAGAAGTACTCCGCCTCGCTCGAGATCAGGGCGTGGTCCGCGGCCACCAGAGCGTTCACGGTGAGCAGGCCGAGCGACGGCGGACAGTCCACGATCACGAGGTCGTAGCCGCGCTTGACATCTCGCAGTGCCCGCTTCAGCGTCAGCTCGCGCCCCATCTTGCCGGCGAGGATCACCTCGGCCTCAGCGAGGCCGAGGTTGGCGGGCAGCACGTCGTCGTGGATGGCGTCCGCCGCGCGCGCCTGGCCGGCCAGCACGTCGGCCACCGTGGGAGCGGCGTCGGCTGGGACGTCGAAGTAGTCGGAGAGGTTCCCCTGAGGGTCGAGGTCCACGCAGAGCACCGCCAGGCCGGCGCGCCGGTAGGCGTCCGTGAGCGTGCGGACCGTCGTCGTCTTGCCCGTGCCGCCCTTCTGCGAGAGAACCGTAATCGTCGCCGCCACCGGTCGGAGCACAGTAGCGACTACCAGACCCTTACGTATCCGATCCGGTGCGCGCTCGGCAAAGCCGTGCGCTTGCGGCCCGGCCGCCCTATCATTTCCCGCTCCCCACCCCGTGGCGCGTCCGCTCGGAGAGGGCGCGGAAGCCGAGGAACCCCAGCATGGCACCCACCCACGTCCGGGCCCCGGGCGGACTCTACGACCCCACCTACGAGCATGACGCGTGCGGTGTCGCATTCGTGGCGCTGCTGGGCGCGCCCGCCTCGCACGAGGTCATCTCGCGTGCGCTGTGGGCCCTCGAGCACCTGGAGCACCGCGGCGCGGAGGGCGCGGACGCCGACACAGGCGACGGCGCGGGCATCCTGGTGCAGCTCCCCCACGGACTCCTGCGCGACGAGGTGCCGTTCGAGCTGCCCGAGCCGGGCCGCTACGGCGTGGCCGTGTGCTTCCTCCCGGTCGACGACGCCCAGCGCGAGCGCGCCGAGCGCCTCCTCGAACGCACCGTCGCCGACGAGGGCCAGCGGGTGCTCGGCTGGCGCGACGTGCCGGTTGTGCCGGAGCACTGCGGCACGATCGCCCGCGCTGCGGCCCCCTGCATCCGCCAGCTCTTCGTGGCCGCCGGCGACGGGGTGGACGACCAGGACGCGCTCGAACGCCGGTTGTACGTGATCCGCCGCGTGGTGGAGAAGGAGGATCTGCCGAACCTGGCGATCGCCAGCTTCTCGAGCCGCACCGTCGTCTACAAGGGCATGCTCACCGCCCTGCAGATCTCGCACTACTTTCCCGACCTGAAGGACGAGCGGCTCATCTCCCGCGTCGCCCTGGTCCACTCCCGCTTCTCGACCAACACCTTCCCGAGCTGGGAGCTCGCCCACCCGTATCGGATGCTCGCCCACAACGGCGAGATCAACACGCTGCGCGGCAACCGCAACTGGCACCGCGCCCGCGAGCTCACGATCGCTTCGCCGCTGTTCGGCGACGACATCCAGAAGATCCGCGGACTCCTTCGCGACGACATCTCCGACTCCGCGTCGCTCGACGGGCTGATGGAGCTGCTCGTGCTCGGCGGGCGCTCCGCCGCGCACGCCATGTCGATGCTGATCCCCGAGGCCTACCAGGGCCGTCCCGAGCTGCCGCAGGAGGTGCGCGACTTCTACGCTTACCACTCCTCCCTCATCGAGCCCTGGGACGGCCCGGCGGCCGTTGCCTTCACCGACGGCCGGGTGATCGGCGCGACCCTGGACCGGAACGGCCTGCGTCCCGGCCGCTGGGTGGTCACGAAGGACGGCTGGGTGGTGCTCGCCTCCGAGACCGGGGTGCTGGAGGCAACCCCGGACCAGATCGTCGCCAAGGGCCGCCTGCGTCCCGGCAAGCTCTTCCTCGTCGACCTCGAGCGCGACCGGATCGTGCCGGACGAAGAGGTCAAGTCCGAGCTCGCGCGCCGGCGCCCGTACGGGGAGTGGCTGCACGACCGCGTCGTGCATATCGAGGATCTGCCCGAGAAGAGCCCGCGCGTGCCGCGCGTGGAGCCGCTGCGCGCCAGACAGCTCGCCTTCGGCTGGACCGAGGAGGACCTCAGGATGATCCTTGCCCCGATGGCGCGCGACGCCGCCGAGCCGACCGGCTCGATGGGGAACGACGTCGCGCTGGCCAGCCTGTCCGACCGCAAGCCGCCGCTGTTCTCGTACTTCAAGCAGCTCTTCGCGCAGGTCACCAATCCGGCGATCGACCCCATCCGCGAGTCGGTCGTGATGAGCCTCACGGCCTGCATCGGCCCGGAGATCAACCTGCTCGGCGAGACGCCGGATCACTGCCATCAGCTCGTGATGTCGCAGCCGATCCTGCGCAACTCGCAGCTCGAGAAGCTGCGCCAGGTGGACCACCGGGTGTTTGAGGCGCGCACGATCGACATGACCTGGTGCGCGGAGGAGGGCGAGGCGGGCATGGAGCGGCGCCTCGAGGAGATGTGCCGCGAAGCCTCGGGGCTCGTCGCCCGCGGGGTGAACATCATCATCCTGTCCGACCGCAACCTGGGCGGCGAGCGCGCGGCGATGCCGTCGCTCCTCGCGGTGGGCGCCGTCCACCACCACCTCGTGCGTCAGGGCACGCGCCTGCAGATCGGGCTCATCGTGGAGACCGGCGAGGCGCGCGAGATCCACCACATCGCCACGCTGATCGGCTACGGCGCGGCGGCGGTGAACCCCTACCTGATGTTCGAGACCCTCTACGCGCTCCACCGCGGCGGCCGGCTGCCCGACGGAATGAGCCCGGAGCACGCCGAGATGCGCGTGATCAAGGCGATCGGCAAGGGGCTCCTGAAGATCCTCTCGAAGATGGGCATTTCCACGATCCGCTCCTACACCGGCGCGCAGATCTTCGAGGCGGTGGGGGTGCGGAAGGAGATCGTGGACCGTCACTTCACCGGCACCCCGTCGCGCGTGGAGGGCGTCGGCCTCGACACGATCGCGCGCGAGGCGCTCGACCGGCACTCCCGCTCCTACCCCGGCGCGGTGTCGGAGCTGCTGCCGGCCGGGGGCGTCTACCAGTGGCGCCGCCGCGGCGAGTATCACGGCTGGAACCCGGAGACGATCGCCACGCTGCAGCAGGCGGCGCGTGACGGGGACGGCGGCGCGGCCGCCTACGAGCGCTACGCCACCTACGTCAACGACGTGGCCGTGCGCAACACCTCGCTGCGCGGCCTGCTCCGCTTCCGCGACGACGTGGAGCCGGTGCCGCTCCACGAGGTGGAGGGCGCCGCGGACGTCGTCAAGCGCTTCAAGTCCGGCGGCATGTCGCTGGGCGCGCTGTCGCCGGAGGCCCACGAGACGCTCGCGGTGGGCATGAACCGGCTCGGCGGGCGGTCGAACACCGGCGAAGGCGGCGAGGACCCGGCCCGCTTCCACGACGAGCGGCGCTCCTCGATCAAGCAGGTCGCGTCGGGTCGCTTCGGGGTGACGGTCAACTACCTGGTCAACGCCGACGAACTTCAGATCAAAGTGGCCCAGGGGGCCAAGCCCGGCGAGGGCGGCCAGCTGCCCGGCCACAAGGTGGACCGCTACATCGCCGGCCTGCGCCACTCGACGCCTGGCGTGGCGCTGATCTCCCCGCCGCCGCACCACGACATCTACTCGATCGAAGACCTCAAGCAGCTGATCTACGACCTGCGGTGCGCCAACCCGCGCGCCCGCATCTCCGTGAAGCTGGTGGCCGAGATCGGGGTCGGCACGGTCGCGGCCGGGGTGGCGAAGGCGAACGCTGACCACGTTGTGATCGCCGGCCACGACGGCGGCACCGGCGCGTCGCCGCAGGCGTCGATCCACCATGCCGGGATCCCGTGGGAGATCGGCCTGGCCGAGACCCAGCAGACGCTGCTGCGAAACGACCTTCGCTCGCGCATCCTGGTGGAGGTCGACGGCCAGATGCGGACGGGGCGGGACGTTGCGGTGGGGGCCATCCTCGGCGCGGACGAGTTCGGATTCTCCACCGCCCCGCTGATCGCGCTCGGCTGCGTGATGATGCGCGTCTGCCACCTCAACACGTGCCCGGTGGGCGTGGCGACCCAGGATCCCGAGCTGCGGCGCCGGTTCGACGGCCAGCCCGAGCACGTCGTGACCTATCTGTTCATGGTGGCCGAGGAGGCGCGCGCGATCATGGCCTCGCTCGGAGTGCGCTCGATCGGCGAGCTGATCGGCCGCACGGACCTGCTCCAGCAGGACGAGGCCGTGGACCACTGGAAGGCGCGCGGCATGGACCTCAGCTCCCTGCTCGAGGTCCCCCGCGGCGTGGGTGAGAACGCACCGCGCCACTGCGTGCGGCGCCCGGAGCCGGTGCTGCACGACTCGATCGACATCGATCTCCTGCAGCGCTCGCGGGCCGCCATCGAGGAGGGCGAGCCGGTGCGGATCGAGCGGCGGATCGAGAACAAGAACCGCGCTGTCGGCGGGCTGCTCTCGGGGGAGATCGCCCGCGCCCGCGGCGGCAACGGATTGGCTGACGGCACGATCGAGATCGCGCTTACCGGCTCGGCCGGCCAGAGCTTCGGGGCCTGGCTCGCGTCAGGCGTGGCGCTCACGCTCGAGGGCGACGCCAACGACTACACCGGCAAGGGGATGTCCGGCGGCCTGCTGGTCGTGCGGCCGCCGCGCGAGGCCGCCTTCACGGCGGAGCAGAATGTGATCGTCGGCAACGTCGTGCTCTACGGGGCCACCTCGGGCCGGGCGTTCTTCCGCGGCCTGGCCGGCGAGCGCTTCGCGGTGCGCAACTCGGGCGCCATCGCGGTGGTCGAGGGCGTGGGCGACCACGGCTGCGAGTACATGACCGGCGGCCGGGTGGTGGTGCTCGGGCCCACCGGGCTCAACTTCGCCGCGGGCATGAGCGGCGGCATCGCATACGTGCTCGACTTGGACGGCGGCTTCCGCTCGCGCTGCAACACGGAGCTGGTGGGCTTCGACGAGATCACCTGCGACGAGGCGCTCGAGCTGCACGGCTGGATCGAGGACCACGCCGAGCTGACCGGCTCCCCGGTGGCCGAGCGCCTGCTCGCCGACTGGGACGCCCAGCTGACCCGCTTCGTGAAGGTGATGCCGCACGACTACAAGCGGGCCCTCCTCGAGGCCACTCCGGAGAAGGCTCTGGCCTGATGGGAGAGCTCGGCGGTTTCCTCCGGCTCGAGAGGGTCGGCTTCCAGAAACGCGATCCCCGGGAGCGCGTGCACGACTACCGCCAGTATTTCGCGCTGCCCGACGACCGGACGCTGCGCGAGCAGGGCGGGCGTTGCATGGACTGCGGCGTGCCGTTCTGCCAGGAGGGCTGCCCGCTCGGCAACAAGATCCCGGACTGGAACGACCTCGTGTACGGCGGCCACTGGCGCGACGCGCTCATCGAGCTGCACGCCACCAACAACTTCCCCGAGTTCACCGGGCTGATCTGCCCGGCGCCGTGCGAGTCGGCCTGCGTGCTCGACATCAACGACGACCCCGTCACGATCGAGCAGATCGAGCTGGCCATCGTCACGCGCGGGTTCGACGAGGGCTGGATCGCCGCGCACCCGCCGGACGAGCGCACCGGCCGCACGGTCGGCGTGATCGGCTCGGGCCCGGCCGGCCTCGCCGTGGCCGCCGAGCTGAACCGGCACGGGCACGAGGTGGTCGTGTACGAGCGCGACGAGGGGCCCGGCGGCATGCTGCGCTTCGGCGTGCCCGACGCCAAGCTCGAGAAGTGGATCATCGACCGGCGGGTAGCTCTGCTCGAGGAGGAGGGGATCGCCTTCGAGTACGGCGTCGACGTCGGCCGCGAGCTCAGCGTGTCCGAGCTGCGCGAGCGCCACGACGCCGTGGTGGTGGCGATCGGCTCGCGGGTGCACCGCGCCCTCGACGTGCCGGGCCGCGGCCTGGACGGCGTGCACTTCGCGATGGAGTACCTGTACCAGCGCAACCGCCACGTCGCGCGGGAGGAGGGCCGCTACGCGCCGGAGCCGGACTACGCCATCACGGCGGCCGGGAAGCGTGTAGTCGTCGTCGGCGGCGGCGACACCGGCATGGACTGCATCTCCAACGCGCTGCGCGAGAACGCCGGAGACGTGCTGCTGCTCGACGTATATCCGCCGCTGCCGGCGGACGGCCGCCCAGCAGGTGCCCCTTGGCCGCTGCCGCCGAAGCGCACGCCCACCACCTACGCGCTCGACGAGGGCGGCGACCGGCGCTTCGGCACGCAGGTCACCGCGATCGTGGGGTGGGACGGGCAGGTCACGGCAGTCGAGGGCCGTCGCGTGCAGGGCACCTCGTCGCGCGACCTCCACGCGATCCCGGGCAGCGAGTTCACCGAGCCCGCCGACCTGGTGCTGATCGCGATCGGCTTCAGCCATCCCGAGCACGAGGGCGCGGTGGACGAGCTGGGGGTGGAGCTCGACGCGCGCGGCAACGTCAAGGCGGCTGTCTACGCCACGAGCGAGAGCGGGGTGTTCGCGTGCGGCGACGCTCGCGTCGGACAGTCGCTCGTGGTCACCGCGATCGCCGAGGGCAGGCGCTGCGCGCGCGTGGTCGACCGCCACCTCGGCGGTCCCGGCGAGACGCGTCGCGTGCCCGCCACCGCGCTGTTTGCCTTCGAGGACGGCGACCCGCACTCGCTGCGCCACCAGGCCGAGACGGCCCGCACCGTCACGGTCGGCGACGCCTTCTGGTCGGGCCCGCGCGAGGGTACGTAGCACGCGCATGCCGGCCGCCTTTGTCACCGGGGGCTCGGGCTTCATCGGCGGGGCGCTGATCGAGCGCTTGCGCAAGGAGGACTGGGAGGTGCGGGCCCTCGCACGCTCCGACGCGGCGGCGGCGAAGGTGCGCGAGCGGGGCGCCGATCCGGTTTCGGGGGACCTCGACGACGTCGACGCGCTTCGAGGCGGGTCGGTGGGTTGCGACGTCTGCTTCCACGCCGCCGCCAAGGTGGAGGACTGGGGCGATCCGGCCGACTTCGAGCGGCTCAACGTGCGCGGCACCGCGAACGTGATCGCGGCCGGCCGTGACTCAGGCGTGCGCCGGCTGGTGCACGTGGGCACCGAGGCGGCGCTGACCGCCGGTCAGGCGTTGGAGGGCGTGGACGAGGGAGCGCCGCTGCGGCCCGACTCGCCATTCCTCTACTCCGCGACGAAGGCGAAGGCGGAGCAGCTCGTGCGGGACGCGAACGGCGACGGCCTCGAGACGGTCGTGGTCAGGCCGCGCTTCGTCTGGGGCAGGGGCGACACGACGCTGCTCCCGGCGATCGCCGAGCTGGTTCGCTCCGGGCGCTTCCGGTGGATCGGAGGCGGCCGTCACCTGACCGACACGACCCATGTCGAGAACACCGTCGAGGGACTCTGGCTGGGCGCGACGCGCGCACGCGCCGGCGGTGTCTACTTCGTCACCGACGGCGAGCCGGTGGTGTTCCGCGACTTCCTCACGCGAATGCTCGCAACGCAGGATGTGAACGTGCCCGACAAGTCGATCCCGGCCGGGGTGGCCACCGCGGCGGCGGCCACCGCCGAGCGGGCCTGGCGGCTGCTGAAGCGCCCCGGCCCGCCGCCGCTGACGCGCTTCGCCGTCTGGCTCTCGTCGAAGGAGTGCACGCTGGACATCTCCCGCGCGCGCGAAGAGCTCGACTACAGGCCGGTCAAGTCGCGCGACGAGGGCCTGGCGGAGCTGCGGTTGGACAGCGCCTGAAACGGGGCGTCAAGATCGGGACCGAGGGGGGCGGCTGGAGCCACCAGGTCTACACCGTGACCCCCGGCATCCCCGGCGACTCGGGCAGCTCCTTCATCGACCGTGATGGCCGTGCCTTCGGCGTGCTCAGCACCCTGCAGATCGCCCCGACGGCCGGGTCGAACGGCGTCAGCGACGTGAGCCGCGCGGTTGCCTACATGGAGTCGCATGGCGGGTCGGACGTGACGCTGGCGAACGGCACCGAGGCGTTCGCCGGACCGCTGCTGCCGCTGCCGTAGGCGGCCGAAGTCCTCTTCCAGAGATGGGACCTGGGCCCCGCCGGCCGGCGGGGCCCGGTCTCTGTCTCCGTCCCTCTCAGCCGGCGACCGCGGCGCGGTCTGGAACGAGGCTGACGAAGAACATCTGGAAGCGGCCTACGTCGATCTCGTCGCCGTCTTCCAGCTCCGCAAGCTCGACCCGCTGCCCGTTCCGGAACACGCCGTTCAGGCTGCGGTCATCGAGCATGCGCGCGCCGTCGGAGTCGCGATACACGAGCGCGTGGCGGCGCGACACCGTCGGGTCGTCGAAGCGGATGTGGGCGGACAGGCTGCGGCCGATCCTGGTCCAGCCCTCCTGCAGGGGGACGACGCGCACGCGGTCGCCGTCCTCGAAGGCGAGGTAGTCGCCGGGACGGACCAGCGCTTCGCGCGCCTCCTCGAGCCAGTCCGGTGGTTCGCTTATCTCATGCTGTGTGGGGCCCTCCAGCGTGTCGCCGAACAGCGACGCGCGCCTGAAGCGATGCCCGCCGCACTCCGGGCACGCAGGCACCGGATCGCGCTCGTGCAGGGCTACGGCAAACCCACACGAGTCACAGCGGAAAGAACCGGCCCCTGCCAAGGTGCCGGCGCTGAACGCTTCCATGAAATTGATCTCTCCTCGGGGTGGGGGGTGCGTATGGTAACGAGGCTCGGCGCACGCTCAAGGCTTTTCTTCGGTATTTGCGGGCTTTCTGAGGGCCTCGGTGACGCCTTTGTACCCAGTTCGGGGGCCGCTTACGCATTTCGGGGCGGGTTGGATTTTGGGAGGATTGACGGGACGTCGGCCGAACTGGGCAACATGCCGGATCTCGGCGCCATGTTGATGCGACGCTGCCTCGGCTCGCTCAGGCCGTCCAGCGAGGGCTGCGCCGAGTGCCGCCGGTTCCCGCTTGCGGGCGAGCGCATGCACGAGCTCGACTCCGGCCACATGCTCTGCGAGCTGTGCTTCGGCGCGCTGCCCGAGGACCGCAGGCGGGCGGTGCGCTCAGAGCGGGTGCACGCGGGCGAGCGCAGGATCGCGGTCGTGCCCAAGGCCGCCTGACTGCCGCCGGCAGCGGCGCGCGTAGAATGGCGCCGCCGTGCGCCAGGTCACCGTGTCGATAGTCATCTCCGCCCCGCGCGAGCAGATCTTCGACTTCGTATCCGACCTCGCCGCCCGGCCCGCCTACACGGATCACTACATGCGCGACTACCGGCTCGCGCGGGTCAATCCCGTCGGTCCCGGGGCGGCGGCTCGATTCCAGCTGCGCGGCCCTGTGGCCAAGGAATACGCCGAGCTGACCGTCAGTGAGGTGGACCGCCCCCGGCAGATCGTGGAGGAGATCCGCCTGGGCAGGCGCGGGCGCAACCGCTTCGTGGCCGTCTATGACTTCACGAATGAGGGCGGCGGCACCACGCGCGTCGAGCTGACCACCTACGGCGAGCCCGCCACCATGGTCGATCGTCTGCGGCAGATCGGCGCGGCGGGATGGATCCGGCGCCAGTCGAAGAAGTCACTCGAGCGGCTCCGCATGATCTTCGAGGAGCCGCCCAAGGGCGAGCTGAAACGGGCGACGATCGCCGGCTATGAGCCCGCGAAGGCGGCGCGCTTCGGGGCCCCTGCCGGCATGGATCCGTCGCGGCCACCGGCGCGCGAGGGGTCGAAATAGGCGCCTGGAAGGCGCCTTGGAAATCAGGTCGCGGGCATGGATGCCCGCGGAGCTAATATGGCCCCCCCGATGGACCTGCGCCGCCTGACCCTCGCCGCTTGCGTCCTGGCGGTGGCCGC
Organism: uncultured Thermoleophilaceae bacterium; assembly: GCA_963733885.1. Lineage (GTDB taxonomy): Bacteria > Actinomycetota > Thermoleophilia > Solirubrobacterales > Thermoleophilaceae > JACVRW01. Next base: position 563,411 of record CAVTES010000004.1, on the reverse strand, counting down.
CGCGCTCGGCTTCGCCGCCTGCGGCGACGAGGAGCCCGGCGTGGACGAGCCGGCCCGCGAGGGCCTGGCGCTCGAGCTCGACGGGGTCACATACAACGTCTTCATCACGCGCCAGCTGAACCCGCGCGTGGCGCCCGACGGCGCCTACGTGACCGACGAGGCGCCGGCGGGGGAAACCCTCTACGGCGTGTTCATCCAGGTCTGCAATCACTCGGACGAGGCGCACGAGACGGTCGAGGACTTCGTGGTCAAGGACAACCAGGAGAACGAGTTCGAGCCCGAGGAGCTCCCGGAGGACAACGCCTTCGCCTACTCGTCTCGGACGCTCGACCCGGACGAGTGCATCCCCGAGGCCGGCAGCGTGGCCCAGCTGGGCCCGACCGCCGGCTCGATGCTGCTCTTCCAGCTCCCGCTCGAGACGACGGAGAACCGGCCGCTGGAGCTGGAGATGGAGGGCGGGAGCGGGGAGACGCTGACCTTCGAGCTGGACATCTAGCCTAGGCCCCTCGCGGCTAGCCGGCAACGGCTGAGGTTCTGTTCCTAGCGGTGCTGCACTGCGCGTTGCGGTGCTATACCCGGCGCCTCGTCACAAGGCCGCCTCCAGCACCACCCGCGCCGCCGGCGCCGCCACCGCCCCGCCCGAGCCGGCCCTCACCAGCATCACCGCCACCGCCAGCTCCGGGCGAGCCGCCGGCGCGTACGCCGTGAACCAGGCGTCCGTATTCGACGGGTCCGACGGGGCGGTCTCGCCTGTCTCCGCATTGCGTGTGTCCTCGAGCTCGGCCGTCCCGGTCTTCCCGGCCACCTTCACCCGTGGCAGCGCCGCCGCCGTGCCCGTCCCGTACTCCACGACGTCGACCATCATCGACGCGATGGTCCGCGCGACGCGCCGGGAGGTCACCCGCACACGCTCGGTCCGCTCTCCCAGCGCGAGCGTCGGCAGGTACCGCACCCCGTCGGCCGCGATCGTCTGGGCGACCGAGGCCATCACGAGCGGCGTGGCGAGCGTCCGGAACTGGCCGATCGCGGTCGAGGCGATCTCCAGGTCCGACTTGATCTCTGCGCTCGGCGGCAGCGTGCTCGGCACCTCGCCCGCCACGGTCGGCTCCTGATTCCAGCCGAAGCGCTCCGACGCGTCCACGAGCGCCTCCGAACCCACCTCCACGCCCAGCGGCCCGAAGACCGAGTTGCAGGAGTGGGCGAAGCTGTCGCGGAAGCTGCCCCCGCACGACTCGCCGTTCGCGTTCTGGAGCTCCACCCCGTCGATCAGCGCGAACGTCTCAACGGGGAACTCGGTCGACGGCTTCACGAGATCCTCCTCGAGCGCCGCCGTGGTGGTCACGATCTTGAACGTAGAGCCGGGGGGCTGGGGAGCCGAGAACGCGAGCCCCGCCAGCGCGCGGATCTCGCCGTTGCGCGGGTCCAGCGCGGCGATCCCCCCGAACCGCCCCGCCAGCGCGGTGACGGCCGCCTCCTGGAGCCGCGTGTCGATCGTCGTGCGCACGGGCGGGGCCGGCCGCGCCCTTGCCTCCGCGATCACGCGGTCCCCGGCGAACAGCCGGCCGCCGGGACGCCCGGCGAGGCGCTCCTCGAAGGCGTGCTCGAGCCCGTTCTGCCCGGTGGGCCACATGCGCGGGAACCCGCGCGCCCACAGCGCGCGGCGCTCGGTCGCCGTCTCCTCCGGCATCAGCGTGCCCGCGATCGAGCCCGCGATCGCCTCGAGCGGTGAGCTCCGGGCGGTGGCCGGGCCCTCTGCCAGCACCTTGTCGTTGCGCGAGAGCAGCGTTGCGCGCTCGGGCGGCTCGCTCGCCCGCGCGAGCGCCTCGCGGCGCCGAAGGCCGGGGAAGGCAAGCAGGGGCCCCCACGTGACCTTCTCATCGTGCACGGGCAGGCGCAGGGTCGCCGGCACCGTTCCGAACACGCGCGTGCGCACCTCCACCGGGACGGCGACCGAGCCGTCGCGCTCGCCCTCCGGATCGTCCGCCCGGATTCCGGTGGCGGTGGCGGTGGCGGCCGCACGGCGGTACGCGGCCTGGAACTCCCGTCGCGTGTGCACCTCGCGCGAGGCGTCGTCGAGCAGGTCGTACATCGCATCGTAGTCGCCACGCTCCCAGGCCTCGGCGAACTCGCCGGCGATGCGCTGGCTGCCCGACTGCGCCTGTGACCCCACGACCATTCCGGCGCCGCCAGCGACCAGCGCGAGCCCGCCGAGCGCGGGGAGGGCACGGTGGGTAAGCCTTCGGCGCCGCTCGGCCGATAGCCCGATCATGCCGGGGTCTGCTCGAGTCCGGGGGGAATAGGCTGCCTCGCGCCTGTGACGGCGCTCGACTGGATCATCATCGCTTTTACGGGCCTGATGGGGGTTTGGGGGTACGCCCAGGGATTGATCGTAGGGGCGCTCTCGCTGGTCGGCTTCGCGGGCGGCGCCTTCCTCGGGTCCCGGCTGGGGCCGCTGCTCCTGGAGGAGGGCTCACAATCCCCCTACGCTCCCCTCTTCGCCCTGATCGGCGCGCTGCTGATCGGCGGCATCCTCGCCTCGGGGCTCGAGATGCTCGGCTTCCATCTTCGCCACCGGCTCGGCGACCGCCTCGGGGCGCTGGACGGCGTGGCCGGGGCCGTGCTGGTCGCGTGCTTGGGGCTGGGCCTGGTCTGGATCGCGGGTGCCGTGGCGCTTCAGACGCCGGGCGCGCGTGAGCTGCGTGAGCCGATCCAGCGCTCGGCGATCCTCAGCGAGCTGAACGAGCACCTACCGCCGTCCGGCCCGATCCTTCAAGCGCTCGCTCGTTTCGACCCGTTCCCCGAGATCGACGGCCCGGCGCCGAACGTGCCCCCGCCCGACTCGGCCATCGCGCGCGACCCCGAGGTGCAGCGCGCGGGCCGCAGCGTCGTGCGCGTGCTCGGTACGGCGTGCGGTCTCGGGGTACAGGGCAGCGGCTGGGTGGCGGGAGGCGGCGTGGTGGTCACGAACGCCCACGTGGTGGCGGGCCAGGACGACACCACGGTGCAGGTCGGGGGCGAGGGCGACCGGCTCGACACGGACGTGATCTGGTTCGACGCGCGGAACGACCTGGCGTTGCTGCGTGCGCCAGGTCTCGCCGGGGCGCCGCGGCTGCGGTTCAACCAGAGCGCCGATGCGGGCACCTCCGCGGCGATCCTCGGCTTCCCCGAGGACGGCCCCTACGACGTCCGGCCCGGCCGCCTCGGCCAGACCTCCACGGTGGTCTCCCAGGATGCGTACGGCCGCGGGCCGGTGCGCCGCACCATCACGGCGCTGCGCGGCCTGGTGCGCCAGGGCAACTCGGGCGGTCCGATGGTGGACGGCCGCGGCCGCGTGGTCACCACGATCTTCGCCGCGACGGTCGCGGACGGCGGCCGGAGCGGGTACGGGGTGCCGGTGCCGATCGTGCGCGACGCCCTGAGCCGCGCTAGCGGGCCGGTCGACGCCGGACCGTGCGCGCGCTAAGGGTCGCCGAGCGTCCGTCCCTACAGCGCTTCGATCACCGCGTCCAGATCGTCTGACCTCGCCGCGATCAACTCCTCGGCGTGGCGGCGCAGCTCACGCAGGTTCTCGGGGCTCGCGTCGTCGAGGTCGTCGCTCGCCCTCGTCAGCTCGACCTGCAGGCGCCAGTAGCGGTCCCCGCCCAGCACGTGGCGCAGCTGGTAGTCGACGGCGTCGGAGATCCCGTCGAACACCACGTCGAGGATCGGCCGCGCCCACTCGACGAGGCCCCAGTCGTCGACGTCCGCGAAGCGGCGGCTGCGCGTGCGCTGCCCGGTACCTAGCGACAGCAGAACCACTTCGGCGCTCGGCTGGAAGCGCAGCACCTCGGCGAACGCGCTCATCGCCGGGTTGACGGCGTACACGCCCCCGTCGACCAGCGCGCGCCCGCGGACCGGGAGCGGCTCGAAGTAGGTCGGCGCCGCCGCCGTGGCGCGCGCCACGACGGTGAGCGGGAAGTCCTCGAGCTGCCGCTCCCGCGCGTTGCGGGTCTTGAAGAAGAAGGGCCCCGGCTCGGTCATGTCGTAGGCGGGCACGATCAGGTCTGGGACCGCGTCCGCCAGCCGTTTGTCGGCGAGGAAGCGCTCAAGCGCGCGGTCGAGCGCGCCGGCGTCGTACTTCTCGTCCAGGAGGCCCTCCGCACTTCGGATGCGCTGCCACACGGAGCGATCGAAGATCGCCGGCCCCTCCTCCTCGTAGATCGCGGCCACCTGCTCGGCCGGCAGCGGCTCCGGCGCACACAGGGCGCAAGCGATGATGCCGCCGGTGGAGGTGCCGGCGATGAGGTCGAACAATTCGAACACCCGGCGCCCCGCGCGCCGCTCCAGCTCGGCAAGGACGAGGGCTGGAATCAGGCCCCGGATCCCGCCACCATCTATTGCAAGCACCCTCACGGGCCGACCGTATCGCTACAAATGGGTGCGGTGCGTGCCGCTATTGCGACACTCATTCTCACTGCCTGCCTCGCCGCGGGGGCGCTGGCCGTGGCTCAGGAGCCGCCTCGCGGCACCCCGCCGGACCGGAGGCAGATCGACGACAACCCTTGCCTCGGCCCGCGCGCAGGGCGGCTGCTCTGCCCCGATCTCGTGATGCGGCGACCGTACGGGCTGTACACCGAGCGGCTCACCAAGCCGGGGCACACCGTGCTGCGCGCCGGCAACGTGATCGACTCGGTCGGCGCCGGCCCGGCCGAGCTGCACGGGATTCGCACCAGTCCCACCTTCATGCGAGGCCGGCAGCGCATCTACAAGCGGGGCGGGGGAAGGATCGGCATCAACACCGGGGCGCGGCTCCAGTTCAAGTTCGCCCACCAGCAGCTGTTCTGGTGGAAGTTCTACGACGCGGCCCGCTTCGAGCTTTGGCGGCTCGACCCCGAGGGCCGGCGCACCGAGCTGATGCGCACCGGGCCGAAGGTCGCCTACTGCCTGCGCGACCTCGGCCGGACCAGGCCGGGGCTGAGGCGCTCCCCACCCGCTCGGATCTACCCCGCCTGCAGCACGAACTCGAACGCCAACCGGGTCACCCTCGGCACCTCGGTCGGCTGGGCCGACATCTATCCGCCCGCCTACCCGGAGCAGTGGATCGACGTGACCGGGCTGCGCGGCTGCTTCGCCTACGTGCACACCGCCGATCCCGAGAACGGGATCTACGAGTCGAACGAGGACAACAACGAGGCGCAGGTGATCGTCCGGCTGCCGTTCGAGCGCGAGCGGACGCGGGGCGGCTGCGAGGGCAAGGACCGGGGACGCCCCTACGGCCCCCAGGGGCCCTATTAGGCCGTCCACGCGCCGTCCACGCGCCGTCTCGTCCAGGCGACCCCTCGGCGCCTCGAACGAAGCGGCGGAGTCCCGCGGGTGCGGACGCCTCTGCGTCCTTTTCCGCCGCCTTCTGGCCCGCTAGGGGCAGTTCGCCCCGGTGCAGGGGGGAGGTGGCGGCTGCAGCTGTGGCTCGTCCGGCAGCGGCGGTTCCGGAGGCGGCGGGGGTATGGGCGTCGTCTCCGCGGGCGGCCGCGGCGCCGGTGCCGGCGTGATCTCGGGGGCCGGCGCGCGCCGGTTGCCCCCTGCCGGGCGCCGCTCCACGTTTCCCCGGCCCGGCGGCGTCCGCGGCACGAGGCGCGCCTTCGTCTTGGCCGGCGCCGGCTCGGCCACCTCCACCGGCACCACGGCGGGCACGACCGGCTCGGGGGTGACGACGGGCACGGGGCTCTTGGGCCTGCGACGCTGACGCTTCTTCTTGGCCGGCTTGTCCGCGGAGCCGGCCGCCTGGCCGGCCTCGGGCTTCTCCTCTTCCGTCAGGGCCTGCCTCTCCTGAGCCGCCGGCACGGCCGTCTCCACAGGATCGTCGTCGGAGGCCGCTCCCGCCAGCACCACGAGCACCAGCAGGCAGGCCAGAACGCCGATGAGCGTCAGGTAGCGCCGGCGGTGGCGCAGGATCGCAGCGCGGGGGCTGCCCGGGCCGGCAGTGGCCCCGCCCGCGCCGCCCGCCGCCGCCGCGGTGACGCCGCGCTTCGGCTCGTGCCCCGGCGTCGTGTCGCTCCTGTCGGCCGCCACCTGCTCCGCGGCCCGGGCCATCGTCTCGCGGAAGAGAAGCGGCCCGGCCGCGACCGGCGCCCAGGCCCGGTACGAGACGCCCGCCTCCAGCATGGCGTCGCGTTCGTCGCGGCAGGTCTGGCAATGCATGAGGTGCTCCTCGAGCCAGCCGGCCGCATTCGAGTCCCCCTCGAGCTGGCCGTCCTGCTCGAGCGCGATCAGCGGCAGCGCCCCATCGCAATCCGGCGCGCTCGCCGCGCTCGAGGCGAGCGCCGTGCCGCGCAGGGCATCGCGCAGGTTGAGGCGGGCGCGTGCGATCAGCTGGGCGACCGAGTTGCGGCTCGTGTCCATCAGCTCGGCGATCTCGTCGTAGGAGAGCTCCTCGAGCTCGCGCAGGGCGAGCACCTCGCGCTGGCGCAGGGGCAGGGCCAGGTTGGCGGTCCGAATCTCCTCGTTTTGGGCCTCGAGCAGGGCCTTGCGCTCGGTGTCGTCGTCGGTGTAGCCGGGGTCGAAGGCGATCCCGCCGCCGGCCGACCTCTCATAGGTCGGCTGGGCACGCCCGCGGCGCTGAATCAGGTCGTGGCAGGCGTCGCTTGCGGAGGCGAGCACGCAGGTGCCAAAGGCCAGGTCGCGCCCACCGGCCCGGGACAGCCGGCGCAGGGCGCCGGCGAACGCGTCCCGGGTTGGGCCGGCGGCGTCGTCCCGCGAGCCGACGATGCGGTAGCAGACGTTGAAGACGCGGCTCTCGTGGCGCCGGTACAGCTCCGCGAAGGCGTCGCGGTCCCCCGCTGCGGCACGACGCGCCAGCGCCGAATCGTCGGCGCGGCCCCTTCGCGTCCGGAGTCCGGCCACCGCGGTCACCGTACCGCTCATCCGCGCCCCGCGAAAGGGGCACCTGAGCAGGATGCGCGAAGCGGGGGCTCAGCGGCCCAGGTGCATCCCCATCGCCCGCGGGGCGGCGCAGACCGCACGGGTCAGAGGGTCGGCCCGGTCGCCGTCCTCCGCCGCGCGCTCGCGGCGGATCAGCGCGGAGCGCACCAGCGAGCCGCCCAGCCAGGTGAGCGGCTCGGGCGGCACCAGTGCGCCGGGCCCGGCGTCCACGATCGGGAGGCGGGTGTGCTCGTCGGGGCGGTCGAGCGCCAGCGAGGCGAGCGTGCGGCCGGCCAGCTGCGACGGTCCGACGCCGTTCCCCGTGAAGCCGAACGCGAAGTGGACCGGCGCACCCGGCAGCGTCCCGATCTGGAAGCTGCGGCGTGGCGACACGTCGATCGGACCGCCCCAGGCGTGCGTGATCCGGCGGCCGGCCAGGGACGGGAAGAGGCGCAGGAGCCCGGCGTGTGTCTCGGCGGCGAGCTCGGGATCCACCTCCACGCGGCCGTTCAGCCGCGTGCCGTATGCCAGACGGCCCCCGCCCCAGCCGAGCAGTATCCGGCCGTCCGGGGTGGTGCGGAAGTAGTGCAGGAGCGTGCGGCCGTCCGTGATGCACTCGCCGCCGGTCCAGCCGATCTCCTCGATCACGTCGGGCACCGGCTCGGTGAGCACGATGTGGGACGAGGTGACGGTGAGCCGCCAACGGAGCTCACGCAGGGCGCGCACGGCCGCCCCCATGGCGAGCACCGCGGCGCTCGCACGCACCCGCCCCGACGCGGTCTCCGCCACCGTCCCGCGGAGCGTCCGCACGTGTGAGCGCTCGAACACCAGTGCGCCGCGCTCCACCAGCCGCCGCCGTAGCCCCAACGCGAGCCGGGCCGGCTGGAGGGTGGCGAAGTCGGGGATCAGCACGCCGCGGCGAAACCGCGCGGAGTCGCACCGCTCGCGTACCTCAGCGCCTGTCAGGTCCACCACCCGGTGAGGCGCCCCCAGGGCGGCGGCGGCTGCCACCGCCTCGCGGCCCACGTCGTCGAAGGCGGGTGCCGTCGACACGCACATGTAGCCCGATTGGTCGAACCAGGCGTCGACCCCCTCGGAGCGGCACCAGTCGCCGATGAACGTCACGGAGTCGCTGGACGCCTCCAGCAGGTCCATGGCCGGCCCGTCGCCGTAACGGTCGCGGAGAGACGGCGCCGACAGCCACATCGATTCGCAGAATCCGCCGTTGCGCCCGCTCGGCCCGTGCCCGCAGAGACCCCCCTCCACCAGGGCGACCGTGGCCCCGGCCTCGAGGAGGTGCCAGGCGGCCCACATGCCGGTGTAGCCGCCCCCGATGACCACCACGTCGGCGTCGATGGTGCCGTCGAGCGCCGGAAGAGGCTCTACCGTTCCGGCTTCTTCCAGCCACCAACCGGTGGCGTTGTGCCGGACAACATGCGTATCTTGGAGAGTGATGGGCAAGACCCTAGTCATCGCCGAGAAGCCCTCCGTCGCCCGCGACCTGGCGGCGTCGCTGCCCGGTTCCTACAAGCAGGCGAAGGAGAAAACCCACCTCGACGGGGACGACTACGTGATCACCTGGGCGGTCGGTCACCTGGTCGGACTGGCCGAGCCGGACGCCTACGACCCGAAGCTGAAGAAGTGGCGCTTCGCGGACCTCCCGATCATCCCGGAAGAGTTCAAGCTCGTGCCGAACGACGAGCGCGCCGCGAAGCAGCTGAGGGCGATCCACAAGCTGATGGCCGACCCGGAGGTCGACCAGATCGTCAACGCCTGCGACGCCGGCCGTGAGGGCGAGCTGATCTTCGCCTACGTCTACGAGACCGCGAAGGTCAAGAAGCCGGTGCAGCGGCTATGGCTCTCCTCGATGACAAAAAAGGCGATCGGAGAGGCCTTCGCGCACCTGCGCGAGGGGGACGAGATGAAGCCGCTCGAGGCGGCCGCGCGCTCGCGCTCCGAGGCCGACTGGGTGGTGGGCATGAACGCCACGCGCGCAGCCAGCATCCGCCTACGCGCTGCCTTTGACGGCGCCGTCTCGCTCGGCCGCGTGCAGACGCCTACGCTCGCGCTCGTCGCCCGCCGCGAGGAGGAGATCCGCGCTTTCAAGCCGGAGCCCTACTGGCTGGTGGAGGCCCGCTTCGAAGCGTCCGGGAGCCGGTCCTACGCGGGGCGCTACCTGGGCGGCAAGCGGCTGCCGGCCGAAGCAGACGCCACCGCGATCGTGGACGCCTGCACGGATCGCCCGGGCGAGATCACCAAGCTCGAGAAGAAGGAGGAGCGCGAGCGCCCGCAGCTGCTCTACGACCTGACCACGCTGCAGCGCCACGCCAACACGCTGTACGGCTTCTCGGCGCGCCGTACGCTGGCGGCCGCCCAGCGCCTGTACGAGGAGCACAAGGCGCTCACCTACCCGCGCACGAACTCGCGCTACCTGACCGGCGACATGATCGCCGAGATCAAGCCCACGGTGGAGCTGGTGGGCCGGGGGCCACAGTACCGGCGCGGGTCGGAGTACGTGCTGAGCCTGGACAAGCTTCCGCTGGGGCGCGTGGTGAACGACAAGAAGGTCCAGGACCATCACGCGATCATCCCCACACGCTCCGAGCATGACCTCGGCCGGATGGGCCAGGACGAGTTGAAGGTGTACGACCTGGTCGCGAAGCGCTTCCTGGCCGTCTTCCACCCCGAGGCGGTCTACGAGCGGACTCGCGTCGAGACCACGGTCGAGGAGCACATCTTCCGGACGAGCGGCCGCCGCCTGATCGAGCCGGGCTGGAAGGCGGTGTACGGCGAGGAGGCCGAGCCGGCGCGCGGCGACGACGACTCCGGCGGCGACCAGCTGCTGCCCAAGCTCGACCAGGGCGAGACGGTGCAGACCATTTCGGTCGAGTCGCTCCGCAAGGAGACCCAACCGCCGCGGCGGTTCAGCGACGCCTCGCTGCTGGCCGCGATGGAGACCGCCGGCAAGGAGGTGGAGGACGCCGAGCTGCGCGAGGCCATGAAGGACTCGGGCATCGGGACACCCGCCACGCGGGCGTCGATCATCGAGCGGCTGGTCGACGTGGGCTACGTCGAGCGCGAGGGCCGGGCGCTGGTGGCCACCGAGAAGGGCGTCCAGGTGATCCGGCTCCTGAACAGCCATCCGCTCACCTCGGCCGGCCTGACGGGCGACTGGGAGCACCGGCTCGGCCTGATCGAGCGCGGTGAGGACACCCGCCCCGCCTTCATGAGCGACATCGCCAAGTTCACCACCGAGACGGTCCAGGAGCTCGACAAGCTGAAGGGCGTCAGGATCGAGCGCGCCAAGCTCGGTCCCTGTCCGGTGTGCGGCCGCGAGATCACCGAGAACCGCAAGGGCTACTCGTGCTGGTCCAGGGAGGACCCGGGCTGCGGTTTCGTGATCTGGAAGCGCAAGGCAGGCAAGACGCTGCCCGTGAGCGTGGCGAAGGAGTTGATCGGATCGCTGAAGAGCTCGCGCGAGGCCGGCGAGGATCCCGGTGTGGGCCGCACGGCGAAGCCTGTCACGGGGTTCCGCGGCCGCTCCGGCCGCACCTTCCGGGCGAAGCTGAAGCTCGAGCAGGTCGAGGACGGCAAGTGGCGCGTCGACTTCGACGAGGAGTGGGCGAAGGAGCCGCCGAAGGGCGAGGCGGAGGAGGAGCCGAAGGGCGAGGCGGAGGAGGAGCGGGCCGAATCGGATGGGGCGGAGCCGCAGCGCGCCACGGCGTAGGTGGTGGCGCTCCGCTCGATCGCCGCTCCGGAGCGGCACGCGTCACGACGACAGCAATGACGGCGGCCCGCACGATCGGGGCGAGCCGATCCCGCCCCGGCTCGATGAGACTGACGTTGACGGCGATATGGCCGACGTTCACGTGGCCCTTCCGCAAGCGGACTCGGGAGTTCGACGAGGGCGCCTACGCGCTGGGCGCCGCCGCATAGCCCCGCAGCGCGTTCACGATCCGCGGCGGCCCGGAGTCGTCGACCCACACGACCGTGCCGGGCCAGTAGGGGCTGCGCTCCGCGCTGTCCAAGATGAACGCAGGCTCGAGGAGCCAGCTGCCGGTGTTCCACAGGCGCGTTCCCGAGAGCGTGGTCCACTCGACCTGCTCGTCTCCGGGCAGCGGGCCGGGACGGTGGGTGTGCGCGAACAGCAGGTGCTCTGCCCTGGGCGCCAGCGCCTCGGCCACGCGCCCCATGGCCAGTAGGCCGGCGCGCCGAAGCTCGTCGCCGCTCAGCTGGGGCTTGAAGGGGCCGAGGCCGAGCCGGTTGAGCGCCGCCACGCCGCCCGGGATCGTGACGCGCCCGAGCAGGAAGCGGGCCACCGCGCCGTCTCCGGTCGCCCGGCTCCAGACGCTGCGCGACATGGTGCCGCCGCGCTGCAGCGCCGCGCTCGACGCGGCCTGCGCGAGCCCGGCGTGGAAGCCGTACAGGGGGGCCATCACGGCTTCGTAGTCGTCGGCGGTGCGGCAGTCGCTGCCGCGCCCGGTCACCCGGCCCATCGCCGAGGCCGCGATCGACTCGAGCCGCGGCACGGTGAGGTGGAGGTCGAGGTAGTGGCCGTGGGTGGCGTACACGTCCGGGCGCAGCCGGAGCCCCGGGTAGGCGATCGTCAGGTCCGCTTCGGACAGGACCGACGCGATCCAGCCGGCGGGACCGTCCCGTTCGTCCGGTTCCACCTGCCACTCGTTCTCGGCTCCGAGCGGCCGGCCGGCCAGCCGCTCGCGGGCGAGCCAGGGCTCCGCCAGCTGCTGGTCGTGGTTCCCCGCCACGAGGACCACGCGCCTCCCCGCGGCGGCCTCAGCGAGCCGCTCGAAGAACGGCCGCGTCACCTCGAGCAGCTCCGCGAGCGGGCGCTCGCGCATCTCGAGGAGGTCGCCGAGCAGCACGATACGGTCGGCCGGCTGGAGCGCCTCCGCGAGGCGCTCCATCGCATCCGGCCGGCGCGCCAGGTCCCCGCCGGCGACCGCGCCCAGATGAAGGTCGGAGATGAGCGCCGTGCGCATCGCGCTCGATTGTGGCGCACGCCACCGCGTACCATCGAATCGATGCCACGGCTGCGCACATCGGACGGCGCCGAGATCGAATGGTGGGTCGACGGCGAGGAGGGCTCGCTCGTGGCGATCGCGCTGATGGCGCTGCATCCTCCCCTCGTCTGCCGGCGGATCGCGGAGGATCTCGCGAGCGACCACCGCGTGCTGGGCTACCACCTGCGCGGCACGGGATTGTCGAGCCGCGCCGGCCCCTACGACATCGAGACGGATGCCGCGGACCTCGCCGCCGTGGTCGAGGAGGCCGGCGGCGACGCGCTTGTCATCGCGCTCGGCGACGGGGCGCGGCGCTCGGTCAAGGCGGCCGCGGCACGCCCGGACCTGATCCACACGGTCGTGGTTTCGGGCGAGTTTCCGCTCGGCAGGATCGGTGGGCCCGGGTCCCAGGACGCGCTCGCCAACTCACCGGCGGTGCTCGACGCCCTCCTGGGCCTGCTCGCCACCGACTACCGCACGGGACTCCGCACGATGATGGCGTCGAGCGGAGAGGACGATTGGCACGAGAAGGCTCTGCGCGATCGCCTGGACGCCATCGAGGCACACTGCCCTCAGGCGTCTGGTGTTCCCCGGATGGTTTCCTGGGTCGAGGACGAGTCGCGGAGCGAGGGACAAGCCCTGGGGGACCGGCTGTGGTACCTCCACTACCCGGGCAACGCCTGGTTCCAGGGCTCGCTCGAGATCGTTCGCCGAAGCCTGCCCGAGGCTCAGCTCGAGGCGGTTTCGGACGGCGTGATCAGCCGACCGGCGGAGAACGCCACGGTGATACGGCGAATCCTGGCGGCGCGCAGGGCGGCCGCGTAGGCTGCGTGCCGTGCCCACCTTCTGCCGGCACAACCGCTTCTTCGCCGAATGTCCGATCTGCTCTAAGGGCACGGTGCTCGACCCCTCCCGGTCGGCGACACGGCGGACGTCCTCGAGGCCGGGCGCGCGCTCGGCGGGCGGTGCGAAGCGGCGCTCCGCCGCCCCGGCCCCCGGCGCGCCGCGCGCCTCGCGCGGGCCGTTCGTGGCGGCCGGGCCCTACGACGGGGCCGAGATCAGGCTGGAGCGGGTGCCCGGCGGGCTTCGCCTGGCCAGCTGGCGGGGCGGCCAGATCGAGCGGACGGCCCCGGTCCTGGACGCCGCCGACGCGCCCGGCCTCCTTGCCGAGGCGGTGACGAAGGAGCTGCTCGCCGCCACGCCGCCGGAGAACGGCGAGGGGCGGAGCGAGGTGGGCGCGTTCGGCGCGAGCCCCGGCCGATCAGGGGAGCTTCGCGACGAGCTGCGCGTGGAGCGCCTCGACGAGCGGCGGATTCGCGTCGCCCGCTGGATCATGCGCCCCAACCGGGGCTGGGAGCTGCAGGAGGCGCCGGTGATGCTCCCGCCCGGCCGCTTCACGCAGGCCCTGGCCGCGGCGGCCGGGAAGGGCGTGCTCTCGTCAGACGGTCCGGCCGAGTAGCGACACTCTCTGGGTGCCGCTCACCCTTGTAACCGGTCCGGCCAACGCCGCCAAGGCGGGCGAGGTGCTGGGCGGCCTGCGGGCGCGCCTGGAGCAGGACCCCGTCTTGGTCGTGCCGGCTTTCCAGGACGTGGAGCACGCCCAGCGCGAGCTGGCGGAGCGCGGCGCGGTGTTCGGGGCTCGCGTGCTGCGCTTCGAGTGGCTCTTCACCGAGATAGCCGAACGCGCCGGCCACTCCGAGCGGATCGCCTCTGACGTCCAGCGCGAGCTGATCGTCGAGGAGGCGGTGCGCCGTGCCCGGCTCGAGCTCCTGGCCGAATCCGCCGCCCAGCCCGGCTTCGTGCGGGCGGCGGCGGGGTTCGTCGCGGAGCTGGGGCGGGCGATGGTGGAGCCGGCCCGCCTCACGCAGGCGCTGCGGGCGTGGGCGGGGGACGGGCCGCGCCGCCGCTACGCCGAGGAGATCGCCGCCGTGTACCGGGGCTACCGCGAGGGCCTCGAGGCCGCGGGCCTCGCCGACCCGGAGTTGTTCTCCCGGCGGGCGCTCGACGCCCTGCGGCTCGCACCGGACCGCTGGAGCGGGACGCCCCTGTTCGTGTACGGCTTCGATGACTTCGACTCGCTCCAGCTCGACGCGCTCGACACGATCGCGAACCGGTGCCACGCGGAAGTGACGGTTTCGCTGCCCTGGGAGCCCGGGCGGGCGGCGTTCAAGGCGGTCGCCACGATCCACGCGGAGCTGCTGAGCCGGCGCGCGACGGAGAAGCGCCTCCCGCCGCTCGACGACCACTACGCGCCCGCGTCGCGCGTCGCGCTCCACCACCTCGAGCGGAACCTGTTCGGGGCCGCCGGCGAGAGGGTGGAGGCGGGCGGGGCGATCTCGCTCCACTCCGCCGGCGGCCGGCGGGCCGAGGTGGAGCTCACGGGGGCCCGGGTGCTCGAGCTGCTCCGCGCCGGAGTCGCGCCCGGCGACGTGGCCGTCGTGCTCAGGCGTCCGGAGGAGTACGCGTCCCTGCTCGAGCAGGTCTTCGGCGCCTACGCCATCCCGTTCTCGATCGATCGCCGCGTGGCGCTCGGCCACACCGGCCTCGGCCGCGGGTTGCTGGCGCTGGTCCGCTGCGCCTCCCGCCGCGACGCGAGCGCCGACGACCTGCTCACCTGGCTTCGCACCCCGGGCCTGCTGAGGCAGCCGGGCCTGGCCGACCGGCTCGAGGCCCGCCTGCGACGCGATGGCGCGCACTCGGCGGTGCAGGCCCGCGCGGCGTGGGAGGCCGAGCACTGGAAGCTCGACGATCTGGACCGCTTGGCGGCGGCCCGCCGGCCGGCGGACTTCCTGGCCGAGCTCGAGCGCCAGCTCGGCCGCCTCTTCGCCGGGCCCTACCGGCGCCGCGCCGCCGTGTTGCGCGGCCCCGAGCTTGAGGATCCCCGCGTATTCACAGCCGCCCGCAAGGCGCTCGCCGAGCTGCGCGCCGTGGTGGAGGCCGACCCCCGCACGCGGCTCGAGCCGGAGCGTGTGCTGACGGTGCTGGAAGAGCTCGAGGTCCACCTGGGTGAGCCGCCCCAGCCCGACCGCGTGCAGGTGGCGAAGCCCGAGGCCATCCGCGCGCGGCGCTTCGAGGCCGTGTTCGTCTGCGGCCTCCAGGAGGGGGAGTTCCCGAGCGCGGCTTCGCCCGAGCCCTTCCTGCCCGACGAGGACCGCCGCGCGGTCGCGCGCGCCAGCGGCCTTCGGCTGCCCGTCCGCGAGGACCGGCTCGAGCGGGAGCGCTTCCTCTTCTACACCTGCTGCTCGCGCGCCGAGCGGCTGCTCGTGCTGTCCTCGCGCACGAGCGACGAAGAGGGCAACCCCCAGGCCGAGTCCTTCTTCGTGGAGGACGTGCGCGACCTGCTCGCGCCCGGCACCGAGGAGCGCACGCGCTCGCTGTCGGAGGTGACCTGGCCTCCCGAGGACGCGCCCACGGCCGCCGAGCTTGAGCGGGCCCTCGCCGCCGCGGGCACGCGCCGGGATGAGGCCACAGCGGGGCCGCTCGGCGCGGAGCCGCTCCTGGAGCGGCTGGCGGGGCGCCGGGCTGTCTCGGCCGGGGCGCTCGAGCGCTTCGCCGACTGCCCAGTGAAGTGGCTCGTGGAGGACGTCTTGCGGCCGGAGGCGCTGGCGCCCGACCCGGAGGCCATGGTTCGCGGCGACTACGCCCACACGGTGCTCCAGCACACCTACGGGCGCCTGCGCGAGCAGACCGGTGACCGCCGCGTCACGCCGGCCAACCTGTCCCAGGCCGAGCGGATCCTGCTGGAGGAGCTGAGCGAGCGCCGCTCGCAGTTCCCCATCTCGCCGAAGCAGACCCGTGTGCGCGCGGCCGTGCGCCGGCTCGAGTTCGACCTGCTGCGCTGGCTGCGCCGGGAGGCCGAGACGGACAGCGAGTTCGAGCCGGAGCACCTCGAGCTGCAGTTTGGCCTCGAGGAGGGGAGCGAGCCGGTCGAGATCGCCGAAGGCCTCCAGGTGCGCGGCCGGATCGACCGCGTGGACACGAACGACGGCATGGCCCTGGTGCTCGACTACAAGACGGGCAAGCGGGTCGACCGCTACAAGGTCGCGAGCTGGGAGCCCGAGAACCGATTCCAGGCCGCGCTGTACATGCTGGTCGTGGAGCGGCTGCTCGGCCTGCGCGCAGCCGGCGGCGTGTATGTGGCGCTTGGCGAGCGCTCGCCGCGCCCGCGGGGGATGGTGGCGGCGGACGTCGATGAGCTCGGCTCGGGCTTCGTGAAGACCGACCGGCTCCCACCCGGCGAGTTCCGCGAGAAGCTCGACTGGGCGCTCCGGCGCATCCGCGAGACGGACGCCGCGATGAAGCGCGGCGAGCTGCGCTGCAATCCGGACTCCTGCGCCTGGAACGGCGGCTGCATGTACCCCTCGGTATGCCGGAGCGAGTCGTGAGCCTGACGCCCGAGCAGGAGCGCGCGGTCGCGCGCAGGGACCGCTCGCTGATGGTGCGGGCGGGCGCCGGCACCGGGAAGACCACGGTGCTTGTCGAGCGCTTCGTTCAGGCCGTGGTCGAGGACGGCGCTCCGGTCGAGGGCATCCTCGCGATCACGTTCACCGAGAAGGCCGCCGCCGAGATGAAGGCGCGGGTGCGCCGGCGCTTCCTCGAGCTGGGCCGCCGCGACGACGCGCGCGCCGCCGAGGGCGCCTGGATCTCCACCATCCACGGCTTCTGCTCACGCGTCCTGCGGGCGCACGCGCTGAGCGCGGGAATCGACCCCGCATTCCGCGTGATCGACGAGCTCGAAGCCGAGCGCGTGGCCACCGACGCCTTCGACTCGGCCCTCGGCGCCTTCATGGGCGAGGGCGAGGACCCCGAGCGGCTCGAGATGGTGGCGGCGTACACGCCCGACCGGCTGCGCGACATGGTCCGCACGGCCCATGCGCGGCTGCGCAGCCGGGGCGAGCGGCGGCCCTCGCTGGAGGAGGCGCACCGGCCGCTCGTGACCACCCAGCCCGCCGTCCTGGAAGCCGCTGCACAGGCGGCACTGGCCGAGGTCGGCGCCGTGCCGGCCTCTGCCTCGGTGACTTCGGCAATGAAGGCGGTCGAGCGTTGCCTCGCTCTCCTCCACCGTCTCCCCACGGGCCAGCTGGCCGACCCCGGGGATCTCGAGAAGCTCTCCTTCGCCGGCCGCTCCAAGGTGCTCTGCAGCTCGGTCTGCGACGAGTACCGCGACGCGGTCGCGGCCTACACGGCACTCTGCACGGCCGAGCGGGAATACCTCGACCACACGATGCTGCGCGTGCTGCTCGACATCTATGGCGAGCGCTACGAGGAGGGCAAGCGCCGCCGCTCCGGGCTCGACTTCGAGGACCTCGAGCTGGTCGCGCGTGATCTCTTGGCCGCCGACGCCGGCCTTCGCGAGCAGTACGCCGAGCGCTTCGTGCACGTCCTGGTCGACGAGTTCCAGGACACCAACCCGCTCCAGAACGAGCTGCTCGAGCAGCTGGGCCGAGACAACCTTTTCCGGGTGGGCGACGAGCGGCAGTCGATCTACGGATTCCGCCACGCCGACGTCGGGGTGTTCCGGGACCACTGGGAGCGGGCCGCCGGCGACGGGCGTGCGGAGAGCATCACGGTCAACTTCCGCAGCCGCGGCGAGGTGCTCGACGCGATCGACCTCGCTTTCGAGCGCGCCTGGGACGAATTCGAGCCACTGCGGGAGGCGCCCGGGTCGCGCGACGCGAAGCCGGCGCTCGACCCGTGCGTGGAGCTGCTCGTAACCGACCGGCACAAGAAGCGCTGGGACGAAGCGCTCGGCACCGAAGACCCGTTCGGGCAGGCCATGCGCACCGCCACGCCGTGGCGCGCGGCGGAGGCGCGGCTGCTGGCGCGGCGGATCGAGGAGATCGCCGCGGAGGGCGGTTTCGAGTGGCGCGACGTGGTCGTGCTGCTGCGCGCCACCACGCACATGGTCTTCTACGAGCGCGCGCTCGAGGAGCGCGGCATCCCCACGCACGTGGTCGGCGGCCGCGGCTACTGGTCGCAGCAGCAGGTGGCGGACCTGCGCCACTGGCTGAGCGCCCTGGCGAACCCGCTGGACGAGCTGGCGGTGTACAGCGTGCTGGCGTCGCCGCTCGCCGGGCTGTCGCTGGACGCGGTGGCACTGATCGGGCTGGAGGCCCGTGCCGCGAAGCGCGACCCGTGGTGGGTGCTGCGCGAGGCCTTCGGGAGGGACGGCGCGAGCGCCGCGCCGGAGGAGGTTCAACAAGAAACGGCGGATATGTCGCCGCAACCTGTGGAACCCCCCTTGGCTGAGCTGTTGCCGGCGGCCGACAGGCGCCGGGCGGCCGCCTTCGTCGCCCTCTTCGAGGCGGAGCGCCGCGCGGCGCCGCAGGTCTCGCTCGAGACGCTGATCGACCGGGCGGTCACCAAGACCGGCTACGACACCCACATCCTGTCGCTGCCCGCGGGCACGCGGCGGATGGCAAACGTGCGCAAGCTCATGCGGATGGCGCGCGAGTTCGAGGCGGACGAGGGCCGCGACCTGCGCGGCTTCATCGATGCGCTCGCCGAGCGGGACGTGCTGCAGACGCGCGAGGGCGAGGCCCCGCTCGAGGCCGAGGCACTCGACGCCGTGCGCCTGATGACCGTGCATCGGGCGAAGGGGCTCGAATTCCCCGTCGTGTGCCTCGCCGACCTCGGCAAGGACGGGCGCGAGGACGACGGCTCGCTCCGCATCTCCGACGACGGCAGCCTGGGCCTGCGGCTGGCGTCGATCGGGGGCGGCAGCGTCGACAGCGCGATGCTCGAGCGCATCAAGGCCGAGCAGAAGACCGCGGGCGAGGCGGAGGAGAGGCGGATCTTCTACGTGGCGGTCACGCGCGCGCAAGAGCACCTCGTGCTGAGCGGGGCGGTGGACCTCGAGCAGCTCCCCGAGCCGGACGAGCTCAAGGAGCCGATGCGCTGGGTGCTGCGAGGGTTCTGCCCGTCCGCGGCGGAGGCCGCCGACCCCGCCGGGGTGCACGAGGACGAGCGCGAAGGCCGGCTTGTGCGGGTGCGCTACGAGCGCCTCACGCCGGCGGGCGCGGACGCGCTCCTGCCGGCCGCCGACCGCGTTCCCGCCCGCGCCGAGCCAGAGCCTGCCGGCGGGGTGCGACAGCCGGAGCTCGGGCTCGCCGCCCTGCCCGCGCCTCGCGCGCTTCCGGTGAGCCGGCTGTCCTACACCGGCCTCGAGGACTACCGCCGCTGCTCGTACCGCTTCTACCTCGAGAAGGCCCTCCGGTTGCCGGCGGTCGATCCTCCGTTCGCCGCCGAGCCGCTTCCCGAGAGGGGCATCGGGCCGCTCCTCCGCGGCACGCTCGTGCACGAGCTGCTCGAGCGGCTCGACTTCCGGCGCCCCGTCGTGCCCTCCGAGGCCGACGTCACGGCGCTGGCCGAGAGCCACGGTGCGACCCCGAGCGCCGAGGAGCTCGCCGACCTGCGCGACATGGCCGAGCGCTTCATTGGATCAGCCCTGCGCGAGCGGATCGCCCGCGCCCGGCGCGTGCGGACCGAGCTGCCCTTCGCCTACACACTCGAGCCCCCCGGGGCGGGCGGGCGCAGCGTGCTGGTGAACGGGGTCGTCGACGTGCACGCCGCCGAGCACGGCGAGGGCCTGCTCGTGGTCGACTACAAGAGCGACCCCCTCGACGGCCGCGACCCGGCGGAGCTGACAGCCGCCAACTACTCGACCCAGCGCCTCGTGTACGCGCTCGCCGGGCTGCGGGCGGGCGCGGCCCGCGTCGAGGTCGTCCACTGCTTCCTCGAGCAGCCGGATCGGCTCGCCGCCGCGGCCTACGAGAAAGCCGACGCGGGCGGGCTCGAGGCCGAGCTGCTCGAGCTGGCCCGAGGCGTCGTCGAGGGGCGCTTCGAGCCCACCGCCGAGCCGCACGCCGAGCTCTGCGCCACCTGCCCCGGTCGCGCGGCGCTCTGCTCATGGGACGAAGAGCGCACCCTTTCCGTCAGGACCCCCGCTTAATCTCCGACAAGTCGTTCATGCAAACCGGAGGAGAGCGAGGGCTCATGCCTCTCTGCTTCATCGAACCCCAGGAAGCGATCAGGGTCGTCGCCGAAAGCGTCGGCCGCGAAGCCCGCCGGCAGCTGCTGGGCGAGGTCGTGCGCGCGTGGGTCGACGAGATCCCGGACGACGAGCTCCAAGTGCACTACGCCAAGGCGGTCGAGGAGCTCGACGACGACGACCTGTCCATCCTCGCGGCGTGGCACGCCTCGATCGAGGTCGGACAGCCGATCGCCAACAAGGACTTCCTGCTGGCCGCCTTCCCCGGCCTCGGGGAGCACCGCCGCGAAGCGCTTCGGATCGCCGCGGGGTTCAAGGGGGACGACGCTTTCGCGGCCGGGGTCAGCGAAGAGCAGGCGCTCGACACGGTGCTGCCCTGGCTCTCCGACGAGCGGCTGATGGAGCTGGCGGGCGAGGCCGTCGAGCTGTACTGCTGGGACCGCCTGGGCAGCGACAATTAGGCGGCTGCAAAGCTGCGCCTGGCGGCGTCCTCGGTCGCTCGCGTGCTCGCGCACGCCACGCTCCCTGCGTCCTTGCCAGGCTTGCTTTTCGCTCGCCTAATTGCCGCTGTGCGCTCCGGGTAGGCTCGCCCCGTGCTTCGTCATGTCCGCGGCTCTCACGGCGTCCAGCTTGCGGTAGAGGTCTCAGGCTCCGGCCCGCCGCTCGTCATGGTCCACGGGGCCGGCTCGGGGCGGTGGGGCTTCGATCTCGTGCGGCCGCTTCTGGATCCGCGCCTCGAGGTGTGGGCGCTCGACCGGCGCGGGCGGGGCGACTCGGGCGACGCCGACGGCTACTCCGTCGAGCTGGAGTTCGAGGACGTGGCCGCCGTCGCACGCGCCGCCGGTGACGGTGCGATGCTCTTCGGCCACTCGTATGGGGGGCTGGTGGCGGCCGGGGCGGCGAGGCGGCTCGACGGGCTCACCCGGCTCGCGCTGTACGAGCCGCCGATGGGCGGCGTGCTCGCGGACGAGGCGTGGCAGGAGCGCTTCGAGGCGGACTTGGCGGCCGGCGAGCCGGAGGCGGCGGTTCGGCGCTTCCTGCACGACATCGGCGGCTACTCGCAGGTCGAGATCGACGTCATGGAGAACACGCCCGCCTGGGAGCAGAGGCTCGCCGCCGCGCCGACCGTGCCGCGCGAGCTGGGCGCGGAGCGTGCGCTCGTGACCGACGGCCTCGGCCTCGACCGGCTCGACCTCGCCTGCCTGATGCTGGTGGGATCGGAGAGCCCCGAGTGGGCGCGCCGCTCCACCGAGGCGTTCGCCGGGGCGATCCCCGGGGTCGAGGTGCGCACGCTCGAGGGGCACGGCCACGGCGCTGCGGTGAGCGGTCCGGCGCTGGTGGCGGCCGAGCTCGAGCGCTTCCTCCTCACGCCGGCCACGTGAGGCCTCCGGCCGCCTGGCGCGCCGTGATTGAATCGCCCGCATGACAGCCACGCTGCCGCCGGAGGTCCAGCAGGTCTTCGACCGCTTCGTGACCACCGAGTTCACCACCGTCGACCGGCGCGGACAGCCGATCACCTGGCCCCTCACCCCGTACTACCGCCCCGGCGACCCGTGCATCGACGTGACGACCGGGCTGGGCTACCCGAAGAAGGCCAAGGACGCGCGCGCCAACCCCAAGGTGTCGATGCTCTTCTCCGACCCGACCGGCTGCGGGATGGATTACGCCCCCCAGGTGCTCGTGCAGGGCATCGCCGATGTGGACGACCGCGACCTCGCCGCCAACCGGGAGCGCTACCGGCGCGAGCTGGTCGAGAAGATGCCCGGCGCCAAGAGCCAGCTGCCGCCGAAGTTCCTCGAGCGCCTGTTCGACTGGTACTTCACCCGCGTCTATGTGCACGTCCGCCCGGAGCGGGTCTACGTCTGGCCGGACGGCGACGCCGCCCGCGAGCCCGTGCTCTTCGACGCGCACATGGAGGAGGTCCGCTCCGGCCACGACGAGGAGCCGGACGCCGCTCACGCCGATACCGAGGGCGGCGGACCCGCATGGGACAACCGCATAGAGGAGCTCGGAGCGCGCTATCCGCACGCCGTGGTGTCGCTTGTCGCCCCCGACGGGTTCCCGTTCTCCGTGCGCCTGCCGATCGCGGTAGATCGTGACGCTCGGCGCGTTCGTCTCGAGGGCGCGCCGGTGGGGGTCCCCTGGCAGCCCGGCCTCGCCTGCGTGACGGCGCACGAGCACAGCCCCGACTTCGAATGGCAGCAGAACTTCCAGGTCCGCGGCGACCTCGTCCAGGAGAACGGCGCCTGGGCCGTGGTCCCGCACAAGCTGGTCGGTGGGATCGAGCTCCCGCCGGGCTCGCTGGTAAGCCGAGTGCGGGCCAGCCTCGGGAGCATCCGCCGCTATCACCGCACAGCCAAGCGGGAGCTGGCCGAGCGCCGGCGGTGAGCGAGCGCCGGCGCTGCGCCGGCGGGCGACCCCGAAAACAAAGCGCCCCGGCAAGCCGGGGCGCTAAGAATGAGACGCGGACTTCACGCTTGAGGTGCGCGCCCGTCAGCCGAAGCCGACTGTCGCGCGGCGAGCCTCACAACCTCTGGCTTCGCTCTTTGCGTTCCGTCCGCGTCTCGAGGATCAGTAGACCAGCGGGTGAAGAACCCGTCAAGGGGACAAACCGTGATGAGCCCGCACGTTGCGAAGAAAAATCGTCTCAGCGCCGCTTGCGCTTGCGGGTGACCTTGATCGTGGCGATCATGTCCACCGGGTGGAGCCCGCAGAACAGCTGATACGTGCCGGGCACGCTCAGCTTCTTCGAGTAGGTGCGCCCGTCGTTCAGGTTCGGGGACGAGAACCCCCGCGGCCCGTTGGCCAGGGTCACGTTGTGCAGCGTCTCGCCGCCGACGCGCCACGTGAGCGTGGAGCCCGGGCGCACCGAGACGTTCGCACGCCTGAAGAAGAATTCGCCGACCGAGATCCTGCCGCGCCTCCCGAGCGTGGTCCGTCGTCCGGGGGGAGCGTCGATGTTCACGGCCTTGCCCTGCTTGATCCGGACGATGGGCACCTTGAACCGTGGCGCCGCCTTCCGCCCCGCCGGCTTCGGCGCCTCCTCGAAGTCACGCGGATGCGGACCGCACCGCGCGGTGACCGACGGGTCGGGCGCCATGTAGAACGTAGAGATGCCCATCACGCGAGTATGCGGCCGCGAGGCGTCGTAGTTCGAGTCGAGCACGAGGCGCTCGCCCGCCGCGATCGGCACCCCGCGGGCTGAGTTGAAGCCCGTCATGTGGATCGGTCCCGGCTCGTGCAGGATTGGGCGCACGTTGTAGAACGGGTGTCGCCGGCTCCCCCACACCGGTCGCGACGTGTAGACGCGCTCGTCCGAGCAGTCAGGGCGCCGCACGGTCAGGTTCTTCGCGCCGCCGTGCACGTGGCCGCCGCCCGCCACGATCCGTCCTGCCTCGGGCGCGGTCCACGAGACGCTTCGGCGATGCGTCGCTCCGCGTTTCCCGCCGCCCGGCACGTCGTAGACGGGGTCGACCCCGCACGTCCCCACGTCGAGCCAGATCGGCTTCACGGGCGTGAGACCGGGCGCGGTGTCCACCGTCACCTCGTACTGGATGTAGGCCCGGTCGACCTTCGCTCGGTGGTTCATGAACATGTACGTCATGGCCCACGAGTCATCCCGCGCGATCGGGTACCCGTAGCCGGGCGGGAGCGACAGCCTGGCGCGCTCCTCTCCTGCCCCGTAGAAGCGCTCGGCGACGTTCGGAGCCAGCGTCTTCCAGTCCGTCAGGAGGAATCCGTCCCCGCACGTGGGGTCGCGCTTCTCTCCGAAGCCCGCTCCCGCGTTGAGGAAGACGATGTGGTGCAGCATGAGGCGGTTGATCGGCACCGGGCTCCCGTCCCCATCCACCACGTCGACCGACATATCCGTTATGTGTCCGTCGACGACCGGCTTCGGAGGGTTGAAGAGCGCGTCGCGCGTGAGCACCTGGTACGGCGCCACCGCGATCGGCCCGAGCCGGCAGGTGTAGCTCTGCTTCGTCCCGGACACGGCGCCGGCCGTGCAGCTCCCGGTGGGGTCCTGGGCCGACGCCGGCGCGGCGAAGACGAGCACGACTATGACGGCGCAGCCCAGCAGCGCGAAACGCATCACCGCGGTGAGTATAGAACGGTTCTTGCAGAACGCCTGAGAGAACTATGCTTACGTGGATGGAGGCCGACACGAAGCGTGACGGGCGCACGATCCGCGCCGAGCGCACCCGTGAGGCGCTGGCGGACGCGCTGCTGGGCCTTCTCGCCGCCGGTGATCTGAGCCCGACCGCCGCGGAGATCGCAGAGCGGGCGGGGGTGTCGGAGCGCTCCCTGTTCCAGCACTTTCCCGACCGCGAGATGCTGTTCGAGGCGGTGGCGCGCCGCGAGTACGAGCGCGTCATGCCCACGCTGCACCCCATCGACGCGACGCTGCCGCTCGACGAGCGGATCGATCAGTTCACCCGGCAGCGCGCGCGGCTCCACGAGCGAATCGGCGGCGTGTGGCGGGCCGCGGTCCGTATAGAGCACGAGTCGCCCGCGGTGGCGGGCTGGCTCACCACCGCCCGCCGCGCCAAGGCCGCCGGGGCCGAACGCGTCTTCCGTCGGGAGCTCGAGGCGATTCCGGCTGACGAGCGCGAGCCGGTGCGCGCCGCGCTCGTGGCAGCGTGCGCCTGGCCCGCGTGGGACAGCTGGCGCACGCACCAGGGCCTCGGTGTGAGCCGCGCACGGGCCGCATTGGCCGCGGCGATCGGTGCGTTGCTACGCGCCCAGCGCTGACTCGACCTCTGCGATCGCCTGCTCGGAGTTGTCGAAGCGCACGGCCGTCATGCCGAGCGCGCGGGCGCCCTCGCAGTTGAGCTCGAGGTCGTCGACGAACAGGCACTCCTCCGCGTGCAGGCCGTCGCCCAGCCGCTCCAGCGTGAGCTCGTAGATACGCCGCTCCGGCTTGCGCATGCCCACGAACGCCGAGTCCACGACCAGCTCGAAGATCTCGTCGAGCTCGGGCAGCTTGGCGCGCCAGAGCGGCTCCCACTCGCGGACGTTGTTGGTCAGCAGCGCCATGCGCAGGCCGCGCCCGCGCAGCTCGGCCATGTAGTCGATCATCGGCGGGTTGGGCTCGATGCGCTCGAAGTAGAGCTGCGCGCAGGCGCGCAAGGTCGAACTCGCCCGCCGATGCTGCTCCGCGAGGCGCCGCGCGAACTCGGCCTCGGCGATCTCGCCGCGCTCGAGCACGTACAGCGGGTGCTCGCCGTGGGCCTCGGTGGCGCGCTGCATCGCCGCGACCGAGCTCCTCGAGCGACACGCCGGCCTCCTCCTGGTAGGCCAGGAAGCCGGCCGAGAGCGGGGTGGTGAGCACCCCGCCGAAGTCGCTGATGACCGCGCGGATCACGCCGCCGCCGGCGGCTCCACGCGCACCATCAGCTCGTAGGCGCCGATCCCCTCGCGGCCGTCGAGGCGCCAGCGGAACACGGCGGCGTGCACCCGCACCGGGTCCAGCTCGAGCGACGAGCCGGCGATCACCAGCTCCCGACCCGCGGCGCGGGAACTCCTCGCCCGGCAGCCACAGCTCGAGCCCGGCGCTGCGCTGGCGCCCGTCGCCGTCGTAGACGGTCGAGATGCGCGCCTCCTCGACCTCGCGCAGCTCGCCGTCCACGAGCAGCCCGGCGCGCACCAGCTCCTGTCCGTGGCCGGTGGCGCCGCGCGGGCGCCGGGCGAGCGCCAGCAGCCGTTGCGCTCGTCGACCAGCGCCGAGAGGCTGCGGATCGCGTCGAGCTCCTCCCAGCGCGGGGTGACGCGTCGTGATGGAGAAGGTGCCGAGGCAGTCCACCGTGCGGCCGCCCGCCTCGCCGCTCACGCGGCAGATCGCGGGCCGTCGACGCCGCCCAGCTCGAGCTCGGGGCTGGCGGCCTCAGGTCGAGCGACAGCTGCCCGGGCAGCTCGGCGCGCCAGGCCGTCGCCGTCCGCCTCGAGCTCCGGCCCGTCGGCGAGCGCGGCCGGGTTGCGGCCCTCGAACAGCAGCGTCGCGCCCGACCGCGCCGTCCCGTAGAGCTCGTGGTCGGGGTCGAAGAACGAGCGAGCGCGCGGCGCTCACCGCTCGAGCTCCGGTCACCGTCGTCTCGGGCCGTGCCCTCGACGTCGAAGCGCGGCGGGCGGGCGTCCCCGACCTGCGACGCGCCGGCCGAGCCGGCGCACCACGAACCGCCGGACCAGCGCGCGCGTCGGCGGGATCAGGAGCATCAGACCGACGATGTCGGTCAGGAAGCCGGGCGTGATCAGGAACGCGCCGCCGAAGATCACCAGCACGCCGTCCATCACCTCGCGGTGCGGCATCCGGCCCGTCGCGAGCGCCTCGTTGAAGCGCCGCCAGACCGTCCGCCCCTGGGAGCGCAGCAGCACGGCGCCGAGCACCGAATCGGCCGCCAGCAGCAGGATCGTCCAGACCGCGCCGATGGCGTCGCCGACCTTCAGGATCACGTACAGCTCGGCGAGCGGCACGACGATGAAGAGCGCGATCAGGGCCGGCAGCGGCATGGCGGTCTGACCCTACTACCCTCGTTGGGTGATGCCGACCGTCGACGACGTCCAGGAGGCGCTCACCAACGTGATCGACCCCGAGCTGGGGCTCGACTTCGTGGAGCTCGGCCTGATCTACGACGTCGAGGTCGAGGACGGCGACGTGTTCGTCACGTTCACGCTCACCTCGCCCGGGCTGCCCGATCGGGCCGCAGGTCGCCGAGCAGATCGACGAGTTCGTCGGCGAGCTCGACGG
Source organism: uncultured Thermoleophilaceae bacterium (assembly GCA_963733885.1). GTDB lineage: Bacteria > Actinomycetota > Thermoleophilia > Solirubrobacterales > Thermoleophilaceae > JACVRW01. The sequence continues at coordinate 536,761 of CAVTES010000004.1, read as the reverse complement.
CGTGACGCAACGTCCACTCGAAGATGACCTTCACGCCGCCCTGGACGCCGGAGCTGATGAGCGAGGAGGCGAAGTTCGCGCTCGGCTACTAGCGCGACGCTCTCGACAGGGTGCGCCCGCTCCGCGTCCTGCACGACTGCTTTCCGGACGATCCGGCGCTCGACGCCGCGGTGTCGCGCGCGGTGATGCACCGCGTGGCGCAGGGCGAGCTGCCCGAGACGCTGCGCCTGGCGCGCCCGGCGGCCGCGGTCGCGTTCGCGAAGCGGGACGCGCTGTCGCCCGGCTACGGACGCGCGCTGGCGCGCGGCCCGAGCCGCCGGCTTCGGCGCGATCCTGCGGCTCGCCGGCGGGCGCGCGGCGGTGTTCCACGAGGGGACGCTCGAGCTGGCCCACGCGCGTGCCGGATCCGGACCCGCAGCGCGGCATCCACGACCGCTTCGAGGCCACGGCGACGCTGATCGCCCGGGCCCTCCGCGAGCTCGGCGTGGACGCGACGTGTGGGTGAGGTGCCGGGCGAGTACTGCCCCGGCCGCTGGAGCGTCAACGCCGCGCGGCGCGCGCAAGCTCGCCGGGACGGGACAGCGGGTGGTGGCGGGCGGCGCCACACGGGCGCGGTGATCGTCGTGCGACGGCGCGGAGCGCGTGCGCGAGGTGCTCGAGCCGGTCTACGCGGCGCTCGGGCTTGACTGGGATCCGCGCACGGTCGGCGCGGTCGAGGACGAGGTCTGCGACGGGCGGCCCGCCTCCGGCGGCGCGCTCTGGGACGCCGTGCGGCACGCCCTGCTCGCCGAGTACGCCGCGCGCTTCGAGCTCGTGCCCGGCGAGCTCGACGACGACACGCTCGCGCTGGCGCGCCGGCTGGCGGCCGAGCACCGGCCGCCGGCTCGGGCCAGGCTCAGACGGCCTGCGGAGCGGCGGCTCGGGCAGCCGTGTCGGCGACCGCATCCACGAGCTGCGGCCAGACCTGCGCGGGGCAGGTCGTGGCCCATGCCCGGGATCGCCACGAGCCGCGCGCCCGGGATCGCCTCCGCCGTCGACCGGCCGCCCCGGAACGGGACGAGCGGGTCGTCGCGTGCCGTGGATCACCGTGGCCGGGCATGCGCAGCCCGCGCAGCCCGCTCGGTGCGGTCGCCCGAGGCCATGATCGCCGCGAGCTGGCGCCCGGTGCCGGCCGGCCGGTGGCCGCGCTCGTAGGTCGCGGCGGCCAGCTCGCGGAGGCGCTCCTCGTCCACCGGGAAGCCCTTCGAGCCGATCAGCTGGAAGACGCGCACGAAGTAGCTCGACGTACGCCTCCTTGCCCGTTGGCGCGCGCCGGATGCAGCACGCTCCAGACGCGCAGCTTCGGCCGTCCGACCCGCCGCTCGCCCGTCGTGGACATGATCGAGGTGAGCGAGAGCACGCGCTCGGGGCGCCGGATCGCCATGGTCTGAGCGATCATGCCGCCCATCGAGGCGCCCGCCACGTGGGCCGCCCCGATGCCGAGGTGGTCGAGCAGCCCGAAGGCGTCGTCGGCCATGTCGTCGAGCAGGTAGGGCGCGTCGATCTTGAGGCCCGCAATCGCGCGCGCCAGATTTGGCACCGGCGCGTCGATCTGCGAGGAGTGCCCGGCGTCGCGGTTGTCGAAGCGGATCACGAGGAACCCGCGCTCGGCGAACACGCTCGCAGAGCTCGCGGTCCCAATGGATCAGCTGCATCCCGAGCCCCATCACCAGCAACAGCGGCGGGTTCGAGGGATCGCCGATCGTCTCGTAGACGATCTCGATCCCGTTGACAGCGGCCCGCTCCTCAGCCATCGCGTGGGGGACCCTACCCGCGCCCAGCGCCGATCGGCGCACCCGACGGGGCGGACGTGCTGGAATACAGGAATGCGGAGGCGCCTGGCAGGGGCTCTCGCGACGGTCGCAGTGGCCGCGCTGACGGCACCGGCTGCGCAGGCCGGCGGAGCGCGCCACACCGACCGCTGGCTCGCCGTTCTCGAGCGGCCCGCCCAGGCTCGCTCGCCCGTGCTGGTCGAGCGCCTGCTGGATCGCACGGGGGCGCGGCGCGCGGGGCCGGGCGCGCCGAGCCTCGGTGTGCTCACGCTCCGCGGGCCGAGGCGGGCGATCGGCCGCGTGCGGCGCGACCCCGCGGTGGCGCGCGTCTCGCGCGAGTGGACCCGGGAGCTGCGACGCCTGCCCAACGACCCCGCGCTCTGGACGGCTGAGGGGGAGTACGCCGTCGTGCCCGGTACCCCGATCCAGTGGGCGCTCGCCCGCCAGGGGTTTCCGGCCGCGTGGGACGTGACCACCGGGGGGAGGCTCGGGTGGCGGTGCTCGACACCGGCATCGACGGCACTCACCCGGAGCTGGCAGGCAAGATCCTGAGCGCGGAGAGCATCGACGGCAGCGACCCGCGCACGGACGGAGACGGCCACGGAACGCACGTGGCCGGCCTGGCCTGCGCGGCCACCGACGACGGGCTTGGCGTGGCCGGCGCCGGGTGGGGCTGCGGGCTGCACGTGGTGAAGCTCGGCGCGGACGTGACCGGCCGGATCCCGGACGAGGACGTCGTGCGCGGCCTGGAGCTGGCGATCGCGCACGCGCCTCACGCGATCAACATGAGCTTTGGCGGCGGGCCCGACAGCGCGGCGCTGGACGCCGCCATCCAAGCGGCGTACGACCGCGGCATCGTGCTCGTGTCGTCCGCCTCGAACAACAGCGAGGGGATCCGCCAGGGCGCGCCCGCCTCTCTGCTCCAGCCGGACGACGCCGAGAACCTCGACGCAGGCCGCGGCTTGGTGGTGACCGCGGCGGATTTCGACGACACACGCGCCGAGACCGGCCGCGGGCCCGGCGTGTCGCTCGCTGCATACGGCTTCTACGACGAGACCCGCGGGGCGCCCGGGCTGATCTCCACCTATCCCGGCCCGTTCACGCTGCGCGACATGCGTTTCTGCACGCCGATGGTGCTGCCCAACTGCACTCGCCGCGACCTCGGCGGGACGAACTCCTACGCCTACCTGGAGGGCACCTCGATGGCGGCGCCGCAGGTGGCCGCGCTGGCCGCCCTCGTCGGCGCGCTGAACCCGCACCTGACCACCGCCGAGAAGATCCGCCTCATCAAGGAGACCGCCCGCCGCGCGGTTGGCTGGACCCCCGATCTGGGCTGGGGGATCCTTGACGCGGGCCGCGCCGTGGACGTGGCGCGCCGCGTGGACCGGCTGACTCCCTCTTCCAGGGTCCGGGTGACAAAGCGGCGCGGGCGCCGGGTCCGGCTCAGGTTCCGCATAACCGATCCGGGGGCGGAGCGAGGACTGGTGCCCTCGGGGGTTACGCGGCTCGAGCTGTTCGCCCGCCGCTCGGGAAAGCGCGTAAAGAGGCTGAGGCGGTACCGGGCGCGGCACGGAGTGGTGATCCGGCTGCGCCCCGGGCGGTGGCGCCTGTACACGAGGGCGGCGGATGCCGCCGGAAACGTGGAGCTACGTCCTCGGAGGGCCGATGCGCGGGTGCGGGTGAAGCGCACGCGCTAACGACTCAGGGGTGCTAGGTGGCCGGGCTCGGCTGAGCGGCGCGCGCCGCCTCCAACAGCTCCGCCAGCGAGTCCTCGAGCATGCCGCCGAAGTCCTCGAGGTCCGGCATGGCGTCATAGTCGGCCAGCAGGCCGAAGTCGACCTTGCCGTTGTAGCTCATGATCGCGATGGCCAGGGCGTGGTTCTCCGGCAGGAAAGCGATCGGCACGATCTCTTCCATCTCGCGTCCGAGCAGGTAGAGCGGGAACTGCGGGCCCGGCACGTTCGTCACGATCAGGTTGAAGAGGCGGGTCGAGAAGTTGAGCCGCGATGCCTGGGCGAGCAGCGTCGGCGGGGCGAAGTCCTGCAGCCCGGAGATGACCTCGGCGCCGAGCGCCTGCTTGGACTGCTTCAGATTCCCCATAGCCTCGCGCACGAGCTGCAGGCGCTCCACCGGCTCCTCGACGTACACGGGCAGCGGGCCGCGCATCGCGGCGATCCGGTTGCCGAGCGTGCCCTGCTCGTCCTCGGCGCGAATCGATACCGGCACCAGGGCCCGTAGCTCGAGCCCCTCGGTGCGAACGCCGCGCGTGCGCAGCCACCGGCCGAGCGCGCCCGCCACCACCGCCAGCACCGCGTCGTTCACCGTGCCGCCGAGCGCGTTCTTGACCTCCTTGAACTCGCTCAGCGCGCTCCGGACCCACACGATGCGCCGGTGCGACCCGATCTCCACGTTCAGCGGCACGTCCGGCGCAGGGTTCAGGCCCGCCCAGACCACCTCGCCGATTCCCTCCGCCGCGTGGCGCGCCTGGGCCGCCGAGCGGCCGGGGTTCTGAAGGGCGCCGATCGCCCGGCCGGCGAGCGAGAAGGGCGTCCGGACGAGTCCCTTGACGCCCTCGGCCACGAGGTCGACGTCGGAGGGGACCGGCTCCGGCGTCCACCCGTCGTCCCCGTCGATCTCCGCCGGCGCCGGCTGGAGGTCGAACAGCACGGTCGCGATGTCGACGCCGGAAACGCCGTCCACGAGCGCGTGGTGGGTCTTGGAGATCAGGGCGAAGCGGTTGTTCTCGAGCCCCTGCACCAGCCAGATCTCCCAGAGCGGCTTCGAGCGGTCGAGCCGCTGGGAGAAGATGCGCCCCACGAGCTGGCGCAGCTGCTCCTCGGACCCGGGGCGCGGGAGCGCGGTGTGGCGCACGTGGTAGTCGAGGTTGAAGCTCGGGTCGTCGACCCAGAACGGCCGCCCCATCTCGAAGCGCGGGAACGCGAGCCGCTGGCGGTACCGCGGCACGAGCCGCAGCCGCGCCTTGATGTGGGCGATGAGCTCCTCGCGTGGCGGCGGCGGCCCCTCGAACATGACGACCGCCCCCACGTGCATGTGCGAGGACTGCTTCTCCTGGTGCAGAAACGAGGCGTCGATCGCGCTGAGGCGGTCCTTGTGTCCCTGGTGCGACACGTTCGTGACTCTAACCGCCACAATCAGCGCGGTGAAGTTCGTCACCACTGCCGCTGCGGGGGCGGTTCTTGCCGTCGCCATGCTCGTCGCCGCCTGCGATTCGTCGTCCGCCGACGGCGACGACGCCGGCCCCGCGCGCCTGAGGGTGGACAGCTTCGACTCGGCCGCGGCGTGGAGCCTGCTCGTGCACCAGGTCGAGCTCGGGGCCCGGCCCGCCGGCTCACCGCAGTCGCTGCGGCTTGCGCGCCGCCTGCGCGGCCTGCTGCCACGCGGCCACTTCGAGCCGGTGCCCGGCGGCCTCCGCAACGTGGTCGGCACGGTGCGGGGGCGCGAGCCGGGCTACGTGGTTGTGGGCGCCCACTACGACACGAAGGACATCCCCGGTTTCGTAGGCGCCAACGACGGCGCCTCCGGAACGGCCGTGCTCACGCAGCTCGCCCGCACGATCCGGCGGCCGCGCCACACGATCAAGTTCATCCTCTTCGACGGCGAGGAGAGCCCGCGCGGCTCGACCGACTTCTTCCGGGACGGACTGCGAGGCAGCAAAGTCGCGGCGCGCCGATACCGGGACGCGCGCGCAATGGTGCTGCTCGACTTCGTCGGCGAAAAGGGGCTGCGCATCCCGCACGAGGGCAGCTCCGACGAGGAGCTGTGGGAGCGGCTTCGCCGCGCGGCCCGCCGGGTTGGGGCGGGCGCCGTCTTCCCGGACGACACGCAGGGATCCGTCGGCGACGACCACTACCCGTTCCTTCAGCAGGGCATCCCGGCGATCGACCTGATCGACTTCGACTTCTCGTGCTTCCACCGCGTCTGCGACAACCTGTCGGTGGTCTCCGAACGCAGCCTGGACGCGGTCGGAGAGACCATGGTGAACCTGCTCGCTAGGCTCTGAACCGACCATGGCCGCGTTCCCCGAGAAGCTGCTGCTGGCGGCCCCGCGCGGCTATTGCGCGGGGGTCGACCGCGCCGTCCAGACCGTCGAGCGGGCGCTCGAGCTGTACGGCCCCCCTGTGTACGTGCGCAAGGAGATCGTCCACAACAAGCACGTCGTGGAGCAGCTGCGCGAGCGCGGCGCGATCTTCGTGGAGGAGGAGTCAGAGGTGCCGGAGGGGGAGACCGTGATCTTCTCGGCCCACGGGGTGTCGCCGGCGGTACACGCGAACGCCGGGGTACGCCGCCTCGAGACGATCGACGCCACCTGTCCGCTCGTGACGAAGGTGCACGTGGAGGCGAAGAAGTTCGCCGCCGAGGGCTACACGATCGTCCTGGTCGGACACGAGGGGCACGAGGAGGTGGAGGGGACGATGGGAGAGGCCCCCGACCACTTCGTCCTCGTCGAGACCGAGGAGGACGTGGACCGCCTCGAGCTCGAGGACCCCGACAGAGTGGCCTATCTCACGCAGACGACGCTGTCGGTGGACGAGACCGATCGGGTCATCCGGCGCCTGCGGGAGCGCTTCCCGAACATCACGGGCCCGAAGTCGGACGACATCTGCTACGCCACCACGAACCGCCAGATGGCCGTGCGCCAGATGGCGAATGAGTGCGACCTGGTGCTCGTGATCGGGTCGAAGAACTCCTCGAACTCGAACCGGCTGGTTGAGGTGGCGCGCGACCACGGCGCCGAGTCCCACCTGATCGACAACGAAACCCAGGTCCGCGACGAGTGGGTGGAGGGCAAGCGCGTCGTCGGGATCAGCTCCGGCGCCAGCGCGCCCGAGGAGCTGGTGCAGCGCCTGGTGCAGTTCTTCCGCGAGCGGGGCACGGAGGACGTGTCCGAGTTCGAGGTCGTCCAGGAGGACGTGCGCTTCATGCTCCCGAAAGAGATCCGGAAGGCGCTGGCGGCAGCGGGGTGAATTGCACGCCGTGGAGGCGAAGACCCGGGGACTTGGCCTCGACCGTCCCGTCCACCTCGTACAGCCCCGGCTGAACCCCGCTGCCCGACAGCACCGCGTAGGCGCCGCCGGCCCTGAAGGTGAAGCTGGCGGCCGCGCCGGCGTCGGCCGCCTCGAGCCAGTCCTCTCCCTCGTCCCAGTCGCGCACCAGTTCGAGGCGATCGCGGTCGGCCGGCAGCGCGATGTCCGCCGTCTGGGGCTCGAGCAGCGCGCCCGGCTCGTCCTCTGGGCGCAGGGGGGAGAGCGGTTGCATCTCCGCGCCCACGCACTCTTGGATCGCCAGCTCGGTCTCGAGGTACTCGCCCTCCCCGTAGTGGAGGAAGACGAGCCGCCCCGTGCGGTCGAACAGGTAGCGCCCCGGCCAGCCCTTGTTCCCGTACTCCCGCCAGACCTCGAGCCGCGGGTCGAGTAGCACCGCGTAGCGCACCTCGAGGCGCTCGACGGCGTCGGCGACGAGGTCGCGGTCGCGGCCGAACGAGTAGCCCGGCGAGTGCACGCCGATCACCCGTAGCCCGGCGTCCGAGTAGCGCTCGTGCCACGCCTTCAGGTAGGGCATCGTGCGCAGCGAGTTGACCCTGACGAAGTCCCAGAACTCGACCAGCACGGCGCCGCGGCCCATCAAGGTGTTCATCCGCAGGAAGGCCACGTTCAGCCAGTCCATCTTCGGCGGGAACTCGGGCGCGTAGATCTCTGCCTCAGCCGGCGGGCGCATTTCCCCACATAAAACCGCAACCCTGGGCCGTTGAACCTGTTGTAGTGTGGCTTTGCGCGCGGACTCGCGCGGGAGGCCTCTGTCTAACCAGTACCCCAGAAATTCCCCTCAGGAGGAAGGAATGCGCAAATTCTTGATTGCCCCGGTGGCTGCCGTAATGGTGCTTGCCGTGGCCGCGGTCGCCTTTGCGGCCAACGTGTACACCGTCGACGGCGGCACCAACCCTCGCGGTAAGGGGAGCGCCTCCAAGCCGCTCCCGGTTTCGCTCAACTTCGACTACACGGTCGCTGACGAGAACCCCGCGTTCCGCGGCACTCCCGTCGAGAAGTACTTCATCGGCGCCGAGGGTCTCGTGACCTATCCGGAGGAGTTCCCGAGCTGCCCGTACTCCACCGCTACCGGCGGCGGGGCGAACGCCCAGGACATCAACGTCGCCAAGAAGGCCTGCAAGAAGGCGCGCGTGGGCGGAGGCATCATCAAGGCCTACGCCGGGCCGAACCAGGACCAGACGGTCAAGCTGAACTGCGTCCTCGAGCTCAACCTCTACAACCTGAAGCCCGGCAGCTACGGCATCCGGGGCAAGGTGAGCAAGAAGCACGGCGCCCTCGGGATCCGCATCGATGCCGTACAGAAGAGCATCCCCAGCCTCGACGACAAGTACGTGGGCCAGTGCGCCACGGCGCAGAACGAGGCGATCCTCGCTCCCTACAAGCCCGTCAAGATCAAGGGCGTGACGTCGGACGAGCTGCAGTTCACGGTTCCGCAGTCGCTGCTGCACCCGTCCGGGCTCGACACGGTCGTGCAGGACGTCACGTCGTCGATCAAGAAGATCACGGCGCAGAAGAAGATCAAGGGCAAGAACCGCAAGGTCGGTTTCTACTCCGCGGTCGGCTGCAAGGGCAACAAGCGGTCGATTCAGGTGACGTTCATCTCCGAGAGCGGCCAGCGGACGCCGAAGACCAGGGACAAGCCCTGCTAGGGCAGTTCTAGCCAGAGATGGTTCGACGGGGCGCCTTCGGGCGCCCCGTCGTCATCCGGGCGCCTAGGAGCCGAACGCGATCGCCTGCAGCAGCTCCGGCGAGACCCAGGTCTCGACGGCGGCGCTCGCCAGCAGCACCGGCACCGCCAGCGCGACCGTTACGACGGTGGCCGCCAGGAGGTCCTGCCAGTCGTCGTTGCGGCTCGCCATGATCCAGGCGGCGAGCGGCAGGAACAGGGCGATCAGCTCGGGCAGCGCATGCGGTGTGAGTGCGAGGAGGAGCAGTCCCGGGGATGTGCCCAGCTGGAGGGCGATCGAGGCCGCCCCGCCGCCGATCAGGTAGGCCTGGGTGCAGAGCGAGAAGGCGGTGGCGCAGACCACGAAGCCGATCGCGAGCGGGCCGGCCTTCTCGTGCACCCAGCGCGAGATGCCGCTGCGGTGCGAGGCGGCCAGGGGCAGCGAGCTCCCGGCCATGAAGCCGGCCAAGCAGGCCATCGCGTGCAGGGCGAGCACGAGCGAGTTTCGGAGCAGGACGTGCAGGTAGTCCCCGATGGTCGCGGCGTGGGTGACGCCCGGGATCTGGTAGCGGGTCGGGTCCGGGGTGACGGCGGTGGCGACGACGTACACGGCCATCAGCAGCCCGAGCGCGATCGTCACGCTGAGCAGGAGCCAGGGGCGGAGCACCTCGAGCGGGTCGGCGTTCCAGCGCCTGAGGGCCCGCTTGGTGTCATCCATGCCCCGGACGAGGACGAGGTCGTTGACACTCACCACCCTGGCATCGGCGGGCCGGGACCGAAGGTTTAGCCCGGGGAGCAGCGGTCCTAAGCCCTTCGGCCGATGCGACGCGGGTCGACGCGCCCTATCGTGGAACGGCGATGATCGACGGCCGAAGCGGCGCGGTCCGGGCCATGAGCGACGCCGTGCTGGCGATCGCACGCGAGCGCTCGGTCGACACGGTGCTCCAGCGGATCGTGCACTCCGCCCGCGAGCTGGTGAACGCCCGTTACGCGGCGCTCGGCGTGCCCGACGGCCAGGGCAACTTTGCCCGCTTCATCACGTCGGGAATGACCGACGACGAGATCGCGGCGATGGGGCCGCTTCCGCGCACGCACGGGCTGCTCGGCGCGACGCTCGAGTCCGACGAGTCGCACCGAACGCCCGACATCCGGCGCGACCCGCGATTCCGGGGGTGGTGGCCGTCCGCGCATCCGGTGATGCGCTCCTTCATGGGGGTGCCGATCGTGGGCGGCGACGAAGTGGTGGGCGCGTTCTACCTCACCGACAAGGAGGGGGACGAGGAGTTCACGGCTGCCGACCAGGAGCTGATCGAGATGCTCGCTCCGCATGCCGCGCTGGCGATGGAGAACGCGCGTCTCTCAGAGCGCAGCCGCGAGCTGAGCATCGTGGAGGAGCGCAACCGCCTGGCGCGCGACCTGCACGACTCACTGGTGCAGAAGCTGTTCGGCGTGGTGCTCGCGGCGAAAAGCGCCTCGACGTTGCTCGAGCGCGACGCCGGTGATGCCCGAGAGCAGGTGGACCGGCTCGGCGAGCTCGCACAGGACGCGATCTCGGAACTGCGCTCGCTGGTGTTCCAGCTGCGGCCGGTCGCTATCGAGACCGAGGGCCTGGCCGAGGCGCTCCGCAAGCACGTGGACGTACTGCGGCGCGTGCACCCGACGACGCTCTCGCTCGAGTTGTCGGGCACACCGCGCCTGCGTCCGGGGGTGGACGAGGAAGTCTTTCGGATTGCACAGGAGGCGCTCCACAACGCGCTCCGCCACGCCCGCGCCAGGAGCGTCGCGGTCCGCCTGGAGGAGAATGGCGACGGGCTCCGGCTGTCCGTCTCGGACGACGGCGCGGGATTCGACCCCACTGCGCCGGCGCTGCGCGCGCGTCGCCTCGGCCTCACGTCCATGGAGGAGCGAGCGCGCGAGCTGGGCGGGCGATTTGCGATCGAGTCAGCGCCCGGGGCCGGCACCACCGTGCGCCTGGAGATGGAGCCCCGATGAGCATCCGGGTGCTCATCGCCGACGACCACGCCGTCGTGCGGCAGGGGCTGCGCACGTTCCTCGAGCTTCAGGACGACATCGAGGTCGTGGAGGACGTGGCCGACGGCGAGGCGGCCGTGGCCGCCGTGGAGCGGCAGGCGCCCGACGTGGTGTTGATGGACCTGGTGATGCCGGGCGTTGACGGCGTGGAGGCCATCCGCCGCATCAGCGTTGTTCGCCCTCAGGCGCGTGTGCTGGTGCTGAGCAGCTTCCTCGACGACGAGCGCCTGTTCCCCGCGGTGCGCGCCGGGGCGGCCGGCTACCTGCTGAAGGACGTGGAGCCGCGCGACCTCGTGAAGGCGATCCGCACCGTCCACGGCGGCGAGGCGCTGCTGCACCCCGCGGTGGCGGCACGGCTGATGGAGGAGTTCGCGGCGGGTCCCGCGCCGCAACCCGACACCGACGGCCTCACCGCCCGCGAGCGCGAGGTACTCACGCTGATCGCCCGAGGCCTGCCAAACAAGCTGATCGCGCGCGAGCTGTCGATCTCCGAGAAGACCGTGAAGGCCCACGTGAGCAGCATCTTGGGCAAGCTCGGCCTGACCGACCGCACGCAGGCGGCGCTGTACGCGGTGCGGTCGGGGCTGGTCGAGTCCTAGGACCAATTGCCGATGGTGGCCGGGTGGGTCGGCGCTTAGGCTCGACGGGATGAGCACCGCCATCGTCACCGGCGCCTCGCGCGGCCTGGGCCTCGCCCTCGCGCGTGCGCTCGCCGAACGCGGCTGGCGGCTCGCGATCGACGCGCGTGGCACCGCCGCGCTAGAGGCCGCGCGCGACGAGCTGGCCGGATTGACCGACGTGGTCGCCGCCGCCGGCGACGTCGCCGACGAGCGGCACCGGCGCGAGCTGGTGGCGGCGGCGGGCGATCGCATCGACGTGGTCGTGAACAACGCGAGCCTCCTCGGGCCAAGCCCGCTGCCGCCGCTCGCGGAGCTGCCGCCGCTCGCGCTCGAGGAGGTCCTCCGGGCGAACGTCGTCGGGCCGCTGGGCCTGCTTCAGCTGGCGCTGCCGCGGATGCGCGAGGGCGGCCGCATCCTCAACGTCAGCTCCGACGCCGCCATCGAGCCCTACGAGGGTTGGGGCGGCTACGCCTCGTCCAAGGCCGCGCTCGACCAGCTCACCCGCGTCCTGGCCGCCGAGCGCCCCGGCCTTCGTGTCTATTCCGTCGACCCGGGCGACATGCGGACGCAGATGCACCAGGACGCCTTCCCCGGCGAGGACATCTCAGACCGGCCCCCGCCGGAGGCGAGCGTGCCGGGCCTGCTGGCCCTGGTCGAGGGCGAGCTGCCGAGCGGGCGCTACGTCGCACGGGAGCTCGACGCCGACGCCGGCCTGCCCGCGGCCGCTTCCGGCGCCGCTCCGTGAGCGTCGCTCCCGCGCATCCGGCGCTTCCCGAGCCCGCGGAAGCCCGCGAGCCCGCCGAGGTGCGCGGCGCCGCGCGCGACGACGTGCGGCTGCTCGTCGCGCGACGCGCGAGCGGCCGCATCGACCACGCCCGCTTCGCCGAACTGCCCGAGCTGCTCTTCCCGGGCGACCTGCTCGTCGTGAACACCTCGGCCACTCTGCCGGCCGCTGTCCCGGTGCGCGGCTCCGACCCGGCCCTCCGGCTTCACCTGTCCTCGCCCGTTCCCGGCGACCGGGACGTCTGGCTCGTCGAGCTGCGCCGCGACGGCCGTCGCTTCGGCGCCGGCCGCCCGGGACTCGTGCTGCGCCTCCCCGCCGGCGGGGCCGTCGTGCTGCTGGAGCGCCATGGCGGGCCGTTGTGGCGCGCGGCACTGCGACTGCCTTCGCCCGTGCTCCACTACCTGGCCCGCCACGGCGAGCCGATCCGCTACGACCACACGCGGGGTACGTGGCCGCTCGCCCGCTACCAGACCGTCTATGCCACCGAGCCGGGCAGCGCCGAGATGCCGAGCGCCGGACGCGCCTTCACGCCGGAGCTCGTGACTGGCCTGGTGGCGGCCGGGATCGACGTGGCGCCGCTCGTGCTGCACACGGGCGTGTCGTCGCTCGAGGCCGGCGAGGCGCCGCCGGCAGAGTGGTACCGGGTACCGCCCTTCACGGCCGAGCGGATCGAGCTCGTGCGCAAGATGGGCGGCAGGGTGATCGCGGTGGGAACGACGGTGGTGCGCGCGCTGGAGTCGGGTGCGGGCGAGGGCTGGACCGATCTCGTGATCGAGCCGGACTCGCCGATCGAGGCGCTCGACGGCCTATTGACCGGCTTCCACGACGGCGACTCCTCGCACCTCGCGATGCTGGAGGCGATCGCCGGACGCGACCTGCTGGAGCGCTCGTACGCCGAGGCCGCCCGCGCCGGCTATCTGCGGCACGAGTTCGGCGACCTGCACCTGATCCTGCCCTAACGCGGGCGCGTCGCGCTGAAGCAGAACTGCAGGCAGGCGAAGTAGAACTCGCCGCGGTCACCGAGCGTGCGCTGCTCGGCCTCCCAGGCCTCCACGTCGTCGGAGCCCTGCTGCCTGACATACCGCTCGATCACCGGCAGCGCCGCGCCGCCGTAGGTCTCCGCGCTCAACTCCGTGGTGGCGAACGCATGCCCGTCGATGCGCACGTCCTCGAACCCGGCCCCATGAAGTCCCGCGGACAATCTCCGCGGCAGCGAGGGGTGCGTGAGGTGCTCGTCCCACACCGCGAGCACGCGCGCCATGCGCGCCGGATCCTCCGAGTGCCACGAGACGGTCGCCCAGTCCACGTCCCAGATCACGACGCGACCCCCGGGCCGGAGCGCCCGGTGCATATCGGCCAGTGCGGCACCGAAGTCCTGAACGTACTCCAGCACCTGGACGCTGAGCGCCCGGTCGAAGCCGTCGCTCTCCACCGGCAGACCGGTGACGCTGCCCTCCTCGAACGCGACGTTGGCATAGCCCTCGCAGCGGCGCCGCGCCACGGCGAGCATCTGCGCGCTCTCGTCGATGCTGACGAGCGATCCATTCGGACCGACCTTGTCGAGGAGTTCGCGCGTGTAGAAGCCGGGGCCACAGCCGGCGTCCAGGACGCGGTCGCCGGGCTGGGCGTCCAGCGCGTCGTAGACGAGCTTCCTGCGACGCAGGACGTCACGCGACCGGTAGAGGACCTCGAGTTGCTCGACGATCTTCTCGTCGAAGACCAGTTGGCTCATGGTTTCACCTCTTTCGAGGACGAGCCTAACCAAGCCGGGGTGCGCCGGCATGCGCCGACGCGGCACCGTCTTAACGGCGTCGGCGGGCCGTGATCAGCCAGGAACGCGCATCGAGGACCACGCCGCGCTCGTCGTTGTAGTGCGCCGCGAGCGTCTCGCGCAGGCGCTCGACGGTACGAGCCGCCTCGCGGTCGCTCAGGCTTGCGAGGGCTGCGCTCGTGCCCTGAAACCCCCGGACGAACGCTAGCGCGGCGTCGAGGTCGTGTCCGTAGAGGACCGGCTGGCTGACGTCCTCGAAGCGCATCCCGTCGAAGCCGGCGCCCTCGAGGATGTCCGCGGTGGCGTCGGCATCGCCGAGCGAAAACGGGTCCGCGCCCGGCGGCGGGGGCTGCGCCGCGTCGCCCAGCGCGGCGTCGATCGCCCGCGCCCATTCGTTGTGCTCGTGTCGCTGCCAGACGAGCAGCACCAGGCGCGCCCCGGGTCGAAGGGCGGCGGCGATGTTGGCGAACGCGGCGGCAGGATCGGAGAAGAACATCGTCCCGAAGCGGCTGATCGCCACGTCGAAGCCGGCGGGGTCGAAGCGATGCATTTGGGCGTCGCCTAGCTCGTATCGGACGTTGTCGAGCCGTTCGGCCGCCGTCGCCTGACGGGCGCGCTCGAGCATGCGCTCGGACACGTCCACGCCGACAACGCGGCCCGGCGCCGCGGCGCGCGCCGCCTCGCGAGTCGTGAGCCCGGTTCCGCAGCCGATGTCGACCACCTCGTCACCGGGGCTGATCCCGTAAGCCGCGCGAAGGCGCTCGTGGTGAGCGCGCAACTCGAGGTCGTAGAAGTCCAGGCTGTCCGGCGGGGACACCGAGGCGATGCTAATTACCAGGGCAGCGCGCGAGCCGCTCCGCCGGCGCCTCGAAATGGCGGCGCTCCGTCGACCGCCGGTACTGCCGCCAGCGGTGGAGCACGATGCGAGACACTGGGAACCAGGTGTCACAGGAGAACGTCGAACTGGTCCGCCGACTCTACGCGGAGCTTGCGAGCGAGGGCTCCACACAAGAGTTCGAGCAGCGCATGTCCGATCACGCTCTCGGCCGTTTCTTGGACCCGGGGGTCGAGTGGGTCCCGGTGACTGACTCATTGCTTGCCGTCGACAGTTACCACGGCTTTGACGGCGTGCGGCGCTTCTGGGGTGAGTTCCTCTCGGCTTGGGAGAGCTACCGAGTTGAGACGCTGCGGTTCGACGACGCCGGTGATCAGGTAGCGGTCGTCGTGCATATCGCCGGCCGGACGCACGAGCTCGAAGTCGATGAGACCCGATCCTCGCTCTTGACCGTCCGCGATGGGCGGGTCGTCCGCGTCCAATCCTTTGCCGACCCCGACGGGGCGCGCCAGGCCGCCGGGTTGCCGCCCTAGGCGGAGCCGGCAGTGCCGCTTTGCGCGACAGCAGCGTCGGCGATCAGAGCCTCAGCCACGCGCTGACCGGGATCGTCGATGCGCGGCGGGCGTGGACGGTCTCGATGGTCTCGGCGTTGTCGATGCTCACCGGGATAGATCTCGCTAGGCCCCCCGGAGCTTGCGAAGCGACCTATCGGTTGGATCGCGTCCGCTGCTCATCGCAGGGCGATCACTCACCGATCCAGGCGATCGCCTCGATCTCGACCAGCATCTCGGGCTCCGCGAGCGGCGCCTGGACCGTGGTCCGTGCCGGCGGCTCTGTAGGGAAGAACTCAGAGAACACGCCGTTCATCGCCTGGAAGTACCGGATGTCGGCGAGGTACACGGTGCACTTCAGCACATCCTCTAGCGTGGCACCCGCCTCACGCAGGACAGACTGCACATTTGCCAGCACTTGCCGAGTCTGCGCCGCGGGATCGCCACGGCCAACGAGCTCCCCGTTGTCGTCCCACGCCACCTGTCCCGCGGTGTACACCAAACCGCCACCGGTGCTGCCGGGCGAGTACGGATACTCAGGGCTGGGCAGAAAGGTGAGATTCGGCGGTCGAAGCACGCGCTTGGCCATCAGCTCTTCCTCCTGGTAGCTCGCCGCCCGCAGGCTCGTCGTGCTCGTCTGAGTCCCGAGCACGGAGTCCTCCCCGGCGATCGGTCTCAATGTCGTTGACGAAGCCGTCCATCTCGGATCGGATGAACAGCGGCGCCCAATCTGGGGCCCAGCTCAGTGTCGCATTGCGCGATAGGCGGCGGTCCCCAGCTAGTGATCTAGTCCCGTCGTCTCGACGGCGTCGGATCGCTGTCTGAACTCACGTTTGCGGACGCACTGGCCGTCGCTAAACGAGTAGACGTCGAACAGGCGCTCCTCGTACTCGATTCCGCTGCTCCGTCCGCGAGCCGAATAGAAGACGGTGACGAGGACCTGGTCCCCCGCGTCGATGAAATCCTCCGGAACGGTCTCCAGGCTGCGCTATCCCACCGGAGACGCAGGCGAGGGCGGCCGCTGTCATTCGCGAAGGTCCGCTGCCAGATGTCGGGGCTATCGGCTGGTCACCGCGGACGCACGAATCCGTCCAGCATCTTTCCGAGCTCGATCTTCGCGGTCCCAGTGGTGACCGCCGGATCGTCCGCGGCCAATGCCCGCAGCTCCTCCTCGTCCTCGGCCTCGATAACGCCGAGTCCCCAGGATCCGGTGCTATCGAGCACCGGGCCAAAGATCACCATTTGACCCGAGTCGATGAACGGCTGCCAGTGGCTGGCGTGGCGGCCCATAATCTCCCGCTCCTCGTCGGTCATGTCGAGAGCGAAAGTCGGGCGGGGAGCCTTGAGCCTGAACACGAAGGTACTAATGAGCTGAAGTCTATGGGCGGTTGTGTCGGGCCCACCCTGACGCCGCGTCGGATTGAGACACAGTCGTCCGTAGCCGGCGGAGCGCCCTCAATCGCCCGGATCGGCGCACGCTGCTCCACTCCTTTCCAGAACAGCAACGGTCGGCCTGGTTCAGGCCGAGTGTCGCTTCGCGCGAGTTGGGAAGTCCTTCGCCCACCACGACGACGCCGTTCGCTACGCACGCGAAGGCGGTGCCACCTGAGGAGCCAGGTGATACCGCGAGCGATCGTCCGGGGACCGGCGGTTACCCGATCGAGTCCACCATCTCGAGCTGTATGAGCCGGTTCAGCTCGACGGCGTACTCCATCGGCAGCTCCTTCGTGACCGGCTCGATGAAGCCGTTCACGATCATCGCCGCGGCCTCCTCCTCGGAGAGGCCGCGCGACTGCAGGTAGAACATCTGCTCGTCGGAGATCTTGCCGACCACGGCCTCGTGGGCGACGGTCACGTGCGGATTCTGGATCTGGATGTCGGGCCAGGTGTCGGAGCGCGAGCGGTCGTCCATCATCAGGCCGTCGCACTGCACGCGGGCCTTCGAGCCCTGTGAGTTGTGGCCCATGCGGACGAGCCCGCGGTAGCCCATGATCCCGCCGTCCTTGGAGATGGACTTGGCGAGGATGTTCGAGTTCGTGTTCGGCGCGAGGTGCACGACCTTGGCGCCGGTGTCCTTCCAGACGTCGCCGCTGGCCACGCCCACGTTGAGATGGTCGGCGCGCGCGCCCTCCCCGATCAGGAATGAGCCGGGGTAGAGCATCACCTTCTTCGCGCCCATCGACCCGCCGACCCACTCGACGGTGCCGTGCGCCTCGACGATCGCGCGCTTCGTGTTCAGGTTGAACACGTCCTTCGACCAGTTCTGGACGGTCGTATAGCGGGCCTTCGCGCCTTCCTTGACGAAGATCTCGACGACCGCGGAGTGCATCGAGTTCGCGGAGTACGTCTGCGCCGTGCAGCCCTCGATGTAGTTCACGTCGGAGCCCTCGTCGGCGATGATGAGCGTGTGCTCGAAGGTGCCCTCGCCCGAGCCCTCCATGCGGAAGTAGGCCTGGAGCGGGAGGTCCACCTTCACGTCCTTCGGGACGTACAGGAACGAGCCGCCTGACCACACCGCGCCGTGGAGCGCCGAGAACTTGTTGTCCTGCGGCGGAACGCACTTCTTCATGAAGTACTCGCGCACCAGGTCCTCATGCTCGGTGACCGCGGTGTCCATCGCGCAGAAGAGGATCCCGAGGTCGGCGTACTCCTTCTTGAGGCCCTCGTAGAACGGCTCCTGGCGCCACACGCCTACGACGCCGGCGAGGTGCTCGCGCTCCGCCTGGGGGATGCCGAGCTTCTCGAATGTGTCCTTCTGCTCCGGCGGGACGTCGTCCCAGCTGTCGTAGCGCCCGGCTTCGGGCGGGGAGTAGAGGACGAGATCGGAGAGGTCGAGGTCGGACAGGTCGACGCCCCACGTGGGGATCGGCTTGCGCTCGAAGATCTCGAACGACTTGAGCCGCTTGTCGCGCATCCAGTCGGGCTCCCCCTTGATCTTGGAGAGCTCGTCGATCACCTCACGGGAGATGCCCTTCTTGGCGACGAGCTGTCCCTGCTCGTTCTCCTTGATCGGGCTGGGCTTGGCGATGCGGGTCTTGTCGGTGGCTGCCATACCTCACCTAGGTTAGCGCGCCCGACGGTTTATCAGACCCCCCGGGTCGGAGTTAGGGTAGCCTAACGCGCATCCTCAAGAAGGCAGGCATCCTAATGGTCGCCGCGGCGCTCGGGGCGGGCGCGGCAACGGGGGTCGCGGCGTGCGGCGAGGACCGCGAGGGCGAGGTCGAGTTCCAGACCGAGGGCACCGGAACCGAGGCGGGAACGGGCACCGAGACCGCCGGCACCGGGACCGAGACCGAGACCGCCCCCGAGACCGAGTCCGACGGCGGCGAGACCGCCCCCGAGACCGAGACCACGCCGTAGGCCGTGTCCCGGCGAGCGCTCAGCTGGGTGCTCGTGGGCGGGACGGTGGCGATCGTCTTGGCCATCGTCGGCGTCGTGCTGGCCACCTCGGGGTCGTCCTCCGACGCGCTCGATATCTACTCGGCGCGCTCGCACTATGGCGAGGAGCAGCCGTTCGAGGACTTCGCCGCCGACACCGGCACCGACCTCAGCCTGCGCGGCGGCTCCGCCACCGAGCTCCTCGAGCGGATCGAGGCGGAGGGCGCGAACACGCCGGCGGACGTGCTGATCACGGTCGATGCCGCCAACCTCTGGCGCGCGACCGAGGCCGGGGTGCTCGAGCCGCTCGACTCATCCAAGCTGAACCGGCTCGTGCCCGAGGACCTGCGCGACCCGGGCGGCCACTGGTACGGGCTCGCCCTGCGCGCGCGCACGATCATGCGCTCGGCAGAGCGGGTCGGCCCCGATGAGGTCACCACCTACGAGGGCCTCGGCGACCCGCCCTGGAAGGGCCGCCTGTGCCTCCGCTCCGGCACCAGCGAGTACAACGTCTCCTTCGTGGCCGACCGTCTAGCCAAGGACGGCCCCGATGCGACCGAGAAGATGCTGCGGCGCTGGATGGCCAACGACCCCGAGATCCTTGGCTCGGACGTGGACGTGCTGGAGGCGATCGCCGACGGCGACTGCGACGTCGGCCTCACCAACCACTACTACCTCGAGCGTGAGAAGGAGGAGGACCCGGACTTCCCGGTGGAGCCCGTCTGGGCCGACCAGGACGGCCGCGGCACGCACGTGAACCTGTCCGGCGTGGGCGTGGTGACTGGCAGCGACAAGACGGACGAGGCGCAGGACCTGATCGAGTTCCTGGTCTCGCCCGAGCAGCAGGAGGTCTTCTCGGACAACAACCACGAGTTCCCTGTGAGCGAGCCGCTCGAGTTCGAGGCCGACCCGATCGACGTAGAGCAGGCGGGCGCCCGGCTGGACGATGCCCTGAACCTGATGGACGAGGTGGGTTGGGACTGACGAGGCGAGGGATCGACGGCTGGGCCGTTTTCACACTGCTCGCCGCGCTCGTCGTGGCCGGGCCGCTCATCGGCCTGCCGCTCTCGTTCATAGCCGCCCCCGGCAGCCTGTCGCGCTTCTCCGGTCTGGTCCCGGAGGCGATCGCCGCCACCGCAGTGCTCGTGGTGGGGGTGGGGGTGGGGGTGCTGCTCCTCGGCACCTCCCTAGCGGCTCTGGTGTCCTTCTTCGAATTCCCCGGGCGCGGCTGGATCGAGTGGGCGCTTGTGCTGCCGCTCGCGATGCCCGGCTACGTGTTCACCCTTTTCGCGCTCGGTCTCGACGTGCCCGGCATCCGCTCTGCGCTGGGCGCGGTATGCGTGTTCACACTGGTCCTGTACCCGTACGTCTACCTGCTGGCGCGGGCCGCTTTCCTGGCCCAGTCGCGGACGCTGCTCGACGCCGCCCGCGGCCTCGGGCTGTCGCGCCGGGCCGCCGTCCTGCGGGTGGCGATCCCGCTAGCCCGCCCCGCGATCCTCGGCGGTGTCGCGCTCGCGCTGATGGAGGCGCTGGCCGACTTCGGCACCGTCAACCTGCTCGGCGTTCGCACCTTCACCGACGCCATCTACCGCGTCTGGTTCACGGCGCTCGACCGCGACGCCGCCATGCAGCTCGCCACGCTGCTCGTGTCGGTCACGCTCACGCTCCTGCTACTCGAGCGGCTCGCCCGGGGCCGGGCCCGCTACCACCAGCACGCCGCGCGCGGGGACGTTTTGCCGCCCGTGCGGCTCAGCGGGTTCGCCGCGGTGGCCGCGGCGATCGCCCCGCTGGTGCTCGTCGGGGTGGTCGTCGCCGCCCCGTTGGCCCAGCTCGCCGTCTGGTCGCTCGAATCGATCGACGCGGGACTGTTGGCGCCCGAGTTCGCCACCGCCGCGCGCAACAGCGTGCTGCTGGCGGCCGTGAGCGCGCTGCTGGTGCCGATCGTGGCCGTGCTGCTCGCGTACGGCGTCCGCACGAGCCGCTCCCACGTCGCGGCCGTGGCGGCCAGGGCCGCTACGATCGGCTACGGCCTGCCGGGCTCGGTAGTCGCGGTGGCGGTGATCGTTCCGCTCGCCTGGCTCGACCGCCGCGCCGACGCGGCGGCCGGCACCGGCCTGATCCTGACCGGCACCGTGATCGGACTGCTCTACGCCTATCTCGTTCGCTTCCTCGCGCTCGCCTGGGGCGCCGTCGAGGCAAGCCTGCTGCGCATCCCGCGCGACTTGGACGAGGCCGCTCGCGGGCTCGGCGCCGACCGGCTCGAGGTGCTCGCCCGGGTGCACGTGCCGATGATGGGCACGGGCCTCGCAATCGCCGCGCTCCTGGTGTTCGTGGAGGTGATGAAGGAGCTGCCCGCCACGCTTCTCCTGCGGCCCACCGGCGGCGACACCCTTGCGATCGCGGTGTGGCAGGCCACAGCCGAGTCGCTGTTCGAGACCGCCGCGCTGCCGGCCCTGCTGATCGTGCTGGTCGGGCTGCTGCCCGTGGGCGCGATGATCCGCCTGTCCGGCCGGCGCGGTGCGGAGCTGGAGGCCGTGCCGGCGTGAGCGCGGCGATCCGGCTCGACGGGATCTCGAAGTCGTTCGGCGCCACCCGTGCCGTGGAGGACGTGACGCTCGAGGTCGAGCGCGGCGAGCTGATGGCCGTGCTCGGCCCGTCCGGCTGCGGCAAGACCACGCTGCTGAGGCTGATCGCCGGGTTCGAGGCGCCCGACGGGGGCTCCGTTGAGGTAGGCCAGGAGACCGTGGCGGGCCCGGGTCGCCTCGTGCCGCCCGAGCAGCGCCGGGTGGGGATGGTGTTCCAGGACTACGCGCTGTTCCCGCACCTGAGCGTGGAGGCCAACGTGGCGTTCGGGCTCTCCCGCCGCACGCGCGAGGAGCGCCACTCCCTCACACGCCGCACGGTGGAGCTGGTCGGCCTCCAGCACAAGACGACCCGCCATCCGCACGAGCTGTCGGGCGGCGAGAGGCAGCGCGTGGCGCTGGCGCGGGCGCTCGCGCCGGAGCCCGAGGTGGTGCTGCTCGACGAGCCCTTCTCGAGCCTCGACGCCACGCTGCGCGCCGACCTGCGGCGCGAGGTGGAGCTGATCCTGCGCGACGCGGAGGCGACCGCCCTGCTCGTGACCCACGACCAGGAGGAGGCGCTGTCGCTGGCGGACCGGCTGGCCGTGATGCGCGAGGGCCGGATCGTGCAGGTGGACGCGCCGGAGGAGGTCTACGGCCGGCCCGCGAGCCGCTGGGCGGCGCAGTTCGTGGGCGAGGTCAACGTGCTCGCGGGCGTGGCACGCGAGGGCGGCGTGGAGACCGAGCTGGGCCGCTTCGACCTCCGCGCGCCGGCGACCGGGACGGTGCACGTGGCCGTGCGCCCCGAGCAGCTCGAGCTGAGCGCGCGCCACGACGGCAACGCGGAGGTGGTGGCACGCGAGTTCCGCGGCCACGACGTGCTCTACCGCCTGCGCCACGAGGGCGGCCGCACGGTGCTGGTGCAGCTGCCCTCGCTGGAGCTCTACGAGGTGGGCGCGCGGGTGTTCGTGCGGCCGGCGGCCTCGGCGGTCACGTCGCTGGTCGACTAACGGCCGGCGTCTTGCGGCTCAGGGCGCCCGGGGCCTCAGCGTCCCGGTGCTCCGGGCGAGGTTGCCGAGACGGTCGCGGGCGCGGGCCGCTCCGGCGAGGGGGCGCCGGACGACGCGCCGGCGGCTCGGTACTAAGCGGCGTCGCCGCCCAGCCCGCGACCGCCGTCCACGACGATCCGCTGCCCGGTCACGAAGCCGGCCCCCTCAGAGGCGAAGAAGCTGACCGCGTGAGCGAGCTCGGCCGGGGTTCCGAAGCGACCGGCGGGCACGCTCGCGAGGTAGGCCGTCCGGGTCTCGGCCGTCACGTCCGCGTGCCGCTCGACCGGGATGAACCCGGGCGATACTGCGTTGACGGTGATGCCGAGCGGAGCGAGCTCGCGCGCCCAGCTGCGGGTGATGCCGACCTGAGCGCTCTTGGCCGTCACATAGGCGGATCGCAGCGCAGGCACCACGTCCACCACCTCGGAGTCGATCTGCACGATCCGCCCCGCACCACGGGCCGTCATGCCGGGCAGCACGGCCCGGCCCAGCAGTACCGGGCTCTTGACGAAGAACTCGAGCTGGGCGAGGTGGTCCTCCCAGGTCTCCTCGGTCACCGCTCCCTCAGGCTGCGGGCCGGTGGCGTTGAGGACCAGCACGTCAATAGTGGCCAGGCTCGCCTCCACTGCCGACACGAGCTCGGTGACGCCGCGCTCGTCCGTGACGTCGGCGATGAACGCCTCCGCGACCCCGCCACGGTTCCGGATGGCCTGGACGACCTGGTCCGCGCCGGGTCCCTGACCGCGGCCGTTCACGGCCACCGCGAGGCCGTCGGCCCCGAGCCGCAGCGCGATCTCGGCGCCGAGCCCACGCGAGCTGCCGGTGACCAGCGCGACACGCCGCGACGGGCTCGCCATGGGGGGATTGTGCCGCGCCACGCGGCGGCGGTCATAAACAGCGCCGCGAAGCGGCGGTAGGCTGTGCGATCACTGCTCCACTGAGGGGGAACTATGTGCGTGGAGAGTGGGGGAATCGACCGGCGCACCGCGCTCATTCGCGCGGGCTGCGTCGCGCTGGGAGGGCTGTTTCCGGGCGGCGCGCCGGCGCAGCTGGCGCGGCCCAGGCAGAGCCCGATCGACTTGCGGCGCAGGAAGACCACCTTCGTCGACCGCCTGCCAAGGATCAGGTTCCGCTATCCCGATGCCGTCGACGTGACGCTGGTGAACACCGGCTCGCCCGACGAGTTCGCCACGGTCCGCGCCGACGTGCCGCAGGGCGCGGCGCAGCTGGTTCTCAAGGACACGCGCTGGGACCTGCTTCAGTTCCACTGGCACACGCCGTCGGAGCACCAGGTCGAGAGCCGGCATACCCCGCTCGAAATGCACCTCGTGCACAGCCGCGCCGATGACGCGCTGCTTGTTGTCGCCGTGTTCATCGAACGAGGGCGCCGCAACCGCCCGCTCGGCCCGATTTTTCGCGCCCTACCAGACGTGTCCGGGGAGACCCGCGAAGTGGCGAACGTGCGCCTCAGGGACCTGCTCCCAGAACGGCGCCAGTCCTTCCGGTACGTCGGGTCGCTTACGACGCCGCCCTTCACGGAGCCGGTGCGGTTCGTCGTCTTGGCCGACGCGATCAAAGCGTCGCAGCCGCAGATCCGGAGCTTCCGGGAGGTCTTTCCCGAGGGGAACAGCAGAGAGGCGCAGCCGCTGAACTGCCGCAAGGTGCGAAGCGACGCCGGCTAGGCCAGGAAGGCGGCGGAGAAGCGCTCCAGAGCGGTGGAGTCGCCCTCGACCTCCACCGCGCCGTTCGCGACCGCGTCCCCCGCCGTCGTCTCGCCTCGCACCAGCGCAACCAGCGTCCGGGCGTCGGTCGTGAAGGTCGCGACCGCGCTCGCCGCAGCGCCCCGCTCGGTACTCACCGTGCCGCGGTCCACCGCCACCGTGAACGCCCGGCAGTCGATCTCGAGGCTGTAGGTCTCGGTCAGGTCGGGCAGCGCATCGGGCCGGAAGGTCAGGTTCAGCGACATCACCACCGGACCCGCGTTGACCGGCTCGCCGGGGGCCGGTGTATCGAGCAGCGTCAGCCCGACCTCGCCCAGCGCGCGGATCAGCGGTCCCAGCCGGCGGCCCGCCTCGGTCAGCTCGTAGACCGTTGCGGGCGCGGGGGGCGGCAGTTCGCGCCTGCGGACGAGCCCCTCCGCCTCGAGCGTTCGCAGGCGCGCGGTGAGGAGGTCGGTGCCGATCCCGGGCAGGCCCGCCTGCAGGTCGGTGTAGCGCTGCGGGCCGAGGAAGAGATCCCGCACGATCAGGAGCGTCCACCGCTGTCCCAGCAGGTCGAGCGAGCGCGCGATCGCGCAGTACTCGCGATAGGTCCGCGTGTCGGCCACGGTGAAGCATGCTACATAAGAAAACACAAGCTTGTACTTGGAAAACATGGTACGGTGTTGCGTTCCAGTGTTCAGCGTGCTCACGAGCCTCGCGACCCGTCGCCCGAAGCGCGTCCTGGCGGCAGCCGTGCTCCTCGTCGTGGCCGCGGCCATCGCGGGTGCCTCGGTGGCCGATCGGCTCGACCCCTACGCCGCAGAAGACCCGAGCACCGAGTCGGTGCGTGCAGACGAGATGCTCGAGCGCGCCGGCGTGGGTGCCGGGGTGGATGTGGTGGTTCTCGTGGATACGCCTGGCGGCGTCACGTCGCCGCAGGCCCGCGGGCGTGTGACCGGAATCGCGCGCGAACTGGGCGCGGACCCCGACGTGTCCCGTGTCGTCACGTTCGAGCAGGGCGGGCGCGCCCTCGTCGCCCGCGACGGGCGGTCGACCTACGTCGCCGCCAGCCTCCAACCGGGCGCGGACGAGAACGACGCCGGCGAGCGCCTGATCGAGCGCTTCGAGGGCCGGCCGGGGCTCACGCTCGGCGGCTTCGTGGTGGCCAGTCCGCAGGTGAACGAGCAGGTGTCGGAGGACCTGGCCCGGGCCGAGCTGCTCGCGTTCCCGCTGCTCTTCCTTCTGTCGTTCCTGTTCTTCCGCAGCGCGGTGGCGGCGCTGCTTCCACTGCTGGTGGGTGGCATGGCGATCGTGCTGACGATGTTCGGTCTCCGCCTGGGCTCCGAGTTCGGCTCGATCTCGGTCTTCGCGCTGAACGTGACGACCGGGCTGGGCCTTGGCCTCGCGATCGACTACTCGTTGTTCATGGTCTCCCGCTACCGCGAGGAGCTCGCCGCTGTGGGCCCCGGCGTCGAGGCGATCCGCCGGACGCTCGCCACGGCCGGGCGCACGGTGCTCTTCAGCTCGCTGACGGTGGCGGCGGCGCTTGGGTCGCTGCTGATCTTCCCCCAGCGCTTCCTCTACTCGATGGGCATCGGCGGCATGATGGTCGCTGTCCTGGCCGGCGCCGTGGCCCTGCTCGTCCTGCCGGCCGTACTGGCAGTGCTGGGCCCGCGCGTGAACGCCCTCGCTCCGCGCCGGCTGCAGCGCGCCGCCGAAGCCGACGCGCGCCCCGCGCAATCGGGCGTGTGGTACCGGCTCTCGCGAGGGGTCATGCGGCGGCCCGGCACGGTCGCAGCGGTGTCGGCCGCCCTACTGATCGCGATGGGCATCCCGTTCCTCGGCATCAAGCTCACGGCCGTCGACGCCGGGGTGCTGCCCGAGTCGAGCAGCGCGCGGCAGGTCGACGACGCCCTCAAGCGCGACTTCGACGTGCGTCGCACAACGCCGATCACGCTCGTCGCCCGCACGGGGCCGGGGTCTCCGCTTGACCGCTATCTCGACCGGGTGCGCGAGGTGCCGGGGGTGCTCGAGGTGTCGCCCCCGCGCCGCGAGGGCGGTGTGACGCTCGTGGACGCGGTGCCGCGCGGCGCCGTGCTCAGCGACGAGAGCCAGCAGGCGGTGCGCGACGTGCGCGGGCTGGACCCGCCGTTCGAGGTGCTCAGCCGGGGCCAGACCGCCGCGCTGGTCGACCTCAAGAAGAGCCTGGCCGCTCACCTCCCGGTGGCGCTCGCGATCCTGATGGGCACCACCGTTGTCGTGCTGTTCCTCATGACCGGCTCGCTGGTGCTGCCCGTCAAGGCGCTCCTGATGAACCTCCTGACGATGTCGGCCACGTTCGGCCTCCTGGTGTTGATCTTCCAAGACGGCCGCCTCGAGGGGCTGCTCGATTACGCGAGCCAGGGGGCGCTCGAAGCCACGCAGCCAATCTTCCTGTTCGCCGTTGCGTTCGGGCTGTCGACCGACTACGGCGTCTTCCTGCTGGCGCGGATCAAGGAGGCGCGCGACGGCGGGCTCCCCAACGACGAGGCGGTGGCGGTCGGCCTCGAGCGCACGGGGCGGATCGTGACCGCCGCGGCGCTCCTGTTCAGCGTGGCGGTGGGGGCGTTCGCCACATCCGAGATCGTGTTCATCAAGGAGCTCGGCATCGGCACCGCCCTGGCCGTGCTGATCGACGCGACGATCGTCCGCGCGCTGCTCGTGCCATCGCTGATGAAGCTCCTCGGTGACTGGAACTGGTGGGCGCCGCGGCCGCTTGCGCGGCTGCACGCCCGCTTCGGGCTGCGCGAGGGCGCCCCCGGCGAGGGCGCCCCTGCCTAGGTGGCTCCGGGAGGGGCCACCAGCGAGGCGAACAGGTGCTCCAGCATCGCCGCCGGGTCGTCGCAGAGGCCGGTGTGCACCGGCGACGGCTGGATCGTGGTGCTCGACGGGGAGGTGATCCATCCGAAGCGCTCGCTCCTGTCCAGCCCGGCGATCGGCCCGGCCGAGGGCACCCCGGCGGCCACGTGCTCGACCTGCGCGAGATAGGCGCGCACGGCGTCCAGGTCGATGTCCGGGTCGAGCAGCCGCAGGCGCTCGGGGTCGATCGTGGTGCGCGCCTCGAGGAAGCGGTGGCGTGGGGAGTAGAGCACCACCCCCACGTTCAGGGCCTCGCCACGCGGCAGCGAAGGGACGGCGCGCAGCAACGCGTACTGGAATGACTCAGCGTCCGGCACGAGCGGCCTCCGCCTCCTCGACCCACGCACGCGGCTCCTCCAGGCGCCCGCAGAGGTCGTCCACATAGTCGGACGGGGTCGCCGGCTCGAGCCAGGCCGGCGGGACCCGCGCCACCACCTGCTCGAGCAGCTCACGCGTCACCTGCGGCGCCAGGTCGGCGTCCGCCTCGGCGATCGAGCCGGCCGCGTCGAGCAGCACATGGTCGCGTACGGCAACGAAGGGGCTTCGCGCGGCCTTCGGGTCGAGACCGGTGTGGTGGCGGTAGAGCGCCGCCCCGTGGTCGATCAGCCAGAGCCGCCCGTGCCAGACGAGCAGGTTCACGTTGCGCGGCGTGCGGTCCACGTTCTCGACAAACGCGTCGAGCCAGACGATCGCCGCGGCGAGCCGCGGCTCGACCTCGAACGATCCGCCCGGCGTGTACGGCAGCGCGCCCGGCAGGAAGTCGAGGCCCACGTTGGTGCCTGCGCTGGCGGCGAGCAGGTCCTGGATCTCCGCGTCCGGTTCCGCGTCGGGCAGATGCTCGTCCAGCTCGACGAGTACGAGCTCGGGCACGGGCAGCCCGAGCTCTCGCGCCAGCTCGCCGGCCACCAGCTCGGCCACGAGCGCCTTCGGGCCCTGCCCGGCGCCGCGCATCTTGACCACGTAGAGGCCGTCGTCGTCGGCCTCCACGAGCGCAGGCAGCGAGCCGCCCTCGCGCAGCGGCGTGACGTAGCGGACGGCGGACACCGTGCGCAGCATCCGGGTCAGTGCCGGCGGCGTCGCAGCAGCTCCCGGCCGAAGGTGCGGCCGAGGTGGACGGGGTGGTTCAGCAGCATGGTCGCCTGTCCGGCCGGCGAGTCCGGGTCGCGCGCCACGCCGAGCCCGCGCAGGACCGTGAGGAGGTCGTAGTACACGCGCTCGCACACGAGCCGGTCCTCCTCGAACACGAAGATGCCGCACACGCGGACCCGCACGAAGCGGCCGGTCGGCGGAAGCCCGTTGTAGGTCGCGAGATGCGTTCCGGACACCCACGCTTCCTCGGCGACCGCGTCGCCTCCGTGGTGCGCGGCGATCGGCTCGACCTTGAAGTCCGGGATTCCCGCAAAGTTCGCGCCGTGGTAGCGGCGCACGGCGTCCTCACCGTCGAAGACCTCGCCGGTGGGGACGATCTCGTAGCGCGGGTGGTGGAACGTCGCGATTACGCCGTTGAGATCGTGGGCGGTCTCGGCCGCGGAGTGGGCGTCGAGGATCGCCTGCCTCGCCTGCCGCAGGCCGGGATCGGTGGAGGCAGACATGGCGTGACCCTACCGGCGAGCGCTCGCCCCTCAGTCCCCTCCCGCCAGGAACGAGACCCGGAGTGCGAACACCTTGCCGCTCCCCGTCCATGCCTCCAGCCCGCCCTTCGTGTCGAAGCCACACGGGGCGGTGGCCGGCTCGATGACGTAGCGCCGCACGAGTCCGGGCTCCTCGACGTACTCCGCGTCCGGGTACAGCTTGAACATCCGTCGCGTCCTGTCCCCGACCCGCAGCCCCTTTGAGGTGGCCCACTCGTCTCCGGTGACGTGGGCCCAGCAGAACCTTCCGTAGATGCACGGGTCCTGTCCGCCCAGGTTGTAGAAGTCGATCTCGAGACCGCCCGGCCACTTCATCACGCACGCGTCCCCGTCCGGCTCGCGCCGCCGCGGCTGTCCATGCACGTTGATGGCTCCCTGGGCGCTGCCGTCGAGCTCGACGTTGTAGAGCCCGACTTTCTCCGACGTGACGCGCCGTGACGCGCGGACCGGAGGCCGGCGCGTCGTCGTCGTATCCGTCTCGGGATCGTCGTCCCCGCCGGTCGTGCCGGGCAGCCAGCCTCCGATCAGGGCGGGGACGACCACACCGACGATCGCCGCCGCGACCGTCGCGAGGAGCCAGGTGCTGGCGCGGGTGAGGTGCGGGAGCCACCTCCTGCGGCCGGCATTCTGCTCGCCGTGAGGGTCCTCACCCTCCACCGCACGAATCGTACGGGTAGGGTCCGCGGGCATGGAGCTCTACGTCTGCTGGGGGACATTTCCGGTGCTGTGGCGGCCCGGCGGCCATCCTTGCCGTAACGCGTACGAGGCCCTGAGAGAGGCCGGCTGGGATCCCCAGGTGAAGAAGACCTACGGGCTGGGACCGCTGCCCGGCGCTATAACGCCGCAGCGAAAGAAGGTGCGCGAGCTGACTGGGCAGAACTGGGTGCCCGTGCTGGTGACCGACGACGGCGAGGTCATCCGGGAGTCGAAGAAGATCGCAGAGTGGGCACGCGCCAATCCCGCCAGCGGAGCCGACCGGCTGGCCGGTCAGGCGGCCGGGCCGGGCGCGGCCACCACGACCTGAAGCTTGCCGCCCGGCGAGCGCTCGAGCGCCTCGACCGTCTCCACCTCGACCGACGGCCGCGGCAGCGAGCCGCCGACGGTATCCGTCAAGGGCGGATACGGGGATGCCCTTGCCCCGCATGCGCTGGGAGGAACGCCACCGCGTCGCCCGCCGCGAGCGGGTACCGGGGGTCGTGGCCGACCTGGTCGCCGTTCAGCGCGGCGATCACGTGGCGGTCGAGCTCAACACCGGCGGCCGCCGCGGCGGCGCCCAGCGTCGCGGCCCGCGCGGACAGCCGGTCGTGCCCGCGTCCGTTGCGGGCGAGCGCGCCGGAGCAACGCACCGTAACTGCGGGTGCGGACCGGGCCCGCGCCCGCTCGTACTCGGCTGGATCGTTCACGTTCACCAGCGAGAGCAGCTCGGGGTCCGCCGTGGCGAGCTCGCCATCCCGTAGCAACTCGGCCTCGTCGAGCTCGTGCACACGTACGCGCTCGAACAGAAAGGCGGGCTTCATGTGGTCCTCAGCGATCAGCCGCTCGACCTCGGGCAGCAGCGTGGTGCGATAGGCCGCGGCCAGCGGGTGCCGGAAGCCGTGTGCGACCGGGAGCGCCACGTCCACGTCCTCCCGCTCCGCCGCGCCGAAGCACCGCAGCAACGAAGGCAGGGTGGAGGAGAGGCACGTCCGTGGAGGAGACATATGCCGACTGGGCCTCCTCCCCAACCGCCTCGAGGCCTGCGGCCAGTCCCTGAAGCGGCCCGCGCCCCTCGCGCGCATCGGTGGCAATCGCGACCGCGCCCGGCAGCTCGGGAAGCTCCTGTCCCGGCGCCTTCACCACGACTACCGGACCGTCGACGACCCGCCCGACGATGCCCACGACTCGCTGCAGGAGGGTGGTCCCGTGCCATTCGAGGGCGGCCTTTGGCCGGCCCATCCGGGTGGACCGCCCGCCGGCGAGAACGATGCCCGCGGAGGTTGGCCGCACCCGGCGAAGGCTAGTGCACTACCTGCGGTGCCTCGTGGGACGATATGCGCAGTGAGCCAGCGACCCGCCGCCGATGAGCGCCTGCGTGCGCTGCCCTCGGTCGACCGCCTGGCGGTGGCCGTCGCACGAGCCGAGCTGGCGGATCGGCGGGCCGCGCTGCTGGCCGGCGAGGATCCGGGCGACGACGACCTGGTCGCCGCCGCCCGGGCGCGATTGCAGCCCTCGCTGCGGCGTGTGCTCAACGCGACGGGCGTCGTCGTGCACACCAACCTCGGCCGCGCTCCGCTCGCCGCCACTGCGCGCGCCGCGGTGACCGAAGCCGCCACCGGCTACACCAACCTGGAATTCGACCTCGCGCGCGGCGAGCGCGGGTCGCGGCACGACCACGTCGCCGGCCTTCTGTGCCAGCTCACGGGGGCCGAGGCGGCCCTGGCGGTCAACAACTGCGCCGCGGGGGTGCTTCTCGCCGTCGCGGCGCTGGCGGGGCCCGAGGCCGAGGTTGTGGTCTCGCGCGGGCAGCTGATCGAGATCGGCGGCTCGTTCCGCATCCCCGAGGTCGTCGCTCAGGCCGGCGCAGAGCTGGTCGAGGTCGGCACGACGAACCGTACGCGCCTCGCCGACTACCGAGTGGCGATCGGCGATCGCACGGCCGCCGTGCTGCGTGCGCACCCGTCCAACTTCCGCGTGCTCGGCTTCGTCGAGCAGGTCGAGATCGAGGAGCTCTGCACGCTGGGCCCGCCGGTGATCGACGACGTCGGGTCCGGTGTTCTGGCCGGCGACCTTGGCGTCCTCGCCGACGAGCCGGCCGTACCCCGCTCGGTTCGCGCCGGCGCCGCCCTCGTGACCTTCTCCGGCGACAAGCTGCTCGGCGGCCCGCAGGCCGGCTTGATCGTTGGCCGCCGCGACGCGGTGGAGCGCTGCCGCCGGCATCCGCTGGCCCGCGCGCTGCGCATCGACAAGCTCTCGCTGGCAGCGCTCGAGGCGACGCTGCGCCTGTACCTCGACCCCGAGCTGGCCCGTCGGGAGCTCCCGGTGCTCGCGATGCTCGACGCCGACCCGGCGGCGCTCGCGGCCCGTGCCGCTCGGCTGGCCGAGCGCGCCGGAGGCCGCGTTGTCGATGCCGTCGCTCGCGTAGGCGGCGGCGCGTTGCCGCTGCTGGAGCTGCACGGTCCCGCGGTCGCGCTCGATCCCGGCCCGGACGGCGCCGACGCGTTCGCCGCGGCGCTGCGGGGCGGTGACCCGCCGGTGGTGGGGCAGATCCACGACGGGCTCCTGCTGCTCAACCCGCGCACGCTCGCCGACGACGAGCTCGATGCCGTGATCGATGCGGTCTGCGCGGTCCGTGCCTAAGAGGCCCCGGACTCAGGGCTCGCGGACAGCGGAGCGTCGCAGCACGCGGCGGTCGTCGGGCAGGCGCAGCGTGACGCGGTCGGCGTCGAGCGCCTCCAGCAGCGCCTGGGCGTAGCGGCGCGAGGTGTCGAGTTCGTCGCGCAGGCGGGCGAGCGTGATCGAGCCCTCGGCGCGGGCGATATCGATCACCTGAGCGCGAACGGCGTCCAGCGCCTCGCGATGGATGTGCATGCTCTTGTCGAGGCGCACCGCGCGGCCCGCGTCGCGAAGCTCCGCGAGCGCGCCGTCCGCGTCCGGGCCGAGCTCGTTGTCACGCGGTGGCCGATCGCCCGCCTCGCGCAGGCGCTCCTCGATCGCCACCGCGGTCGGCGACAGCGGGCGCGGCTCGGTGGGCGGTGGCGGCTTGGGAGCGCCGGGCCGCTGCTCGGGTTCGGGTGGCCGGCGCGTGCGGCGCGCCTTCGGATCGAGCACCCGCCCGCCGCCGAGGGTGCTCGGCGGGGCGATCGAGCGGACGACAAAGCTGTCGCCTTCCGAGGCGATCAGCGGCCGCTCGCAGCGCATCTGCCAGCGTCCTTCGTCGCGGGCGACGATCCGCGCGGGCGTCTCGCGCGTGCCGTGATGGATCTGTGCGCGAGCCGGCGGCTCCGCGCCCCCGAGGTCGAGGCTGACATCGAGGATCCAGGCCGGGCGCAGGTCGGCTTCATCGCCGACGATGACGTCCCCGCGACGCACGTCGTCCACGCGCACGCCCGTCAGGTTGATCGCCACACGCTGCCCGGCCCCGGCGCGCTCGACCGCGGCGTCGTGAACCTGAACCCCGCGCACGCGCACGCGCTCGCCGGCGGGCAGCAGCCAAACGCGGTCGCCCGAGCCGACAGAGCCGGACCACAGCGTGCCGGTGACCACCGTCCCGGCGCCGCGGACGGTGAACGAGCGGTCCACATGCAGCACGGCCGGGCCCTCGTCTGCCGCGCCGCGTCCGTGTATCCCTGTGGCTACACGTGCCAGCGCGGCGCGCACGTCCTCGATCCCCTCCCCGGTGCGCGCCGAGCAGGCAACGATCGGGACGGCCTCGTCCACGAGCCCGCGAATTTCGGCAGCGGCGGGCTCGGGATCGAGCACGTCGCTCTTCGTTATGGCGACCACCCCGTCGCGTACGCCGAGCGCGCGCAACACGGCGACGTGCTCCGAGGTCTGCGGCATCACGCCGTCGTCGGCGGCGACGACGAGCAGGAACAGGTCCACGCCGGTCGCGCCCGCAACCATCGTGCGCACGAACCGCTCGTGTCCGGGCACGTCGACGAGCGAGAGCAGCCGGCCGCCGCCCACGTCGAGCTGCGCGAAACCGAGGTCGATCGACATGCCGCGCTCGCGCTCTTCCGGCAGCCTGTCCGTGTCGCGCCCGGTGAGAGCGCGCACGAGCGCCGTCTTCCCGTGATCGATGTGGCCGGCGGTCCCGACCGTGAGCGGCGTCGTGGGGTCTGTCACTTGTCCGACGGAGCGGCGAAGGAGTCGAACCTTCCCACCGCGGGGCTGCCGCGGCTCCCCGGCTTTGAAGGCCGGTCGGGCCACCGGGCCCCGGCCGCTCCTAGCACAACGGTAATGCTCCCCGGCTCGCCGTCGACCAGGCGTCCGATGACGGCGCCGGGCACCTCGCCGGCCCGCTCCGCCGCGACCGCGACGAGCAGCCCGCCCGAGGTAGTGGCATCGCACACCAGGCTGCGCCGCCACTCGTCAACGTCGTAGCTGAAGTGGGTGAACGTCTCCGCGTGCTCCCGGTTGCGCCTGCTGCCGCCCGAGATCGCGTCGCCGTCACGCAGCAGCTCCTCGACCCCGTCGAGCGCCGGCACCGCCTCGGCCTCCACCTGGGCGGCGACGCCGCTCGCGAGAGTCAGCTCCCGGAGGTGGCCGAGCAGACCGAAGCCGGTGACATCGGTCAGCGCGTGCGCACCGGCGGCCCGCGCCCTGGCGGTGGCCTCGGCGTTGAGCGTCGTCATCGTCTCCACGGCGGCGGGCAGCAGGCCGGCGCCGCCACCGCGCTTCAGTGCCGTGGAGATCGCCCCGACGCCCAGTGGCTTGGTCAGCACGAGCGTGTCGCCCGCTTGGGCGCCCGCGTTGCTGAGGATCTGATCCGGATGGACCACACCGGTGACGGCCAGGCCGTACTTCGGCTCGGGGTCATCGATCGAGTGCCCGCCGACGAGCATCGCCCCGGCCGCGCGCACCACGTCGCCGCCGCCGCGGAGGATCTCCTCCAGGACCTCGCCTCCGAGCCGCTCGAGCGGAAACGCCACAAGGTTGAGCGCGCTGAGCGGCTCGGCGCCCATCGCGTAGATGTCTGACAGGGCGTTGGCGGCGGCGATGCGTCCGAAGTCGTACGGGTCGTCCACGATCGGCGTGAAGAAATCGGCCGTTTGCACCAGCGCGAGGTCGTCACGCACCCGGACCACGCCGGCGTCGTCGGCCGTGGCGCTCCCCACCAGCAGGCGCGGGTCGTCGGAGGTGGGCAGCGAACTCACGATCGGGCCGATGTCGGCGGCCGCCAGCTTGCACCCACAGCCGGCGCCGTGCGAGAGCGAGGTGAGGGGGACACGCTCCAGCATCTGGGGCTCAGCCTCGGACACGCTCGGCGCCGGTATAGACGTTGACCTCGCCCCGGCGCGCGAAGCCAGCGAGCGTCATCCCCCGGTCGGCCGCCAGGCTGACCGCGAGCGAGCTGGGGGCGCTCACCCCCACGAGCACCGGCGCCCCGGCGACCGCGGCCTTCTGCACCAGCTCGAACGACAGGCGCCCGCTCACGCAGAGGACGCGATCCCGCAGGGGAGTCAGCCCGTCCAGCACGGCGCGCCCGACGACCTTGTCCATCGCGTTGTGGCGGCCCACGTCCTCCCGGACGAGCAGCAGCTCACCGCTCGGGTCGAACAGCCCGGTCGCGTGAAGGCCGCCCGTGCGCTCGAATGTCGGCTGGCGCAACTTGTCGGGCAGCGTCGCCAGAAGTTCGCGGTCGAGCTCCGGGCCCGATGTCGCCGGCTCGGCGTGGACAGCCACCTCCTCCAGCGCCCCTTTTCCGCAGACCCCGCACGAGGACGTCGTGTAGAAGCGCCGGGCGCCGGGATCGCGCGTCAACGGGCCCTCGACCTCGACGGTGTTGACGGCGAAGTCGGCCGTGGGGCCGGCGTTACGAGGCCCGTCGATCAGCCCCTCCGTGTAGAGGAAGCCGAGCGCAAGCTCCTCGTCATGGCCGGGCGTGCGCATCGTCACGGCGAGCGGGGCGCCGTCCACGCGGATCTCGAGCGGCTCCTCGACCGCGACGTAGTCCTCCTCCCCGTCGCGCACGACCGTCGCCCACATGCGGTGGGCGCTCTCGACGCCGACCGGGCGGGTTTCGGACACCGCCTTCAGCCTCTGAGATTTGCAGCGGTATTGCGCAGGATCACCCCCGAATCCCTAGCAGATGAACCGGGTAACCTCTCTGGCCCGCGAGGTGTTCCCGAGAAAAAATCCGGGGAAGAGAGGGCCATGAAGAAGAGCTACGCACGTCTCACGGAGCCGCTCGTCCGGGACAACGGCGAGTTGCGCACCGCAAGCTGGGAGGAGGCGCTGGACCGTGCCGCATCGGGCTTCCAGGCCGCCATCGACAGCAAGGGGCCGGACACGTTCGGCATGTTCAGCTGCTCCAAGGCGACGAACGAGGTCAACTTCCTCGCGCAGAAGTTCGTGCGCGTCGCCATCGGCACGAACAACATCGACTCATGTAACCGAACTTGACACGCACCTAGCGTCGTCGGTCTGGCGACGGTGTTTGGCGCTGGTGGCGGCACCAGCTCATATCAGGAGGTTCAGGACACGGACGTGATCCTGCTCTGGGGCTCCAACGCGCGCGAGGCGCACCCGATCTTCTTCCACCACGTCCTCAAGGCGATCCACAGCGGTGCCCGGCTGTATGTGATCGACCCGCGGCGCACGACGTCGGCGGAGTGGGCGGACACGTGGCTCGGGCTCAACGTGGGCAGCGACGTCGCGCTGTCGAACGGGATGGCTCGCGAGATCATCCACGCCGGCCTCCACAACCGCGAGTTCATTCAGCGCGCAACCGAGGGCTTCGAGGCCTACGCCGCCGCCGTCGAGCCCTACACGCTGGAGCGCGTGGAGACCCTGACGGGCGTGCCCGCCGACGTGATCAAAGAGGTCGCACATACATACGCGCGCGCGGACCGGGCCCAGATCTGCTGGACGCTGGGGATCACCGAGCATCACAACGCGGTCGACAACGTCCTCGCCCTGATCAACCTGGGGCTGCTGACGGGCAACGTCGGGCGCTACGGCTCAGGCCTGAATCCGCTTCGCGGCCAGAACAACGTCCAGGGCGGAGGCGACATGGGCGCCATCCCCAACCGCCTGCCCGGCTTCCAGGACATAGAGACGGACGACGAGGCGCGCGCGAAGTTCGAGCGCGCCTGGAACACGAAGATCAAGCCCAAGTACGGGTGGCACATGACGGAGATGTTCGAGGCGATGGACCGGGGGGAGCTGACCACGCTGTTCGTGCTCGGCGAGAACCCCGTGCAATCCGACGCCGACGCCCACCACGTCAAGAAGCTGTTGGACGGCCTCGACCACATCGTCGTGCAGGACATCTTCCGCACGGCGACGGCGGAGATCGCGGACGTGGTGCTCCCGGCCTCGGCCAGCTGGTGCGAGGCCGAGGGCTGCGTCACGAACAGCGAGCGGCGCGTCCAGCGGGTGCGTGCGGCGCTGAAGCCTCCCGGGAACGCCCGCGACGACATCCGCATCCTGATCGACCTGGCCGCCCGCCTGGGGCACAAGTGGGAGTACGGCACTCACGAGGACGTCTGGAACGAGCTGCGGTCGCTCGCTCCGAACCATGCCGGGATGAGCTACGCCCGCCTGGAGGAGCTCGGCGGGATCCACTGGCCGTGCTGGGACGAGGAGCACCCCGGCGAGCAGTTCCTGCACGGGCGGCTCTGGCAGGAGCCGCTGGAGGGGCCGGCAGCGCCCTTCCACGCCGTCGAGGACTCCCCGCCGGTGGAGGAGCTGTCGGATGAGTATCCGCTGCGGCTGACGACCGGCCGCCGCCTGGACTCCTTCAACACCGGGGTGCAGACAGCCGGTTACGCGTCGCCGCTGCGACGGGGCGAGGAGCTCGAGGTGTCGGTCGCCGACGCCGAGGAGCTGGGAGTAACGGACGGGGACCTGGTGCGGATCTCGTCCGTTCGGGGCCACGTCGTCGCTCCCGTGCGCATCAACCCATCACTGCGCCCGGGCCTGACGTTCATGACGTTGCACTTCCCCGACGAGGTCGAGACGAACCTGCTGACCATCAACGCCACGGACCCGAAGTCGGGCACCGCCGAGTTCAAGGCGACCGCCATCCGGGTCGATCCCATCGGTCCCGGCGAGCCGGAGGAGACAGCCGCGGCGGCCATCCCCGCGGGACAGCCCACCGACTGATGGACATCGTCCTGCACAACGAGGTCCCGTCGAAGGGGGAGCGCGAAGCCGTCGACGCTGTCCTCGGCCCACCTGAGAGCAGCTGGGACAGCGGGGAGGAGCTCAGCGAGCGCGACCGGCACGTGGCCCGCGGCGGGCACGCCGCGCGCGCCCGGCGGCACCTGCTGCTACCGACGTTGCACGCCGTGCAGTCGCGGGCCGGCTGGATCAGCCGGGGGGCGCTCAACTACATCTGCAGGCGGCTGACGATCCCGCCGGCCGAGGCCTACGGAGTGGCCACCTTCTACGCGCTCTTCTCCCTCGAGCCGCAGCCGCCGGTCGTCGCGCACATCTGCACCGACGTCGCGTGCATGCCGCGTGGATCGCGGGAGCTCTGCGCCGACCTCGAGCGCCTGATCGGCCCGGAGGGACAGCACGCGGGCAACGGGCAGGCGATTTGGCTCGAGAGCCCCTGCCTGGGGATGTGCGAGCGGGCGCCCGCCGCGCTCGTCACGGTCGCGGGCGAGGAGCCGCGCGAGCACGCCGTCGCCCCCGCCGAGGCACAGGACATCGCGAACCTGTTGGGCGGTGAGGACCCGCCGCCGGAGCCGCCTCCGAGCATCCCGCAGAGCGGCCAGCCGGGGCTGCGCCTGCTGGGCCGGGTGGGGAAGGTCGATCCGGGCAGCATCGACTCCTACCGCGCGCACGGCGGCTACGAGGGGCTGCGCGCGGCCTTCGACATGGGCCAGGCCCGCGTGCTGCGCGAGGTCACCGACTCCAAGCTCGTCGGGCGTGGCGGCGCGGCCTTTCCGACCGGGCGCAAGTGGGAGGCCGTGGCCCGCAACCCCAAGCAGCCGCACTACGTCATCTGCAACGCCGACGAGTCGGAGCCCGGGACGTTCAAGGACCGCGTGCTGCTCGAGCACGACCCCTTCTTCATCATCGAGTCGATGACGATCGGCGGCTATGCCACCGGCGCCGAGCACGGCTACCTGTACCTGCGCGGCGAGTACCCGGTGGCCTGGGAGCGCCTGGTCGCCGCGATCACCGAGGCCCG
This sequence comes from uncultured Thermoleophilaceae bacterium, assembly GCA_963733885.1. Classification (GTDB taxonomy): domain Bacteria; phylum Actinomycetota; class Thermoleophilia; order Solirubrobacterales; family Thermoleophilaceae; genus JACVRW01. The sequence continues at coordinate 498,565 of CAVTES010000004.1, read as the reverse complement.
CGCGCGCGGATTCCTCGGCCAGAACATCCTCGGCAGGGGCGTCAGCTTCGACATCGAGCTGCGCAAGGGCGCCGGCGCCTACATCTGCGGCGAGGAGACCGCGCTCTTCAACTCGATCGAGGGTTACCGGGGCGAGCCCCGCAACAAGCCGCCCTTCCCGGTCGACTCGGGCCTGTTCGACATGCCGACGGTGATCAACAATGTCGAGACCCTGGTCAACGTGCCGGGCATCCTCATCGACGGCGGGCAGGCCTTCGCGAAGATCGGCAAGGGGGACTCGACCGGCACGCGCCTGTTCTGCCTCTCGGGACGCATCGCCCGACCCGGGCTGTACGAGGCGCCGTTCGGGATCACGCTGCGAGAGCTCCTCGAGATGGGCGGCGGCGTGATCGACGGACGGCCGCTGCGCACGATCATGCTCGGGGGCGCGGCGGGGCGCTTCGTGACTCCCGACGAGCTCGACCTCGAGCTGACCTTCGAGGAGACCCGAAAGGCGGGCACGAGTATGGGCTCAGGCGTCGTGATGGTCGTCGACGACACTGTCGACATGCCGGCGATCCTGATGCGCATCGCGGCGTTCTTCCGCGACGAGTCATGCGGGCAGTGCGTGCCCTGCCGCGTCGGCACGGTGCGGCAGGAGGAGGCGCTGGCGCGCCTCGTCAACGGGCGCCCGCGCGGCTCCGTAGAACAGGAATACGCGCTGCTCGACGAGATCACCGCGTCGATGCGCGACGCGTCGATCTGCGGCCTCGGTCAAACCGCGGCGGACGCGATCGAATCCGCGCTGCACAAGCTCGACATCTTCGAGACAGGAGGCCAGCGATGAGCAGGACCCGGACCGGCGCCCCCCCGCGAACGATCGAGCTCCAGCTCAACGGGGAGACCGTCGAGGCGCGCGAGGGCATGACGATCCTCGACGTCGCCCAGCGCGAGGGGATCGACATCCCGACCATGTGCTGGGAGCGCACGCTGACCCCCGTCAACGCCTGCCGCGTATGCGTGGTCGAGGTCAAGGGCTCGCGCGTCCTCGTGCCCTCCTGCGCGCGCAAGGTCGAGGAGGGCATGGAGATCGAGACGCACTCCGAGCGCGTCAACCTGAGCCGGAAGATGGTGATCGAGTTCCTCGCCTCCTCGGTCGACCTGTCCGTGATGCCGGACGTCGACCGCTGGATCGAGGAGTACGGCGCCGACCCGGAGCGCTACGGACCGCCCGCGCCGCCCTTCGAGGAGGGGGAGCGCGATCGCCTGCGCGCCGGCCACCACGAGACCCCCGACGGCGAGCATGCGGCAACGGTGCACCAGCCCGTCAAGGTCGACAACGACCTCTACGTACGCGACTACGCAAAGTGCATCCTCTGTTACAAGTGCGTCGAGGGCTGCGGCACCGACTGGCAGAACACCTTCGCCATTGCCGTCGCCGGGCGCGGCTTCGACGCGCGCATCGCCACCGAGTTCGCCAACCCGCTGCCCGACTCGGCGTGCGTCTACTGCGGCAACTGCATTGCCGTCTGCCCCACCGGCGCCCTGATGTTCAAGAGCGAGCACGACATGCGCGACGAGGGCACCTGGGACGAGGAGAGCCAGACGCAGACGACGACGATCTGCACGTTCTGCGGCGTCGGCTGCAACCTCGTGCTGCACGAGCAGGACAACGAGATCGTCAAGGTGACCTCGCCGCTCGACCACCCGATCACCAGCGGCAACCTTTGCATCAAGGGCCGGTTCGGCTTCCAGTTCGTGCAGGAGCGGAACGAGCCGCCGCCGCACCCCCAGGACGCCGCCGGCGACGGCGCCGGGCCGAAGGACTGAGGCATGGCGGACGAGGATCCGGTCAACCGCGACGCCAGCCCCATGGACGACCAAGGGCGGGTGCCCGTGGCCGGAGCCGATGGCTGGCACTACCTCCCCTTCCGCCGCGACGAGGCGAGCGGCGAGCACCGGATCACGCTGGTGCGCGACGAGGACGGCGAGGAGACGACCTTCACGCTTCCCTCCTTCGTCGAGCAGGGTGACGAGCTCGGCGAGATCGCGCTGCTCGTGATCCGCGCCCGCGAGCGTTGGCGCGAGCTGAAGGGCGTCGGCGGCTAGTCGCCTGATTCGGCCGGCCGCCCCTGCTCCACGTCCTCGACCTTGCCGTTGTTGGCGTCCACGCTAACCACGGCCAGGCGACTGAAGGTGTCCGCCTTCTCGCCCGGGATCGAAAGCGACACGATCCAGAACGGCTTGGAGTTGATGCCCTGCCTCAGGAGCCTCACCTGCGTCCGCTCGGGGTCGAACGAGACCTGGCCCAGCGCGGTCTGGATCGCCTGCTCCTTCGAGATCCGTATCTGGTCCTTCTGGCAGGTCTGGGCGAAAACGAACGCGGCCACCAGCACGAGGGCGACGACCAGCAATCGCGGCCATGTCGGCCGGATTGGCGTGCGCCGCGTTGCGGACTCAGACAGTTGGACGGAACTCGTTCCCCAGGTTCGTGAAGAGCACGATCACCAGCACGATGATCACGCACAGGATCGAGATCGCAAGCATCGCGATCTCGAACGACCTCACGTGCGTCTGCTTCTCGGGGAACTCGATCTGGCGCCTGCTGCTGCCGTTGTTGACCATCTCGCGCTCCTATTCCCCCGCGATCCCAGGCTGGGGCGGCGGCTCCTCGCCGCGGCCGAGCCTGCCCCTCACTGAGTACTCGATCAGCCGGCGGTTCTCGTAGACGACCCACGCGACCAGCACCAGGACCGTGACCACGATCCCGAGCCAGGTCAGGATCATGTAGGCGGTCTCCGCGCCCGAGCCGTCCTCGCCGTAGGTCGAGCCGGGCATGAACGTGCCGAAGCCCGCGCAGTCCTCGTAGTTGGCCTGGAGGATGAAGTCGGCGCTGTCGTCGGCCGGTTCCGCGCCCTCCCTTGAGACCACGCAGCTCGGCGAGCTGTCGATGATCGCGGGCATCTACCTCACCACCTCCCGGTCCGCCTCGCTTAGCACCACTTCGGACACCACCAGCGTGCCGTCCGGCTCGACGATCATCTCGGTGACCTTGGCGTGATCCGGCATGTAGAGGTCCTCGGAATACTCGGCCACGTCCAGGCCCGCAATCTCGACCTCCGGCGGCACGCGCAGCAGATTCAGCTTCTTGAGCACCAGGGAGGCCACCCAGCCGGACAGGAACCCCAGGGGCAGGAATGTGGCCATCCCCATCAGCTGGCCGCCGATCGAGCTGTCGATGTTGTTCACGCCCGTCGGGTAGCCGGCCGCGAAGACGCCCACCCACAGCATCCCGAGGAATCCGGCCACCCCGTGCACGGCGACCGCGCCGACCACGTCGTCCACGCGCATCTTCGTCTCGATCCAAGTGCCCGCGTACACCACCAGCACGGCGGTGACCATCGCGAGCAGATAGCCGAGCGTCGGCGCGTACACGTCCGCGCCCGCCGACACCCCGATCACGCCCGCGAGGCCGCCCGACACCGTCCAGAACGGGTCTCCCCGCGAGGCGAAGTATCCCCCCGTGAAGCCCCCCGCGAACCCGAACGTGATGATCATCGCGATGGTACCGAGGGTCGTGGGGCTCAGGTAGATGTTGGCCCAGCCCGGGAAGGCGGTGGACGAGATCACCAGACAGGCGGCGTAGAACGCGTAGAAGCCGGTGAAGATCAGCATCAGCCCGATCAGGGTGATGTGCAGGTTCTGTGGTCGGAACTGGCGCGCCAGCCCGTCCCGCGTGTACTTCCCTATTCGCGGCCCCAGGTTGAAGAGGACGCCCAGCGTGAAGGCGCCGGCCACGCCGTGCACCACGCCCGACGCGATTGAGTCATGGAAGCCGAAGCGCAGCGTGAGCCAGCCGCCGGCGCTCCAGCCCCAGGCGGCGTCGAGGATCCAGACCACCGAGCCGAGCAGCACGGCGAGCACCAGGTAGGCGGACAGCCGAACGCGCTCGAGCAGCGCCCCGGACATGATCGAGGCCGTGGTCCAGGAGAACAGCAGGAAGGCCAGGAAGAAGACGAGGTTGATGTTGTTGGTCAGGTTCGGACCGAACGCGTCTGACCACGGGATGCCGCTCTGGCACTGCAGGACCGAGAAGTCGCTCGAGTTCGGGCCGATCGGCGGGAACCCGGGCTGGTTGCAGCCGTAGATCCACCAGCCCACGTAGTAGAAGGTTGGAGTGACGACCGCGATCGTCAGGATGTTCTTCATCGCCGTCGCGAGCACGTTCTTGCGGCGCACCACGCCCGCCTCGTAGCTCATGAAGCCCACGTGGATGAGCCACATGAGCACGACGGTGAAGAAATAGAACTGCTCGCCCAGGATGACGCTGTCGAGCACTTGGCCCTCGGCGCTCGCAGCTTCCTCCAGGCTCTGGACCTGGGCGAAGACGAAATCGATCATCAAACCTCCATCCCAGACGGACCAGCGCGACGGTATCCCTGCTCGGCTGACTCGACAATGTGCAGTTTTCACAGGTTTCGGCGTGAAGTAGTGTCAAACACCACATATGGGCGGATGTGGCACCCGGTTACGATCCGCCCGGAAAGGAGGGCTCGCGTGACGCGCGATCGCGTCCGGCTGGAGAACCAGACGCTCTACGCGGTCATCAAGACCGTCTCCTCATCGCTCGCCCTCGACCGCGTGCTGGACGGGATCGTGGAGATCGCCACCGACGCGACGGGCTGCCACGCGTGCTTCGTTTACTTCGTGGACGGCGACCGCCTCCGGCTACGCGCCGCCTCACCCCGCTACGCCCACCTGGTCGGTGAGGTCGAGTTCGGCGTCCACGAGGGGCTGACGGGCTGGGTGGCGCGCACGAAGACGCCCGAGTTCATCCGCGACAAGGCGATGCAGGACCCCCGCATGAAGTACGTGCCGGAGCTGGAGGAGGAGCGCTTCCAGTCGATGGTCGCTGTTCCCGTGTGCGCGAAGTCGGGCGACGTGATCGGTGTGATCGTGCTCCACACCCAGGCGCCGCGGGAGTTCGAGGACGACGTGCTCGAGTTTCTCGTCCACACCGCCTCGCTGGTGGGCGGCGCGATCGAGAACGCCCAGCTCTACGAGGAGGCCCGCCGCCGGGTGGATGCTCTGACCACCCTCACGCAACTGAGCCAGTCGCTCGCCTCGGTCACGCTCAGGGAGGACCTGCACGACGCCGTGACCCGCGGCGCGCGCCAGCTGCTCGGGGCAGACGCCTGCCAGATCTGGCGGCTCGACCCCGAAGCGGACGAGCTCGTCATGGCCGCCGCCGACCCACCGGATCCACCCGACGCGGCCCTGCGACCCGGCCGCGCGAGGCTGCTGCTCGACCTGATGCGCCGCGAGCGCGCCGACCGCGCGGCCGCCCTGCGGCGCGACGTGAACGACGACGAGCGGCTGCTGGTGGCTCCACTCGTGGCCGGCGACGAGCAGTTCGGGATCCTCTGCTGCCTCGTCCGCGGCCGCTGCTTCAGCGAGGAGGACGCGGAGCTGCTGCGCGCGGTCGCGAACCAGACCGCGGTGGGCCTGAAGAAGGCTGAGTTGATCGAGCGGCTCACCGCCGAGAACATCGTGAAGGACATGTTCGAGGCGCTGTCCGCGGGGTCCGTGGAGGCGGCCGAGGCCAAGGCGAGCGAGGCCCGCTGCGACCTCAGCCGGCCGCACGCCTTCGTGCACGCAGAGCGGGCCGCCCAGGACGCGGACGGGCCGGCCTGGCCCGAGCTCGCCGCGCGAGTGCAGGCGCGGCTGCGCCGGCTCTACCGGCGCGCCTTCTTCGACGCCGGCCACGACAGCCTGCGCGCCCTGCTTCCGCTCACGCCCGCCGGCCGGGACGGGTTCGACCAGCTCGCCCGGGCCTGCGACGAGATCGGCCGCGAGCTCGGGCTCGAGCTGGGCTTGAGCGGCGTGGACCGCGGCGCGTCGAGCGCCCGGCGGCGGATGCGGGAGGCGGCGGACGCGGCGCGCATCGGCCGCTCCCTGGCCGGCGGCGGCGGCGCGATCCTGTACGAGCAGCTCGGGGCGTACCGCTACCTCGTCCATCTCGAGCTCGAGCAGGCACCGCACGACCGCTACGGCCAGGCGGTCGACGCGTTGCTCGACTACGACGCGCGCAGGGGCGCGCAGCTCGTCGAGACGCTCGAGCGCTACCTGGGTGCCCGCTGCAGCGTGGCGGCGAGCGCGCGGGCGCTGTACATCCATCCGAACACGGTTCGGCAGCGGCTCGAGCGGATCGCGCAGGTCACCGGGCTCGACCTCCGCACAGCGGACCTGCTCTCACTGGAGCTGGCGCTCAAGGTCGCGCGCCTGCACCACGCCGGCGAGCTATCCACACCCGGAACACCAGGTAGCCGAACACGTGCGTGACGAGGACGAACGAGAACCACCACGCCTTGTAGAGGAACTCGAGGTCCTCGGACCACAGGTCCCAGACCGTCAGGTAGAGGCAGATTGCGAGCGCCACGATCAGGATGGGCGGCGCGTTGCCGGTGAGGGCGAAGAGCAGCATGGCCGCGGCCACCCTAGTGGAGGCACGACCGCTGCGGGATGACGATCCGGGCGAAGCTGTACGCGGCGATCGTCCTCACCGTGATCGGCCCGCTTGTGACGATCGCGGTCGCGCTGCACGGCCAGGCGGAGCTCGGGGACCGCTTCGACGAGGTGCGTGAGCGGGCCCGCCACGAGGCGCTTGCGCGCGAGCTGAAGTTCGGCGTCACCGACGTGAACGGCTGGCAAACCGCCTACGGCTACGACAGCGGCCGGTCGCGGCCCGTGTTCGAGCGTTCGGTGGCCTCGTTTCGCGCCGACCTGCGAGCGGCGCGCCGGCGGCTGGCGGACCCGCCCGAGCGCGAGCTGCTGCGCCAGCTGACCGACGAGTTCGACGGCTTCATGGAGCTCGACGCGGTGGCCTACCGCGCGCTGCAGGACGGCCGGGAGGAGGTCACGAAGCGCATCTTCCTGGGCCCGGAGCTCGTGAGGTTCGAGGCGATGGCCGACACCGCCGAGCAGCTGGCGGACTACGAGAGAGGTCAGGCGGCCGCCACCGAGCGCGCCTTCGACGACGCGCGCGACGACGCGCGCAAGCGGCTGATCGCGGTGGCCCTGGGCGCCGGACTGGTGATCGTGCTGCTCCTCGTCACCGCGTGGGACGTCGCCCGAATGGCGCTCGAGGGGGAGCGGCAGCGCCGGCCGTCCGGGGCCGGCGAGTGACCGAGGACGTCCTCCTCGAGCTCAGCCTGCTGCTGGTCGCGGCGCTGAGCGCCCGTTTCCTGGCGAGCCTGCTGCCCGTGCCCGAGATCATCGTCCTGCTGGCGAGTGGGCGCCGTCTTCGGGCCGCACGCGCTCGACGTGATCGAGGTGCCGATCGACTCCCTGGGCGCGCAGCTGTTGTTCACGCTGGGCGTCTCGCTGATCCTGTTCTACGGCGGCCTCAACCTGTCGCTCAAGGTGCTGCGCCGGGTCTGGGTGGGGCTCGGGCTGCTCGTGTTGCCCGGCGTGGTGGCGACGGCGCTGGTGACCGGCCTGGTGGCGCACCTCGTCTTCGACCTGTCTTTCACCGCCGCGCTGCTGCTCGGCGCCGTGCTGGCGCCCACCGACCCGGCCATCCTCATCCCGCTGTTCATCCGGTCCCGGCTGCGGCCGAAGGTGGCGCAGACGGTCATCGCCGAGTCGGCCTTCAACGACCCCACAGGCGCCGCGCTCGCCCTGGCGCTCGCAGGGGTGGTCCTGAGCGGCGACTCCTCCGTGGCCGAGCCGGTGCTGGAGTTCGCCGTCGACCTCGGCATCAGCACCGCGATCGGCGTGGTCGCCGGCGTGGGTCTGGCTGCGGTGATCTCGAGCCACCGTGCGGGGGTCTGGCGAGAGTCCTCCGCGCTCGCCGTCCTCACCGTTGTGACGATCAGCTACTTCTCGCTGGACTCGGCCGGGGGCAGCGGCTACCTGGGCGCGTTCATGGCCGGCCTGATCGTCGGCAACATGGAGCACCTCGGGCTGGCCATGCACTCCGTGCACGAGCAGGAGATGCGCATCTTCAGCGCCGGCGCGGCGGACCTCGTGACGCTCTTCGTGTTCGTCGTCCTCGGGGCGAACATCCCGTTCGACGACGTCGGCGAGTTCCTGCTGCCGGCCCTTGCCGTGCTCGCCGCGCTGCTGCTGGTGGCCCGCCCGCTCGTGGTGCTGGCCTGCACGCTGCCGGACCGGAAGGCGCGCTGGACGCCGCAGGAGATCCTCTTCCTGTGCTGGACGCGCGAGACCGGCGTGGTGCCGGCCGCGCTGGTGGGCGTGCTGGCCGGCCTCGGCGTGCCGAACATCGAGATCTACGCAAGCGTCGTCGCCTTGGCGGTGGTCGTCACGCTGCTGCTGCAGGCGCTGCCGGCGTCCCGCCTGGCGGGGCGGCTCGGTCTGCTCGAGACCTAGAGGGCCGCCTCTCAGAACAGCTGCAGGTAGCGGTCGACCTCCCAGTCGCTCACCCGGTCGTGCCACTCCTTGAACTCGGCCTGCTTCGTGCGGACGAAGTAGTCGACGTAGTCCTCCGTCCCGGTGTTGCCGAACGCCTTGCGGAGCACCTGGCAGCGCTCCAGCTCGCGCGTCGCGTCGAGCAGGTTGCCGGGCAGCAGCTCGACGCCGAGCTCGCTGCGCCGTTCGTCGGTCAGCTCGTGCAGGTTGAGCTCCGTGGTCGGCTCGCCCGGGTCGAGCTCGCGCTCGATCCCGTCGAGCCCGGCGGCCAGACACCGCGGTGGCGCCCAGGTAGGGGTTGCAGGAGCCGTCCACGGTGCGGTCCTCGACCCGGCCCGCATCGGGGATGCGCAGCATCTGGGTGCGGTTGTTGTAGCCGTATGAGACGTACACGGGCGCCCAGCTCGAGCCGCTGCGCGTGCCCACCACCAGCCGCTTGTACGAGCTGACGGTCGGCGCCGTCACCGCGATGTAGGCCTTCGCGTGCGCCTTCAGCCCGCCGATGAAGTTGTAGGCGAGCGGTGAGAGGCCCATGCCGCGCGGGTCCTCGGACGGATCGACCTCGAAGGCGTTCTGGCCGTCCTTCCAGAGGCTCATGTGGAAGTGAGCGCCGTTGCCGGTCAGGTGGTCGAACGGCTTCGGCATGAAGGTGGCGATCATCCCCCGCTCCTGCGCCAGCGACTCCACCATGTAGCGGAAGAAGATGGCCCGGTCGCAGGTCGTGAGCGCATCGGCGAAATCGAAGTTCTGCTCGAACTGCCCGTTCGCATCCTCGTGGTCGTTGGCGTAGTTGTTCCAGCCGAGCCCGGTGACGTAGCGCGAGACCTGAGACATGAAGTCGAGGTTGCGCGTTAGGGCGCGCATGTCGTAGCAGGGCTGGTCGAGCGTGTCGAGCGGGTCGGCCAGCTCGATCCCGCCATCCTCGCGGCGCCGTACGAGGAAGTACTCGAGCTCGGTGCCGAGCATGAACTCGAAGCCCATCGAGCGGGCCCGCTCGAGCTGGCGGCGCAGGATGGTCCGTGGGTCGTAAGGCCATTCCTCACCCTGCACGTGGACGTCGCAGGCGAACCGGGCCACGTTCGGCTTCCACGGCAGCGGAGTGAGCGACCGGATGTCGGGCATGGCGGCCATGTCCGGGTCGTTGGGCTGCTGGCCGATCGGGCCGGCGGCGAAGCCCGCGAAGCCGGCGCCCTCGCTGAGGAGGCCGTCGAGGTGGGGTGCCGGCACCAGCTTGGCGCTCGGCTTGCCGTGCATGTCGACGAACTGCGCGAAGAGGAACTCGACGTCGTTCTCTCGGATGTAGCGGTCGACGTCCTCGCGCGACTCGGGCGCGGTGAAGGGCTCGTTCATGGCGGGCAAGCTATCCGCTCACCCTCACGGCTCCAATGTGCGATTCGCACACAGCGTCCCCGGAAAATGTGCGCCACCCACCCATTGGGGGTGTGGAGGCGCCTGCCTAGACTCGATCGAGGACATGTGCGGAATCGTCGGACTGTTCTCCAAATCCCAGGGCGTGAGGGACGCTCTCGGCATGCATCTCGGCGAGATGCTGCTGCAGCTGAGCGACCGCGGCCCCGACTCGGCCGGCGTCGCCTTCTACCGCGATCCGGCGCCGCCGGGCTCGTCCAAGGTGTCGCTCTTCAGCGCAGATCCCCGCCAGGACTGGACGGGTGTCGCCGAGGCGCTCGGCGCCGGTGAGCCGGATGTGCACGGCAGCCACGCGGTGCTCGTGGTCGAGGCCGAGGCCGACGAGGCGGTCAGGTGGCTGCACGAGCGCTACCCCGAGCTCCGCGTGATGAGCGCCGGCGAGGCCATCGAGATCTACAAGGAGGCGGTCCGGCCCGAGCGGTTCGTCGAGAGCTTCGAGCTCTCGTCGCTCCAGGGCAGCCACGCGCTCGGCCACACGCGGATGGCGACGGAGAGCAAAGTCACCACCGACGGCTCGCACCCGTTCTCCACCGGGCTCGACCTCTGCCTCGTGCACAACGGCTCGCTCTCGAACCACAACCGCCTCCGCGAGACGCTGCGCGCCGAGGGGATCGACTTCCAGACCGAGAACGACAGCGAGGTGGCCGCGGGCTACCTCACGTGGAGGCTGCGCGAGGGCGCCTCGCTCGAGCACGCGCTCGAAGGCTGCCTCGACGACCTCGACGGCTTCTACACGTTCGCGGTCGGCACGAAGGAGGGCTTCGCCGTTCTGCGCGACCCGATCGCGTGCAAGCCCGCCGTGATGGCCGAGACGGACAACTGGGTCGCGATGGCCTCCGAGTACCGCGCGATCGCGGTGCTGCCGGGGGCCGAGGAGGCCGCGACCTGGGAGCCAGAGCCCGGGCGTGTCTACAGCTGGGAGCGGACGCCCGTCCCGTGAAAGGCGGATCGCTCCGGTCCGGGCCACGCCCGGCCCCTCGCGCACGGCAGGTCGATCTCGCGCAGACCCCCCTGCGTGAGCTGAACGCCGCACTTCACGCGCCGGAGGTGCCGGGCCGCTGGCGGGTGCTCAACCCGCGCGGCGCCCACGCCTTGGCGGTGGGGATCGACGCGCCGGTCGAGGTCGACATCGAGGGGCACGCGGGCTACTACTGCGCCGGAATGAACAAGCACGCCACCGTGCGGGTGCACGGCAACGCGGGCGTGGGCGTGGCCGAGAACATCATGTCCGGGACCGTCGTGGTCGATGGAAACGCCTCGCAGTCTGCCGGGGCCAGCGGCCGCGGCGGGACGCTCCTGATCCGCGGCAGCGCGTCGGCGCGCTGCGGGATCTCGATGAAGGGCGTGGACATCGTGGTCCAGGGGTCGGTGGGGCACATGAGCGCGTTCATGGCGCAGAAAGGGTGTCTCGTCGTGTGCGGCGACGCCGGCGACGCGCTTGGCGACTCGATATACGAGGCGCACCTGTACGTGCGCGGCGAAGTGGCGGGCCTCGGGGCGGACTGTGTGGAGAAGGACATGCGCGACGAGCACATGGCCGAGCTGACGGGCCTGCTGGAGCGTGCCGAGGTCACGGATTGCGGCGCCTCCGACTTCCGGCGCTTCGGATCGGCGCGGCGGCTCTACAACTTCGACGTCGACAATGCGGGTGAGTACTGATGCATCCTGGCCTGCGCGAGGGCGCGATCTTCGACCGTCGTACGATCCACGAGATCCACCGCGCCGCGCGCGAGGGCATCTACGACATCCGCGGCTTCGGCGCCAAGCGGCGGGTTCCGCATTTCGACGACCTGGTCTTTCTCGGGGCGAGCGTGTCGCGCTACCCGCTCGAGGGGTACCGCGAGCGTTGCGACACGGACGTGGTGCTAGGCGACCGGAACGCGTCGAAGCCGCTCCACCTGAAGATCCCGATCACCATCGCCGGGATGAGCTTCGGCGCCCTGTCGGCGCCGGCCAAGGAGGCGCTTGGGCGGGGCGCCAGCGCGGTCGGCACTTCGACCACGACCGGGGACGGCGGGATGACGCCCGAGGAGCGCGAGCACTCGAGCCTGCTCGTGTACCAGCTGCTGCCCTCGCGCTACGGGATGAACCCGGACGACCTGCGCAAGGCGGACGCCATCGAGATCGTGGTCGGCCAGGGCGCGAAGCCGGGCGGGGGCGGGATGCTGCTCGGCCAGAAGATCTCGGACCGGGTGGCGGAGATGCGCGACCTGCCCAAGGGGATCGACCAGCGGAGCGCCTGCCGGCACCCGGACTGGACCGGGCCGGACGACATGGAGATCAAGATCCAGGAGCTGCGCGAGATCACCGACTGGGAGAAGCCCGTTTTCGTGAAGGTGGGGGCCACCCGGCCGTACTACGACGTGGCGCTGGCGGTGAAGGCGGGGGCGGACGTGGTGGTGCTGGACGGAATGCAGGGCGGCACGGCGGCCACGCAGGAGGTGTTCATCGAGCACGTGGGGATCCCGACGCTGGCCGCGATCCGGCCCGCCGTGGAGGCGCTCGTCGAGCTGGGGATGCACCGCAAGGTGCAGCTGGTGGTCTCGGGCGGGATCCGTTCCGGTGCCGACGTGGCGAAGGCGCTGGCGCTGGGCGCCGACGCGGTCTCGATCGGCGTGGCGGCCATCATCGCGCTGGGCGACAACTCGCCTGAGCACGAGGAGGGCTACCGGGCGATCGGCAGCGCGGCCGGGTACTACGACGACTGGCACGAGGGCCGCGACCCGGCGGGGATCTCGACCCAGGACGACGAGCTGGCGGCCCGCTTCGACGCCGAGCTCGGCGGGCGCCGCCTCGCCAACTACCTGCGCACGATGACGCTGGAGACGCAGACGCTGGCACGCGCGTGCGGGAAGTCGCACGTGCACAACCTGGAGCCGGAGGACCTGGTGGCTCTCACCGTGGAGGCCGCGGCGATGGCGAGGGTGCCGCTGGCCGGGACGAGCTGGGTGCCGGGGAGCTCCTGAACGCGCGCGACCTCCGCGCGTTCGATCAATCGTCGTCGTCCTCGCGATCGTCGTCATCGTCCCGGTCGTCGTCATCGTCATCGGCGTCATCATCGCGATCGCCTCCGCGGCGAGCGACCTTCACGTCCACCGCCACCAGCCGGTGATCGGACGAGGGGAAGCCGTTGCCGTCCGGGAAGAAGCTCACGTTGAACGTGCCCACCAGCGGGAACAGCGGGTCGTCGCTCCGCGGCCAGAACACGAACGCGTCCTTGATGCGCTGACCGGAGTCGGGGAGCACGTAGTCGGCGCGCAGGTTGCCGGGCGCCGGGTTGTCATTGAAGTCCGCGGTGTCGTAGGCGGGATTGGAACGGTGCGCGGCGTTCGCTCCACCCTGGATCGCCGACTGCTGCGGACCGCCGGGGCTGGTGGGCGTCACGCTGGTGTTCACGCGCGGGTTGTCGAGCAGCTGCTGGATCGCCCCCGGGATGCTGTCGCCGTCGAGCGGGTCGCTGTTCTGGTCGCCTGCGATCACGAACCGCGCGCCCCGCTCGAGCCCGCCGCGGCGGCCGCGGTCGTCGTAGATGTATCCGCCGGCGCCAGGGGTGACGTAGTCGGCCCAGAGGCGAATCTCGTCGGCGTTTCGCGTGCCGTTGCGGTCCTCGGCCAAGTCGAACACCGGCGGCGTCGGATGGCTCGTGAGGAAGTGGACCACCTTGCCGCGCACGCGGATCGGGACGTCCCAGTGGCTCTTCGAGGAGAGCCGGAACACGGCGAGCTCCTCGGGCGAGTACCAGTCCGCCGGCGCCGGTGTCGCCGGGTCGTTGGGCAGCCGCGCTCCCGGCATGTCCTTCCACAGGAACTTCTGGAACGTGCGAACGCCACGCTCGAGGATCGGGTGCTTCGAGTACACCGTCATGCCGAACTGGCCGGGGAACTCGCCGAAGCCGAAGCTGTCGTTCCCGTAGCCCGGGCCGGGAGTCGTGACGACTCGGCCGTCGTTGTCGAGGTCGAAGCCCGAGGCAATGCCCGTGTTGGACGGCGCTGTGAACCGGTAGCGGTAGTGGATCGCGCGCGCCCCGTTCTGGGACGCCGACAGGTAGTTGTCCTGGAAGAGCTCGGCCGCCCTGCTCGTGCCGCGGCGACCCTCGTCGTCGAAGTCGAACTCGTTGACCAGCAGCACGTCGGGCCGGACCCGCTGGATGATCTCGGCCACCGTGCGGATCTGCCGGTCCCCGGCGGGGCGGATCGACGGGTCGGCGAGCTCCTCGACCAGCTGCCCCTCCCGGTAGCGGTTGAGCGACGCGTTGAAGGTCGCGTAGCGGACGGTGCCGTGGTCGCCGCGGTCGCCGCGACGGTCATCGTCCGCGAAGGCCGCCGGGGAGGCGGTGGCGGCCAGTCCGACCGCCCAGAGGGCGCAGGCCGCGCGCCGAAGACGGGATGCCATTCCTACAGCCTTTCTCGAGCTTGCATAGCCGCCCGGCGGCGGAGGACCGTCGCGGGACTCCCACGGTATTCCCGGTGTGGCCCCCGACGAAGCCCGTGTTCTCAGCCTCGTCACAGATACTCACCCGACCCGGTTGAACGCTTGTACCTATTTGTTTAAGCTGGCCCCGTCTTCTAGCGCGCGAACGTGTCCTACGTCCTCACCTGTCCCAACTGCGGCCCGCGCGAGGTGACCGACTTCGGGTTTGGCGGGGAGGTCAATCCGCGGCCCGGCTCGGCGCCATCGCAGCGAGAGCTCAACACCTACAACTACTTCCGCAGGAACGTTGCGGGAGTGCAGCGCGAGTGGTGGTTTCACCGCTCCGGCTGCGGCGCCTGGTTCCTCGCGGAGCGCGATACGCGAACCAACGAGGTCCTGAAGACGGAGCTGCCATGAGTCGGCTCCCGGAGCGCAACGGCGAGCGGATCAACCGCGAGCGCGAGGTGTTCTTCACGTTCGACGGCAAGCGCATCTTCGCCTTCGAGGGCGACACCATCGGCTCCGCGCTGTTCGCGTCCGGCCGGCGGACCTTCTCCCGCTCCTTCAAGTACCACCGCCCGCGCGGCCTCCTCTGCTGCGCCGGCCAGTGCCCCAACTGCCTCGTGCAGGTGGACGGCGCGCCCGGGCGTGCGCGCCTGCACGGAGCCGGTGCGCGAGGGTATGAAGGTCGAGCACATGAACGCGTCGCCGTCGCTCGACTTCGACGTGATGCGCGCGACCGACAAGGTCGGCACCGCCCTCACCCCGCCGGGCTTCTACTACAAGACCTTCATCCGCCCGCGGCGGCTCTGGCCGCTCTACGAGAAGGTGCTCCGCCACGCCGCCGGCCTCGGCAGGCTCCGCAAGAGCCAGCGCGAGCGCGAGTGGCGGACGGAGTACCGCCGCCGCCACACCGACGTGCTGGTGGTGGGCGGCGGCGCGGCCGGGCTCGGCGCCGCCGTCGCGGCGGCCGAGCTGGGCGCCGACGTGGTGCTGTGTGACGAGGGCCCCGAGCCGGGCGGGCGGCTGCTCGCCGAGGGCGGCCACGATCGCGCGCGCGAGCTCGCGTCGAGGGCCCGTGAGGCGGGCGTGGAGATCCTGTCGAACGCGCCGGCGCTCGGGGCCTTCGACGGGCTCGTGCCGGTGTGGCAGGGGGACACGCTCCACCAGGTGCGCGCGCGGCGGATCGTCTATGCCACCGGCACGATCGAGC
The DNA here is from genome assembly GCA_963733885.1 of uncultured Thermoleophilaceae bacterium. Lineage (GTDB taxonomy): Bacteria > Actinomycetota > Thermoleophilia > Solirubrobacterales > Thermoleophilaceae > JACVRW01. The sequence continues at coordinate 483,105 of CAVTES010000004.1, read as the reverse complement.
AGCCGCTTCTGTTCGCGGGCAACGACCTTCCGGGCGTGATGCTGTCTGGCGGCGCGCTGCGGCTGGCCGCCCTGTACGCGGTTCGGCCCGGCACACGGGCCGTGGTCGCGGCCGTCTGCGACCGCGGGCTCGAGGCCGCCCTTGCGCTACGGGACGCCGGCGTGGAGCTCGCCGCCGTGGCGGACATGCGCGCGGATGGCTCGAGCGCGGCCTTCAAGGCACTGGAGCGGCGCAGCGTGGGAGTGATGCGGGGCACGAGCGTGATCGCGGCGCACGGTCGGAAGCAGGTCGAGCGCGTGACGCTCGCCTCCGAGCACTTCGGCGAGATGGAGCTTGCGTGCGACCTGCTGGCGGTGTCGGGCGGCAGCGCGCCGGCCACCTCCGTGCTGTCGCAGGCAGGGGCCCGCACGGCCTATGACGAGCGGCGGGGCGTGTTCGCGCTGTCCGACCTGCCCGAGGACGTCCTGGCCGCCGGCGAGGTGGCGGGCGCCGGTGCGCTGGAGGACGCCGAGCTGTCAGGCGCGGTGGCGGGCGCCGAGGCGGCGCACGCGCTCGACCTCGGCGACGCCGACTCACGCCGCCGCGTCGAGGCGGAACGGGAGCGCCTGGCGCAGCTCGCCCGACGGCCCGCGGAGGTAGCGGTGCCGCCGCCGGTGGATCCGGGGAGCGGCGGCAAGTGCTTCGCCTGTCTCTGCGAGGACGTGACCGTGAAGGACATCCACCTGTCTGTCGCGGAGGGCTACGACTCCATCGAGCTCTCCAAGCGGTACACCACCACCACGATGGGCCCCTGCCAGGGCCGCATGTGCCAGCTGCCCGCGGTGCGCCAGATGGCGGAGGAGACCGGGCAGACGCTCGCGCAGGTCGGCACCACCACCTCGCGCCCGCCCTGGCACTCGGTGCCGATGGGTGCGCTGGCCGGCCGGCCATTCGAGCCGGCGAAGCGCTCGGCGATCCACGGCCGCCACCGCGAGCTGGGCGCCAATGTGATGTGGGCGGGCGACTGGCGACGCGCCTATGACTACGGCGACCCGCGCGGCGAGGCGCTGGCGGTGCACGAGGCGGCCGGGCTCATCGACGTGTCCACGCTCGGCAAGCTGATCGTGCGCGGCCCGGGCGCGGGCGAGCTGTTGGACCGCCTGTACCCGAACCGCTTCTCGAATCTCAAGCCGGGACGGGTCCGCTACGGCGTGATGGCGAGCGACGCGGGGCGCATCGTCGACGACGGCACGATCTGCCGTCTCGACGAGGACTCGTTCTACGTCACGACCACCTCGTCGGGCGCCGGGGCCGTGTACGAGTGGTTCTCCTGGTGGCTGGCGGACTGGCAGCTCGACGTGCACCTGACCGACGTGACACAGGGCCTCGGCGCGGTGAACCTGGCGGGCCCGCGCGCGCGGGAGATCATGGGCAAGGCTGACGGACCTCGACTGCTCGGGCGAGGCGTTCACGTACCTGGACGGCAAGCAGGCCGACGTGGCCGGCGTGCGCTCCCTGATCCTCCGCATCGGCTTCGTCGGCGAGGTGGGCTACGAGATCCACTTCCCGGCGGCGCACGGCGAGCACCTGTGGGACGCGCTGCTGGAGGCGGGCGCCGAGCACGGCCTGTGCCCGTTCGGGCTGGAGCCGCAGCGTCTGCTTCGGCTGCAGAAGATGCACATCCTGGTGGGCCAGGACACCGACTCCGAGTCCACCCCGTTCGGCGCGGCGATGCCCTGGATCGTGAAGCTCGACAAGGAGGACGACTTCATCGGGAAGTGGGCGCTCGAGCGGTTCGCGGAGGAGCCGCCCGAGACGGCCCTGGTGGGCTTCACGCTGGCCAACGGGCACGTCCCGACGGAGGGCGCGGCGGTCTTGCCCGTGGGCGGGTCGCCGATGGGGCAGGTTACGAGCGCGCGCTACTCGCCCCAGCTTGGCACGACCATCGGAATGGCCTGGGTGCCGGCAGAGCTCGCACAGGATGGCTCGAGCGTGACCATCTCCGACAACGGCCGTCGCCTTCGTGCGCAAGTCGTAACCAAGCCCTTCTACGACCCGGATGGCGAGGTGCTGCGGTCGTGAGCCTCGCGTTCCTCTCACCCTCGGCCGGCGCGCTCTCTCGGAGCCCGATGGAGCGTCAGGCCCTCGCCTCCGGCGCAGCCTTCGAGGAGCGCGACGGGTGGAGCGTGGCCGTCCGCTTCGACGGTCTCGACGCCGAGCGGGAGCGCGCCCGCTCCGCCGTCGGCTTCGCCGATCTGTCGCATCTCGGGAAGGTCGAGGTGCAGGGCGCGCCGGCGGCGGACTTCGAGCCGGGCAGAGCCACCTGGGCGGCTGGCGCCTGGTGGTGCCCCTACTCGCGCCGGCGTGCGCTCGCCCTCTGCGAGCCGAGCGAGCTGCCCGCTCTTCGCGAGCGTCTCGGCGACACCACCGCCGGGCACCCCGGGCTCACGAGCGTGGTCGACGTGACCACGGCCTTCGCCGCCCTGGCACTCGAGGGCCCCTTGGCCCGCGAGCTGTTCGCCCGCTTCACCGCGCTCGACCTGCGCGACGCCGTCACGCCAGTGCACGCCTTCCGGCCCGGCTCCGTCGCGCGCACCCCGGGTGCCGTGCTGCGGCAGACGGAGGAGCGCTGGCTGATGCTCTTCGGGGCCGCCCTCGGGCAGTATGTGTGGACCGTGGTGGCGGACGCAGCCGAGAGCCTCGGCGGGGGCCCCGTCGGGGTGGACGCGCTCACGCGGGTCGACCAGGAGGTGGCGCCGCGTGCTTGACCTCTTCCGGACCCGCCGCATGTGGCGCCGCCGCGCCGAGCTGCGGGACTCCTACGACGTCGTGATCGTGGGCGGCGGCTCGCACGGCCTGGCCGCGGCCTACTACCTGGCCCGCGACCACGGCATCGAGAACGTGGCGGTGCTCGAGAAGAGCTATATCGGCTCGGGCGCGGCCGGGCGCAACACGACCATCCTCCGGGCCAACTACAAGACCGAGGAGGGAGCCCGCTTCTACGACGCCGCGCTCAAGCTCTACGAGGGACTCGGCGCCGAGCTCAACTTCAACCTGCTCTTCTCACAGAACGGCCACCTGACCCTTGCTCACTCCGACCGGGCGATGTTCGTGATGGCAAACCGGGCCGAGGTGAACCGGCTCAACGGGATCGACTCGCGGCTGATCTACCCGGACGAGGTGGCCAAGCTCGCCCCGGCGATGCAAGTCCACAACCCGGACGCCGTCTATCCCATCATGGGCGCGCTCTACCACCCGCCGGGCGGCGTGATCCGCCACGACGCGGTCGTGTGGGGCCTCGCCCGCGGCGCCGATCAGGGCGGCGCCGAGATCCATCCGTATACCGAGGTGACCGGCCTAGAGCGCGCCAACGGCCGCGTTGACGCCGTGGTCACGAACCGCGGCCGGATCAAGGCCGGCACGGTGCTCAACTGCACCGCCGGGTGGAGCTCGCTGATCTCCGACATGGCCGGTGTGCAGCTGCCGATCACGACCCACATCCTGCAGGCGTGTGTGACTGAGCCGCTCAAGCCCCTGCTGGACGTGGTGATCGTGTCGTCGCAGATGCACGTGTACATCTCGCAGACCGACCGCGGCGAGTTCCTGATGGGCGCCGAGATCGAGCCGTGGACGACCTACCGGATGCAGGGCACGCTCAACTTCATGCAGGAGGTCTCGAGGCACTCGCTCGAGCTCTTCCCGCAGCTCGAGCGGGCCCGCATCCTGCGCAGCTGGGCCGGGCTCTGCGACCTGTCGCCCGACTACAGCCCGATCCTCGGCAAGACGGAAGTGGGAAACTTCCATGTCAGCGCCGGATGGGGAACTTACGGCTTCAAGGCGGCGCCGATCGTGGGCAAGACGCTCGCCGAACTGACCGCCACTGGGAGGACTCCGGATCTGATCGAGCCGTTTACTCTGGAGCGCTTTTACGAGGACCGCCTTGTGTCGGAGCTGGCGGCGGCAGCGGTCAGCCATTGACCGGCAAGCAGAGGAGAGAAGATGAAGAGCAGCCTTGAGATCGCGCAGGAGGCCGAGCTCGTCCCGATTGAGACGATCGCCGAGCGGACGGGGCTGACCCCGGACGAGTTCGAGCCCTACGGGCGCCACAAGGCGAAGGTCTCGCTCGACGTGCTCGACCGGCTGGCCGACGCCCCCGACGCCAAGATCGTCTGCGTGGCGGGCGTCACTCCGACCAGGGCGGGTGAGGGTAAGACCACCACGGCCGTCTCGCTCACGCAGGGCCTTGGCGCGATCGGCAAGGACCCGCTGCTGTGCCTGCGCGAGCCGTCGCTCGGGCCGGTGTTCGGCATCAAGGGCGGCGCCGCGGGCGGCGGGCTCGCCCAGGTGGTGCCGATGGAGGATCTGAACCTCCACTTCACCGGGGACATCCACGCGATCGGCGCGGCCAACAACCTGCTTGCGGCGCTGATGGACGCGTCGATCCTGCACGGCAACCCGCACAAGATCGACGCCCTCCGGGTCGGCTGGAAGCGCGCGCTCGACATGAACGACCGCGCCCTGCGGGAGATCACGATCGGCCAGGGCGGCCGGGCGAACGGCTACCCGCGCGAGTCCGGATTCGACATTACGGCGGCCTCCGAGGTGATGGCGATCCTGGCCGTGTCGCGCGACCTGCACGACTTGCGCCGCCGGCTCGGCGCGATCACCGTCGCCCACTCCTTTGACGGCGGGAAGCCGGTCACGGCCGAGGATCTCGGCGCGGCCGGGGCGATGACGGTGCTCCTGAAGGACGCGCTCAAGCCCAATTTGATCCAGACGCTCGAAGGCCAGCCTTGCCTGATGCATGCGGGGCCGTTCGCGAACATCGCTCACGGAAACTCCTCGCTCGTGGCGGACCTGATCGGGCAGAAGCTCGGCGACTACGTGGTAACCGAGTCGGGCTTCGGCTCGGACATGGGGATGGAGAAGTTCTTCGACATCGTGTGTCGCAAGGGCGGGATCACGCCCTCGGCCGTGGTGCTAGTCGCGACGGTCCGGGCGCTGAAGCACCACGGCGGGATCGCCGACGACCCGCGGACCGAGCGCGTTCGCGGTCTCGCCGCGATGGCGCAGGGGGCGGCCAACCTCCACCGTCACCTCGCGATCGTGCGGGGGTTCGGCCTGCCGTGCGTGGTGGCCGTCAACCGGCGGCCGGGAGACACCGACGAGGAGGTCGACCTGGTCAAGGCGCTCGCGCTCGAGGGCGGGGCGCACGCCGCCGAGGTCAACGAGGGCTTCGAGCGCGGGGGGCAGGGGGCCGCCGCGCTGGGCGAGGCCGTGGCGGACGCCTGCGAGCAGCCGAGCGACTTCAAGCTGATGTACGAGGACGACGACCCGATCGAGGTGAAGATCGAGAAGGTCGCGAAGAGGGTGTACGGCGCTTCCGAGGTGGTCCTCTACCTGGACGCCCAGCGGCGGATCCGCCAGTACCACGAGGACGGGCTCGACAAGCTGCCGATCTGTATGGCGAAGACGCACCTGTCGCTGTCCGCCGACCCGGCGCTGCTGAACGCCCCGGAGGAATTCGAGCTGCCGGTCCGCGACATCCGCGCCTACACCGGCGCCGGCTGGCTGGTGCCGCTGTGCGGCGACATCCAGCAGATGCCCGGCCTGGGGAAGGAACCGGCGGCGCTCAACGTGGACATCGACGGCGAGGGCCGGACGGTCGGGCTCTTCTAGTCAGGGGCCGCCGGGCAGTCGCCGCCCTGGCCCCCCGCTTCGCCGAGCAGCCTGCCCTCGCCGTCGAACGCCTGCGCCGAAGTGGCCTCGCACTGCCCTTCGAAGGGGGCGATCCAGAAGCGTCCCCGTAAGCCGAGCACCGGTGGGCTCGGGAGGATGCGCGCCTCCAGGGGCGGGCTGTCGCCGAAGGTCACCTCAACGCGGCCGACGTCGAGGCTCGCAATGCCGCGCGCGAACGTGCCGAGACCGTTGGAGATCACGAGCCCGAAGGTCAGCGGGTGGCCGCCCAGGCTCGCTCCGCAACCCTCGCCGCTGTGAGGCGCCGTCTCGCCAAGCGGCCGGAGTCCCACGCCGACGCAGAGACTGCCGGCACGCTCGCGCCGCGTGTGGAGCCTCCACCGCGCCGTGGAGGTGCGGCCGCGTCCGACGGTCAGGTGGGAGGCGCCGATCCGATCGGCGCCGTGGCCCGCATCGGGTTCGGCGAGCCGTCCTCGCCGCTCTCGCATCGCATCCGGGCGACGAGGGTCCAGTCGCCGCGTCCGACCTCGTCGCGGCGCGGAACCCAGGTGAAGCGGAAGCGGCCCCTGGTACCCACCCGGTCGGTGCCGATCCGGAAGGCGTTCTGGTCCGAGCGAAGCGAGAGCCGCACCGTGCGGCTGCAGAACTCGATCACCGGCCAGCCGCGGCCCTTGACGATCAGGGCCGTTCCGAAGGGGACCGGGTTTGGGGTGGCGGTGACGCGGGGGGCGGCGGCAGCGCCGGCTGGCGTCGCCAGGCCGCCCGCCAGTGCCACAACGACGAGCAATAAGAGGGCCATGAGCCGGGGGCGCACCGGGCGCGATGCTACTGCCGGGACCCGACTGTCCCGGATTATGGCCCGGCGGCAGGGCCACTAGGCGGGACGCTTCATCTTGCCGGCGTCGCCTCCGCCCCGTCGCTCGCCAATACGAGCGCCAACGTTCCGAGCAGCTCCGCCCGCGGTCCCAGCACTCCCGGCACGATCTCGAGGCCGCGGGCCGTGGCCGGGATCGCGTGGCGGTGCACCTGTTCGCGCAGCGGGTCGAGCAGCACCTCGCCCACGGCGCTCAGCTCGCCGCCCACCACGATCAGCTCCGGGTTCAGCAGGTCGCACAGAGTCGCCACCGCGGTGCCAATGTGGCGGCCGGCGTCCGCGATCACGCGGCGGGCGCCCGAGTCGCCGGACGCCGCGGCGGCCAGGAGCCCCTGGGTCGTCAGGTCGGGGCCGTGCGTGCCGCGCAGCAACTCGACCAGTGCAGCCGCTCCCGCGAGGGTCTCCAGGCAGCCGCGCTTTCCGCAACGGCACACGGTGCCCTGCTCCTGGATGATCGTGTGGCCGATTTCGCCGGCCATCCCGCCGGCCCCGTGGAACAGCCGGCCGTTCACGATGAGCCCGGCGCCGATCCCGGTTGAGACCTTCAGGTAGGCCGCATTCCGGCGGCCGGCCGCCGCGCCCCAATGCAGCTCGGCCAGCGCGCCCAGGTTCGCGTCGTTGTCCACGTAGACGGGGAGCCCGAGCCGCGCGCCGAACTCCTCCGCCGCCCGCACCCCGACCCACCCCGGCAGGATCGACGACGATCCCACCCGGCCCGAGCGCATGTCGATCGGCCCCGGCAGGCCGAGGCCGACCCCGATAACGTCTCCGCGCGGCACGGCCGCCTCGGCGAGCACCTCCTCGACGAGCTCCGAGGCCGTGTCGAGCCCGGTCTCGGCCGGGTCGTCGGTCCGCATCGGCCGCTCCGCAGAGGCGAGGATGGTGTGGCTCAGGTCGGCGACCGCCACCCGCAGGTGGCGCTTCCCGAAGTCGATCCCCACCGCCGCCCCGGCCGAGCGGCTGAAGGACAGGAGCCGCGGCGGCCGCCCGCCCTGCGGCGACGCCCCGGCGCCGTCCTGCCGCTCCTCGAGCATCCCGTCGCTCTGAAGCTCGCTCACGATGCTCGCGACCGTGGTGCGGGAGAGGCGTGTGCGGCGCGCCAGCTCGGCGCGGCTGGCGGCGCCCGCCTCGCGGAGCGCCGCCACGATCCGCGCGCGGTTGCGTTCACGGCGTACGTCGGGTCCCACGGCCACGCGGGGAATATGCGCACTGCCTACAGGTTTGTCAAGAATGAACCTTTTTTGCAGCCATCGACGGCGAACTAGCGCATATTTTGAGCTTTTCTTGCGAGCTGTTTAGGGGTTTTCAGGCTCGGGTAACGCGGCAAGTGGCCATCCGACGAAAATCGCGGAGGGCGACATGAACGGGTGCGGAGGGGGAGCAGCATGAGCGGCAGCAGGCTCAAGGCGGCAATCGGCGCGGGAGTGATTGCCCTGACCGTCGGAGTTGCGGGCGGCGCGGGCGTGATCGCCCAGTCCGACGATTCGCGCGAGCGCGAGCGCGTCCGCGACTCGGGGAGAGAGTCCGACCGCGACATCGAGCGCCGCGTTGACCGCCTGCTCTCCCGCATGACGCTCCAGGAGAAGCTCCAGCAGGTGACGCTGCTGCCCGACTTCAACTTCAACCCCCCTCCCGCGGGCGAGGCGCACGTGCGCAACGGGCTGGGCGCGATCCTGAGCCTGACCGACCCGGCGCGGATCAGGGAGCTTCAGCGGATCGCGGTTGAGGAGTCCCGGCTCGGCATCCCGCTCCTCTTCGCCTTCGACACGATCCACGGCTTCCGCACGATCTTCCCCATTCCGCTCGGCACCGGGGCGAGCTTCGACCCGGAGGTGGCCCACGAGGACGCCCAGTACGGCGCGCGCGAGTCGGCGGCGGTCGGCCTCAAGCAGACCTACGCCCCGATGGTGGACGTGTCGCACGAGCCGCGCTGGGGCCGGATCTCCGAGGCGGCGGGCGAGGATCCCTACCTGAACTCGGTGCTCGGCGCCGCGCGGGTGAGAGGCACCCAGGGGAGGGACTACAGCGACCGCGACAGGCTGGTCGCGAGCCCCAAGCACCTGGTCGCCTACGGCGAACCCGATGCGGGGCGCGACTACAACACGACCGACCTCTCCGAGCAGCAGCTCCGCAACATGTACCTGCCGCCGTTCAAGGCCGCCGTCGCCGCCGGCGCGGACACCGCGATGTGCTCGTTCAACGCGATCAACGGCGTGCCCGGCTGCGGCAACCACTACACGATGACGGAGATCCTGAAGCGCGAGTGGGGCTTCGACGGCTTCATCGAGGGCGACTGGACCGCCGTCGCCGAGCTGCGCTCCTGCCCCCCGGTGAACCCGAACCAGGGTGAGTGCGGCCATGGCGTCGCCGCGGACGGCCCCTCAGCCGCAGCGCTCGCCTTCAACTCTGGCGTGGATTCCGAGATGACCAGCACGCTGATGCGCGACCACGGCGCCCAGCTCATCGCCCAGGGCCGCGTCTCGATGAGCCGGCTCAACGACGCGGTGCGTCGCATCCTGCGCGTCAAGTTCCGCGCCGGGCTGTTCGAGAACCCCTACTCGCAGTACCAGCCCGCGGAGACCGAGGAGCAGATGCTGCGCGACGACGCAGTTGCGGCGGCGCGCCGGGCGGCCGGCCGCTCGATGGTGTTGCTCAAGAACGAGGGCGGGGTCCTGCCGCTTGATCCGAGCAGTGACACCGCGGTCATCGGGCCGCTGGCGAGGAACCAGCACGACATGCTGGGGCCGTGGTGGGGGCGCGGTGCCGACACCGACGTCGTGACCGTGTTCGACGGCATCGACCAGCAGAGCGCGGGCGAGACGAGCTACGCAGAGGGCTGCCAGCTCTCCAACGGCGAGGTGCCCTTCGACCAGGATCCGGATCCGAAGGACCGAGACCCCGAGGGCTGCACCACGATCGACACCGGGGCGGTGAACACCGCCCTGGCCGGTGCCGACCAGGTCGTCCTCGCCCTCGGCGAGACGCGCGAGATGAGCGGCGAGGCGAACGTGCGCAGCAAGCTCGACCTCCCCGGCAGGCAGGAGGACCTGATCGAGGCGGTCAAGGCGACCGGCAAGCCGTTCGCGGTCGTGCTGTTCAGCGGCCGCCCGCTCGCGCTGGAGGACATCGTAGACGACGCGCCCGCGATCCTCGAGGGGTGGTTCCCGGGCGTGCAGGCGGGGCCCGCGGTCGCCGACGTCGTGTTCGGCGAGGTCAACCCGGGAGGCAAGCTGCCGGTGTCATTCCCGTACCGGGTCGGTCAAGTGCCGATCCACTACAACCGCCTGCCGACCGGGCGCCCCTGCAACAAGGGCGTGAAGTGGAACTCGCAGCACCGGGACATCCCGAGCTGCGATCCGCTGTTCGTGTTCGGCCACGGGCTCAGCTACACGACGTTCGAGGTCTCGAACCTGCGGCTCAGCACGACGAGCGTGTCGCGCTCGGGCAGCGTCCGGGCCTCGGTCGACGTGACCAACACAGGCGGCCGCGCGGGTGACGAGGTTGTGCAGCTGTACATCAAGGACCCGGTGGCGAGCATCTCCCAGCCCGTGCGGCGCCTGCGCGGCTTCGAGCGGGTGACGCTCCAGCCCGGCCAGAAGCGGACGCTCACGTTCAGACTCGACGCGAGCGACTACGGCTTCTACGACAACCGCGGCAGGTTCGTGGTGGAGCCGGGTCAGATCGACGTCTACGCCGGCAACAGCTCGAAAGCGGAGATGAAGCAGTCGTTCACGGTGCGCTGATGGCCGGCCGGCTGGCCGCCATGACGCTCGTGCTGCTGGTCTCGGTCGCGCCCACGGCGGGCGCGGCCGGGACCGCCCCCGGCGCGCCGGGCTCCGTCGCGAACTGGACCGAGGGCGACAAGGACGGCTTCGGCAGCGCGACGCGGCTGGCCAGCAAGGTCTGGTTCACGCTCGACGACGGAGAGATGACCGAGGTCTACTACCCCGACCTCGGCACGCCGAGCGCCCGGAACCTCGAGTTCGTGGTTTCGGACGGCCGCTCGTTCACCGAGACCGAGCGCGCGGATGCCAGGCACCGTGTGCAGCTGATCGATCGGCGCAGCCTTACCTACCGGCAGGTAAACACCGCGCGCTCAGGGCGCTGGCGCATGACCAAGACCTACGTTACGGACCCCGCCCAAGCCGCCGTGTTGGTGGACGTGGAGTTCGAGTCGCTCACCGGGCGGCCCTACAGGTTGTACGCGATCTACGACCCCGGGCTGTCGAACGGGGGCGACGACGACAGCGGGATCAGCGAGGACGAGGCGCTGATCGCCTTCGACGACCGCGCCGCCAGCGCGCTGGTAACCGCCCCTTCGTTCCGCCGCGCCTCGAGCGGCTTCAAGGGCGCGAGCGACGGCTGGACCGACCTCGGGGACGACCACCGGATGGACTGGACCTACCGCTCCGCGCTGGACGGCAACGTCGTGCAGACGGGGGAGACCGCGCTTACGGGGCTCCGGGGGAACCGCAAGATGCAGCTGGCGCTGGGCTTCGGGGAGGCCGGCGGGGAGGCCTCTGCCGTGGCCCGGCGCTCGCTGCGTGGCGGCTTCGAGCGAGCGGCCCGGTCCTACGCCGACGGATGGCACGACTACCTCGAGGAACTGAAGCGCCCGCGCAGCGTGGCCGGCATGGAGACGACCTACGACGTGTCGCTCATGGTGCTGGCCGCGGCCGAGGACAAGACCTACCGCGGCGGCGCGATCGCCTCTCCATCAATGGCCTGGGTCTGGGGCAACCTCGTGAACTACTCAGGCCCCTACCACCTGGTGTGGTCGCGCGACCTGTACCAAGCGGCCACGGCGCAGCTCGCCGCCGGCGACCGCGAGGCGGCCGAGCGCGCGCTCGACTACCTGTGGGAGCGCCAGCAGAAGCCCGACGGCTGCTTCCCGCAGAACTCGAACCTCGACGGCTCGCCGCACTGGCCGAACCTCCAGCTCGACGAGGTGTCCTACCCCGTCGTGATGTCGTGGCAGCTCCGGCGCTTCGACGCCGGCACGTTCGCCCACGTACAGCGCGCGATCGGCTGCATCCTTCAGAACGGCCCGGATTCGCAGGAGCGCTGGGAGAACGCCGAGGGCTACTCGCCGGCAACGATCGCGGCCGAGATCGCGGCGCTGGTGACAGGAGCCGACATCGCGCGGCGAAACGGCGACGCGGCCGCGGCGGCGAGCTGGCTCGAGACCGCGGACGCCTGGCGGGCGAACCTCGAGCGCTGGACCCTCACGACCAACGGCCCGCTCGCCGGCCACCCCTACTACGTGCGGCTCACGGTGGACGGCAACGCGAACGCCGGCACCGAGTACACGATCGCGGACGGCGGCCCGACCGTCGATCAGCGCTCCGTCGTGGATCCGAGCTTCCTCGAGCTGGTGCGGTTCGGCGTCAAGCCCGCCGACGACCCGCACATCCTGAGCACGCTGTCGGTCGTGGACCGCGAGCTCAGCGAGCTGACCCCGAACGGGCGGTTCTGGCACCGCTACAACCACGACGGCTACGGCGAGACCGCAAGCGGCGGCCCGTTCCCCGGCACGCTCGAGGACCGGGGCATCGGACGGCTGTGGCCGATCTTCGCCGGCGAGCGGGGCGAGTACGAGCTGGCCGCCGGCCGCCCGGCCCGGCACCGGCTGGCGTCCATTGCCGCGACCGCGAACGAGGGCCTCATGTTGCCCGAGCAGGTGTGGGAGGGCAGCGGCGAGGGAACCCTCTCGGCAACGCCGTTGGCGTGGACGCACGCCCAGTTCGTGCGGCTCGCGTGGTCGATCGACGCGGGCGGGCCGGTGGAACAGCCCTCGATTGTTGCCTGCCGCTACACGAAGGAGTGCAGATGATGATGCTGTTGCGAAACCTCGTCGCCGCGGCGCTCGGCGCGCTGCTGCTCGCCGCGCCCGCCTCCGCTTCAGGAGGCCCGCTCGAGCGCTACGCCGCCGACACCTGGCGGTCCTTCGACGCGATGACCGCCCCACAGTCCGGCCTGCCGGCCGACAGCCTCGCCTCCGATGGCACGCGCAGCGTCCAGACATCCACCACGAACATCGGCGCGTACATGTGGAGCACGCTCGTCGCGCGCGAGCTCGGGATCGTCGACCGGCGCGAGGCGGTGGCCCGTCTGTCCCGGACGATCGCATCCCTGGAGAGGATGGAGCGCCACGAGCCGAGCGGGCAGTTCTTCAACTGGTACGACCACCGAACCGGGGCGAAGCTGACCACCTGGCCGCCCAGCGGCCAGCCGCTCACGCCCATCCTCTCCTCGGTCGACAACGGCTGGCTCGCGGTCGGGCTGCGGCTCGTTGAGCGTGAGGTCCCCGAGCTGTCGCGCAGAGCAGGCGCCATCTACGACTCGATGAACTTCGGCTTCTACTACCGCCCGGGCCGCAACCAGATCCTGTTCCACTACGTGCCGAGCACCGGCGCGGAGGCCTGCTGCTACGACACGATCGTCAGCGAGAGCCGCATCGCCTCCTACATCGGGATCGCGAAGGGGGAGATCCCGGCGCGGCACTACTTCGGCGCGCTCCGCAGCTTCCCCGAGACGTGCGATGGGGCCTGGGTGGAGACCAAGCCACTCGGCGTCACGCGGCGCTACCTCGGCGTCGACGTGTTCGAGGGCGCCTACGCATACTTCGGCACACGCGTCACGCCGTCCTGGGGCGGCAGCATGTTCGAGGCGCTGATGCCGCCGCTGTTCGTGCCCGAGGACCGCTGGGGACCGGGCAGCTGGGGCGCCAACCACCCGCTCACCGTGCGGGCCCAGGTTGTGCACGGCCTCTACGAGGCGGGCTACGGCTACTGGGGCTTCTCCCCGGCGAACGTGCCGGAGGGCGGCTACAGGACCTACGGCGTGGACGCAGTCGGGATGGACCCGAACGGCTACCCGTCGAACAACGACGAGACGCTCGTGGACGCCGGCTTCCCCGGCTGCGGGCGTGACCCGCAGCCGGCGCCCCCGCCGTCGGCGTACACGAACGGCGTGGTCACGCCGCACGCGGCCTTCCTGGGGCTGCGCTGGGCGCCGGGAGAGGCGCTGGCGAACCTCGAGCGGCTGCGGCGCGATTTCCCGGAGATCTACGGGCACTGGGGCTTCCGCGACAGCGTCAACGTGGACAGCGGGGAGGTGTCGAACGGGTATCTCTCCCTCGACCAGGGAATGGTGATGGCGGCGATCGGCAACGCCCTGGACCGCGACGTGCTCCGGGAGGCCTTCGCCGACCGGGACATGGAGCGCTCGCTGCGGCCGGTGATCGGGGTGGAGGAGTTCGGCGCGTCCCCCCGCGGATGCACCATCACCGGGACGCCGCGCGCGGACCGGCTGCGCGGCACATCGAAGCCCGACGTGATCTGCGCCGGTGATGGCGACGACCGCATCGAGGCGCGAAGCGGTGACGACGCCGTATTCGGAGACGGCGGCGACGACCGAATCGACGGCGACTCGGGCGACGACACCCTGTACGGCGGCGACGGCAAGGACCGGCTGGACGGCGGGTCCGGATGGGACGTGATCTCCGAGTAGCGCAGCCACACCCGGCCCGGGCGGGGAGGACGCCGGGCTAGTATCAGGCCGCGATGTCGAACGGGCCGCAAAGCGCCGCCCTGCGGCGCGAGACGAGGCCGTCGCTCGTGGACGTGGCCGAGAAGGCGCTCCGGAGCTGGCTGGCGACCGGCCGGCACCGGCCCGGAGAGCGCCTGCCGCCAGAGCAGGAGCTGTCAGCGCACCTGGGGATCTCCCGCGGCACGCTGCGCACCGCGCTCCGGCGGCTCGAGGAGAGCGGCGAGATCGTGCGCCGCCAGGGGAGCGGCACATACGTGGGCCGGGCCGCCACCACCTCGCTTGACGAGGGCCTCGAGAAGCTCGTCTCGTACAGCGAGCTCGCGCGCCGGCGCGGGGTGACGCTCGAGCTTGGTGAGCTCGAGGTGGAGGACACGCGGCTGGGCCCCGAGGTGGGGGAGCGCTTCGGGCTCGACGCGGATACGCCTGCGGTGACGGTCACGCGCGTGCTGCTGATGGACGGCGCGCCTGGCGCGTGGATGCGCGACGTGGTCCACCCCGACATCGAGCTGCCGGCGCGGTCGCGCGTGCGCCAAGCGCTCGAGCGCGGCCAGATGGTGCTTGACGTGCTGCTGAAGAACGGGGTGCCGGTGGCCTACACCCGCGCGCACATCACAGCGCGGGTGCTCACCAAGCGCGACCGGGTCGGGAAGGCGCTGGGCGTGAAGGACACGGTCGCCGCGCTCGAGATCGACCACGTGACCTGCACGGCCGAGGGGACCCCGGTGGAGTACTCAACCGACATCTTCCTGCCGCGCAGCCTCGACCTGCACGTGATGCGCTGGCTGGAGGACCTACCGCCGGTGCCGGCGATCGGCCGCCCCGGCCGCGCCTGACCATGAGAGCGCACGCATCAGTGGCCTGCCGCCGGCGGAAGACCCGGCGTAGGGGCCCCGCCTAGCGTCCCGAGTTCACCGACTCCAACGCCTTCTGGCGCGTCGCGAAGATCTCCAGCCGCACGACCTTCCCGTGGCGCACCTCGAAGACGTGTGCTCCCTCCTGGCTGATCTCCACCCCGCTGCCCTTGCCCACACCGTGGTAGGTCGCGAGCACGACCACGTGGTCGCCGATCTCGAGGTAGTCCTCCGCCTCGGCGCGCCAGTGCTCCCACGGGCTCAGCCAGGCGCGTATTCGCGGATTGGGGTCCTCGTGGTCCTCGCAGACGCCGCCCAGGCCGGGGAACTCGTCTGACCAGCCCCACCGCAGGCGCGGGTGGTAGATCTCGAAGCGGGGGCGCCAGTTGCCGCGTCCCCATTCCTCGTAGATCGGGCGGATCAGGTTGGCGTTTCCGGGGGGCACGGCGGGCCAGCCTAACCGCCCCGCCGGTCCTAGACAAATTTGCTCAAAGCGGCTGTTATGATCGCCCCCGGCCCGTGCCCTCAAAGGGGTGTGGCTCGCCAGGACTTCACGACTTCGGAGGAGATGTATGAGCGACAGCGTCGCCGTCGACGCAGCTGCCCCCCTCACGTTCGGGGGCACCGTGCAGACCGTCTTGGAGAGCCCGAGGTCGACGCCGCCGCCGCAGACCCTCGAGGAAGCCCGAAACCAGCCTGGCCGGCGCGAGCGCATCGAGGCGATCACCAAGCTCATCGAGGCCCAGGGCATCAAGTACGTCTTCTTCCAGCAGGTCTCGATCACCGGCCGCGTCATGGGCAAGGGTGTCGTCGCCGACTTCTTCCCGCAGGTGGCCGAGAAGGGCTACCAGCTCGTCTACGGCGCGACCGCCAACCTCTTCACGGACCGCGCCGGCGATTACATCGGCTTCGGCCCCGAGGAGTCCGAGCTGGCGGCGATCGCCGACCTCGACACGTTCGCCCAGCTTCCCTGGGATCCGCGGGTCGCCCGCGTCCTCTGCGACTGCTACGACACGGAGAGCGGCGAGCTCCTCGACGCCGACCCGCGCCAGAACCTCAAGAGGGTCGTAGCCGAGTTCGAGGAGGAGCTCGGCTACAGCTTCCTCATCGGCATCGAGCCCGAGATGATGTGGCTCAAGCGCCCGGAGGACGGCGGCGAGCCGGACGGCGTCACCAAGCCCTACTGCTACCACATCCACCAGTTCGAGGAGCTCCGTCCCGTTCTGCTCGACGTGATCGAGTACGGCCAGGCGCTCGGCCTCGACATGAGCTACGGCGACCACGAGGACGCCCCGGGCCAGCTCGAGCTGAACTTCCGCTTCGACCGTCCCGTCAAGACGGCCGACAACATCACCACTTATCGCCAGATCTGCGCCGCGGTCGGCCGTAAGCACGGGCTACTGCCCACCTTCATGCCGAAGCCGTTCACGGGGGTCAGCGCCAACGGCCACCATCACCACTTCACCCTCGTCGACGAGGACGGCAACAACGTCTTCCACGACCCCGACGGCCCGGCCCAGCTCTCGGAGACGGCCCGCCACTTCCTCGGCGGCATGCTCGACCACTTCGGCGCGCTGATGTGCGTGGGCAACCCCACGGTCAACTCGTACTGCCGCATGTGGGACTTCGGCTTCTGGGCCCCCGTCTACAAGAACTGGGGCTGGCAGAACCGCACCTGCACCGTCCGGGTGGCGTCCGGCGGACGGTTCGAGTACCGCGGCGTCGACTCCTCCTGCAACCCGTACCTGACGGTCGCCTCCCTGCTCGTGGCAGGGCTCGACGGCATCCGCAAGAAGAGCGATCCGGGCGAGCCGCAGAGCGCCAACACCTATGACCTGCTCCAGGCGTCGAACGGTGCGGTGAGGCTCGAGCGCGTGCCCGACAGCCTCGGCGACGCCCTCATCGCGCTCGAAAAGGACGAGCTCCTGAGAGACGGTGCCCTGCCGGGCCGGCTCTGGAGGGTCTTCCGCCACTACAAGCGCGATGAGTGGGAGCGCTACCTGGCCGCCGTCACCGACTGGGAGCGGGAGGAGTACCTGGAGGTACTTCCCTAGTCATGTGCGGCATCGCCGGGATCATCTACCGCGACGGCGGGGGCGAGCGTCGGGTCGGGCGCGACATGACGGCCATGCTCCAGGCCATGAAGCACCGCGGGCCGGACTCCACGGGGTACGCGCTCTACCGCCCGGCCTCTGACGACGGCTACATAATGCACATCAAGCTCGCCGAGTCGAACGGTCACCGGGACTTCGACTTCGCGCAGCGCCTGACACGGCAGCGGTCCGACGTCGAGACCCGCATGCGCTCCATGGGCGCCCAGATCGGCGACATCAAGAAGTCGACTGACTACGCCTTGACGGTCACCTTCGGCTTCGACGGGGACCTCAAGCAGCTCGCCGACTACGTGGAGGACGTGAAGGGCACCGAGGTGCTCTCGCTCGGGCGGGCGCTCGAAATCGTCAAGGACCTCGGCGACG
The DNA here is from genome assembly GCA_963733885.1 of uncultured Thermoleophilaceae bacterium. Taxonomy (GTDB): domain Bacteria; phylum Actinomycetota; class Thermoleophilia; order Solirubrobacterales; family Thermoleophilaceae; genus JACVRW01. Next base: position 465,676 of record CAVTES010000004.1, on the reverse strand, counting down.
CCCAGACCGTGGCCAGCGACTACGGGCTCGACGCCTTCGTCGGCACCCACGCCATCGGCCACGCCCGCATGGCCACCGAGTCCGACGTGGACATCGCCAACGCGCACCCCTACTGGGCGTATCCGTTCCCCGACGTCGCCGTGGTGCACAACGGCCAGCTCACCAACTACCACCAGTGGCGCCGCCGCCTCGAACGCGCCGGCCACCGCTTCCAGTCGATGTGCGACTCGGAGATCATCGCCGTCTACCTCGCCGAGCGGATGGCGCAGGGCGACTCGCTCGAGGCCTCCATGCGCCGCAGCCTCGAGGAGCTCGACGGCGTCTTCACCTACATCTGCGTGACCGAAGACGCGCTCGGCGTGGCCAAGGACGAGCTCGGCGCGAAGCCGCTGGTGCTCTACGAGTCGGACGACATCGTCGCGCTGGCGAGCGAGGAGATCGCCATCCGCAAGGTGGTGGACCGGGAAATCGAGACCTACGACCCATACGAGGGCGTGGTGATGGTGTGGACCAGGTAGCCGCGCATGAGCAGGCCGCGGCGAACGGCGCCACCTACGATGCGCGCGGCCTGGTCGAACTCGACGGCAGCATCCCCAAGATCGCGGAGATCGACGGCCACAGGGCGCAGTTCGACGCCCGCGACCTCTCGACTCGCAAGATCAACAGCGAGCTTCGCTGGTTGCTGTACGAACAAGGCGTCACCGACGTGACGATCTTGAATCCAAGCGCGCGGCATTCGCTCGGGGTGGGGATCCTGATGCGGTGCCGCGTGACGTTTGAAGGAAGCGTGGGCTACTTCGGCTGCGGCCTGATCGACGGCCCGGAGGTCCAGGTGAACGGCCGCGTGGGTTGGTCCGTGGCCGAGAACATGATGTCGGGCGTCGTCGTGATCGAGTCGAACGCCGGCTCGCTCGCCGGTGCCGCCCTGCGCGGCGGCGACCTGGTCGTGAAAGGCCAGGTCGGCGCCCGCACCGGCATCGACCAGAAGGGCGGCACCATCATCGTGCTCGGCGACGCCGGCTCGATGACCGGCTTCATGATGCAGCGCGGCCGCCAGATCATCCTCGGCGACGTGGGCCCCGGCCTCGGCGACTCGATGTACGACGGGACGATCTACGTGGGCGGCAAGGTGGCCTCGCTGGGGATCGACTGCGTCGAGGGCGAGTGGACCGACGCCGACACCGAGCTCGTGGATCGAAAGTTCGGGATCTACGGGCTCGGAGACCCGCCCGAGCTGAAGAAGTTCGTGTGCGGGAAGAAGCTCTACAACTACGACAGCCTCGAGCCGTCCGAGCGGAAGCTGGTGCTCTGATGCCCGCGGAACGAGCCGACGAGAACGCCCCGTCGCAGAAGACGGTCCTCGGCCGAAGCAAGATCTTCACGCCGGAGGTCATCGACGACATCCACATGAAGGCCGAGCTCGGCCGCTACCGCATGCGGGGCTTCTCGATGTTCAAGAAGATCCCGCACTGGGACGAGCTGATCTTCCTGCCCGGAACCCTCACCCGCTTCGTGATCGAGGGCTATCGCGAGAAGTGCGTGACCAAGACCGTGCTGGGCGCGCGGTTCGCGAAGAAGCCGATCGAGCTCGACATCCCGATCTACATCACAGGGATGAGCTTCGGCGCGCTGTCGCTCGAGGCCAAGATGGCGCTCGCGAAAGGCGCCTCGATGGCGGGCACCGCCACCTGCTCGGGCGAGGGGGGGATGATTCCGCCCGAGCGCGACCTTTCCACGAAGTGGTACTACCAGATCATCCAGAGCCGGTACGGGTTCAACCCGCACCACCTGATGCTGGCGGACGCGGTCGAGTTCTTCATCGGCCAGGGCTGCAAGGTCGGCCTCGGCGGCCACCTGATGGGGCAGAAGGTGACCGAGCAGGTGGCCGAGATGCGCTCGCTGCCGGCCGGCATCGACCAGCGCTCGCCCGCGCGCCACCCCGACTGGCTGGGCCCTGACGATCTCTCGCTGAAGGTGCAGGAGACGCGCGAGGCCACCAACTACGAGATCCCGATCCAGCTCAAGCTGGGCGCCGCCCGCGTGTATGACGATGTGCGCATGGCGGCCAAGTGCGGGCCGGACATCATCTACCTCGACGGCGCCGAGGGCGGCACCGGCGCCGGGCCGCACACGGCTGCCGAGGAGACCGGCATCCCGCTGATGGCGGCGATCCCCGAGGCGCGGCGGGCGCTCGAGGACGTCGGGCTGGCGGACGAGATCGACCTCGTTGTGGCCGGCGGGATCCGCAACGGCGGCGATGTGGCGAAGTGCATCGCGCTGGGCGCGGATGCGATCGCGATCGGCCACTCGGCGCTGATGGCGCTGAACTGCAACAAGGAGATACCGGGCGTCACCGACTACGAGGGCACGATCGGCGTGCCGGCCGGCCAGTGCTACCACTGCCACACGGGCCGTTGCCCGGTCGGGATCACCACGCAGGATCCCGAGCTGCGCAAGCGGCTGCACGTGGAGGATGCGGCAAACCGCGTCTACAACTTCCTGCACACGCTCACGCTCGAGGTGCAGATGCTCGCGCGCGCTTGCGGGAAGACCAACGTGCACTCGCTGGAGCCCGAGGACCTCGCGGCCCTGACGACCGAGGCCGCCGCGATGGCCCGCGTGCCGCTCGCCGGCACCGAGTACATCCCGGGCGTGTCCGAGGAGCGGGCCCTTCAGCGGATCGAGACGCTGCTCGACCGCTACCTCGAGAACCCGATCGACCACCTGCCGGAGCGCGAGCCCGCGGAGCGATGAGCGAGCCGCAGAAGATCATCGCGATCGACGCCGAGTACCTCTCGGGGCAGCGCTTTCCGTACCAGGAGGACATCGCGCTGATCGAGAACGTCGACCTGCAGGAGGCCACTCCCGGGCAGGACATCAACTGGCTGGAGGACGTGGAGCTGCTCGAGGAGGAAGGGACCCCCGCCGTCTTCGACCGCTATTCGAACTCGTTCCTGAAGATCTACTTCCCGATCCCTGAGGGGCGCGAGAACGAGATCGCGCGAAAGGTGCTCATAAAGCATCTTCAGTCGGGCAACTCCTACGGCATCCGCCTCAAGGAGAAGCACTGCAAGTTCCCCCAGCCCGAGCTGGGGCCCTGGGTGGAGGGGTCGCGGACGGTCGGCGAGGACTGGACCCCGGCCGTGCTCGAGGGCTGGGAACCGCCGCTCCACTAGCCGCGATGCGCTCCGTCAAGCACCTCGTCATCGGGGCGGGAGTCCACGGGCTGTCCACGGCCTGGCACCTGGCCGAGCAGGGCGAGGAGGTGCTGGTGGTGGACAAGACCGACGTGGCGGCGGGCGCCTCCGGGATCGCCTGCGGCGTCGTCCGCAACAACTACTTTCAGCCCGCGATGCAGGACCTGATGGCCGCCTGCGTCGAGATCTGGGAGTCGGATCCGGAGACCTTCGCCTACCACGGCTCCGGCTACGTGGCGCTAGGCGACGGCGCCCAGGAGGGGGACCTCACCACCGTCTACGAGCGCCAGCAGCGGATCGGCTACGAGTCGTCGCTGATCCTGGGCGAGGCCGACGTGGCGGCGCACATGCGCTCGCTGTTCCCCGACTGGCGGGCGCCCGGGCTCTCAGTCTGCCTCCACGAGAGGCAGGGTGGCTTCGCGTTCAACCGCGACTCGATGTTCGGGCTGGCCTCGAAGGCGCGGGCCGCGGGCGCCGCCATCGAGACTGGGGTGGAGGTCACAGGCTTCTCGTTCGACGGCTCCGACGCGGTGACGCACGTGGAGACGAGTGCGGGGCCGATCGGGGTCGAGCAGGTGGTCGTGGCGGTGGGCCCCTGGATCGCGCGGCTGTGGGAGCTGCTCGGGCTGCCCCGGCGGATCGAGGTAGCGGGCGAGGAACGCGAGATGTGGACCTACTGGTACCTCCAAGAGGGGGAGATCGCGGTGGACCCGGCGGTGTTTGTGACCGCCGACGGCTCGCTGCCGCCCGTTCTGCACGTGGACAGCCACGCGCCGCTGCACGCCGACACGGGGGAGCTCGTCACGGATGACCAGTGGGGCATCTACTTCAAGCAGGACAAGCACTCCGTGCAGGGCGGGGCGTCGCCTCTGCCCAAGGGCCACTCCTTCGAGCTCGACCCGTACCCGACCGGCACCGTAGAGCCTGGCTTCCCCGACCTGTGGTGCGCCGCGCTGTCGCAGTCCATGGAGCGCTTCGAGGGCTCGCGCCCGAAGTACCGCGATACCCGCTCGGGCGGCGTCGGCGCGTTCACGGCGGACAACTTCCCGGTGTTCGACCACATGCGCCAGAACGTGTTCGTGGCCGCCGACTCGAACCACGGCTACAAGATGATCGCCGTCGGCCGAGAGATCGCGCGGGTGCTGCTCGGGGAGCACTCCGCGCTGCTGCACCCGTTCCGCCACGAGCGCTTCGCGACCGGGGACCTGCATCCCGTGTCGCACAGTCCGTACCCCTGGTCGTGACCATGTCGTCTTAGGCGCCGGAGTCAACGGGCTGTCGGTCGCGTGGGCGGTGGCAGAGCGTGGCGCCGATGTGGTCGTGCTTGCGGCGCCTCCGCGGGACGGGGAACGACTGGCAGCTGAGCGCGGCCGGCGGGATCGTGGCCCACACGCCCGACAACTACCCCGTCTGTGACTGGGTGCTGGAGAACACCTACGCGATCGTGGACTCGGGCCACGGCTTCAAGACGCTGGCCATCGGCCGCCTGACGGCCGACGACATCACCGGCGGCGGCGAGCCCCTGCTGGAGCCGTTCAGGCTCGATCACGTCGAGCGGGGCGCACTACACACCGCGTCGAGCGGGCCGTACCCCTGGACCTGAGGCTCGCGGCAGCCGACCTGGCGCTGGAAGATATTAAAGTCGCCTTATATAAGCAAGACCTGATATGCTACCCCGGTGCACGCGTTCGACGTCCTCGGCGATCCCGTCCGGAGACGCATTCTCGAGCTCCTCGCGACCGGCGAGCACTCGTCGGGCGCGATCACCGAGATCATCCGATCCGAGTTCGGGATCTCCCAGCCCGCGGTGTCCCAGCACCTCCGCGTCCTGCGCGAGGCGGGATTCGCGACGGTGCGCCCCGAGGGCGCCCGTCGGCTTTACGCGGTCAACCCGGAGCCGCTGCGCGACGTCGACGCCTGGCTCGACCACTTCCGCGCGTTCTGGACCCCCCACCTGGACGCGCTGGCCACCGAGATAGCCCGCGGGCGCCGCCAACGCAGGCTCCGCGCCACCCCCGACGAGAGGAGCGCCCCATGATCGAAGTCATCCACGAGATCAGTAGCGTCGACCGCCAGGTCGGGAGCCGGACGCTGGAGGCCGGCGAGGCTCGCACCGTCACGGTCGTGCGGGTGTACGACACGCCGCCCGAGGACCTCTGGGACGCGTGCACCAACCGCGAGCGCATCTCCCGCTGGTTCCTCCCGATCTCCGGCGACCTCCGGCCGGGCGGCCGCTTCGAGTTCCAGGCCAACGCGTCCGGGACGATCGAGCGCTGCGAACCGCCCCACAGCGTGGACGCGACGTGGGAGTACCGCGGCGAGACTTCGTGGATCGAGTTGCGCCTCACGCCCGAGCCCGACGGCCGCACCCGGTTCGCGCTGGAACACATCGCCCACGTCGACGACGAGTTTTGGTCCCAGTTCGGCCCGGGCGCCGTGGGCATCGGCTGGGATCAGGCAATCGTCGGCCTGACCCTGCACCTCACGGGCGGACCCGATCCGCCCGATCGCGAGGCCATGGAGGCCTGGCAGACCTCCGACGAGGGCCGCCACTTCGTCAGGCTCTCCAGCGAGCGCTGGGCCGAGGCCAGCATCGCCTCGGGCACCGACTTCGGAGAGGCGCGGGCGGCCGCGGCGCGCACCACGGACTTCTACAGCGGCGAGCCGGCCGCGTGATCAGGGCCGCCTCGACGCGGCCCTCGGCTTACGCGGGCTGCGGCGCGGTCTGCGCGCCACCGGCCTCGAGCATGTCCGCCGCGGCGTTTTCCCGTCTCGACAGCGCCAGCGTCGGCAGCGCCAACGCGGAGATCCCCGCGCTCACCAGGTACGACGGCGCGTAACCCCACACGTCGGCCGCCCGGCCCAGCAGCGGCTGGCTCCAGACGCCTCCGGTGGAGCCCATGAGGGAGTCGAAGGAGAGGATCGTTGCTCGCTGGCGCGAGGGGATCAGGCCGTTGAGGTATGTCTGGCGGATCGGCATCGTGGCCGCGAACAGCAGCCCCCAGACGACGATCAGGGCCAGCACGCCCCAGAAGCTCTCGACGAGTCCCATCAGGGTCAGCGTCACCACGCTGGCTCCGGCCGTAGCGATCAGTGCCGAAGTGCGGCGATGGAACAGCCGCCTGATCCGCGGCGCCGCCATGCCGCCGAGGATCTGGGCGCCCGCGGCGATCGCCGCCACGAGTCCGGCGATCTGGTATGCCTCGGGATCGCCGTACAGCTCGAGCAGGTACGGCTGGAGCGCGTAGAAGACGTAGAAGCCCACGCCGCCGGCGAAGAGGCTCTCGACCATCAGCCACTTGACCGCGGGGACGCGCCAGCCGTGGTCGATCGAGGACGAGGCGATCTTTCGCATCTCGGCGAGGGGACGGCCCCCCTTGGCCGGGGAGAACCCGACGTCGTGCATCAGCCTGAAGGCGACGGCGAACATCAGGGCCAGGATCACCCCGCGCAGCACGAACGGCACCCCGAGGCTCGTCTGCTGGGCAATGAACCCGCCCGCCACCGACCCGGTCAGCATCGCCGCCCCCGACACCATCTGACCGCGCCCGAACACGGCCTCCAGCTCACCCTTGAAGCCCGTGGCGGTCAACGCATCGACCAGCCATGCCTCGACCGCCCCGGAGAAGAACGTGAACCCGAGACCGAGCAGCATCGAGACCAGCGCCCATTGCCAGAACGGCGCCTCGACCTGCCACAGCAGCACGTATAGGAGGGTCGACGCGGTCAACGTCACCGTGCCGAGCAGATACGAGGCGCGGCGTCCGACGGTGTCCGCGACGATCCCGGTCGGCACCTCGAACAGGACCATCCCGGCCGTGTAGAAGGCATTGGCCCCGAACGCCTCGAGATTCGAGAGGCCCGCATCCAGCAGGAAGATCGTGTTGATCCCCCAGATGAACGACGCCGCCAGGGTGTTCCCCAGCATCAAAAGCAGATAGGTGCGCTGGACTGAGCGGGAGGTGGGCACGGTTCCGGCGTTGTTCGAGGTTCATCGAACTTTAGCCCAAAGTTCGACGTTTGTCGAAATATCGTCGGCCGTGCGAATGTACGAATTGATTCAATCCGGAGGCGAGGGTATAGTCGCGCCGCCGAATAGACCAAGGCAGCACCGGGGGAGGTTGAGCCTTGATTTCCACGTTGATCGCTCAGGCGGGACCGTTCGTCCCTGAGCAGCTGACGAACCACTCGCTCGCGCAGAACATCGTCTACGCGTCGGGCACGCTCGGAGCTCTGGTCATCCTGGCTGGACTTCTGATGGTCGACATCGGGGGCGTACGGCGCGTCAACGTCTTCGACACCGTCATCCAGAAGCTGATCGCCTTCTTCATCGGCTTCGTCGTCTATTTCCTGATCGGCTTCGCGATCTGGAACTGGCAGTACTACGTGGCCTTCGACATCCCCGATCCGTACTGGCAGTCGGTCAAGGACTGGTGGCTTGGCGGGTCGTTCACAGGCGCGTTCGCGCAGGACATGGATCCGGCGCAGGACGTGATGGCCGCCAACCTCAACACCCAGCAGATCTTCATCTTTTTCCTCGCCTGCTTCGCCGGAATCATCAACGTGCTGATCGGCCTGGCGGTCACGGAGCGGATCAAGGCGTCCGCGTACTTCCTGATCTCGGCCGTCTGCGCCGTCGTGTCCTCGCTGCTCAGCTGGCTGACCTGGGGCTCCACGGGGCCGCTGACGAACGAGGGCTACCACGACTTCTTCGGCGCCGGCTTCGTCTACGTGTTCGCGGGGGCAGTTGCCCTCATGCTGGTGCGGAAGCTCGGGAAGCGCCCCGGCATGTACAGCCCGCACCGGATCGTCGGCGAGTACCGCTCCTACAACCTGGGCCTCACCACGATCGGGCTCGTCCTGATCATCACCGGCCTGCCGTTCGTGATCCTCTCCTGCGGCTTCTTCTTCCAGCCGGAGGGTGTGGAGGCCCTCTTCGTCGGCGTGAACATGTCCGACACGAGCATCGGCGTGGCCTTCAACAATCTCGGCCTCGCATGGGCCGGCGGGGCGATCACCGGCGCGATCATCGCCTACAGGACGAAGAAGTACATCTACACGCTCCTGGGCCCATTCGCGGGATACGTGGTCGGGTCGCCGGCGTTCGACATCTACGCGCCATGGGAGATGTTCCTCGTCGCCATGTCTGCGCCGCTCGTGGCGTACGCGGTCTACGAGTGGACGCAGAAGCGCGAGTTCGACGAGCACAAGCTCATCCCGCTGTTCCTCGGCGTGGGGTCCTACGGGATCCTGATGGTCGGCGTCCTCAACTGGGGCACGGCGGGAGGCGGCTACTTCGGCGTCACGGAGGGCGACTACGCCTTCCAGCACGCCGAGGTGACCCTGCTTTGGCAGGCGGCCGGCCTCGCCGTGTGCATTGGCGCCGGGCTCCTGACCGGATGGATCATGACCGCGATCCTTGGGCGCAACCTCGGCGTCTCCGAGGAGGTCCAGGTCGCGGGCTACGACGCCACCTACTGGGACATCGTCCACGACCCGATGCCGGCCGCGCTGACGACCGGCAACGGGGACGGCGCCCTGGCGCCCACCGACGGCGAGCCCGCGACGACGGATGTGAGGACCGAACCGCCGAAGGTCTGAGCTCGGAGAGCGTGGCTGCCCGGCCGGCCGCCCTGGCCCGGTGGACACGAGCTACCCTGCGCGATACAAATCGCTTGTACAAGTTTGTACGAACGGCCCAGGCGACGGAGGAGAGAGAACCGTGGAGAAGACGTGGGGCGGCGAGCCGTTCTGGGGGCTCGGCTACGAATGGGACCCGGACTGGTTCCTCACCGAGCGCCAGAAGGAGCTCCGCGCCAAGCTGATCGAGCTGTGCGAAAAGGAGCTGCGCGCAAACGCCAAGAGGTCGGACGACGAGCTCCTCTACCCGCGCCGGAACTTCGAGCTCCTCGCGGAGAACGGCTTCCTGGGGCTGACGGTGCCCGAGGAGTACGGGGGCCTGGGCGAGAACCACGTGGCCTTCACGATGGTGTGCGAGACGCTCGCCCGCTACGGCTGCGCCTCCACCGCCATGTGCTACGTCATGCACATCGGCGCCGTGGCCACGCTCATGCTGCGGCCAACCCCCGAGCTCGTGGACAAGTACATCCGGCCGATGGACAGCGAGTGCAAGATCGGGACGCTGTCCTACTCGGACCCCGAGACCGGCTCCCACTTCTGGTACCCGTTCTCGTCGAGCGCGGAGCGCTCGAACGGCGGCTTCAAGGTCAACAAGAAGGCGTCCTGGACGACCTCCGGCGGGTTCGCCGACTTCTACGTCGTGCAGACCACCAGCCCCGACTTCAAGGGCTACGACGACCTCTCGGTGTTCGTGATCGACGGCGATCACGTGAAGGCGCAGCCCTCGCTGTGGGACGCGCTAGGCCTGCGCGGCAACCAGTCCGGGCCGATCCAGGTGGAGGGCGTGGAGATCCCGGCGGAGCAGCTCGTGGGGCCGCTGGGCGACGGCGCCGCCTCCAACGACGAGGCGGTGGACCCCTGGTTCCTGATCGGGTCGTCGTCGGTGTGGAACGGCATCACGATGGGGGCGATCGACATCGCGAAGCGCCACACCACGCGTAAGCGCCACGTGGACGTGGGCATGCGGGTGGCGGACTACCCGACGATCCAGGACTACGTGGGCGAGGCCGTGATGGACACGAACGCCTGCCGGGTGTTCGTGATGTCCGTGGCCCAGGCGATGGACCGCGTGACCGACGACAACCGGCGCATCCTGGAGCCCGGCGAGACCGCCCGGGCGGACTACCTTCACTGGGCGTGGCAGATCAAGTTCGAGGCGGCCAAGAACACCGCCCACCACGTCGACAAGATGCTTCACGCGTGCGGCGGGTCGGGCTACAAGCGGGACATGGAGCTCGAGCGCTACGTCCGTGACGCGAAGGCCGGCTGGGTGATGGGCCCCACCAACGAGGTGCTGCGGCAGTTCGTGGGCAAGGCGGTGCTGCTCGGTTTCGACGCTCTCGACTACTGGAACCAGACGTACAACCGCCGCGTGGTCGAGAACGAGGTGAAGAAGCTCGACGCGGCCGGCAAGCGCGAGCTCGCCAAGCAGCTCGGCGAGCAGGCCGACAAGGACGAGGCGAAGGAACCGGCCGCGAAGGCCTAGCGCGATGGCGGTGTCGCTCGAGTCAGGCCTGAGGCCCGTCGACGGCTCGTTCGAGTCGTGGTGGGTGAGGCCCGGCGCGGCGACCGTGGTGGAGCTGCACGGCGGCGACCGGGTGACGGTGATCGACCCGGACGGCGGCCAGCCTGCGGAGGTGACGGCGCTGGCGCCGGACGGCCGGGAGGACCTCGGCGCGCTCGGCGCCGCGGCCGACTCGGACGCCACCGTCCTCCGCGCCGCCGAGGACGGCTTCCTCGCCGTCCTGCACGAGCGGGGGCTCGGCCCTCACGACGCCCGCGCCCTCCGCCTCTTCGGCCGCGACGGCGCGCCCGGCGCCTCGGAGTCCTTCGAGTGCGAGCGCGCCGTGCTCCTGGTGGTGGCCGCGCCCGGCGGCCGGGTGGTGGACGGCGACCCTCCCGCCTCGGCGCTCGTGGTTGAGGTGAAGCGCGCCCGCCCGCGCCCGGACGTGGAGCTCGAGCTCCCGGCGCCCCTCGCCGACCCGCGGCTCGATTTCCGGGTGGACCGCGCGTCGGCGCTCGCATACGAGGTGAAGGAGGGCGAGTACATCCAGATCATCGACGTGAAGGGCAAGCAGTGCTCCGACTTCCTCGCCTTCCACGAGCACAAGCTCCAGCGCGGGCTCGAGCGCGGGCTAGACGGGGTCACCACCCGCACGCTGATGGGCTCGGCCGTGCCGGCCCCCGGCCTCTACGGCAAGTTCTTCGACGTCGACATGGACCCGCTCGTGGAGGTCGTGCAGGACACAGTCGGCCGCCACGACATGTTCGGGCTCGCCTGTCAGGCGAAGTACTACGAAGACATGGGCTACCCCGGCCACGTGAACTGCACGGACAACTTCAACGGCCAGGTCACGCCCTACGGGATCGCCGAGCGCAAGGGCTGGGAGGCGCTCAACTTCTTCTACAACACGAGCCTCGACTGCGACAACATGCTCGCTTTCGACGAGCCATGGTCGCGGCCGGGCGACTACGTGCTGCTGCGCGCCGCGAACGACCTGGTGTGCGCGTCCTCCGCGTGCCCGGACGACATCGATCCGGCCAACGCGTGGGAGTGCACCGACGTGCACGTCCGCGTCTACCCGCCCGAGAACCGCTTCTCGAAGGCGATCGCCCATCGCGTGACCCCGGAGGCAGAGCCAGTCATGACCAAGGAGACGGCGTTCCACCCGCGCACCGCCGACCTCACCGAGAGCTTCGTCGAGTACCGCGGCTACTGGCTGCCGCACTGCTTCAACAACGAGGGCGGGATCGCCGAGTACTGGGCCTGCCGCGAGAAGGTCGTGATGATGGACCTCTCGCCGCTGCGGAAGTGGGAGGTGCTCGGCCCCGACGCCGAGAAGCTGGTGCAGCTCGCCATCACGCGCGACGCCCGGCGGCTGGCGGTGGGCCAGGTGGTCTACACGGCGGTGTGCAACGAGACCGGCGGGATGATCGACGACGCCACCGTCTTCCGGCTCGGCGACGACAACTTCCGCTTCATCGGCGGCGACCCTTACGACGGCGTGTGGCTGAAGGAGCTGGCCGGGCGGACGGGCCTGAAGGTGTGGGTCAAGCCCTCTACGGACCAGCTGCACAATGTGGCGGTGCAGGGACCCGCGAGCCGCGATCTCATGAAGGAGATCGTCTGGACGCCGCCCACGCAGCCGTCGCTCGAGGAGCTCAAGTGGTTCCGCTTCCTGGTGGGCCGCTTCGGCGGCTATGACGGCATCCCGGTGGTGGTTTCGCGCACCGGCTACACGGGCGAGCTCGGCTACGAGGTGTTCTGCCACCCCGACGACGGACCCGCCGTGTGGGACGCGGTCTGGGAGGCCGGGCAGCCGCACGGGCTGAAGCCGCTGGGGCTCGAGGCGCTCGACATGATCCGCATCGAGGCCGGCCTGATCTTCGCCCACTACGAGTTCGACGACCAGGTCGACCCGTTCGAGGCCGGGATCGGCTTCACCGTGAAGCTCGACAGCGAGGACGACTTCGTCGGCAAGGAGGCGCTCGTGGAACGCTCCTTGCACCCGCAGCGGAAGCTGGTGGGGCTCGAGCTCGAGGGGAACGAGACGGCGGGCCACGGCGACGAGGTGTGGGTCGGCCGCCGCCGCGTGGGTGTGGTCACGAGCGGCACGCGCAGCCCGACGCTGCGGAGGAACGTGGCGCTCTGCCGGATGGCCGTGCAGTACTCGGAGCTCGGGACCGCCGTGGAGGTCGGGAAGCTCGACGGTCTGCAGAAGCGGATTCCCGCGGAGGTGGTGCGCTTCCCCTTCTACGATCCGGACAAGACGCGCCCGCGCTCATGAGCGACACGCCCCGCCCACCCGAGTTCGACTTCCCGCTCAGCTGGTCGGGCCCGGACGGGATCGGGGCCAGCCCGTTCGACGAGTTCAGCGAGGACGAGGGTCCGGACGTGGACTGCTCGGACGGCCAGGAGGTGGCCGTGGCCCTGCGCCGCACGCTCGGCATGTTCGCCACCGGGGTAACGGTGATCACCACGCGCCAGGGCGAGCAGGTACACGGGATGACCGCGAACGCGTTCATGTCGGTGTCGCTCGAGCCGCCACTGGTGCTCATCTCGGTGGACCGGCGCACCAAGATGTGCGGGCTGCTGCATGAGGGGTGCTGCTACGGGGTGAGCGTGCTGTGCGAGACGCAGTCCCCGCTGTCCGACCGCTTCGCCGGCCGGCCCGGCGACGACCTGCCCGAGCCCCGCTTCGACCTCGTGCGCAACACGCCGCTCGTGGAGGGCGCGCTGGCCCACTTCGTGGCGCGGATCGAGCGCTCGTACTGGGGCGGCGACCACTCGCTGTTCCTCGGCCGGGTGGAGTATGCGCGCCAGGGTCCCGGTGCGCCGCTGCTCTTCCACGGCGGGCGCTACGAGCGGCTCGGCCAGGCCTGATGGCCCGCTCGATCGTCGTGGGCGTCGCCGGCGACTCCGGCGCCGGCAAGACGACGGTGACCCGCGGCCTCGTGCGGGTGCTGGGCGACACGCATGTGACCCACGTGTCCGCCGACGACTACCACCGCCACGACCGGCGCCGGCGGGCCGAGCTGGGCGTCACACCGCTGCATCCGGACTCGAACCACCTCGACATCCTCACCCAGCACCTCGTGCACCTGCGCCGGGGCGAGCCGGTGCTGAAGCCGGTCTACTCGCACCAGGACGGGACCTTCCAGCCGCCCGTTTACGTGCGCCCGGCCAAGTTCCTGGTGGTGGAGGGGCTGCTGAACCTCCACACGGAGACGCTGCGCAGCCTTCACGACGTGCGGGTGATGCTCACGCCGCCGGAGGCGCTGCGCCGGGCGTGGAAGCTCAAGCGCGACTGCACGCGGCGCGGCTACACGACCGACGAGGTGCTTGCAGAGCTGGACCGCCGCCAGTCGGACGCGGCGCAGTTCGTGGAGCCCCAGCGCGAGCACGCCGACATCGTGGTGGCCTTCCGAGGCGGGGGCGCGGCCGGACCGGCCCACCTCGACGTGGACGTGATCCTCCGGGACTCGCTGCCGCACCCGGACCTCTCGCCGCTGCTCGACGACGGCCGTGCGGGCGGCCCCGGCCTGGTGAAGCGCGAGCACGAGTGGCTGCTGCGGATACCCGGTGACCTCGACCCGGGCCACGCGGCCGAGCTCGAGGAGGCGATCTGGGAGCGGATGAGCTTCGCGAGCCACCTGCGGATCCGGCGGCTCGGGGAGTTCACGATCGGGACCGACCTTCACCGGTCTGATTCGCTGGCGCTCGTGCAGCTCCTGGTCCTGTACCACGCCGTGACCGCGCGGGCGGCGCTCGCGATCGGCGGATCGCCGCCGCGGGCCGAGCCGCGCCGGTCGACGGGGGCGGATTCCGCGCTTCACGCTTAGACTTGCGTCTATACGTCTTGACGCAAGCATGGCTGTCACCCTCACACAGCTGACCTCTTTCCTGACCGTCGTGCGGCGCGGGTCGGTCACGGCCGCGGCGGAGGAGCTGGTGGTGACGCAGCCGTCGGTGTCGGCCGCGGTGTCGGCGCTCGAGCGCGAGCTCGGTGTGGTGCTGACCGAGCGGGCCGGCCGCACGCTGCGGGCGTCGGCCGCCGGCGCCGCCTACGTGTCGTACGCGGCCGACGTGCTCGGCCTGCTGGAGCAGGGCGCGCGGGCCGCGCGCGAGGCGGCGAACCAGGAACCGCGCGCGCTGCGCATAAGCGCCGTCACGACTGCGGGCGAGTACCTGGTGCCGCAGCTCATCCAGGCGTTCCGTGAGCGCCACCCGGGGCTGGAGATCAGCCTGCACGTAGGTAACCGCGAAGTGGTGTTCCAGCGGGTGCTCGACCACGAGGTCGACGTGGCCGTGACGGGTCGGATCCCTGACGAGAAGCGCCTCGTGGGCCACGACTTCGCCGACAACGAGTTCGTGCTCGTCACGTCCCCGGGCGATCCGCTGGCCCGGCGGCGCTGGGTGGCGGTGGAGGAGCTGGCGAGGCGGCCGTGGCTGCTGCGGGAGCCCGGCTCGGGCACACGAACGCTGGTGGAGGAGTTCCTGGCAAGCCGCGGGATCGAGCCAAGGCTGTTGACGCTGGGCTCGAACGGCGCGATCAAGCAGGCAGCGCGCTCGGGGCTCGGCGTGGCGCTGCAATCGAGGGCCGCGGTGGAGCTGGAGTTGGAGCTGGGACTGCTGGAGACGATCTCACCGCGAGGCGGCCTGCCGGAGCGGCGCTGGCACGTGGTGAGGAGCGCGGTGGGGCCGGTGCGCGAGGAGGTGGACGCGTTCATGGCGTTCTGCCGCTCGCCGGCGGCGCGGCACGCGCTGGCGAAGCCGCTGCAGTAAGTGTCCGACCTGGGTGTTCGCATGGAACACCCAGTTAGGACAGTCGATCCCTGGTTGCTCGCCGTTCAAGCCGTTACGGCCACCGGTGCACGCTCCGCGCTGAGCGCCTCGTCCAGGCCGGCGAGCACGCGGTCCGCCGTCTCCACGCTCGCATTCCTCCCCATCAGCCCGATCCGCCACATCGCGGGCGCGTCCGGGCCCAGTCCGCCGCCGATCTCGATCCCGTGCTCCCGCAGCAGGCGCGTCTGTACGGCCTTGCCGTCCACGCCCGGCGGCACCCGCACCGCGGTCAGCGGCGCCAGGCGGTGGTCCGGTACCGCCAGCACGTCCAGCCCGCGCGCCTCGAGCTCCCCACGCAGATGCGCGGCCGCCTCAGCGTGCCGCGCCCAGCGCGCGTCGAGCCCTTCGGCGAGCGCCAGGCGGAGCGCCTCGTGCAGCGCGTAGATACCGAGTGTCGGCGCCGTGTGGTGGTAGGCCGCAGGCCGCTCGATCCAGTAGCCCTCCAGCAGCAGCAGGTCGAAAGAGAAGGGCACCGGCGTGCGCCGCGTCCGGATGCGCTCCATCGCCCGCTCTGACACCGCCAGCGGTGACATTCCCGGCGGCGCGCCCAAGCACTTCTGGGTGCACGAGTAGGCGAAGTCGACGCCCCATGCCCCCGCCTCGAGCGGCACGCCGCCGAGCGAGGTCACGCAGTCGGCCATCAGGAGCGTGTCGCGGCCGCGCATCGCCTCGCCGAGCCCGGCAAGCGGGTGCTCCACACCGGTCGACGTCTCGGCGTGCACGACTGCCAGCAAGCGGGCGTGCGGGTGGCGGTCGAGCGCGTCGACCAGGCTCTCGTTCGGCACGGCGTCGCCCCAGTCCGCGTCCACCTCGACCACGTTCGCGCCGTGGCGGCGCGCGATCTCGGCGATACGCCGGCCGAAGTAGCCGCACTGGGCCACGATCGCCGTGTCGCCCGGCTCGAGCAGGTTCGCGATGCCGGTCTCCATGCCCGCGGTCCCGGTGCAGTGGAGCGGCAGCACGAGCCCGTCTGGCATGCGCCACGCGTCGCGCAGCATCGCCACGACTTCGAGCAGGATGTCGTGGAGCACGGGGTCGAGATGGCCCAGCATGGGCCGTTGCATGGCCTCCAACACGGCCGGCTCAACGTTGGTGGGGCCGGGCCCGCAGAGGAGGCGCTCGGGGGGATGCAAGGACGGAATCTCTTCCATGGCTCTAGGGTCCCCGAAGTCAGCGACCAGCACAACCTAAGATTTTCCTACAACTCTTAAGCAGGAATCTATGTATTGAGATTCGCTGGGCGTGCCGAGAAATTGGTCTAACCCGGCTTGCCGACGGGCCAACGTGGCGCTCTACTGCCGGCATGAAGACGCGACTCCACCGCAGCGAGCTGGCCGTGCCGAGCAGCAACGTGCGGATGCTCGAGAAAGCGCCGGGCCTGGGCGCGGATGTGGTGATGCTCGACCTCGAGGACGCTGTCGCGCCCGACGACAAGGAGCAGGCGCGCATCAACCTCGTCGACGCGCTGCGCGAGCAGGACTGGTCCCGCTGCTCGGTGTCGGTGCGCATCAACGGGCTCGACACCCACTGGTGCTACCGCGACATCGTCGACGTGGTGGAGCAGGCGGGCGAGCACCTCGATGCGATCGTGATCCCCAAGGTGAGCGGCGCCGGTGACGTGCACCTGGTCGCCACGCTGCTCGCCCAGATCGAGGAGGCGATGGGGATCGACCGGCCGATCGGCCTGGCCGTGCTGGTCGAGACGGCGATCGGGATGGTCAACGTCGACGAGATCGCGCAGGCCTGCCCGGAGCGCATGGAGGCCATGATCTTCGGGGTCGCGGACTACGCCGCCTCGATACAGAGCCACACGGCTTCGATCGGGGGCGTGGACGAGAACTACTCGGTTCTCACCGACGTGAACGGGAGCGAGGAGCGCGAGCGCCACTGGGGCGACCAGTGGCACTACCCGCTCGCGCGCATCGCGGTCACCTGCCGCGCCCACGGGCTGCGGCCGATCGACGGGCCGTATGGCGACTTCACCGACCCGGAGGGCTACGTGGCCGCCGCGCGCCGCTCGGCCGTGCTCGGGTACGAGGGCAAGTGGGCGATCCACCCGTCGCAGGTCGGGCTGGCCAACGAGGTGTTCACGCCGGCGCCGCGCCTTGTCGAGCGCACCCGGCGGATCGTCGAGGCGATGCGCACGGCCGCCACCGAGGGCAAGGGCGCGGTTTCGCTGGACGGACGGCTGATCGACGCGGCGTCGATCCGGATGGCGGAGAACCTGCTCGCGAAGCTGGAGCAGATCGAGGCGCGCCAGACGCTCGACGTCGTGGAGCCGGCCGCGACCGCTTAGCGCGAGCTCGTCGATCCGCGCTTCGAATGGCTCAGCGATGCCGAACTCGCCCGGCGGCGGGGCTCGACTGAGGCGGGTGACGCGCTATCTCGCTGCCTGTGGTGGAATCCGCCCGCCGCGGCCGGCTCGGCGGCTGGCCCGCTGTCTGAGCCTGCGCGAGCGCGAGGAGATTCTCGCGCGCGAGCGCAACTAGCCAACGCCGGCAGCTGTCAAGCGACGCGCGACGACATCGCGGTGGACGGTTGGCGCGTTTCCGATCCGGGGATCTACGCCGGTGGGAGGCTGGAAGGAGAGGCAATGCTGTGGAGTCGTGGCGTGCCGGTAGGTCGCCTTGTTGTGGCGGCGGGACTCGGCTTGGCGGTTTTCTTGGCGGCAGTGGTGGCTCCTGCGGAGGCGGGCCAGCGTCCGCGACCCGCCGACTTGGTGCTCCACAACGGCGACATCTGGGCCGGTGACGGGCGGCATGGTCCGACCGCCGTGGCGGTCAACGGCGCGCGGATCGTGGCTGTCGGCTCCGATCGGCGTGTGCTGCGCTGGGCGGGCCGCGGCACGCGCGTGGTGGACCCTGCGTGGCGCGTTCGTGGCGCCCGGCTTCCGCGATCAGCACACCCATTTGCTGCAGAGCGCTGGTGCCGGCAGGGCGGCGTCGTTCTACCGTCCGACCTACATCCCGCATGACCCGGTGGCGGCGGAGCCTGGCCGGATTGCGCTGGCGCAGCGCCACGAGGACGTCTACAACGCCGGCGGTACGCCGGTCGACGAGTGCACGCACAGCCCAGTCACGGACGCGATGAAGCAGAGCATCCTGGTGATGCAGGAGGAGGCGGCCAGGCAGGGTGTGACAACTGCTGTGGAGGCCGGGCTGCGCGACCTCGGCGTGCTTGACGCGCTGCGTGAGCTCGATGCGGCCGGCGAGCTGCGGATCCGCCATCTCGTGCGGGTCGGCTGGGGCTGCATCGAGGAGGCGGCTCGCATGGGGTTGCGTACCGGCGTTGGCAGCGAATGGGTGAAGGTCCTCGGTGTCAAGCTCTACTCGGACGGCTGGTTGGGTCCGCGGACCGCGGCGTTGCGGGCGCCGTACTCCGACCACCCGGAGGTGCAGTACACGCGCGATCCGTTCCCGTTCGGGATCCTGTTCCTCAACCAGGATCGCGCGATCCGCGACGTCGCGCGTGCCGATCAATTGGGGTTCAACATCACTACGCACGCGATCGGCGATCGCGGCGCGGAGACGGTGCTGAACGCCTACGACGCGGTCGGCGTCAGGCGCGGCGACCGCTGGCAGCTTGAGCACGTCCAGGTGATGGGCGACGACCTGATCGAGCGGATGGCGGCGAAGGGCGTCATCGGCAGCATGCAGCTCAGCTTCGCCACGAGCGATCAACACTTCGCGGAGAGCGCGGTCGGCCCGATCCGCGCTCAGACCTCGTACGTGTGGAAGACGATGTTGCGCCGCGGCGTGCGCCTCGCGGGCGGCAGCGACTTCTCGGTCGAGGTGCTGGCGCCGCTCTGGGGCCTGCAGCGGGTGGTCACGCGCACCGAGTTCGACGGGACGCCGCCGGGAGGTTGGTTCCCCCAGCAACGGCTCGACTTGCAGACCGCGCTGCATCTGATCACCAGCGACGACGCCTTCGCAAGCCTCGAGGAGAAGCGACGCGGACGCATCGAGCGCGGCGACTATGCCGACCTGACCGTGATCCGCGAGAACCTGTTCGAACTGCCGCAGGACTGCATCGCCGCGGCCACCGTGCTGATGACGATCACGAACGGCCAGATCGCCTTCGAGGGGCAACAGGCCTACCCGCCCGGGCACGCAACGTGTCCCTCAGGCGCAGCACCCGCGCGTTAGAAGACGGCCCGCCCGGGGTGCCGCAACGGTGGCGCCCCAGCGCAACACCGCCGCGTCATGCGTCGTTCAGGGAAAGACCTAGGAGTTGATCTGCCGCCACCTCGTCGCCCCGATTAGGTGGGCGTCCTATCAGCGCCCGGCGCGTGCGTTGGCTATTTTGGCTGGCGGGATAGGCTGCCGGCATGCCGCCCGTTAGAGTTGCAGCGGCCTGTGTTCTGGCTGTGCTGTTCCTCGTCCCAGCCGCAAACGCGCAGACGCCGATGCGCACCATTTCGGTTACCGGGGAGGGCTCCATCACGGCAGCCAATGACACCGCGCGGCTGGGCCTCGGCGTGGAGGGCCGGGGCGCGACCCGCCCGGTCGCCTTGCGCAGGAGCTCAGCAAACCTGCGCAGGGTGCTGGCGGCGCTCAGGGTGTTGAGCGTGGCCGACCGCGACCTGCGTACTCGCGGCGTGAGCCTGGCCCGCCGTCGCGACCGGCGCGGCCGCAAGTTGCCTGGCTACATCGCCCGCGGCGGAGTGACCGCGGTGGTGCGCGGCGTGACCCAGACCGGCGCTGTCGTGGATGCCGCGGTCGCCGCCGGAGCGGCGTCGGTCGACGGCCCGAGCTTCTTCAATCGACGATCCGCAGGCGCTGTTACGCCGCGCGGTGGTGGCGGCTTTCCGCGATGCTCGCAGCAAGGCGGCGGCGCTTGCGGCCGAGGCCGGCCTGGCGCTTGGGCAGATGATCAGCATCCGCGAGAGCACGTTCGTGCCCGCGGAGCTCGACTTTGACAGCGGTGACGAGGGCGCGGGCGGGGGCGGCCGCGAGGCGGCGCCGACGGAGCCAGGCCGCACCCAGGTCTTCGGCACCGTCTACGTGGTATTCGAGGCCGGCTAGCGCTGGCTTTGCTCAGCTCAGGGTCGGAAGGTCGGCAAGCCAGGAGCTCCGGCCGCCGTTCTCGTCGTAGACGACCGGGAAGAACGACTCGTCGAGCGACAGGTCGCCGCGGCGGCGGTAGCGCGAGTATGTGACGTCGGTGTTCTCAGGGTGGAAGCGCGCCTCCACGGGGATCAGGTGGGATACGAGCGCGCGCCGCTCGACCGTCGCCTCGTTTGGACCGGAGCCATGGAACGTAAGCGGGTGATGGAACGTGGCGCCGCCCGCCTTCACGACGACGGGGACGAGCTCCGGCTCGCCCACGTTGGGCGCCGCCTTCCGCATCGGCGCGAGCCAGTCGTCGGGCGCGTGGAAGCTACCGCGGTCGGGCGGCGTCTTCGGCCACTTGTGCGAGCCGCGCACGTATTCGATCGTCCCGCCGCCGGCCCGGGTGTCGTCGAGCGCCACCCAGCAGGTGATCATCTCGGCCGGCACGAGATAGTCGGCGAACGACCCGTCCTGGTGCATGCCGAGCGATTTGGTGCCGGGCGGCTTCCAGAGGCAGTTGTCCTGGAGCATCCGTGCCCCGCGATAGCCCATCAGCTGCGCCGCCGCCTGCCCGGTCCGCTCGCTCAGCACCTGCGCCGCGATGAGGTCGTCGGCCCGCCAGCCGTTGCAGATCTGACGCGTGACGTCGTCGCGGTCGCGGCCCTCTTTCCAGTTGACCTCGTCGGGCGCGATGCCCGTCGCGTACTCGCCCGTGAACAGCGCTGCGAAGCGCTCGCGGAGCGTCTCGATCGCGCTCGGGCTGAGGAAGCCCTCCTCGATGATGAGGAAGCCGTCGCGGTGGAATGAGTCGATCTGTTCGTCACTGAGCGGGCCCATCGTCCGCGGAACATTACGATCGCCGCCATGTCGGGGCTTCGAGAACAACCGCTCGCGTCGTTCCTCGACGAGGTCGCGGGCGCCACGCCGGCGCCGGGCGGCGGAACGTCGGCCGCGTTCGCGTTCGCGCTGGGCGCCGCGCTGGTGGAGATGTCGGCCGGGCTCGCGGGGGAAACGGGGGCCGCTTCGCGGGCGCGCGAACTGCGGGGGCAGGCGCTCGAGTTGGGGGAGCGCGAGCTGTCGTCCTACGCCCCGGTGCTGGAGGCCGCGCGGCTGCCGCGGGACGACCCGTCGCGGGCCGTCCGCCTGGAGGAGGCGCTGCTGGAGGCGAGCCGGACGCCGCTGGCAATCGCCGAGGGCGCCGCCGAGGCGGCTGAGCTCGGGGCGGCGGTGGCGCGGGTGACCAGCCCGAGCGTGCGCGGCGACGCCGTGACCGGCGTTCTGGTTGCCGAGGCCACGGCGGCCGCGGCGGCGACGCTGGTGGAGATCAACCTGGAGCGGGATCCGGCCGCCCCGGAGGTGGAGCGGGCGCGAACGGCCCGGGAGAGGGCGGGCAGAGCCCGCGAGGAGGCTGAAGGCGGCGAGCGCTAGGGCGCTAGCGCCCCTGGAACCGGCAAAGCGCCCCTGCGTGGCGAGTGTGGGCCCTCAAAGGCGCCATATGCGGTCCCGTGAGGGCCCACACTCACTCCACGCAGCCACCTGATCACCGCCCGGCGCTTGGGCTCGACCGGCAGGAGCGCCGACGGCCGATCCGAATCCAAGGCCATGGTGTCTGCGCTGCTGATGCTCCGGCGTGTGTCGAAGGCCTTCCGGTACGCGGTGCGCGAGGACGAGTTCCTCAACGTGTTCGGCGCCGGCGTCCTCCTGGTGGTGATCGGGACCGTGACCTATTCGCTCGGATCGGGCTGGAACATCGTCGACGGGCTCTACTTCGCGGTCGCGACGCTCACGACGACGAGCGTCTCCGATCCGGACCTCGCGCTCCAGGACGGCTGGCTGAAGCTCTTCACGGTCTTCTACCTACTCGTCGGCATCGGGATCCTCGTGGAGATCCTGCGCCCGGCTCGGGCTCGCTTTCGTGGAGGTGAGGAAGCAGGAGAAGGCCGAACACGCTGCCGCCCGTAAGGGGCCGGCGTCTACCTGAACGCGAGGACGGGCGCCGCCGCAGCAGCGCGCCCGCCCGCGAGCGTGGCCGGATGGAGGGCACGGAGCGAGGAGCTGAGCAGCAGCTCCTCGGCGGCGGCGGCACGGTCCAGCGAGACGGATTCCTCACGCGCAGTGTGGCCGGCGGGGGGATCGGCGAGAAGCCGTGCCCGCACGGTGCCCGGAAGGATGCGGCCGTCAAGGGGAGGGGTGACCAGCGTCGTCCCTTCGCGGATCCAGACGTTGGCGTGGGCCGCCTCGAGCACATGCCCGTCGAGGTCGACGAGGAGCGGCACCGCCCCGAGGCGTCGGGCGAGCCCGTCCAGGAGGCGGCGGTCGCGCCACTTGTGCGCGCCGAGCCCGCCGGGGAGGACGGCGGGCGCAAGGAGGAGCGGCTCCGCGTCGAGCGCGCCGATCGGATGGACCTCTACCTCGACCGCCGCTTCCCCCGGCAATGCGAGCACGCGCAAGCGCGCGAGGACGTGGGGCCTGGCGGCGTCGCGCACATCCTGCTCGAGCCAGTCGGGGAGCCCCCGCCCGTAGAGCTCGAGGACGCTGCAACTCAGCCGCTCCAGGTGGGCGAGGAGGTCGACAGCCGTGCCGTCGCGGACGAGCATGGTGGAGAACACCCCGTGCTCGGGGTCCGGCCGCGATGCCCCGCCGGCGAAAGCCGAGACGGGCGCGGTGCGAGCAGACGGAGCCCGCTCCTCCGTCAGCCGGCCTCCTGCCGCCTCCACCACGGGACGGGCCTTCACGAGGCATTCCTGAAACTCCGCCTGGGGGTTCGAGTCGGCCACGATGCCGCCTCCGGCGCCGAGCCAGATCCGCTCGCCGCGGATCTCCAGGGTCCGGATCGCCACATTCAGCTCGAGCCCCGCCAGCGGGCTCGCGTACCCGATTGCGCCCGTGTATGCCTCGCGGGCGGTCGCCTCCAGCTCGGCGATCACCCGCATCGTCTGGATCTTCGGAGCCCCCGTCACCGACCCGGGCGGGAAGGTCGCCCGAAGCAGGTCGGCGTGCCCCACCTCCGGCCGCAGCGTCCCGGCGACCGTGGAGACGAGGTGCCACATGCCGGGCGCGGGGCGCGGCTCAGCGAGCTCCGCCACCGACACCGACCCGTACTCGCACACCCGGCCCAGGTCGTTTCGCATCAGGTCGACGATCATCACGTTCTCCGCCCGGTCCTTTGCCGATGCGGCGAGCGACTCCGGGCCGTCGAGGCGCGGCGCCGTGCCCTTGATCGGCTCGGTCACCACCCGCCTGCCGCGGCGGCGCAGGAAGAGCTCCGGTGACAGGCTGCAAACGGCGCCCCACGGCCCCGCCACGAGTGCCGCGTGGCGCGGCTCGAGCGTCCGAGCGGCGCGGGCGAAGAGGTCGACCGGCTCGCCGGACCAGCGACCCTCGAGACGCAGGCAGAGGTTGGCCTGGAAGATCTCCCCCGCGGCGATGCGCTCGCGGCATTCCGCCACCGCGGCGACGTGGCCCGCGGCGCCCGGCGCGGCGGGCTGGAAGGTGCCCACCCGAACGGGCCGCTCGCGCGGCCCGGCCGCGACACGCTCCGTCAAGCGCTCCAGGCGCTCGCGGAGCGCCGTCTCGCGCTCGTCGCTCCAGAGTGCCTCGAACCACCAGCGCCCTGAGGCGTCGAGCCGCAGCAGGTGGTCATAGAAGGCGAGGGCGAAGCGGGGGAGCGGCACAGGCCGTGGCGGCGCGGGGGGGACGGGCTCGAGGATGGCGCCGAGCGAGTACCCGAGGTAGCCGAACCATCCACCCCCCACGGCCTCGCTTTCCGCGCCGTCCACCTCCGGCTGCCGATCCAGCAGCGCGAACGGGTCATCGTCGTCCGATGCCACCACGAGCGGCTCCGAGCCCACCAGCGCGCCGCCGCGGGCCCAGTCGCCGGCGAGTGCGAACGGCCGCGAGTCTTCCCGGACGAGCAGCGCCCCGTTCGCCGCCCCAGGCCCGCCCTCCAGCGGGACCCGGACAAGGCGGGCGCGGGACGGAACCGTCACTCGGGCCAGGAAGCGTCGCCGGTTGTGGCGCCGCGCATGACCTTCAGCCCGAGCAGCGCGCACTTGCGGCGGGTCGGGGAGATATCGATGCCGAGCTGTTCGATCACCCACTCGGCGTCGAGGCCGGGGACCTCTGACAGGGGCATCCCGATCAGCTCCTCCGACGTGATCGAGGCCGCCGCCTGGGAGATCGCGCAGCCCTGCCCGTGGTAGCGCAGGTCCTTCACCTGCCCGTCCTCGACCACGATGTGAACGCCCAGCTCGTCGCCGCAGAGCGGGTTGTGGTCGTGCCACTCGAGGTCGTGCGGATCGAGCGTCCCGAAGTTTCGCGGGTTCTTGTAGTGCTCGAGGATGTAGTCGCGATAAAGGGCGTCCATCAGGCGGTCAGAGCTCGAAGACCTCGCGCGCCTTCCCGAGCGCGTCCACCAGGCGGTCCACGTCGTCGCGCCGGTTGTACACGTGGAATGAGGCCCGCGCGGTCGCGCCCACGCCGAGGCAGCGCATCAGCGGCTGCGCGCAGTGGTGGCCGGCACGGACGCAGACGGCCTCGCGGTCGCACAGCTCGGCGATGTCGTGCGGGTGCATGCCGTCGATCGTGAACGGGATCACCCCGCCGCGCCGGTCGACGCTCTCGGGCCCGTACAGCGAGATGCCCTCGACATGCGGCAGCCGGTCTAGCGCGTACGCGGCCAGCTCGCGCTCGTGCTCGCGGACGCGGTCCATCCCGATCTCGCGCCAGGTAGTCGATCGCGGCGCCCAGCCCGATCGCCTCGGCAATCGCGTTGGTTCCGGCCTCGAACTTCCAGGGAAGCTCGTTCCAGGTCGAGTGCTCGCGTTCGACCCTCGAGATCATGTGCCCGCCGCCGAGGAAGGGGCGCATCCCCTTGAGCAGCTCACGCCGCCCGTGGAGCATCCCGGTGGCCGGGCCGAGCGCCTTGTGGCCGGTCCAGGCGTAGAAGTCGGCGTCGATCGCGCCGAGGTCGACCGGCATCTGGGGCACCGCCTGCGCGCCGTCCACCACCGTGACCGCGCCGGCCGCCCGGGCGCGGCGCGCGATCTCGGCGACCGGGTTGATCGTGCCGAGCACGTTCGACACGTGCGCGACCCCCACCACCTTCACGCGGCCCTCGGCCAGCACCGAGTCGAGCTCGTCGAGCGACAGCTCGCCGCCCTCCGACACCGACAGGTACCGCAGCCGGGCGCCGGTCTCCTCGCACAGGAGCTGCCACGGGACGATGTTCGAGTGGTGCTCCATCTCCGTGATGAGCACGTCGTCGCCGGCCCCCACGTTCTCCCGGCCCCAGGCGTAGGCGACGAGGTTGATGGCCTCCGTCGCGTTACGGGTGAAGATCGAGCAGTCGGCCGGCCACCCGAGGAACGCGGCGATGCGCTCGCGCGCGCCCTCGAACTGCTCGGTCGCCTCGCGGCCCAGCTCGTACACGCCGCGATGGACCGTGCCGTACGAGTACGAGTAGAACCGCTCCATCACCTCGATCACCTGGCGCGGCTTCTGCGCCGTGGCCGCCGAGTCGAGGTATACGAGCGGGTGCCCGTTGATCTCTCGGCTGAGCACGGGGAAGTCCGCGCGGCGGTCGACGAACGGGGTGTGGGCGACTGCTCCCACTACGCCGCCTCCGCGCGCTCCCCGATGAACTCGCGCACCTGGTCCTCGGCGCTCTTCAGCTTCTCGGCCACCCGCCGCCGCACGAGCTCCTCGAGACCCGGGTCGTCGAGCCGCTGCACGACCTCCTCGAAGTAGCCCTCGACCAGCACGCGCACCGCCTCGGCGCGCGGTATGCCGCGGGTCATCATGTAGAAGATCTGCTCCGGGTCGAGCTCGCCGACGGTGCCGCCGTGCGAGGCCTTGACGTTGTCGACCTCGACGATCAGCGACGGGATCGCGTCGCCCCTCGCCTTGGGAGACAGCAGCATCTGGTGCGTCTGGAGGTAGGTGTCCACCTCCGGGGCCTTCGGGACGATGTGGATCAGCCCCTCGTACGAGGCGCGCGAGTCGCCGGTGAGCACGCCCTTCCAGACAGTGTCGCCCGTGGTGTGGCCGGCCTCGTGCTTGTCGCTGGTGAAGAGGTCGAGGTGCTCGTCTCGCTCGGTGAAGTAGAGCCCCGTGTGGCGCATGTCCGAGCCCTGCTCGGCGGTGATGATGTCGAGCGTCTGCTTGGTGAGCCGGCCGCCGAGGTGGATCGGCACCCACTTCACCCGCGCGTCACGGCGGATCTCCACCCGGCGCGTGGACAGGTCGTACACCTCGCCGCGTCCCCAGTCCTGGTAGTGCGCGAGGTCGACCTGGGCACCGGGGTGGGCGTACAGCTCGAACGCGCCGGAATGCAGCGCCTGGCCCTCGAAGTCCGGGGCGAGGAAGTACTCGCGGATCTTGCACTCGGCGTGCTCGCCGACCACGGCCAGCGTGTGTGCCCACTGCGCGGTGCCGGGCTCGTCGATCTGCCAGACCACCTGGATCGGCTTCTCGATCTTCTCGTTCGGCGGGACGTGGATGAACACGCCGCCCGTCCAGAACGCGGCTGTGCCGGCGGCGAACTTGCTCTCGTCGTGTGGCAGGCGCGTGGCGAAGTGCTCGCTGACCAGGTCGGGATGCTCCTCGACCGCCTGCTCGAGCGGCATCACGATCACGCGCTCGTCGAACACGTCCACGTGGACGACGCTCGCCCCGCGCTGCACGATCAGAGCCGCGTGCTCCTCGTCGCCGAGGTCGAGCTCGGGGAGGCCCGGCTCGTACCGCTTGGGCTCGAGCGCGTCGAGGTCGAGGCCGCGCAGCGACGTGGTCCAGAAGCCCGAGCGGCGCCAGGTCGGGAGCGGCTCGGCCTCGAAGACCTCGAGCGCGGCGCGGCGGCGCTCCTCGACGAGCTCCGCGGCGGTCGGAGCGCTGGTCTCAGCCGGCACTCGCGGCCACCTCCTCGCGGACCCACTCGTAGCCCTTCTCCTCGAGCTCGTCCGCGAGCTCCGACCCGCCCTCCTGCACGATCCGCCCGTCGATCATGATGTGCACGAAGTCCGGGCTCACGTAGTTCAGGATCCGCGTGTAGTGCGTGATGATGAGGAATCCGCGCTCCTCTCCGCGCATCGCGTTGACGCCGTCCGCGACGATCCGCAAGGCGTCGATGTCGAGGCCCGAATCGGTCTCGTCGAGCACCGCGTAGCCGGGCTGGAGCATCGCGAGCTGGAGGATCTCGGCGCGCTTCTTCTCGCCGCCCGAGAACCCCTCGTTGAGATAGCGGCTGGTGAAGGCGCGGTCGATCCTGAGGAGTTCCATGTGCTTCTTCAGCAAGGCTCCGAACTCCTTGACCTTGATCGGCTCCTCGCGCCCGGCGTTCACCGCCATCCGCAGGAAGTTGGCCACCGAGACGCCCGGGATGGTCGCCGGGTACTGGAAGGCCATGAAGAGGCCCGCCTTGGCGCGCTCGTCGGGGTCGGCCTCGGTCAGGTCCTCGCCGTTCAGGAGGATGCGGCCCTCGGTCACCTCGTAGACCGGGTTGCCCATGAGCGTGTTGGCGAGCGTTGACTTGCCGGAGCCGTTCGGGCCCATGAGGGCGTGCGTCTCGCCTTTCTTCACGGTGAGGTCCACGCCGTGGAGGATCTCCCTGTCCTCGGTGCGGACGTGCAGGTTCTGGATCTCGAGCGTCATACGACTGTTGTCTTCTCCGTCCTTCTCAGGGGCTGGACGAGGTCGTCCAGCGTCATGTCGTTCAGCGTTCGGACAATGGACCCCTGTACCCGGGTCCACAGCAGCTTGGTGGGGCAGGGCTCAGTGCCCTCGCGGGAGCAGGTGAGCACGCCGTCGGCGTCGGCGGTGATGCACTCGATCGGGGCGATCTCGCCCTCGAGCGCCGCGACCACCTCGGCCATCGTGATGTCCTCGGCCGGGCGCGCCAGCGTGTACCCGCCGTGGGCGCCGCGCCTGGAGCCAACCAGGTCGGCCTTGCGCAGGCGCTGCACGAGGTGCTCCAGGTAGGCGAGCGGAAGGCCTTCAGCGTCGGCGATCGAGCCGAGGCTGATCGGCTGCCCCGCCACGGCGTCGCCGTCGCGGCCGTTCGCCTGCCTGGCGAGGTGCGCCATCACGCGCACGCCGTACTCGGCTTTGGTCGAGAACATCATCGGTTCGAACCCTAAATCCTACCGGGCGGGTCGGAGAAAGCCCGGTGGTTCCGCCTACTCCGCTCGGAGCAGCCGGATGTCGTGCGCGATCCGCTCGGCGGTCGCCTCGTAGCCGGGGTAGCCGACCCGCTGGAAACCCCGCTCGTCCACAAGCGTGAAGCGGGCGTTGTGCTCCTGGGTGACCGACTGCGGCCGCACGTAGTAGCCGTCCCAGAGCCTGCGCAGCTCGGCGCGGGTGCCGAGCACGAAGTCGAGCCGGCCGAGCGCGCGCTGCTCGGAGAGGAAGGCGCGTGCGCGCTCCGGGGTGTCGCGCGGCGGATCCACGGCGATCGCGATGGCGGGCACGTCCTCGCCGAGCTCGTCGAGGGCGCCTCTTACCGTCTGGGCCTGGAGAGGGCAGGTGTCCTCGCAGGACGTGTAGAGGAACGTGACGATCACGGGCTCGCCGCGGAAGTCGCGCATCGAGATGGTGTCGCCGTCCTGGTTTGTGAGCTCGAAGTCGGGGGCTCGGAGGCCGTCGGGCATGACGGCGCCCTCGAAGCGGGTGCCCGCGGTGGCGACGCCGTCGTCGTCGTCTTGGTTGGGCGCGGCCAGCCATATGGCACCGAGTGAAAAGACAGCAATGAGGAAGAGGGCAATGAGAATCCGCCCGTTCACCCGGCTCAGGCTAGGGGGTCCGTCACGAAAGTGGACGCATAGTCACCAAACGTGTGGAACCCCTCTCAGGGAGGCCCGGACCCACCCCTCTTTGCTCGCCGTTCTTAGGGCTCCACGAGCCCACGCCGAATCGCGTACCGAACCAGCTCCACACGGTCCCGCATCGCCAGCTTCGACAAGACGTTCGCGCGGTGCGACTCCACCGTCTTCTCGGACAACTTCAGGATCTCGGCGATCTGCCGGTTCGTGAAGGCCTCGGCGATCAGCTTGACCACCTCGAGCTCGCGCGGCGTCAACGGGTCCTCCGGCTCGGCGCTGCCGTTCTCGAGCCATTCGTCCATCAGACGCCCGCTGAGCGTCGTCGGAAAGGAAGGTGCGCCCGGCGGCCACGGTGCGGACCGCCCCGATCAGGTCGGTGTCGGCCGCCCGCTTCAGCACGTAGCCGGCGGCGCCCGCCTCGAGCCCCTCGAGGAAGTAGCGCTCGTCATCGTGCATCGAGAGCAGCAGCACGCGCGTGTCGGGCACGTGGGCGCGGATCTCGCGCGCGGCCTGCAGGCCGGTCATGCGGGGCATCGACACGTCGAGCACCGCCACGTCGGGCCGGTGGGCCTGGGTCGACTCGAGCGCCGCGACTCCGTCGTCGGCCTCCGCGATCACCTTCATGTCCGCCTGGCGGTCGATGAGCATGCGCAGGCCGGAGCGCACGATGCCGTGGTCGTCGGCGATCAGGACGTCGATCACGCGCCCACCCGCAGGGTCACGCTGGTGCCTCCACCGGGAGCCGACCGCACGTCGAGCTCGCCCCCAACCAGCCTGGCGCGCTCGGCCATCCCGCCGAGGCCGAGGCCCGCGCCGGGCCCCTCGGATCCCGCGCGGGGAATTGCCCCCAGGTCGAAGCCGGAGCCGTCGTCGCGCACCCGCAGCTCGGCCCGGCCATCCTCCTCGTCCAGCTCCAGCTCCACGAGGGCCGCGCCCGCGTGGCGACCCACGTTGATGAGTGCCTCCTGGGCGACGCGGAAGATCGCCGTCTGCATCACCTCGGGCAGCTCGTTCGGCTCGCCCTCGGTCCGCATCCGCACCTCGACGCCGGTACGGGCGGCGAAGCGCTTCAGGTGGGCCTCCACCGCCGGCACGAGACCGTGGTCGTCGAGGGCGGACGGGCGGAGGTGGCGCGCCAGCGTGAGCAGCTCCTCCATGGCCTGGTTCACCAGGCGCTTCAGCTCGGCCACCTCGGGCGCATGCTCGGGCGGAGTGTCCTGAGCAAGCGCCTCGAGGCGCAGCAGGATCGCGGTGAGCGCCTGGTTGACCTCGTCGTGCAGATCGCGCGCGAGGCGGCGCCGCTCCTCCTCCTGCGCCCGCATCGCGAGCTGCCCTGAGCGCCTGCGCTCATCCTCGATGCGGTCCAGCAGCCGGGTGAACGAGGCGGACAGGCGGTCGATCTCCGCGACCGGGTTGCTCTGTCCGAGGCCCTGCGTGACCGGCTCGGACGGATCGATCGACTCGATGCGCTGGATCAGGCTCTCGAGCGGTTTGAAGCGGCGCTGGAGCATCCACAGGTTCACGCAGAGCGAGAGCACGATCGCCATAGCGAGGATGAGGAACTGCCAACGCTGGTCGCGCACGGTCAGGTCGAGACCCGCCGCCAGGCTGGCCGCGAAGAGGGTGAGGGCCACCAGAACGACGTTCGCCGCAACGAGCTGGCCGATGAGGGAGTCGTGGCGGCGCGTCATCCGGGGTCGTTGTATTGATCGGATTCCGCCCATGAGGTCAAATGGGGTCTCCACCCCATATCGGCAGAAGCCCCCAGAGACGAAAATGTTGGCGAGGCTTCAAACAGGCAGGGGGTTTCCTGCCGCCGGAGCTTCCGCAGAAAAACTAGGTCTGGGTCTTCGCCGGGGCGCTCCAAGGGGCGCCCCGGTTCCTTTTCGCGCGAGCTATCCTTTCTGAAGTAATGGCTTCAGGCGCTGACCTCATCCGCAACATCAAGCAGCAGATCGAGGAGATCGATCCCAAGGACGTCCACGACCTGATGGCGGCCGGCAAGGCGCCGGAGGGGTCTGGGGGCGCGAGCACCCAGTTGGGGTCATCCAACGGCAACGGTGCCGTGATCGTCGACGTGCGCGAGCAACACGAGTTCGAGGAGTCGCACCTCCCGGGTGCAGTGCACGTGCCGCGCGGCCACCTGGAGTCCAGGGTGGAGGGCCTGGTGCCCGACCGCTCGGAGCGCGTGGTCCTCTACTGCGCGTCCGGCAACCGCTCGGCGCTCGCCGCCCACACCATGAAGGAGCTCCTCGGCTACGGGGACGTCGCCTCGATGCGGGGCGGCATCACGCTCTGGAAGGACCGCGGCTACGAGGTCGAGGTGCCGCGCGCGCTCAGCCCCGAGCAGCGCGAGCGCTACTCGCGCCACCTGCTGATCCCGGAGATCGGCATCGAGGGCCAGATGAAACTGCTCGACTCGAAGGTGCTGCTGCTCGGCGCCGGCGGGCTCGGGTCCCCTTCCGCGCTCTACCTCGCCGCCGCCGGGGTCGGCACCCTCGGCATCGTGGACAACGACGTCGTCGATCTCTCCAACCTCCAGCGCCAGGTCGCCCACTCGAACGACCGCATCGGCGTGCCGAAGGTCGACTCCGCCGAAATCGCCGTGAACGAGATCAACCCGGACGTCAATGTCGAGAAGCACCCGGTCCGGCTGGGCGCCGACAACATCATGGAGATCATCGAGGGCTACGACGTGATCGTCGACGGCCTCGACAACTTCCCCACCCGCTATCTCCTGAACGACGCAAGCGTGCGGCTCCAGAAGCCGGTGGTCTCGGCGTCGATCCTCGGATTCGAGGGGCAACTGTCGGTGTTCCACCCCTACGAGGGGCCCTGCTACCGCTGCCTCTACCCGACGCCCCCGCCGGCCGAGCTGGCGCCCTCGTGCGGCGCCGCCGGCGTGCTCGGCGTGCTGCCCGGCGTGATGGGGCTGCTCCAGTCCGTCGAGGTGATCAAGCTGGTCACCGGCGCCGGCGACACGATGGCGGGCCGCCTCCTCCTCTACGACGCGCTCGGCACCACGTTCACCGAGCTCAAGGTGCGGCGCGACCCCGACTGCCCGATCTGCTCGCGCGACCCGAGTTCGATCTCCGACGAGGAGATGGGGGTCTTTCCGGACTACGAAGCCTTCTGCGCCGGGGCGGGCTGACCGCCCTGCAAACCGGCGCCTGCCGGCGTCATCGGGTCTCGGCTCGGCCCACCAAGCCTTCGACCCTGCTTCCTTGGCAGGCTTGGTTTTCGGGCGCTCAGCTCCGCCCCCGTGCGTTGCTCACGGGCCGCTAGTCTCTCCGCCGCATGAGCGTCATCAAGATCCCACCGGTGCTGCGCTCCTCCGTGGGCGGCGCCAAGCAGGTCGAGGGCTCCGGCGCGAACGTCGGCGAGGTGCTGCGCTCGCTCGCGGAGCAGCACCCGGCCACCGAGTCCCAGCTGTTCTCCGAGGACGGCGACCTGAACCGCTACGTCAACGTCTACCTGAACGACGAGGACGTGCGCGTGCTGGCGGGGCTCGACACGAGCGTCACCGAGGCCGACACGATCGTGATCCTGCCGGCCATGGCCGGCGGCTAAGCCGCCAGCCGCCGGCTCCCCTAGCCTGGGGGGTTGTGCGAATCGACAACGTTGACGAGGTCCAGCCCTTTGTGACCCTCGACGGCTCAGAGATCCGCGAGATCGCCGGACGCGCGGTCGGCACGACGCTCAACCAGAGCCTCGCCGAGGCCACCGTTCCGCCGGGCGGCACCACCGTGGAGCACTTCCACCGGGAGACCGAGGAGATTTACTTCTTCACGAAGGGGCGCGGCCGCATGCGACTCGCGACCGACGAGCGCGAGATCCGGGCCGGCGATGCCGTGGTCATCGCCCCGGGCATGCGGCACAAGGTCTGGGCCACCGGTGACGAGCCGCTGCGGTTCCTTTGCTGCTGCGCGCCCGCCTACTCGCACGAGGACACGGTTCTCACCGAGTAGGCCGGGTCGTTCTCGTGCTCGCGGAAGAAGCGCACCAGCGCCGGCGCGTACTCCGCGAAGCGCGGCACGCGTAGGCCGGCCGCGCCGCCCAGCACGTCGGAGGCGCGGCGCATGTCGAACCGGACCGGGTGGTTCAGGTAGCGGATCGACTCCCGCGGCGCGCCGCCGAACGCCTCCCGCACCGCCGGGCACGCGCAGGGCCGCCTCGATCGCCCGTGACGGGAGCCGGTAGCTCGGCGCGCGGCCCGCATAGGCCCGGGCAAGGATCCGCAGCAGCTCGGCCGCGGTGACTGGCTCGGGGTCGACCAGGTGGAAGGTCTGGCCGACCGCGGCAGGCTCCCGTGCGCCGGCGAGCATGGCGTCGAGCACGAAGTCCACCGGGACGACGTTGAAAGGGGCGTTCGAGCGCCCGAACTGCGGGATCGGCAGGCCGTGCCGCTCCGTGTAGGAGATCACCCGCAGCATGAAGTAGGGGCCGTCGAACTTCTGGGTCTCGCCGGTGCGCGAGTCCCCGACCACGATCGCCGGCCGGTAGATCGTGGTGGGCACGCGGTCGAGCTCCTGGCGCACCCACACCTCGGCCTGGAACTTGGTCGACTCGTAGTGGTTCTTGAAGTCCTGCCCGAGCGCGAGCTCGTGCTCGTAGACGATCCCGCGGCGCACGCCCGCCACGTAGGCCGTGCTGACGTAGTTGAGCCGCTCGAGCCGCTCGCAGGCGCGGCACAGCTCGAGCACGTTGCCGGTGCCGTCCACGTTCACTCGCTGGGCCAGCTCGAGCGGCACGCTGAGGTCGTAGACGGCGGCGAGGTGGAAGACGTGCAGGACCTCGGCGGTCAGCCGCTCCCAGTCGGCGTCGGCCAGGCCAAGCCTTCTCTGCGCGATGTCTCCCTCGACAACCTCCACGCGGCCGCCCGAGGCCTCGCGCGCGGCGCCGGCCATGCGAGGCTCCACGAGAGCGGTCACAAGGGCGCCGCCCTCCACGAGGCGGTCGGCGAGGCGGCGGCCGATGAAGCCGGGATACCCGGTCAGGAACACGTTCCCCTGCACCACGGCGCGGCACCGTACTACACTTTCTGAAGTGCTCGAGCCCGGACTCGACACCCGGCCTTGCGGGGGCAAGTACGGCGACATCGTCCAGGCCATCGGCAATACGCCGCTGGTCGAGTTGCGCCGCCTGAGCCCCCAGCCTGGCGTGCGCATCTACGCCAAGCTCGAGAGCTACAACCCGACCGGCTCGGTCAAGGACCGCGTCGCGCGCTCGCTGATCGAGCGCGCCGAGGAGGACGGGCTGATCGCACCCGGGCAGACGATCCTCGAGCCCACCTCCGGCAACACCGGGATCTCGCTGGCGATGATCTGCTCGCGCAAGGGCTACCCGCTCAAGGTCGTGATGCCGGACAACGTCACGTCCGAGCGGACCCAGCTGCTCCGCATGTACGGCGCCGAGATCGAGTACTCGCCCGGCGAGCAGGGCTCGAACGGCGCGGTGGCCGTGGCGCTCGAGATGGCCGAAGCCGACTCCTCGTACTACATGCCCTACCAGTACGGGAACCAGGCGAACCCGGACGCCCACTACAACGGCACCGCAGTCGAGATCCTCGAGGAGCTGGACGAGGTGACCGCCTTCGTGGGCGGGCTCGGCACGGGCGGGACGCTGATGGGGAACGCCCGGCGGCTCAAGGAGGAGAACGACGAGACGCTGATCGTGGCCGCCGAGCCGCTCCAGGGCGAGCTCGTGCAGGGCCTGCGCTCCCTCGAGGACGGCTACATCCCGCCGATCCTCGACCTCTCGCTCCTCGACCGGAAGATCTTCGTGTCGAACCGCGACTCGATCGTCTGGACCAAGCGGCTGCTCGACGAGGAGGGCCTCTTCCTGGGCGTGTCGAGCGGGGCGATCGCGTCGATCGCCGTCCGGATGGCGAGCGAGCTCGACGACGGCAACATCGTCTTCGTCGCCCCCGACGACGGCTGGAAGTACCTCAGCTCGGGCGTCTACGCGAAGTCGATCGAGCAGCTCGAGGCCGAGGGCGTCCTGGAAACCGGCTCCTTCTGGTAGTCCGGGCGCGCCCGGCTACGGGACCGGCTTGCTGCGGGGACGATCCTCGTCGAGGTCGTCGTCGTAGTCGTTCGCGCCCTGCAGCGTCTCCTTGAACTCCCGCATCCCACGGCCTACGGAGCGGGCCGCCTCGGGCAGCTTTTTCGGGCCGAGGACGATGAGCGCGATGCCGAGGATCACGAGGAGCTCGAGCGGGCCCGGTGCCGAGATGAACGCGAGCATGCAGCTCAGGCTACCGCACGTCGCGCCCGGCTCAGGCGGGGGCCAGCAGGCTGTCGCCGGCCGCCTGCCGAAGGGCGACGACGTGCTGCGCGCCCGAGGTCATGATCGAGCCGAGCGGCAGGAGCAGCCGGGTGCTGTGGATCGTGGCCAGCACCTCCTCGTAGGCCCCGACGGCCTCGGTCTCGACGTCGATTGCGAAGCGCGCGAAGGCGGGGCGGCTCACGAACGCTGTGCCCACCCGCGGCGGGGGAACGGTGGCGTGCGGCGAGCGGCGGCCGCGGGCGCGAAGCGCCATCTCGAGGCCGCGGACGTGCTCGCGCTCGTGCTCGAGGAGGGTCTCGCCGAGCTCCGGCTCGATGGCGTCCCGCTCGAGGGCGGCCTCGTAGAGGGACCGGAGCCGCTGCTCGAGGGCGAGCAGCCGCTCGAGCTGGTCGAGGTCGGATGGTTGGGCGGCGGCCGCAGCGGGCCGGGCGAGGGCGACGGCGCCACCGAGGGCGAGCGCGAGCGCCTTCCGCCTCGTCGGATCGACGCTCACTGCGTGCCCGTCACGAACGGGAGCTGTGCCGCGGGCTCGCCGCTCACGGCGTACACCACCGCGAGGTCCTCGGCCTCCTCCGCGGCGATCTCCGCCACCGCGCGGCGCTGGTCCTCCTGGGGGAGCACCTGCAGCGCGTCCAGGTGCGCGCGTACCAGCTGCTCCTCAAGGTCGGCGGCAAACCGCAGGGCCTCGTCCTCGTCGCGCATCAGCGGGAACTGCGGCGCGTACTCTGCGGGCGGGCGGCCCTCCGGGGGCTCGCCGCCCAGCTCCCGGATCAGCGCCGAGATCCGCTCCGCGTGGCGCTCCTCGCGCGCGCGGATAGTGCGCGCGTAGCCGCTCGCCTCGCCCCGCAGCCGCTCGCCGATCGCCCCCCACGCGACCGCCGCGGCGTGCTCGAAGGCCGCGAGCGAGCCGAGCATCGCCGCGCCCGAGCCCGCCTCGGGGCCTTCCGCGGGCGGCGGATCGCTGCCGCCACAGGAGGCGAGCATGACCGCAGCGGCGCCGCCCAGCGCCGCGCGTCGTGTAAGTCGAGACGGCATCCGCCGCACACTAGCCTTCGCACCGTGAGGATCTCCCGCGCGGACTGGGACGAGCTCGTTGCGCACGCCCGCGACGAGGCGCCCAACGAGTGCTGCGGGTACATGCGCCTGCGGGACGGCTCGGTCGAGGAGGTCTTCCGAGCGACCAACGAGCGCGCGTCGCCCTACGGGTACGAGCTCGACCACCGCAGTCTCTTCGCCGCCAACGAGCTGGAGGACGAGGGCCACGGCGTCGCGATCTACCACTCGCATCCGCGCAGCGCCGCGGAGCCGTCCCAGACCGACATCAACCTCGCGCATTACCCCGGCTGGACTTACTGGATCGTCTCGCTCGACGGGGAGCCGACCGTGCGCGCCTGGCGCATCGCGGACGGCGCCGTGGCGGAGGAAACCGTTGACGTCGACTGATCTGGTATGCCCATCCTGCGGGCTCGAGCACGGGTCCGGGAACCGCTCCTTCTGCTCCCGCTGCGGCATGCCGCTCGTGCAGCCGGGCCGCGAGCCGCTCGACGAGCCGCTCAGCGAGGCTCACGGCCGCGCCCGCAAGATCGAGCCGCGCTACACCGAGGGCAGGCTGGTGCGTGTGGCGGGCGGTCGCAACCAGGCCGAGGCCGAGCTGATCCAGGGGCTCCTGCTCGAGGAGGGGATCCCCAGCATGCTCCGCCGCACGGCGGGCTTCGACGTGCCGGACTTCCTCGCCGCGGGCCCGCGCGACGTGCTCGTGCCCGAGGCGGGCAGCGAGGCCGCGCGCGAGCTGCTGCACCAGGCCGAGCTGGCGCCGACGGCGGAGGCGTCCGGCCGCCCTAACCCCGTCAAGCTGATCGCCGGGATAGTGCTGGGGGGAGCAAGCGCCGCGGTGATCGCCTGGCTGCTTCAGGGCCCCGCGTAGACGAGCCGGCCCCGGGGCATGCCCGCCGTTCGCGTCCCTCGCTGTGAGTGAACGCCGCGCTTGGGCTGGACACATGGCGGATGGCGCGGAGAGGGGGCTGGTCGTACAGTCGGCGAGGTGGTGGTCCCGGGACACCGAAAGCCCGGGGCCAGGAGGCTTGGGAGGAACTGATGTCACGCAGGGGACTACTCAATCGCCGCAGGCGTGTGCTCGCAGGCACGCTCCTTGTTGCGGCAGGGATTCTGGCGGCACCGCCGGCGGCGGACGCGGCGAGCGTCGCGGTGAGCGGCGGCGTCATCACGTACCAGGCGGCCCCGGGCGAGGCCAATGACGTCCGGCTGCACAAGGACTTTCTGGGCGACCCGTCCTTCGTGTTCGGCGATGCGCCTGGGGTCACGCTCACCGCTGTGGAGCCCTGCTCGGACTTCCTCGGTTCCGTTTTCTGCCCGGCGACCGAAGTGACGAGGATCCGCCTCGTCACGGCAGACCGCGCCGACAACGTGTTCGTCGAGGCGAGCGTCGGCGACGACGTGACCGTCGAGGCCGACGTCGGTGAAGGCAGCTCGGGGGCGATCCAGGGCGTCACCAGCGAGTCGCCCGGGCGAACGGTCGTGATCGGGGGCTCGGGGCCAGAGCTGATCGACACGTATGGCGGCGACGACACGATCGCGGCGGGTGGCGGCGACGACGAGGTCAGATCCGGAGAGGGGGACGACGAGCTCGACCTCGGGCCCGGGGTCGACGAGGCTCGCGGGGGTCCGGGCTGGGACGAGATCCAGGGCGGTGCGGGCGCCGACACGATCTACGGTGACGACGGTAATGACATGCTCTCGGGCGGCGCCGACGCAGACGACCTCTGGGGTGAGCGGGGCGCCGACTTCTTCCAGGGACAGGACGGGGACGACGTGCTGCACGACGACGGCATGCTCACCGGCGTCTACCGCGGCGACGTGCTGACCGGCGGAGCCGGCAGGGATACCGCCGACTACGGCTCGCGCGGCGGCACGTGGCCCGTGACGATCACCCTCGACGGCGTCGCCAACGACGGCGCTGACACCGAGGCGGACAACGTCGGGCCGCTGGGCGACGTCGAGGTCGTCGAAGGCACCGGCAACAACGACGTGCTGATCGGTAGTCAGCGCGCCGACGAGCTGCAGGGAGGCTACGGCAACGACAGCATGGATGGCGGCGGCGGCAACGACGTGCTCGAAGGGTTCTTCGGCACCGACCAGCTCGCCGGCGGCGCCGGCAACGACACGCTGCAAGGCCTACAGGACGACGACGGCCTCCTCGGCGAGGGCGGCGACGACACACTCATGGGAGGGACCGGCAACGACTCGATCGCTGGCGGCCCTGGCGCGGACCTGCACGATGGCGGGCTCGACAACGACGTGCTGCTCGCACGCGACGGCGTCGTCGACCAAGTCCGCTGCTCACTTGGCAGCGACTCCGCAGAGATCGACTCCGGCGACCTCCTCCTGGACGCCTCGCAGTGCGAGAACATCCTCCGACCGATGTCGCCGTCAAACGGCGGCGGCGGTGCCGGCAGCGCTGGTAGCGGCACCACCGGTGGCGGTGTCGTCCCCGCGTCGCCGGCGCCCCCGTTCGCGATCTCGCTCGGAGCCACGCAGCATCTCCGCGCCGCCCTCGCGCGCGGCATTGTCGCCCGCGCGACGGTTCCGGCGGCGGGAAGGCTCAGGGCGACCGCCTCCCTGGGCGCGCGGGCCGCAAGTCGCCTTCGCCTCGCGTCCGCGCGTCAGGTCGCGATCGGCCGTGCCCGGCTGAATCCGATGGCCGCGGGCGACGTGGCGATGCGAGTCAAGCTCACTCGCAAGGCCCGCCGTATGTTGCGGCGCGTGCGCTCCGTGAAGGTCACGCTCCGGGTCCGTTTCACCCCGAAGAGCGGCAAAAGCATGAGCGTGTCCCGGGAATTGACGCTGAGGCGCTGACGGCGAAACCGGCGCCCGTTCGTGCCGGGTCCCTGCCTCGAGCCCACGATCGCCCAAAGCAGCGCCGCGCCGGCGCCGATCGACCGGAGTGCGTCGTGCGCCTTCCACGCCGCGATGAGCCGGTCGTACACGTCGCGGGCGGCTTCGACGTGGCGGATCGTCGCCGCGGGCCCGCGGCGACGTGCTCGTGCCCGAGGCCGGGCCCTCCAGGGCGGGGTCTAGCCGATCGTCGCCCCCGCGGCGCGCACCTCCTCGATCTCGGCCGTGTGGCTTTCCACCAGCTCCGGCCGGCCGTGGTACTGGGCGGGGGTGTTCTGGAAGAGAGCGATGCGCCACTTCCCGCCCCGGCCCTCGGCCAACAGCGAGTGAAGGGCGTTTGCTTCCGGGTTCACCGAATCGCCTCCAGGCGGCACCATGCCGGCGATCGCGCGCAGCAGCACCACGTCCTCGCCGAGCGCCCGGACCTCGCGAACCCTTGCGAAGTAAGGAGCCGTCAGGTGGTCGCCGAACACCGCCTCGAGGTGCTCGCGGATCCCATCGCCGACCGCCTGGCTCCCGTCGAACCCGATCGAGACACCGTCGGCGGCGAACAGCGCGCCGAACGCGCGCGCGTCGTGCCCGTTCCACGCCTCGATGAGGCGCGCGTACAGGTCGCGCGCGGCGGCTTGCGGGTCGGGACCGATGCCCGGTATGCAATCACGCCCCGGTAGGCTTCGGCGCCCCATGGACTTCGCCCCGTCCGAACGCGTCGTCTCCCTGCTCGACAGCGTCCGCGGGTTCATGGAGGACCACGTGGACCCGGTCGAGCGCGAGGCGGTGGAGGCGCTCGACCGCGAGGTCGCGCCCGGCGTGCCGTACCCGGCCGTCCTCGTCGAGCTGCGTGAGCGCGCGAGGAACGAGGGACTGTGGAACCTGTTCCTGCCGGACGAGCGCTTCGGCCCCGGGCTCACCAACTGGGAGTACGGGATGCTCTGCGAGCTGATGGGCCGCAGCGCGGTGGCACCGATGGTGTTCAACTGCTCCGCGCCGGACACCGGCAACATGGAGATTCTCGCCGAGCACGGCACGGAGGCGCAGCGCGAGCGCTGGCTTCAGCCGCTGGTCGAGGGCGCCATCCGCTCCTGCTTCTCGATGACCGAGCCGGAGACGAGCGGCTCGGACCCGACCGGGCTCGCCGCCGGTGCGGAGCTCGACGGAGACACCCAGTCGGGCACAGGCGAGTGGGTCATAAACGGCCACAAGTGGTTCACGTCGGGCTACAACGGGGCCGCGGTGGCGATCGCCATGGTGGTCACCGATCCGGAGGCCCCGCCCCACAAGCGGGCCAGCATGATCCTCGTCCCGGTCGACAACCCCGGCTTCACCGGTGTGCGCCCGGTGCCGGTGATGGGCCACGAAGAGGGCCCCGGCCACTGGGAGGTGCTCTATGAGGACTGTCGCGTGCCCGCCGACAGCCTGCTGGGCGAGCGCGGCGCCGGCTTCGCGATCGCGCAGGACCGGCTCGGCCCGGGGCGCATCCACCACTGCATGCGGGCGATCGGCTCCGCCGAGCGGGCCTTCGAGCTGATGTGCCGCCGCGCGCACGACCGCAGCTCCTTCGGCGGGCCGCTCGCCGAGAAGCAGTTCGTGCAGGACTTCATCGCCAAGTCCCGCATGGAGATCGACTCGGCCCGCCTAATGGTGCTGCACGCCGCCTGGAAGATGGACACCGAGGGCAAGCGCGCTGCCCGCCAGGAGATCTCGATGATCAAGGTGATCGCGGCGCAGATGCATCAGCGGGTGCTCGACCGGGCGATGCAGGTTCACGGCGCGCTCGGGATGTCCGACGACACGCCGCTCGCGGCGATGTGGCGCCAGGGCCGCTGGCTGCGCATCGCAGACGGCCCCGACGAGGTCCACAAGATGGTGATCGCGGTGCGGGAGCTGAACCGCTTCAAGCCGCGCGAGCCGGTCGAAGCTTGAGGCTGACGGACGAGCAGACGGCCTTCGTCGAGGCGATCCGCGACTTCGCCGCCCGCGAGCGCTTGGAATCGCCCGAGCACGACGGCCACTCGCCCGAGGTGGCCGCCCGCATGGGCGAGCTCGGCTGGTACGGCCTTCAGATCCCGGAGGAGTACGGAGGGTCCGGCGGCAGCTTCGTGGACGCCACGCTCTTCCTCGAGGAGGTCGCCCGCGGGCGCATCCCGGTGAGCGCATACGGGGTGACGCTGATCGTGGTCGGGGCGCTCAACCGCTTCGGCACCGAGGAGCAGAAGCGCGAGCTGTTCGGACGGGTGGTGAAGGGCGGCACGCTGGCGATCGCCATGTCGGAGCCGGAGGCCGGCTCGGACGTCGCGGCATTGAAGACGAAGGCGCGCCGCGAGGACGGGGGCTACGTGCTCGACGGGGCGAAGATGTGGTGCTCCTACGCGCACCGCGCCAGCCACACGCTGATCGTGTGCCGCACCGGCGAGGGGGACCGCCACGAGGACATGTCGATGATCCTGGTCCCGCGCGACGCCGAGGGCTTCACGATCACCCCGATCCCCACGCTCGGGGGGGAGGAGACCAACGAGCTCCACCTCGACGGCGTGCGCGTGCCCGAGGAGGCGCTCCTGGGGGTCGAGGGCGGCGGCTGGACGCAGCTGATGGCCGGGCTCAACTACGAGCGGACGATCCTGGCCGCAACTTCGCTCGGCCTGGCGCAGCGCGCCTTCGACGACGCGCTCGCCTACTCCAAGGAGCGCCGCCAGTTCGGGCGCCCGATCGGCAGCTTCCAGGCGATTTCGCACAAGTTCGCCGAGCTGGCGACGGAGATCGCGCAGGTGCGGCTGCTGGTGCGCTGGGTGGCGTCGCTGACCGACGAGGACCCGAGCCGCATGCTGCCCCAGGAGGCGTCGATGGCGAAGCTGGCCGCGACCGAGCTGGCTAAGCGCTGCGCGCTCGAGGGTGTTCAGATCATGGGCGGCTACGGCTACGCCACCGAATACCCGATGGAGCGCTACCTGCGCTCGGCCGTGGTCGGGACGATCTACGGCGGCACGTCGGAGATCCAGAAGAACATCATCGCCAAGACCCTCGGGCTCTAAGGCCTGGATCCATGCTAAAAGGCTGCCTCAGGACGCGCTGAGCGACTCGAGCGAGGCGCGCCAGTCGCGCTCCACGCCCGCCAGCCCGCGCCCGAAGGCGTCCGCCAGGACCGAGCGCGTCCCGCGGTCGAGCGGGCTCGTAGCGAGGGCGGTGGCGGCCCGGGCGCCGCGCTCGCGCTCGAGCAGGTCGAACAGCGTGCCGCCGAGCAGCATGGCGTCGCGGACGTCGGGCGGGAAGGCGGGCGGGCCCCCCTCGCGCAGGCGGCGCACGATCGCCGGCCTCAGGTGGGGCACCTGCCCGGCGAGCCAGCACGCCGCCCCCTCGCACAGCCATGCCCACCGCACGTACTGGCGGAAGGCGCCCGGGGAGAACGGAGGCGGCAGCTCCGGGTTGTTCGCCCCCACCACGAGATGGGCGTACTCGTGCTCGGGGGAGAGGAGCAGCGCCTGCCTCGAGCCCGGCACCCCCGAGGCGCGCCGTTCGAGCGCGGGGGGCGAGAGCACGTGGATCTCGTACTCGCCGAACCAGCCGGCGAAGTAGCGCCGGCTCGCCGGGGCGGCCCTCAGGCGGGCCAGCGGCAGCCACGGATGCGCCAGCGCGAGCGCCCAGGAGCGCGGGTGGAGCACCACCGCCACCTCGCCGGGCGTGCGGTCGAAAAGGCCGTCCAGCTCGTCGCGCAGCGCCTCGAGCGCGGCGAGCACGGTCGCCGCGTCCTCGGCCTGCGAGGAGTCGTGGCGCGCGGAGAAGGAGAGCGAATGCGACTCGACCCACGGCACGGCGGGAACTCTGGCACGGGAACCTCCCGCCCGCGGCAGGCGTACATGAGGGTATGAGAGTCCTACTGCTGCTCGGCCTGCTGGCTGCCTCCGGCCTTGCCATTGCGCAGGTGGGGGCCCCCCGGATCTGCGCGCCGTTTCGGCCCCCGCCAGGTCGATCGAGGCTCGTGACGGTGCTCTGCTCGCCGCGTACGAGTTCAGCGGGCCGGCGAGGCTGCAGCTGGTGCGGCCCGGCAGCCTGAGGCGGGTGGGTCGGCCTCTGTGGCTCGAGGAGGACTTCGTCTCCGACTACGCCCTCTCGCCGGACGGCACGCGGCTCGCGATCGGGAGCGACATGGGCAACACGATCGAGCTGGTCGATCTTCGCCGCTGGCGCTCCCTCGGCGAGATCGAAGTGCCCGAAGCGCGCCGGTCCGGCTACGGGGGGACCAGCGGCCTGACGTGGCCGAGCCGCCGGCGGCTCTTGGTGCTGTCGGGCGCTCATTCCCTCGCCGCCTCGCCGCTCGTGCTCGACCCCGTTGCGCGCCGTGTCGTCCGTCGCTCCGACTGGCGCGGACTGGCGCGCGTGTGGGATGCCCACGGCCGGCGGGTCGTGGTACTGGCCGCAGCGCGAGGGAGCGCGCGGCCGGGCCACGCGCGACTGGTGTCATACGACGTCAGCGGCCGGCTGCGCGAGCTGAGGCTCACCCGGATCCTGGCGGGCTGGAGCGACGGCGGGAACGGGCCCGTGCGCGACCTGACACCGGCGCTCGCGGTGGACTGGAGCGGCGACCGCGCCTACGTCGTGTCGACCGACGGGGTGCAGGTGGCCGAGGTGAACCTGCGCTCGTGGACGCTCGAGTACCACGAGCTGCGCGAGCCGCGCACCGCGCTCCAGAGCCTGCGCGACCTGATCGAGCCGCGGGCGCACGGGAAGGGCGAGCCGGTGCACGTGCGCACGCGCTTTGCGGAGGTGCTGGCCAACGGGGCCATCGCGGTGACGGGCGAGGATCGGCCGGCCACGCGGAGGCCCCTCGTGCAGCGGCCGATCCCGTTCGGGCTGCGCCTGATCGACCCATGGAGCTGGACCGTGAGGACCGTCGACGCCGAGGCGCAGGCCTTCTCGGTCGCCGGCGGCCTGGTGCTGGCCCGGCGCTGGTCGATGGGGAACGACGGGCTGGATGGAATCGGCGTGCGCGCCTACGACACGGCCGGGGCACCCCGCTTCGCGCGCTTCGAGGGCGCGGACGTGATCGTGCGCGGCGCCGCCGGCCGCCACGCCTACGTCGAGGCGAAGCGGGCCGGGCGGCGCCGCATTCACGTGCTCGAGCTCGACAGCGGGCGGACGGTCCGGACGCTGCCGTGGCGCGAGCTGCGCGTGCTGGATCGCTACCGCGACTAGATCGAGCGCTGGTAGGTGCGGAACACTCGCGTGGCGAACACGCCCGCCGCGATCAGGAACGCGACCAGGAGGCCGGTGCGGGTGAGCACGAGCGTCCAGTCGAGGTCCTCCATCGCCACGTTGCGGCCCGCCTCGATCGCCCAGTTCACGGGGTTGAAGTCGGACACGGTCTGCATCCACCCCGGCTGGAGGTCCTCCTGCATGAACGCACCCGACAGGAACGTCAGCGGCAGCTGGAGGAACACCATCGTGGCGATCAGGCTGTCCTCCTTCAGGAAGACCAGGCCCAGGCCGTTCGAGAGCGCGCCGAAGCCGGCCCCGAGGATCGAGGAGAGCACGATCAGCGCAAGCACGCCGAGCACACCGTTCGGGAAGCTCGCGCCCAGGATCAGGGCGAGGACCACGATGATCACCGACTGGACCAGGATCACCAGCGCGTTCTGCATCAGCGGGCCCGCCACGAGCGCGAC
Organism: uncultured Thermoleophilaceae bacterium; assembly: GCA_963733885.1. GTDB lineage: Bacteria > Actinomycetota > Thermoleophilia > Solirubrobacterales > Thermoleophilaceae > JACVRW01. Next base: position 420,772 of record CAVTES010000004.1, on the reverse strand, counting down.
CCGCTTCACCGGCGAGCTCAGGAAGCGGTCGAGGATGCCGCGGTCGTAGTCCTGGATCATCCCCATCCCGCTCCAGCCGGCCGAGAAGAACGCGGTCATCACGATCACGCCGGGTGCGAGGAACTCGATGTAGGAGTCGCTCGCGAACCCGGGGATGTCCACGGTCCGCTCGAACAGCGCGCCGAACAGGAGCAGCCAGATCACGGGCTGCACGAGCGTCACGAAGATCCACGCGGGCTGGCGTGCGAGCGCCCGCATGTAGCGGATCATCATGTACGAGGAGTGCTGTACGGCGGTCATCGGTTGTCCTCCTTCTCCGTCTCCGCCTCGCTGAACGTGCGGCCCGCGTAGCGCAGATACACGTCTTCGAGCGACGGCCGGGCGACCGTCACGGCGGCGACTGCGATTCCGTTGCTCTCGAGGGCATGCAGCACGGCCGGCACGGCCCGCGCGCCGTTGTCCGCGCGCGCGTGAAGCAGGCGGCCCTCGACGGCGGCCTCGCGGATGCCGGGCACTTCGTCCAGCGCCGTCTGCACCCGCCCGTTCACCTCGGGCTGGCCGAGCTCGACGTGCACGGCGTCTCCGCGCAGCTCGCCCTTCAGCTCCTCCGGCGTGCCCTCGGCCACGATCCGTCCGCGGTCGAGGATCACGAGCCGCGACGTCAGCTCGTCGGCCTCCTCCATGTAGTGCGTCGTGAGGAGGACGGTGAGCCCCTCCTCGCGCGCGAGGCGGGAGATCTCCTGCCACATGCTGGCCCGCACCTCGGGATCAAGCCCGGTGGTGGGCTCGTCCATGAACAGCACCCGCGGCCGGTGGACCAGCGCGAGCGCGATGTCGAGCCGGCGCTGCATGCCGCCGGAGTAGCCGCGGACCAGCCGGTCGCCGGCGTCGGCAAGGCCGAAGCGTGTGAGCAGCTCGTCGATCCGCTCGTCCAGCTCCCGCCCGTGCATGCCGTAGATCTGGCCCTGCAGCTGCGCGTTCTCGCGCCCGGTGGCCTCCGGGTCGAGGCCGGACTTCTGCGCGACCACGCCGATCAGGTGCCTCACCTTCTCGGCGTCCGCGACCACGTCGTGGCCGCCCACGCGTGCCTCGCCCTCGTTGGCGCGGCTCAGGGTGGTGAGGATCTTCACCGTCGTGGACTTGCCCGCGCCGTTCGGGCCCAGCAGCCCGAAGACCACGCCCTCGGGCACCGAGAAGGACAGGCCGTCGAGTGCCTGAACCTCTCCGTATCTCTTCACGAGGGCTGTCGCCTCGATTGCATTGGTCATGTCAGACGTCCTCCGCTAGAGTTCTTTCGACGACGGCGATTATTCTATCATCAAATCTTTTGAGGATCAAAGAAGTGTGATCAGTGTCAAAGAAACGTGAGCAGCTGATCTCTGAGGTCCGGGAGGCCTTCCGACTGAACGGCCAGGCCGGCGACACGATGGACCAGGCGGCGGCGGAATTCCTCGGGATCCATCGTACGGACAGCAGGCTGCTCGACGTGCTCCAGATGGCGGGGCGGATGAGCGCCGGCGAGCTCGCCAAGGCGGGCCATCTCAGCCCCGGGGCGGTGACCGCCGCGCTCGACCGCCTCGAGCGAGTCGGGTACGTCAGGCGCGTGCGCGACGAGGGCGACCGCCGCCGCGTGCTGGTGGAGATCACCGACCGGATGCAGGAGCTGACCGGGGAGCTCTACGGCCCGCTCGCGGCGTCCGGGGATGCCCTGCTCCGCGACCTGACGGAGGAGCACCTCACGGTCATGCGTGACGTGATGCGCGAGGCGGCCCGTCTCCAACTGGAGCAGGCCGACCGTGTGCGAGGGGGTCAGCCCTCCACGATCAGGTAGGCGAGCTCCGTCTCCCACTTCGTCCAGTCCGCCTCCATCGGCGGCCCGATGCGGTAGTGCTCCACGCAGCAGGGCAGCGACTCGCCGCGATCGGAAGGGCGGCTGCACACGATGCCGTGCTCCTCGGTCCAGTCCTTGAGGGCGGCCTGGGCGTCGCGGAGGTCGGGCACGCTGTCGTGCGTGTACGGCCCGACGTGCAGGAGGGTCACATACCGGCCCGCCGGAAGAACGCCGGCGCGCACCGGGCCTTCGTCCGGCGCTGCCCCGGCATCGGACACCGGGGCGGCCGACTCGATGTCGAGCGGCTCGCCCGCTCCGTCCACCTCGTGATAGCGGATGAAGGGCGGCCCGGAGGGCTGGATCCCGCGCTCTCCCAGCCACCCGAACAGTTGCGGGAACGCGCGATCCACCACGGACCGGATCCCGCCGGCCGGCACCTCGCTGCGGATCCCAAGGTAGGGCCGTTCGGCCCGCTCTTCGATCTGCGGTTCGCTCATGTCCCCTTGGACCCGGCGAACGAGCCGAACTAATCGGGGGGCGCTACGCCTACGCGAGGACGGGAACGGCGTCCGAGGCGATCGCCTCGATCTCCTCGGAGGCGCGCTCGAACTCCTCGTCGGAGAGCACCGGGGTGCCCTCGAACGGGAGGTCGCGGTAGAGCTCGATCCAGGAGCGGCAGCCGTGATACTCGGGTCGCACCTTGACCGTGACGGGCCGCGGGATCCGGTATGTCCGAAGGACGATCACATGGAGCGGGTGGCGGCGCTTCCAGGCGAGCCGCTTCTCCGCGTAGTCGGTCGTCCAGACGTAATAGGGAGACAGCGCGTCGATCGCGCGCGGATCGGTGATCAGGTAGCTCGCCGAGACCTCGGCCCAGGCTCGTATTCGCACGCGATCGGGCTGGGGGATCCCGCCGTCCTGGACCAGCGCCCGGGCCGGAGGCTCGTTCTCGGGCCAGACGCCCTCCTCGAGCGCGCGGCCGAGCTCGGGCACGTGGGCGTCCCGGATGCAGTCGTTGCGCTGGTGGTCGAACGTGGGATAGAGGAAGAAGCGGTCGTGCTCGATCTCGAAATGCTTGTTCTCCTCACGGATTCCGCCCTTGCGGAGCGTGAGTAGCTGCTCGCCCTCGGCGAGCGCGCGCACGGTTACGGCCCATTCCTTGAATGCGACTGGCATAGACGAGGGAACCTCCAAGATCCGCGCCGGCTATTGCTCGCTACGGGGCGGGAAAGCGCGGGCGGCTCATTCTTACCAAAGAGGTTCCCGGTTTCAAGGGAAATTTCGTGCCGAAGCGCACTAGAGCGCGGCGTATACGGCAGCGAAGTCCTTCTCGCCCTGGCCGTTTTCGGCGGCGTGTGAGTAGAGCGTCTCGGCCAGGGCGCCCAGCTTCAGCTCGATTCCGAGGGCCTCTGCCTCCGCGATGCAGTGGCGCACGTCCTTGAGCATGTGCTCGAGCTTGAAGAGGGCGGGCTCGAAGCGCTCCTCGAACATGAGCGGCCCCTTGAGCGTGGCCATCGCGCTCGCGCCTGCGCTGCCGCTCGCCACCTCGAGGAAGGCCTCCTGCTCGAGGCCGGCGGCCTTGGCCACGCGTACGCACTCGGCCAGTGCGGCGGCGTTGACGGCGGCCATGGTGTTGGTGAGCAGCTTGGCCATTTGGCCGTGTCCCACGGGCCCCACGTGGACGATGCGCTCTCCGAGGATGTCGAAGAGGGGGCGGGCCCTCTCGAAGTCCTCGGGCGAGGCGCCGGCCATGATCGTGAGCGTGCCGTCCTCGGCCTTCGGCTTCGAGCCGGAGACGGGGGCCTCGACGTAGGGGTGCGGAGCGAGCATCTCCGCGATTCGTCGGGAGGCGGTGGGGGCGATGGTGGACATGTCGACCACCAGCGCGCCGTCGGGCAGCGCGGCCGCGGCGCCGTCGTTCCCGAAGAGGATCTCCTCGACCTGCGGGGCGTCGGGCACGATGCTGACGAACGCGTCCGCGTCGCTTGCGGCGTCGGCGGGGGTGGCCGCGGCGCGCGCGCCGTCGTGCTCGGCGGCGAAGCGCTCGGCCTTTTCCTGGGTGCGCGTGTAGACGGCGACCTCGAGGCCGGCTCGGACGAGGTTGGCGGCCATCGGGGCGCCCATGATCCCTAGGCCTGCGAACGCGATTCGGCGGGGGTTGTCCATGCCCGTGAAGCTAGTACACGCTCCCGCAAGTTCGCCCCGTTTCGTCGGTGGCCGAAGCCTTGACAACTAAGTTTGTCAATGCTGGAGTGTGGGGGGTGAGCACGCTCGATCTCGAGCTCCTCGAGGAGCCCGGCCGAAGGTTGGACGTCGATGTGATTGAGGATCCCGCCGCCGCGGCCGTCGCGCTCGACCCCATCCGCGCGCGGCTCCTGTCCGAGCTGGCCGAGCCCGCCTCCGCGGCCGCGCTGGCCGAGCGGGTCGGGCTGTCGCGGCAGAAGGTCAACTATCACCTGCGGACGCTCGAGGCCCACGGGCTCGTCCGGCCGGCCGGCGAGCGCCGCTGGGGCGGGCTGACCGAGCGTCTGCTGGTGGCCACCGCCGCCTCGTACGTGGTGTCGCCCGGTGCGCTCGGCGAGGCCGCGTCTGACCCGGCTCGCACGCAGGACCGTCTGTCGGCCCGCTACCTGATCGCCCTGGCGGCGCGGGTCGTGCGGGAGGTGGCCGGGCTCGCGCGCCGCGCCGAGCGGACGGGAAAGCGCCTACCCGTTCTCGCCCTCGACACCGAGATCCGCTTCCGAAGCGCCGCCGAGCGGGCCGCCTTCACGGAGGAGCTGACCGGCGCCGTGACAGCGCTCGTCTCCCGCTACCACGACGTGGCCGCGCCCGGCGGGCGCAGTCATCGGCTGCTGGTGGCGGCTCACCCCCTTCCGCAGACACCCGATTCAGAGGAGGACGCATGACCCCCCAAGACGACACCGACGCCCGCGTGGTCCGGGTCGAGGTCGAGGTTCCCGGCACGCCCGAGGAGGTGTGGGAGGCGATCGCGACCGGACCGGGCATCGAGTGCTGGTTCGTCCCGGCCGAGGTGGAGGGGCGCGAGGGCGGAACGATCAAGACCGACCACGGACCATTCGGCGAGTCGACCGGCACCGTGACTACATGGGAGCCGCCGCGACGCTTCGCGTACGAGGAGCGCGACTGGCATCCGGACCGTCCCGACCCCCCGCCATGGGCGACAGAGATCCTCGTGGAGGCCCGCGCGGGCGGCACCTGCGTGGTGCGGCTCGCGTCCGGGCTGTTCTCGAACGCGTCCGATTGGGCCGACGAGATCGAGCCGACCGAGGACGGCTGGCGCCAGGGGCTGGACAACCTGCGCCTGTACCTGACGCACTACCGCGGGCTGCCGGCCTCGTCGCTCTTCGTGCTGGCGGAGACCGAGGATCCCGCCGATGCGGCGTGGAAGGCGGTGGCCGGCGGGCTCGGGCTCGCCGGGGCGAGCGAGGGCGACACGGTCGAGACCGCGGCCGGCGCGCCGAGGGTGCGGGGGATCGTGGAGACCATGCAGGAGCGCGGCATCGTCGTGCGGGCGGAGGACCCGGCGCCGGGTCTCGTCGAGGTCTTCGCGTTCGACTTCAAGGGACCGACCCTCATCTTCGTGCGCGGCTACCTGTACGGCGACGCCGGACCCGAGGCGGTGGCCCGCGAGGAACCGGTGTGGCGGGAGTGGCTGGCGAAGCGCCTGCCGGGCGCGGACGCGCGGGCCGAGCACGCGGCGCGGGCGGGTTGAGGGCCGGCGCGGCTCGCTCAGGGCGAGCCGTGGCCACCCCCGCCGGGCGTCTCGAGGCGGAGGCGGTCGCCGGGCTTCAGGCCGCCCGAGGCCTTCGCGGGTAGCTCCTCGCCGTTCAGCAGGTTCCTGCCGGGCGCTCCCGGCTCGCCGCCGTCCGCCCCCGGCGGGGCGTGGCCGCGGCGCTCGGTGATGAGCGAGTACCGCATCTCGGAGAGCGCCTCGAGCTCGCGCACCACGCCGTCACCGCCCCTGTGGCGTCCGGTGCCGCCGGAGCCGCGCCGCACGGCGTACTCGACGGCCCGAAGCGGGAACTCGAGCTCCAGTGCCTCGATCGGGGTGTTCAGGGTGTTGGACATGGCGACGTGCACGGCGCTCGGGCCGTCGGCGTCGGCGCAGGCGCCCTGGCCGCCGCCGAGAGTCTCGTAGTAGGTGAAGTCGTCGTTGCCGAGGGTGAGGTTGTTCATGGTGCCCTGGCCGAGGGCGTGTCCGAATGCGCCGAGCACGAGGTCGGCGACGCGGGAGGACGTCTCGACGTTGCCCGCCGCCACCGCCGCAGGCGGACGTGCGTTCAGGAGCGAGCCCTCGGGCGCGATCACGGTGACCGGGCGGTAGGCGCCCTCACAGGGGGGCACGTCCGGGTCGGTGAGGACTCGCAGGGCGAAATAGCAGGCGGACAGGGTCACGGCGAGAGGGCAGTTGAGGTTGCCCTCGTGCTGGTCCGCCGACCCGGAGAAATCGAGCGTAAGCCGCTCGCCCTCGACGGTGGCGCGAAGCCGGAGTTGGACGTCGCCGGCATCGGCCTCCAGCACGTCCGTCGCCTGCCGCACACCGTCCTCGAGCTCGCCGATCCGCGCGCGGGTGCGACGCTCGGCGTAGTCGAGTGTCTCCTCCATGCCGTCGCGGTAGGCGGCCAGGCCGACGCGGTCGATCAGAGCGCCCACCCGCTCGGCTCCGGCACGACCGGCGGCGAGCTGCGCTCTCAGGTCGGCCTCGCGCTGGCGGGGGTTGCGCATCCGCTCTGTGAGGTCTCGGAGCGTGGCCTCGTCGAGACGGGTGGGCGGGATCACCACACCCTCCTCCTCCAATGCCCGTGAGTGCGCCGGCATGCTGCCCGGCTCGGCGGCGCCCACGTCGGCGTGGTGCGCGCGGCTGGCGGCAAAGCCGACGAGCTCGGTCTCGTGGAAGAGCGGCGCGATCACGGTGATGTCCGGCAGGTGCGTGCCGCCGCGGTAGGGGTCATTGAGGATCCAGGCGACGCCGGGCTCGTGGTACTCGTCGAGCACGGCGGCCACGGCCGAGGGCATCGCGCCCAGGTGCACGGGAATGTGCTCCGCCTGCATCACCATGCGCCCACGCTCGTCGAAGAGCGCGGTGGACGCGTCGCGGCGCTCCTTGATGTTGGCCGAGTGGGCCGAGCGCACGAGCACCGCGCCCATCTCGTCGCAGGCCGCCCGAAGGGCGCCGAGCATGACCTGCAGGGCGACGGGGTCGAGGCCGCTCATCGCTCCAGCACCACGGCATCGGCGTCGGCGCGGGCCCGCCAGCCGGGCGGCACGACGAGCGTGGCACCAGGCAGCTCGAAGACGGCCGGGCCGTCGAGCTCGGCCTCGCCGGGACCGAGCACGCGGGCCTCGACATCGTCGTCCCCGAAGCGGACGGTGCGGCTGCCGCGTCCCTCGGCCCGAGCCGGCTCGGCGGGCGGGGGCTCGGCGCCCGGCAGGGCGGCCGCGACACGCACGGTTACAAGCTCCAACTCGGCGTGGGGATCGGCGTAGCCGTACCGCTCTTCGTGAGCTCGGTCGAAGGCGGCGCGCAGATCGTCGGGCTCGGGCGAGAGGGAGCCGTCGACGGACAACTCAAAGGCCTGACCCGCATACCGAAGGTCATAGGTCGCGCGCAGCTCAGGGGTCTCCCCCCGGGGTGAGGGGTCTGACCCCTCACCCGGGGTGAGGTCGCTTTGTGCGCGCTCGCCGAGTCGCTCCACCACCTCCGCGACCGCCTCGCTCGCCAGGTCCTCGCCGCCAATCAGGACGCTCTCCACAACGTCGCGGCGGCGCTCCGACACCACGAGCCCCAGGGCCGACAGGACTCCCGATGCGATCGGCGCGATCACCCGCCGCATTCCGAGCTCGTCCGCAATCTGCGCCGCGTGCAGCGGCCCCGCCCCGCCGAAGGCCACCAGCGCCATCTCGCGCGGGTCGATTCCGCGCTCGACCGTCACCACCCGCACGGCCTGCGCCATCTCAGTGCTCGCCACCCTCGCGATGCCGGCCGCCGCCTCCTCGACCTCCAGCCCGAGCTCCCCGGCGAGATCTCCCACCGCGCGCCGTGCCGCCTCCCTGTCGAGGCGAACGTCGCCGGCGAGCGGCGAGTCGGCGTCGAGCCACCCTAGAAGCAGGTCGGCGTCCGTCACGGTCGGCTCCGCGCCGCCGCGTCCGTAGCACGCCGGGCCTGGCTCGGCGCCGGCCGAGCGCGGCCCCACACGGAGCGCCCCGCCGGCGTCGCGCCAGGCGATCGAGCCGCCGCCGGCTCCCACCGTGTGGACGTCCACCATCGGCAGCGCCAGCGCCCGCCCGCCGATCTCGCGGCCATGGCCGACGGCGGCGGCGCCGCCGACCGCGAGCGAGACGTCGCATGAGGTGCCGCCCATGTCGAGGCCGACGGCGGCGCCGGCGAGATCCCCGGCGTCGTCGTTCGACCGCCGAGCCGCGCCCGCGCCCGTGCGGTTGGCGCCGCCGCCGTTCGCCTGCTCCGCCACCCGGGCCGCTCCCACCGCCCCGCCCGCCGGTCCCGACAGCACCGTCCACGACCCGTGCGACGCCGCCGTGCCGGCGCTCGCGGTGCCGCCGCTCGAGAGCATCACCTCGGGCTCCGGGAGCCCTTCGGAAGTCGCCCGCTCGCTCAGCCGGGACAGGTATCCGCGCAGCAGGGGAGACACCGCCGCGTCCACGATCGTCGTCACGCACCGCTCGTACTCGCGGAACACGCCTGCGGTCTCGTGCGAGGTCGAGACGTGCACGTCCGCTCCGAGTGCCTCCGCCACGAGCGAGGCCGCCCGGCGCTCGTGCCCTGGGTGCCTGAACCCCCACAGGAGGCACACCGCAACGGCTTCGCATTCGACCGCCGACAGCGCGGACACCAGCGCGTCCTCGTCAAGCGGTCGCAGCACGCCGTCCGGCCCGGTCCGCTCCGGCACGGCCACGCGCAGCTCGAGGGGCACGAGCGGCGGCGGGTGGCCCGCGCACAGCCGGTACAGCTCCGGGCGCGCCTGCCGGCCAAGCTCCTCCAAGTCGGTGAACCCCTCGGTGGCCAGCAGCGCCGTGCGGGCCACGCGCCCCTCGAGCAGCGCGTTCGTGCCCACGGTCATGCCGTGCACGAAGCGCTCCACGTCGCCCGCCGACGCGCCCGCCGTGGACAGGGCCTCGCCGACCGCCTTCATCACGCCCTCGGACTGATCCGCCGGCGTGGTCGGCGACTTCGCGGTGACCAGCCGCTCCGCCGTCAGGAGGGCGGCGTCGGTGAAGGTGCCGCCGACGTCGACCCCGAGGATCACCTCCGGGAAGCTACCGCCACGGTGCTCGGCTCAGCCGGTTGTCCCCGGACGGATTCGGCGTCGGTGGCGGTTGACTCAGGCCGCGGCCACCACGTCGTACTCCTCATCGAGGTGCTTGTGCGACGGGCAGTACTTCAGCCCCGGGAGCGGCACCCGCTGGCACGCGGTCCCCTTGCGCGTGCTCGCGTGGCAGCAGACCGGGCTCCCGTCGAACGTCACACCATCACGGAGCTGGCTGTCCACATACTCCGTCGCGAGCCTCATGTGCTTCTCGCACGTGCGGTACACGCGCAGCTGCTCCGTGATCGCGAAGTAGTGACGTACGTCGTTGAACAGCGTGCGCACCGGCTTTGCGAAGTAATGCCGGTCGAGTGCGAGGCGCTCCATCGACTTCTCGCATGCCCTCAGGAACCGCTGGCGCGTCTCGGTGATGTCCTCTCCCCTGCCAGGGACGACATCGTGCGCCATCTCGCGGTAGAGAGAGCGACTGAACTGGTACATCGGGCCTCCCTTACCCGTCTGCGGGGACTATGCCGTGCCCCCTGCCTGCTTTGAAACACCTGCCTTCTGAAGCTTCAACGGACCGAATGTCGAGTTCGTGCTAAGCCAACTGGACGGTCAGTCAGCTTGTGCCCAGTCCCATGGGGACCGCAAACCCGTTCGGCCCTGATGTGGCGCTATTGCATCGGCTGCATGAGCCAATCCATGCGCCGACGGGCGTACACGAGCGGCTCTCCCGGCTCGATTCGGCCGGTTTCGAGGTCGCCGATCAGGATCGTGTGGTCGTAGCGCACGAAGTTCTCGGCGCGGCGGCAGCGCAGGTAGGCGAGCGTGCCGGTCAGCTCGGGCACGTCGCCGTCCCAGCGCCACTCGCGCCCGGCGAACTTGTCCGGCGACTCGCTGTCCGCGAAGGCGTGCGCCACCTCGATCTCGTTCGACCGCAGCAGATGCACGCCGAAGTGCTCGCAGGAGGCGAGCCCCTCGTGGCAGCGCGATGCGTGCCACACCGACACGAGCAGCGACGGCGGGTGCGCGCTGTACGACGTGAGCGCGGTCGCGGCGATGCCGCAGGGCAGCCCGTCCGGGCGGCGCGCCGTGACCACCGCGACGCCCGAGGCCAGCCTCGTCATCGCCTCCCGGAAGAGCTCATCCAGATCTAGATCCATCGCTCGAAGCGCGGCCCGGCGCCGGCGTCCACAAGCGTATGCATGCAGTCGAGCGCCGGGTCGGCGGCGGGCGCGTCGGTGCGCTGGTGTGCGCCGCGGCTCTCCGCCCGGGCGAGGCACGACGCCGCGATCAGCCGGGTGAGCGGATAGGGGTCGGCGAGCAGCTCCCGCAGCCCGGCCGGATCCCGCCGCAGGCCAGCGTGGCGCCAGAGCGCCGCGCGCGTCGTGGCGGGGGGCGGCCCGATAGCCACATCCTCGGCGGGCGGCCGGCGTGCCGGCGGCGCGGGATCGGCCGCCGCGGCGATCGCCGCGCGCCGGCCGAACACGAAGCACTCGGCGAGGGAGTTCGAGGCGAGCCGGTTGGCGCCGTGAAGCCCCGTGCACGCCGACTCACCGATCGCATAGAGGCCCGCCAGGGACGAGCGCCCGTCCAGATCGCTCGCCACGCCACCCATCGTGTAATGGGCGGCGGGCGCGACGGGCAGCAGGTCGCGCGCCGGGTCGAGCCCCACCTCGTCCAGCGCGGCGGCGATGTTGGGGAAGCGCTGGAGGTCGACCGCGCGCACGTCGAGGCCCACGGCCCGTTCGCCGCTCCGCGCCAGTTCGCCCTGGATCGCGAGCGCCACCTGGTCGCGCGCCGCGAGCTCGTCGACGAAACGCTCCCCGTCGGCGTTCAACAGCGTCGCTCCCTCGCCGCGCACGGCCTCGGTGATGAGGAAGCCGTCGCGCGGCCCGTCGAGCCGGAGCGCGGTGGGGTGGAACTGCATGAACTCGAGGTCGGCCAGGCCGGCGCCCGCCGCCACGGCCAGCGAGAGTCCGGCGCCGATCGCGCCGCGCGGGTTCGTCGTTCGCTCCCACAGCGCCGCCATCCCGCCGGTGGCGAGGATCACGGCGCGGGCCAGCACCGCGAGGCCCTCGCCGCCGCGCCGGCGCGCGATCAGCCCGACGCAACGATCCTCGTCGCGCAGCAACGAGCTCGCCGCCGCCGGCTCGAGCACGTCGATGCGCTCGTGGACAGCGGCCAGCGCCGACAGCTCGCGGGTGAGGCGCCGGCCGGTGGCGGCGCCCCCCGCGTGGACCACGCGCCGCCGCGAGTGGCCGCCCTCGAGCCCGAGGGCGAGGTTGCCGCGGCGATCGGCGTCGAAGCGGACGCCGAGCCGCTCCAGGTCGCGCACCCGCTCGGGCGACTCCTCGCAGAGCACACGCACGGCGCTCTCGCGGGCGGCGTCGCGGCCGGCAGCGAGCGTGTCGGCGGCGTGGAGGTCCGGCGCGTCGTCATCGGCCAGCGCGGCCGCGATGCCGCCCTGGGCCCAGTACGAGGCGGTCTGGGCCAACGGCGAGCGGCTCACGAGCGCGACGCGCGTGCCCTCATTCGCGGCCGTCAGCGCCGCGTACAGGCCGGCGGCGCCGGCGCCGACCACCGCGACGTCGGCGCGCAGGGACTCGGGCTCGAGGTGATCCATGGCCGCGCGCCGGTACCGTACCGGCGCCCGTGCCCCTGGTTCTCAGCCATCCCTCCTCGCTGCTGCACGAGACTGGCATGGGCCACCCCGAGCGGGTCGACCGCATGCACGCGATCAAGGCCGAGCTCGAGCGGCGGGACAGGTTCGGCTTCGAGCAGCGCGAGGCGCCGCAGGTCACTGAGGAGCAGTTGCTGGCGGTGCACGCGCCCGAGCACATCGACGCCGTGCGCGAGACGAGCGCGCGTGCCGGCGCCTTCGACCTCGACACGCCGACCTCGGAGGGCTCATGGGAGGCCGCGCTGCACGCGGCGGGCGGCGCCTGCGCGCTCGCGGAGTCGCTGCTCGATGGCGGGGAGCCGGTCGGCTTCTCGCTCCTGCGGCCGCCCGGGCATCACGCCGAGCGGGACCGGGCGATGGGCTTCTGCCTGTTCTCGAACGTGGCGATCGCTGCGCGCCACGCGCTCGACTCGCTCGGCGCCGCGCGAGTGTTCGTGCTCGACTGGGACGTCCACCACGGCAACGGGACGAACTCGATCTTCCACGAGTCGCCGGAGGTGCTCTTCGCGAGCATCCACCAGTACCCTTTCTATCCGGGCACGGGACCGCTGTCCGATGTGGGCTCCGGGGCGGGCGAGGGCTTCTCGATCAACCTGCCGGTGCGGGCAGGGGCGGGCGAGGACGCGTTCTGCGGCCTGGTCGAGCACGTGGTGCTGCCCGCGGCGCGCTCGTTCGACCCCGACCTCGTGCTGGTGTCGGCCGGCTACGACGCCCACCGCGACGACCCGGTCGGCGGCTGCGCGCTCGACACCGCTTCGTTCGGCGAGCTGACGAGCCAGGTTCTGACGCTTGGCAAGCCGGTGGGCTGCGTGCTCGAGGGCGGCTACGACCTCGACGGCCTGGCCACGTCGGTCGCGGCGACGATGGAGGTGCTGGCCGGCGGGGGCGAGCCCCAGTCGCACCCGCGCGGGCCGCTGGTGGAGGAGGCCGTGGCGGTGGTCGGGCGCTACTGGGACCTGGCGTAGCCGAACGGCCTACGCACGGCGGCGCTCGGCAAGCGCCTCGTCCACCACTCCCAGGATCGCGTTCCTCCGGCTCTCCATCGGAAAGGCCGCGAGGATACGGGCGCGCGCCCGGCCCGCCGCCTCGGGGCCCATCTCCAGGGCCCGGCGCACGCCGTCGGCCACCGCGGCCGGCTCCTGTGACTCGATCAGCACGCCGGCGTCACCCACCACCTCGGGCATCGCTGTCACGTTCATCACCACGGGCACGCAGCCGGCCAGCATCGCCTCCGCCACGGCCAGGCCGAAGCCCTCATGACGCGATGCCTGCACGTACACCGCGGCGCTGCGGTACGCGGCGTTCAGGTCGCCGTCGGAGAGCCAGCCGGTCAGCACCACGTTGGGCGGAGCCGCCGCGCGCAGCTCCTCGACCGCGTCGTCGAGCCACTTGCCGGCGAAGACGAAGCGCACGTCCGACAGCTCGCGTGCCGCCTGGACGAACGGGAGCTGGCCCTTTTGGACGAGGGTGGTGCGGTCGATCGCGCCCACCGTGAGGGCCACGCGATCCTTGGCCCCGGGATCCTCCCCGAAAGGGTCGGGCACACCGAGGTGGACCACGGTCACACGCTCGGGCGGGACCGGCGTGTTGCGCTCGATCTCGCCCAGGGTGTAGTTCGAGTGGGTGATCAGCCTGGTGGCGCGGCGGAAGATCCAGCGACTGGCGTGCCGGCGCAGGCCGCCGCGCTGGTGGCCATAGCCGATGTCGGGCATGTTGGCCGTGTCAAAGCCGCCGATCACCATCACGCTCGGCTTGCGCAGCAGCCAGGCCAGCGTGACCGGGAAGAAGGTGTGCCAAGAGGCAAACCAGCCGAACACGAGGTCGGCTCTGAGGACACCGCGGACCAGCCTCGGTACGTTGGGCACGCGCCCCGGCTGGTAGAGGTCCTCGATCTCGAAGCGCTCGGCGAGGATCTCCCGATCGATGGCGATGAAGCTCGCTTTTCGCGAGTGGACGTATAGGAGCCTCACGCCAGCGCCGGCTCGGGCGCCTCGACGAAGGCGCGGTGCCACTCGGCCAGCTCGAGCAGGCAGTACAGGATGGCCTTGTGGTCGGCGCGCCCGCGCCGGTGCTCGGCCACGAGCGTCCTCACCGCCTCGGGACGGATGAGCTCGGCCAGCGGCCCGCCGGGCAAATAGCGGCGCTCGACCTCCTCGCCGAGCGAGGCGCGCAGCCACTCGTCGTAGGGGGTGGCGAAGCCATGCTTCGGCCGGTCCGCGATCCCCGGCGGGAGAATGCGCTCCATGGCCATCCGGTGGATGCGCTTACCCGCGCGCGGGCGGACGCGCATGCGGGCAGGGATGCGCTCCACGAAGCGCATCAGCTCCACGTCGAGGAAGGGCACGCGCAGCTCGAGCGAGGCGGCCATCGACATCTTGTCGTTGCAGATCAGGATGCCGCTGGGGAGGAACATGCGGGTGTCGAGGTAGAGGGCCTGGTCGAGCAGATCGCGGTCCTTCACGTCGGCGAGGACGTGGTGCGCGAGGGCGAGTCGCTCGGATTCGGCCTCGTTCTGCCGCTGCTCGGCGAGCAGTGCCTTGCGTACCGGGGCGTCGGTGATCTCGACCAGCCTGAGCAGCCGCTCGGCGTCGCCGCTCCCGCCGAGCACGTGCGCTGCCCGGCGGGCGCGGGCGGCGCGCGGGACGGCGCGCGCGAGCGCGGCGGCCGGTGAGGCGAGCGCCGCGGGGGCGTGCCGAAGGCGCCCGAGCACGGCGGCCGCCTGGTGGCGTCCGTAGCCGCCGTGGGGCTCGTCGGCCCCCTGGCCCGCCAGCACGACCTTGACCCGCTCGGCGGCGAACCGCGAGAGCTGGGCCAGCGCCGGCGCGGAGGGGATGCCGCAGGGCTCCTCGAGGTGAGGCACGGCGGTGGCCAGCTCAGAGAGGAAGTCGGTCTCGGCCGTGGCCGTGGCGTGGTGCTCGGTTCCGATCAGGCGGGCGCTCTCCGCGGCCGCCTCGCGCTCGTCGAAGACCGGGCCGGCGCCGGGGAAGCCGATCGTGAAGGTGGTCGGCGGCCGGGGCGAGCGGAGGCCCATGGCGGCCACGACGGCGGCGGAGTCGACGCCACCGGACAGGAACGCGCCGTAGGGGACGTCGGACATCATCTGGCGCTCGACCGCGTCGGCGAAGCGCTCGGCGAGCTGCCCCGCCACGTCGTCGTCCGACAGGTCGCGGTGGGGGGCGCCGGGCGGCGGGCGCCAGGTCTCCACGCGCGGAGATCCCTGGCCCTCCACGATCAGCGTGGAAGCGGCCGGGAGCTTGTTGACGCCCCTGAAGAGGGTGCGCGGGGCGGGGACGAAGCGGCAGGCGAGGTAGTGGTCGAGGGCCGTGCGGTCCACCTCGGGTTGCGCGAGGCCTGCGTCGAGCAGGGCCCCGATCTCGGACGCGATCGCCACGCGCGTGCCGTCGCTCCACCAGTAGAGCGGCTTCACGCCAAACTCGTCGCGGGCGGCGACCAGCCGCTTCCGGTGGTCGTCCCAGAGCACGAAGGCGAAGATGCCGTTCAGCTGGAGGACGCAGTCCGGGCCGCTCTCCTCGTAGGCGTGGAGGATCGCCTCGCAGTCGGAGCGGGTGGCGAAGCGGTGGCCGCGCTCCTCGAGCTTGGCGCGGAGGGTGCGGTGGTTGTAGATCTCCGCGTTGGCGATGAGGGTGACGGCGCCGTCCTCGGAGTCGAGCGGCTGGTCGCCGCCGGCGACGTCGATGATGGCGAGCCGCGTGTGGGCGAGCGTCACTGGCCCCGCCCGCCTCAGCGCCTCGCCGTCGGGGCCCCGGTGCCTGAGGGCCTCGACCATGCGCTGAGCCGCGTCCTGGTTCGAGGCTCCCGCCGGGTCCAGGAGCGCGCCGATGCCGCACATGCGGGCCATCTTGGCAGGGAGCTCCGTTGTCACCCTCCCTTCACGTTCGCGTCTGGAGCCGTATGCCGACGCGGTGGACGATCGGCCTCCGCTTCATCCACCGACTTGGGAGGTCGAACGATGTACCGCTTGATGGGACGCATCCACGCCGCCTTCGCCGGCTCGCGCCGCGAGGCCGGCCAGGGCACCGTGGAGTACGTGGCGCTGATCCTGCTGGTCGCGCTCGTGATGGCCGGCGTGATCGCCGCCATGAAGGGCTTCCGCACCGACGAGGGCAAGGAGCTCGGCGACGCGATCATCGGAAAGATCAAGGAGGCGGTGAGGAAGGTGCAGTTCTGAGGGCGCCTCGGGCCCGCCGCGGGGGCCCGAGCCGCGCCGGCCGGTGGCCACGAATCGACTGTCCCGTCCTGTGGCCCCATGTGGGCCTCAACCCGGGACAGTCGCCCCGGCGTGCGCTGTGCCGCCTCCGCCAGGCGTGACACCATTGGCCGTCGTGAGCGATCAAGGGTCACTGCCCGTCGCCGTGTTCGATTCGGGCGTCGGCGGCCTCACCGTCCTGCACGAGTGCCTCGTGACGCTGCCCCACGAGGACTTCCTCTACCTCGGGGACACCGCCCGCTTCCCGTACGGGGACCGCTCACCCGAGGAGCTCCTCGGGTTCGCCCGGGAGCTCGCGGCGATCCTGCTCGAACGGGGCACCAAGCTGCTGGTGGTGGCCTGCAACTCCGCCACCGCCGCCGCGCTGCCGGCGCTGAGAAAGGAGCTCGAGCAACGCTTGCCCGTGGTTGCTGTAGTGAGTCCCGAGTCCAGGCTCGCGGCGGAGGCAACGAGAAACGGCAAGGTCGGTCTTGTCGCCACACCGGCCACCGTCTCGAGCGGCGCCTACGCACGGGCGCTGGCGGAGACAGCACCCCACGCCGAGCTCCACGCCGTCGCCTCGGCCGAGCTCGCACCGCTGATCCAGGCCGGCGGCGACGTGGACCACCGCGTCCTGGCGTGCGTCGAGGGAGCGTGCCGGCCGCTCAAGAGCGCCGGCGTCGACACGGTGATCCTCGGCTGTACCCACTACCCGCTGGTCCGCCCGGTCTTGCAGCGGGAGCTGGGCCGCGGCGTTTCGATAGTCAGCTCGGGCGAGGCGATCGCCCACGAGGTCGAGGGCCGCTTGCGGGAGGCCGGCATCGAGAACGACGAGGGCCGGCGTGGCGTGTACGGGTTCCTCGCGACCGGGGATCCGGAGGAGTTCCGCCGGGTCGGCACGCGGTTCCTCCAGCTCCCGATCGGGAACGTGGAGCACGTGGACGTGACGATGCCGATCGGGAAGCGGGCAGCATGAGGCGCGACGCCACGAAGCCGGCCGCGCCCCCGCGGCGTGCGACGAGGAGCGCCGTGTGAGCGACCTCCGCAACGACGGCCGCTCGCCCGGCGACCTGCGCGACGTGAACATCGTGCCGGGCTTCGTTCGCACCGCCAGCGGCTCGTGTCTCATCGAGGCCGGCGGCACCCGGGTCATCTGCACCGCCAGCGTGGACGAGGACGTCCCGCGCTGGATGTCCGGGCAGGGGAAGGGCTGGGCCACGGCCGAGTACGGAATGCTTCCGGCCTCGACCGGCGAGCGGAAGCGGCGCGACGTCTCGAAGGGCCGCCCGGACGGCCGCACCGTCGAGATCCAGCGCCTCATCGGCCGGTCGCTCCGGGGAGTGATCGACTTCACGGGCCTCGGTGAGCGCACGGTCTGGGTCGACTGCGACGTCCTCGAGGCCGACGGCGGCACCCGCTGCGCCGCAATCACAGGCGGCTACGTGGCGCTCGAGCTCGCCCTCCGCGGCCTCGTCACCCAAGGGAAGCTCGACGATATGCCGCTCACCGGGTCGGTGGCCGCCGTCTCCTGCGGGATCGTCGACGGCCGTGCCCTGCTCGACCTCGACTACTCGGAGGACTCGAACGCGGAGGTCGACGCCAACGTCGTCATGACGGGCGACGGCGGCCTGGTCGAGGTCCAGGCCACGGCCGAGCGCACCCCGCTCTCGCGCGCCTCGCTCGACGAGCTGCTCGCGCTCGCTGCCGCGGGCATCGAGCGCCTCCGCGCCGCGCAAGAGCAAGCGGTGGGCGCGGCGACCGGCTGAGCGGACCCCGGGACGATGCGACTCGTCCTCGCAACACGGAATGAGCACAAGCTGCGCGAGCTCGCGGAGCTCATGCGCCCCATCGAGCTCGACCCGCTGCCCGGCGAGGTAACGCTCCCACCCGAGACCGGCACCACATTCGCCGACAACGCGCTCGGCAAGGCGCGCGCCGCAGCGGCCGCCACCGGGCGCACCGCCATCGCCGACGACTCCGGAATCGAGGCCGCCGCGCTGAACGGCGCCCCGGGCGTCTGGTCCGCACGGTTCGCGGGCGAGCACGCCACCGACGAGGAGAACCTTGCCAAGCTGCTGCGCGAGGTTCCGCCCGACGGCGATACTCGCGTGGCCTACGTCTGCGCGATCGCCTGCGTCGAGCCGGGCGGGCGAGAGCACGTGGTGCACGGCCGCTGCGAGGGCAGGCTGACGCACGAGCCGCGCGGCACGGGCGGATTCGGCTACGACCCCGCGTTCGTTCCCGACGACCACCCGGGTGACCTCACGATGGCGGAGCTCACCCCGCAGGAGAAGGACGCCATCAGCCACCGGGGCCGTGCGGCCCGGGAGCTCCGCCTACGCCTGCTCGAGGCCGAGGAGGCGGCGCGTCCGCGAAGCCCGCTGGCGGGCCTACTGCGGAGAGGGAATGCGCGCCGCCGCGTGGGGCGGTTCGGGAAAGGCGCGGGATGAGCGCGGTGGCGGGCGACCCCGCGGCCGGCAGCCCCGGCGGCGAGAGCCCGCGCGAGCGCGCCTCCGATCAAGCACCAGCGGCGCTTGTGGCATCAGAGGAGCAGCGCGACGCCCGCGATCGCCGGCGCGCCGCGCTCCTGAGCGTCGCGGTTGCCGTCGTGCTCGTGACGGTCAAGCTCGTCACGGGCCTGGTGACCGGCTCCCTCGCGTTCGTCGCGGAGGCGGTCCACTCGGGTACCGACTTCGTGGCGGCGCTGCTGACGCTGTTCGCCGTCAGGGTCGCGATCCGGCCGCCGGACCGCGAGCACCACTACGGACACGGCAAGGCCGAGCACCTCGCGGCGCTCGGGGAGAGCGCCTTCCTGGTGCTGGTGTCCGGCTTCATCGCGGCCGAGTCGCTCAGGCGGCTGATCGACGGCGGCGGCCACGAGGTCGAGGCGACGTGGTGGGCGTTCGCAGTGCTCGGCGTGGTCATCGGGCTCGACGCGTGGCGGACGGTGGCCAGCCGCCGCGCCGCGCTCCGGCACCGGTCGGCCGCCTTCGCAGCCAACGCGCTCCACTTCGGCTCGGACCTCGCCGGATCGCTCGCCGTGCTGGTCGGCCTGATCCTCGTGGCCGCCGGCGAGCCGTCGGCGGACGCCGCGGCGGCCCTGTTCGTGGCGGTGCTCGTGGTGATCGCCGCGCTGCGACTGGCGCGGCAGTCCGTCGACGTCCTAATGGACCGGGCCGCGGCGGACGCGCAGGAGCGCATCACGCACGCGCTCGACGGGATGGCCGAGCCGGTCGAGCTGCGCCGCGCGCGCGTGCGCCACGCCGCCGGGCGCCACTTCGCCGACCTCGTCGTGGCGGTGCCGCTCGACGCCGGCGTGACCCAGGCCCACGCGACGGCGGACGCAGTCGAGGAGGTCGTCGAGCGGGCGCTGCCCGGCGCCGACGTGGTCGTGCACGTGGAGCCGAGCGAGCCGAGCGGCGGCCTGCGGGAGCGGGCGACCGCTGCGGCTTCGAGCATCCCGGAGGTGCGCGAGGTCCACAACGTGCGGGCCATGCACCTGCCCGACGGCTACGAGCTCTCGCTGCACGTGAAGCTGCCGCGGGAGCTGTCGCTGACCGAGGCACACGGCGTGGTCGAGCGCCTCGAGAGTCGCCTGCGGGCCGAGGTGCCGGAGCTGCGCAAGGTGCACACGCACATCGAGCCGCTGGCCCGCACCGACTGGGGTCGCAAGCCGTCCAGCGGCGACACCGCCGCGGAGCGCGCGGCCATCGAGGAGACCGTCAGGCGGGTGACCGGCGCGAACCCCAGCGACGTCTCCTTCCGCGACGGCGAGCGCGGCCGTATCGCGCTCGTGACGATCTTTCTTCCGGGCGAGCAGCCGCTGCCGTCGGCGCACCGCCACGCCGGCGCTATCGAGGAAGCCGTGCGAGAGCGATGCCCTTCGCTCGCAGACGTGATCGTGCACACCGAGCCGGAGGAGGCGCCGGCGGCCGCCGACCAGAGCGGGCTGAGCGGCGCCCCTCCGCTCGAGTCAGAGCAGGTTGACGGCCGCCGCCGCGCCCACGGCTAGCAGCACGCCCGAGTACCCGAAGTAGCCGTTGAGGAGCAGGAGCAGGGCAGCCAGCAGGCAGACGCCCACCGTGATCAGCCACGTGATTCGCGAGAGAGGCACGCCGGTATTCTGACCTCGATGGCAGGGACGCTCACTCCCGAGCGGACCGCGGAGCGGCTCTGCGAGCTGTCGGCCGACGCCCGTGCGGCCGTGCTGCTGGACGCGGCGGGCTCTCTGGCCGGCGTCCACGGCGTCCCCGCCGAGCGCGCCGAGGAGTTCGCCGGCCTGGCCCGCGAGCTGTTCGAGGCAGTCGACCGGGCTGACCGCGACATCCCCGGCGGGCCGCCCGAGCAGGTGGAGGCGCAGGTCGAGGGCGGGACCGTGTACGCCTCGCGCACGCCGCGTTGGACGCTCGCAGTAGTGGGCCGCCGGGCAGCGCTCTCATCGCTGATGCTGATGGACCTGCGAGCCGTTCTCGGCGAGCTCGAGGACGGCCGGCCGATCCGCCGCTCGACGGCGGCTGAGGAGCCCGGCGCCGGGAAGGCGACCGAGGAGGAGGCGGCCGGCGAGTCGCCGGTCCCCGAATTGGGGCGGGAGGCATGAAGGGGAAGCGCAAGGGCCCGATCGGTCGGGCGGCGGGGCTGGCCGAGGGCGTGGCGGCGACTGTGCGGCGCATGCAGCGCGAGCGGGAGCCCCGCCTGCTCGTGTACGACCAGACCGGCTACGCGCGGCTCGTGCAGCCGAACGGCCGCGGCTACGAGCGCCTTCTCGAGACGGCCGAGCGGATGGTCGCCCTTGTCGATCAGGCGGAGGCGGACGCGAAGCCGCGCCGGGCGCGACGGACCGACGGGGCCGAGGGCACTCAGGACGCGGATGCAAAGCCCCGCCGCGCGGGGCGGACCAAGAGCGGGGAGAGCCAAAGGCGCGCGGGGCAGGGCGCGCCGGGGCCACGAAGCCGCGCCGCGCGACCCGGACGAAGGCGCCGGGGACGCCGAGCCGCGCCGCGCGCCCCGGAGGAAGGCGACCGACGACGTGAAGCCGCGCCGGCGCAGCGGAATAAGGGCGCCGAGGACGCCAAGCCGCGCCGCGCCGGCTCCGCCGGCCCGGCGGGAGCGCCGACGAGCCGAAGCAGCCGCGCCGCGCGCGCCGCTCCACCCGCGAGGGCGACGCATGACGCTCGTCGATCCCGTACTCGCCGCGCGCGTGCTCGAGCGCTCGCTCTCCCGCGGCGGCGACTTCGCCGAGCTCTACGTCGAGGCCCGGCAGGGCTTCTCGATCTCGCTCGACGACGGTCGCGTCGAGCGCCCCCAGGGCGGCCGCGAGCGCGGCGCCTGCCTGCGGGTCGTGGTGGGCGAGTCCTCCTACTACGGCCACGTCGACGGCCACGCCGAGGAGGATCTGCTCCGGGTGGCCGGCTCCGTCATGCAGGCGGTTCGCGGCGAGGCTCGCGCCCCCGCCGCCCTCGGCACCCCCGAGCTCGCCGAGGGACATGCGGTGGCGACACCCCCCGCGGACGTCGAGGCTGCCCGCAAGGCCGACCTGCTCCGTGCGTGCGACGACCACGCCCGGGCAGCCGCCCCCGAGGTGACGCAGGTGCGGGCGAGCTACGCGGAGTCGCGCCGCGAGGTCGAGGTCTTCAACTCGGAGGGCCGGGCGGCGGCCGACGACCGCACCCGCGTCCGGCTCGGCGTCCAGGTGGTCGCGCGACGCGACGGGCGCGTCGAGACCGGCAGCGACAACCGCGGCGGACACGCGGGCTGGGAGCTCGTCGAGGCCGATCCGGAGGAGGTGGCCGGCAAGGCGGCCCGCCGGGCGCTGACCCTGCTCGACGCCGTGGACGCCCCGACCGGGCGGCTCCCGGTGGTCGTGGGCAACGGCTTCGGCGGCGTCCTCCTGCACGAGGCGGTCGGGCACGGGCTCGAGGCCGACGCCGTGCAGAAGCGGGCCAGCGTCTACGCCGGGCGGCTGGGCGACCGGCTCGCCGAGCCGTTCGTGACCGCCTACGACGACGGCCGCCGCCCCGGCGACTGGGGCAGCGACGGCATCGACGACGAGGGCACCCCAACCCGCCGCACCACCGTGATCGAGGACGGCCGCCTCGTGTCCTACCTCTACGACGTGCTGCGCGCCCGCAAGGACGGCGTCGCGTCGACCGGCAACGGCAGGCGTGAGTCGTTCCGGCACCTGCCGGTGCCCCGGATGACGAACACCTTCTTCGCACCGGGTGACGCCACACCCGAAGACCTGATCGGCGAGTGTCGAGCGCGGCCTGTATGCCGTCTCGTTCGGCGGCGGCCAGGTCGAGCCCGCCACCGGCGACTTCGTCTTCGGCGTCTCCGAGGGCTACCTGATCGAGGGCGGGGAGGTGACCTCCCCCGTGCGCGGCGCCACGCTCGTCGGGAACGGGCGTCGAGGCGCTCGCCGCCGTCGACGGCATCGCCGGCGACCTCGAGATCGCCAGCGGCTACTGCGGCAAGGCCGGGCAGTCCGTCCCGGCCGGCGTCGGACAGCCGCACGTGCGCATCCGGGAGCTGACGGTGGGGGGCACAGCCACGTGAGCCTCGAGGACGTCGCCCGCCGCGCGGTCGAGGCCGCAGCCGAGGCCGGCGCCACCGACGCCGAGGCCTGGGTCGAGGAGGGCGTGAGCCGGCGGGTGCGCGTCTACGACGGAGAGGTCGAGAGCCTCAGCGACGCCGGCGGCCGCGGCGTCGGCGTGCGCGCGTTCGTGGATGGCCGCTCGGGCTACGCATTCGGCACCGATCTGTCCGAGTCGGGCGTCCGCGAGGTCGCGAGCCGCCGCTCGCGGCGCCGCCGAGGCCGCCGACCCCGACGAGCACGGCGGCCTGCCGGACGAGTTCGGGACCACCCCGATCGAGGGGCTCGCATCGAGCGCGATGAGCGGATGGTCGACCGAGCGAAAGCTCGAGCTGACCCTGGCCGTGGAGCGCGCCGCGCGCGAGCGCCCCGGCGTCACGCAGGTCGAGAACGCCGTCTACTCCGACGCCGAGGGCACCGTGGCCCTGGCCAACTCGCGCGGCTTCGCGGCCGGCTACGAGGCCACCCAGGCCTGGGCCTACGCATCCGCGTTCGCCGGCGAGGGCGCCGACCTCATGACGGGCATGGGCCTGGGCATCGGCGCGGGACCCCGGCGCGCTCGACCCCGAGGCGATCGGCGCGGAGGCGGCCGAGCGCGCGCTGGCGCTGGTGGGCGCACGCCAGCCCGAGAGCCGCCGCTGCGCCGTGGTGCTCGACGCTTTCGTCGCCGCGTCGTTCATCGGCTTCATCGGCTCGATGCTCTCGGCCGACGCTGTCCAGCGGGGCCGCTCCCTGTTCGCCGATCGCGAGGGCGACGAGATCGCCGACCCCGCGCTCGCGCTCGCCGACGACTCCACCGACCCGGAAGGCCCCGCGAGTGCGCCTTTCGACGGCGAGGGCTCGCCGAGCCGCCGCACGGCGCTGATCGAGGACGGGCGCCTGCTCACGTTCCTCTTCGATGTCCGCACAGCGCGCCGGGCCGGGCGGGCCACCACGGGCAACGCGAGCCGGGGCTCCTACCGGGCGCCGCCGGCGGTCGGCACCGGCAACCTCGTCCTCGCGCCCGGCGAGCGGACCCTCGAAGAGCTGTTCCGGGAGGCGGGCGAGGGCCTGTACGTGACCGAGGTGGCGGGCCTCCATTCGGGAGTGAACCCCGTCTCAGGCACCTTCTCGGTTGGCGCGTCGGGGCGGCTGGTCGAGGGCGGCGAGGCCGGCGCCCCCGTGCGGGAGCTGACCATCGCGAGCGACCTGGTCTCGATGCTCCAGTCCGTGCGCGCCGTGGGATCCCAGGCCCGCTGGCTTCCGCTCGGCGGAAGCGTCAAGGCGCCGCCGATTCTGATCGGCGAGATGGCGGTTTCGGGGGCCTAGGACGCCGGAAAGGGTGGAACGAGCGCGGTCTTTCCGCTCTAGAAGCGGAAAAATGCGTTCTGTCGTCCGCGTGCGTTGTTACTTTGCGCGGGGTAGCTACCGCCGGCAAGGAGGGAATCGTGACGAAGTCAGAGTTCGTGGATCAGGTGGCCGACCGCTCCGGCCTGGGGAAGGGCGAGGCGGACAAGGCCGTCAACGCGGTCCTCGAGACGATCGAGGAGGTCCTGACGCGGGGTGGAGAGATCAGCTTCACCGGCTTCGGGAAGTTCTCGGTGGCGGATCGAGGCGCCCGGCAGGGCGTGAACCCGCAGACCGGCGAGAAGATCCAGATCGCCGCCAGCAAGGTGCCGCGCTTCAGCGCCGGCTCCGCGCTCAAGAAGGCGGTCAAGACCTCCTAGCGGCCTGCAAACTTCGTCTCGCTGCGTCATCGGTCGCGGACAGGCTTGAGCCTTGTCCGCTCTCTGCGTCCTTGCGAGACTCGGTTTTCGGGGCTAGGTCGCGCCACTCTTTGACCGGGGGTTCCGACTGACACACTTCTGCGACCGGCTCGCGGCGCTCGTCGAGGAGCGCCGCAGCCGCGTCGTGCTGGGGCTCGACCCGGATCCCGCCGCTCTCTGGCCGGAGGCGCTCGAGCGGTTCGGGGGCGCTGCCGCGGGCGGGCGCTTCGCCCGCTCCCACACCGCCGAGGCGGTGGTGGACCATTGCCGCGCGGCAATCGTGTCGGCCGGCCCGGCCTGCGTGGCGGTGAAGCCCCAGCTGGCCTGCTTCGAACGGCTCGGCGCGCCGGGCTGGGAGGCACTCGAGCAGACGATCGCGATCGCCCGCGACCACGGGCTGCTCGTCATCGCCGACGGCAAGCGCGGCGACATCCCCGTCACGGCGCGCGCCTACGCGCAGGCGCTGGTGGGGGAGACGCCGGGCCCGTTCGGGCCGGTGGCGGGGCTGCGCGCGGACGCCTTCACCGCCAACCCCCTGCTCGGCCGCGACTCGCTGGAGCCCTTGGTGGAGGCCGCGGCCGAGGCCGGCGCGGCTTGCTTCGTCCTGGTGCGCACCTCGAACCCAGGCGCGGCCGAGCTGCAGGACGAGGGCGAGCCGCCCCTGCACGAGCGGCTCGCGCGGCTGGTGGACGCGCTGGGCGCGGACCACACCGGCGAGTCGGGGCTGTCGCTGGTGGGGGCCGTGACCGGGGCGACCGAACCCCAGTTGCTCGCCCGGCTGCGCGAGCTGATGCCGAGGGCGGTCTTCCTCTTGCCCGGGGTGGGAGCGCAGGGCGGGAGGGTCGAGGACCTCGGCGCGGCGTTCGCCCCCCATCCCGCCGCGGGACTGGTCACTGCCTCGCGGTCGGTCGTGAACGCCTACGCCGAGCGAGGCGGCGATCCCGCCGTCGCGGCGGCCGCGGCCGCCGAGGAGCTGCGCGTCGCGGCGTGGAACCGCCTGGGGGAGCACTAAGCTCCGAGCCCGAATCCGCCCGCGCGCACCCGGCCGGAGCCGAGCGCCTGCGGCCGGGGTGTGAGCGATGGCCAAGCAAGGACGACCACGACGAAGCCCGGCACGCCTGCTCGCGCCGGTGGCGCTGCTCGTCGCGATCGGGGCGGTCGCCTACGTGGTCTCGAACTCGACCGGCAACGACGGCGGCGGCGGCAGTGACAACGCCAACCGGACGGTCGAGCCCCGTCCGCGCGACGGCGGGCAGCAGCAGCGCAGGCCGCAGCGCACGTTCTACCGCGTCAGGCTGAACGACACGCTCGGTCTGATCGCCGAGCAGACCGGCGTGCCGGTCGAGCGGCTCGAGGCACTGAACCCGGAGCTCGACGCGCAGAACCTGATCGTCGGCCAGCGGATCCGGCTACGCGAGTGAGGCTCTCGGAGGCGCCTAAGCCTGGATCCACCGATCCTGACGGCGTTTCCGCGCCGGAATGCCGTCGCCATGCGCCACCGGCTCGCTCGCGAGGGTTCACCCTCGCTCCGCTCCCCGGCGGCGCATGGCTCGGCCTCCGGCGCGGAAACGCTCGCCAGTCCCGGTGGATCCAGCCCAAGCCTAAGCCTGCTCGGGCGGCGCCGGTCCTCGCGTCGATGGCGCTGCTGTTCGCGGCGGCGGGGCCCGCGGCCGCGCAGAAGGCCGAGCGGCCGCCGCCGGTGCCGGGGGCGGACGCGGCGATCGTCGTCGACGGACGCGACGGCGAGGTGATGTTCGCCAAGAACGCCGGCGACCGGCAGTCGATCGCCAGCACCACGAAGCTGATGACGGCGCTCCTGACGCTCGAGCGCACCCGTCCGCGGGAGGTCTTCCGGGCGGGCGACTACATCGCGGCGCCCGTGGAGTCGCAGATCGGCCTGCGCCCGGGCGAGCGCATGACCGTGCGTGACCTGTTCGAGGCGCTGCTCCTGGAGAGTGCGAACGACGCGGCCGTGGCGCTGGCCGAGGGCGTCTCGGGCTCGGTCGACGCCTTCGTTGCGGACATGAACGAGCGCGCGCGGGAGCTCGGCCTCGAGGACACGAGCTACGCGAACCCGATCGGCTTCGACGACCCGCTCAACCACTCGACCGCGAGCGACCTGGCGGTGCTGTCGCGAGAGCTGCTCGGCCGGCCCCGGTTCGCGCGCGTCGTCGACATGCCGAAGGCCGAGCTCGAGTCCGGCGCGCGTCCGCGGACGATCGACAACCGCAACACGCTCGTCGTGACCCACCCGTTCGTGACCGGCGTGAAGACCGGCCACACGCTCGGGGCCGGCTACGTCCTGATCGGGTCGGCGAAGGGCCGCGGCGGCCGCGTGATCTCGATCGTGATGGGCGAGCCGAGCGAGCCGGCCCGCGACTCCGACACGCTGAAGCTGCTGCGCTGGGGCATCGGGCGCTTCCAGCGCGTGCGCGTGGTCGATGACCGTCGCATCATGGCCCGCGCGGACATCGAGCATCGCGACGAGCGCGCCGCGCTGGTGCCCGCCCACGACGCCGTGGTCACCCTTCGCGACGGCGAGCGCGTGCGGCGCAGGATCCGCGCCCCCGACGAGCTCGAGGGACCGCTGCCGGCGGGCTCGCGCGTGGGCTCCGTGACGGTGTTCGTGGACGGAGTGCGGGTGCGCCGCGTGGCCCTGGTGACGGCGTCGAATGTCCCCGAAGCGGGGACAGTGAGGGTGCTCATCTCGGTGCTGGGGGTCCCCTTGACGGTTCTGCTCGTCCTCGCCATCCTGCTCGGCGCCGTGCTCGTTGCAGTAGGGCTTCGAACGCGTGTCAGGCTGGTCAGGCAATGATCATCACCGTCACCCTCAACGCCGCCATCGACAAGACCCTGGCCGTGCCGAATTTCCGCCTGGGCCGGCGCCACCGCGCGGTGGAGCAGACTGCGATGGCGGGGGGCAAGGGCGTGAACGTGGCGCGCGCCCTGCGTGCGCTCGGCCAGCCGGTGATTGCCACCGGCGTCGCGGGCGGCCCCACGGGCACCCGGCTCGTGGAGCACCTGACCGAGGAGGGCATCCTCAACGACTTCGTGCGCATCCGCGAGGAGTCGCGTACTTCGACCGCCGTGGTGGACCCCACGAGCGGCGATCAGACCGAGATCAACGAGCACGGCCCGCAGGTCTCCGACCAGGAGCTCGACCTGTTCGTCGACAAGCTGCTCTACCTCGCGAAAGGCGCCGCGGTGTGCGTGTTCGCCGGCAGCCTGCCGCGAGGGGTCGACCCTGGGCTTTACGGGCGTCTGATCGAGGAGATGCGCCGACTGGGGGTCACCACCGTGCTGGACGCGGAGGGCGAGCCGCTCCTGGTGGCCACGCGCCGCGGGCCCGATGTGGTGAGCCCGAACGAGCTCGAGGCCGAGGGCCTCGTGGGCCACGAGTTCTCCGACGAGGACGATCGCCGCCGCGCCCTCGGCGAGATGGTGGAGATGGGCGCGCGCGAGGGCATCATCACGCTGGCCGACGGCTGCCTGGCGGTGGTCGGCGAGGGCGGCGAGCGGTCCCTCTACCGGGCCACGCTCGAGCCGCTCGAGCCGGTCTCCTCGGTGGGCTCGGGCGATGCCCTTCTCGCGGGTTTCGTCGCGGCCCGCTACGGGGGGCGCGACCCCGAGTACTGCCTGCGCTTCGCGGTTGCCTGCGGGGCGGAGTCCACCCAGCACTTCGGCGCCGGCGTGCTCGAGCAGCGCGAGGTCCACAGGCTGCTGCCCGAGGTGCGGGTGGAGACCTTCGAGGCCCCCGCGATCCAGGTGGGCTAAGGTCGTGAGGGTCGTCCGTCGTCGACCCTAGGATGCCTTCATGGAAGTAGAGATCGGGCGCGGCAAGAAGGGCCGCCGCGCATATGGCTTCGATGACATCGCGATCGTGCCGAGCCGCCGCACGCGCGATCCGGACGACATCGACATCACCTCTATGCTCGGTCCGTACCGCTTCGAGCTGCCGCTGCTCGCCTCGGCCATGGACGGAGTCGTCTCGCCCGAGACCGCCGCGATCATCGGCAAGCTGGGCGGCCTGGGCGTGCTCAACCTCGAGGGCATCTGGACCCGCTACGAGGACGCGGAGGCCGAGCTCGAGCAGATATCCAGCCAGCCCAAGGAGATCGCCACCGTCGAGATGCAGCGCATCTACTCGGAGCCGGTCAAGGAGGAGCTGATCGCGCAGCGGGTGCGCGAGATCAAAGACGAGGGGGTGGTGGCGGCCGCCTCGCTCACCCCGCAACGGGTGCGCGACTACTGGGAGACCGCCCTCGAGGCGGGCCTCGACATCCTCGTGATCCAGGGCACCGTGGTCTCCGCGGAGCACGTCTCCACGCGCTCCGAGCCGCTCAACCTCAAGGAGTTCATCCGCGAGATGCCGGTGCCGGTCGTGGTCGGGGGCTGCGCCTCTTACGCCACCGGCCTGCACCTCATGCGCACCGGTGCGGAGGGCGTGCTCGTCGGCGTCGGGCCGGGCGCCGCCTGCACCACGCGCGGCGTGCTCGGCATCGGCGTCCCCCAGGCCACCGCTATCGCCGACGTCGCCGCCGCGCGCTCCCAGCACATGCTGGAGACGGGCGAGTACGTGAAGGTCATCGCCGACGGCGGCATGCGGAACGGCGGCGACGTCTCGAAGGCGATCGCCTGCGGCGCCGACGCCGTGATGATCGGATCGCCGCTCGCCCGCGCGTACGAGGCGCCCGGGCACGGATACCACTGGGGCATGGCCACATTCCACCCCTCGCTCCCGCGGGGCGCGCGCGTGAAGACCAAGCAGAACGGGTCGCTCGAGCAGATCCTCATGGGACCCGCGCACGAGAACGACGGGACCTTCAACCTGATGGGGAGCCTGCGCACCTCGATGGCCACCTGCGGCTACGAGGACATCGCGGCCTTCCACAAGGCCGAAGTGATGGTGGCGCCGGCCCTCCAGTCGGAGGGCAAGCAGCTCCAGCGCGAGCAGGAGATCGGCATGGGCGCGACCTCGGCGGCAGAGCCGGCTCCGGACCCGCTTACGGTCGAGTGAGCCCCCACGCCGCGACCGAGTCCGCGCCGGCCGCGGCGGCTCCTGCCACGCCTGCCGCGGCGACGGACGAGGTGCTCGTGCTGGACTTCGGCGGGCAGTACTCGCAGCTGATTGCGCGCAGGGTCCGCGAGTGCGGCGTGTTCGCCGAGCTGCTCCCGCATCACGTGCCGGTCGAGGAGGTCACTCGCCGCAGCCCGCGGGGGCTCATCCTGTCCGGCGGTCCCGCGTCGGTCTACGCCGACGGCGCGCCCGCGCTGCGCCCGGAGCTGCTCGAGCTCGGGGTGCCGGTGCTCGGCATCTGCTACGGCATGCAGGCGATGGTGCTCGAGCTGGGCGGCCGCGTGGAGGGAGCCGAGGTGGGCGAGTTCGGTCGATCGAGGCTCACGGTGACCAAGCACGGGCGGCTGCTCCGCGACACGCCGGCCGAGCAGTCCTGCTGGATGAGCCACCGGGACACGGTTTACGAAGCGCCCCCCGGCTTCACGGCGCTGGCGGCGTCGACGGAGTCGCCGGTCGCTGCGGTCGAGCACGCCGAGCGAGGCCTGTACGGGATCCAGTTCCACCCCGAGGTGGTGCACACCCCGTACGGCACGCAGATCCTCGAGACGTTCCTGCGCGACATCAGCCGGTGCGACATGTCGTGGTCGGCGGCGTCGGTCGTGGAGGAGCAGGTGGCCCGGATCCGCGAGCAGGTGGGCGACGGCAAGGTGATCTGCGGCCTGTCCGGCGGCGTGGACTCGTCGGTGGCTGCCCTGCTGACCTACCGCGCGGTGGGTGACCAGCTCACCTGCGTGTTCGTGGACCACGGGCTCATGCGCAAGAACGAGGGAAACCAGGTGGTGGCCGCGTTCCGGGACGAGTTCAAGGTGCCGCTGATCGCGGTGGACGCCGAGGCACGCTTCCTGGCACGGCTGGCCGGGGTGAGCGACCCGGAGCGCAAGCGCAAGATCATCGGCGAGGAGTTCATCCGCGTGTTCGAGGAGCAGGCGGGCCGCCTTGGCAACCCGCGATATCTGGTGCAGGGCACCCTCTACTCGGACGTGATCGAGTCGGGCGGCGGCACCGGGGCGGCCACCATCAAGTCACACCACAACGTGGGCGGGCTGCCGGAGGACCTCGAGTTCGAGCTCGTCGAGCCGCTGCGGATGCTGTTCAAGGACGAGGTGCGCCAGGTGGGCGCCGAGCTGGGCCTGCCCGACAAGCTCGTCTGGCGCCAGCCGTTCCCGGGGCCGGGCCTCGCGATCCGCGTGGTGGGCGGCGAGGTGACGAAGGAGCGGCTCGAGATCCTGCGCGACGCCGACGCGATCCTGCAGGACGAGATCCGCAGCGCCGGCCTGTACCGGGAGCTGTGGCAGTCGTTCTGCGTGCTGCCCGCCGACCTGCGAAGCGTCGGCGTGCAGGGCGACGAGCGCACCTACGGCTACGTCGTGGTGATCCGGGCCGTCACCAGCGACGACGCGATGACCGCCGACTGGGCGCGCCTCCCCTACGAACTGCTGGAGCGGGTCGCCTCGCGCATGATCAACGAGATCGCGCAGGTGAACCGGGTGACGCTCGACATCACGTCGAAGCCGCCCGGCACCATCGAGTGGGAGTAGGGCCGGCTTCGCGCCGGCGCCGCGGTCTGGCGGCCTGACCTGCCGCGCAGTCCGGACGTGCGCCGCAACTGTGCACGCTCGCAGCTCGCTCGCAGCGCGCCTGACCAGCGTTAGCGTTATGCTGGTCTGACTGGAAGGTCAAGCCGCGTCATGAAGGAGCGCGACAAGCGACGGGTGGGCGAGCAGATCGAGCCCGGAGGGCGACCCAAGGCACCCGGGCGGCTCGAGCTGGTTCAACGCTTCATCAACTCCTACAACCACGACTTCCCACGCGAGTGGGATCGCATCGGAACCCCGGAGAGAGCCCAGGCCTGGCTCCGAGAGAAGCGGCTCGTGGCGCCGGACGACCGAATCTCGGACGCCGACGTGGCCCGCCTCCGCGAGCTTCGAGAAGCGATCCGGGCGCTGGCGATCGCCAACCAGCGAGCGCAACCGGAAGCAGCGGCGACGGACATCATTCGCAGGCTCTCTGGCACGGCTCAGCTCAGCGTCGCCGTCGACGACACAGGGCAAACCGCCCTCGAACCCGTGAGTCGCGGCGTCGATGGTGCCGTGGCCACGCTCCTCGGCATCCTCCACGAGGCGCAGCTCACCGGTCATTGGTCACGCCTGAAGGGCTGTCGCCAGTGCGGGTACGCGTTCTTCGACCGCTCGAGGAACCGATCGGCGGCTTGGTGCGCCATGTCGATCTGCGGCAACCGGACGAAGAACCGCGCGTACTACCGGCGCCGCCGTAGCTCTACGAGATGAGCGAAGCCGCGCCGGGAGCACACCGCTCTCAGATGTCGAGCGCAGCCGCACCGTCGCGCTCCGCCATGCGCCCCCGCGTCCGCAGGGCGCCTCGAAGAGCGCGGGATGTGCTCGTCGCCGCAGGCTTCGGCGTCGCCGTCATCCTGCCCCTCTTCCTTGGCGAGGGCAGCAACGCGATGCACAACCTGGTCCTGGCCGCGGCCTACGTGATCATGGCGCTGGGCCTGAACATCGTCGTGGGCTTCGCCGGGCTGCTCGACCTGGGGTACGTGGCGTTCTTCGCGATCGGTGCGCATGTCGCCGGGCACTTCGGATCCGCGTTCTGGGCCAACGTCGCGGACGGCGCCGGCATCGCGCTCTTCGTCGGCGAGCCGGCCGCGAGCATGCCCGGCATCCACTTCAACTTCCTGATCATCCTCGTGCTCGCGCTCATCGCGACGACGATCGCCGGCGTGCTGATCGGGGTGCCGACGTTGCGCTTGCGCGGCGACTATGTCGGCATCGTCACGCTCGCGTTCGGCGAGATCATCGGGCAGGTCGCGGCCAACGGCAGGGAGATCGAGCTCTTCGGTGGATCGCTCACCGGGGGAGCCGGCGGCATGTCAGCCGTCGACAAGATCGACCTGCCGTTCTT
The DNA here is from genome assembly GCA_963733885.1 of uncultured Thermoleophilaceae bacterium. Taxonomy (GTDB): domain Bacteria; phylum Actinomycetota; class Thermoleophilia; order Solirubrobacterales; family Thermoleophilaceae; genus JACVRW01. The sequence goes on along the minus strand of CAVTES010000004.1, from coordinate 388,429 downwards.
CGAGCGCTTCGGTGCGCTCGACCTGCGTCCCTGGTACTGGTTCGCCCTTGCGCTCGTCGCACTGACGCTGTTCGTCAACTTCCGGCTGCGCGACTCGCGGGTGGGCAGGGCGTGGATCGCGCTGCGCGACGACGAGGGTGCGGCAGCGAGCGCGGGCGTTCCGATCGTGCGCACGAAGCTGATGGCGTATGGAGTGGGAGCGGCGCTGGGCGGCGTGTCCGGCGCCTTCCTCGCGTCGTACCTGAGCACTGTCAATCCCAATCAGTTCACGTTCTCGTTCTCGATCTTCATCCTCGCCATGGTCGTGCTCGGCGGCTTGGGCTCGATCTGGGGCGTCGTGGTGGGCGCGATCATCCTGTCGGGGATCAACAACTATCTGCTGCCCAGGGTCCTCTACGACGTGCCCGGCAAGGTGGGGCTGGACTTCGACCTGTCGGAGATCTCGTCCGGCATCTACGGCTTCCTGCTGGTGATCATCATGCTGCTGCGACCGGAAGGGCTGCTGCCGGAACGGCGCCACAGGATCGCCTTTGATGCTTCAAGAGCGCCAGCACACGTAGACGGGTGAACCGTGTCGGCGAGCTTCTGAAGCCACGCTCAGCGTGTGCGTGGCCGGGCGCCGACTCCGGCGTCACGAGCGGCCTCAGGGTCCAACGCGCGCCTCGACTCTGATTGCCCTCCCGTCGCGCATGGTCCAGAGGTGGCCGAAAGGAGCCGTGAGCGGCATGTTGCTTCTACGGCCGCGCGCCTGGATATGCCCGGTGACCAGGACCTGCTCGGGCGAGACCTCGTCGAACTTCTCGGCTTGATAGCGAAACTCCGAGAAGTCCTCCTCCAGTCCCTCCACGAACACCGCGAAGCCTTCGACGCCGTGCAGCGTGCGATCACCGACCTCCGGCGAGACGCGCGCCTGGACATCCGGCGCCATCACCTCGCCTGCGGCCGCCAGGCCGCGTCCTCGGTCATCAACCGCGGCCCAGTTGAACCCGTACACGCCGCGAATCAAGTCGGCATTGCGCTCGGTCATCCTGCAGAAGTATCCCCGCCGCAGGCTTGTAGTGGCGCCGGGCTGCGAGGACCGCGCTTGCGAAAACGCGATGGGTGCGTCTAGGGTGGTTCTACGGCCCGGAGCACCCATGCACCCCCGGCCGTCGTGTGTCACTACCTCGACGATCGAGAGGGCCTGTGTTGGATCGCTGTGTTGCCGCTCACAAGCGGCGAATCGGGAGGGGATCGCTGATTGCGGTCCTCGTAGTCGGTATGGGGCTCGCTGCCGCTGCGCCGGCCAACGCCCAGTTCAAGTTCAACACCTTCATCACGGGCGGGGACGCCACCGCGGGCTGGCTCACCGATACGGACGCGCCTATCGGTGCAACCGACCAGGAGTCGATGCAGCTCTTCGTGAACGGCACATCGTCGACTGACCTCGACGATTCTGCGCGCGCGATCTTCTCCGGCGTGCCGGCCACGCCTCCGGCACAGCCACCGAGCTTCTTCTTCAAGGTGTCCACAACCGGCGCGAGCGGAGGCTCGGTCCGGCTCGTGATCCGGTTCGGCAGCGAAGATCGCGCCGAGTTGCGCCCGTTGGTGCTGCAGGCCGGCCAGTGGTCGTTCATCGACGGCGCGTCGAGCGAGTGGGACACGCACGGCGGCAGCTGCGGCGGCCGCACACAGCAGACCTATGCACAGGTGCTGGCCTGCCATCCCGGCGCACAGGTGACCGGCGTGGAGCTCATCAACGACAGCGGCTGGCTCCACCCGGGCGGATTCACCGTCAGCGTGGACAACATCAGCTACGGCGGCGCGACCGTCAGCGGTCCGGCGCCTGCGGTGGTGAACGAGTCGATCAACATGACCCAGCTGTCGGGCGACGTGATCGTGCGGGTGCCGCAGGCTGTCGGCGGCGCTCCGCCGTCGGAGGGGGGTAGCTCCAGTGGCAGCGTCGCCCGGATCGCCGGCACCGCGAGCCTGCCGCTCGGCAGCGTGATCAACAGCACGAAGGGGCGCGTCCGGGTCATCGGGAGACGGCGCAAGAAGCGTCAGGCTGGCAACTTCCGCGCCGGGACCTTCCGGGTTCGCCAGGCTGGCGACGGCGAGATGGTTCTAACACTGCGCGGGAGTCTCGACTGCGGCGCCACCGCGAGCGGCGCATCGCCGAAGGCGGAGGCGTCGGCCCGCAGACGCAGGCTCTGGGGGAGCTCGAGCGGCGGGGAATTCCGTACCCGCGGCAGGCACTCGTCGGGGGCCGTCCGCGGAACCAAGTGGCTGACCTCGGACCGCTGCAACGGCACGCTCACCGTCGTGCGCGAGGGCATCGTCCAGGTGCACGACTACGGCAACGGCAAGCGGGTCCGTGTGCGGGCCGGCAAGTCATACTTCGCCAGGGCCGTCAACCCCTAGCTCTCGGCCGCTTCTCGAGCGTTGGCGCGCAGCGCGGCGAGCCAGGCAAAGGGTGCCGAGCGCCGGGGCGAGCGCGTCGCCGTCGCCGACGGTGAGAGCGCGCCAGGCGTCACCCGGCTCGCCGGGCGGCCCGGCGCCGAGGTCCTCGAGTTCTTCCAGACTGGCCAGCACGGCCGGGCCTGGGGCGAGCGCCAGGGCGGCCGCCGTAACGGCGGCCGCCCTGCCGTGGCTCAGTCGCGGTCGCGGTCGCGATCGCTGTCGTCGAACACGCGCCCGTTGCGGTCGATCGAGACGTGCTGGGTCTGCGGGTTCAGGTAGTCGAGCTTGACCTGCCGCCCGCGCAGCTCGCGCGCCTCGAACTTCCAGATGTAGAGCCCGCGCCTGGTGTCGCTCTCGTAGGCGTAGCCGTTGTACCAGTACGAGGCCCAGTCGCCGCCGCGGAAGTTCTGGCGGCCGCCGCCGACGCCCATCACCGGCGGGTCGAGCGGGAGCGGATCCATCCACCCGATCTCGTACGTGTCCATCCCGTCGGTGAAGTCCACCAGCGACGTGCCGGCCTGGTAGGAGCCGTGGAGCAGCAGCCGCCGCGTGGTGTCGGGCACGATGTTGTAGTTGTGCATCGTGCAGTTCTCCCACTGCGACTGCGGCCGCGGGAGGGTGTGCCTGCCGACGATGTCCCGCGAGCTGGTGTCGAACATGAAGAGCGTCTTCATGACGTCGGTCTGGAACGGCGCCTCCTCCGGGTCGTCGGTAAGCGGCGCGCCCGTCACCTGGCAGCGCGGCTGCGTGCCGCCACCCGGCTCCCAGCCGCCGATGATCTGGCGGCCGTCCCACGTGAACGCGGCCGAATGCCAGCCGTGCACGGTGTTACCGATCCCTGGTTCATCGACCTCGACCGAATACAGGAACTCCGGATCGTCGAGGTCCGAGATGTCGAACACGGCGATCCCCATCGGGTGGCCGGCGCACGCGGCGAGGTCGACGCGACCGAGGATGACGCCCATGTCGTGGCAGCCATCCATCGGCTCCCCGGCCGGGTTCTCACCGAGGTCGAACGAGCCGATCACCTCGGCCTCCTCCGGGTCGTCGAGCGGCACCTCGACAATGTCCTCGCGGCCGAACGGCTCGCCTGGGCACCGGTTGCCGTACTTGCCCGGGTTGGCCTGGGCGCCGGTCCCGCTCACGCTGTTGTAGATCAGCACGCGGTCCCTGCGCTCATCCGGCACGACCGAGTGCGTGTGCGAGCCGCAGTCGAGCGGGACCGACGCGATGTGCCTGATGTTGTCGACGTTGCGGATATCGAAGATCTGGATGCCCTCGAAGCCGGTGCAGGGGAACGCCACCGGAGCGCAGCCCGCCGCGTTCGGGGGGCTCCCGCCCTGGCTCGCCGCCGTGCACGTGTCAGTCCGCTGCGGCGAGTCGACCGAGCGGAACACGAGGTTCTTGTAGACGCCGACGTCGCCCTGGGGGCTGACGCACGGGAAGTGCGCCCGCTCGCGCGGCCGGCGCGGGTTGCTCACGTCGATGATGCGGAAGCCGTCATAACGGCCTTGGATGACGGTCTTCTTCCAGAACGCCAGATCGGTGTTGCGCGTATCCCACGGAACCGTGCCCGGCCCGGCCGGCGGCGGCCCCAACACCGCGCCCGCACGCAGGCTCTGGCCGACCAACTCCATGTTGCCCGTGTGCGGCCGCTGCGGGTCCCGCGGTGGATCCTGCGCGCCGCTTGGTGCGGCGGCGATGAAGGTCAGGGCGACAGCAGCGAGTATCGACAGCGCGAATCGCTTGCGGAAGCGCATGGAGACTCTCCTCCCAGTAGGTCGTTGCCGAGCCGCGCTGAGTGGGCCGCTCCCTCCGACAGGTCGAGCTCGAACGGCGTCCCCAACAAGCTCGCTCGGGCGTCATGTACCCAGGGCGACCCATGCCTCAACGCGGCGAGTCAGGGTTTCGCGCATGCCGCTCGAACACTCGGCCCGGACACTGCTGCGGCAGCGTCTACAGACCGTCCCGCACGCGCCGCCGAGCGGGCGCAGGCGGAGGTCCGCCCAGCCAAGTCCCGGGACGTGGTGCAGGAGATCGGCGCTCCGCTCGTCGGTGAAGGCGTTGGCGGCTCAGGCCGTGATGTCATGCACCTCGCCCAGCTCGAGCGCAAGCGCGGCGAGGTTCTCGCGCAGGTGCTCGATCGCGAGCGTGCCGGGGATGGGCAGGACGACCGGCGAGCGGCGCAACAACCAGGCAAGCTTGACCGCGTTCTCCGTGACGCCGAGGCGCTTGGCGGCGGCCGTCACACCCGGGCCGCCGCCGCGCAGCGGAAAGTACGGCACGAACGCGATCCCTTCGCGCTCGCAGAAGTCGACGACATCCTCGTGCCCGCGCTCGGCCAGGCTGTAGCGGTTCTGCACGGCGGCGATCGGCACGATCTGGCGAGCCCGCTCGATCTGCTCCACGCTGACCTCAGAGACCCCAACGTGGCGGATCGCGCCGCGGTCGACGTAGGCACTGATCGCGCCCAGGCTCTCCTCGTGCGGCGTTTCCGGGTCGACGCGGTGAAGGTAATAGAGCCCGATCGCCTCGGTCCGCAGCGACCGCAGGCTCTGCTCGATCTGGCCCCGTAGTACCGCCGGGCGGCCCTGGCCCGCCCGGTAGCCGCCCTTGGTGGCGACGAGCACGTCCTCGGCGGTGCCGTCGAGCGCTTCGCCGATCACGCGCTCGCTCTCGCCCCCGGCGTACAGGTGTGCAGTGTCGATGTGGCCCACACCCGAGGCCACGGCTTCCCGAATAAACGTGACGTGCTCGAGCGCGGTCGTGAGGCGGTTGGTACCCAGGCCGACACGGGGCACGTCGACGCCGGCAAGTCGGAAGGTGGTCATCCGGTGGAAGGCTAGAACCGCTCCCACTTGCGATCTCTGCGATCTCATGCGGCGCGCTATGAAGTTGCTCCCCGCAACTGCTTATCGCGCTTTGCAGCACTCCGCCTGCGGGCCCGACAATGCTGGTCGTCCCTTCGGGAGCGACTAAGCACTTCTTCTGACAGGATCAGGATCGGTGAGAAGTGCTGCGTCGAATCCTTGAGGGAGGGCGATGACGGAGTTGCAGCGTTACTTGGCCGAGGAGGTCGCCGAGGACCACGCCGATGGCATCATCACCCGGCGCGAAGCGATGAGGCGGCTCGGGCTGCTCGGCGTCACGGGGGCGGCCGCGACCTCCCTGTTGGCGACGTTCTCTGGCGGTGCGGAGGCAGCGCGTGCCGGCGAGGTGTCCGGGCGCGGGAGCGGCGCCTCCCGCGGGGCGCGGGAGGTCGAGTGGGCCGCGGTGGCGAGGGAGTCAATCACGTTCGCCGGCCCGCGCGTGCCGCTGATGGCGGCTTGGGCGCCGGCTGAGCGGCCGCGTGGCGGCGTGCTCGTGATCCACGAGAACCGCGGGCTCAACTAGCACATCCGCTCGGTCGCGGGCCGGTTTGCAGCGAGCGGCTACTCCGCGCTCGCCATCGACCTGCTCTCGGAGGAGGGAGGCACGGGCGCATTCCCCGGCGAGGCCGAGGTGGCGGCCAGGCTTGCCCAGATCCCGCCGGAGCGGTTCGTGGCTGACATGAAGGCAGGTGTCGGTGAGCTCGAGCGTCGCGTGCGAAGGAAGCGCGTGGCAGCAATCGGGTTCTGCTTCGGGGGCGGAATGGTGTGGCGGCTGCTGACTTCGGGCGAGAGGCGTCTGGCCGCGGCCGCCCCGTTCTACGGGCCGTTCCCCGAGGGCGGCACATTGGGGCGGTCCAAGACCGCAGTGCTCGGCATCTACGGCGGGCTTGACAGCCGCGTCAACGCGACGAGGCCCGTCGCGCTCGCGGCGGTTGAGGCCGCACGGCTTGAGCACCGGTTCGTCACGTTCACCGAGGCCGACCACGCCTTTTTCAACGACACCGGTGCCCGCTTCAACCCTTTCGCGGCGGCGGAGGCCTACCACAGCGTTTTCAACTGGTTCGATCGGTTCGTCGCTGGACACGGTGAAGAGAGAGACGAGGACGACTAGCCGACGCTACGGGAACGACGTCGAGCTCTGCGCCCGAGGACAAGCTCTCCGAGAGGCCACCGGCCGCGCGCTGCGCGCCAGCGCCGCGACAACGACCCCGAGCACGACGAGGAGGACCAGGGCCGTGGGTAGCCCGACCGCCTCGGCCACGCTGCCGATGATCGGCGGGCCGGCGACGAAGCCCAGATAGCCGGTAGAGGACACGGCGGCCAGTGCCATTCCGGGCGCGATCCCCGGCGTCGAGCCTGCCGCGCGGAACACCACCGGGATCACCACGGCCAGCCCCGCACCGAGGGCGGCGAAGCCGAGCAGCGCACCGGGCACCGCGCCGGCCGCCAGGCCCGCGCCGAAGCCGCCGGCCGCCAACAGCCCGCCGCCGCGCAGCATGGCGGCCGGGCCGAAGCGCTCCACGAGGCGGTCGCCGAGCAGCCGGCCGATCGCCATCGTGAGGGAGAACGCGACGTACGCGGACGCGGCGGTGGCCGCGCTGGTGCTCAGCTCGTCACGCACGTACACGGCGCTCCAGTCGGCGGCGGCGCCCTCCACGAGAAGGCATGAGAAGGCGACCGCGCCCAGCGCCCAGAGCCGGCGCGGAGGGCGGGCCAGCACGGGATGCTCGGTCCCGGAGGCGTCCTCCGCGGCGGGCAGGAACCGGCGCGACCAGCCGAGTCCGACGGCGAGGGAGGCCGCGGCCACTAGAGCCACGTGCAGCTGGAGGTCGAGCTGGGCTGCCGCCGCGGTGGCCGCCGTGGCGGCGCCGGCCAGGCCCCCGAAGGAGAAGGCGGCGTGGAAGCCCGACAGGATCGGGCGACCGTAGCGGCGCTCAACCGCAACCCCGTGAGCGTTCATCGTCACGTCGAGCGACCCCATCGCCAGCCCTATCACCAGGAAGGCCGCCGCGAGCGCCGGCAGGGACGTGGCGAGCACGGGCAGCAGCACGATCGCGCAGCAGAGGCCGACCGCGCTGCGGGTCACCTGGCGGCTCCCGTGCCGGGCGGCCAGCGCTCCCGCGATCGGCATGGAGACCACGGCTCCCACCGCCACGCTTGCCAGCGCAATGCCCAGCTCGCCGTTGGTCACGCCGGCGTGGTCGCGGATCGCCGGCATGCGCGCGACCAGCGATCCGAACAGGAACCCGTTGAGGAAGAAGACGGCGGTGACGGCGCTCCGGGCGGCGCGCTCGGGCCTCATGCGCGAACCACCTCGATCCCCAGGGCTTCGAACGGCGCGGTGTCCTCCGGGGAGGCGTCGGTCACGAGCAGATCGATGCGCTCCCCCTCCGCCACGGGATAGGGCGCGGTGGTGCCGAGCTTCGAGGCCGTGAGCAGCGCGAGCACGCGCTCGGCCTGCTCGAGCATCAGGCGAAGGACCTCGGCCTCCTCGCGGAGCCGCAACGTCAGCCCGGCCGCGAGGTGAAGGCTGGCGCTCACCACGCACGTGTCGGGCCGCACGGCCCGCATCGCCTCGAGCGCCGCCGCCCCGGTGACCGTTCTGGCGTCCGGGTGGAGCCGGCCGCCGGCGATGTCCACGGTCAGGCCGGGGTGCTCGGCGAGCGCCACGGCCACGTCCGGGCTCGTCGTCAGCACCGTGGCCTCGAAGCCCGGGGCGAGGCGCCGGGCGAGTTCGACCATCGTCGTGCCGCCGCCGAGAGCGATCACCTCCCCCGGGCGCAGCAGGCCCGCGCCGGCCGCCGCGACGGAGGCGCGTTCCGGCTCCTCCCACGCACGCCGCTCGGCGAAGCCGACCGGTCCCGGCGAGCGCGCGGGCAACGCGCCACCGTGTACACGGCGGAGCGCGCCGGCGTCCGCGAGCTCCTGCAGGTCGCGGCGGACCGTGTCGAGCGACACGTCCAGCCGTTCGGCGACCTCGGAGGCCCGCAGGCGCCCTTCCTCACCCAGCCATCGCAGCATCACCTCGCGACGCTCGCCGGACAAGACACGCGGTTCGGTGGCGGACGTAGCCGCAGGTTAGCGCATACTCACGCAAGACAGCGCAGAAAACAGCAAAAACCGGCACCAAGACAAACAAACCGCGACGCGCCCGTCCGCGGTGTAAGCGCGGGCGCCGTTCAGGCGGCGAGCTCGAGAACCATCTCGGTCACGCCGTGCCCGGCGTGGTGGCTCTCAAGACGCGCCTTCATCCGGCGCATGAGGCGGTGGGCGGCCACGTTGTCGCTGGCCATGGTCGCCGTGAAGCGGCGGATCCCGTTGCGTCGGGCCTCCTCCGCGAGCTGGTCGGCGAGCTCGGTGCCGACGCCCTGGCGCTGCCAGTCGTCGGCAACCGTGATCGCTGCCTCGGCGGTCGTGGGGTCGTCCGCGAGGCGGACGAAGCGAGCGACCGCGATCAGGCGGCGTACTGCGTCGCCGGGGTACTCGGCGACCAGTGCCACGTGATCGCGGCCGTTCACCTCTGTGAGGTATCGCAGCTCGCTCCGGCTGAAGCTGCGTTTGAGTGTGAGGAAGCGTCGCTGCACCGACTCGTCAGAGAGGTGCCGCAGCCCGTCCTCCAGCATCCGCTTGTCATCCGCGCGGATCGGCCGGACGAGGATCAAGGCTCCGTCTGGAAGGCGCTTGAGCACGTACCCAGGGTTGCGCTCGATCCACCGGGCTTGTGTGCATCTGGTCACACGGCCGCGCTGGCCTCGCGTTCGTAATCGAGTTCGGTCCGGACGCCCAGCCGGTGGAGGACGGCGTTGGCCGCATCGAGACCGGGCGCGTCGCGCACGGCGGCGGCCAGCCGGGCGGCCGTTCGTTCCGCCACGACAGGGTCGAAGAAGACGGTCGCCGCGGCGAGTGGACGCAGGTCCACCGAGCGACGGCCTCGGCGGATCTCCACTCGGCCCGTCTCGCCGCGGAAGGCTCGGATGGCCAGAGCACTTGCCTCGGTGGGTACCGCCGCAACAGCCTCGTCGAGCCGGCGGGCGACCGGCTCCTCGATCGGGAGGCGGCCGAGCAGACCGTCGTCCCGGTCGACCTCGTCGAGCCGCTCGAGCACCTCGTCGGGCGTGAGCTCGCCGTCGCAGCCGATGCCGAACACGGCCCCCAGCACCCCGTTTGAGGGCGGGTTTCCGCCCTCAAACGGCGCGTTTGGGAGGCCGGAGGCCCCCAAACGCCAAGGTGCGCCCTGACCGGCCATCCGGACGGCGGCGGCGAGCATGACGGCGTCGCACAGAGGGCTGGCCAGGCCCGGCTCGTCGCCGTGGGCGAGCACGTCCCCGCCGACGTCCACGAAGACGACGAGGTCGCAGCCGAGCGCGGCCCCGGCCTCGCGGAGCCCCGCCGCGATGGCCGCCGGGCCGTGGTTCACATCCACGAGCACGGTCTCCTCGCCAAGCAGCGCCGCCATCCGCGACTCGGCGAAGCGGACGCCGCTTCGGCGCGCACGGGTGTGGGGGACCGCGGCGAGGACGGGCGGGCCGACCGGTGGCGCATCGAGGCCGGCGCCGGCCGCGCGCGAGTCCGCCACGGCAGCCAGCGGTCTCGCGTGCTCGATCTCCGCGGCCGTCCGCGGGCCCGGCTCCGGGTCGATGGGCAGGCGCTCCCAGGTCACCCCGCCCAGCACCGGCCGGGCGCCGTACTCGGTCCGGCAATGCTCGGCCGTGGCGAGCGCGCCCACCACGTCGCCTCCGCCGCCGATGCCGAGGCACAGCGGTCGGCGGGCCTCACGGAGCGAGTCGGGGATCACCGCAGCAGCAGGGCGATCTGGGCCTGGCGCTCCACCGCCGCGCAGACGTCGAGCGCCCGGGCGGGCGACTCCGCCAGCGCCAGCACGCCATGGCGTCCGAGCAGCACCGCGCGGCGGCCCGCGAGCGCCTCCACCGCCGCCGCGCCTATCTCGTCCGAGCCCGTCGGCGCGAACGGCGCGGTCCGCACCGGACCGCCGGCCGCGTGCCCGAGCTCCTCGGTGCCGGTGTCGAGCGGCTCGCCGAGAAAGCTCCACGCGGTCGCGTGCACGCTGTGGCTGTGCACCAGCGCTCCCGCGTCCGGCCGCGCCGCGTACACGGCCAGGTGCACGCGCCGCTCGCTCGAGGGCTGCCGGGTGCCCGCCAGCACAGCGCCGTCGAGCGACAGCGTGACCAAGTCGTCCTCGTCCATCTCCCCGTATGGCAGCCCGCTCGGCGTGATGTGGATCTGGTCGCCGTTGCGCGCGCTCACGTTGCCGGAGGTGCCGGCCACCAGGCCGAGCCGCAGCATCTCGCGCCCGGCGGCCACCACTTCAGCGCGAAGCGACACCGGCGATGGCCTCCTCGTAGGGCGGCTCGAGCACCCCCGCCTCGGTCACGATCGCCGTCACGAGCTCGGCGGGGGTCACGTCGAAGGCGAAGTTCACCGCGGAAACCGCGGCGCCCAGCTCGGACGCGTCGCGCTCCTCGATCGGGATGGAAGCGCCATCGGGGGTGTGGGGATCGATTGTCGAGACCGGCGCCGCGACGTAGAAGGGCAGGCCGTGCCGCTCCGCCAGCACGGCGAGCGGGTAGGTGCCCACCTTGTTGGCTACGTCCCCGTTTGCTGCGATCCGGTCGGCGCCCACCACGATCCGGTCCACGAGGCCGCGCGCCATCAGCGTGCCGGCGCTGGAGTCGGTCACGAGCCGGTGGGGGATGCCGGCCCGCTCGAGCTCCCAGGTGGTGAGCCGGGCGCCCTGGTTGAGCGGACGGGTCTCGTCCACCCACACCTGCTCGAGCCGGCCCTGCTCCCAGGCGGCCTGGAGCACGCCCCCGGCCGTGCCGTAGCCCGCGGTGGCCAGCGCTCCGGCGTTGCAGTGGGTCAGCGCCCGGTCGCCCGGCTCGAAGCGATCGGCGCCGAGGGCGGCCAGGCGGCGGTCGGCGGCGTCCTGCTCGCGATGGAGCCGCCGCGCGCATGCAAGCGGGTCGCCGGAGGCGAGCACCTGGTCGACGGCCCAGGCGAGGTTGACGGCGGTGGGCCGGGCGGTGCGGAGGAGCTCGCCGGCCGATGCGAGCCCTTCGCCGCGCTCGTCGTCCACCAGCGCCATCCCGTACGCGGCCGCTATCCCGATCGCCGGCGCACCCCGCACGGCGAGCGTGCGGATGCAGTCCGCCACCTCGGCCGGGCGCTCGCAGCGGATCCAGCGCTCCTCGCCGGGAAGCGCGCGCTGGTCGAGGATCAGCAGCGCGCCGTCCTCGAAGCGGAGGGGCTCGGCGGTCACCGCCCCGACGCTAGCGCGCCGGCGCGGGCCGCAGCCGGGCCAGGCGCTCGTCCACGAGGCCTACGTCGAGGCACTCCGGATCGAACGACGCCTGCACGGCCAGCCCGTCCACAAGCGCTACCAGCCCCGCGGCCTCGCGTTCGACGTCGACGGCGGCGTCCAAGTCGCCCTCCTCCTGGGCGTCCCGCAGCGCGTCCGCGACAAGTTTGCGCCAGGCGTGGTAGGCCAGCCGCTGCGCGCGGGCCAGCGGAGGGCGCGTGAGAGCCAGCCCGAGGAATGCGAACCAGACTCGGGTCTCGTCGCGCCGCTCGTCGTCCAGCGGCAGCCCGATCGCAAGCAGTGCGCGCGCCAGCTCGAGCGGATCGCCGGAGGTCTCCCTCGCCGCCTCCACCCGGCGGCCGACCCGGTCGGCGATGGTCTGGAACGCGAACAGGAGCAGCTCTTCCTTGTCGGCGAAGTAGTGATGCAGCGCCCCGGTCGACCAGCCGGCCTCTGCCGCGACGCGCCTGATGGTCACGGCGTCGAGCCCCTCGTGAGACGCGAGCCGCCAGACCGCGGCGGCCAGCTCGTCCCGGCGCTGCTCGTGATCCACGATCTTCGGCATTGCACCCTAGATTCTATACCGAACGTATGATATAAATAAAACGATCATGGAACTCAAGTGGATTCTCGCCATCGGCCTCGAGGCGGCCTTCTGGATCATGCTGGCCGCCTTCCTCGTCCTGCGCTACCGCTACGGGATGGAGGGCGTTACCCGCCTTTTCGTGATCGGCGTGGCGATCGACACCGCCGGCCTGCTCGGGCTCGCCGTCTGGGACTTCGCGAAGAACGGCAACGTGAACACCTACACCATCTTCATCGGCGCGATCCTGATCTACGCGCTCACCGCCGGCAAGCGCGACATGAAGCGCCTCGACGCCTGGATGGAGCGCAGGCTGAAGCCACGCCGGGCACGGACGGCACGGGGCCGCCCGCGCCCGGAACGGGCGTAAGACTCCTAAGGGACGAACCCCTCCTCGGACAGGTAGTCGCCGGCCACCTGCTCCGGGGTCTCCTTGTCGATCGTGACGCGGGCGTTCAGCTCCGACATCGCCGCGTCGTTCAGGCCCTTGTTGACCTTGGAAACCACCTCCTCAAGCGCCGGGCCGGCCTGCTCGACCACCTCGTTGCGAGCCACGAGCGTCGAGTTGTAGGGCGGGAAGATGCCCTTGTCGTCCTCGAGCAGGACCTCGCCCTCGCGCTCGATTTCCGGGTCGGTCGTGAACACGATCGAGACGTCGGCCTGGCCGCTGGTCAGCACCTCGTGGCGAAGCGCGATGTCCACCGGCACGAACTTCTTGAAGTCGAGCCCGTAGACCTCCTGGAGGCCGAGCAGGCAGTCGAGCCGCTGGCGGCACTCGGGTGAGCCATACATCGTGAACTGGTCGTCCACCGCCGCGAGGTCGGAGATCTTCTGCAGGTCGTTCTCCTCCGCGGTCTCCTTTGTCACGGCGACCTCGTTCGAGTTGGTGAACGGCGTGGGCGGGAAGGCGGTCAGGTTCTTCTTCGCGAAGCCCTGCTTCGCCTGTTCGTACGCCTCGGCTTCGTCGTCGGGCAGCTCATCGCTCTTGACGCCGAAGAACGACAGCAGCGCCGTGCCCGTGTATTCGGGATAGGCGTCGATCTCGCCGGCCTCGAGCGCCGCGAGCGCCGTCTTCTCGTCGCCCAGGTTGAGCTGCTTCTCAACCGTAAAGCCGGCCGCCTCCAGGCTCTGCACGTAGATCTCACCGAGGATGATCTGCTCGGGGAAGTTCTTCGAGCCGATCGTGATCGTGGTGCCGGCGTTGGCCTCGTCGCGCTGGATGGCGGCGTCGCCGCCCTCCTGAGTCGTCGCGCCGCCGCCGCCTCCGCCGTCGTCGTCATCGTCGTCGCCGCAGGCGGCGAGCGCGAGCGCAGACACGATGAGCATCAGCAACATCAGCCAGCGGTGCGTTCTCATGTGGTTGCTTCCCTCCTGTCGAGCTTCAGGCCCCGTGGCGTGACACCGCGTTGCAGCGCCCCCAGCGAGACCTCCGTCACGACGGCAAGCAGGGCCACGACGATCGCCGCCGCCAGCCTCCCCTCGTCGCCGTAGGTGTTGACGTTGATGATCGGATCGCCCAGCGTGACCACCCCTGCCAGCGGAGCGATCGTCGCCGTGGCCACCACGTTCACCGCCGAGATTCGGATCCCGCCGAAGATCAGCGGGAGCGCCAGCGGCAGCTCCACCCGCCGGACTATCTGGGCGCCGGTCATCCCCATGCCGCGGGCAGAGTCGACGGTGTCGCGGTCCACCTGGCGCACGCCCGTATACGCGTTGGTGAGGATCGGCGGGATCGCGAGCAGCACCAGCGCCAGCATCAGGTTCGTGAAGCCCACGCCGAGGTAGGCCACGAAGAACGCGATCAGCGCCAGGCTCGGCACCGCGCGGCCGACGTTCGAGGCGTTGATCGCGAGGAAGCCGCCCTTGCCGACGTGCCCGAGCCAGAGGCCGAGCGGCACCGAGAACGCGCAGGCGACCCCCATCGCCGCGCCGGACAGCTTGAGGTGCTCCCACATCAGCTCCCACGTCTCGGACAGGCCGCCGACGCGCGCCCCGCCGGCCGGCGACTCGTGCTCGTTGAAGATGAACTCGATCGCGTCGCCGAACTCGCCCAGGACCGCCAGCGTGGTGTTCATTGCGCGGCCACCGGCCGGGTCCACGGCGTGATCCCGCGCTGCACGAGCAGGATCAGCCCGTCGAGTATCGCGGCCAGCAGCACCGCCAATCCGCCCGCCACCACCACGTTCGACTTGAAGGTGATGTCGGCGAAGATCTGACCGCCGAGGCCGCCCGCCCCGGCGAAGAACGCGAGCGTCGCGAGGCCGACGGTGGTGGTCACCGCGATGCGCAGCCCGGCCATGATCTCCGGCACCGCGAGCGGCACCTCGACGCGCCAGAGCAGTTGGCGGTCGGTCAGGCCCATGCCGCGGCCCGCATCCTTCGTCTCGTCCGGGACGTTGTCGAGCCCGGTGAGCACGTTGCGAAAGATGATCAGGAGCACGTACGCCACCAGCGCGATCAGCGCCGTGGTATTGCCGCGGCCGGTCAGGGGCAGCAGCAGGAAGAAGGCCGCGATGCTGGGGATCGTGTAGAGGATCCCGGTGACCTGGGTGATGGGGTTGATCAGCCAGCGCCGCCGGTAGGCCACGATCGCAAGGGCGGAGGAGATCGCGAAGCCGATCGCCACCGCCACCACGGTCAGGTAGACGTGCTCCCAGAAGGGGTCGACGTAGCGGTCGAAGTTGTCAACGATCCAGTCCGGGCACAGGCCGTTGTCAGCCACACAGCTGTCCCCACGCTCGCGGATCTCGAGCTGGGCGAGCGGGGTCATGCCGCCGCGTCGGCCCCGTGAGGGACCTCGTCGGGGTCGGTGCGCAGCGTGTGGCTGAGCATCTCGATCGAGAGCACGCCGGTGACCTGTCCGCGGTGGTCGACCACCGGGCCGTACTGGGCCTCCTCCTGGAGCAGGTCTGAGAGCGCGTCACGCAGCACGTCTTCCAGCTCGAGCACCGGCTCGGCGTTCGAGCGCAGCTCTTGCTCGACGCGCTCGCCCAGCATCGCCCTCTCGGACAGCCAGCCGAGCGGCCGGCCGTCGCCGTCCACGAGCAGCGGGTAGGGCACCTCGCTGTCGGCCAACTTGGCGCGCGCCTCGGCCACGGGCTCGCCCACGCGCACGAGCGGCGCCTTCCAGAGGTCGACGTCGCGCACGCGCTGGAGCGCGAGCCGCTTGAGCGCGCGGTCGGCGCCCACGAAATCCTCGACGAAACGTCCCTCCGGGTACATCAGGAGCTCCGCGGGCGGCGCGTACTGGGCGAGCCTGCCGCCCTGCTGCATCACGGCGATGCGATCGCCCATCTTGATCGCCTCGTCGATGTCGTGGGTGACGAACACGATCGTCTTGCGGATCTCCCGCTGGAGGCGGAGGAACTCGTTCTGGAGGCGCTCGCGGTTGATCGGGTCGATCGCGCCGAAGGGCTCGTCCATCAGCATCAGCGGCGGGTCGACCGCCAGCGCCCGGGCCACGCCGACGCGCTGGCGCTGGCCGCCGGAGAGCTGCGCCGGGTAGCGGTCGCGGGTCTCGTGGGGGTCGAGGCTGACGAGCTCGAGCAGCTCGTCCACGCGCGCGCGGATGCGCTCCTTCGGCCAGCCGAGCAGCCGCGGGACGGTCGAGATGTTGCCCGCGACGCTCAGGTGAGGGAACAGGCCGATCTGCTGGATGGCGTAGCCGATCTCGCGGCGCAGCTCGGCCGGGCGGCTATCGCGGACGCTGCGGCCGTCGAGCAGGATGTCCCCGCTGGTGATGTCGGTCATCCGGTTGACCATCCGCATCGCGGTGGTCTTGCCGCAGCCGGAGGGCCCCACCAGTACGCAGATCTCCCCGGCTGGGACCTCCAGCGAGAGGCCGTCCACGGCCGGGTGGTCCTGCCCGGGGTAGCGCTTCGTGGCATCGCGGAACTCGAGAGTGGCGGCTGCGGGGCGTGACGACGGCCCCGGAGACTGGGCGGAGTCTGGAATGTTCACGGGCGACGGGGGTCCCGGAGGAGTCGAGAATGCTATCCGGGCGGCGAGGGGCTCTCGCGCCGAGTTCTCGAAGCCTTAATTTCACCTTCCGCCAGTCGTTCGAGCTCCTTGCGGAGCTCCTCGCGCAGTTCGTGGACCTCCTGGGCCGCGACCTCGTCCCCCGCCTCGTCCTGAGGCTCGGATTCGGGCACCGGCTGCGCCTTGCGCCGCAGCCGCGCGAACAGGGCCGCCAAGGCGGCGCCGCCGACCACGAACCTGCGGGAGGCCATCCGGCCAAATCGTGGCGCGCGGGGTGGACGGAAGCGGGCCTACAGAACCGCTGCAGCGAGCCTGTCGACCTCCCGCGGGTCCGACGACGTGGGACACATGATCAGCTCGTCGCAGCCGACCGCCTCGAAGGCGCGCACGCGCTCCTTCACGTCCCCTTCTCCCTTGGCGGCTCCGGCCACCAGCATCTCGGCGTACTGGCCGGCGAACGCGTAGTACGCGCCGATCGACCTGCGCACCTCGGCGTCAGGGTCGTCGGCGAGCGAGAAATAGCTGAGCGACATCTTGCGCGGTTGCCCCTCGCGGCCCTCTGCCCGCCAGGCGGCCTCGAGCTTCTCGATCGCCGGCGGGAAGTACTCCGGCGGGGCGGCCCCGAGGATGTACCCGTCGCCGTACCGCGCCGCACGCCGGAAGGCGGCATCGACCTGGCCCCCCACGACGATCGAGGGGGGATTGTCCGAGACGTCCGGCCCCACGCCGCCGGCGTCCCCTCGCTCCTCGCCCGCCCACAGCCGCTTCATCTCGTCGAGCATCTGGTCGAAGCGCCGCCCGCGGTCCTCAAAAGTGACACCCGCGGCGGTGAAGTCGTCCTCTCTCCCGCCGGGGGCCATCCCGAGGACGAGACGACCGCCGGACAGGGCGTGGACGCTCGCCGCCTCCTTGGCGAGGACCGCCGCGCTTGGACGTGACGGCGCGATCAGGATGGAGGTGACCAGCCCGATGCGCTCGGTCACGGCCGCCGCCGCCCCGAGCGACACGAGCGGCTCGAAGTTCGAGTAGACGATGCGGTCGATGGTCCCGAGGGAGGAGAAACCCGCGGGGTCCGCCCGCTTCGCCCACTCGATCACCTGCTCACCAGTCACGCCCGGGATTGTCGTTGGCAGTCCGATTCCGATCTTCACTCACGCTCTCCTCTCCTAAGCTCGCCCCGATGACGTTAGAGAGGCTCCCCGTTTGGGCCGCCGAGCTGCTCTCGTCGGAACGCGTGGCGCGGTTGGCGCTTCTCGACGAGGGCGACCTCCCGCGCGTTCTGCCGGTCACGTTCGCGGTCTGGGATGGAGCCGTGTGGAGCGCGATCGACCGGAAGCCGAAGCGCGCCGGCGAGCCCGCGCGGGTACGCCGGCTGAGGCGTCGGCCGCAGGCCGCGCTGTTGGTGGACCGATACGACGACGACTGGTCGCGGCTCGCGTGGGTCGAGCTGCGAGGCGAGGTGTCGATCGAGCCGGTTGGACCGGCGCTCGAGGCGCTGGCGGCGCGCTACGAGCAGTACCGCGCCGAGCCGCCGCCGGGGCCGCTGCTGCGGCTGGAGGTGCGGGACGCTGTGTGGTGGAGCGCGGCCCACTGGGAAAAGTCATGAGCAAAGGGACCTCGAGCGCCTGCGCGACGTGCTCGAGGGGTGATGGCGGTTCAGCTGCTCGGGACCGGCTGGTTGCGGCGCGGCCCCGTCCCGTTGCTGCCGGTGGCGCCCTCCCGGCCCCAGGTGCCGGCGCTCCACTGGTCGGCGACGTTTCTGCAGGCCGCCGCGGTGTCGGCGAGGGCCCCGGCGAGCTGGTCGGAGGCAAGCTCGCGCTCGGCGTCGGGGGTCACGAGCTCGCCGAGACGTCGCCAGAGGTTCACGTGCAGGTCGCATAGCCGGCCGGCGTGGGCGCGAGGGAGGCCGCGCTCGAACGTGCCGCGCTGGCCCATCCTCGCTCGCCGCGCGCCGAGCTCGTCGAGGAGCCTGGAGGCGCGCAGCCTGCCGGTTTCCCGGGACCGCCCGGCGCGGTACTCGGCCAGGTCGAGCTGGTCCACGACGTCGTGCAGGCGCATGTCCTTGTCGTCGATCGCCGCAGACGTGGCCTTCTCGATGTTCCCGTGGGCCGCGCCGAGCTCCCTCTGGTGCGGGAAGTCGGGGAACGCCACCTCGATCGGCTCGAAGCCGTACTCGACGCTCCACCCGCGCATGCGGTCCAGGAGCTCGAAGCGCGTTTGCCAGTCCCGGTGGTGAAGCGCAACGTCCCGGATCAAGCGGCGGGCGCTCAGCTCGTCCTCGCACCAGCGCAGGAGAAGGCGCATGCCCGTGACCGGCTCGAGCTCGCGCGCACGCCTCTCCCAGGTGTCCTCCCAGCGCTGGGCCGCCGCACGGACCAGCTCCAGGGTGTAGCGCGAGACCTCCCATCTGTGCACGTCGCGGGGGCGCTGCGGGGTCGGCGCTGCCGAGGGGAAGTAAGCCACCTCGAAGCTCTTGAAGCGCGGCAGGGCCCTCAGCCCACGGAGGTCCGGGTCCTCGCTGACGAGCCAGTCGCGGCGGCTCACGAGGAACTCCGTGTCGGCGCGCTCGGTTGCGGATTCGAGGCTCTTCACGGCCAGGCAGGCCAGCTCCTCGGCGTGGGCCGAGCCGTTCTCGAGCAGCGGCAGTGCCCACATGCAGGCCACGTTGTAGTGCTCCTGCCAGCCGTCGAATCCCCCCGCCGGCTCGATCGACTTGATCTCCGCCTTGAGCCTCTCGATGTCCCGCTCGCAGTGCGATCCGCACAGCTCGAGCCTTAGACGCTCCCTCACCACCAGCGTCGACACCCGCACCGCCGCCCTAGTGAGCGGCGGCCGGCGCCACGGCCGGCTCGGCGGGATGCGGCGGCGCAGGTCGGCGAGCCGGGCAAGCGAGGCGAGCAGGAAGAGCTCCGGCAGCCGCTCGGCGTCCTGTGTCGACCGTGCCGGGACCCGGAGGGAGCTGTGGAAGCGCTCCGCGGGAGGCGGGCTCTGCCCGGCCTCCTCGTAGACGGGATCGGCGGTGGCCCCGACCTCGCTCGAGCCCAATGCTTCCTCGAAGAGCTTCGTCAGCTTCGGGGCGAGCCGCTCCCGCAGACGCTCGCGGGCGTCGTCGCGCCTGGTGCTCGGCTTCCCGGTATGCAGTTTGCGCCACTGGCCCGGGAGCTTCGGGCCGCCGAGGAGCACCGCGTACCGGTAGCGAGCCACCAGCAGGGTTTGATCGAGGTCGTCGCGCGCGCTGTGCCTGTAGGAACGGCGGACCACGTCGCCGTCAGAGCTCGGCTCGGCGACTTCGAGGATGTTCTCGTAGGTGTCGAGCGCGTCGAGGTAGAGCCCGAGCTTCTCCTGGAGGAAGCCGATCTGAAGGCGCAGGCCGTGGTTCATGGGGTCGAGATGGAGGGCCTCGTAGTAGGACGCGAGCGCCTCGTCGTAACGGCGCTGGTGCTCGCACTCCGCAGCCTGCTCGTAGTGCTGGAGGAGCGCGGGCGGCATGTAGTAGCGCCGCCATGCCGTCCACGGGGAGCGGCACACGCGCGTGCGGGGGAGAATCGCGGCCGTGGCGTGGTCGGCGGCCTGGCGCACCGCCCCCGTCCACGACGTGTCCCAGACGGTGTGCCCTCCGCCGCCCTTCCCCGGCGCGCGGACCACGTGGACCGTCACCCCGTAGGGCCGCCGCCCCTTGCGTGTGACAAGGGCGCCGCTCACCTCGTAGGCGTGGGTGGGGAAGGCTGCGCGCAGGAGGCTGAGCAGGCTGCCCAGCAGGTTCCCGGAGTCCACGCCGTTCCGGGCCAGCACATCGAGGAAGTCACCTTGCTCGGCGGGCGCCGGGACAGAGGCCGGCGACTGGAGATGGGACATCCCGAGCCGGTCGCGGAACGTCGTGGTCAGGCGCTCCACCTCAGCGGCCGGCGTGTCGCTGCTCGACACGAAGTTCTGCACGATGATGCGGCCCGGCCACCAGGCGAGGAACTCGAACCGAAGGCGCCTGACGCACCAGGCGAGCCACACAAGCGTCCCGATGGTCGCGACGGCGGCTACTCCCGGCTTGGCGAGCGTGTGGAGTGCCGGGTTCGGGAAGCCGTCCTTTGCGTCCGGTGGATTGCCGTGGAGTTGGGCGAGGAGGACGAGCGCCCCCAGGCCGGTGACGATCCCGGCGCTCCAGCCGATCACGCCGCGCCAGCGCGGCTTCTGCCGCTTGGCGCGCGAGCCCGGCTTGCCGCTGCGAAGCCGCGGGCGCTTGACGAGTACACGTTTGAACCGGCGAGACCGGAAGGCGGGGGCAGCCACTGGGGCTCCTTCCTCGGGGGGTGCTCCCGCGAGTGTCCGGCCGTTTTAGGGCCCGGAGTGTGACAATCGGCACAAGACGGCCGAATTGCACAGGTTTCCTGCAGCCCTGCGGGGTGAGGGACGGCCTCAGCCGAGTGAGCCCGATGTCTCCACCGGCAGCCCGCGGCGCGACCACTCGCTCCACGAGCCCGGGTAGAGCCGGCCCTCGACACCCGCGAGCTCCCCCGCAAGCAGGAGCGTGCAGGCGGTGATGCCGGAGCCGCAGTAGGCCACGAAGGGCAGGTCGCCGAGGCTCTCGCGCAGCCCGGCCGAGGGCGGGAAGCGGCCGCCCGGTGCGAGCTCGGCGAAGGGGACGTTGACAGCGCCGGGTATGTGGCCGGCGACCGCGTCGATCGGCTCGACCTCGCCGCGGAAGCGCTTGGGGGCGCGTGCGTCGAGGAGTCTCGCTCGGCCGGCTTTCAGCTCGTCGGCGGTCACCGTGTCGTGGTCGCGCTGATGGGCGATGAACGGGGTTGCCGCCTGTCGGAGCGGCGCGTCCTCCGCGCCGGCCGCCAGCGCGCCGTCCTCCTCGCGCCACGCCGCCAGGCCGCCGTTCAGCACGGCCACCTCGTCGTGACTGAAGTGGCGCAGCAGCCACCAGAGCCGGGCGGCGCCTCCCTCCCCCGCTTCGTCGTAGGCCACCACGCGGCTGGTCCGGCCGATTCCGGCGCTGCGCGCCGCCGCCTCGAAGTCGGCCGCCTCGGGCAGCGGATGGCGGCCGCGCTCGCCGGGCTCCGCTGCGAGGTCGTGGTCGACGTCGAGGAAGGCCGCGCCCGGGATGTGGCCCTGCCGGTAGGCCTCTTCGCCGGCTCCCGGCTTGCCGAGCACGTAGCGGCAGTCGACCACGACCAGGCCCGGCTCGGCCTGATGGGCTCGGAGCCAGGCGGTTTCCACGAGCGGTCCAAAGGCAGCAACCACGGGGAGGAGGCTACGCCGCGCCCCCGTCATCCGAGTGTGGGCCCTCAGAGTCACGCATATGGCGCCTTTGGGGGCCCACACTCGGCGGCGCGCCCGTGCGTAGCCTTCCCTGCGTGCGCGCCATGGTCCTCGACGCCCCACGCTCCCGGCTCCGGCCGGCCGAGCTGCCCGCCCCCGAGCCCGGTCCGGGTGAGGTGCTCCTCGAGGTGGCGGCGTGCGGCGTCTGCCGCACCGACCTTCACATCGTGGACGGCGAGCTCGAGCACCCGAAGCTGCCCCTCGTGCCGGGTCACCAGATAGTCGCCCGCGTCGTGGACGGCGGCGAGCGCTTCGCCGCGGGCGAGCGGGTCGGCGTGCCCTGGCTCGGCTGGACCGACGGCGTCTGCAGCTACTGCCGATCGGGCCGCGAGAACCTCTGCGACCGCGCGCGCTTCACCGGCTACGACCGCGACGGCGGCTACGCCCAGCTCGCCGCCGCCGACGAGCGCTTCTGCTTCGCCCTGCCGGACGGCTACCCGGACCTCCAGGCCGCCCCGCTCCTCTGCGCGGGCCTGATCGGCTACCGCACGCTTCGCCTGGCGGGCGACGCCGAGCGCGTCGGCCTCTATGGCTTCGGCGCTTCCGCGCACATCGTCTGCCAGGTTGCCTTGCACCAGGGCCGCCGCGTGTTCGCCTTCACGCGCGCGGACGACGCCGCCGCCCAGGCGTTCGCGCTCGAGCTCGGTGCCGAGTGGGCGGGCGACGCCCTCGGACCGCCGCCCGAGGAGCTCGACGCCGCCCTGATCTTCGCCCCGGCCGGCGAGCTCGTCCCGGCGGCCCTGAGGGCGGTGGCGAAGGGCGGCAGCGTCGTTTGCGGAGGCATCCACATGAGCGACATCCCGTCGCTGCCCTACGAGTTGCTCTGGGGGGAGCGCATCCTCCGCAGCGTGGCGAACCTCACGCGCGCCGACGGCGAGGAGTTCCTCGCGCTCGCCCCGCGCGTGCCCGTCCGGACCCAGGTTGAGACACACCCGCTCGACCAGGCGAACGAGGCACTCGACCGCATGCGCGAGGGGAGCATCCGCGGGGCGGCCGTGCTCGTTCCGTGAGGGTCCGACGCGGGCGGCGTGGCCCTCAGGCCGCGCGCCGCAGCCGGCGCGCGCGAGCCGGCGGCCGGCGCCGCGCCTCGGCCCGCCCGAACCGGTCGAGGGCCGCCGCGACGGCCTGCCAGGCTGCCGGGCTGACCGCCATGCCGAGGTGGCTCGACGCGATCTCCACCTGCTCCTCGGCGCACGGGTCGAGGCACGCGCGCCAGTCGACGATGCCGTCGCTTTTCGAGTAGACCGCCACGAGTCCCACCCCGGCCGGAAGCGGGCCGGCGAGCTGCTTCCAGAAGTCCGCGCAGCACTCGCCGTCCAGACAGGAGCGACGGAACAGCCCCGGCGCGCCCAGCGAGCCCAGGACGCCGACCGCCTGCAGCTGCAGGCGCACGAGCGGGTGCACCGCGAGCGGCGCCAGCTGCGGCGAGCCGAGTGTCACGATCCCGGCCACCAGCTCCGGGCGGCGGACGGCAAGCACCTTGGCGAGGGCGCCGCCGCGGCTCTGCCCGATCACCACCGCGCGCTTGCCCTGGTCCCGCACCACCCGCTCGAGCCTCTCGTCGAGCCTTTCCAGGAGCGCTCCGGAGCAGTCCACGTTGGCCCGCATGCCCGCGCGAGTGGGGCGGTAGCCCGCCCTTTTCAGCCAGCCCGCTATCGGCCCGAGCGACGCGTCGCCCGCAAGGAAGCCGGGGATCAGCAGCACGGGGCGGCCGCGGCCGTCGCGCAGGCCGTGGCCGCGCAGCACCGGGTCGCGCAGGAGCGCGGCGGCCTCGAGGCCCAGCCGGGCCTCCCGCCAGAGCGGCGGCCGGGCGCTGCGCGCTATGAGGGACGGTCCCTTCAACGCGGCCACTGGACCCTAGTAATCCACCGGGACATCAACGTTTCACGCGGCCGGTATGTTGCGCGCGTGCGTGCGGTGACGGTTCAGGACGGGCGGCTCGTCGTGGAGGAACGCCCCGACCCCGAGCCAGAGCGGGGAGAGGTGCTGGTGCGCGTGCGCGGGGCCGGAGTGAACGGCGCCGACATGCTCCAGCGCCGCGGCGCCTATCCGGCGCCACCCGGCTCCCCGCCCGACATCCCCGGCCTCGAGCTGGCCGGGGAGGTGGAAGCGCTCGGCCCCGACGCGATCCGCTTCGAGGAGGGCGACCGCGTCATGGCAGTGGTCGGCGGCGGGGGCCAGGCCGAGCTTGCCGTGGTGCACGAGCGGGCCGCCATGCCGGTCCCGGCCCCGCTCGACTGGCCCCAGGCCGGCGGCCTCCCCGAGGTGTTCACCACGGCACACGACGCCATCTTCAGCCAGGCCGGGCTACGCCCCGGCGAGCACCTGCTCGTGCACGGGGCGGCCGGCGGCGTGGGCACCGCGGCGGTGCAGCTCGGCCGCGCGGCGGGCGCCACAGTGACCGCCACCGTGCGCCGCGAGGAGCACCGGCCGGCGGTGGAGGAGCTCGGCGCCCGGGCGATCGACCCCGAGGGCTTCGCCGACCACGGCCCCTACGACGTGATCCTCGAGCTCGTGGGTGCCGGCAACCTCGCAGGCAACCTGGCGTCGCTCGCCCTGGGCGGCCGGATCGCGGTGATCGGCGTGGGCGGCACGGGCCCGACCGCCGAGATCAACCTGCTCCACGTGATGCAGAAGCGGGCCCGCATCCACGGCTCGACCCTGCGCGCCCGCCCGCTCGAGCAGAAAGCGGCGGCCGCGCGCCTGGTGGAGACCGAAGTGCTGCCGGCGTTCGAGGACGGCCGCCTGACCGTGCCGGTGGCCGAGACCTTCCAGCTCGACGAGGCGGAGCAGGCCTACGACCGTTTCCAGGCGGGCGGCAAGCTCGGCAAGATCGTCCTGCTTCCGTAGATTGGGACGAATGAATGATCGAGCGACCTGGCGGGCGCCGCAGCTGGGACCGGCGCGGACGATCGACCTCGGCGGCGGGCGCCGCATCAACGCCCACGCGACTGGCGACGGCCCACCGATCGTCTTCGTGCACGGTGCCCTCGTCAACGCGAACCTGTGGCGGAAGGTGGTGCCGCGCCTCCACGGCTTCACGCGCGTGACGCTCGACCTGCCGCTCGGCTCGCACACGATCCCGATGCCGAAGGACATGGACTACGGGTCGGCCGCCCTGGCCGACCTGATCGCCGACGCGATCGAGACGCTGGACTTCGGCGGGGCCACCGTCGTCGCCAACGACACCGGTGGCGGCCTTACGCAGATCCTCGCGGCGCGCCGGCCAGAGCTCGTCGGCGCCTTCGTGCTCACCTCGTGCGACGCGTTTGAGAACTTCCCGCCCCCGTTCTTCGACTGGGTCCTCGCCCCGGCGCGCATCCCGGGCGCCATCCCGCTCGCTTTCGGCGGCCTGCGCCTGCGCCCGATGCGCCGCCTCCCGATCGCGTACGGATGGCTGACCAACGAGCCGATCGAGCGCGAGGCCGAGGACTCCTACGTTCTGCCGGTGCTCACCAGCCGCGAGATCCGCCGCGACACGCGCCGGTTCCTGAGCGGTTTCGACAAGGCCGAGCTGCTCGACGCGGCCGCCAAGCTCACGGGCTGGGACAAGCCGGCCCTGATCGCCTGGTCCCGGAACGACCGCTTCTTCCCCGCCGCCCATGCGGAGCGGCTCGCGACGCTCATCCCGGAAGCTCGGCTCGAGTGGATCGAGGGCGCGCGCACGTTCTCGCCCGAGGACCGGCCCGACCGGCTCGCCGAGGTAATCGGGGCCTTCGCGGCCGACCTGATTCCGGCGCCGGCAACATAAGCACTAGACGGATGTTCGATAGGGGCGACACGCCCCAGGTCGATAGCGACTAGACGATCAGGGCAAACCCGCCGCGAGGCGGGGGCGCAAAGCCAGAGGCCTCCTCGAGAGGCGGCTCAGCTGCCGGAACCGACCCGACCCCCGACGGAACTCGCGGATGACCCTGCTTCGCCGGCCTCTCGATCTCGAGGCCAAGATCTTGATGTTCGGCTGCCTCCTCGCCGCGGCCACCGCCGTCGTGTACTGGACCCTGGTGCGCGAGCTGGTAGTGGACCCCTCGTCGGCCGAGGTCCCCTGGTGGGTCGTGGCCGCCGGCTTTGCCGCGGCTCAGCGGTGGGTGATTCATCTCCACTTCCGGGGCGGCACGCACTCCCTCACGCTCGCCGAGCTGCCGCTCGTGGTGGGCCTGCTCTTCCTCGAGCCGACGGAGCTGCTGCTGGCCAGCCTCCTGGGGTCGGCCGTCGCGCCGCTCCTGGATCGCGATATCCGGCCGTACAAGGCGTTCTTCAACTCCGCCCAGTTCACGCTCGGCACCTGCGCCGCGCTGCTCGCCCTCCAAGCGTTCGGGATCGGACGCGACCCACTCGAGCCGGCAGTCTGGCTGGCCGTGTTCGGCGCCGTTTCGGCGAGCGTGCTGGTGTCCGACGTGTGCGTCGCAATCGCCGTCAGCCTCGGCGAGGGCGCAGTGCAGCGGCGTGAGCGGATCCACATGCTGGTCGGCAACTGGATCGTTGCGCTCAGCACCACCAGCCTCGGGCTCGCCACGGCGGCGGTGGTGACCGCCAACCCCGAGGCCGGGCTGCTGTTGGTCCCGCCCACCGCCGTGCTGCTGCTCGCCTATCGCGCTTACATGCGCGAGCGCCGGCGCAGCGCCGAGCTCGGGTTCCTCTACGAGGCCACTCGCACGCTGTCTCGCTCGTCCGAGATGCAGCCGGAGCTCGAGGAGCTGCTCGAGCGTACTGCCGAGGCCTTCCGCGCCCCCGCGGTCGAGCTGGTTCTGTTCTCGGCCGAGCTGCGCCGCTCGGCCCGCTCGTCACTCGCGCGCGAGGGCGACAGGCGGATGCTCGAGGCACTGGACGAGGTGCTCGCCGACCGGCTTCGCCGCGTGACGGGCGGGCTGCACGGTCCGCTCGACGTGAGCACGACCCAGGACGTCGTGCTGCGCGGCTACTTCCGCGCACGCGGGATGGAGACCGGCATGGTCGCCCCGCTGCGGGGCGAGGGCGGCTGCGTCGGACTGTTTCTGGTGGCCGGCCGCGAGAGCGTCGACGGCGGCTTCACCGAGGAGGACCTCAGGCTGCTCGAGACGCTCGCGGGCAACATCACCGGGGCCCTCCGGTACGACCGCGTTGAGCAGGCGGTGCGCCAGCTCGAGTCGCTCCAGAACGAGCTGGAGCGGAACGCGCTATACGACTCGCTCACCCAGCTCGCCAACCGGTCGCTGTTCCACAACCGCCTGGACGACGCGCTGAATAGCAGGAGGGCGGGCGCCTCCGTGCTGCTGCTCGACATAGACGAGTTCAAGGCGGTCAACGACGGCCACGGTCACCGCGCCGGCGACCAGCTGCTGAGGGCCGTGGCCGACCTCCTGCGCTCGTACCTCCGCGAGGGCGATACGGCCGCGCGTCTGGGGGCCGACGAGTTCGCCCTGCTGCTCCACCGCCAGGGTGGCGAAGCCGAGGCGGTCGAGCTGGCGGAGCGGCTGCTGAACGACTTCGAGGCCCCCATCGACGCGGGCGGCGAGGACGTGAGCGTGGAGGTCAGCCTGGGCATTGCGCCGGCGCGCCCAGGCGACGACCCGGGCGAGCTGATGCGGCGGGCCGACGTCGCCCTCTACGAGGCCAAGCGGCGCGGCAAGGGCCGGTTCTGCGTCTTCCACCCGTCGATGCGGGACGCCTTCCGCCGGCGCCGCACGCTGACGCGGGAGCTCGAGCGGGCGGTCTCGGACGACCAGCTGACCGTCGTGTACCAGCCCGTCGTCGGGCTCGAGGACGGCCGTCCGGTCGCGCTCGAGGCGCTGGTGCGCTGGAACCACCCCGAGCGCGGTCTTGTGCCGCCGGGCGACTTCATCGCCTTCGCGGAGGAGACCGGCGCGGTGGTGCAGATCGGGGCGATCGTGCTCGAGCGCGTCGCCGAGCAGGCCGCGAAGATCGGCATCCCGATCCACGTGAACGTGTCCGCCCCGGAGCTGACCGCCCCGGGCTTCCTCGACCGGGTCGACGAGGTCGTCGAGCGCCACAGGCTCGCTCCCGACCTGCTCGTATTCGAGGTGACCGAGCGCCTGTTCGTGGCCGAGCACCCGGCCCTCGTCCCGGTGCTGGAGGGTCTTCAGGAGCGCGGGATGCGGCTGGCGATGGACGACTTCGGCACCGGCTACTCGTCGCTGGCGTACCTATCGCGCCTGCCGGTCGACACGATGAAGATCCCTAAGGAGTTCGTCGACGACCTTGCGGGCCCGCGCGAGCATCACTCCCTTGCGCGCGCGGTCATCGAGATCGGGGCGGCCATGGACCTGACCGTCGTGGCCGAGGGCATCGAGCACCCCGACCAGATCGCGGCGCTGCGCTCGTTCGGCTGCGAGTACGGGCAGGGCTACTACTACGGCATGCCTACCGACGCTCAGGTTGCCCTCACCAGGGTGGACCTGCTGCGCGAGGCCGCCGCGGCCTGACTCAGGCTGGATCCAGGCTCAGTTCAGGCGCTCGACCAGCATCGCCTGGCCCTGCCCGCCGGCCACGCACATCGTCTCGAGCCCGATCATCTTGTCGTCGGTATCGAGCCCGTTCAACAGCGTGGTCATGATGCGGGCGCCGGTCATCCCGAAGGGGTGACCGAGCGCGATCGCGCCGCCGTGCGGGTTCAGCTTCTCGAGCGGAATGTGGCACTCGTCCATGATCGGGATCACCTGCGCGGCGAAGGCCTCGTTCAGCTCGACGGTGTCCACATCGTCGACCGTCATCCCGGCGCGGTTGAGCACGTTCCTGATCGCCCCGATCGGGGCGACGCCCATGTACTCGGGCTCGATGGCGGCGGTCGCCGACGTGAGGATCCGCGCCCTCGGCTTCAGGCCAAGCTCGCTCGCCTTCGTGTCCGACATCACGAGCACCGCGGCGGCGCCGTCGTTCAGCGGGCACGAATTGCCGGCCGTGACCTTGCCGCCCTCCTTGAAGGCCGGGTCGAGCTGGGCCAGCTTCTCGAGTGTCGAGCTCGGGCGCGGGCCGTCGTCCTTCGCGACCACCGTGCCGTCCGGCAGCGTGACGGGAACGATCTCGCGGTCGAAGTATCCGTTCTCCTGCGACTGCACGGCCAGCTCCTGCGAGCGCTGGGCGTACTTGTCCATGTCGGCCCGGCTGACCTCGTAGCGCTCGGCCACGTTCTCGGCCGTGTTGCCCATAGCGATGTATGCGTCAGGCCTGCCGTTGCCGCCCTGGAGCTTCTCGTTCTGGTCCTGGGGGCGGGCGCCCTCGACCGCCTCGTTGTAGCGCGAGACCCACTCCACCCCGGCGGCGATGTAAGCGTCGCCCTGGCCGGCCGCAACTGCGTTCGCGGCCTGCCGGATCGACTCGAGGCTCGAGGCGCAATAGCGCGAGACGGTCGCCCCGTTCACGCCGGTGGGCAGCTTCTCCGAGAGCAGCACCATGATCCGGGCGATGTTGAAGCCCTGCAGGCCCTGGGGAAGCCCGACGCCGCAGTACAGATCCTCGATCGACGCCGGATCGACCTCGGGGTTGCGCTCGAGCAGCGCATCTACGACGAAGGCGCCCATCTCGTCGGGGCGGAGCTGGGCCAGCGAGCCCTTGAAGGCTCGGCCGATGGGGGTGCGAACGGCGTCGACGATCACTGGTTCGGGCATGGTCTGAACCCTACCCACGGAGGGGAGCGCCGGGGCGTCGGCTACCTCGGCGCCATCCGCAGGGCCCCGTCGAGCCGCAGCACTTCGCCGTTCAGCATGATGTTCTCGGCGATGTGGCAGGCCAGCTTCGCGTACTCCTCGGGCCTGCCGAGCCTCGGTGGAAAGGGGATCGAGGCTCCGAGCGCCTCGCGCGCCTCCTGAGGGAGCGCCGCCAGCAGCGGCGTGTCGAAGAGCCCTGGCGCGATCGTGCAGACGCGGATTCCAAGCCGGGCGAGGTCGCGAGCCGCGGGCAGCGTCAGCCCAACCACGCCGCCTTTGGACGCGGCGTAGGCGGTCTGACCGATCTGACCGTCGAAGGCCGCGATCGACGCCGTCATCACCACCACGCCGCGCTCGCCCTCCGCGTCCGGCTCGCCAGCCGCCATTGCGGCCGAGGCGAGTCGTAGCACGTTGAAGGTGCCGATCAGGTTCACGCGCACGAGGGTCTCGAACGGCTGAAGCGCCGCCGGACCGTCCTTCTTCACGGTGCGCTCAGCCCAGCCGATCCCCGCGCAGGAGACCGCCAAGCGCAGCCCGTCCACGGACTCCACCGCCCCCCGCACCTGCGCCTCGTCGGTCACGTCCGCGGCCGCGAACGCGCCGCCGATCTCGGCGGCGATGGCCCCGCCGCGCTCCTCGTTCACGTCGGCGACCGTCACGCGCGCGCCGCGTGCCGCGAGCTCGCGCGCCGTCGCCTCGCCGAGCCCGGAGGCCCCGCCCGCCACCAGCGCGCCGATGCCGTTCAGCTCCACTCGGCGCGGCAGCCTATCTGGTGTCCAAGGCGGCTCTGAAGAGGGGTGACGGGAACCGGGGCAGCACCCGGCTGCCGCAAAGCCAATCGGTCAGGCGAGCCGCCTCGTGCTCGACTGCGCGCAGCCCGTCAGCGCCCACGTCCTCGAGCATCTGGAGGACCACGGCCCCGTCGTCGTCCTGGCGCCAGCCGCCCACGATTCGGCCGTCCCACCAAACGGTGGGCCCTGCGTTGCCGTTCGTGTCGAACAGCTGCTCCTTGTGGGGGCCCACGTACCAGTCACGCTCTCGCCACCCCATCGTCAGGGGATCCAGCGGCGGAAGCAGCGCGGCCCATGGCTCCACCGGGTCGGGGGGATCGAGGTCGCCCGGCAACAGGTACCCCGCGCGCCCGCCGAGGTCGATCTCCGTTGCGTCCACGTCCGCGAGCGCCGCGCGGACCGCCTTGACGGTGGACCCCAGCCACCACCGCAGGTCGTCCGCGGTACCGGGTCCGAAGGCGCGCAGCCACCGCTCCACCAGCCCGGTCACCCCCTCCGCGTCGCTCGGCGGCGCGAGCTCCTCGCCGAGCCAGTCGCCCATCAAAGCCCACCGCGGCCGGGATGTGAACCAGGAGCCGTCGTTCGACGCGCGCACGATCCGCCCGGCTGCGGAGAGGGTGGTCAGGATCCGTGGGCCGATCGGAAGGTTGCCGCCCCACGACTTCCCCTCGCCGTAGGCGATGGCGCCCTCGAGCAGCGGGATCTCTGCGCGCAGCTCGGACGAGGTCGCCTCGCGCCCGCCGGACAGCGCGGCGAGCACCTGCTCCGAGGCGTCCGCGAGCCAGCGCGCGCCGTCGGCGTGGAGCCCCGCCCGCTCGACGTTGCGTACCAGCCTGCGCCGCTCCGCGCCCGCCACCCTGTCGCTGGCGCCTGCCTGCGCGATGCCCATCGTCTCGCGCGGGAAGACGAACAGGGTCCGACGCATGGCCAGGTGCTTGACGAGCGAGCGGTCGGCGTAGAGCGCGCGGTCGAGGTCGGCCACGGTCATGTCCTCCACACGCGCCCAGGCGGACAGGTAGATCGTTGCGGCGTCCGTGCCGTGGAGGCACACCACGCTGCGCGCCGCCTCCTCCACGTCGCCGGCCCGCGCGCCAAGCGCGAGCCTATGCCGGCGCGCCAGCCGTGCTCGGCGCTCCCGGACCTCGACCGTCCGCATGGGTGGATGCTGTCACGGGCGCGCTCGGCTTCGGCAGGACCGAGGCGAGGATCTCGGCCACCCGCTCCGCGTAATCAGTCATCTAGCCTTGCCGATTCCCTCTGCGGCGTAACAGCTCGGCAACGAGACGCTCACATACGAGCCTCTACCCTCGCGGCCCATGCGAACCTCGATCTTCCTCGCGGTGGCGCTGCTCGCCGCCGCCCTTCCCGCGTCCTGTCTCGCCCAGGAGCCGGTGCTCACCATCGGCCAGATCCAGGGCGAGGTCGCCGACACCGACAACGGCGCGACCCACCGCTCGCCCTTCGCGCCGCCGACGGGCAACGGGTCGTCGAGCACCTTCGTCGAGACCCAGGGCGTGGTGCGGCAGAAGGTCATCTCCCGCACGAGCGCCGGCGTTCCCAACTTCGGCTTCTTCCTCCAGAGCACCCCGGGGACCGCCGACGACAGCGCGAACACCTCTGACGGCATCTTCGTCTTCCAGAGCCGCTTCCAAGACCTGATCGGCGGCTATGTCCCTCAGGTGGGCGACGAGATCGTGGTGCGCGCGCGGGTGACCGAGTTCTTCAGCCTCACCGAGCTCACCAGCGCGAGCCTCGTCAGGGTCGAGCGCACCGGGGTCGACCTGGACGCCGAGGCGCCCTCGATCGAGGCCGCGCCGCCGAGCGTCCTTGCGGACGCCAACCGCTGGTGGGAGCGCCGCGAGGGCATGTCGGTGAGGGTGCCGGCCGGCTTCCTCGCCACCAGCGCCCGCGACGTGTTCGCCTCGACTGCGGACGGCGAGGCGTGGGTCATGAGCGACGAGCTCAGGATCGCCGACCGCCGCGACCGCTTCGCGCGGCGCGCCTTCCGCGACCCGCACCCGCTCGACGACCGGCACCCGCCGCTGTTCGACAACGGCAACGGCTACCGGATCCTGCTCGGCTCGCTCGGCGTGAAGTTCGCGGCGAACGACTCGACCGAGCTGATCGCCCCCGTTCGAACCTTCGACAGCGTCCGCAACGACCTCGAGGGCGGCGTCTACTTCAGCTTCAACAAGTACTCCGTGCAGGTCGCCGAACAGCCGGCGCTGAAGCAGGGCGTCGACCCGTCCCGGAACGCGCCGCCGCGGCGGCACGACCGCGACGACGAATACTCGGTGGCGAACTACAACGTCGAGAACCTCTACGACTTCCGCGACGACCCGACCGACGGCTGCGACTTCGCCGGCAACAGCGGCTGCCCGGGCGTCTCGCCGCCGTTCGACTACGTCCCGGCGAGCGACGCCGAGTACCGGGCCAAGCTTGTCGAGCAGGCTGAGCAGATCGACGAGGACCTGCAGCGGCCGGACATCGTGCTCGTGCAGGAGGCCGAGGACCAGGACATCTGCAGCGTCGACGCCGGCGCGCTCGTATGCGGGCCTGCCGGCGGCGACGGCCAACCGGACACGCTGCAGGAGCTGGCGCTCGAGATCGAGGACCGCGCCGGCGTGCGCTACGCCGCGGCCCTCGACCGCGACGGCGCGGACGACCGCGGCATCGTCTCCGGGTTCCTCTACCGGACGGACCGCGTGGAGCTGGCGGAGGCTCGCGCCGCCGACCCGGTACTCGGCTCGGCTCCCGCCGTCGAGTACCGGGCGCCCGGCCTCCCGTACAACACCGACGTCCAGAACCCGAAGGTGCTGAACGCCGACTTGCCGGCCGACGTGGACCGCTCCACCGGGGTCGACGGGAGCGACGTGTACACGCGCCCGCCGCAGGTGGCCCGCTTTCGCATCTGGCGCGATCGCGTGGGCCGCGGGCGGCCGGTCGAGCTGGTGGCGTTCTCGAACCACTTCTCGTCCACGCCCAACGGGCGGGTCGGACAGCGGACCGAGCAGTCGCGCTATGGCGCGGCCCTCGTGGAGGCGGCCTCGGGCGAGGGCCCGGAGGAGCGGCGCGCCCGCGTGCTGTTCGGCGGCGACCTGAACGTGTTCCCGCGCCCCGACGACCCGTTCGCGCCCGGCGAACCGCTCTTCCCGAGCGACCAGCTCGGCCCGCTGTACGACGAGGCCGATCTCGACAACCTCTGGGACGAGCTGAGGAGGCAGGTGCCGGAGTCGGCTTACACGTACGTGTTCGAGGGCCAGGCCCAGACGCTCGACCACCAGTTCGTCTCGCGCCAGCTCGAGCGCGACCTCGAGCAGGTGCGAGTGGCGCACATCAACGCCGACTGGCCGGCCGATTTCGCGGGTGACGGGGCGCGCGGAGCCAGCGACCACGACCCGGTGGTGAGCCGCTTCGAGTTGTCGTCCGGCGACGACGACGACGACGATTAGACGCGGCGGCGTGGTCGTCCCCCTCGCGGTGGACGGCCACGCCCGCCACGACCAGCCCCACTCCGAGCAGCTCCGTGAGCGAGGGCACCTGGGCCAGCACGACGACGCCGATCACCGTGGCGGTAGCCGGCAGGAGCGAGACCATCAGTGCGTAGGTGGCGCGTGCCAGGCGGCGCATCGCCAGCTGGTCGGTGACGTAGGGGATCACCGAGGACGAGATCCCAACGCCCGCGCCGGCTGCCAGCGCCACCGGATCTGTCAGGACGGGCAGCGCCGCCCAGCCCGCCAGCGGCGTCACGACGAGAAGGGCGACCAGCATGGAGGCGGCCAGGCCGTCGATGCCGCCCAGCACGCCCAGCCGGGAGACGCGGTGCGCGAGCACGATGTAGACCGCGAACAGCCCCGCGTTGGCGAAGGCCAGCGCGATGCCGAGCGCCTCGCCCTCGACCCGCACCCCGGTAAGCAGGTAGACGCCCGGCACCGCCAGCAACAGCGCGGCGAGGTTGCGCGGGGTGCGCGCTCCCAGCGCCGCCAGCGCGATCACCGGCAGGAATTCGATCGCGGCGACGGTGGCCAGCGGCAGCCGGTCGATCGCGACGTAGAAGCAGCAGTTCATGAGCGCCAGCGCGGCGCCCCACCCCAGTAGCAGCGCGCGCGCATCGCGGTCGAGCCGCGCGAGTGCCCGCCATGGCCGCCGCCACGCCGCGAGCACGACCGCCGCGGCGGCGATGCGCAGCCACGCGACGCCGAGCACGTCCACCCGGGCGAACAGCAGTACGGCGAAGGCGGGGCCCAGGTAGTGGAAGACCGCGCTGACG
Organism: uncultured Thermoleophilaceae bacterium; assembly: GCA_963733885.1. Taxonomy (GTDB): domain Bacteria; phylum Actinomycetota; class Thermoleophilia; order Solirubrobacterales; family Thermoleophilaceae; genus JACVRW01. The sequence continues at coordinate 354,220 of CAVTES010000004.1, read as the reverse complement.
ACGAAGTAGACGTGCGGGGGCACACCCATACGATTCCTCGACGCACGACGGCTCTCCAGACGTATTCGAAGCTAGAATGCCATCGATGCCTACGAATCGAAGCCAGTATGGCCTCGACGCCACCGACATCAATCTCCTGCAGGAGCTCGATGTCAACGCCCGGCTGTCGCTGGCAGAGCTGGGGCGCCGCGTCGGCCTCTCGCCGCCGGCGGTGGCCGACCGGCTCGAGCGACTCGAGGAGGACGGGGTGATCGGCGGCTACCGGACCGAGATCGACCCCCGCGCGCTCGGCTACGAGCTGGCCGTTGTGCTGCGCATCCGCCCGGCGCCACGGGAGCTGAAGAAGGTCGCCGAGCTGGCCCAGCGCACCCCCGAGGTCGTGGAGTGCCACCGGATCACCGGCGACGACTGCTACCTCATGAAGGCCCACGTCCGGGACGTGGGCCACTTGGAGGAGGTGATCGACCGCTTCGCGGTCTACGGGCAGACCACCACGTCGATCGTGCAGTCCTCGCCCGTCCCTAGGCGGGGCCTGCCGCTCGGGCGAACGCCAGCCCGAACAGCGCGGAGCCGTCCGTGAAGAAGTCGTCCAGGCGCAGGCCGGCGCCGGTGAGCTCGCGCTCCACCGCCTCGCGCGTGAACTTTGCGCTGACCTCGGTCCGGATCTCCTCGCCGTCGGCGAACGTGACCTCCAGGTCCGCGCCGTCGATGCGCACCCGCTGTGCGCCGTTGGCGCGCAGGCGCATCTCGATCCATGAGTTCGCCTCGTCGAAGAAGGCGACGTGCTCGAAAGACTCGGGGTCGAAGTCCGCCTCCAGCCCGGCGTTGATCACGCGCAGCACGTTGCGGTTGAACTCGGCGGTCACGCCGGCGCCGTCGTTGTAGGCCGCCTCGAGGATCGCTCGGTCCTTGACGAGGTCGGTGCCGATCACGAGCCGGTCTCCCGGCCCCATCAGCTCCCGGATGCGCGCCAGGAAGCGCGCCCGCTCGACGGGGTAGAGGTTGCCGATCGTGCCGCCGAGGAATGCGAACAGGCGGCGCCGGCCGTCCGGCACGTGCTCGAGGTCGCGGCTGAAGTCGCCCACCACGCCGTGCACGCGCAGGCCCGGGTAGAGCTCGACGAGCTCGAGCGCGCAGCCCCGCACGACAGACTCGTCTACGTCGAACGGCACGTAGCGGCGCAGGGAGCCCGCGCCCGCCATCGCGTAGAGCAGCGCCCGCGTCTTGGACGCCATCCCCGAGCCCAGCTCGACCAGCTCCTCGGCGCCGGTGCGCTCCACGATCGCCGGCGCGTGCCGGTTCAGGATCGAGCGCTCGCAGCGGGTCGGGTAGTACTCCGGCAGCGACGTGATCTGGTCGAACAGCAGCGAGCCGCGCTCGTCGTAGAAGTACTTGGGGGGAAGCTCCTTGAGCGAGCGGGTCAGGCCATCGCGCACGTCGTCGGCCAGAGTGTCGTGCACCTCGTGGCGTTCGATGACCACGTTCATCAGGGGTCCTCCGCGCAGCGGAACCCGGCGAAGATCTGCCGCCGCCGGGGGTGGTCCCAGTTGCGGAACGTCACCCGCGCGACGCGCGGGCGGGTGGCCCACGAGGCGCCGCGCAGCACGCGGTAGCCGGAGTCGAAGAACACCTCCGAGTACTCGCGGTAGGGGTAGGCCTCGAAGCCCGGGTAGCCCGTGAAGACGGTCGACGTCCACTCCCAGCAGTCGCCCACGAACGGCCCGGCCGGTCCCGGTCCGAAGGCGAGCTGGTCGAGCGCGCCGCGCTCCGGCTCGGCGTTCGCTGCGGCCTGCTCCCACTCCGCCTCGCTAGGCAGCCGAGCGCCGCGCCAGCGCGCGTACGCGTCCGCCTCGAACCAGGAGACGTGCATCACCGGCAGCTCGGGCTCGAGCTGCTCCACACGGTCGAAGCGCCGCTCGCCGCCGTCCGCGGTCCAGAAGCGCGGGCGCTCCCAGCCCTCGCGCTCCCGGAAGCCCCAGCCCTCCTCGGCCCAGAGCTCGCGGCGGCGGTAGCCGCCGTCCTCCACGAACCGGCGGTACTGCCCGTTGGTGACCGGCGCGCGGTCGATCCGGTACGCGCTCAGCTGGACGGTGTGGCTCGGGCGCTCGTTGTCGTATGCGAAGCCCTCGCCCCGGTCGCCGAGCTCGGCCGCCCCGGCCTCCACAAGGAGGCTGCCGCGCGCGGCCGCGCCGGCCCCAGCGCGGCCCTCGGGGGCGAACACGCCCGGCTCCGCGAGCTGGAGCGTCTGCAGCATCGTCTCGTTGTGCTGGTGCTCGTGCTGGATGAGCATCTCGGCGATGAAGGGTGAGACTCCGCGGAGCGCGGAGACTGTTCGCTCCCGGACCTGGTCCATGTAGGCGAGCGCCTCGCCACGGCGGAGGTAGGGAAGCTCGCCGCGGTCGGCGCGGGGGGTCTCGTCCGCGTCGTAGACCGCGGCCAGCTCGGGCCGGAGCAGGTCGCGGCCGGTCTCGCGGCAGACCCAGAGATCCTCGAACGCCGCGATGTGGCCCAGGTCCCAGACGAGCGGGCTCATCAGCGGGTCGTGCTGGCGGTTCAGGTCGGCCTCCGACACCGGCTCGACGAGCGCCAGCGTGCGCGCACGCGCATCCTCGAGAAGCGCCTCGACCCCTCCGAGGGGCGTTGTGGGTGCCGTATGTGCGATGGCCTACTCCGAGACGCGCTCCACGAGGAACGAGATGCGCACCAGCGCGCGCCACTCGTCCAGGCCCTCGCCGCGGAGGCCGGTGGAGACGACGTCGACCGCCTTGATGTTTCTCAGTGATTGGCGCGCCTCCTCGAGCGCCGCCTTCACCGCGCCGTCCGAGCTTTCCGGCGAGCTTCCAACCACCTCGATGATCTTGGTGACCGCCACTCTCGTCTCCTCCGTCGGTTGGGGTTGTGGGGAGCCTACCCACCGCTGTAGGTTGACGCGCATGGAGGCCTCGAGCGCGGAGGAGGGCGGTGGCTACCTCGAGCTCTCGCGGCTTTCGCCCGGCGAGTTCATGGGCATGGCCGCCGGCGTTCTGCTCTTCATCTCGCTGTGGATGCCCTGGTTCACGACCAGCGAGTCCAACCCCAACTCCACGCTGGCCGGCGCAAGCGGCGGGGAGAGCGCCACCGCGATCGAGGTGTTCAGCGTGCTCGATTGGCTCCTCATCGCCGCCTGCACGGCCCCGTTCATCCTGTCCTGGATCGTGGCCCGCGGGCACAAGCTGACCTGGAAGCCCGGCGAGGTGACGATGATCGTCGGGATCACCGCCTTCGTGCTGATCCTCTGCAACGGGATCATCCTCGGGCGACCGGGCGACTCGGTGGACATCGGCCTCGGCATCGGCTACTTCGTCGGGCTGATCGCGGCGGCCGGGATGCTGGTCGCCGGATACCTCCGGCAGGCCTTCTACACCTCGGCGCGGAAGCCCCCCGGGGTCCTATAGCGTCCGCGCGATGGAGGCCCACTCGGAGGTCGGAGCGCCGCCCCGGGGCACGGGTGGGGCGAGGCCCGACCGCAACCTCGCAATGGAGCTCGTACGCACGACCGAGTACGCGGCCCTTGCCTGCGCGCGCTGGATCGGCCGCGGCGACAAGGAGGGCGCCGACGGCGCCGCGGTGGACGCGATGCGCATGCTCCTCGACACCGTCTCGATGGACGGCGTGGTGGTGATCGGCGAGGGCGAGAAGGACGAGGCGCCCATGCTCTACAACGGCGAGCACATCGGGGACGGCACGCCGCCCCAGGTGGACATCGCGGTGGACCCGCTCGAGGGCACGGAGCTGTGCGCCAAGGGCCTGCCCAACGCGATCGCAACGATCGCGATGTCCGAGCGGGGGACGATGTTCGACCCCGGGCCCTGTGTGTACATGCTGAAGATGGCCACGTCGCGCGACATGGCTCACCTGCTCGACCTCGACCGCCCGCTGGGCGAAACGCTCCAGCTGATGGCGAAGGAGAAGGGCGTGCCGGTGGGCGACCTGGTGGTGATCATGCTCGACCGGCCGCGCCACGACGAGGCGATGAAGGAGATCCGGGAGGTCGGCGCCCGCGTCCGGCTGATCCCGCACGGGGACGTGTCGGCGGCGCTGGCGGCGGTCACGCAGGGCTCGCCGGTGGACCTGTTGTACGGGATCGGCGGCACGCCGGAGGGCGTGCTGGCCGCGGCCGCGATCAAGTGCACCGGCGGCCAGATCCTCGGGCGCCTGTGGCCGCGCTCCGACGAGGAGCGGAACGCCGCACTCGAGTCAGGCTACGACCTCGACGAGGTGCTCGACCGGGACCGGCTCGTGTCCGGCGACGACGTGTTCTTCGCGGCAACCGGAGTGACGGACGGGGAGATGCTCGACGGGGTGCACTACATCGGCCCTCAGGGGGCGACGACGGAGTCGGTCTCGATGCGGGCGCGCTCCGGGACTGTTCGGACGATCACCGCTCGCCACGACCGGGCGAAGCTGCGGGAGATCGTCGGAGAGCGGATGGGTTAAGCGCCCCGGTCCGGGACTCCTCCAGCTCGAGGTTTGCCAGCGAGCGCAGGAATGCGTGCGTGACGATCACGTGTAGGCGCAGCTGGGTCTGGTCGTAGATCCAGCGCCCAAGCCGTGACGCGATCATCGGGTAGAAGTTGACGACCTCGGACGTGACCACGGCGGCGGCCTCGCCGCCGCCGTCTTGGCTGCCCGGCCGGCGCTCCACCGTCAGGCGCAGATATCCCCGCCCGCGCCCGGCCGAGGCGACCAGCAGCCCGCGGTCGATCGGCCAGGTGACGGTGCCGCCCTCGCCGTGGAACGCGTACTCGGGGGCGCGGAAGCGCAGCAGCACGAAGGGCCGGCACAGCACGACGACCTCGCGCGAGTGCGGGGTGTAGAGCACTCGCAGCACCCCGAGCGAGACGCGCGTCAGGAACCGCCAGTACGTTCGGGCGAGGCGCTCCAGGTACTCCGGCGACCAGATGCGCTCGAGCTCCGAGTCGGGAAGGGTCACCTCGGCCATCTGCTTCGAGCCGATGCCCTCCTCGGGCGCGGACAGCGGTTGCGCCACGGGGACGATCTGCACGCGCGCCCGCGCGCGCCGCTCGCGCTCGATCAAGCGGCGCGGGTCGCGCGGCCTCACAGCAGCTCGACCTCCACGCGCTCGCCCGCAGCCACCTCGCCCTCGCCGGGGGCTATGCGCGCGAGCGCCGTCGCGCCGAGCATCGAGGTGAGCATGTGCGAGCCCTGCGGGCCGGTAGTGCGGGCGTGCCAGCCGTCGTCTGAGACCTCGAGGTGGACCCGCACGGCCTGCTCGCGGGTGCTGTGGCGGGGGATCGGCTGGTCGAGCGTCGCCCGGGAGCGGGGTGCGGAGGGGTCGGCGCCCTGCATGGCGGCAACGGCGGGGCGCACGAAGAGCTGGAAGCCGACCATCGCCGACACCGGATTGCCGGGCAGGCCGAACACGAGCGCGTCGCCGCGCGTGCCGAACCAGGTGGGCTTGCCGGGGCGCAGCCGAACGCCCCAGAAGCGCTCCTCCACCCGCAACTCGGCGAGCGCGGGCTTCACATGGTCGTGCGGGCCGACGGACACGCCGCCCGACACGACCACAACGTCGGCCGAGTCCAGCACGGCCGCGAGCGCCTCGCGCGTCCCGGCGGCCTGGTCTGGCACGGTCGCGCGCCGGACGACCCGCCCGCCGGCTCGCTCGACCTGGGCTGCGAGCGCCCAGCCGTTCGAGCTGTAGATGCCGCCGGGGCCGAGGGGCCGGCCCGGCTCGGTGAGCTCGTCGCCGGTCACGAGGATCGCCACCCGGGGCCGGTGGGAGCAGCGCAGCGAGCCGCGCCCAACGGACGCGGCCACGCCAAGCTCGGCCGGCCCGAGCGGGGTGCCGGCCGGGAGCACGACGCGGCCCGCCTTCACGTCCTCACCGGCGCGGCGGACGTTGCCGCCAGCCTCCGAAGCTCGAACGCGCACCCGCCTGTCGTCGGCGGTGGTCGCCTCGACGGGCACCACGGCGGTGGCGCCGGCCGGCACCGCCGCCCCGGTAGAGATCCGGATCGCCGTGCCCGGCTCCACGCGCACGGCCGCGGGCCGGCCCGCGCGGCTCTCGCCCACGATCTCGAGGTCCGCCGCGGGTCCGGCGACCACCGCGTAGCCGTCCATCGCGGAGCTGTCGAAGGGCGGCACGTCGATCGGGCTCTCGACATCCTCGGCGAGCACCCTCCCCAGCGCCTCGGCCAGGGACACGTCCTCGGAGGCGAGGGCCCGGACGGCCTCGAGCACGCGCCCTTGCGCCTCGTCGATCGAGATCAGGTCACTCACGCGGTCGAATCTTTCCAGCGCGAGGACGTTCTTCGCAGCTTGGCGTCCGCCGTTTCGGACATGGTGAGCTCGGTCGCCGACGCCAACGGCAACCCGTACGAGTTGAGCGAGGAGCAAACCGGCCGGGCCGCGGCGCTGGCCGCGCTGCGCAGTGGCCGCGAGACGAGCGCCGGCGACGTGGCCCATGACGTGGCGGCGCTCCAGGCGGTCCTCGTCCGCGCGCTCCGCGAGGAGCTCGCCGACAGGGACCCGGAAGGCTTCGCCGAGGCCGTATGAAGGTCGCGGAGCGGCTCGCGGTCGCGGTGCGCGAAGGGGTGGCCGCGCTCGGCGAGCCGCGGTCGGCCGATGTCGCCGAGGCTCAATACGAAAGGCGACCTATAGGCAACTAACGTGTGGAGCCCCTCTCAGGGGGGATCCGGGTCCCGCCCTTTATTGCTGTCGCTTGGAGGCCCTACTCGATCAGTCCGTGGCGGATCCCGATCGCCACGGCCTGGGTGCGGGTCGAAGCCTCGAGCTTGGCCAGGATCCGCTTGGTGTGGGTGCGCACGGTCTCGGTCGAGAGGCCGAGCTTCTCAGCAACGTGGTCGGTCTGCATGCCGTCGGCGAGCATCTGGAGGATCTCGCGCTGGCGGGCGCTCAGCGTGCGATCGCCCTCGTCGAGGACGATCGTGGACGAGAGGCCGGGATCCACGTAGAACTCGCCGGCCCTGGCGGCCTCTATCGCGCGGATCAGGTCCTCGGAAGGGGAGTCCTTGCGCACATAGCCCTTCACACCGGCCTTCAGGGCCTCGCTCAGGAGCCGCGCGCCGCCATCCGAGGTGAATACGACGATCGGCGCTTTCAACTCGCTCTGGAGGCGGCCGACGACCTCGCCGACGTCCACGCCGACCCGCCAGGGATCGACGATCACCACGTCCGGAGGCTCGCCGTTCAACCCGAGCGAGGCCTCCTCGAGAGAGGCGGCGTCGCTGATCGTCGAGCCCGAGAACGCCTTCTCCAGCACCGCCCGGACCCCTGCCCTCACCACGGGGTGGTCATCCACGATGAGGCAACGAGGGGATTCCTTCGCGCCTGTGGCCATCCGCGCCCAAGCATACTCCGAACTCGAACAAATTCCCTAAGCGGAGGATGCCGGCGGCCCGCGGGGGGTGACAGCCAAGGCGTATACGCAAGCGGCGGCTAGGGTCGGGGCAGCCGGCGAAGCACCTCGCGAGCGACGCCGCCGGCCACCCGCGCGCCGGTGGAGGCGACGCCGGCGATCGTGCGAACGGCGCCCCCGACAGGATCGCCCGCGTGGGAGGCGGGCCGGTCATCGACCGCGCGTGGCGGCGCGGTCGCGGCTGTCCGCTGGCGCTTGGCGGCGCCGGCCTTCGCGCCGCCCACCGGCGTGGACGCCTTGGCTCCCCCGGCTCGCTTGGCGGCACCGGCCGCCGCCGCACTGGTCCCGTCCCGCTTCTCGCTCCGGTGCCCCGGTCGCGAGCGCGGCAGGTTCCCGAGCACGCCTCCGTCGTCTGTCATCGGTGGGGAGTCTAGACCTCCGTGTCCCGGGTAAATCTGCTCGACGGCGGTGTTCCCCTCCAAGGTGGTGCACAATGCGGGACTAGGCAGTTGGTTGACTGGCTAGTCGGTGGAAATTCCGCTTTCCAACGCTTGACTTCACTATCTGTAGCGTTACTGTTGAACCGGTCTGCTTGACTGGGCCTTGCACCAGCTTGCTTGGCCTTGCCTAACTGCCCGAGGATTCCGAATGTCTGTAGCTGAACTTCAAGAGCTCGAGGAAGTCCGCCTGCTTGTGGCCAAGGGCCGGCAGACCGGAGTCCTGACGTATACGGAAGTCGCCACCGCCCTCGCCGAGGTCGAGCTCGAGGAAGGCGACGTCGAGGAGCTGCACGGCTACCTCGAAAAGAGCGAGATCGAGCTCGTCGAGGACGACCCCACGGCCGTCGAGCCGCAGGTCGAGCGCGCGGTCGATCGCCGCAGCCGCCGCAAGAAGGCGGCCATCGACCTCAAGCCGGACATGACCACCGACTCCCTTCAGCTGTTCCTGAAGGACATCGGCAAGGTCAGGCTGCTCACGGCTCAGGAGGAGGTCGACCTCGCCAAGCGGATCGAGCGCGGTGACCTGGACGCCAAGCAGAAGATGGTCGAGTCGAACCTGAGGCTGGTCGTCTCGATCGCGAAGAACTACCGCAACCAGGGCCTGCCCTTCCTCGACCTGATCCAGGAGGGCACGCTCGGTCTGGTCCGTGCCGCCGAGAAGTTCGACTACCGCAAGGGCTTCAAGTTCTCGACCTACGCCACCTGGTGGATCCGCCAGGCGATCGCCCGCGCGCTCGCCGACAAGGCACGGACGATCCGCATCCCGGTGCACGTGGTCGAGAAGCTCAACAAGATCGGCCGCGCCGAGCGCAAGCTGGTCACCGAGCTGGGCCGCGAGCCCACACCCGACGAGATCGCCGACCACACCGGGATCGACCCCGAGGAGGTCGAGTCGATCAAGCGCTCCGCCCAGGCGCCGGTCTCGCTCGAGAAGCCGGTGGGCGACGAGGAGGAGTCCGAGTTCGGCCAGTTCATCGCCGATGAGCGGGCCGAGTCGCCCTACGAGCGCGCCGCCGAGATCCTCACCAAAGAGGCGCTGCGCGAGGCGCTCGAGAACCTCTCTTACCGCGAGCGGCGCGTGCTGGAGCTGCGCTACGGCCTCGGTGGGGAGCACCCGCGCACGCTCGACGAGGTGGGCCGCACCTTCAACGTGACCCGCGAGCGGATCAGGCAGATCGAGAACCAGTCGCTGAAGAAGCTGCAGTCGCTGGCTGAAGCGCAAAAGCTGCGCGACGTAGCCTAGGAAGAGCGCGGTCCAGGAACGGGGACGCGGGCTTCAGCGCGGGCCGTCCCGTGCCGATGCCAAGGGCATGTTCGACATCGATGCTGCCCTGATGAAGGTGATCGAGACCGAGGGCTCGGACCTTCACCTCAAGGTTCCCTCCCGTCCTGTGATCCGCCGCCACGGAAAGCTCGAGGCGATCAACGGCTCCGAGCCCCTGCGCCCCGAGGACACCGAGCGCACCCTCTACCACATGCTCACCGACGAGGTGAAGCTCGAGGCCTTCCGCAGCGAGCGGGAGGTCGACTTCTCCTACTCGATCCCGGGGATAGCCCGCTTCCGCGTGAACGCGTTCATCCAGCGCGGGTCGGTGTCGATCGTCTGCCGTGCAATCCCCTTCCAGATCAGGACCGCGGAGGAGCTGCTGCTACCGCCGGTGATCGACGAGATCGCCGACGAGGAGCGCGGACTCATCCTGCTCACGGGCACCACCGGCTCGGGCAAGTCCACCACGCTCGCGGCGATGATCAATCACATCAACTCCACCTACGCGAAGCACATCGTCACGATCGAGGATCCGGTCGAGTACCTCCACGGCGACAAGCAGTCGATCATCAACCAGCGCGAGGTGGGCGAGGACACCACCTCGTTCTCGCGGGCGCTCCGGCGAGTCCTGCGCCAGGACCCCGACGTGATCCTGATCGGGGAGATGCGCGACGAGGAGACGGTCCGCACGGCGCTCTCCGCCGCCGAGACCGGCCACCTCGTGCTCTCGACGGTCCACACGGTGGACGCCGCGGAGTCGGTCAACCGCATCATCGACTTCTTCCCGCAGGCCGAGCAGCGCCAGGCGCGCTCGATGCTCGCCGGAACGCTGAAGGCGGTCGTGTCGCAGCGCCTCGTCCCGACGCCCGACAGGGAAGGCCGGGTGGCCACCTGCGAGATCCTGCGAATGACCGGCCGGGCCAGGGACATGATCCTGAACCCGGACGAGACCGGCCGCTTGACCGAGGTGATCTACGAGGGCGCCTACTACGGCATGCAGACCTTCGACCAGGCCCTGCTCGCGCACGTGCAGGCGGGCCGGGTGGCGATGGACGACGCCCTCAGGGCGGCCACGTCCCCGCACGACTTCAAGCTCCTTGTGAGCTCGGACGGCAGGCGCCACACCTCGGTGGAGTCGGTGCTCGGCAGGGACGAGGATGGCGGCGCGGAGCCGGCCGTCAGCGCCGTGCCCTCCGGACGCGCAGCCTGACCTTCACGCGCCCGTCGAAGCGCACGTCGTCCGAGCGCAGCACCACCTCCCGATCTCGGCGCCCGAAGCGCGCCTCGATGCCGAGCGGACGGCGTAGCGCGGCGATCCTCCGCGCGAGCCGGCGCACGGCTCGCGGAGCGGACTGTGCGGAGCGGGCCGGCGCGCGGCCGGCGCGAGCGGCCCGGCTCCGAGCGCGGCCGAGACCGCCGCTCCCGCCGAGCTCGCCCTCGATCAGCTCGACCACGAACCCGGTCTCTTCGGGGAAGCCATTGCCGGACAGCACGAGCGTGCGCCTCCCGGGGCGCAGGTCGCCCGGCACGGGCACGCGGACCGTCGACGTGCGGCGGCCACCCCCGCGGCGCTGAAGCGTCACCCGCACCGGCACCCGGGCGCCGGGCCGGGCCCGCCCCAGCGGGTCGGCCGCCACGAGCACCTCGTCGACCACCCCGCGCCGCGCGGCCAGCGAGACCGCCGCCCTGCGGACGCCGAGCGGCGCGAAGTCGAACCCGTCGACCAGGCCGGAGGCCCGGCCGATGTCGAGCACCGCCTCGAAGACGTCGAAGTACGGATTGCAGAAGCCCATCGGCCTGCGCAGCTCCCGAACGCGGAATCGCATGCACATCCTGAGCGTGGTGGGCTCGAAGCTCCGCAGCACGCGGTCGAGCGCCGTGCTGGCTGCGATGGGCGCCACGAACGACAGGCCCGCACCGAAGCCGTACTCCCGCTCGTCGGCCAGGCGGGAGTCGAGCGTCACGCTGCCGCCGCCGCGCTCGCGGGCGGTGACGCGCAGCGGGATGGAGGGCGGCTCGGCGCCGAGCCGGCCGCCCACGCCGGACAGGGCGTCGTTGGTGAACGACCCGAGCGCGTGCCCGCCGGACGAGGCGAGCTTGTAGGTGATCGCGCCGAGCTCGGGAACCCCGATCGGATTGCCGATCACGCCGAACACGTACGAGTCCTGAAGGAACAGCCCCCGCCGGCCGATCCCGTCGAGGGCGTGCGCGAAGGCGAAGATCTGGTCGCCGTCGCGGTAGGCCACGGTGCCGACGGCGGAGAGCGAGATGTCGCCGGTGGAGATCGCCGCTGACACGGCGGCGCCCGGCCGCATCTCCACCGCCGGGAAGCCCCCGATCGGGCCGGGCGGGGCCGCGAGGACCACCCGGCCCGCGCGGCGGGCGGCGCGAGCCACCAGCTGGCGCGTGCGGCTCGAGAGGCCCCCGATGGTCAGCGGGCCGAGGAGCGGGCGGGCGGCGCGGGCGAGCCGCGGGGCGCGTCGCGCGGAGGCGGGCGCGGGCGCGGGGCGCGCCGTGAGGACCTCCTCGATCGGCGTGGCGAGCGCGACGTGGTTGCCGTAGGCGCCGATTCCCTCGGAGACGGCGCCCGCGTTCCGGCCGTCGCAGAGGATCGGCGAGCCGGAGAAACCCGGCCCGAGACCCGTCGCGTCGACGGCCGGGCCGGATACGCGGATCAGGATGCGGGGGCCGCCGGTGGCCGGGTCGTCGGCGATCACGTCGATCACCTCGACGTCGAAGGTCGATATTTCGGTGCCCCGGATGACCGTCAGGCCCGTGCAGCGCATGCCGGACCGGACCTCCGAGAGCGGCATGATCGGATCCGCCGCCTGCGCCGCGGCGGGCGCCGACGCGCAGAGGGTTGCGGCGAGGAGCAGGACGCGCCGGACCAAGGGCTCCTGAGCGTAGCCTGTGCCGCCGAAACTGATCGCCGACCAGCCAACGGACGGAGGAATTCAAGGTGCAGAGCACACTTGGTGAGTTCGCGGAGACGCAGTCGCAGCAGGCGTTCGCGCTCCAGAACTCGAAGCTGCTGAAGGTGAGTCTCGACCAGATCACGATCCAGGCCAAGGCCGGCTCGATGGTCGCCTATCAGGGCGACGTGAGTTTCGAGCACGCCGGGTCGGGCGGGATGAGCCGCATGCTCAAGAAGGCCGTCTCCGGCGAGGGCGTGACGTTGATGAAGATGTCCGGCACCGGCGAGGTGTTCCTGGCGGATTCCGCCCAGGAGATCCACCTGCTCTACCTCGAGAACGACGCCATCACGGTGAACGGCGCGAACCTGCTCGCGTTCGATGCCGGCATCGAATGGGACATCAAGAAGGTGGAGGGCGTCAGCGGAATGATGGGCGGCGGCCTCTTCAACATGGCGCTGAGCGGCACCGGCTGGGTGTCGATCATCTCCGACGGCCCGCCAGTGCTGCTCAACACCGCGGACGCTCCGACGTTCGCCGACCCGCAGGCGGCGATCACCTGGGCCTCGAGCTTGACGACGGGCGTCAAGACCGACATCAAGCTGAAGAACTTCATCGGCCGCGGCTCCGGCGAGTCCGTCCAGATGTCGTTCGCCGGGCAGGGCTGGGTGCTGGTGCAGCCGAGCGAGGGACGCATATTCGGCAATCCGTCGGGTGGCTCCGGCGGCGGTCTGCTCGGAAATCTGGGGGGCTGATCACCGCGCGACGGGCGTCGTCCTGGGAGGTTCCCTCACTTCATTTCCTGAAGTCTTGAGCTAGACTGGCCCGCATGTCGGATCCCACATGCCCCGTCTGCGCAACCGCAGACATCATCTGCGGCAAGTGGACGATCCTCGTGATCCGTGACCTGGCCGAGGGCCGAAGCCGCTTCTGCGAGCTCGAGCGCTCGCTCGCGGGGATCAGTCCGCGCACCCTGTCCCTGCGCCTCCGCGCGCTCGAGGAGCAGGGCATCGTGGAGCGCCGCACCTTCCCCGAGGTGCCGCCGCGCGTTGAGTACTCGCTGACGCCGAAGGGTGACGCGCTCGTGCCGCTGATCGAGGACATGCGCCGCTACGGGCGCGAGTGGCTCGGCGTGGACGACTGCGTCGTGCGTCCCGCCGAGGGGCGCGAGCCGGTCGCGGCCTGACGCCGGGCAGGATCGCCGCCGCGCGGATCGAATCCGCGCTTCATGCGCAACCGCGTTCTCCACGACGCGCTCCGTGACTTCGCGCTCGAGTCCGCGTCGCTCCTGACCGACGATCTGCGCGACGGGGCGGAGGTCGAGTTCGACGTGATCGATGACGGTCTCGGCGGCCGCGGCGGTCCCGTCCTCTATCGTTACAAGCCGCGCATCGAGGCCTTCATCGGCGAGCGGTGGGGGCGGCTCCGCGAGCTGGCCGCGTGCGCCCGGGCGGCGGGCGAGCTTGGCGCGGGAGCCACTATGTGGCTTCGCGTGAACGGGCTCCGCGGCGAGCAGGCCGAGCCGGCTCTGCGCGCCATGCTGGAGCGGCTCTACGAGGACGCCACGACCTTCGGGTTCCCCGAGGAGCGCTTTGATCGCATCTATCGCGAGGTGGAGGTCACGCTGTACCACGACGCTGTTCACGCGCGCGTGGTTGCGCCCCTGCGCGGCGCCGCGATGGCCGCCGAGAGCCTCGACCTCGGCGGAGGGCTGTCGCTCGTTCGCGGCGACCTCGCGGACGCCCCGCCCGAGGCGGTCTGGCCCGATCCGCTCGAGGGCGGTGCCGCCGGCGAGCCGGCCGTGCTCTGCGTGCTGGAGCGCGACGCCCCCGCCGGCGAGGGCATCCCGGCGGTGGCGGCTGCGGACCGCTTCGCCGCGTTGGTCACAGCACTGCGCCTCTGGGCGCCAGGCGCCGTGGGGGTCGGCGCCCCCGGCTGGCGCCGGGCGGACGAGGGACGCTGGCAGCCGTTGCCGCTGGGGGTGGGGGGCGATGTGGACGGCGGCGGGGCCGTCTGGTACCTGCCCGCCGGTGAGGAGGCGGGGCTGCGCGAGTTCTTCGCCGCGGTCGACGCGGCGGACCCTCCGCGCACGGTGGCCTGGGCGCTAGCTCGGTTCGAGATGGGGTCGGCGCGGGGCAGGGACGCCGAGGCCCTGTCCGACTACCTGCTGGCGCTCCGAGCCCTGCTCGACGCCACGAGCGACGCCGGCGAGGCGAGCCTGGCGCTCCGCGTGGCCGCGCTGTGCGCCGAGGAGGGCCGGCGCAAGCTCGTGCAGCAGCGCATCGTTGCCGCGATCGGGCTGGAGCGCTACGTGATGGGCGGCGCCGCCCGGGTGCGGCCGGGTGACGACTCTCCGGAGGAGCTCGTGGCCGAGGTGGAGGCGCACCTGCGTGCGCTGCTCCGCGATGTGCTGTGCGGCTACCTCGACGCCGACCTGAAGAGCGTGGCCGACGACATCCTCCTGGAGGCGACCCCGGAGCCCTTCATGGAGATCCGGGCAGGGGACCTGCGGGCGCAGCCGCCGCCGCCGCGCGAGGCGCCGCGCCGGGAGGCGCCGCGCCGGGAGGCGTCGCACCAGGAGGCGCCGCCGCCCCCGCCGCGGCCCGACGAGGACACCTCCGAGCTGCCCGCCATGGAGGTCGAGCCCGAGCCGGCGCCAGCGCCCGTGCGGCAGGGGACTCTCGAGGGAGTGACCGCCTCGGCCGACTGGGCCTGGGACGACCCGGAGGACTACTCCGCGCCGGTGTAGTCACCACCTCTCGGCTTGCCGCGGGGGCGGCGAATCTTCAAGTGTCCGAACTAGGTGTTCGTATGGAACACCAGGATCGGACAGTTGAAGAGGTGATCGGGAGGGTCGCCCGCTCCCAGCAGGGCATCGAGGGCACCGTCGCGCGCCGCGGCCGTGTGGTCACCCAGCACCCGGCGCCCTGCATGCGCGTCGGACGAGACGGCGTCCGTCTTGGTGTCAGCCGCTGAACAGGTACTCGTCCATCTGCCGCAGGCCCTCCACGTCGTGCACGTCGTCGTGGAGGTGGGGCACCTCCACGATCGGCTTGCGGCCGATCCGTGAGTGCAGTTCCGCCAGCCCGGCCCGGTCCCGCTCGGCCAGACGGCGCTCGTCCTCGTAGGCGCGCAGCACCTTGCCGGCTAAGTCTTCGCCCAGCGCTGAGGCCAACGCGGCCGGGTCCGCGTCGCCGCCGCCCTGGTGGACGCGGTTTGCGATGACCCCGGAGAACGGCAGCCCCGCCTCCATCAGCCGGTGGTGGAACCAGACGGCCTCCTCCAGCGCATGGCGGCGCGGCGATGTCACGAGCACGAACGCGGTGCGGCTGTCGGCCAGCAGCTCGTTGACGAGGGCGGCGCGTTCCCGGAAGCCCTCGGTCATGCCGGCGAAGGACCGGAAGAACTCGCCCAGGTCGGCGAGCATGTCGACGCCGGTGGCGCGCTTCATGATCGAGAACGCCACCGCGGTGCCGTGCCCCAGGAGCTTCAGCCCGATGCCCGCGGGGGCCGCGAACAGCTGGAGCGCCTTCGAGTCCACGAACTCCGTCAGCCGCCGCGGCGCGTCGAGGAAGTCGAGCGCGTTGCGGGTCGGGGGCGTGTCGAGCACGAGCAAGTCGTAGCGGCCCTCCTGATGGAGCTCGTGCAGCTTCTCCATCGCCATGTACTCCTGCGAGCCCGCCACAGCGTTCGAGAGCTCCTGGTAGATGCGGTTGGACAGGACCGCGTCGCGGCTCCGCTCGTCGGGGGCATGCCAGTCGACGATCTCGTCGAAGGTGCGCTTCGGGTCGAGCATCATCGCCCAGAGCTCGCCCTCGAGACCGTCGACCTCGACCCGCCGCTCCTCGTTTCCGAGCTCCGGCAGGCCGAGCGAGTTGGCGAGCCGCCGCGCCGGGTCGATCGTCAGCACCGCCACCTTCTTTCCGCGCGCGGCCATGCCGAGCGCGATTGCCGCCGACGTGGTCGTCTTGCCGACACCTCCGGAGCCCGCGCAGATACAGACCTGCTTTCGCTCGAGCCAGCGTTCGATCACAGCGCCCGCTCCAGTCGGGCGGCCAGCTCCTCGACCTGCGGGAGGCCGAGCTCGGGCTCGAACAGGAAGGGCAGCGTGGCGACCGGGGCGTCGAGCCCGCGGCGCAGCCGGCGGAGCTGAGAGCGCTGGCCGCGCACCCGCTCGTGCTCGGCGAGCGCGGCTCTCACGGCCCCGTCCTGGTTGGCCACCGCGCGCAGACGCTTCGCGTCCGCGCCTGTGAAGCGCTGGGGGTACAGGGCGTTCACCACGGCCGCGTCGATCGCCATCTCCATCTCGTCTTCGAGCCGGCGCTCGATGTCGAGCGTCTCGTTCACCGGCATCTCCTCGGGCAGGGCCACGACCATGACCCCGGTGCGGCGCCGGTCGCGCAGGAAGGCGTCGATCTGGAGCGCCTGGCGGCGGATCGGCCCCACGCGCGCCACGCCGGCGTAGGTCGACGGGGCGCGCAGCATGGCTATGCCGTGGCCGGTGGAGGGCGCGTCCACGATCGCCAGGTCGAACACGGAGCCGCCGGTGCGGCGCTCGAGCTGCGCCAGGTCCCAGACCTTGCCGATCGTGACCAGCTCGGACAGCCCGGGCGCGGCGGCGCTCAGGTAGCGGAAGACGCTCGACCCTCCCAGCACCCCGGCCAGCGTCCCCGACTTGAGCTGGTAGCGGAGCCATTCCTCCTTCGCCAGCTCGGGGTCGACCGACACGGCGTGCAGGCCCGGGGCGAGCTCGCGCTCCTCGTGGCCCGCCGCATCCACCCCGAAGAGGTCCGCCAGCCGCTCCTGCTCGGCCACCTCGCAGATCACCGTGCGCTTGCCCGCGCGCGCGGCGACCAGGCCGAGCGCGGCGGCAACGGTGGTCTTGCCGACGCCGCCCTTGCCGGTCACGACGACCAGACGCTTGTCGAGGAGCGAGGGCACGTGGCGACCGATTGTGGCTGGTGGGGGTCGGGGCGAGCTTCGGGGTGGGCCGCCTGGATGCGCGCGGCGCGCCTGTCTGCTGCATATCCTGGCCTGCAGCGCGATCCGCGTCTTGCACAACGCGGCTACCCACCGTCCTCTTCATCTGGCGCAGGTGACGAGACTGACGTTGCTAACTGCGGCCAAGGGTGTCCGGGCTCCCGCCGCGCGTGGGAGCCCGGACAGAGGCGTCGAGCGTCCCCGGCAGGGGTGCGCGGCGAGCCCGGCCGGCCAACCTACCCGGCGTTGCGCCGAAGTTTCAAATCGACCACGTGTTTGTCGCCCGCCGCTCCGCGTCGTCACTCCGCGGCCTCGGAGCAACTGCAACCTGCGACGCCGCTCCTCCGATCACTGCCCGCTCACCGCGGTGGTTCGCCTACCACTGTGACCCGGCGATCTGAGAGTCGGACGGGACGTCGTAGCGTCGGAGCGCGCACACACCGCCCCGACGTACCGTGCTGGAAGACCGGAGGTGCCTTAGGCCGTCAGATCGAGAGGCACCTTCCGTAACTCTGGCGTAACCCGCTGCCCGATACTCCGCCGATCCCCCCCGATGAAGCGGAGTAAATGGAATGGACGCCGAGATGGCTTCACCACGTAGACGGGGCTGGCACTCTCGAATTGGGAGCCGGATATTTGCGTTCGCGATCGCAGGGGCCTGCGTGGTGTTGCTGGGAGCGGCATCGAGTGCGGCTGCCGCGCCGCCCAACGATGCATTCGCAAGGGCTGCGACCTTCGGGGTAGGCACGTCAGTCAAGGGCACCATCACTGGTGCGAGCAAACAGCGAGGCGAACCACAGCACGCTAACTCCCTGGCTACCAATTCGGTGTGGTACCGATTCCACGCAAAGAGAAAGGTTGCGCTGGGGCTAGACACCTGCAACTCGGACGTCGCCACCGTGCTCGCCGTCTACAGCGGTCGCTCGCTGCGCTCCCTTCGTCCGGTCGAGTTCAATAGCGACGCCGGATGCGGGGGCGGGAGCCGAGTTACCTTCACCGCCCGGCGCGGGAAGACCTACCGGATCGCGGTGGCCGGCTTCAGCGCCAGCGGGCGCTTTCAGCTGCGCGTGAAGGCGATCAACGTTCCGCCCAACGACGACTTCGTCGACGCCGCTCCGATTAAGCTCGGAACGCCGATCAACGGGACGACCCGCGACGCCACGCGAGAGCTCGACGAGCCAAGGCATTCAAACAACGCCCCAGGGACTGTGTGGTTCCGGCTTAGGGTGGCCGCACCAACAACGGTCGAGCTGAGCACCTGCTCTCTGGGCTACCCGAACATCACGGCCTACACCGGCCGCAGGGTCAGCAATCTCACCCGCGTCGAGGGCGGGGATTGCGACGTGCAGTTCCCTGCGCAACCCGGAGTCACGTACCGGATCGTTGTGGAGTCGTACGGAAGCGGACCGGTGAGGCTGACCTCGCGAGCCGTAACGCCGTAGCCGCGCGGCCTCATCTCTCGACCGACGCAAGCGTCCCGACAGCGCCGGTCGGAGATTAAGGCGTGACGTAGGTACAAAAGTTACGAATGACCACCGTCTTCAGCCACGGGACGAGTTCGTCCTCGCTCGTGCTGGGGGCCTTAAGCGCCGGCCCGGACGCGCTCGGCGAGCCACTCGTAGAGCGGCCCGTCCGCCTGCTCGAGCAGGCCGCCGCCGATCCGGTCCCCGGCCGCCGCGAGCTGCTCAGCGACGGCCACGTAGTCGCGCCCGGGGGCGGCCTCCCAGTTGCATGAGCCGTGGGCGGCCCACGCCAGCGGGGTGCCCGAGCCGTAGTCGGCGCTCGGGTCGGCGCCCCGCTCGAGCAGCCTCCGCACGAAGCCGGCGTTCCCGACCCAAGCCGCATGGTGAAGCAGGGTTCCCTCCGGCGAGCCGCCGACAACGCCGCGGAAGTCCGGGCCGACGAGGTCGACCACGAGGTCGGGATGCTCGAAGAGCGCGGTGAGGATGAGCACCTCCTGGACGTCGACATCAGGATCCGCGGGCAGCGGGGTCGCCGGCCGCTCGCCGCGGGCCACGGCACCGACGGCGAGGTCGCCGGGGTCGGCGTCGGTGCTCGCGCCGAGCTCGGCCAGCGTTTCCGCCACGCGAGCGCGCCCGCGCAGGACGGCGTGCTGATACGGCGTGCGCAGGGGGACGTCTCCGCGCCAGGTCTCGCCGCCCGGCCGGTCCACGTCGGCGCCGTGCTCCACCAGCAGCCGCAGCACCTCGGGCCCCCGACCGCGCCGCACGGCGTGCGCTACGTAGGCGCCCTCGCCGGGGTCCGCCCCGGCCTCGAGCAGCAGCCGAACGTGCTCGAGCCGATCCTCGTCGAGCGCATGCGCCAGGGCGTTGCTGCCCTCGACCGTTGCGCCGTGCTCCAGCAGGACCCTCACGCAATCCGGGCTCCGAGCCTCGGTGGCGTGGTAGAGCGACTCGCCGTCGTCCGGGTTCGCGCCGCGCTCGAGCAGGAGGCGTGTGAGGCCGGCGTCGTGCACGCGACCTGCCGCTCCGTAGAGCGCCGACATGCGCCCGTACTCGTTCGTGAAGAAGGCGTTGGGATCGGCGCCGCGGTCCAGCAGCTCGCGGGCCAGCTCGATGCTCGCGAAGCACGAATGGGTGACGTATAGCAAGGGCGCCCAGCCGCGCGGGCCGCCCGGCTCGATCGGATCGCCGTCCCAGCCGCGGCCGAGCGCGAGCGCCACCCACGGGTCGCGCGGTAGTTCCGGGTTGGCCGCGAGCATCGCTTCCGCGCGCGCCCGGCGCTGCTCGGTCGCCGCCCCGACGAAGTCCCGTGCATCGGTCATTGACATCGGCGGAGGTATACATCGGACTGGATGAACGTGACCGAGCTGGAGCGCGCCATCAGAACCCAGCCCGAGGAGCTGCGGCGACTCGCCGGGCTCGAGTTGCCCCCGCACGGGAACCGGCTGGCCGCGGGCGATCGGCTCTGGCTGGTCGGCACAGGGACGAGCCTGCACGCCGCCGAGCTGGGCGCCGCGATGATGGCGCGGGCCGGCATCGACGCCCGCTTCGCCTCGTCGATGGACTTCGCTCGCCGCGCGCCCCTGCGGGCCGGCGACGGCGTGATCGTAATCTCGCACACGGGCGAGACCGCGTACGCGCGCGCCGCCCGCGACCGGGCGCTCGGCCTCGGCGCGGAGACCGTCTCGCTCACAGCGACCGGCGTCGGCTGGCCGGAGGCCGTGGAAATCACGGAGAAGGAGCGGTCCGAGACCTATACGCGCAGCTACACGGGCGCCCTCGCCGTGCTGGCCCTGATCGCGGGCGAGCTCGGCGCCGAGGGTCTGGGGCCCGAGATCGTCGTGGCAGCCGCGGACGCCGCCGAGGCCGCGCTCGCCGCCCCGGGCCTCGACGCGGTGCCCGAGCCCGAGCGCCTGCTCGTGCTCGCAGGCACGGGCCCCGAGGCGGTAACCGCTCGAGAGGGGGCCCTGAAGCTGCGGGAGGCCGCCCGCCTCGCCGCCGAGGGCTACGACGCCGAGTACCTCCTGCACGGCTCGGCGGTCCCGCTCGGCGAGCGCGACGCCTTGCTGCTGCTCGGGCGGGACGCTGACGGCCTGATGGACGAGCTGGCGAGGGCGGCGGAGGCCGAGGGGGTGTCCATCGCCAGGCTGGGCGAATCCGGCGCGGAGCCCGGCGACGAGCTGATCGCCCAGATCCCGCTCACCGTTCGCCTGCAGCTGCTTGCCCTCCGCCGCGCCCTGCAGGGCGGCCACGATCCCGACACGGTCATCACCGGGGCGTGGGCGGCGGATGCCCTCTGGGCTGCGGGCGGCCCATAGCACGCCGGCTGAAGGAATCGCCCACGCACGTGCGAATACGCACTGCGTATGGAGCCAACGGCCAAGGTCATCGCCTTCACGAACCAGAAGGGGGGTGTCGCCAAGACGACCACCGCCCTCAACCTGGCGGCCGCGTTCGTCGAGCGCGCTCACCGGGTGCTCTGTGTGGACCTCGACCCGCAGGGCAACCTGACCATGAGCCAGGGCATCGATCCAGACGCTCTCGAGCTGTCGATGTACGACGTGCTCGTGCACAAGGTCTCGATCCGCGAGGTGATCCGCAAGCGCGAGGTCGACGTTGCGTGCGCGTCGATCGACCTGGCCGGCGCCGAGATCGCGATGTCGACCATGATCGGGCGTGAGCGCTCGCTCAAGAAGGCGCTGGACCCGATTCTCGAGGACTACGACTTCATCTTCATCGACACCCCGCCGAGCCTCGGGCTGCTCACGATCAACGCCCTGACGGCGTCCCACAAGGTGATCGTCCCCGTGCAATGCGAGTATCTCTCCATGCGCGGGCTGATCCAGCTCCAGAACACCCTGTCGATGGTTCGAGAAGAGCTGAACCCGGAGATCGAGATAGAGGGCATCCTGCCGACGCTCGTGGACAACCGGACGGTCCATGCAAAGGAGGCGATCGAAATCCTCGAGGAGAACTTCGGGGACCGCGTGTTCGCCTCGCGCATCAACAAGACGGTGCGCTTCGCGGAGGCTCCGGTGAAGGGGATGTCGGTCCTGAAGTACGACCCGGACGGCAAGGCGGCCTACGCCTACCGTCAGCTAGCGGAGGAGGTCCTGGCGAATGGCAAGCGGTAACCGGGCGAGCATGCGCGAGGGGCCGCTGGCCCAGCTCTTCCGCAATACGGAGGAAGACGAGCCTCAGCGTCGCGAGGAGGAGCCCGGCAAGCCCGCGGAGGAGCCGCGCGGCGGCCGGCCGCTGCCCGAGGACGGGCCCTCGCCGCAGATTACGCGCCCGCGGCCCGAATCCGGCCGCGGGATGGAGCTGACCGAGGCCGCCAAGCGCGCCCAGCAGCGCGCCGACGAGCGGGCGCGGCGGCGCGAGCGAGAGGCCGAGCAGGAGCCCTACAGCCGCTACGACGGCGTGCCGAGCCCGGAGGAGCGGCTGCGCTCGGTGTTCTCGGCGGACATCCCCGAGAACATGATGGAGCGGGAGCCGGAGCCGCCCCGCACGCACGCGCCGGAGCCGGGGTCATACGCCATGCCGTCCGCCGGCCAGGTGACGGAGCCCGTGCTCCGCGTCGTCGGCGTGGGAGGCGCAGGCGTGAACGCCGTCAACCGCATGATCGAGGCCGAGGTCGAGGGCGTCGAGTTCATCGCGGTCAACACCGACACCCAGTCGCTCGAGCAGTCCGCGGCGCACAGCCGCCTGCACATCGGCGGCGACATCACGCGTGGGCTCGGCTCCGGCTCGAACCCCGAGCTCGGTCGCCTCTCCGCACTCGAGGACTACGACCAGCTCAAGGCCATGCTCAGGGGCTCCGACATGGTGTTCATCACCGCCGGCGCCGGCGGCGGCACCGGCACGGGGGCGGCCCCGATCGTGGCGCGAATCTCCCGCGAGGTCGGCGCCCTCACGGTCGGCATCATCACCAAGCCGTTCTCGTTCGAGGGCCAGCGGCGCGGCGAGCAGGCAGACCAGGGGGTCGAGGAGCTCGCGCGCGAGGTGGACACGCTGATCGTGATCCCGAACTCGCGCCTGCTCACCGTGCTCGACAAGTCGACCTCGATGGTCGAGGCCTTCCGCGTGGCCGACGACGTGCTGCGCCAGGGCGTGCAGGGCATCTCCGACCTGATCACACTGCCCGGCCTGATCAACCTGGACTTCGCCGACGTCCGCACCATCATGTCCGAGGCCGGGCAGGCGCTGCTCGGGATCGGCATGGGGACCGGCGAGCACCGCGCGATGGACGCGGTGGCGCACGCGATCGAGTCGCCGCTGCTCGAGACGTCGCTCGAGGGCGCGCGGTCGATCCTGCTGTCGGTCACCGGCGGCCGCGACCTCTCCCTGTGGGAGGTAAACGAGGCCGCGAAGGCCGTGACCGAGGCGGCACACCCCGAGGCGAACATCATCTTCGGGGCCATGGTCGACGAGAAGGTCGAGGACCAGGTCTGGGTCACGGTGGTGGCCACCGGCTACGGCGACCGGCCGCAGTACCGGGCCGGCCCGCGCGCGGAGCCGAGCGAGTCGCGCATCCCGGCCGACCACGAGCCGAGCGTGCGGCGCGGCCGCGAGCGCGAGCGCAGCTCGACCCTCGCGGATATCGACGTCCCGAGTTCATCTCCGCGCTAGCTGTCCGCCCCGTGAGAGGGGTTGTTGCGGCCGGACACCCGCGCACCGCGCAGGCCGGGGCGGATGTGCTGCACGGCGGCGGAAACGCCGTGGATGCCGCCGTGGCGTGCGTCCTGATGTCGTTCGTCGCCGAGTCGCCGCTGACCGGGCCGGGCGCGGGCGGCTTCATGCTCGTGCACACGGCGAGCGGCGAGGACCACCTGCTCGACTTCTTCGTCGCCGCCCCGGGACGCGGCCTCGACGGCGCCGAGCCGGAGGCTCTGACGCCCATCGACGTCCGCTTTTCCGAGCACGCCATCCAGCGCTTCAACGTCGGGCCCTCATCCTGCGGCGCCTACGGCACGACGCTGGGCCTCGCCGCGGCGCTGGAGCGCTTCGGCAGCGTTCGCCTCGGCGACCTCACCACCGGCCCGGCGCGCGCAGCGCGGGAAGGCGTGGAGGTCGTGCCGATGCAGGCGTTCCTGTTCGAGGTGCTCGAGCCGATCTTCCGCTCCACGCCGGAGTGCTCCGAGCTGTACGCGCCCGGCGGGCGACTGCTGCAAACCGGCGAGACGATCCGCCTGCCCGAGCTGGGCGACCTGCTCGACCGGCTCGGCTCCGAGGGCCCCGGGTTCCTCTACACGGGCGACGTGGCCGCCGCCGTCAGCGACTGGGTGCTCGAGCGCGGCGGACTGCTCACGCACGACGATCTGGAGTCGTACGAGGTCGTCGAGCGCGAGCCCGCGCGGGTGACGTACCGGGGCCGGGCGGTTCTGACGAACCCGCCGCCATCGTCGGGCGGCATCCTGATCGCCGACGCGCTCGGCATCCTCGAGCGGCTCGACCTCCGCCACGACGCCGACGTGATCGCCGAGGTGATCGCCTCGACCAACCGCGCCCGCGACGAGGAGTTCGTGGAGGGCCTCGTGACCGAGGGCTATCTCGAGCGGTTCCTCAAGGCGGACGCGCTCGACCACGTGGCCACGGAGGTGCGGTCGCGGCTCGGGAACACCACCCACTTGGCGGTCATGGACGCGGAGGGAGCCTGCGCGTCCGTGACCTGCTCGAACGGCTCGTGCTCGGGCGTGGTGGTGCCGGGCACCGGGATGCACGTGAACAACATGCTGGGCGAGCAGGACCTCAACCCGCTCGGCTACCACCGGCACGAGCCCGGCGCCCGCGTCCCCAGCATGATGGCCCCGACCGTCGTGCTCCTCGACGGGCGGCCCGAGATCGCGCTCGGCTCGGCCGGCTCGAACAGGATCCGCTCGGCGATCCTCCAGACGATCCTTGCGGTCGTGGACCACGGCCTCCCGGCGCAGGAGGCGGTGTCGAGCCCGCGCATCCATGTCGAGGGCCGCGAGGTGGAGGCCGAGCCGGGGGTGGACGAGGACGCCCTCCTAAAGCTCGAGTCGGGCGACTGGCGCGTGCGGCGCTGGGCCGAGCAGAACCTCTTCTTCGGCGGCGTTCAGGCCGTGGCCCGCAACACCGCGACGGGGGAGCTGAGCGGCGGCGGGGATCCGCGCCGGGGCGGCGCGGCCACGGTCGTGTCGGCTTGACCTGACGGCCCGACCGGCTACCGTTAAACAAACCCCTCGTGGATCGCCGGACTCGCACCGCAACGCTGTCGACCACGGCGACCGTGCTTTGTATCGGGTTGGATTGCTCCCCGGCGGCGCTGCGCGCAGCCGTGACCGGCAACGAGGGCGACGTCGAGCGCGTGGACGGAGCGCTGCTGGCGGTGTTCGGCAACCTCTCCGGGGCGCTGGCCGCCGCCACACTCGCCGAGCGCCGCGCCGTGGGGCAGCGGGGGCCGCGCATCGGGATCGCCCACGGCGACGTGGTGCGGGGGCCGGATGCCCTCGAGGGGGGCGCCGTCGAGGAGGCGATGAGCCTCGCCGGCCAGGCCGAGCGCGGCCACGTGCTGGTGGGCGACGCCGTGGAGCTGCTCGCGGGCAGCGGGCACCGCTTCGCGCGCCATTCCGGCGGCGCGGCGGAGCTCCAATGGGAGGGGGGCGCCGAGGCGCCCATTCCCGACGGACTGCTGGCCGCCACACGGACCGGCGCCTGCGTGGGACGGCGCCGCGAGCTGAAGCTGCTGCTCCGCGACCTCGACGCCGTTCGCTTCGGCGAGCGCCGCATCGTCCTGTTGACCGGGGAGCCCGGCATCGGCAAGACCCGGCTGGCCGCCGAGGCCGGGCTGGCCGCGCACGCCCGCGGCGCGCTGGTGCTGTACGGGCGGACCGACGAAGGGCTCGCCTCGCCGTACCAGGCGTTTGCGGAAGCGCTGGGCCACCTGGTGTCGAATGCGCCGGACGCCCTGCTCGAGTCCGCCGGACCCGCGCTCGGGAAGCTGGCGAGCCTGGTGCCGGCCGTCCGCGAGCGGGGTGCCCCCGCCGGCGCGCTCGAGGACGGGCACGGCGGCGAGCGCTACGTGCTGTTCGGCGCGGTCGGGTCGCTGCTCTCTGCCGCGTCGGCGCGCCAGCCGGTCGTGCTCGTGCTCGACGACCTCCACTGGGCGGATGTCCCGACCGTCCTTCTCCTGAACCACCTGCTCGCGATCCCGAGCCGCCCGCGGCTGCTGGTGATAGCCACGTCCCGGCCGGTCGAGCCGTCGGAGGGCGCCGAGTTGTTCGCCTCGCTCGCGCAGCTGCGCCGCGACGAACGGGTGGGCGAGGTAGTGCTGGAGGGTCTCGGCGAGGGCGACGTGCTCGACCTGGTCCAGGAGCTGGCCGGCGCGGAGCTCGAGGAGGGCGAGCGGGTGTACGCGCGCGCCCTCCACCGGGAGACCGACGGCAACCCGCTGTTCGTGGCGGAGGTGATACGCGGCCTCAGCGGCCGCGGCGAAATCGCCGCCGCCGCGGCGGCGCTCGAGCGCGACGGCGGAAGCGCCGTGCTGGCGGCGCCGGCGTCGCTGCGTGAGCTGATCGTCGCGCGCGCGGCCGCCCTCGGCCCCGAGGCCCTCGCTGTGCTGGAGGCGGCGGCGGTGGTCGGGCGCGAGTTCGACACCGGCCTGATCGCCCTCGTTGCGGAGCTGGACGACGAGCGAATCGCGGACGTGCTCGACGGCGCCGAGCGCGCCGGGCTGATCGTGCCGGTGAGCGGGCCCGGCCGCTTCGCCTTCCACCACCTGCTGATCGGTCACACGCTGTACGACCACCTCGGCGCCGCGCGGCGGGCGCGCCTGCACCGGCGGGTCGCCGAGGCGCTCGAGGAGCTCGCCGGCGAGCCGACCGGCGCGGCCGCCGGGGAGATCGCCCGCCACTGGGCGGAGGCGAACCCGCCCGACCGCGAGCGCGCGCTCCGCTACGCCGAGCTCGCCGGGCGGCACGCGCTGCGGGAGATCGACCCGGACGCCGCTGTGCGCTGGCTCGGCCAGGCGCTCGGCCTCCACGGAACGGCGCAGGACAGGCAGCGCTGCTCGCTCCTGATCGCGCTGGGGGTCGCGCAGCGCAAGCACGGCGACGCCCGCTTCCGCGAGACGCTTCTCGAGGCGGCCCGCCTGGGTCGGCCGGCTGGGCGAGCCGAAGCTCCTCGTGCGGGCCGTTATCGAGAACACGCGCGGGTTCGTGAGCGACGCCGGGCAGATCGACACGGAGCGCGTGGCGATGCTCGAGGCCGCACTCGAGGCGGCCGGCGACGGCGACTCGCGTGAGCGCGCCGTCCTGCTCGGCATGCTCGCCTTCGAGCTGAGCTTCGAGCCCGACCGGCAGCGCCGCGTGGCGGTGGCCGACGAGGCGCTTGGGGTGGCGCGCCGGCTCGGCGACCAGCGGACACTCTGTTACGTGCTGGGCGCCCGCTCGATGCCGATCTGGGCGCCTGAGACGCTCGACGAGCGGCTGGCGTGCACCGCGGAGAGCGTGCGGCTCGCCGACGGGCTCGGGGACCCGCTGGCCCGCTTCCACGCGCTGCACTGGCGCGGCGTCGCGCTGGTGCAGACCGGGGAGATGGAGGAGCTGCGGCGGGTGGTGCGACGCCAGCGTGACCTGGCCGGGCGGCTCGGGGAGCCGTCCGCCCGCTGGCTCGCGCGCTACGACGAGGCCACGGTGGCGACGATGGCCGGCCGGCTGCCCGAGGCCGAGCGGCTCGCCGCCGAGGCGCTCGAGATCGCGACTGACAGCGGCCAGCCTGACGCTCTCTCCCTCTACGCGAGTCAGCTCACGAACATCCGCTACGACCAGGGCCGGCTGGCCGAGCTGCAGCCGATGATCGCCGAGACCGCGGCGGAGAACCCGGGCATCCCGAGCTTCCGCGCCCTGCTGGCGCTCGCCTATCTCGAGGGCGAGCTGCCGATCGAGGCCGCCGAGCTGCTGGCCGCCGAGCGGCCCGACACGCTGCCGCGCGACATGACGTGGCTCGCGTGCGTCGTGCTGTGGGCGCTTGTCTGCGCGTCGGTCGGGAACGCGGGCCGCGCCGAGGACCTGTACGCGTTGCTTCGGCCGTTCAGCGACCAGGTCGTCTACACCGGCATCAGCACCTGGGGCGACGTGGACCACGCGCTCGGCCGGCTGGCCACGGTCGCCGGGCGGCACGATGACGCCGCCCGGCACCTCGAGCGCACGACCGCCCGCTACACGGCGATCGGCGCTCCCGTCTGGCTGGCGCGGGTCACGCTCGACGAGGCCTCGCTGCTGCTCGCCCGCGAGGGCCACGGGGACCGCGGGCGCGCTCGCGAGCTGCTTCACCAGGCCGAGGCCGAGGCGCGGCGCCTCGGGGCGGCAGGGATCGAGCGCCGGGCGGTGGTGCTGCTCGGCCACGAGCGGGCCACCAGCGTCATGTCGGCGCCGGCGCTCCGCACCGCTGCCGTGGCGCCGGGCGCTAAGGACCCGCATGGCCCGCGGCACGCCGGGCTCGTGCGCGAGGGCGAGTTGTGGACCCTCACCCACGGCGGCGAATCGTTCCACCTGAAGGACAGCAAGGGGATGGGCTACCTGGCCCGGCTGCTGGCCGAGCCGCACACCGAGGTGCACGTCGTGGAGCTGCAAGCGGGGGCTCCGGCGCCCGAGCTGCGCGCCGACGCGGACACCGGCGGCACGTGGCTCGACGAGGAGGCCAAGCGCGCCTACCGGGCGCGGCTCGCGCAGCTCGAGGAAGACCTCGCCGAGGCCGAGCGATTCAACGACCTCGAGCGGGCGGCGCGCGCCCGCGAGGAGCGCGAGCTGATCGGCCGCGAGCTGGCCCGGGCGGTGGGGCTCGGCGGCCGCGACCGCCCGGCCCGCTCGGCCGCCGAGCGCGCCCGGGTCAACACCACGCGGGCGATCCGCGCGGCGATCCACCGCATCGAGGAGTGCGACGCTTCGCTCGGCCGCCACCTGGACCGGGCGGTCCGCACGGGCACGTTCTGCGTCTACGACCCGGCCCCGCAGGACGAGGTCACCTGGGCCATGAACAACGTTCACCCCGAAGGAACGCCTACCTGACGTAGCCGCTGGGCAAGACAGGCGCCCACCATCGTCAGGAGGAAGGTGAATGCAAGCGGATCTGGCTCGGGTCGAGAGCGCCATCACGGCGGTGAAGGCGGGCGACCCATCCGCTCTGCAGTACCTGCGCACCCGCTACGGCGAGGGCGTGCGCGCGTACGTCGAGAGCATCGTGGGCAGCCGCATCCAGGCGGACGAGATCACGGAGGGCACCTTCCGGAAGCTCCCGCGCGCCATCCCCGCCTACGAGGCCGGAACGCTCCCGTTCGAGGGCTGGCTGCTTCGCCTGGCCCGCACTGCGGCCCTCGACTCCCTCCGAGGCCGGGAGGAGCTGACCCCCGAGCTCCTCGAGGTGATCGCCCTCCGGCACCTCGACGGCCTCACGACGTCTCAGATCGCCGCCCGGCTCGACCGCACCGTGTCCGTGGCGTGACCAAGGAGAGAAACGCACGGATGAACGCCCCCGCACCGATGAATGCCCCCGACATACCGTTCACGCGCGCCGGCCTGCTCGCGGCCGCGAGCGTCGTGATCGCCACGTGCTCGGTGGCCGTCACCCTTGCCGTGACCAGCGGTGGTGGCGGGACCGACGAGCCAGCCGCCACGAAGCCCGGGGCCGCAACACCTGACGCCGCAACCCCCGACCGCCACCGCGCCATGGATCGCAGGCGGTAGGCCACAAAACCGCGCGCACCCGTCCTACGGGTGCCCGCGGCGCAGGACCCTCCCCCCGGGCACCGGTCGCGCCGCCCGTCAGGACCTTGGGACTGACGGGCGGCCGGCCGTGGCGTCAGCCGGCTAGCAGGCTCCGCTCGCCGCCTTGCACAGGTTCACGCGACCGAAGCCGAAGCTCGAGTCGCGGCCCGCGGCGCCCTTGTCGTCGACCGCGGCGGTCAGGCGTCCGCGGATGCCCGCGGCGGTGTCGCCGGGGAACAGCTGCCACAGGACACCGGCCACGCCGGAGACGTGCGGGGTCGCCATCGAGGTGCCCGACAGGCGCGCGTACTGGCCGCCCGGGATCGTCGACAGGACGCTCACTCCGGGCGCCGCGATCTCAACGTCGGAGTTGGTGTTTGAGAACGATGCGCGCGCGTCGTTTTGATCGGTCGCCGCGACGGACACGACCTCCGCGTAGGCGGCCGGGTAGTTCAGCGTCGCGTCGCCGTCGTTGCCGGCCGCGGCGACGAGCACGGACCCGTTCGCCGCGCCGCCCTTCCAGGCGTTCACCACGGCGTTCCTGAGCGTGGTGGACTCTCCGCCACCGAGGCTCATCGAGATCACCCTCGAGCCGCGCGTATGCGTCCAGTTGATGCAGTTCGCGACGTCGGAGGTGAGGCCGGTACCGGCCGCCGTCCGCAGCGCCTTGCAGATTGCGAAGCTCGCGTTGGGGTTCACGCCGGCGACGCCTACGCCGTTGTTCGTCCGCGCGCTGATCGTGCCGGCCACGTGCGTGCCGTGCATGTTGTCGTCCACGCAGGTTCCCTCGACCAGGATCCCGTTCAGCGAGTCGGCGCAGTTTACGGTCTTGCCGCTTAGGTCGGCATGGGTCTGATCGATGCCGGTGTCGACGATGCCGATCTTCGCGCCGCCCGTTGCCGGGAAGGCGCCGAGGCCGGCCGCGTCCCAGCCCTCGGGCGCGTCGATGTCCGCGTCGTTCGTGCCGCCCGTCTGACCGGTGTTGTGCAGGCCGTAGAGCTGCGAGAAGAGGGGGTCGTTCGGCGTCGCCTGCGTCCTCAGGACGAAGTTGGGCTCGGCGTACTTGACGAGCGAGCTTCGGTTGAGCCGCCTGGCCACCGCGGCCGGGTCGCCGTCCACCTTCACGACCTTCGCCCCGACGCCGCTCACCGCCCCGAGCGTGTCGATTACGCCCGTGCGGTCGAAGAGCCCGGCGCGCTCGGCGCTCGAGACCCCTTCGGCGTACTTGACGATGACCTCGTTGCTGTCGTACTTCGCGGCCTGGGCGGTGCCGGCGCATGCAAGCAGCGCGGCGACGATGGCCGCGAGGGACACTGTCCTTCGCATCATTGCCTCCGTGACGATTCCCCTGCCCACAAATTGCTATCCGGGGCACGGGGCGGCGAAACGTGGGTACCGGCGTCCCGGTGTGAGTGCTCAGCCTCGTACGTTGCCGTTGCCGCGCGCCCGCTCGGCGGCGCGCTCGGCGTGGCGGATGCGTGCGAGCGCCTCGGCGAACAGGCCCTCGAGCTGCTCGAGCCGGCCGCGCTCCGAGCGCAGCTCGAGGAGCATCTGCTTCGCCTCGAGGGCCACGTCGAGCGTCGCGGCCATGCCGTAGGCGTCGAGCTTCGCGAGGTCGCCGGGCTCGGGCCGCTCGTCGGTGACCTCGGCGACCAGGTCGGCGTACCGCCGCCGGGCCGTCTCGGCGGCGTCCGGCTCGGTCGCCGCGTCGTCGGCGGCGTCCTCGAGCAGCTCGATGTCGCCGGCAGGGTAGGGAAGGTCCTCGATCCGGCGCAGGAGGCGGAACGGCGAGCTGCCCTCCACGAGCACGTTCATCCGCCCGTCGTCGAAGCGCTCGAGCACACGGCTGATGCGCGCCGAGCAGCCGATCTCCTTCAGCCCGTCGTCGGCCAGCCAGACGATGCCGAACTCGCGCTCCTCCTCGATGCATTCGCCGATCATCAGCTTGTAGCGCTCCTCGAAGATATGGAGGGGTACGAGCTCGTGGGGGATGAGCACGAGCCCAAGGGGGAAGAGCGGGAAGCGCTCCCGGGTCTCGGCCATGAGGTTGCGAAGAGTATCCGCGCGCCTCCCGCCGTTTCGGGCAGCGAGAACCCGGCAGCCAGGAAGGAGCCCGCTGCGCCGCGTCGCCTGTGCCCGCTACGGTCGCGGTGTGGCCGCCGCTCCGGACTCGCTCGCCGCTTCGGCGGTGCCCGCCGGGCCGGCTCGTGTGGCGGTCGTCTCCTTTCTCGCGGCGCGGGCGGCTCCCACCGGCGGCTTCTGGATCGCCTTGGCCGGGGGCGTCGCGCTCGCCCGAACGGCCGAGCGCCTCGGCGCCCGCCTCGGCTTCGGCGCCAGCGCGGCTGCGATGCTCGAGACGGTCGCGATCATCGGCCCGGCCCGGATCGGGATCCCGCTGACGCAGGCGGCCACCGCGCCGATGCTGGGCCGCCTGGAGGCGCGCGGCGTTGCCGTTCTGCCGCAAATCCTCGCCTGCGCGGCCGTCCGCCTGCTGCACAACACCGCCACCACCGCGTTCTTCATCTGGGTCATCACCGGCGGGCTCGACGCCTACGCCGGCACCTACGACGCGATCGGCCGCCGAATCGGAATCGAGGTCGGC
Organism: uncultured Thermoleophilaceae bacterium; assembly: GCA_963733885.1. GTDB lineage: Bacteria > Actinomycetota > Thermoleophilia > Solirubrobacterales > Thermoleophilaceae > JACVRW01. The sequence continues at coordinate 322,391 of CAVTES010000004.1, read as the reverse complement.
ACGGCCGACGCCCTCGCCCTGACGGTGGCCGGCCTGCTCGCCTGGGCCGCCTTCGCAAGCACGGTGCAGGTGCTGGTGTACCGGCGCGGGCTGCGGGGTTGGGACGGCTTTGCGGCGTCCGCAAGCGAGGTAACCGGCGTTGAGCGCGATATTGGCGGTCAACCCCAGTCGGGTGCCGGGGCGGTGAGCCAAGGGCGGCGCTTCGACCCGCGGGCGATCACGCTCGCGGCCGCGATCGCGTTCGCGCTGCTCCTGTCCGGCACCGCGTGGCCGTTGCTGGCGGGCGTGGCGCTGGCGCTGGCGATCGCGTGGATCGCGATGCCGACGGACCGGGAGCCGGTCCCGACCGGCCTCCTCTTCGCCGCCATCCTCGCCGGCGGCGCGTTCGCCTTCGCGCTGGGCGGCGGCCTGGGCCTCGACGAGGCCGCGCGAAGGGCCAGCCGGGCGGCGCTGCTCGTGATGGTGGCCACCTGGATGCGGGCCGCGGCGGGCGCCGAGGGCCTGAGAGAGGTGTCACGCGCCGTGCTCGGCAGGCTTCACCGCATTCCGGCGGCCACGGAGGCGGCGCTGGTGCTCGACCGTATCGAGAGCGAGAGCCGCCTCGCCGCCGCCGGCCGCGCGCTGGCGGGGCAGCTGAGCGGCGTGCAGAAGCGACCGCTGCCGTTCGTGGACGCGGTGCTGACCTGGGTGGTGCGGGAGTCGGAGCGCCGTCCTCAGGCCGGCGCCCGGGCCGACACCAGCAGGTTGTAGAAGAGCGCCGAAGGCAGGCGGGGCTCCAGCAGCGAGCGGTCGAGCCGCTGCAGCAGCAGGTAGCCGCGGTAGGCGTAGACGCGCCATGCCCACGGCACCTCGGCGGGCTCGGCGGTTGCCTCGAGCGTCCGGTTGACCCATCCGAACAGCGACGCCGCGAGCTCCTCGCCGCTGACGCGCACGTCCTCGAGCCCCGCGGCGCGGGCGTGGCCGGTCAGCTCGCCGGGGGTGAACGCGTGCACGTCCACCTCGCCCTCGAGCCTCTCCTCCTCGCTCGGGCCGGCGCCGTTGCTCGACGGCCGCCGGCTCGCCCCCATCAGCGCGCGCCACACTGGGGCCATCGCCAGGGCGCCGCGCTTCGGGACCACGGAGATGCGGTCCCCGTGCCTCGAGGGCTCGCCGCAGAACGCGACCACACCGCCGGGCCGGAGCACGCGGCGGAACTCGCGGAACGCGCCGGCCAGGTCCGGCAGGTGGTGCAGCACGGCGTGGCCGAAGACGATGTCGAACGCATCGTCCTCGAACGGGAGCGCGGAGGCCTCGCACTCCCGCGTGTCGACCGGCAGGTCCAGCTCGCTCGCCGAGGCCGAGAGGGCGCTCAACATGCCCGGCGAGATGTCGGTGGCCACCGCCTCGCGGAGCACTCCGGCCCGCATCAGGTTGAGCGTGAAGTAGCCGGTGCCGGCGCCGATCTCGAGGCCGCGGTCGAATACACCGGGCTCCCGGCCGAGCGCCTTGCGCAGCTTGCCGAGCACCTGCGCCCGGCCGACCTCGCCGTAGCCGATGCCCCACTTGGAGTCGTAGTGCTCGGCCGCGAGATCGTGGTAGCGCACGTTCGCGGCCCGGATCTTCTGGGCCGTCCGGGACATTGGCGGGGAGAGCCTAGTGCCTAGACTCCCGCCGCCGATGCCGCAGGAGACGGTCCAGCGCGATCAGCCCGAGGGCGTCCCGCCGCTCGAGCTGACCGGCGAGCGCACCCTTCCGGACGTGCCCGTGGAGAACTACTGGTTCCGGCGCCACCTGGTCGTGTACGAGTGGATCGCAGAGCGGTGCGCCGGCCTCAAGGTCGTGGACATGGCCTGCGGCGAGGGCTACGGCACGGATGTCCTGGCACGTCGCGCGCGCGAGGCGACGGGCGTGGACGCGAACCCCGAGGCGTTCGAGCACGCGCGGCTCAAGTACACGCGCCCGGGTGTGCGCTTCGTGCGGAACATGATCGAGCTGCACGCCGAGGCGTGCGACGCGGTCGTGTTCCTCCAGACCATCGAGCACGTCCCCGACCCCGAGCGGGCGCTGCGCCACTTCAGGGATATGGCCGGAACCGTGTACGTCTCGACCCCCAACCTGCTCACGCTCGCGCCGCCCGGAGCGGACAAGTCGGGGAACCCCTGGCACCTGCGTGAGTACCGCGTGGCCGAGTTCGGCGCGCTGTGCGAGAGCGTGTCCGATCGCGTGGACCTGTACGGGCTGTTCCACGCGCGGAAGCTGCGCGCGCACGAGCTCGCGCTCCGGGCCGGCTGGGACGACGTGCACGCCGCACTCGGGATCACCGAGGCGTTCTACGACCGCTTCACCCCGGCCATCAGCACGCGAGACTTCGCGCTCCGCCGGGGCGGCCTCGAGCGGGCGCTCGACTTCGTTGCGGTCCTGCGGTGACCACGCGGCGGCCCGGGGCCCTCGCGCTCCTCCTTCACTCGCACATGCCCTACGTGGAGGGCTTCGGCACCTGGCCCTTCGGGGAGGAGTGGCTCTGGGAGGCGGTGGCGTCGGTGTACCTGCCGCTGCTCGACGTGATCGACGGCGCTCCGCTGACGGTGGGCCTGACGCCCGTGCTGTGCGACCAGCTCGAGGCGATGCGCGGCGCGCCGGGCGACCGCTACCGGCGTCACCTCGCGGAGATCGAGGCGGTGATCCACGCAGAGGACTCGGCGGGGCTGGCACGCGGCGGCGAGCCGAGGCTGGCCGATGAGCTTCGCCGAGCGGGCGGCGACTACGTGGCCGCCACGCGGGACTTCGAGCGCCGGGGGCGTGACCTGCCGGAGTCGTTCCGCTCGCTCGAGCGGGTCGAGCTGTGGACCTCCACCGCCACCCATGCGCTGCTCCCCCTGCTCGCCACGGACGCAGGTCGGCGGCTCCAGCTCGCGACGGGCATCGCGTCGCACCAGCGTCGCTTCGGCGAGTGGGGCGGCGGGCTCTGGCTCCCCGAGTGCGCCTACGAGCCGGGGCTCGAGCGGGACCTTGCCGACCATGGTGTGCGCGCGTTCTGCGTCGACCAGTCCGCGGTGGCGGGCTTCGACCACCTGCGGCCGGTCGCCACCGAGGCCGGGCCGCTCGCCGTGCCGATCGACTGGGGGACGATCGAGCTTGTCTGGGACGAGCGCACCGGCTATCCCGCGGACCCCGCGTACCGCGACTACCACCGGCGCACAGTCCACGACCTCAAGCCCTGGGACAACTCCGGCCGGCCGTACGACCGTGACGCGGCCGTGGCGCGGGCGCGCGGCCACGCGCGCGACTTCGTCGCCCGCGCGGCGGCGCGCCTGGCAGACGGCGGCCTGCTCTGCTGTGCCCTCGACACCGAGCTGCTCGGCCATTGGTGGTACGAGGGCCGGGACTGGCTGGCGGCGGTGCTGGAGGAGGCGCCCCGGGAGGGGCTCGAGCTTGTGACGGTGAGCGAGGGGCTCGAGCGTGTGGAGCCGCAGCGGGTGCAGCTCACCGCTTCGACGTGGGGCAACGCAAAAAACCTCTCCACCTGGGACTCGCCGCGCGTGGGGGAGCTGGCCGTGGCCGCCCGGCGCGCCGAGCTCCGCACGGTGGCCGCGGCGGCGCGTGCCACGGAGCCGCGCGCCGCGCTCGCGCGGGCCGCCCGGGAGCTGCTTGCGATGCAGTCGAGCGACTGGGCCTTCATGGTCACGCGCGACCTGGCCGGCGACTACCCGAGCAAGCGGATGGAACACCACGGCCGCGAGCTGGAGGCGGCCCTGGCCTCGCTGGACCATGAGCGGCCCGCCGCCCCCGAGCCCGAGGTGCGCGGCCTGGCGCCCGACCTCGACCTGGCGGCGCTCACGACCCCTTAGGGCTCATCCTCGCGAGCGGATAGTGCAAGAAGATCGTGGCGGCCCACATGAGGGACGCCGCTGTCGGGCTGAGGAAGGCCACCGGCACCGAGAACAAGAACAGGAGCGTGAAGCCCACCCCGACGGGGCTCGCCAAGGGCTCCATGGCCGGGCGATGCCGCTCGTCGACGAGGCCGCGGCGGAGCGTGTACACGACCGCCAACCAGTGGGTTAGCGCGGCGAGACCCAGGGTCGCCCCGAGCACCGCGGCTGCGATCGGCTCCTGCGTGTACTTGTCGAAGAGTTCGGTCGAGAACGGCACGAGGACGATCAGGGTGAGGAAGGTGAGGTTGAGCGCCATCAGGCCCGAGTCAAAAGCGCGCAGGGTCTCGAACAGGCGGTGGTGGATGATCCAGAAACGGCCGACGAGCGCGAACGAGAGCAGGTATGCGATCAGGCTCGGGATCAGGTCGACGAGGGCGTCGTCCAGCTCGTCCCCGGGCACGGTGGGGACCTCGAGGTTGAGCACGAGCAGCGTGATGGCCACCGCCATCACCCCGTCGGTGAAGGCCATGATGCGGCCGAGGTCCCTCCGCTCCACGCAGTGGAGCTAAGCCCTGGCGCCGGATGGACTGCCCAGGAGGGCGGCGGCGCGGCGGCCGCTGCGGATCGCGCCCTCCATCAGCGCGGCGAACTCGCCGCCCAGGTGTTCGCCCGCGAACGCGAGCCGGCCGACAAGGCGGGCGAACAGCTCGGCAAGCTCGGGGGGCGGAGAGGTGGAGTACACGGCGCGCGCCCAGGGGTCGTCCGCCCAGGTCGAGAGGACCGCGCCGGAGCGGTCGAGGTCGAGGTCGCCGCGCAGCTCCGCAAGCAGGTCGAGCCAGCGCTCCGGGCCGCGCTCGACCTCCAGGCGGGCCAGCGCGCCGGCCGAGCCGGCGAAGGCGCTCACGACCGGCTGGACCATGTCTTCGTCGCCGGTGGCGGTCCAGGTCCAGTAGCGGTCGGGCACGGACATCACGGCGCTGGGAGGAGCGGGCCGGCGGAGGGGCACGAAGAGCTTGGCCGCGTGGCCGTAGCGCACCGCGCTGAGCGCAGCGGCGAGCTGCGCGGGCAGGGGCGGGTCGAACTCGATGCGATCAAGGACCGAGGCGGGCACCGCCACGACGCAGGCGTCTGCCTCGAGCTCGGCGCCGGCGGCGCGCACGCGCACTCCCTCCGAGGAGTGGGCAACACGCTCCACCGCCGAGCGCAGGCGCACGGCGCGGCCCAGGCGCTCCGCCAGCGCCAACGCAAGGCGCTGGTTGCCGCCCGCGATGCTCGGCGCGGGCTCGCGGTCCACGTGCGCGATGCCGGCCATGTCGCGCGCGGCCACTTCGCCGGCCGAGCTCGCGCTCGAGATCTCGACCCGGGCGAGCAGGGCCTCGCGCGCGCCCTCGGGAATGTCCACGCCCTCCAGGAAGCGGCGGGCGGACAGGTCCGGCGGCGCGGTCTCGAGCGCGGCGCCCAGCAGGCCGGCGGCGGCCTCCAGCTCGTCCACGGTCGTGCCGATTCCGCCGCGCGGCTCGCGGCTCCCGTAGCGCATGCCCTTGTCCCACAGGCCGAGGCCGAACTGCTCGGCCAGCTCGCGGATCGCGGTGTTGCCGGGAAGCAGGAACTCCGCCCCCATCTCGACGACCGCCCCGTTCTCGAGCCTCCGCGACCACACCCGGCCGCCCACGCGGTCGCGAGCCTCGAGCACCACGACGTCCGCCCCGGCCCGCTGCAGCTCGTACGCGGCCGTGAGGCCCGCGAGACCGGCCCCGACTACGGCCGCTCTCACCTGGCCACGGCGTCGACCGCCACGGCACCGCGCTCGTACACCACCACCGGGTTGAGCTCGATCAGCGACAGGCCGCGGTCGGCGAGGAGCTCGCCGATGCCCGACGCGAGCCGCGCGACCGCCTGCACGTCCAGCGGCGTGCGGCCGCGCCCCCCAGTGAGGAGCGGCGCGCCCCACAGCGACAGAAGGGCCCGCTCGACCCGCTCGGGCGAGGCCGGCAGCGGAACGATCGCCACGTCGTCATGGATCTCGGTCCAGATGCCGCCGAGGCCCACGGCAAGCGCGGGGACCACGGCGTCGCGGCGCGCGGCTACGAGCAGCTCGAGCCCGGGCTCAGCCATCCGCTCCACGAGCACCGCCGCGTCATCGACGCCGAGTCCGGCCAGGCGCCGGTGGGCGTTGCGCACGTCGCTTGGCGCTGTGCAGGTCGAGGGCGAGCGCGCCCAGCTCGGTCTTGTGCAGCAGGGTGGGGGCGGACAGCTTCAGCACCACGGGCGCGCCGATCTCGTCCAGGGCGCGCACGGCGTCGTCCTCCGTGGCAGCCACGCGGCCCTCCACCACCGACACGCCCGCCGCCCGCAGGAGCTCCTTCACGGCGTGCTCGGCCGCAGCCGGGATGCCGTTGAGGTCGGGCTGCAGGGACGCGCTCCCGGCGATCTCCCGCAGTCGCGCGGGTTCTCCGGGCGGATGCCGCAAGGCGGCCGCGCAAGCCAGGCCGGTCCGCAGGCCGGCGATCGCCGGCACCCCCGCGCGAATGAAGCGGGCGGCGGCCGCGTCGTCGAGGAGCTCCGGCAGCGTCGCCGCCACCGCCACGGGCGCCGGGCTCGCCCGCGCGCCGGCGAGGATGCCCTCGCGGACGGCGGCCCACGCCTCGTCCTGGTCATCCTCGAGGCCCGCGGGCTGGTCGTACACCACGAGCACCTGGTCGATCGCCGGATCCGCGCCCACGATCGCCACGATGTCCCGCAGCGTGTCGGCCTCCCCCCAGATCATTGCCGTGTAGTCGAGCGGGTTGGCGACCGTGGCAGCGTCGGGGAGCAGCTCGCGGAGGCGCCGTGCGGTCGTCTCGCCGAAGGGCGCCAGCGGGATTCCGATGCGCTCGCACTCGTCCGCGGCGAGCGCGGAGTCGCCCCCGGAGCAGGTGAGGACGGCGAGGCCGCCCGGGGCCGGTCCGCGCGGGCGCGCCCCGGGCACGGCGAGCGCCTTGGCCTGCTCCAGCAGCTCGTGCACGTCCTCCGCCCACGCCGCACCGGCCTCCTCCACGAGCGCCCGGAACACGCGCTGGTCGCCCGCGACAGCGCCGGTGTGGGCCGCGGCGGCGGCCGCGCCGGCCGACGAGCTGCCGACCTTCAACACGGAGACGCCCACCCCGCGCTCCGCGCACAGGGCAAGCGCCTCGCACAGCCGCGGGCCCTCGCCGTCCGCCTCGAGATACACCGCGATGGAGCCGACCCGCTCGTCCACTGCCAGCCCGGCGATCCATTCGGCCGGGTCGAGTACGGTCGCGTTCCCGCACGACACCACGGTGTGCAACCTCAGCCCGCGGCGCGTGGCCAGTGCGTTGACCGCGACGTTCCCGCTCTGCGAGACCAGCGCCACGCGGCCCGGCTCCTGCGGTATCAGGGCGTCGCCCCATAGCGCGAGCCGCTCGTGGAGCCCGACGATCCCGTTCCCGTTAGGGCCGCAGACCGGGAGCCCGTGGCGCTCGGCGACCGCCTCAAGCTCCTGCTGGAGCGCCAGCCCAGACGAGATCTCCCCGAATCCGGCCCCGTAGACCACGGCCCCGCCGCACCCGGCGGCGCCCGCCTCGTCCACCACGGCGGCCACGCCCGTCGCCGGGATCGCCACCACCACCGCGTCGGGCGGCGACGGGCAGTCCGCGAGCGACGCGAAGCAGGGGAACCCGTGCGCCGACGAGCGGCCCGGGTTCACGCCCCAGACCTCGCCGGGGAACCCGAGCGCCCGCAGGTTCAGCAGGGTATGCCCGCCATAGGTTCCCGGACGCTCGGTCGCGCCGACGACCGCGACAGTGCGCGGATGCAGTAGCCGCCCAAGGTCCACTAGTGCAGCGTACGCTCAACCCCGCGCCGCTCGAGCGCGCGCGCCACGATCAGCCGCTGGATCTCGCTGGTGCCCTCCCAGATGCGGTCCACGCGCAGCTCGCGCAGGAAGCGCTCCGCCACGTTCGTCCGCATGTAGCCGCGGCCCCCGAAGATCTGCACGCAGCGGTCGGCGCAGCGCCAGGCGGCCTCGCTCACGAATAGCTTCGCCATGGACGCCTTGGCGTGCACGATCTTGGGATCGGCTCCGGAGTCGGCGAGCCTCGCCACCTCGAGCGTCAGCAGACGCCCCGCCGCGGCGTCGGTGGCCGAATCGGCGAGCGGGAACGACACCCCCTGGTGGTCCATGATCCGGCTCCCGCCCTGCTCGCGCTCGAGCGCCCAGGCGGTGGCCTCCTCGATCAGCCGCCACATCGAGCCCACGCCGCGGGCCGCGATGCCGAGACGCTCCTCGGTGAACCAGGCGCGCTGCAGCTCGTCGCCGCCGCCGACCCCGCCGATCACCGCGTCCTCGCCGACCTCGACCCCGTCGAAGCGGATCGCCGGGTGGCCGTGCGGGTATGTGTGCGTGAAGGGCGGATCGTCCACGACCGAGATCCCCTCGACCTTGGCGTCCACCAGGAACAGCGTGGGCAGCGCCGCGCCGTCCACCAGCGCGTTCGCCATCACGATGTACACGGAGGCCACGTCGCCGTAGGTGACGAACCACTTCTCGCCGTCGATCACCCACCCGGAGTCGGTGCGCCGCGCGGTCGTCTCGATCATGGAGGGGTCGGAGCCCGCGCCCGCCTCCGTCACCGCGTAGGCGTCGTGCAGCTCGCCGCGCAGCGCAGGCTTCAGGTAGCGCTCGATCTGCTCCGGCGTTCCGTTGGCGAGCACGTTGTAGGCGGTCGGCATGAACCAGGAGAGCGCATTGGTGGAGCGGCCGAACTGCTCCTCCACCAGGCACCACTGGGTCTTGGTCCAGCCCTGTCCGCCGTGCTCGGCCGCATGCAGCCCTCCCGACAGCCCGGCCTCGATCGACTCGCGCTTGATCCGCTCGACGAGCTCCTGGGGGATCTTCCCACCGCTGCGCTCGGCGGCCTCCTCGTTCGGGATCAGCAGCTCGTCGACGAATCGCCGCGCGCGCTCGATCGGGTCGGTGGCCGGGGGTGCGGTGGGGGAGATGGTCATTGGAGTCCCAGTTTGAGGTTGTCGTGGTTGTCGATCACGTCGAGCACGATCGCCCGCGCCTCACTCGGCGGCGCGCCGCGTGCCAGCGCCGCCGCCTCGGACAGGTATGCGGTCCACGCGCGCCGGCTCCCGTGCAGGACGAGCCGCTCGACGCGCGCCCGCTCCGCCTCGATCGAGCCGTTCCCCCGCAGCTCCGCTACCGCCTCGGGCAGCTCCCGCTCGGGTTCCGGGGTGATGGAAAGCCATAGGTGACGGGCGCCGAAAGGCGACACTGAGTGATGGTATCATGCGACTGATCACAAAGTCAGGACGCCCCATGGCCGTTGCCGAAAACATCTCCGCCGCCCTCCCCGCCCGTCTCTACCGGGACCCCGAGGTACTCGAGGTCGAGCAGCGCAAGATCTTCGCCCGCACGTGGCAGCTCGCGGGCCACATCAGCCAGCTTCCGGACACGGGCAGCTACATCACCGCCCAGGCCGGCGTGGAGCCGGTTCTGGTGCTGCGCGACGACGAGGGCGAGCTGCGCGCGTTCCGCAACGTCTGCCGCCACCGCGGCTCGCGCCTCCTGAGCGGCTCGGGCGACTGCGGCAAGGCGATCCGCTGCCGCTACCACGGATGGACCTACCGCTTCGACGGCGAGCTGATCGGCGTGCCAGAGGGCCGCGCGATCCCCGGCCTCGACAAGTCCGCGCTGGGCCTGTTCCCCGCGCGCGTCGAGGTGCTCTGCGGCCTCGTCTTCGTGAACCTCGACATCCACGCGACTCCGCTGGCGGAGCAGGTCGCCGGATTGCCGGAGCGCATGGATCGGTACGGGCTCGAGCGGCTCCAGGTGAAGCACGAGAAGCCCACCACCCAGCCCGCCAACTGGAAGATCGTGGTGGACAACTACCTCGAGGGCTACCACGTGCCGATCGCCCACCCGGGCCTGATGCGGCTGCTCGACTACAAGCGCTATGACGTCGAGCTCCACGACAACTGGGTCTGGTACGACGCGCCGCTGCGCGACAAGCCGTCCGGCAACCGGCTGGAGCGGATCTACCAGCGGATGGTCGAGCCGATGCCCGGTCTCACCGACGACGACCGGCGCGTCTGGCATTACATCCTGATCTACCCCAACACGACGATCGACCTCTATCCGGACCAGATCGGCGTCTGGCGCATCGCGCCCGACGGGCCGCTGCGCAGCGCCGACTTCGCCCTCACGCTGCTGCCGCAGCACGCCGGCATGCGCAGCCGCGCGGTCCAGTACGCCAACCGCAAGGTGAACGAGCTGGTCAGCGACGAGGACGCGGATCTCGTGGCGAACCAGCAGGCCGGTCTCGAGACGCGCGGCTTCGAGCCCGGCCCCCTCTCCCGCAGGGAGGCGGCGCTGGGGTGGTTCGCCGACAGGATCCGCGCGGATCTCGGCGTAGACGCGTGACCGAGGGCGCCCGCGAGCGCATCCTGGCGGCGGCGGTCGAGCGCATCGCGGAGGAGGGCATCGACGATGTGCGCATTGCCCGTGTCGCGATGGACGCGGGGGTGTCGACCTCGCTGGTGCACTACCACTTCGAGACACGCGAGGCGCTCCTCGCCGAGGCGCTCGAGTACTCGTACGAGCAAGCGGGCGACGTGCGGATCGGGGAGGGCGAGGGCGGGCTGGCGGACATGGTCCACCAGCTTCTGCCATACCCGGGCGCGCTCGAACGCGACTGGATCCTCTGGGTGGAGCTCTGGTTGCGCGCGGTTCGCCACCCGGAGCTCCGGCCAACCGCCGCGCGGCTCTACGACCGAATGCGCACGTGGCTGGCCGAGGGGATGGAGGACGAGGCGGAAGCAGAGCGCGCGGCCGACCGCCTCATGGCCCTCGCCGACGGCTACGGCGTCCGGGTGCTGATCGGGGCGATGGACATCGAGGACGCCCGCCGTGAGATCTGGGCCGCCTTGACCGAGACACATCCGCTCGTTAGGTTGTCTGAATCGCCGTTCAGGTAACCGGAGGGGGGAGATGAGCCCGCGGCCGAGGCTGGACCACGTGCGCCGGCCGGCCATGCTCTCGGCGGCCGCCGAGGTCATCCGCGAGCGCGGGCTCGAGAACGCCCGCGTGAGCGACGTGGCCGAACGCGCCGGGACCAGCGCGCCGTCCGTCCTCTACTACTTCGAGACCAAGGCCGAGCTGCTCAAGGAGGCGCTGACCTCGGCGGAGGAGGAGTACTACGACGGGCTCGAGCGCGAGCTGGCCGAGATCGAGAGCGCACGCGAGCGGCTGGCGCGCATCGTGGGCGGCGGGGCCGGGGACGGCGACTACGACGCGTCGCTGTGGATGGAGCTGTGGGCCGGAGCGCTGCGCGACCCGGACCTCGCGGCGACGCGTGCGGAGCTCGACTGCCGCTGGCGGAGGGCGATCGCCGGCGTGGTCCAGTACGGCCAGGAGCGGGGCGAGTTCGGGAAGGCCGAGCCGGAGGGGTTCGCGATGCTCCTCTCCTCGCTGCTCGACGGCCTCGCCGTGCAGATCGCGTTGAAGGACGAGGAGGTCACCCCTGAGCGGGCCCGGGAGCTCACTCTTGCCTTCGCGGAGAAGGAGCTCGGATGCTGAGCCGGCGCCGGCTCCTCCAGAGTGGTGCCGGCCTGGCGCTCGGCGCCGGCCTGGCGGGCTGCGGCGTGGGGAACATCGACCGCGGCTCGCGGGCCGAGACCGAAAAGCCGATCAGGAAGCGGGTCGACGGCGACCTCGTCTACTTCAACTACTCGGAGTACATCGACCCGGCGCTGGTCAAGGGCTTCGAGAAGCTGTATGGCGTCAGGGTGCGCGAGTCCTACTTCGACTCGATGTCGGCCATGATGGCCAAGCTGCGCGCGGGCATCCGTTACGACGTGATGTTCCCGAGCGCGGAGTACGTGCAGCGGCTCCGAGCTGGCTTCCTGATCCGCCGGATCGACCGCGACAAGGTCAAGAACGTCGACACGGTCTACCCGTACTTCGACGACCCCTGGTACGACCCGAACTCGGAGCACTCCACGCCCTATGGCATGTACGCGACCGGGCTCGGCTACCGGGCGGACAAGGTCACCGGCATGACGGGCTCTTGGCGCGACCTGGGCGATGCCGACTCGGGTGACCGCAGCTTCCTGCTGGATGACTACCAGGAAGCGATCGGGATGGCCAACCTGGTGAACGGCTATCCCCTGAACGAGACCGACACGGACAAGCTCGAGGAGTCGAAGGACTACCTGGTCGACCTGAAGCCGAAGCTGCGCGGCGTGTCCGCGGACACGATCACGAACATGGTCAGCGGGAACGCCTGGATCCAGCACCTCTGGAACGGCGACATCGTGAACATCCGCTACGGGGTCGACAACCCCGAGGACTTCAAGTTCCAGAAGTGCAAGGAGGGGCTCCCGGTCGGCAGCGACAACTTCGTGATCCCGGTCAACGCGGAGCACCCGGGCACGGCGCTGCTGTTCATCGACTACATGCTCGAGCCGGAGAACGCCGCGCAGAACGTCGAGTGGATGGGATACCCGATGCCCTACGAGGGCGCCCCGACCGAGGCGTTCCAGGGGCTCGTGAAGGAGGACCCCGAGATCAACATCACCGTCGAGGACCTCGAGCAAGGCCAGCAGTACGAGAACCTGAAGGGCGAGGGCCGGCTCGCCTGGGACGAGGTGTGGACCGAGTTCAAGGTGTCCTAGGGGCCAGGTGAACGAGAACCGCTTCGCCACCGCCTTCCTCGTCCCCGGCGGGCTGTGGCTGCTGCTGCTGTTCGTCGTCCCTGTCGTCTTGGTGCTCGCGCTCTCGTTCGGCTACACGGACGACCTCGGCGAGGCGATCTACAGCACCCGGCTCGACAACTACGAGCGCCTTGTAGATCCCGACTACCTGCCGGTGCTGTTCCGCTCGGTCGGCTTCGCCCTCGCCGCCGTGGTGCTCTGCCTGCTGATCGGCTACCCGGTCGCCTACTACATCGCCGTCTTCGGCGGGCGCTGGAAGAACGTGCTGATCGCCCTGGTGATTCTGCCGTTCTTCGTCAACTACCTGATCCGGACCTACGCATGGATCGCGATACTGGGTGACGACGGCCTCGTCAACGGCGTATTCGACTCGTCCATCCGCTTCATCAACACGCCCTGGGCCGTGATCGGCGGCCTCGTCTACGGCTTCCTCGCCTTCATGATCCTGCCGATCTACGCCGCCCTCGACCGCATGGACCCGGCCCTGATCGAAGCGGGCAAGGACCTCTACGGGGGGCCCTGGGAGACCTTCCGCCACGTGACCCTGCCGCACACGATCCAGGGCGTGCTGGCCGGCTCGGTGCTCGTGTTCCTGCCGGCGGTGGGCGACTTCGTGGCTGCCTCGCTGCTCGGCGGGCCGGAGGACGTAATGATCGGCAACCTGATCCAGCAGCAGTTCCAGGCGTCCGACAACTGGCCGTTTGGCGCGGCGCTGACCATCGCGATGATGCTCTTCCTCCTGATCTGGATGTCGCTCTATCTGCGCGCCGCCGCGCGCGAGACCAGGGAGGCGACCGCGTGAGAGCGTTCGACCGGCCGCGCTTCCTCAGGGTCTACGTCGGGGTCTTCTTCCTCTTCCTGTTCGCGCCGATCGCGCTCGTGATCCTGTTCTCGTTCAATTCGAGCCGGTCGCTGCAGAACTTCGACGGATTCAGCTGGCGCTGGTACGAGACGTTCTTCGAGTCCGAGTCGCTGCGCGACTCGCTCGTGGCGAGCATCCAGATCGCCCTCGTCACGATGATCGTCGCGACCATCCTCGGCACGATGCTCGCCTACGGCCTGGTGCGCGCGCGCACGCGTTGGTCGGACAGCGCGAACATCCTGATGCTGATACCGCTCGTCACGCCGGAGATCGTGGCGGGCGCCTCCGCGCTGCTGCTCTTCACCCAGGTGGGGCTGAAGCTGTCGCTCACCACGATCATCCTGGCGCACATCACGTTCTCGATCTCCTACGTCACGGTGGTGGTGCGCGCTCGGCTCGCGGCGCTCGGCCGCCAGGTCGAGGACGCCTCGATGGACCTGGGCGCCACGCGCTGGCAGACCTTCCGGCTGGTGACCCTGCCCGCGCTCTGGCCGGCGATCATCGCCGCCGGCCTACTGTGCTTCGCGCTGTCCTTCGACGACTTCGTCCTGTCGTTCTTCACCACGGGCGAGAGCCCGCAGCCGCTGCCGGTGCGGATCTGGACGCAGATCCGCTTCGGCGTCCGGCCTACGATCAACGCAATCGGCACCTTCATGCTCGTCATCTCGACGGTCACGATCGGGCTCGCGCTGCTCCTGCCGCGCGTGTTCGGCCGCCGCGAGAGCGGGCTCAAGGTGCTGCTGGGGAGAGAAGCCGCATGAGCGCCATCAAGTTCGAGGGCGTGACCAAGACCTTCGGCGCCTTCGAGGCCGTCAAGGAGCTCGACCTCGAGATCCAGAAGGGCGAGTTCTTCTCGCTGCTCGGCCCGTCGGGGTGCGGCAAGACCACCACGCTGCGCATGGTCGCCGGCTTCGAGCTGCCCACCACAGGCCACATCTACCTCGAGGGCGAGCCGGTCGAGACGGTACCGCCGTACAAGCGCAACGTGAACACGGTCTTCCAGAGCTACGCGCTGTTCGAGCACCTGAACGTCGCGGACAACGTGGCCTTCGGGCTCAAGCGGCGCAAGGTCGGCGAAGGACGAGATCCGCACCCGCGTGGCGGAGGCGCTCGAGCTGGTCCAGTTGACCGGCCGCGAGAAGGCGCGGCCCGACGAGCTGTCGGGCGGGCAGAAGCAGCGGGTGGCGCTCGCGCGGGCGCTCGTGAACCGGCCCGCCGTGCTCCTGCTCGACGAGCCGCTCGGAGCGCTCGACCTCAAGCTCCGCAAGCAGATGCAGGTGGAGCTGAAGGGCATCCAGCGCGAGGTGGGCATCACGTTTCTCTACGTGACCCACGACCAGGAGGAGGCCCTCGCGATGTCCGACCGCATCGCGGTGATGGAGGAAGGCGAGATCAGGCAGTGCGGCTCGCCGGAGGAGATCTACGAGAAGCCCTCGGGGCCGTTCGTGGCCGGCTTCATCGGGGTGTCGAACCTGCTGCCCGGCGAGGACGGCTCGCAGATCTCCGTTCGCCCGGAGAAGATCTTGCTGGGCGACCTGAAGGAGGGAATGTCCACGTTCGAGGGCACGGTGGTGGAGCGCGTCTACGTCGGGACCACCACCCAGGTGATCGTGGAGCTGGAATCCGGAGTGCGGCTGGTCGCGCTCGAGCAGAACACCCACAGCGCCCGGGCCGATGACCGCTGGGAGATCGGCGAGCGCGTCACGCTCGGCTGGCACCCCGAGCACGCGCGCCAGCTTCGATGACGCGCCCGGCGGCGCTCGTCGCCGTCCTCGCGCACGCGGTGCTGGCGCGAACGCCCTTCCGCGTGAGGCGCTGACGCCGCCGGTCCCTGAGGATCCGCATCGCGGCGTTGTGCCCGCAGGCGCCCATGACGCCGCCGCCAGGGTGCGTGCCGGCGCCGCACAGGTAGAGCCCGCCGACCGGCGTCGCGTATCGGGCGAGCCGGGGCGAGGGGCGCATGAAGCCCATCTGGTCGAGCCCCTGCTCGCCCTGGAAGATCGAGCCGTCCACGAGGCCGTAGATCCGCTCGATATCGGGCGGCGCGAGCACCTCGAGGTGGACCAGCGCGTCCTTCACGTTCGGCGCGTGCTCGGCCACGATGTCGAGGCAGCGCTCCGCGTACGCCTCGCGTGCGCCCTCGGGCCAGTCCTCGTCGCGGTAGGGCCCGTACTGGGTGAAGAGCGTCATTACGGTCGTGCCGTCGTCGGTCAGCGTCGGGTCGATCGTGGTCGGAACCTCCACCTCCACGTAGGGGCCGGCGGCGGGCTCGCCCCGCACCGCGTCCTGCCAGGCGCGCTCGAGGTAGTCGATCGACGGGCACAGCGCCACGCTGGTGCGCAGCAGGCGCTCGCGTTCCTCGGGCGTTGCTCGCTCGTAGACGGGCGGCTCGCGCAGGACGCAGTTCACCTTCACCGAGCCGCCGCGGCTCTTGTAGCGGCGCATGTCCCGCACCACGTCGTCGGGGAAGTGCTCGGCGCCCGCCAGGTCGAGGATCGTGGTGCGGGGGTGGGCGCCGGAGACCACGAGCGGTGCCGTGATCTCCTCGCCGCTCTCGAGCGTTACGCCCATCACGCGACCCTCCCGAACATCGATCGACGCCACAGGAGCGCTCGTCCGAACCGTTGCGCCATTGCTCTGCGCGCTTCGCGACAACGCCTCCGAGATCGCGCCCATTCCGCCCTTCACATGGCCCCACGCTCCGGGCACTCCGTTCAGCTCTCCGAGGGCGTGGTGCAGCAGGTTGTAGGCGGTGCCCGGGGTCCTGGGACCTGCCCACACGCCCACCACGCCGGTCGAGGCGTACGCGCCCTTGACCGCGTCGTCGTCGAACCACTCGTCGAGCAGATCGCCCACGGACATGGTCATCAAGCGGTAGAGCTCGATGAGATCCCTGCGCCCTGCGAGGCGCGGCGGGCGCAGGAGGAGCACTGGCCGGACGATTCTTGCCAGGCGGGCCAGGAACTCCTCGAAGGGCCCCTCCTCATCGAAGAAGATCGGCTGGCCGTCGACGCCCATGGTCGCGAAGGGCGGGTCGAGCGGCACCGGGTCGTAGCCGAAGCGGGACAGCTCGAGCTCCCGCACGATTTTCGGCTGGAGCATCGAGACGACGTAGGAGGCGCGCGACACGCGCTGTCCCGGCCAGACCTCCTCGGTGACGCAGGCGCCGCCGACGAGCTCGCGCCGCTCGAGCACGCACACGTTCACCCCGGCACGGGCGAGGTAGGCGGCGCAGGTGAGCCCGTTGTGCCCTCCCCCTACGACAAGCGCATCGAAGCCGATGATGCCTCCTCGAGCACGGCGCCCAGCGTGCCGGCGATGATGTCGAACTCCTCCTGTCCGGCCACGAGCGGCGGGGAGATCTGCACAACCGGGTCGCCGCGGTCGTCGGCGCGGCAGATCAGGCCGCGCTCGAACAGCTGAGGGGAGACGAACCCCCGCAGCAGCGCGTTGCACTCCAGGTCGCTGAAGCCCTCCCGCGTCTCCTTGTCCTTCACGAGCTCGAGCGCGTAGAAGTAGCCGCAGCCGCGCAGGTCGCCCACGATCGGCAGCTCGAGCAGCTGCTCGAGCGCCGCACGGAACGCGCCCTCCTTCTCGCGCACGCCCTCCACCAGCCCCTCGCGCTTCATGATCTCGATGTTCTTCAGCGCGACGGCGCACTGCACGGGGTGGCCGCCGAAGGTCATCCCGTGCGAGTACATCGCGCCGGGCTGGGTGAACGGCTCCATCACGCGGTCGCTCGCGATCAGGGCGCCGATCGCGGCGTAGGCGGAGGAGAGCCCCTTGGCCGACGTGATCAGGTCGGGCTCGACGCCGAAGCGCTGGGCGCCGAACCAGTGCCCGACGCGGCCGAAGGCGGTGATCACCTCGTCGAAGCAGAGCAGGATGCCGTGGCGGTCGCACAGCTCGCGCACGCCCTGGAGGTAACCGGCCGGCGGCATGAACGCCCCGCCGGAGTTCTGGACCGGCTCGATGATCACCATCGCCACGGTGCGTGGCCCGGCCTGCTCGATCGCGGCCTCGAGGTCGTCGAGCAGGAAGCGGGTGAACTCCTCCTCGCTCTCGTCGGGCGGGCGGTGGTAGCGGTTCGTGTTGGAGACGTGGAGCACGTCCGGGACCAGCGGCTCGAACGGGGTGCGGAGATCGGTGCAGCCGTTGATCGACAGCGCGCCCATCGTGGTGCCGTGGTAGGAGACGCGCCTCGCGACCGCCTTCCAGCGCCGCTCGCCGCGCGCGGTGTGGTACTGGCGGGCGAGCTTCCAGGCCGCCTCCACGGCCTCCGAGCCGCCTGAGACGAAGAACACGCGGTCGAGGTCCCCCGGGGTGAGCTCGGCGACGGCGTCGGCCAGCTCCATCGCACGCGGGTGCGCGTAGGTCCAGTTGATGGCGAAGGGCAGCTCGCGCATCTGCGCCGCGGCGGCCTCACCCATCTCCTCGCCGAATCCGTAGCCGACGTTCACGCAGAACAGCCCGGCGAGCGCGTCGAGGTAGCGCTTCCCGGTCGAGTCCTCCACGTAGCAGCCGTCGCCGCGGACGATCACCGGGATTTCGTCGGGTTCCCCCATCTGCGTGAAGTGCAGCCAGAGGTGATCCAGGGTGGGCATGGCGGGGAAGTATTACAATCGTGCGACTGACTACAAAGTCAAGAGATTCGCAAGCTCGCGCGCACAGCGCGCGCGCCCACTGCGATGTCGCGGTCGTGGGGGCCGGCCTGGCCGGCCTGGCCGCGGCACGTGATCTGGTGGCCGGCGGCGCGGACGTGGTGGTGCTCGAGGCCCGCGAGCGGCCCGGCGGCCGGGTGGAGCAGGAGTGGCTGCCGGACGGGCGGCCCGTGCAGTACGGCGGCGAGGTCGTGGCGGACTGGATGAGCGCCTACGTGGGGCTGGTGGGCGAGCTCGGCCTGACGCTCGAGCCGAGCTACACCGCTATCGACCTGCCGCCCGCCTGGGGCACCGACGGGGGCGTGACCGTGGGGGAGCGCCCGCCGTGGATGGACGAGGCAGACCGCGCGAACCTCGTGCGGGTGGAGGGGGAGTTCGCGGCGCTGGCGCGGGGCGTCGACCCGGACGATCCCTGGAGCCATCCTGACGCGGCGCGGCTTGACGCGCTGAGCGTCGGGGACTGGCTGCGCTCGGTGGGCGCCCGGCCGGGCGTGATCCGGCTGCTCGACCACATGGCGCGCTCCCTCTCGATCGACTCGATCGAGCGGACCTCGCTGCTGGCTCAGCTCCGCAAGGAGGCGGCGTCCGGCGCGCACGGCTTCTACGACGAGCGGCGCTGGGAGCACCTGCGCGTGGCCGAGGGCTCGGCCACGGTGGCGCTCCGGATGGCGGCGGCGCTGGGCGGGCGGGTGCGGCTGGGCTGCGTGGTGGAGGCCATCGACATCGCAAATCCCACATCTACCTTGACGCTCCGCTCCGGTGAGGAGATCACCGCCGAAGCCGTGGTCTGCGCGCTTCCGGTGGGCCCGCTGCGCGATGTGGCGATCACGGGCGTGTCGGACGCCCGTCTCCAGTCGCTTCACCGCCAGCGCCACGCGCTCGCGTTCAAGACGGTCGTGGCATACCCCGAGTCGTTCTGGGACGTGGGTGGGGCGACGAGCGACGGCGTGTGGGCGTCGGTGTGGATTCAGAGGGAGGGAATACTCTCGGCGCTCACGCCACCGGATCGCCTCGGACCGTTCCTCGCGAGCCCGGATCGGAAGACCGAGTTCCTGCGCGAGTTGGCCGCGGTTGTTCGGTGAGGAGGCGCTCGATCCGATGTTGTGGCAGGAGCGCCTGTGGGGCATCGACCCCTTCACCCAGGGCTACATAACGAG
Organism: uncultured Thermoleophilaceae bacterium; assembly: GCA_963733885.1. Classification (GTDB taxonomy): domain Bacteria; phylum Actinomycetota; class Thermoleophilia; order Solirubrobacterales; family Thermoleophilaceae; genus JACVRW01. The sequence continues at coordinate 303,142 of CAVTES010000004.1, read as the reverse complement.
CTGGCGGCCCGGCGACGTGATGGCCGTCGGGCCGCTGCACGGAACCCACGAGCCGCCGTTCTACGTCTGCGGTTCGGATCAGTGGGTGGCCGGATACATGGAGGGAGCGGTGCGCACGGGCCGCCAGACGGCCGCGAGCGCCCTACAGGAGCAGGGGCGCACGGCCCCGGACAGAGCGGCGCCCGCCGGGTAGCGGGCGCCGCACTGCTCTTCCGGTGTTGGCCGGGCCTACGCCTCGGCGGGCCGGGGGTCGGGCCGGACGAGCGGCTCGCGCTTCGCCGGCTCCGGCGAACCCTCGATGGCGGGGCCCTTCGGCAGCCACTCGAGCCAGCTCGGCAGGTACCAGTTCCACTTGCCGAGCAGCTTCATCGCCGCCGGGAGCATCACGCCGCGCACCAGGGTGGCGTCGATCAGGACCGCGGCCGCCAGGCCCACGCCGAACTGCTTCATGTCGATGAACGAGAGCGTCGCGAAGATCGAGAACACCCCGACCATCACGATCGCCGCCGCGCTCACCACGCCGGCCGTGGACTTGATCCCGTGGCTCACCGCGTCCTCGGTCGACTCGCCGCGGTCGAACGCCTCCTTGATCCGGCTCAGGATGAACACGTGGTAGTCCATCGAGAGGCCGAACAGGATCACGAACAGCATGATCGGGAACCACGCCGCGACCGATCCGGTCGACTCGAAGTCGAGCAGGTTCTCGAAGTGACCGTCCTGGAACACGTAGGTCACGATGCCCATCGCGGCCGCCACCGACATGATGTTCAGCACGATCGCCTTGATCGGGATCACGATCGAGCGGAACGTGACCATCAGCAGCAGGAACGCCATCGCGAAGACGAACCCGAAGACCAACCAGATCCGCTCGGACATCAGCTCGTTGAAGTCGGCCGAGCCGGCGGTGAAGCCGCTCACGCCGACCACCTCGCCGCTGTTCACGGCGGGGGAGATGACCTGCGGGACGGTCTCTTCGCGGAGCGTCTCGAGCGCGTTCATCGAGGCGTCGTTCGTACCGCTACCGGCGAGCGGCACCTCGAGCACGGCGACCTGGCCGTCACGGCTCATGTCCACCGTCACGGGCTCGTGGAACTGGTCGGATCCGCGCGCGACCTGCCGCAGCTCCTGGGCGGCCGCCTGGATCTCCGTCCGGTCGAGGTTCCTGCCCTCGACCACGACGTCGGCCGTGAACTGCTCGCCGGGGAAGGCGGCCTGCATCCGGTCGTAGGTCTGTACGGCCTCGATCGAGCGCGGGAGACCCTCCACGCCCGTGTCCGCGGTGTGGATGTGGAACACCGGGATCGCGAGCACCACCAGCACGGCGCCGGCGGCCACCAGCGACACGACCGGCCGCTTGAGCACCCGGTTGAGCACCGCCGACCAGATGCGCGGCTCACCGGTGCGCCGCTCGGGCCGTAGGAACGGCACGCGGCCCTTGTTCACGCGGTCGCCGAGCTTCGACAGGATCGCCGGCAGCACTGTCAGCGAGCCGATCACCGAGATCGCCACCACGAGGATCGTGCCCGTGGCGAACGAGGTGAAGGTGCCTGCGCCGCCGAAGTACATGCCCGCCATCGCGGCGACCACGGTGATGCCCGAAACCAGCACCGCGCGGCCCGAGGTGGCGGCCGCCGCTTCCAGCGCGGCCTCCTCCGAGCGCCCGCGCGCCCGCTCCTCGCGCTCACGGCGCAGGTAGAACAGCGAGTAGTCGACGCCCACGGCCAGGCCGATCAGGAGCACGACCGAGTTGACCGACTCCTCCATCGGCATGAGCTGGCTGATCGGGCCGATCAGGCCGATCGCCGCGGCGACCGCGGTGATCGCGAGCACCAGAGGTACGAAGGCGGCAAGTAGCGCGCCGAAAGCAAGGATCAGGATGATCAGAGTGATCGGCAGCGAGGTGACCTCGGCCCTCTGGAAGTCCTCCTCGAAGGCCTCACTGAGGGCCTTGTCCGCGCTGCCGCCGCCGAACTGCTCGACGCGGAAGCTCGACTCCTGCTTGTCGATCGCGGCGACCGCGGCGAGCGACGGCTCGACCTTCTTGTCGGCGTCCTCGCCGGGGAGGTCGAACGTCACGAGGGCGGACTTGCCGTCCTCGGAGAGGGCGCCCTGGCTGTCCTCGGCGTACGGGCTCTGGACGTTGCGGACGTTCTGCGTGGTCTCGAGCCGGGCGACGACGGTCTGTACGACCTGCCGGAACTCCGGATCGTTGGTTCGAGCCCCGTTCTGGCTCTGGACGAGGACGCTCTCGTCCTCCTTGTTTGGGAAGTGGTCGGAGCGGACCGAGTCGGCGCGGCCGGACTCGCCGATCTGGTAGTCGTCGTCGTCGAGCGTCTGCGTGCCCACCGAACCGCCGATGAAGACGGCGAGGATCACGAAGACGAGCCAGCCGACGATTGCCTTCTTGCGGTGTTGCGCGCTCCACCGGCCTGCGCGCGCCGCGATGTTCTTGTCGGATGCGTTTCGCATGGGGAGAGCTTGGAATTCAGCGGGTCCCGCTCCAATGCGGCCTGCACGTGTTCGGCGGTGCGGATAGCTCATTCCACCGGTGCGGGTATCCGCACCCGGTACAACCTGTCGCGTGAAGCGTGCGCTGATCGCCGTCGCATCCGGCCTCGTCCTGGCGGACGCGGCCGTGGTCACCCTGGCCCTGCCGCCGATCCTGCTCGAGCTGGATACCACCGTCGAGGGGGTCGCCGCCGTGATCGCGGTCTACACGGCGGTGCTGGCGCTTGCACTGCCGCTGTCCGCGGCGCTCCACGGGCGCTCGACCGGCGCCGCCGGCGCGCTGCTGTTCGCGGCGGCCTCGATCGGGTGCGCGAGCGCGGATTCGCTCGAGCTGCTGCTCGTGATGCGCGCGCTTCAGGCGCTGGGAGGGGCGGCGCTGCTGACCGCCGCGTTCGACGCCCTCGAGGGAGGCGCCGCTGGACGCCGCGTGTGGATCGGCGCGGCCGTGGCGGGAACGGCCGCCGGACCGGCGCTCGGCGGCCTCCTGACGGAGCTGTTCGACTGGCGCGCGATCTTCATCGCGCAGGCTCCCGTGGCGCTCGCGGCCGCGCCGGCGCTGTTTGGCGCGGCCGTCCCGGTGGTGCGCGAGCGCGCGCGGCTGCCCCGGCGCGACGTCCTGGCGGCGATCGCGCTCGCCCTGCTGTCGGGCGCGCTCACGGCGGTCGTGTTCCTGCTGGTCCTCCTTCTGATCAGCGGCTGGAGCGTGGAGCCGCTGGCCGCTGCTGCGGCCGTGAGCGTGCTCCCGGTCGCGGCCGTGGCGGGCTCTTTCCTGCGTGCGCCGGCCGCCACGCGTGCGGTGGCGGGCTGCCTGCTCGTGGCCGGCGGCATCGCCTGCCTCGCCCTGCTTCCGGAGGCGTCCGCGCTTTGGACGATCGTCCCGCAGCTCCTGGCCGGTGTGGGCATGGGCATGGCTTTCCCGGCGCTGGCCGGCGACCTCCTCCCGGAGCGCACGCGCGGCCAGGCGGCGGCGCTGCTCTCGCTGCGGCACGCCGGCATCACGCTCGCGCTGGTCGCGTTGGCGCCGATCGTGGCCGCCGAGCTCGACGAGCAGGTGGAGCTCGCCCGCGAGCGGGGCACCGCCGTGGTCCTCGACTCGGCCCTGCCGCCCACGGACAAGATCGCCCTGGCGCCGCGCCTCTTCGCCGAGATCGAGACCGAGGACCCGCGCGACGCCCTCGCCCAGGCGGTGGCCCGCGAGCGCCGCCGCGTAGGCCGGGAAGACCGCGACCTGCTCAGCCGCCTGGAGCAGCTCGAGGGCCAGCTCGGCGGCGACACGGGCGGACTGCTGGGCGGCCTGGAGGAGCTCGAGGACCAGTACGGCGGCGGACTGCTGGACGAGCTCAACGAGCGGCTCGGAGGCAGCACCTCACCGGAGGACCTGCGCGGCGAGCTGGACGAGCTGGCGGACGAGCTCGACGAGATCGTGCTGGCCGCGGTTGACGCCGCCTTCAGCCCCGCGTTCGCGATCACAGGAGCGATGGCGCTGCTCGCGGCGATCGTGCTGCTGCCCGGACGCCGGCGCGGGCTGCGGGCCGGAGCCATCGGCGCCGCACTGGTGATGGCGCTGGCGGTGCCGGGCGTCTACGCGCTCGCGCGGACCGAGCTGGAGCCCGAGCCCGTCGAGATAGCCGACCCCTGCGAGGACCGCGAACGAAGGTCCGTCGGCGGCGTGGAAGGGGCCGCCGAGGACGTCGCGCTGGGCGCGCTGGACCGCGCCGCCTGCGAGTTCGGCTCCTCGCGCGAGGAGCTGGTGCTGGCGCTGTTCGACGACGAGTCCCGCCGCGCCTACCAGCGCGAATACGGGGTGGACCCGCGCTCGCTGGAGGAGGTGCTGCGGGGGATCGTGGGGCTCTGAGGGCGGGGCGCCGCCGCGCCGGCGAGGCGGGGTCGGTGCCCGTTCGCCAGGGGTTCCACAAGAAACGGCGGCTATATCGCCGTTTCTTCCCGGACCCCCCGGCGCCGGGGGGTCCCACACGAAAGACGCCTATAGCTCCACTTTCGTGAGGGACCCCCGCCTGACACCCTCTTATTGCTCGTCGTTCGCGGGGCGCCGGTGCCGGCGGGCACGCGTGCGCGGAGCTCCACCGACTGGCCGCTTCGGGGCCCAATAGGCAACTCGAATAGGCAGTACTGCCGATGCCACGCGCTCAAAGGCGCCCTAGCGTCATTCGCATGAAAGTCGAACGATCGAACGCCTTTGGAGCGCTCCCTACCCATGACCGGCCGTTGACGATCCGGATGGCGACGCCAGAGGACGCCGCCACCTTGCGTGACCTGGCCATGCTCGACAGCTCACCTCCGCTTAGCGGTCGAGCCCTGCTCGCCGAGCTCGACGGAGCGGTGATTGCCGCCGCCTCGCTCGAGGGCGGGGCAGTCATCGCCGACCCGTTCACCCCCAGCGCCTACGCCGTGCGCATGCTGACGACGCGTCGCTACCAGCTCATGCGCCACAGCGACGACGGCGCTTCCGCGGGTCGCCGCCGGGCACGTCTCGCACCCGATCTGCCGCTGGTAGTGCGGCGTGGGGAGGCCTGACGCCCTAAAGGAGACACCGCCGCCGACGGGCCGGTGGGCGGGCTCAGCCCTGCCTGGTCGGCAGCACGATCAGCTCAGCCACGTTGACCCGCGGCGGCGCGGTCACCGCGAAGGCGATCGCGTCGGCGATGTCCGCGGCCGGCAGCGGGCCGACCTCGTCCCGCCATGTGGCGAGCGCTTCGCGGATATCCGCGTCCGACGCGTGGTCGCCCAGCTCGGTGCGGACGAGTCCCGGCTCCACGTTCTTCACGCGCACGCCCCGCGGGCCGAGCTCTGCGCGCAGGTTGCGCGTGAGGTGCGCGACGGCCGCCTTGGTCGCTCCGTACACGCCGTAGTTGGTGAACACCTGGTGGCCCCCGATCGAGCCGACGTGCACGAGGTCCGCCGGCCCACCCTCGGCCGCGGCGGCGAGCAGGTCGGGCATGAAGGCCCGGCCCGTGGCGAGCAGGCCGCGCACGTTCGTGTCGAGCATCCGGTCCCACTCGGTCGTGTCGGCCTCCTCGAACGGCGCCGGCAGCATCACGCCGGCGTTGGCGACGACGAGGTCGACCCGGCCCAGCTCGTCGCGAATCGCTCCCGCGGCGCGCTCCACGGCGTCGCGGTTGCTCACGTCCACCGCGACCCGCACGACCTCCGCGTCGGTCGATTCGCCGAGCTCGGCGGCGAGGTCGCGGAGGCGATCCTCGCGGCGGCCCACGAGCGCCACCGAAGCCCCGCCGGAGGCGAGCCGGCGGGCGGTTGCCGCGCCGATGCCGCTGGTGGCGCCCGTTACGACGGCCACGCGCCCCGTGAGCGGGAGATCCGTTGTGTTGGTGCTTTCGAGAATGGCGGTATCTGTCATGGCCGACACGTTGGCGGCAGCAACGTCACTTAGCCAGAGGCGGCTCATGTCTGGGAGCGCCGAACCTGGGAGTGACACGGCCACCCTGTGCGGATCCCGACTGGGTACGGTGAAGGAGATGGCCGACGACAACCGCATCGGGCAGTTCCTGCGCGCGCGCCGGGAGCGCGTGCGTCCCGAGGACGTCGGCCTGCCGGACTTCGGGCGACGACGCGTGCCCGGCCTGCGCCGGGAGGAGCTGGCCACGCTGGCCGGCGTCAGCGCGGACTACTACATCCGCCTCGAGCAGGGCCGCGAGCGCCATCCATCGGAGCAGGTGATCGACGCGCTGGCCAGGGCGCTGCAACTCGACGACGAGGCCACCGCCCACCTGCACGACCTGGCGAGGCCCGCTCCCCGCCGGCGCCGCGCCTCGAGGCGCGCGGAGCGGGTCAGGCCGGAGCTTCTGAGGCTGATGGAGGCTTGGCCGCACACGCCGGCGATGGTGACGAGCCGGCACCTCGACGTGCTGGCCGCCAACTCGCTGGCCACCGTGCTGCACGGCGGGTTCGCCGCCGGGAACAACCTGGTGCGGACCCTCTTCCTCGATCCCGCCGCGCGCGAGCGCTATCCGGACTGGGACGAGGTGGCAAGGGACACCGTCGCGGCGCTGCGCGCGTCGGTCGGACCCGACCTCGACGACCCTCACCTGACCGATCTCGTCGGCGAGCTGTCGCTCAAGAGCGATCGGTTCCGCTCTCTCTGGGCGCGCCACGACGTGCGCGAGAAGACCCACGGCACCAAGCGCTTCGTCCATCCGCAGGTTGGGGAGCTCACGCTCCATTACGAGACGTTCGCGCTCGCCGGGAGCTCCGGGCAGGTGCTGTCCGTCTACCACGCCGACCCGGGCAGCCCCACCGAGCAGGCGCTGGCGCTGCTGTCCAGCATCGCCGCGGGCGAAACCGCTACGCGTACCGCATCCGCCGCGGGGCCCGCCTCATCCTGATCAGCCGGGCCGGCACCCCGCCCACCACAGCGTTCGCGGGAATGTCCTTGGTCACCACCGAGTTGGTGCCGATCACCGCGTTGTCCCCCACCGTCGCCCCGCGCAGGATGCAAGCGCCGTAGCCGATCCAGACGTTGCCGCCCACGTTCACGTCGCGCTTGTAGATCCCCTGCATCCGGATCGGCCGCTCCACCTCGACCATGCCGTGGTCGAAGTCGATCAGCATGACCCGGTCGGCGATCACGCACTCGCTACCGATCGAGACGTGCTGGTAGGCGGAGATCGTGCACTCCTGGCCCATCACGCTCTTCGCGCCGATCGAGACCACGCCCTCGTGGCAACGGATCTTGCAGCCGTGCCCGATCCAGCACCAGCGACCGAGCTCGAGCACGGCGTCGCGGCCGACCTGGAGCTCGCAGCCCGGTCCGACGAAGGCGATCCCGTCGAGCTTCAGGCGCCGTCCGAGGCGCAGCTTCCACCAGCCGAGCCGCAGCAGGAGGCGGCCATACTTCAGGTTCAGCATGCCTCGCCGGCGCATGAATCGGAGCAGCGTCAGGAGACCGCCTGAGCGCGGCGGGGGAGTCCCGCGAAGCTCCGGCGGCACCTCCACCGGCGGGGCCGCAAGCGGCTGGGTCATGCTCTCCATGCCGGAGCAGGATGATATGTGCGGGTATCCGTATTGGCGAAACGCCCTACCCTGACGACAATCTCGTTTACATGGCGATCTCTGTTCTCATCGTCGACGATCACCCCAGCTTTCGGGCGAGTGCCCGCATGCTGCTCGAATCCGAGGGATTCGACGTGGTCGGCGAGGCCGAGGACGGGGAGGGGGCGCTCATCGCGGTCGGGGAGCTCAAGCCCGACGTCGTGCTTCTCGACGTCCAGCTCCCGGACATCGACGGACCCGAGGTAGCCGCGCGTCTCGCGGCGGCCAACGGGCTCCACCCCACCATCGTGCTCACCTCGAGCCGGGACCTCCATGACCTTGGCGCGATCGGCGGCGTTCGCGGCTTCATCCCCAAGTCGGAGCTGTCCGGCGCGGCGCTGGAGGCGCTGCTGTGAGCCTGCGATGACGAGCCTTGGCCGGGCCCTCTGGGCGCTGGCCGCCGCCGGGTTCGTGCTGGGGCTGGCGGTGCTGGCCCTCATCCTCACCAACGACGACCTGGACATGCCCGGCCTGTGGGCTGCAGCCGGGCTCGTGGTGGGGTGGAGCTTCATCGGGGTGGGCCTCTTCGCCTGGCGGCGGCGGCCCGACAACCGCGTGGGGATGCTGATGGCGGGCACCGGCTTCGCCTGGCTTGTCATGGGGGCGGGTCTCTCCGATCTGCCCCTGATGTTCACCGTCGGGAAGGTCTTCGGCTCGCTCTACCTCGCGTTCTTCCTGCACCTGCTGCTCGCCTTCCCGAGCGGCCGGCTCCAGAATCGTCTGGAGAAGCGTCTCGTCACGGGCGCCTACGTCCTCGCCACCGTCGGCCTCATACCCCTCTGGCTGTTCGCCGATCCGGTCCAGCTCGACTGCGAGGAGTGCCCCGACAACCTCTTGCTGGTCGAGGGGAACGAGACGGTCTTCAACAGCATCAGCGCGGTCTTGAACCTGATCGGTGCCGCGCTGATCGGCGCGGTGCTCCTCATCCTGGTGCTCCGCTGGCGCCGAGCCACTCCAGGCCAGCGGCGCTTCCTGGTGCCGGTCTACTCGGCTGGGGTCGCGGTCACAATCGTGATGATCGGCGTAGTGGTGGTTCAGGCCAGCGGCAGCCTCAGCACCGAGACGCTCGACGCCGTGGCGCTCGCCACGGTGGTCCCTTTCGGGCTGGTTCCGTACATGTTCCTCGCGACGCTGGTTCGGGCGCGGATGATCCAGAGCGGCGCCGTGGGCGAGCTGATCGCGCGTATGGGCGAGGCGCCACGCAGAGGGGAGTTGCGCGACGAGCTGGTGCGCGCTCTCCGCGATCCCACGCTCGAACTGGTCTACTGGCTGCCGGACGACGAGCGTTTCGTGGACGCCCGGGGTCGGCGCGTCGAGTTGCCCCCGCCCGGGTCCGGCCGCGGCGTGACGCCCGTCGAGCGCGACGGCGACCTGGTGGCCGCGATCCTGCACGACGACCTGGTGATCGACAAGGAGCTGGACGCGATCGGCGCGGCCGCCGCGATGGCCCTCGAGAACGAGCGCCTCGATGCCGAGCTGCGCGCGAAGGTGGCGGAGCTGCGGGACTCGCGCTCCCGCATGCTTCGCATCGGGCTCGAGGAGCGCCGCCGCCTTGAGCGCGACCTGCACGACGGCGCCCAGCAGCGCCTCGTCTCGATGGCGCTCAGCATGCGCCTCGCCCGCGACAGGATGCGGGACGACCCCGACAGCGCGACGCGGATGCTCGACGGCGCCAGCGAGGAGCTGGACGCGGCCCTGGACGAGCTGCGCGAGCTGGCGCGCGGGATCCACCCGGCCGTGCTGAGCGACCGCGGCCTGGACGCGGCCCTCGAGACGCTCGCCCGGCGCGCCACGCTGCCGGTCGAGCTGAAGCAGCAGGCCCACGAGCGACTCCCCGAGTCGATCGAACTGGCAGCCTATTTCGTGGTGTCCGAGGCGTTGGCCAATGTTGCGAAGTACGCGGAGGCGTCCCACGCGACAGTGAACGTGCAGCGAGCAAACGGCCGGCTGGTGGTGGAGGTCGCCGACGACGGCGTCGGCGGCGCGGACCCGGACAACGGCACCGGGCTGCGTGGCCTTGCCGACCGGCTGGCGGTGATCGAGGGACGGCTCGAGGTCGAGTCGCCGCCTGGCGGGGGCACCACGATCCGCGCGAGGATCCCGTGCGGGTAATCGTCGCCGATGACTCGGTGCTGCTGCGCGAGGGCGTGGTCCGCCTGCTCGAGGATCGGGGCTTCGAGGTCGTGGCCCAGGCCGGCGACGCCGAGGACCTGCTGCGCAAGGTCAACGCGCACAAGCCCGACGTCGCCGTGGTCGACATCCGGATGCCCCCGACCAACACCGACGACGGCCTGCGCGCGGCGCAGCGCATCCGCGCCGAGCACCCGGGCACCGGCGTGCTGGTGCTGTCCCAGTACGTGGAGGAGGGCTACGCGCTCGAGTTGGTCGGCGACGCCGCCGACGGGGTCGGCTACCTCCTGAAGGACCGCGTGGCGGACGTGGAGCGCTTCACCGACGCGGTCAAGCGGGTGGCCGAGGGCGGCTCCGCGCTCGACCCGGAGGTGGTCGCCCAGCTCGTGGGGCGCGCCCGCCGCGAGGACCCGCTCGACGAGCTGACCCCGCGCGAGCGCGAGGTGCTCGAGCTGATGGCGGAAGGCCGCTCCAACACCGCGATCGCCGAGCAGATGGTCGTCACCGAGCGGGCCGTCGAGAAGCACGTGACCTCGATCTTCGGGAAACTGGGCCTCGTGCCCGCCACCGAGGACCACCGCCGCGTGCTCGCCGTTCTGACGTTCCTGCGCTCCTGATGAAGCGCCGCCGGCGCTACCACGCCCGTCTCGGCGGGCGCGACATCGCCATCGACCTGGGCACCGCCAACACGCTCGTCTACCTGCGCGGGGAGGGCATCCGCGTGTCGGAGCCGTCCGTGGTGGCGATGGACACCCGGTCGGGGGACGTGCACGCGGTGGGCGAGGAGGCGCAGCGCATGATCGGGCGCACCCCGGCCACGATCTCCGCGGTGCGGCCGCTCCGGCACGGGGTGATCACCGACTTCGAGACGACCGAGGCGATGCTGCGCCACTTCATCGGGCGGGTCCACAAGAGCCGCTTCGCCCACCCGCGGCTCGTGATGTGCGCGCCGTCGGGCATCACCGACGTGGAGCGGCGGGCGCTCGAGGAGGCCTGTCTCGCCGCCGGCGCCCGCTCGGTGCAGCTGATCGAGGAGCCGATGGCGGCGGCGATCGGGGCGGGGCTGCCGATCGCGGAGCCGGTGGCCACCGTGGTGGTCGACATCGGCGGCGGCACCAGCGAGGTGGCCGTGATCTCGCTGGGCGGGATCGTGGTGTCGCGCTCGCTGCGGCTGGGGGGCTACGACTTCGACGAGGCGGTGGCGAGCTACATCCGCCGCCACCACCGGCTGGCGGTGGGCGAGACCACGTCCGAGGCCGTGAAGCTCGAGGTGGGCGGCACGGCGCCGGACGAGAGCGACGCGGTCACGCAGGTGCGCGGCCGCGATCCGGCGAGCGGGCTGCCGCGCGAGGCCGAGGTCACGAGCGTCGAGATGCGCGAGGCGATGGAGCCGCTCGTGAACGAGATCGTGGACGCGGTCCGGGACGCGCTCGAGAACACGCCGCCCGAGCTGTCCGCCGACCTGACCCGGCGCGGGATCATGCTGGCGGGCGGCGGCGCGCTGCTGAAGGGCTTCGCGGAGCGCCTACAGGCCGAGATCCAGGTGCCGGTTGCGCTCACCGACGACCCGCTCAGCTGCGTGGTGCTCGGCGCCGGGCACGCGCTCGAGGAGATCGACGTGCTGGAGCGGAGTGCGCTTTAGGCCTCGATCACCGCCAGGAGGTACTCACCGCGAAAGCGGAGCGTCCCGTCGGTCTCCAGGTTCTCGGCCTCGAGGTAGCGCGTGTACGCCTCGCGCAGCTCGCCGGCCCGCTCGCCGAGCGCCTCCTGCGCGTTCAGGAGCGGCCCGAAGCTCTCTAGCATGAACCGGGCGTAGGACTCCACGGACGAGTCGCGCCACTCGACCTCGCCGCGCTCGACCTCGCCGTCACCGAGCAGCTTGCGAACATGCTCCTCGGTGCCCCACAGGAGCGGTGACGAGCTTCCCGGCGGAGGCGGCGTGAGCTCGGCGACCTTGCTGAACATCCGTCCGATAGCGCCATCCGGCGACCAGCAGCAGATCGCGATGCTGCCGCGGCAGACGCGCTTCATCTCGGCCGCCGTCCGCTCGTGGTCCGGCGCGAACATGTGGCCGAACGTGGAGATCACGCGGTCGAAGCTCCCGTCGCCGAAGGGGAGGTCCTGTGCGTCGCCCTCCACCCACTCGACCTCCACCAGGGCGTCCGCCGCCCGCTCGCGCGCGATGGCGAGCAGGTCCGGGGAGAAATCGAGGCCGGTGACCCGGGCGCCGGCCCGGGCGGCCGGAATCGTGGCGTTGCCGGCGCCGCAGGCCACGTCGAGCACCTCCATGCCCGGCTCGACGCCGGCCCGCTCCACGCAGATCTCGCCGACCTGCCCGATCTTCTCCGCCACCGCCGCATAGTTGCCGGCGCCCCACATCGTCTTCGGATCCATAGGCCGCAGCATGGCGGGTTAGCCGTACTGCAGGCAAATTGCCAGCCTGCCACCCTGCGCGCCATGGATTCGATCGTGACCGCCAAGGATGTGCGCCGCCGCTACGGCGAGGGCGCCACCGCCGTGGATGCTCTCGCCGGTGTCAGCGTGGACTTCGAGCGCGGCCGCTACAGCGCGATCATGGGCCCCTCGGGGTCCGGCAAGTCGACGCTGATGCACATCCTCGCCGGCCTCGACCGGCCAACCTCCGGGTCCGTTGCGCTGGACGGCGTCGAGATCACCGGGCTGGACGACGGCGACCTCACCCGGCTGCGCCGCGACAAGCTCGGCTTCATCTTCCAGTTCTTCAACCTCCTGCCGGTTCTCACCGCCGAGGAGAACATCGTGCTGCCGCTCTCGATCGCCGGCAGGAAGGTTGATCCTGAGTGGCTGCGGCGCCTGGTGGACACGGTCGGGCTGTCCGACCGGCTCACCCACCGCCCGGCCGAGCTGTCGGGCGGCCAGCAGCAGCGTGTGGCCGTCGCGCGGGCGCTGATTTCCAAGCCGGCCGTGGTGTTCGCCGACGAGCCGACCGGCAACCTCGACTCGAAGTCGAGCGAGGAGGTGCTGCGCATGCTGCGCCAGTCGGTCGACGAGCTCGGCCAGAGCGTCGTGATGGTCACCCACGACCCCGAGGCGGCCGCCTACGCGGACCGCCTGATCGTGCTGCGCGACGGCCTCGTGGTGCACGACGCCGCGGCCGGGACCGCGGATGAGGTGATCGAGCTGATGAAGGACGTGGCTTGACCAAGGTCGCGCTCCGCGGGCTGGCCCAGCGCAAGCTGCGGGCCTTCGTGACGATGCTGGCCGTGCTGCTCGGCGTGGCCTTCATCGCCGGCAGCTACGTGCTGACCGACACGATCAACCGCTCCTTCGACGACATCTTCAGCGAGGCCTTCGCCGGCACGGACGTGGCAATCTCGCCCAGCACGGTCGGCCAGGGGGAGGAGATCGACCTGCCGCCCTTCCCGGCCGAGGTGCTGAACCAGGTGCGGCGTGTCGACGGGGTCAAGAAAGCCGCGGGCGGCATCTTCTCCACGGGCCGGTTCGTCGACGCCGACGGCGAGCAGCTCAGCCCGTCGTTCGCCCCGGAGTTCGTCTCCTCCGTGGCCCCCAAGCCCTTCGAGACGCTCACCTACACCGAGGGGCACCCACCCGAGAACGCGAACCAGGTCTCGCTCGACGAGTCCACCGCCGACCGCGAGGACCTCGGGATCGGTGACACGCTGCGCATCGCCGGCCCGGCGGGCGTGAAGGGGTACGAGATCGTCGGGCTCCAGCGGCTCGGCTCCACGTCCTCCGGCGGCTCCAGCACCGCGCAGCTCACGCTTCCGGAGGCCCAGCGCCTCACCGACAAGCAGGGCGAGTTCGACGGTATCTCCGTGGAGGCGGCCGACGGGGTGTCGCCAGGACGAGCTGGCGCGCCGAATCGACCGCGTGCTGCCGGCCCGGCTGACCGTGGAGACCGGCGTCCAGGCGGCCGAGCGCCAGTCGGACGACATCAAGGACGACCTCTCGTTCTTCCGCATCGTGCTGCTCGTGTTCGGCGGCGTGGCGCTGCTGGTGGGGAGCTTCCTGATCTTCAACACCTTCTCGATCACCGTCGCGCAGCGGATCCGCGAGCTCGGGATGCTGCGCACGCTGGGCGCCACCCGCGGCCAGATCCTGCGCGGCATGGTGCTCGAGGCGGCGATCATCGGGGCGCTCGGCTCGGTGGTCGGAGTGCTCGCCGGGATCGGCTTCGCCGGCCTTCTCAACGCGGTTTTCAAGAGCTTCGGGATCGATCTGCCCAACACCGGCACGGTGATCGCGGCTCGAACGATCGGGCTGTCGATCGTGGTGGGGATGGTCGTCACGTTGGCCGCGGCGCTCTCGCCCGCGCTGCGCGCCACGCGGGTGTCGCCGATGGCGGCGCTGCTCGAGGCGGAGCTGCCCGAGAGCCGCCGGCGCGGACGGATCTTCACCGCGGTCGCGGTGGTGTTCATGTTCGGCGGCATCGCGCTCACCTGCCTCGGCCTGTTCGGGGGCGTCGAGTCCAACGCGGCCGCCGGGCTGGTCGGCGGCGGCGCGGTGGTCACGCTGTTTGGCGTGTCGATGTTCAGCCCGCGCCTCGTGCGCCCGCTGGCCTCGGTGATCGGCTGGCCGCTCGAGCGGCTGCGCGGCATCACCGGGCGCCTGGCGCGCGAGAACTCGGTGCGCAAGCCGGGCCGCACGGCCGTGACCGCGGCGGCGCTCATGATCGGCCTGGCCGTGGTGGTGTTCGTGACGGTGTTCGCGGCCGGCATCAGCGCCTCGATCGGCAACGCGATCGACCGCAACTTCCAGGGCGACATCGTCCTCCAGAACACCGACGGCTTCTCGCCGATCAGCCCCGATGCCGGCCGCGAGGCCGCGCAGGTCCAGGGCGTGCGGACGGTCTCCTCGCTCAGCTTCGCCGGGGGCGTGTTTGAGGGCAGCGACATCCGTGTCTCGGGCGTCGACCCCGCCACGGTGTCCGACGTGCTGAAGCTCGACTGGGAGGAGGGCTCGCCCGACACCCTGTCGGGGCTGACGGGCGACACGGCCGTCGCGGACGACGCCTGGGCCTCGAGCAACGACATCAACGTGGGGGACCAGGTCACGGTCCGCACGCCGCTCGAGCGCGAGGTCACGCTGACCGTGGACGGCACGATCAAGGACAACGCCGACCTGCTCGGGAACCTGGTGTTGAGCGACGACACCCTGCGGCGCGAGTTCGGCGCGCGCCAGCCGAGCATGTCGCTGGTGGCGCTCGACCCGGGAGCCAACGCCGAGCGGGTGCAGGAGCAGATCTCGCAGCGCGTGGAGCGCCGTTTCCCGACCGTCGACACGCTCAACCAGCAGGAGCTGAAGGACAACCAGGAGGAGCAGATCAACCAGCTCGTCGGGTTCTTCTACGTGCTGCTGGCGCTGGCGATCGTGATCTCCCTGCTCGGCATCGTGACTACGCTGGCGCTCTCGATCCACGAGCGCACGCGCGAGCTCGGCATGCTGCGCGCGGTCGGGATGTCGCGCCGGCAGGTGCGGAGGCTGGTGCGCTACGAGTCGGTGATCACGGCGCTGATCGGGGCGATCCTCGGCACGGTCCTGGGCGTGATCTTCGCGTCGCTCCTGGCCGTGCCGCTGGCCGACGAGGGCTTCGAGCTCTCCTACCCGATCGGCACGCTGCTCCTGCTGCTGGTGCTGGCCGCGCTGGCCGGCGTGCTGGCGGCTATCTTCCCGGCCCGCCGTGCGGCGCGGCTGGACGTGCTGCGGGCGCTGGCCTACGAATAGGGGCCTAGCGCGCGCAGAGTGGCGCTCCGCTGTGCGCGAATGGCGTTCCGCTCGGGCGCGATGGTGGTCAGCCGTGGTCGGGGAGGCTTGGGAAGGGGGACGCCCTCTTGTCGCTGTCGAAAACCTCCCGATCTCCGCGTTCACGAGGGAAATCGTGAGGTTTGCGGCCCTATAGAGGGAAAACCTCGCCCACCTCGGGTTTGAGGCGGTCGATCGGGAGGTTATGCACCCCCTTCCCCAGCCCAACGGACCACACTGGAGCACCGCGAGCGCAGGCGAGCGGAGCGCCACCGCCACGGCGAGCGGAACGCCACAGCCCGCACGCCCAGCGCCCGGCCCACCCACCCGCCTAGGATTCCTCGCCCGATGCCCGCCCCCGGCCGCACCTCCGCCGACCTCACCGAGCGCCTCCTCGAAGGCGACAGGCGCGCGCTTGCCCGCGCGATCTCCCTGGTCGAGAACGACGACCCGGAGGGCTGGGCGCTCGTGCGCGAGGTCTATCCCAAGACCGGCCGAGCCCAGATCGTTGGCTTCACCGGCCCACCCGGGGTCGGGAAATCGACTCTCATCGGGCGGCTGATCGAGGAGGCCCGGGCGCGCGAAAGACAGATCGCCGTCCTCTCCATCGACCCTTCCTCCCCCTTCACCCAGGGCGCCCTCCTCGGCGACCGCATCCGGCTCTCCGACCACTTCCTCGACCGCGGCGTCTTCATCCGCTCGATGGCGAGCCGCGGCTCGCTCGGCGGCCTCTCGGAGGCCACCCTCCAGGCGGCGCTACTGATGGACGCGAGCGGCAAGGACGACGTGTTCCTCGAGACCGTGGGGGTGGGCCAGGCCGAGGTGGACATCATCGACCACGCCGACACGGTCGTGCTGGTCCTGATGCCGGGGAGCGGCGACTCGATCCAGGCCATGAAGGCCGGCGTCATGGAGATCCCCGACGTGATCGTGGTGAACAAGTCCGACCACCCGCTCACCGACACGATGGTGCGGGAGATCCGCGGCGTGCTGTCGCTCGGGCCGCAGGCGGGCTGGCGAGTGCCGATCGTCAAGACCGAGGCGAGCCGGGGGGAGGGGATCGAAAAACTGGCCGAGAAGATCGGCGAGCACCACGACTTCATCCGCGAGGAGGGAACGCTGGCGGAGCGCCGCCGCCGCAACCTCATGAACGAGGTGCTGGCGCTGGCCGCCGGGCGGCTGCGCCGGAAGCTCGAGGCGCAGGTGCGCGACGACGAGTCGGTGCAGGAGCTGCTCGACGAGGTGGTCGCGCGGCGGCTCGACCCGGCGAGCGCCGCGGCGCGGCTGCTCGAGCGCGAGTTGTAACTTTCGTTCTCGATGTCACGCGCGTACCAACTGAAGAAGGGCGAGCCGGTTCCCGAGGGGATCGCGCGCATCGCCCGCGGCCGCATAGACCATGCGATCGACGCGCTGAAGGACGCCAGCGAAGAGGGCGTCCACGACGCCCGCAAGGACATGAAGAAACTGCGGGCGCTCCTGCGCCTCGTGCGTGGCGAGATCGGCGAGGAGGTGTTCCGGCGCGAGGCGGACACCTTCCGGGACGCCGCCCGCGAGCTGTCCGGCGTGCGCGACGCCGACGTGATGCTGGCCACCGTTGCGGACCTCGAGGAGCGCTACGGCGCCGAGGTGGGCCCCGTCCGCCAGGCGCTCGAGGCGCACCGCATCCGGACGACCGGAGGAGGGCGCGAGCGGGCCGGGCAGACCGCCACCGAAATGTTGACCGAGGCGCGCGGTCGCGTGGACGGTTGGCCGCTCGAACGCGACGAGTTCGAGGTGTTCGAGGACGGGCTGAGGAGGACATACCGGCGCGGCCGGCGCGATTGGCGGGCTGCCGCCAAGGACCCGTCCACCGAGAATCTGCACGAGTGGCGCAAGCGGGTGAAGGACCTCTGGTACCAGTGCTCGATCCTCGAGCGGAGCTGGAAGCCGGTCATGAGCGCGCTGGCTGACGAGGCGCACGAGCTGTCGGATCGCCTGGGCGACGACCACGACCTCGCCGTCCTGTCGGAGTTCGGCGCCGAGTCGCTCGAGCCGCTCATCGCCACACGCCGCGAGGAGCTCCAGGACGAGGCGTTCGCATACGGCGCGAGGCTCTACGCCGACAAGCCCGGCGCGTTCGTGGGACGCATCGAGAGCTGGTGGCAGGCGTCGCCTGCCGCACTGGTCTAGACCAGTTCTGCTACCTTCCTCGGGCTAGGCCCACCGAGAGGAGGAGAAGTGGCGCGAGGGAAGCTTCGGGCAATGGCGGCAGTGGCGGCGGCGCTGGCGCTCGCGGTCGGAGCCGCGGCATGCGGCGACGACGACGATGACGGCGGCGGTGGTGGTGGCGGAGGCGACGGCGGCGGCGGGACGATCGCGCTGCTCCTGCCGGAGAGAGACACCACCCGCTACGAAGAGCAGGACCGTCCCAACTTCGAGCGGCGCGTGGAGGAGCTTTGCCCCGACTGCGAAGTCATCTACGCAAACGCCGACCAGGACCCGGCCAAGCAGCAGCAGCAGGCGGAGGCGGCGATCACCCAGGGCGCGAAGGTGATCGTGATCAGCGCCGTGGACGTGGCGTCGGCCGCTTCGATCGTGACCCGGGCGAAGCAGTCCGACGTGGCCGTGATCGCATACGGCCGCCTGATCCCCGACGCTGACATCGACTACTACGTCTCGATCGACCCGTTCAGGGTCGGCCAGCAGCAGGCCGAGGTGCAGATGGACGCGATCGAGCAGGAGGGTGGCACCAGCAGCCCGAGGGTCGTCATGATCAACGGCGCGCCCACCGACAGCAACGCCAAGCCATACAAGGATGGTGCTCGGCAGGTGTTGGAGAAGCGCGGAGCCGAAATCGTGAGGACCTTCGACACGCCCGACTGGAAGCCGGAAAGCGCTCAGCAGGAGATGGAGCAGTCGATCACGGCGCTCGGCGCGGACGGCTTCGACGCCGTCTACGTGGCCAACGACGGCATGGCCGGCGGCGCGATCGCGGCCCTGAAGGGGGCGGACATCGACCCGGCCACTCGATTCGTTACGGGCCAGGACGCCGAGTTGGCTGGCGTCCAGCGGATCCTCACCGGCGAGCAGCTGATGACGGTCTACCAGCCGATCATCCAGATCGCGGAGACCGCGGCGGAGCTGGCGGTGCCGATCGCCCAGGGCGAGGAGCCGGCCCCCGATGTCGCCCCGGACAAGGTGGACAACGGCGCGAAGCAGGTGCCGTCGAAGCTGCTCGACACGATTGCGATCCAGGAGGACAACATCGAGGACCCGCTGGTCAAGGAGGGCTTCCTCGACGTGGCCGACATCTGCACCGGCCCGTACGTCGAGCCGTGTAAGGAGGCCGGCCTGCAGTGACGACGGCCGTGCTCGCGGTCGACGCCGGACAGACGGAGATCAGGGCCGCGCTCGCCGACATGGGGCGCGGCCCGCGGAGCGCCACCGCACCGGGCGTCCTGCGCATGGGGCGGCAGGTCGGCCCAGAGGAGGTGGCGGACGCCCTGCTGGTGGCGCTCAGCGCGTTGCGGCCGCTGCCCGATCCGCTACCTCCCGTCGGCGTCGGGCTGTCCGGCTTCGAGGCAGCCGCCGAGGAGGACCTCCGCCGGGTGGGCGAGCTCCTGCGCAGCCGCCTGTCGGTGGAGCGGCTCTCGATCGCGAGCGACGGCGTGACCTCGCTGCTGGGCGCGCTCGGGGACCGCGACGGGGCGGTGGTCGCGGCCGGCACCGGCACCGTCTGCGTGGGCCGGCGCGGGGGGCGCCTGGTGAAGGTGGACGGCTGGGGCAGCCTGCTCGGGGACGCCGGCAGCGGCTTCGCGATCGGCCGGGCCGGGCTGGACGTGGCTTTGCGCCACGCCGACGGCCGGGGCGGCTCCGCCACGCTGCTGCGGGCGGCGGAGACCCGCTACGGCCCCCTGCCGGAGCTGTCCGAGCGCATCTACTGCGCCGATGTGCCCACCCGCGCGGTCGCGGCCTTCGCTGCCGACGTCGCCCACGAGGCCGCCGCGGGCGAGCCGCACGCCGTGGCCATCCTGGCCGACGCGGCGCGCGAGCTCGCTATCACCGGGTGCGCCGCGCTCGGCCGGCTGTTCGAGCCGGACGAGCCCGTCTCGTTGTCGTACGCCGGGAACGTGTTCCGGGCGGGGACGCCGCTGCTGGAGCCGTTCACGGCCGAGGTGCTGTCGCGGCGGCCGGGCACGGAGGTGGTGCCTCCCGAGGGCGACGGGCTCGCAGGGGCGGCGCTGCTGGCCGGGCTGGACGACGGCCTGCGGCCGGAGCCCGGGCTGCTGTGGAGGGCGGCGTGAGTTCTCCGCTCGAGGCGCTCCGCGGCGGGCTCGTCGTGTCGGTGCAGGCGCCCGAGGGGAGCCCGCTCGCCGCGAGCTCCCACTTGGCGGCGATGGCGCGCGCGGCCGAGCTGGGCGGAGCCGCGGGGATCCGCGCGCAGGACATTCGCGCCGTGAAGCAAGCTGTGCAGCTGCCGGTGATCGGGCTGCGAAAGCGGCGGGTGGAGGGCAGCGAGGTGTACATCACGCCGTCTCTCGACGACGCCCGCGCGGTGGCCACCGCGGGGGCGGACATCGTGGCGGTGGACGCGACGCTGCGGGCCCGGCCGGACGGCGTGGGCCTCTCCGCCCTGGTGTCGGAGCTGTCCGTTCCCGTGCTCGCCGACGTGGACTCGCTGGACGCGGGGCTGACCGCCCGCGAAGCGGGTGCGGCGGCGGTGGCGACGACGCTGGCGGGCTACACCGGTGAGACCGCCCCTCCGGAGGAACCCGACCTCGACCTCGTAGCCGCGCTCGCTACGGCGCTCGACTGCCCGGTCTTCGCGGAAGGCCGCATCGCCACCCCGGACCAGGCGCGCGCGGCGTTCGAGGCGGGCGCCTTCGCGGTCGTCGTGGGCACCGCCATCACCGACCCGGTCGCGCTCACCCGCGGCTTCGCGGCCGTCGCCCGCAGGAGCGTCCATGCGGCGCTCTGAGTCCGACGGCCTTCCGGCCAGCCTGCCCGCCGACCGGCCGAAGGGCGAGGCGCTGCGCGAGATCCTCGAGGCGCTGGTGGCCTCGCTCGGGCCCGGCGCCGAGCTGCCCTCCGAGCGCGTGCTGGCCGAGCACTTCGGCCTCGCCCGCATGACCGTGCGGACCGAGATGGACCGCCTCGTGACCGAGGGGCTCGTGTACCGCCTGCATGGCCGCGGCACGTTCGTGGCCGAGCCGAGGGTGGCGCAGGCGGTGTTGTTCAGCTCGTTCAGCGAGGACATGCGGGCGCGCGGGATGACCCCGGGCGCGGCGGTCCGTTCCCGCGAGCTGATCGAGGCAGGACCGTTCCTGGCGCGAACGCTCGAGATCGCCCCCGGCGCCCCGGTGGCCGAGTTCGAGCGCGTCCGCACGGCCGACGGCACGCCGATGGCACTGGAGCGCGTGTACCTCCCGGCCGAGCGCTTCCCCGGGATCGCCGAGGCCGACCTCGAGCATGCCTCGCTGTTCGAGGTGCTGGCCGAGAGCTACGACATCCATCTCAGCGGAGCCGACCAGCGCGTGGTGGCGGTGGCGATCGAGGCCGAGGAGGCGCCGCTGCTCGGCGTGGACGAGGACGTGCCCGGGCTGCGGTTCCACACGCTCGCGCGCGACACCCGCGGCATCCCGGCCTACTACGCCACCTCCCTCTTCCGCGGCGACCGGTACGAGATCGAGCTGCACCAGACGCGCACGCAGCCCGGCGCCGAGTCGCGCCCGCCGACCGCCGATGCGCCGGCGGACTCGCCCGCGTGAACGGCGAGCGCATGCGAAACGACATGGCGGCCCAGCCCGCCGTGCTCGCCGCCCTGGCGTCGCGCCGGGCCGAGCTCGCCGCGGCGCTCGCCGGCCCCGAGCCCGCCGGCGTGGTGATAGTCGCCCGCGGCTCGTCCGACTACGCGGCGATCTTCGCCCGCTACCTGCTCGAGGCGGTAACGGGGCGGCCCGTGGCGCTCGCCGCGCCGAGCCTCGTGACGCTCTACGGCGGCGAGCCGCGCCTCGACGGGTGGCTCGCGCTCGGGATCAGCCAGTCGGGCCGCACGCCTGAGATCGTCACGGTGCTGGAGCGCTACGGCGCCGCGGGGGCGCGGACGGTCGCGCTGACCAACGATCCCGACAGCGCGCTCGCGGCGGCCGCCGACCTCCACATCGAGCTGTCGGCCGGCGAGGAGCTCGCGGTGCCGGCCACGAAGACCTTCACCGCGCAGCTCGCCGCGGTGGCGCTCGTGGGCGAGGCGCTGGGGCCGGTGCCGTGGAGCGGCGGCGACTGGGAGCGGCTCCCGGGCATGGTGGAGGAGCTGCTGGGCGATCCGGAACCCGCCGAGCAGGCCGCGGAGGCGCTCGGCGACGCGGACGAGCTGATCGCCGTCGGCCGCGGCTACCTGATGTGCGTGGCGCTCGAGGCGGCGCTGAAGCTGCGCGAGGCCACGGGCGTCCGCGCGGAGGGGTGGTCGGCGGCTGACTTTCGCCACGGCCCGGTCACTGTGGCCCGCGGCGACATCCCCCTGCTCGCAGTGAGAGCCGCGGGCCCGGCCGCGGCGGACGTGGAGGAGCTGGCGCGGCAGCTGGAGCGAGGCGGAACGCGCGTGTTGCGGCTCGCGGACACGCCCGAGGCGAGCCTGCCCTACCCGGCCGGCCTCGCGGAGCCGCTCTGCACGCTGCCGGCCACGATCCGGGCGCAGCAGCTGGCGCTGGCGCTCGCGCTCCGTCGCGGGATCGATCCGGACGAGCCGCCGGGGCTGGGGAAGGTCACGCGGACGACCTGAGGGCCGGGGCGGGCCGACTGTCCGGGAACGGCAGCGATAAGGGCGGCCCGAAGGGGGGCTCAACACGTTTGTTGCCTATAGGTCAACAAACGTATGGAGCCCCGGCCGGGGGGCCCGCTTCCGAGGGCGTCCTTCCCGCCCGTGCCCGTCCTCCCGGCCGACGACCGCTTCCGTGCCGCGCTCCCCGGCCGGAACCCACCTTCATTGCTGCAGTTAACGACCCCCCGACCCGCGCGCAAACGCCTCGACCCCGCCGACAACCGTCCGCACCACCCGCAGCTCCTCGTCCAAGACGGTCAAATGCGCGGGGGTCCCCGGCCGCAGCTCACCCAGATCGTCCCGCCCCAGCAACCGGGCTGGGGCGCTGGACGCCGCGTGCACTGCATCCGCCAAGGACGCCCCGCTCGCCACCAGATTCCGCACCGCCTCGTCCATCGTCAGCACGCTGCCGGCGAGCGTGCCGTCGGGCAGCCGCACCGCGCCGTCGCGGATGTGCACGGGCCGGCCGCCCAGCTCGGACTCGGCGGCGTCACGCATGGCTGCCTCGATCGCGTCGGTGACCAGGCAGAAGCGGCGGCCGGTCGCGAGGAAGACGGCGTAGGCCGACTCTGCCGCGAGGTGCACGCCGTCGACGATCGCCTGCACGGTCACGTCCGGCCGGACGATCGCCACGCCCCCCAGGCCGGGGTCGCGCGGTCGCCAGCGGCGGTGCGCGTTGTGTACGTGGGTGATCGACCGGGCGCCGCGGTCGAAGGCGGCGTAGGCGGTGGGCGCGTCGGCGTCCGAGTGCCCGCAGGAGACCACCAGGCCCGCCCCGGCGAGCTGCTCCGTCAGCTCGAGGCCGCCCGGCAGCTCCGGCGCCAGCGTCATGGTGCGCACCGGGCCGGCGTTCACAAGCCGGGCGGCGAGGCCGGCCTCGGGAGTGCGGAAGTGAACCGGGTCGTGGGCGCCCGGCCAGAGCGGCGAGAGAAACGGGCCCTCCAGGTGGACGCCGGTGACCAGAGGAACCCCGGCGTGGTCGTCGGCGACCTCGTCCGCGACCGCCAGCGGGTCCGTGTAGGCGTCCACGCGCGAGGAGACGAAGGTCGGCTGGAAGGCGACCACCCCGGTGCGGGCGAGCGCGGCGGCGGCGCGCCGGTAGCCGGCGACGTCGGTGGTGAGGAAGTCGATCCCGGCGACGCCGTTGATGTGCAGGTCGACGAACCCGGGCACGGCCGTGCCGGCGCCGCCGGCGGGCCGCACGCCCACCTCGGCCACCGCGCCGTCACCGATTGTCACATCACCCTCGACGAGCTCTCCGCCGACGAGCGCGGCTCTGACTCCGAGTCGCACCGGATCCCTTCGCTGGTCTATACCACTGGGTGAGTCTATGCGCCCGGGGAGGGTCCCCGCATGGCATCCCGCTCCGCAATGAGCCGCTTCGGGGCCTTGCGGCGCCAGGAGTCCTCCAGCACCTCGGCGAGCTCGTCCTCCTCGATGGCGGCGAGCCTGACCAGCACGGCCGGGTAACCGTGGTAGTGCGGCGTCTCGAAGAAGATGTGCGGCTCGGCCTCCATCAGCATCTCCTTCTCGCCCAGCTCCACGAGCACCACCAGCGTCTCGCCGTCCTCCTTCATGCGCGCGAACGACTTCTTCCGCACCTTCCACGCCGGGGTGCGGAACCAGGTGCCCTCCTCGACCTCCGGAAGCGCGAGCGCCAGGCGGCGGACGCTCTCGATGTCGGCCACGGCACAAGTGTCCCGCAACGCAGAAGTTAGGGTTCCCTAATACGATCCCCGGCGATGGCCGGGAGCGGACAGCGTGCAGCGGGGCCGATCGAGGTCTGGGCGGCCCGCGCCTGGAACGTCTTCAACGAGGGGCGCCCGTTCTCGGTCGTCTACCCCGTGCTCGTGCTGCTCGCCGCCGTCCCCGCCGGGCTCGCGCCGGACGGATCCATCCTGGTGGCGCTGTGCGGCGCGCTCGCCATGTCCGCGGTGCTCGCCTGTTTTACCTTCCCGCTTCGCGGCCGGCTGCTGCTGTGGCTGGCGCTGGCGCTCTCCGCTCCGCTGCTCGAGCCCTGGCGCGCCCCCGGGCTGCTGCTGGGCGCACTGGCCGGCTGGCTCCTCTTCACCGTGGTGGTGTGGGGCAGCGTCTACTACCACCTGCGCACCGGCGCGCCGTGGCTCAACGGGCTGCGCTTCTGGCGCCTGGTGCTGACCAACTCGGACCCCACGAGCGGGAACGCGCTCGAGCAGGTCCCCAAGCTCCTGATGAGCCTCAGCGCCGCCACGCTGCTGGCCGAGGAGCCGAGCGCGGGGTCGATCGCCGCCATCGCCGCGGCGGCCGGCCTGGCCGCGCTGCTCGGCGCCCTCGCCGCGCGGCGCTTCGCCCGCACCCGGATGCCGCGCTACCCGAGGCGGACGCCCGGCATTCCGATCGGCCCGGCGCCCGCACGCCGCGTCTACGTGATCGTGATCGACGGCTGCAACCGGGGCAGGCTCTGGCAGGCGCACACGCCGGTGATCGACCGCCTCGCCCGCGAGGGCACCGAGTACCTCGCCGTGGAGCCGGCCTATCCGGCGCGCACGGTCGTCTGCTTCTCGTCGATGCTCACCGGCGCCACGCCGGCCGAGCACGGCATGCGCTCGAACTTCGTGGCACGGCTGGGTGTCCGAAGGGAGTCGATCTTCGACGTGCTCGAGCGCCACGGCCGCCGCGGCCGGCTGGTCGGGATCGCCCACCTCCTGGACCCGTTCGGGGAGGACGTGGTGCGCTCGGTTACCTCGGTGCAGCCCACCGGGCGGATCGACCACTCGCTGTCCGCCGAGGCGCGCCGCGTGGTCGACGAGGAGGACCCCGACCTGCTGGTGCTCCAGCTCCTCGCCGCGGACCAGCTCGGCCACGTGCGCGGCGTTCGCAACACCGAGTACCTCGACCAGCTTGCGGACACCGACCGCCGCGTCGGCGACTTCCTCACCTTCCTCGACGAGCGGGGCAAGCTCGACGGCGCCACGGTCGTGCTGATGGCCGACCACGGGCAGGGCCGGGGGATCGGCGGCCACGGCCACCTCGACTGGGGCGAGAGCCCGGTCCCGTTCGTCGTCTGGGGCCGCGGAGCGGTGCCCGGAGCGACCAGCCGCGAGCCGCGCTCGGTGCTCGAGCTGGGCGCGACGATCGCCGAGCTGCTCGGCGTGGAGCGGCCGGCCGCGGCCCGGGGACGCCCGATGGTGCCGGCCGGCGACGCCGCCGTGGAGCCCGCTCCCGAGCGCGGCGGGCGCTGCCTCGCCATCCTGCCCGCCTGCGACGAGGAGGCCGCGATCGCAGGAGTGCTCGCAGGAATCCCGCGGCGCGCCTGCGGCATGAGCGTCGATCTGCTCGTGGTGGACGACGGTTCCCGCGACGCCACCCCGCACGTCGCCAGCGAGCACGGCGCCCGCGTGATCGGCCACGGCCGCCCGCGCGGCCTCGGCGCGGCGGTGCGCACGGGGCTCGAGGTGGCCCGGGACGAGGGCTACGACGCGGCCGTCTATCTCGACGCCGACGGGGAGTACGACCCGGCCGACTTCGAGACCGTGCTCGACCCGGTGGCGCGCGGGCGTGCCGACTACGTCACCGGCTCGCGCTTCCTGAGCGCTCCGCGCACGGGCATGAGCTGGCACCGCACGCTCGCCAACCGGGCCACCAGCGCGCTGCTCGGCACCCTGCTCCACACGGTGGTGACCGACGGGCAGACGGGCTACCGCGCCTTCTCGGCCCGGGCGCTCGCGGCCGCCCGCATCCGCCACGACTACAACTACGCGCAGGTACTGACCCTGTCGCTGTGGGGCGCCGGCATCGACGCGGTCGAGGTGCCGATCTCCTACCGCCGCCGCATGAGCGGCCGCTCCTTCGTGAGCTACCCGGAGTACCTGGCGCGCGTGGCGCCGGCGGTCTGGCGCGAGTGGCGCGCCTCGCGCACGGCGAGGGCGGCCAAAGCGAGGCCGATCGCGCCGGCCAGCCAGTACCCCCAGCCGCCGCCCTTGCCGAAATACGGGAAGACGTCCTCGAGCGGGCCGAACGGCGCGTCCGGGCGCTCGGTCACGAACGAGCCGCCCGCCCAGCGCACGTCCACGTAGAGCCACACCGACGCCGCCAGCGTGAGCGCCGACAGCACGAGGCCGACCCTCGGTGCGTGCCGAAAGCCCCACGCGATCAGCGGCACCGCCAGCGGCAGCGAGGCCAGCAGGTGGCGCGCCGGGAACCAGAAGCCGAACATCGTGGGGGCGAGGAAGGCGACGACCAGCTGGGCCCCGAGCGCGGCTGCGCAGAGTCCTGCCGTCAACTCGATCTCGCGCACGCCCGGAACCGCGTGGGCGAGCCGGTCACGCACCGACGCCACAGCCACCAGAGGCCGGCGAAGAGGAGCGCGAACACCGGCGCCCAGCGAAACAGCCCGTACTCGCGGTCGATGAAGAGCGCGGCCAGGCGGTAGGAGCGCTCGAGGTAGCCGAGCGGGAACGAGGCGTCCGTGGCCGTCTCCCCCTCCACGTCGGCGGAGTACGGCGTGGGTCCCCCGTAGAGCGCCTCGTTGATGCCGATCATCAGCGCGACGCTGAAGAGCGACAGCTCGATCGCGCCAACCGCGAGGGTGCGCCTGCGGGCCCGCCACAGCGAGCGGGCGGCGAACACGCCGATCACGAGCCCCGGGAGGGCGAACTTGGTGCCGAGCCAGGGCAGCATGCCGAGCAGGGCGAAGCAGCCGAAGGCGCGGCGCCGGCTGGGGCGCTCGTCGAGCTTCAGGGCGAGCAGCGCGGCGCCGGCGAGCGCGGCACCCGCGCTCAGCTCGGGGTAGACGGCGCTGCCGTAGGCGATGAAGGGCGGGCTGAGACCGGTCACGGCGGCGGCGCCGATCGCCCAGGGGTCGGGGACCACGCGAAGCGCCAGGCGGTAGGCGAGCGCGACCGCGATGGCGGCGATCGCGGCGAGGAAGAGCTCGACGCCCTCGGCGCCTCCCACTGCGTAGGCGGGGAGGATCAGGAGGGGGAAGCCGAGGCCGTGCGGCTCGTTCAGCCGCCCCTCGGTCTCCTTGCCGTGCCTGTCGAGGTCATACGGATAGAAGTCCTCGTACGCGCGCGCGGCGTACTCGTCATTGACGTCGACGTCCCCGTCGTCGAGGAGCGACTCGGCGGCCAGCAGGTAGTGGGGCTCGTCGCCGCCGTAGTCGGAGTCCCCGAAGGAGTCGAGGCCGATGGTGGCCGCGTAGACGCCGAAGAGAAGCAGCCAGAGGGCGAGGGTGCGCCGCATCAGCGGCGGGGGCGAAGCCGGCCCGCGGCGATCCTTGACCCGTACACGAGACTTGCGGGGCGACGCGCGAACGAAGAGTGGTATCTGCTCAAGAAGGAAGGGCCGAGCCGCTGGTTGCAGGTCGTCGTAGCCTATGAAGGCGGGCGAGGCTGGATCGTTACGGCCTTCGCTCGACGGAGGATGCCTTGAGAGTGAGAATCGGAAACATAGAGTTCGACCACGTCAGCTACGACCGTGACGTCGACGTTCTCTACCTGCATTCAGGTGATCCTTCGGACGCGACCGAGTTCGACGCGGCCGCCGAAGGCCACGCCCTTCGCTACGACGACTTCGACCGGCTTATCGGGATCACGATCCTGAATCCGCGGCTTCTCTTGGCGGAGGAGGGTCGTATCGTCATCACCGCGCCGGAGGGGCGCTTCGAGGTTGGTCCCGACGAGCTAGCGGACGCGATCGCCTCCCACGCAGCCTAGGCAGAGGGCGAGGGTGCGCCGCATCAGCGGCGCACCTTAGCCTCAGACGATCTCGGCGACCTGGGCCTGGTAGATGCCCATCTGCCGCCCGAGCTCCTCGCCCATGGCGGCCTGGATCACGCCCAGGTTGTCGACGATGAAGTTCGCCCGCGTCATGAGGCGCTCGAACTCGTCGTCGTTGTGGACGTCGTCCATCTGCTCCTGGCTGCCGCGGAGCAGGACGAAGCCCTGGAGATCGCCGCCGTGCGGCTCGAGCAGGCAGGGCTCGAAGCTCTCGATCCGGCCGTCGGCCTGCAGCTGCCCGTAGAACTGGATGGTCTCGTTGAAGACCTCGAGAGCGCGCTCCTCGCGCCCGCGTACGACCTCGCCCCAGCCGATGAAGAGACCGGCGTCGGCCATGAAGGATCCTCCTTTGTCGGGGGCCAGCGGAGTCCGACGTCCACGCTACGCCTCGGTGAGCGGCGCGGCAAGCATTCCTTGCACGTCGGCCGCTCGGCGTATCGTTGCCGCGTGGCTGCGAACGCGGATAGAGACTCGGGGCGTCGGGGAGCCGGCCTCGACCTGGCGGGTCGCCGCCGGCTCGAGCGCGACTGGCAGCTCCCGATGAGCGAGCGGCTCGCCCGCGTGCACGCGCTTTGCAAGCAGATGACGGCGATCGCCGGAGCCGCCAGGCGCAAGTGACTCCGCTCGACCTGCGGGCGCCGGGAGTGCCCGGTTACCCGGAGCTCGAGCGTGATTCCGTCACCAGCGACCTCCTCGGGGTGCCCGTGCGCGTCTGCTCGCTCGAGCACCTGAGGCGCATGAAGCAGGCGAGGGGAGGGAAGCAGGATCTTGCCGATCTCGAGCGGCTGCCGCCGGTCGATCGAGCGGCCAGGAATGCCGCTCAGCAGCCGAGAGCGCGGGCGATCACCATCTGCTGCACCTCGTCCGTGCCCTCGCCGATGGTGAGGATCTTGGCGTCGCGGTAGAAGCGGCAGACGGGGTACTCCTCGATGTAGCCGTAGCCGCCGTGGATCTGTACCGCCTCCTCGGACGCCTTCACGGCCAGCCGGCCCGTCTTGAGCTTGGCCTGGGCGGCGGTGAGGGAGAACGAGGTGCCGGCGTCCTTCTCGAGCGCGGCCTTGTAGGTCAGCAGGCGGGCGGCCTCGATCTCCGTCGCCATGTCGGCGAGCTTCGTCTGGATCGCCTGGTACTTCGAGATCGGCTGCCCGAACGCGATGCGCTCCTTTGCGTACTGGAGGGCCTCGTCGAGCGCGCCCTGGGCGAGGCCCACGCCCATCGCCGAGACGCCGATCCGGCCGCCGTCGAGGGTCTGGAGAAACTGCTTGAAGCCCTGCCCCAGCGGGCCCGACGAGGTTCTCCTCGGGCACGCGGCAGTCCTCGAAGGTGAGCGGGCGCGTGTCGGAGGCGTTCCAGCCCATCTTGCGGTAGGGCTCGCCGATCTCGTAGCCGGGCGTGCCGTTCGGGACGAGCAGGTTGGAGATCTCGTCCTCGCCCGTGCGGGCGGTGATCGTTACGAACCCGGAGATGTCAGTGCCTGCATTCGTGAAGCGGCGGCGCGGCGGCCAGTCGCGGGCCTCGGCGGCGTTCACCCAGATCTCGCCCAGCGAGGGCAGCAGAAGGCCCGACAGTCCCTGACCCGCGGGCAGGTCCGCGGGCACGCCGGGCGCCCGGGTCAGATCCTCCACGTCCCGCACGTGGAGGCCGAACCACGAGTCCGCGATGTGCTCCACCGGCACGGGCAGCCTGTCGCCGTCCCAGATCCAGTCGGGTACGTCCGCGAGGACGCGCTCGGCTCGCTGCTCGATCGCAGATGCCATGGAATGCCCGATCGTACGCCCGTCTACCGGGGGGTCGAGTCGATTCCGCGCAGCGCCGCGGTCACCGCCCGCTCCGCCGCCTCGGACCACCGCGCCTGGCCGCGCGGCTGCAGCCGCAGGTGCATGTCGGCCTGCCGGCGCAGGAAGGGGTCGGAGCGCAGCGCGCCGGCCAGCGCCTCGGCCAGCGGGCGGTCACCCGATCGCATTGCGAAGCGGTAGAGAGCGAGAAGTTCCTGCATATGGGGAAGGGTCCGGGGGAGAGGGACAAGCTGACGCTCAGGCGCCGCCCCGGAACAACCGGTCCACCTCGTCCCACTCGTCGACGGGCCGCTCGCGAGCGGCGAGCTCCTCGGCCTCGCCGGTCGGGGCCGGAGCGGCCGGCTCGCCGTACGTGGCCCGCGCGAACACCGCCCCCTCGTCGGTGCGGGGCGGCCCGGGCCCCGGCATCTGCCCGGCCTTTCGCAGCGCAGACGCGGTGGAGTCGACGATCTTGCCGAGCGCCTCGAGCACCGTTTCCGACACGCCCGGCTCCGGCAGGAGCCCCTGCTCCATCTGGTGGTAGTAGAGCCCGACCTTCTCTTGCTGGCCCTGCGCCCCAAGCCGAGCGGCCAGCTGCGCCACTAGCTCGCTCCGCCGCAGCCGGGCCCGGTCCCGTAGCCGCGGCAATAGCACCGGCCAGATTCCACCGGCCCCGGCCAGGGACCGCTCCACCTCCTCGGCCACCGGCGCCGCACGGGACTCGGCGAATGCCGCGGCCGAGAAGGGGCGCCGCGGCGCCTCGGCCAGATACGCGTCGATCAGCCCGGCGAGCAGCTCCCTGTCCACGCCCGACACGCGCGTGAGATAGGGACGCGGGTCGGCATCGCCGCCGCCTCGGTGCGCCTCCTTGTACTCGGTGAGCAGTCGTTCGACGTCGGTCATCGCTTAGTCCGAAGTATCTCCACCCTCGAGCAGCTCCCGGACGCGCCGCACGAAGCGCGACGAGATCTGGTGCACGTTGGCCTCGGTCATCCCGTCGCCCACCAGGGCGGCCGTCTCCGCCGCCGAGTTCGGTGCGAACACGTAGAGCTCGACCACGCGCCGGTGGCGCGGCTCCTCGAGCTCTTCGAGGGCCTGGCGGACGCACAGCCGGGCGAACAGCGCCTCGCCCTCGAAGTCAACGGACGGCTCGCGGCCCCACACGTCCTCGTCGCCCTGGTGCTCGCTCGGGAGCAGCGTCTTGTCGAGCTTCTGCTCCTTCGCCTCGTACCAGTCGGCGATGCGCCGGGAGAGGATGGTGTGCAGCCAGGCGCGGAACTCGCCGACCGACTTGCCGTCGAACGCCGACACGATCGCGCTCGCGACCGCCTCGGCGGCCACATCCTCGGCGTCCGCGTTGCTGCGCAGCTTGAGGCGCGCACGGTTCACCAGGTTGTCCCAGTAGCCGTACACGAGCACGGCGACGGCGGGCTTCATCGCCTCGTGCCTGCCCGCCTCGCGGGCGCGCCTCAGGTAGTCGACGAGCTGCTCGTCGGTCAGGTCCCCGAGCTGGCGCTCTGAAAGCTCTTCGAACTCGGCCACGGAGTAATGGAGTCGGGAAGGCGGCCCCCCGCCTGACAGAGGTAGCGCCTTGTGGCGGATGAAACCAGGTCTGTCAGGTCCTGCGCGCCGGCGGCGACGGACCGGCCATGAACGCACTCCGCCAGTCCGCCCGCGACGGGGCGGCATACACCCTCGGCGGGCCGCAGGTCGCGGGGCCGCTCGGCGTCTTCCCGGTCTTCGGGCCCGAACCGCGACTCGAGTACCGGGCCTTCGTCCAGGCCGCCGAGCTCGGCGCCTTCGTCAAGGAGGTGGAGAGCGGGGCCCTCGTCACCAGGCTGAGCGTGGAGAACCCGACGGACCAGGCGCTGCTCGTCTAC
Organism: uncultured Thermoleophilaceae bacterium; assembly: GCA_963733885.1. Classification (GTDB taxonomy): domain Bacteria; phylum Actinomycetota; class Thermoleophilia; order Solirubrobacterales; family Thermoleophilaceae; genus JACVRW01. The sequence goes on along the minus strand of CAVTES010000004.1, from coordinate 271,485 downwards.
GAGGGCGAGGAGGTGCTCGGAGCCCAGCAGAACCGCACCTTCGACGTGTCCGCGCTAGTGCCCGCCGGCGAGCGCATCCTCGTCCCGGTCAGCTGCGTGGAGCAGGGGCGCTGGGATCACACCCGCCGTCACGAGGCCTTCCGGCCGAGCCCGCAGGCGGCCGACCCCTCGCTGCGCCGCACCAAGCGCGCGGCAGCGAACGTGGCGGGCCGCGTCAATCAGAACGAGGTCTGGGCCGAGGTGTCCGGGCGGCTCGCCGAGCACGGGGTCTACTCGCACAGCGAGGCCATGAGCGACCTGTACGAGCGCCGCCGCACCGACCTCGACCCGCTCGGCCGCGCGATCGGCCACGTGGACGGCCAGGTCGGAGCGCTCGCCTGCGTCTCCGGGCAGCCCGTGGCGCTCGACCTCGTGAGCCGCGCCGAGGTGTTCGCCGCCCTCCTCCCGGCGCTCGCCCAGGGCTACGCGCTCGACGCGCTCGGCGGCACGGAGCCGGAGCCCGATCCGCGGCAGGCCGAGTACTTCCTGCGTAGCGCGCTCGCGCCGCCGAGGCGTGAGCGACGCACGGTCGGCATGGGCCGTGCCGTCGTGCTCGGGACGGAGGCGCCGATCGGCGCGGGCCTCGAGCACGAGGGCGAGCTGATCCAGCTCGCCGCCTTCCCGGCCGACGGCGCCGCGCGCCGGTCGAGCCGCCGCGTCGCCCGCCCCTCGCGGCGGCGGCCCTAGCGGCGACGCCGCCGCGGCCACACCCGTCGCCACCCGGCCGCGCGTACCGGACGAGGCGACGGGGGCTCGTATGACTCGAGCATCGTCCCGTAGCCCTCCGGCAGGGTCCAGAGGCCGTTTGCGAGGGAGCCCGTACCGTGGTTTGCAAGCTGGGCCACGGGCCGCCGATCAGGCTGCCAGGTCATGGAGCCGGTTGCTGCGCTCGAGTTCGCGCCGCAAGCGCTCGATGGCACGGCCGCGGGTCGGACCGATGCTTCCTATCGGCATCTCGAGCACCGTCCCGATGTCCCTGTAGCTGACCTCAGACTCGCCGACGAGCATTCTGAGCAGCGTCTGGTCCCGGGCGGGGAGCCGGGCGAACGCCGACCAGAGGGCTTCATCGCGATCCGTCTGTAGGAGCTTCCGGTCGAGGGGCGCGAGATCGTGGTTTCGCGGCTCGGGCGGCTGCTCGTTCGGGAGCTCGCGCGCCGAGGCGCGCAGGATGCGCAGGCACTCGTGGCGAGCGGTGGTTGCAAGCCATGGCCCCAGCCGCGCCGGGTTTTCCAGTCGGTCGAGATTCTCGGCCAGTCGCAGCCAGGTCGTCTGCACGACGTCGGAAGCGTCGGCGCTCGACAGGCGATGCCCCCGGGCGACGGCGCGCAGCATTCCGCCGAACTCGCGCACGAGGTCGCTCCAGGCCCCGGTGTCTCCCCTCCGGGCCACGCGCACGCGCTCCTCGACCCATTCGTCGGACCGCCGCCCGCCGCGCTGTGACAGTTCCCGAATCGACCCTGTGTGCTCCATCGCTGCTCCTCGCCAGTCGTGATTGCGTCTGACGAGCAGGCTGCGCTGCGGACATTGCGGTTCGAATGCGGGAACGTTGCGGCGCGTAGCCGCTCAGGCGCCACTGGGGACCCCGGCCTCGGCACCGAGGAGCCGATCGTTGAGCTCCACCAGCACCTGGGAGGGCAGAACGCCCAGCTCCTCCCGAAGAAGGATCCGGAGCGTGTCGAATACACGGAGCGCCTCCGCCACGTCTCCGCGAGCCGCGAAGACCTCCATGAGCAGGGCGTGACCGGATTCCCGATAGGGATTGAGCTCCACAAGTGCCCGCGCCGCCCGCTCCGCCGCCAGGAGCTCAAGGCCTCCGAGCGCCAGTCCGGCGCGGGCGCATATTTCGAGCATGGCGTGTCTGCGCTCTTCGAGCTCTCGTCTCCGCTCCTCGACCCACGGCTCCTCGAACTCCGGCAGCAGCCGCCGTTCGGAAAGAGCAAGCGCCTCCTGGCCGGCTTCGAGGGCCCCGCGCAGGTCACGGCGCGCAAAGGCGGCTTCCGCCCGCGCGGCGCTCGCCTGCATGGACTCGAGATCCACCCAGGCGTCCGGCGGCAGTCTCAGGCAAACCTCGCGCCTGCCCTCGAGGACGCCATGCCCGAGCGTTTGGCGAAGCCTGGTAAGCAGCGTGCTGAGCGCGGGCCCAGGCGCCGCGGGGGCGGTGCCCGGCCAGAGTGCACCCATCAGCTCGTCACGGGAGACCGGTCGAGATCGGTTGGCCACCAAGTAGGCGAACAGCATTCGCCCCTGCCGGCCGGGGAGACCGCGCTCGAACGACTCACCGCGGATCTCCGCGGTCAGCTGACCGCAGAGCTCGATTCTGGTTCGGCGGGTCGGAGAGCCACCCGTGCTCCCGCTGCGGCGGGCGCTGGTGAGCTGCTGTCCCAAAGCACAGGCGTGCCGTGTTGCGTAAGGCACGGTGCAGGACACGTTGCGCAGCCGGCCCACGGCTCAGAAGTCGTCGGGGCCGATGAGATCGAGCGTCGAGCGCATGCGCGAAGCGGTCGGCCCACTCCTCCATGTGCTCGGCCTCGAGCCGCCCGAGCTCCTCCTTCATTTCGGAGGTGACGCGATCCAGCTCGCGATCGAGCTGCTCGAGCTCCGCTTGGGAGCAGTACCACACCCGTAGCCGTTCGCAATCGGGGCACCGGAGGTCGACCTCCCACAGGGCGGTCTGGACCTCACACCCAGCGGTCGGATGCACGAGATGGGACCCGCAGAAGGCACATGACGAGGCCGGTCGGGTCGAACGCTCTCTGCTCATGGGGCGGCAGGATGGGACCGACCGCTTACAGCGCGCTGTCACCGCGCTGTCAGCCGCTTTCAACCCGGGGGCGGGGCGAGTACTGTGCGCTCGAGGACGATGGACTTCCTGGTCCTTGGACCGCTTGAGGTGCACGGCGAGCGCGGCGCTGTGGCGTTGAAAGGCTCGAGGCAGCGGTCGATGCTGGCTTTCCTGCTGTTGCACGCCAACGAGCCGGTGAGCTGGGAGCGGTTGGCGTCCGGCCTATGGGGCGAGGACACTCCGGTCAACGCCCGCGCAGACGGTGCATCGCACATCTCGCGATTGCGCAAGGCGCTTGGCGGCGCGGCCATCCTGTCCACGTCGGAGGCCGGCTACCAGCTGCACGTGCGCCCGGGGGAGCTCGACGCCGACCGCTTTGAGCGCTTCGTCGAGGAAGGACGCCGTGCTCTGGCCGCTGGGGAGGCCGAGGAGGCGGCAAGCACGTCTGCGCGAGGCGTTGGAGCTGTGGCGCGGGCCGCCGCTCGCCGAGCTGACCTACGAGCCGTTCGCGCAAACCGAGATCGCACGGCTCGAGGAGCAGCGGCTGGCCGCTCGTCGAGACACGTGTCGAGGCCGACCTGGCGGCAGGCCGGCACGCGGCGCTGGTCGGCGAGCTGCGACAGCTCGTGGCCGACCACCCGTCCCGCGAGCGTCTTGCTGGACAGCTGATGCTTGCGCTCTACCGCAGCGGACGGCAGACCGAGGCGCTCGAGGCCTACCGGGAGGCACGACGCGGGCTCGTTGCCGAGATCGGCGTGGAGCCGGGGCCGGAGCTGCGTCGGCCTGCATGAGGCGATTCTGCGCCAGGACGCGTCGCTCGAGCTGGAGCCGGCCGTCGCCGACCTGCCGCCAGAGCTCGACACCGCCACGGCGGCGCCGCTCGTGGGGCGGGCCGCCGAGCTCGCCTGGCTGAGGGAGCGCTGGGAGCGGGCCCGGCACGGCACCGGGGCGCGCTTGTCACGATGACCGGCCCCCGCGGGATCGGAAAGAGCCGGTTGGCGGCCGAGCTGGCCGGGGAGGCCCATCGCTCCGATGCCACCGTGTTGTACGCCGCCGGCGCGGGCCCCGCCGAAGCCGATCTGCTCACCCTCGACCGTGCGCGCGAGGCAACGGCGCCGACGCTGCTCGTCTTTGACGATGCGGATCAGGCCCGCGCCGAGGTGCTCGGCAGGCTCGACGAGCTGACGCGCGTCCTCCCCACCACTCCCGTGCTGGCGCTGGTGTGCGGGGAGGACGCCGAGGCGCTCGCACGCCTCGGCGCCGACGGCGCGCTCAGCCTCGAGCCGCTTGACGCGGAAGCCGTCCGCGCGATCGCCCTCCAATACGCCCGGGCTCCCGCCGGCGAGGACGTGCCGGCCGAGTGGTTGCTCAAGGCCAGCGACGGCGTCCCCCGCCGCGTCCATGAGATCGCGAGCCAGTGGGCCAGACGCGAGGCGGCGCGCCGCGTTGGCGCGGTCGCCGGGCGCGCCGCCGCCGGGCGTCGCGAGCTGCGCGCCATGGAGACCGAGCTCGCCGATGACCTGTCGGAGCTGCAAGCTGCCCGTGAGCGCGCCGAGGCGCGGGAGGATGCGTCCGACCTGGTCGTATGCCCGTTCAAGGGTCTGGCCTCGTTCGATGTCGCCGACGCGGACGTTCTTCTTCGGCCGCGAGCGGCTCATCGCGGAGATGGTGGCGCGCCTGGCCGGCTCGCGCGCTGCTCGGGGTGGTCGGACCGTCGGGCAGCGGGAAGTCCTCGGTCCTGCGGGCGGGCTTGCTGCGCCGCCCTGGCGAAGGGAATCCTCCCGGGCAGCGAGAGCTGGGCGCTCGCCCTCGCTGCGCCCCGGCGAGCATCCGGTGGCCGCCCTCGAGCAGGCCAAGGGCGAGGCGGACCCGCGTAGCGCGCGTCGTGATCGCGGTCGACCAGTTCGAGGAGACGTTCACGCTGTGCCACGACGAGGCCGAGCGCCGGGCGTTCGTCGACGCGCTCGTGGCCTCGGCCCGCGACCCGAAGCGCTGCGCAGGGGTGATCCTCGCCGTGCGCGCCGATTTCTACGGGCGCTGCGCCGAGTACCCGGAGCTGTCGCGGCTGCTCGGCGCCAACCAGGTCCTCGTGGGGCCCATGCGGCGCGACGAGCTGCGCCGCGCGATCGAGCTCCCCGCGCGGCGTGCGGCCTCGCGGATCGAGCCCGAGCTCGTCGACCGTCTGCTGGCCGACGTGGAGGGAGAGCCGGGCGCGCTGCCGCTGCTGTCGACCGCGCTGCTGGAGCTGTGGCAGCAGCGCGACGGGCGTCGCCTGACGCTTCGCGCCTACGAGGCCGCCGGCGGGGTGCAGGGAGCCGTCGCGCGCCTGGCCGAGACGGCCTACGCGAGGCTCGAGCCCGAGCAGCAGGCCCGTGGCGCGGAGCCTCCTCCTGCGGCTCGCCGGAGAGGGCGACGGCACCGAGGTCGTCCGGCGTCGCGTGCCACTCGAGGAGCTCGACCCCAAGGCGAGGTCGGTGCTCGACGTGCTCGCCGACGAGCGCCTCGTCACGGTGAGCGAGGGCGCCGCCGAGGTGGCACACGAGGCGCTTCTGCGCGAGTGGCCGCGCCTACGCGGCTGGCTGGACGAAGACGTGCAGGGCCGGCGGCTGCACCACCACCTCGCCGGCGCCGCGCGTGAGTGGGACGCCGCCGGCCGCGACCCCGGAGAGCTCTACCAGGGGCACGCGGCTGGCCTCGGCACTCGACTGGTCGGGCGATCACGGCGACGAGCTCAACCCCGTGGAGCGCGAGTTCCTCGACGCCAGCGAAGAGCGCCGGCGGCGGGAACGGGCGGCGCGACGGAGGCGCATCCGGCTGGCGTTCGCCGCGCTGGCAGCCGGGCTGGCGCTCGTCAGCGTCGCGGCGGCCGTGGCGGTCCTCCAGCGTGAACGCATGTCCGACCAGCGCGACGTGGCCCTCTCGCGACAGTACGCGGTCAACGCGAACTCGAGATTGACGAGCAATCCGGGGTTGAGCCTGCAGCTGGCGTTGCGCGCGTACGACGTCTCACCGACGCCAGAGGCGGAGGCGGCCCTGCGTCAGGCCACGTGGGGCTTCAGGGCCGTGGCCGCCGCAAGACGGCACGATCGGGCGCTGTCCGTTGCCGTCGCGCCGAATGGCCGGCGGCTTGCGAGCACGGGCTACGACGGGACGGTGATCCTGTGGAGCTGGCCGGACTTTCGGCCGGTCACGGTGGCCAAGGGGCCGCCAGTAAAGCTGTGGGGTCTGGCATTCAGTCCCGACGGACGGCAGCTCGCGACCGGGGGCAGCGACGGAGCGATCCGGCTCGGGTCGAGCGACGACCCCGTCGCGACGGCACGAGTGATCGGCGAGGTGTCCAGACCGGTGCAGGCCATCGCGTTCAGCCCTGACGGGGAGTCCGTTGCAAGCGCGTCCGAAGACGGCTCTGTGGTCAGCTGGCCGTGGACGGGGGAGCGCCGACGGTCTACGACTCGAAGGGCGGCCCGAAGATGTTCGCGGTCGCCTTCAGTCCGGACGGGCGGCAGCTAGTGGCCGGCGGGGAGGGTGGCAGGATTCACGTCTGGGCCACCGACAGCCCGTCCCGGGCCGGCGAGCTGTCGGCTGCGAGCTCGGCGGTCCACCAGCTTTTCTTCAGCCCGGACGGCACCCGCCTCGCCGCGGCCGGCGACGACGGCACCACTCGGATCTGGAACCTGGAGGAAGGGGGTCCTCCGGTCGCCTTGCGCGGTGACGGGGAGGCCGCCTACACGGTCGCGTTCTCGCCCGACTCCGATCGCCTCGCCGTGGCCGGGGAGTCGGGCACGGTCCGGATCTGGACGGCGCGAGGCGTCCTGCTCCAGGAGATGGCGGGGCAGGAGGGCCGGACGCAATCCGTGGCATGGCTCCGCGACGGCCGCCATGTGGCCAGCGCCGGCCTGGACGGGGCGATATGGGTGTGGGAGCCGGCCATGCCCACCGTGCTCCACGCCGACGACAATCCGGTAATCGCCGTCGCGTTCTCAGCGGACGGAGATCACGTCGCTACCGGCTCCGTGGGAGGCGCGGTCAGGTGGTGGAACGTCGCCACGGAGCGATCGTCGACGATCGCGCGCGTCCCGGCCGTCGCCCTCGGCGTGGATGTATCTCCCGACGATGGGCGGGTGGCGGTGGCCGCCGAGGATGGCACGGTCCTGCAGGCGGACGAGAACGGCCGGACGGAGATGCTCGCGCACCGGGACCAGCCCGTCCTCCGCGCGATGTTCAGCGACGACGGACTCAGCCTCGTGACGGCGGAACTCGGAGGTGCCGTCCGCGTGTATTCCCTGACGCAATGGCGTCCGGTCGCGCGTAGTCGCGCGCCACCGCACGCAGGCCCATGCCGCGGTGTTCAGTCCCGATTCGGCAACGGTGGCCAGCACCGGACAGGACGGTCTGGTCCGCATTACGGATCGGGCCACCGGCAGGTCACGGGCGTTTGAGGGGCAGGGCACGAACGTCTACAACCTCGCGTTCAGTCCGACCGGCCAACAGCTCGTCGGTGCCAGCAGTGACGGCAGCGTCGCCATCTGGACGGCGTCGGGTCGCCAGCTGGGCGTCTTCCAGGGACATACCGGAGCGGTACTCGATGCCGCGCTGACGGCGGGAGGCACGCTCGCGAGCGTGGGAGCGGACGGGACACTTCGCGTTTGGAGCCCTGCGGCGCGCGAAGCCGTCGGCCTCGGAGCGACCAGCGTGGTCCTTCGCTCTGGGGACGCGGGGCTCACCGACCTGGACGTAAGCGCCGACGGGCGCATCGCGACCGCCGACGACGAAGGTGTCGTGATGGTCTGGCGTTGCGAAGTTTGCGGGTCCGTCGCCTCCGTGCTGCGCCTGGCGCGCCGCCGCGCGACGCCTCCTCTGAGTCCGGCCGAGCAGCGGATCCTGCGTCAGGGCGAGGAATGAGCCAGCTCGACGAGGCGCTCACGCGGGCCACGGTGATCCCGTACCTCCAATCCCGGGGGCTGCTTCCCGCGGGCTCGCTCGACAGCTTGAGGGTCGCACGGCGGTCCAGTCTCAATCTGAACTTCGCGGTGACTATCCGCGGGCGCGGCCACGAGGCAACGCGCGCCGGCTGGTTCGTCAAGCAAGGCCTCGGACGCGCGGGCCGGCCCGCTGTGGCGCATGAGCACGCGGCCTATCGAGAGCTCCATCGCGAGCCGAACGGCATCAGCGACTTCATTCCTGCGCTCGTGGACTACGACGCCGAACGTGCGATCCTCGTGCTCGAGCTGGCCGCGCGCGGCAGGAGCCTGCACGAGAGGCGTCGGACCTCGCGAGGGTTCTCCCCGCGGTTTGGACGCGTCCTCGGTGAGGCGCTCGGATGCCTGCACGAGCGACGACCTCCCTCCTTGGCCCCCTCGGGATCACCACGCGCGGCGCTGCCTTGGGTCCTGCGTGCGCACCGGCCTCGTCCTGCCGCTCTCCGCGACGTGAGCCCGGCCGATGTGGAGCTGATCAAGCTGCTGCAACGGTCCGGGCACATCCGAGAAGGGCTGGACGGACTGGCCGCGGGTTGGCGGCCGCAGGTGTTCGTCCACGGCGACTTCCGCTGGGAGAACTGGGTGGTGTCGAACGCGCGGAGCCCCAACCCGGCGACCCGGCTGGTCGATTTCGAGCGGGCCTGTGGTGGTGACCCGGCACTGGACCTCGGCGCGGCCCTCGCCGAGTACCTCCGTTGCTGGCTGTCTTCCATGCCGGCCGAGCCCCGGCTGAATGCTGCGCAACTCAGGAGCGACGCGAACCGTCCACTGGAGGCGATGCGGCCGGAGGTCGCTGCCCTTTGGGGCGCCTACGCCGATCGGCGAAGGCTGGACGACGTCCAGCGTGCCGCGATGCGCGCCCGCTGCATCGAATTCGCGGCGGTGCGGCTGATCGGGGCGGCGTTCGAGCAGGCCGAGGGCGCGGAGCACCTGTCGGCGGAGGCGGGTCGCGCCGTCCAGGTGGCGGAGAATCTCTTCGCGTTGCCGTGCGACGCCAGCGCCCGGCTGATCGGCATCGTGCCGTGACTATGGGGACGGCCGCCGGCGACCCCGAAGCGCAGGTGGCGGCGGCGCTCGAGGCCCTCCGCGTCGAGCCTCCCTGGGCGTACCGGTGGCTGGGCAGGCAAGTGAACTGTGCCGCGGACGCCCACAGCGGCGGCACGACAGTTGTGCTCGAGCGCCTCGAAGAGGATCTCTACCGCAACTTCTACTGCACCGGAGGTGAGCCGAAGCCGCTCCCGGTAGAGGAGAGTGCGCCGGCGACCAGAGCGGCGTTTCGTGAGCAGCTTGCGGATGCCAACACCGCAACAACGACCTGGGCGCGCGGCTGGACGGTCACCGGCCTCCACGGCCGCGCTGCATGCGTCGAGCGCAACGGCCTCCGCCTGTTCGTGCGGCGCGAGGAGATCCGACTCGACCGCGCGCGGATCGAGCCCGGCCGAAGCGTGTCGGTCGCCCTGCCCGCGGACCTGCTCGGCATCGCGCCGGGGTACTACGTCGCCACAGGACGGGCGGGAGACGTCGGCGACGTGGATCCCCGGGCGGTTCGCGTGTATCTCCACCCGAGCGCAGAAGCGGCCGCCGCGCTCGTCGCGCGGCTGTCCGAGCGCCTCAACCGTGACGCCATACCGTTCCGGATGAAGGTGCTCGACGATCCACTGGCCTTCGTGCGCTGCGATGCCGCCGTCCTGTTCGTGCCGCGCCGGATGTACGAAGCCGCCGCGCCGGCGCTGCGGTCGGTGATCCAGGGCCTCGAGGCACACCTACAGCCGGCCACGCCGGCGTTGACGAAGGCGCTGGCGCCGGGGGTGGCGCTGGCCGAGGATCCGGACTGGAAGGGTGAGAGCTTCGGCGCCCATCGCTGCCGCATCATCGCGGAGGCCGCGCTGGAAGATGGCGCCGGCGCAGACGGCCCGCCGGACGCTCGGATCGACGCGGTGCGAGCCGCCTTCGCACGCCGCGGGCTGCGACTGGACGCTCCGTATCTCAATGCAGGGTCGCCGGACGACTACCGGCTGTGACGTCGTCGCTTGACCTTGCCAAGAGACACGACGTATGGTGCGGCACTCGGAGCCCGGGACACGCGAGGCGGTGCGCCATGCCGGATCGAAGCGAGACCCTCTTGAACGGGCGTACAGACGTCCTGAACCGGTTGCGTGACGCGCGGCCTCCGGACGCCTGGATGCTCGCCGGATACGCCGGCGAGGGTCCGCCCGGATTCGACCGCGTCTGGGACCCCAGCGGGTTGAGGTATGTCGACGTGCCCTCGGACCGGATCCTTGACCGCCATCCGGTCCCCGCCGACGACCCGGACAGCGAGCCGGGAATCGTCCTCTTCGTCCAGACCGTCGAGCCAAACGAGAGGATCCAGGTCCACAGGATCACGCCCGCGGACCTCCTCGAGGGTCCGATCCTCACGGAGCTCGAACGCATTGTGTTCGGGGCCAAGTGCTACACGGTCAACACCAGGACACCTAGGCACAACCCGTTCACCGGATGGCTCGATCCGGATTTCGAATGGCCCGATCCGTTTTTCAAGCCGGTGAGCGGCGAGCCGGGCGGCTGACCGCCGGCGCCGTACACCGACGCCGAAGCCCCGGCCGACACGGGCGTGCCGCGTGTGCGGCGCGCGCTAGCAGGTTCGGGCCGCCGGCCTCGACGACGTCATCGTCGTCGAATGGGGAGAACCGAGGCGAGTAAGGGACCTTGGTCACCTCCTCGAGGCCGGTGCCGCACTCGTCGCAAACCAGGATGAACCGCAGCTCTTTGCGATAGCGGTCGTAGCGGCTTGTGGGCGTTTGGTACCCCGAGTGGTTGCACATATCGGTCCCCCTGCCGGCGTTGCGGCAGTCGTTGGATTCGTCGCGGAATCGAGCCGCGGTACCGCCGCTTGATACGCGGTATCAGCGCTCCCCCTCGCGCCTCTCTCCTTCGAACGACAATGCGACGAAGGAGAACTTGATGTCCATGAGTGCACGAAGAGCAGGGCTGGTGTCGTTGACGGTGGCGGGCGCCATTGCCGCGAGCGCCGGCCCGGCCGGCGCGCAGGACGCCGTTCCCGAAGAGCTCGAGCAGCGCGCCGTGGAGATCCTCGCGGAGGAGAACGGGGTCGCGCCGCGGGCCCTGAGGGTCGCCGCCTCGACGCCGAGCGACTACCCCCTGCAGGGCGAGGAGGTCTTTGACTTCAAGCTGGCCGATCGGGAGGGCCGCGTGTACGGCGTGACTCTCGACCGGGATGGATCCCGTCGCGATGCCGAGAAGCTCGCCGACGCCGAGCGCGTGGCGCGCCGCGACCGCTACGGCCGCCTTGACCCGCGGCTTGCCGAGCGTCTCGAGAAAGCGGCCGGGGACGAGCGGATCGACGTGCTTCTGTGGCTCGACGCCCCGGCGCCCGCGCACGAGCGCCCGGCGCCCGACCGCGGCACGACACTGGACGACCTCGCGTCGTTCCATGAGGCGATTGACGCCGCCCGCGCCCGTGACGTCGCCGAGGTGACGCGCCCGGTGCTGGAGCGCCTGGCCGGCCTCGGCATCGACGCGAGCGCCGACACGCACGCCCCCGTTGTGTACGCGACGCTGCCCGCGGAGCTCGTCCGCGAGCTCTCGAGCTGGGATGAGGTCGACACGGTCTACGAGGCCGGCACGAACGAGCCGGAGGTGGAGGTGTCGGTGCCGACGGTGCGCGGGGACGTGGTCAAGAGCCTCGGCATCAATGGCGCGGGCGTGAACGTGGCGCAGATCGAGAGCCAGGGTGGCCGGGTGTTCGCCGGCAACCCGCACCTCTCGGGCGTGACGCAGGACACCACGTTCGTGTGCGCGGCCGACAGTGCCCACGCCACGGCGGTCGCCGGCATCATCCGCAGCCGGCACTTCTTCCTCCCGCCCCCCTTCTGGGGCTTCTCGCGCGAGGGCATGGCGCCCGGAGTGAACCTGCGCGCCGCCGGCTCCTGCTCAGGCGCGGACGCACAGCTGCAGGACCGCTCGACGGCGGCGGCGAACGCCGGTGCTTCGGCGCTGAACCTCAGCTGGGGCGCGAACATCGGACTCACGCCGGGCGCAAACGACCGGTTCTACGACGACATGGTGATGAACCGGGCTCGCACGGTGGTCAAGTCCGCGGGCAACCAGAACGGCTCCTGCGGCGCCGGCAACGGCAACGTGACGTCGCCGGGACTCGCGTACAACGTCACCGCGGTCGGCAACTTCGACGACGGCAACACCACGGCATGGGGCAACGACTTCATGGACAGCTGCTCGAGCTTCCGTGACCCCTCGTCGACCCACAACGACCGTGAGAAGCCCGAGGTCTCCGCGCCCGGTTCGAACATCACGAGCACGTCGACGGGCTTCCCGTTCACCGGGCCGGTGGGCAGTGGCACGAGCTTTGCCGCCCCCCTGGTCACGGGAGACGCGGCAATGCTGATCCAGCGGGTCCCCTCGCTCGGCTTCTTCCCGGAGACGATCAAGGCGATCCAGATGGCGACGGCGATGCACAACATCGAGGGCGCCACCCGCCTGAGCGAGTTCGACGGGGCGGGAGGAATCGACGCCGCCCGAGCCGACCTCGTGGCCCGCCGGTCCGGCGGCGACCACGGCGGCCGGCGCTACACCTGCAGCACGAGCTCTCCGCTGGCCGTGAACAGCATGGCGCTGAGGGCCGGACAGCCCACGCGGGCGGTGATCGCATGGGACAACGACACCACGTGGGCCGACTACGCGACGCGTCCGGCTGCCGATCTCGACCTCCAGGTCGTGGGCCCGAACGGCAACGTGGTCTCGAGCTCGTCGAGCTGGGACAACACCTACGAGGTGGCCGAGTTCACGCCGAACGCGACCGGCACGCACACCCTGCGGGTGGTCAACTACCGCTGCGACCGCGACACCTGGCTCGGCTGGTCCTGGCGACAGGGCTGAGCAGCCCCGTAGATGTCCGTTCTCCGAGGCCCCGCTCGGGCGGGGTCTCGGCCTTGAGGGGCCGCGGCACCGGTCCACCCTTCTCGCCTGGAATTGGCTCTTATCCGTGCCGCTCGAGCGGCGTAGGTTCCGGGCCATGACCAATGAGATGACGACATCGGAGATTCCCGTCCGGCTGGACTTCGACACTCATGCACCGGCCTTCTCGCGCGCGATGGGGCGCCTGGACGGAGCGGCCGTGCAGGAGCTCGACAAGGTCGACTTCGATCGGCGCCTGCGGGAGCTGGTGCGCGTCCGGGCCTCGCAGCTGAATGGCTGTGCCTACTGCATCGACATGCACACCAAGGACGCGCGCGCGATCGGCGAGACCGAGCAGCGCCTCTACGCGCTGACGGCCTGGAAGGAGACGCCGTTCTTCACCGACCGCGAGCGGGCGGCGCTGGCGTTCACCGAGGCGATCACGCTGGTCGCCGAGGACCACGTCCCGAGCGAGGCCTATGACGCCGTCGCGGATCAATTCACGCCCGACGAGATCGCGGCGCTGGTGAGCCTGATCGTCGCGATCAACGCGTGGAACGCGATCAGCGTGAGCACCCGGGCGTGGGTGCCGGGGTCGTACGGAGAGTGACGTAGGCGCTACAGCCTCGTCTGGCCAACCTCGATCAGGTGGCCGTCGGGGTCGCGGACGTAGCAGCGGATCTCGGCGCCCCGGTCCATGGGCGGCGTCAGGAACTCTGCTCCGCGCGCCTTCCACTCGGCATAGACCGACTCGATGTCCGCCACGCGGATGTTGAGGAAGCTGCTCGTGCGGTCGGGGTCCGGCGGCGTTTCGAGAGTCACCGTGGGCTTGTCCTCGGTGGGCCCACCGCCGACGTTGATGATGATCCAGCCGTTCGCGAGCGCCACGATCGTGGGCTCTCCCTCCAGCACCACCTCGCCGCCGAGCACTTCGGAGTAGAAGCGGCGCGAGCGATCGACGTCGTCCGAGACGATGAAGTGGGTGACCACGAATCCTTCGGCGGGTGCGGGGAAGTCGGCCATCTCGACCTCCTCATGGTTTCAGACGCCCCTAGGGACGGTCACCCGTCCGCACACAAGCGCGACGCCACGGCCGTCAGCGTGCGGGCGACGGCCACGATGTCCCCGATGCTCACCCACTCTTCGGCGGCGTGGGCGCCATCGCCGCCCGGGCCGAACACCACCGTGGGAATCCCGGCGGCGGCTATGAACGCCGAGTCGGCCCAGTAGCTCGCGCCCCCGGTCGCGGGCCGAGTCTTCAGTACCTCCGCGGCGGACTCGAGCACCAACGTCACGATGTCGGCATCCTGCGCGACCTCGAACGGTTCGCGCACGAGCAGTGTCCGCCGCGACGCCACCAGCTCGGGGTCGGCGCTCCGGCAGCGGTCGAGCAGCGCCGCCAGCTCGGCGTCGACGCCGGCGGCCGTCTCACCGGGAAGCGTGCGGCGTTCGAGCTTGAGCGTGCAGCGCGACGGGTAGCTCGACAGCTCGCTGCCCCCCTCGATGACCGAGGCGTGCACGGAGCCGCGTCCGACAAGCGGATGGGTGCGGTCACCGAGGTCCCGGTCGAGCTCTCCGAGTGCGGTGAGTATCGGGCCCGACTTGACGATCGCATCGACCCCGAGATGCGGGCGGGAGCCATGGGCGGCGCGCCCGCTGACCTCGATCTCGGCCCACACAAAACCCTTGTGCGCGACGACCACCTCGAGCTCCGTGGGCTCGGTCACGATCGCCGCATCGGCGCTGAGTGCCGCCAGCGCCTCCTCCACGCCGACGCTCGCGTGCTCCTCGTCCGCCACAGCAGCGACCACCACGTCTCCGGCGAGCCCGAGCGCGGCCGCCTCGCGGCACGCCACCAGCGCCGCGGCGACGCCGCCCTTCATGTCGTAGGAGCCGCGGCCGTGCAACCGGTCGCCGTCGAGGCGCGGGGAGTGGGGCTCGTCCATCCCCTCGACGGTGACGGTGTCCAGGTGCCCGCAGAGCAGTAGCGTGCGGCCGCGGCCCCGCCCACGCGCACGGACGATCACGCTCGGGCGCCCCGGGGTCGCCTCGAGGACCTCGGCCTCGAGCCCCGCGGCGCGCGCCCAGCCGGCCACGAAGCCTGCGATCTCGCCCTCGCCGGCGCCGCCCGGGACCAGCGACGGGTTCACGGAGTCGATCGCCACCAGGCGGGATGTCAGCTCGATTAGGTCGTCTCGCATCGGCCGCGAATGATGGCCGGACCGGCCGGAGTGGTGCAATACGGATGAGCGTCGAAACGACACGCAAGGGAGGCGCCATGACGGAGACGGACAACCTGGTCAGGAACAACGAGGCCTACGCCTCCTCATTCGACAAGGGCGACCTGCCCCTGCCGCCCGGTCGCAAGGTGGCCGTGCTCGCCTGCATGGACGCGCGGCTCGACCCGGCCCGCGTGCTCGGGCTCGAGGAGGGCGACGCGCACGTGATCCGCAACGCCGGCGGCGTCGCCTCGGACGACGCGCTGCGCTCGCTCGCCATCTCCCAGCACCTGCTGGGCACCGAGGAGATCGTGCTCCTCCACCACACGGACTGCGGCATGCTCACCTTCACCGACGAGGACTTCGCCCAGAAGATGGAGGCCGAGACCGGCACCCGCCCGGAATGGCGCACGCTCTCGTTCACGGACCTCGATGAGGACGTCCGCAAGACGCTCGAGCGGATCCGGGAGAGCCCGTTCATCCCGCGTACCGACAACGTGCGCGGCTTCGTCTACGAGGTCGAGACCGGGCGCCTTCGCGAGGTCAGCTGAGCCGGAACACCGGGTGGTCGGGCGCGATCCGGAGTAGCTCCTCGTCGGACGAGTCAGGCCCCATGCCATCGAAGAAGTACCCGACCTCCCACTTCCACTTCTTCAGGTAGGCGCGGAGCAGCGGAGGCTTCTCGTCGTCGGGGAGCTCGGTCGCGTTGAACTCCTCCGCGCGACTCCCCACAAGCAACCGCCCCGAGCCGCTGGCCCTGAGGTTTCGAACCCACTGCGAGTGCCCGCGGGGCGACACCAGGTAGCGCGCACCCTCGAACTCCAGCAGGTTGACGGGCGTGCGGCGCGGCTCGCCCGACTTGCGGCCGGACACCTCGAGCACACGCGAGCCGGCGATGCTCACGCCCCGGCGCGTGAGCCACGCCACGACGCGGTTGAACACGTGCTTGGTGAAGGGCCCCGGTCGTTGGTAGTGCGCCACTTCCGCGATTCTGTCAGGCGGGCTCGAGCTCCCGCGAGCGCGGCCCGAGCGTTGCGAGGGCCACCCCGGCCAGCACGATCGCTACCCCGGAGAGCTGCACGGCCGACGGCTCCTCCGACAGCAGCAGCGCCCCGAGCACGACGGTGCACACGGGCTGGAGCATCAGCAGGATCGAGGTCAGCACGGCGGGGAGGCGCGGCAGCGACACCGAGATCAGGAGCCAGCCGACCACCTGGGAGGACAACGCGAGCAGCACCAGCCACGCCTGCGCCTCGAGGTCCGGGACCCAGTCGATGTCGCCGATCAGCACGCCCGCAAGCGCGCAGAAGACGGCGGCGCTGAGCGTGGCGTCGAAGAGCGGCCCGGCCGGGCGCCGCAGGTCGGAGTTCGAATGCCGGAGGACCAGGATGAACAGCGCGTAGGCGATCGCCGTGGCCACGCCGTAGACCACGCCCAGGAACGGGTCGTCGCCGTAGGCGCCCGCGCCCACCACGCCCGAGATCAGCACCACGCCCACGAAGACGACGGGGATGGCGGCCAGCGTGCGGTTCGATGGCCGCTCGGCGAGGAACGCCCAGGCGAGCAGCGCCACCAGCACCACCTGGACGTTCCCGAGCACGGTGGCAAGCCCGGCCCCAACGGCCTGGATCGAGTAATGCCAGAAGATCAAGTCGGCGGCGAACAGCGCCCCTATTCCGAGGGTGATCATGCGCTCGCGTGGCGGGCGCGGCCCGTACCGGCGGCGCTCGATCCAGGCGAGCAGGCCGAGCACCGGCACCGCGTACGCGCAGCGGAAGAACGCCGCCGTGGACGGCGAGACCTCGGCCAGCCGCACGAGGATCGCCGAGAACGCGATCACGAGGGCGCCGAGGGCGCCGGCGAGAACGGGGCGATCGTTCACGCGTTCCGACACTAGAGGTCGCGGCTATCGTGCCCGGCCGTGGACCGGAACACGCTGCTCTGGGCGATCGTCGTCTTCTTTGGCGCATCGCTGATGTTCTCCACGATCCGCGACGCCGCCGACGAGGACGGCATCGGCGTCTCCCTGGCCGCCCAGGTGGCCGCCGGCCTGCTGCTCCTGGCGTTCATCGTCCTCATCGTGAGGAGGCAGAAGTGAGGCCGCTCGAGGAGCAGCGCATCCTGGTGACCGGCTCCACCGACGGGCTGGGCCGGGGGGTCGCCGCAGAGCTGGCCGCGCGCGGCGCCCATGTGCTCGTGCACGGCCGCGACCCCGGCAAGGTCGAGGACGTGGCGCGCGATGTGGGCGCGGAGGCGGGGCTCGTGGCCGACCTGGCCGACCTCGGCCAGGTTCGCCGGCTGGCGGACGAGGCCGGCGAGCTCGACACGCTGGTGAACAACGCGGGCGTGATCGAGCCCCGGCGGCGGGAGAGCGCCGACGGGCACGAGCTCACCCTCGCGGTCAACCACCTGGCGCACTTCCTCCTGACCGAGCTGGTGCTCCCGCGGATGCGCGAGCCGGCGCGCATCGTGAACGTCTCCTCGCTCGGGCAGGCCCCGCTCGACTGGGGCGACCTTATGTTCGAGCGCGGCTACGACGCTTACACGGCGTACACGAAGAGCAAGCTGGCGCAGGTGCTGTTCACCGTCGAGCTGGCCGAGCGCCTGGCGGGGCGCGACGTGACCGTGAACGCGCTCCACCCGGCCACGCTGATGGACACCAAGATGGTGCTCGACAATCTCGGCCCCCCGCGTAGCAGCGTGGAGGAGGGGGTGGAGGCTGTGGTCCGGCTGGTGGCCGACCCCGCCCTCGACGGCGTGACCGGCCGCTTCTTCGACGGCACCCGCGAGTCGGCCCCGCACGGGCAGGCCTACGACGCCGGCGCCCGCCGCCGCCTCTGGGAGGAGAGCGAGCGCCTCACCCGCGCGGAATGACCCGCTGGCTCGTTGACGGCATGAACGTGATCGGCTCGCGGCCGACGGGCTGGTGGCGGGACCGCCCGCGGGCGATGCGCGAGCTGGTCGAGGAGCTCGAGCCGGCTCGGCGAGCCCGTGACCGTGGTGTTCGACGGCCGCCCCTTCGAGCTGGACGACACCGGCGAGGTCGAGGTGCGGTTCGCCTCGCGGCTCGGGCCGAACGCGGCGGACGACGACATCGCGGCGCTCGCAGCCGCCTCCGCGGAGCCGCTGCGGGTGGTCACCTCGGACGGCGCGCTGGCGGAGCGCGTGCGGCGGAGCGGGGCCGAGGTGCTCGGTGCGGGCACGTTCCGCGCGAGGCTGGACGAGCTCGCGTGAGCGGCTACCGCGTCGCGCTCCTCGACTGGCTCGCCTGCGCCGCGCGCGGCGCGCGCGAGCCGGCGGCCCGGGCGGCGGGCGAGCTCGGCGACCCCGTCGCGTTCGCCGGGACCGCCGGGCACGTGCTCGACTTCGACGACACCTACCTGCCCGGCATCTCGCACCTCAGCGCTCCAACCGCCCCCACGGCGCTGGTGCTGGCGGCAGAGCTTGGCCGCAGCGCCGCCCACGCGCTCGCTGCCTACGAGGAGGGCTTCGAGGCGATGGGCGCGCTCGCACGGGCCAGCCACCCCGCCCACTACGACGCCGGTTGGCACCCGACCGCGGTGTGCGGCGGCGTGGGCGCGGCGGTGACGGCCGCGCGCCTGCTGGGCGCGCCGCGCGAGCAGGCCGTGGCGCTGGCGCTGCTGCAGGCCACCGGCCTGCGCGCCGCGTTCGGCTCGGACGGCAAGTCGCTCCAAGTGGGCCTGGCGGCGGCGTCCGGCGTGCGGGCGGCCCGCCTCGCCCGGGGCGGGGCGCGCGTGCCGCTCGACGCCGCGGCGCGCGGCTGGGAGGAGGCCACCGGCGGCCGCTACGCGCAGCCCGAGCCGGGTCGCCGCGCGATCGACGAGAACTGGATCAAGGCCTGGCCCTGCTGCCTGCAGACGCACGGCGCGATCGAGGCGGCGGACGGGCTGCGCGACCGCGCGCCGGCGCCGCTCACCGTGACGGTCCACCCGGTGTCACTCCAGGCCGCGGCGGTGGGCCCCGAGCCGGCCGACGGCCTGCAGGCGAAGTTCTCGATCCCATACCTGACGGCCTACACGCTGCTCCGCGGGCCGCCGGTGGTGGAGAGCTTCGACGAGGTCGATCCCGAGGCCGTCGAGCGAGCGAAGCAGATCGAGGTGCGCCCGGACCGCACGCTGCTCGAATCCGAGTTCGTCCTGAGCGACGACGGCGATGAGATCGCCCGCGTAAAGGCCGCGCTCGGGTCGCCCGCGAAGCCGATGGACGGGGAGGCGCTGCGGGCGAAGGTCGAGCGCCTCGCCGGGGGCGAGCTGGCCGGCGCGCTAGACGACCTCGACCGGCCGGCCGCCGACCTCCTCGCGCTCGCCGGCCTCCGGGAGGGCTAGGCGCTCCTCCACCACCACGCGGCAACCGCGCGCGGGCACCACGGTCACGTGGCGCACCTGCGGCCGCTCGGGCCGCTGCGACGGCGCCCGCAGGCGAACCCGGCGCAGCACCTCGCGCAGCACCACCCGCATCTCGACCTGCGCGAACGACGCCCCGATGCAGCGCCGCACCCCGCCGCCGAACGGGATCCAGGCGTACGACTCGGCCGCGCCGTCGACGAACCGCTCGGGGCGGAACTCCAGCGGCGACGGGTAGAGGTCGGGCCGCACGTGCACGGCCGCGATGGCCGGGAGGACGAGCGTGCCGGCCGGCAGCCGCCAGCCGCCCAGCTCGATGTCCTGCCGGAGCAGGCGCGCAACGTCCACCACCACCGGCCGCAGACGCAGCGTCTCCTTCACCACCGCGTCGAGGTACTCGTCCCCGTCGTCGAGGGACTCCACGAGCCGCGCCATCACGCGCGGGTGGCGCAGCAGCCGCTCGAAGGCCCATGACAGCCCGGTCGCGGTGGTCTCGTGGCCCGCCGTGAGCAGCGTCATCAGCTCGTCGCGCAGCTCCACGTCGCTCATCGGCGAGCCGTCCTCGTGGCGCGCTCCCAGCAGCACCGTCAGCACGTCGTCGCGCTCGGCCGAGGCGTCCGGATCGAGCGCCCGCCGCTCGGCGATCTCGGCGTAGAGCAGCTCGTCCACGGCGGCCACCGCCTTGCGGAAGCGCGCCGCCGGCGTGAGCCCGCCGAGGTCGCGCTGCATGAACGGCAGCCAGTCGAGCGGGCTCGAAAGCTCGCCGAGGCGCGGGATGCGGGCGCGGAACAGGTCCATGCGCTCGCCGTCGCGCACGCCGAACACCGCCCGCAGGATCACCTCGAGGGTGATCGCCTGCATGCGCCGGCGCAGCGCGAAGGTGCGGCCCACGGGCCAGCGGGCGACCTCGTCCGCGGCGGCCGCGGCCATTACTTCGGCGTAGCGGCGCACGGACTGTCCGTGGAACGGCGGCAGCAGCAGCTTACGCTGTGACATATGCCGGCCGTCATCGAGAGTCAGGAGCGAGTGCTCGCCGAGCGCGTCGCCGAGCACCGTGGCGTTGGCCGCGCCGGCGTGGAAGACCGCAGGGTCGCCGGCGAAGACCTCCTTGATGAGGGTTGGGTCGGCCACGTACACGACGCGCCCGAAGAACGGGAAGTGCGACGAGAAGACGTCGCCGTAGCGCTGCCGGCGCTTCTCCATCCACGAGTACGGGCCGGCCGTGACGCGCGCCGCCTGGAGGAGGCGCGGCAGCCTGGGGCCAGGCGGGAAGGTCATGGGGAGGTTGTATCGCGCGGCGGCGGGTACCGCCAGTCCGTGCGCCTCCTGCTCGCTGTCCTGTCCGCGCTGTTGGTGCTCGCGGGGACGGCCCACGCCCAGGACCGGCTCTCCGCCGCGGCGGAGAGCCTTCGGCAGGACCCGGTCTATGTGGACCCCGACGCCGAGCGGGCGATCTCGGAGCGCCAGGCGGACCGCCTCCGCGAGGCGATCGCCCGCGAGGACGCGGGCCCGCTGTACATCGCCATCCTTCCCGCCGCGGCCGCCGACGAGGCCGGTGGCGACCCGGAGGCCGCCCTGCGCGAGGTCGCGGGCGCGGTGGACGAGCCGGGCACGTACGCGGCCGTCATCGGCGACGCGTTCCGCGCGGGGTCCACGAACGGCGTGCTCCGCGAGCGGTGAGGCCGGCGAGCTTGCGTCGCAGGCCTTCGAGGCCGAGCGCGGCGCCGGACCAGCCGGCGTGCTCGGGGACTTCGTGCGGCGGGTCGGCGACGCGCGCGCCGATGGGCAATCGGGATCGGGAAGCGGCGAGGGCGGCGGCTTCCCAGTGGGGCTCCTGTTCCTGCTGATCCTGGCCGTGCCGCTCGCCATCTTCGGCCTGTCGCGACGGCGGCAGCGCAGGCAGCGGGAGGAGGCCGAGTTCGCCGAGGTGCGCGAGGTCGCGCGCGACGACGTGGTCGCGCTCGGCGACGACATCCGTGCGCTCGACATCGACATGGAGATGGCGGACGTGGATCCCGAGGCCAAGCAGCACTACGGCCTGGCCGTGGAGCGCTACACCCAGGCCAGCGAGGCGCTCGACCTGGCGCGGCGGCCCGAGGACCTGCAGCGGGTCACGGAGCTGCTCGAGGAGGGGCGCTGGGCCATGGAGGCGGCGAAGGCGGAGATGGTGGGGCAGCCGGCCCCTGAGCGGCGCCCGCCCTGCTTCTTCGATCCGCGCCACGGTCCGTCCGTGACCGACGTGGAGTGGGCGCCCCCGGGCGGGGAGCCTCGCCCGGTGCCGGCCTGCGCCGCGGACGCCGTTCGCATCCAGGACGGCGAGGAGCCGGACGCACGGCAGGTAACAGTGCACGGCGAGCGGGTCCCCTACTGGCAGGCGGGTCCCGCGCTCGCGCCGTGGGCCGGCGGCTTCTTCGGCGGCGGGCTCCTGCCGGGCCTCTTCGTCGGCTCGCTGCTCGGAGGCGCGTTCGGGGCGCCGGGCGACGCCTACGGGGGCGAGAACATGGGCGACTTCGGCGACTTCGGTGGCGGCGACTTCGGGGGCGGGGACTTCGGCGGCGGCGATTTCGGCGGCGGCGATTTCTGAGCCGCGCCCAGGGGCAAGTGTCCGGCCTAGCTGTTCCGTACGAACAGCAGGCCAGGACAGCGTGCGTCGGGGCTAGCGCCCGCGCATGAAGTCGAGCATCGCTGCATGCGTCTCGCGCGGGCGCTCGAGCTGCGGCACGTGGCCGCAGTCGAGCTCCACGTGGCGGGCGCCGGGTAGCGCGCGCTCCACGTGCTTCATGAATGCGATTGGCACGAGTGTGTCGTGGCGGCCCCAGACGAACAGGGCATCCGGGGAGAGTTCGCCCAGGCGGGGCCAGAAGCCGTCGTCGCCGTGGGGTTCGTCCAGGTAGATGTTGCGGGCGGCCGCGTAGAAGGCGGCGCGCCCGCGCGGGGTGAAGTACGCGCGGAGGAACTCGTCCACGCCGGCCGCGGCCCAGCCGTCGTTCCCGCCGGGCACGAGCATGCGCACGAGGCGGTCGGTCACCGAGCGCGGCGCCACCTGCAGCAGACCGAGCTCGGGACGCAGCAGCCGCACGACGGGCGCCCAGCGGCGGTCGCGAAGCCAGGCCAGCGCGGGGCTCAGCAGGGAGAGCGAGCGCACGCGCGAGCGGTCCATCAGGCCGGCCTCGATCGCGACGCGCCCCCCCATGCTGTTGCCGGCTATGTGGGCCGCGTCCACCTCGAGCGCATCGAGCACGTCGAACGCGGAACGGGCGAACCACTCAGAGTCGTAGGGGGCGGCGATCGGCTTGTCCGACTCGCCGAAGCCCGGCATGTCCATGGCCACCACGCGGTATTTGTCCGCGAGCGCCGCCGCGGTGGGGAGAAAGGACGCCTTCGTGCCGCCCAGGCCGTGGAGGCAGAGGAGCACGTCGGGGCCCACGCCCGCGGACAGGATCGACACCTCGCAGCCACGCGTGCGGAGGCGCTCGAACGTGAGCCGCCCGGGCTCCGACGCGCCGCTCGTCGCGGCCAGGAAGCCCACGCCTAGGTGCAGCGAGCCGCGTACTCGCAGGCTGCCGCGCTGGAACGCCTTCATGCCCGCGCGCACGTCGCCGGCGATGCGCATCCAGGTCGCCGGGTCTGCGGCGATGGCCGCGTCCGGCTCCATGCCGTCACTCGCCGGACCCAGCCGCAACCGGCTACCCGTGATGCGGGCGTCCCAGTCCTCCGCGCCGCGAACGCGGAGCCGGACGAGCGCGCGCCCGCCGGGGACGTCGATCACGTCCGGGTCGTAGCGCCCGGCGAGTGCCTCGATTCCGACGGGAATGGCGCCCGAGCTTTGAGAGGCATCGACGGGCACCCCCATGACATACCACGGGCCCCGACAACCGAATCACCTTTTCGCCGGACTCGAAACAAAACAATGCCTTAACACGGAAAACTTATGCCGAAGCCTTGACAAACCCCCCGAGAGCGAAAGAGGATCCCTCCCGGTGAGAGGAGAGCAACCCGGGGCTCTGGGCTCGCTGCGAGAGTCGAACCGGGAGAAGGTGGTGAAGGCACTGCAGACCCTTGGGGTCGCGAGCCGGGCCGACATCGCCCGCTGGACGGGCCTGTCGCGCTCGACCGTGTCGAGCATCGTGGCCGAGCTCCATGACGAGGGGCTCGTGGTGGACCGCCGCGACAGCGGTCGCGAGGCCGCGGGCAGCGGCCGTCCGCCGGCGCTGATCGCGCTCGACCCCTCGGCCGGCTTCGCGCTCGGCATCGACTTCGGAAAGCGCCATCTGGCGGTGGCGCTCGCCGACCTCTCGCACGAGGTGCTCGCCGAGCAGTGGGTCGAGATGACCGACGACTACCAGGCCGACGAGGGGATGGTGAGAGCGGCCGAGCTGGTGGACCGCCTGCTCGACGACCTCGACGCCGACCGGGAGCGGGTGATCGGCGTAGGGATGGGAATCCCGGGCCCGGTGCAGAACACCGGGTTGGTCGGGTCCTCGGCGATCCTGCCGGGCTGGGCCGGCACCTTGCCTCAGGAGCGCATGGCGGAGTTACTCGACCTGCCCGTGCGCGTGGGAAACGACGCCAACCTCGGCGCGCTCGCCGAGTCCACCTGGGGCGCCGGGCGCGGGTCGCCGAGCGTGGTGTACCTGAAGCTCGCCACCGGGATCGGGGCCGGCATCGTGATCGGCGGCAGGCTGTTTGAAGGAGCCGGCGGCACGGCCGGCGAAATCGGCCACACGACGATCGACGAGACGGGTGACATCTGCCGCTGTGGCAACCGCGGCTGCCTCGAGACATATGCCGGGGCCGCCGCGATCGCCACCCTGCTGTCACGCAGCTTCGGCGAGGACCTCGACCCCGAGGCCGTGCTGAGCCGCGCGGCCGACGGTGACCCCGGCTGCCGGCGGGCGCTCGCCGACGCCGGTCGCCACATCGGGGTGGCCGTGGCAAATCTCTGCAATCTGGTGAACCCCGCGCGGATCGTGGTCGGGGGCAGCATGGGCCAGGCCGGCGCCCTGCTGCTGGACCCGCTCAGGGAGTCGGTCAGCCTCCGCGCAATACCGAGCGCGGGAGAGGACGTGCGGATCGTGCCAGGGGAGCTCGGCGAGCGGGCCGAGCTGCTCGGGGCGGTTGCGCTCGTGCTTCAGGAGGTGAGCCTGGCTCAGGGAGCCCGGACGCCGGCACTGCAGGCCACGGAGACGGAAACCTAAGGAGGAGGAGGACCCCCCAATGAAGGACAGACGATGGAGCTTGTTGGCCGTCGTGATGGCGCTCGCCCTCGCGATGGCTGTCGCCGCCTGCGGCGACGACGATGACGACGACGGCGGCGGAGGCGGTGGAGGCGGCGACAGCGGTGGCGGCGGCAAGATCGCGCTGCTCCTGCCGGAGACGAAGACCGCCCGCTACGAGGCTCACGACCGGCCCAACTTCGAGGCCAAGGTGAAGGAGCTCTGCCCGGACTGCGAGATCATCTACTCGAACGCAGACCAGGACGCCACCCAGCAGCAGCAGCAGACCGAGGCGGCGATCACGCAGGGCGCCGAGGTGCTCGTGCTCGACCCGGTAGACGGGGCCGCCGCGGGTCCGCTCGTAACCCGGGCGAAGTCGCAGGACATCCCGGTGATCTCGTATGACCGCCTGATCCTCGACGCGGACGTGGACTACTACATCTCGTTCGACAACGAGAAGGTCGGCCAGCTGCAGGGCCAGAGCCTCGTGGACAAGCTCGAGGAGGACGGCGCCCAGGGCGACATCGTGATGATCAACGGCGCGCCCACGGACAACAACGCCACGCTGTTCAAGAAGGGCGCACACAGCGTCATCGACGACAGCCCGTTCAAGGTGGGGCGTGAGTTCGACACCCCCGACTGGAGCCCCGACGAGGCCCAGCAGGAGATGGAGCAGGCGATCACGGCGCTCGGCAAGGACGGCTTCGTGGGCGTCTACGCGGCCAACGACGGGACGGCCGGCGGCGCGATCGCGGCGATGAAGGGCAACGGCGTCGACCCGAAGACCCGCCCGACCACCGGCCAGGACGCCGAGCTGGCCGCGGTCCAGCGGATCCTGATCGGCGAGCAGTACATGACCGTCTACAAGGCGATCAAGCCGGAGGCCGACGCCGCGGCCGAGCTGGCTGTGGCGCTGGTGCGCGGCGAGCAGCCGCCCGCCGACATGGTCAACGGCGAGACCGACAACGGCATGAAGGCAGTGCCGTCGGTCCTGCTCGAGCCGATCGCGGTGACCAAGGACAACATCAACGACACGATCGTGAAGGACCAGTTCTACCCGGTGGACGAGATTTGCTCGGGGCAGTACGCGTCAGCCTGCAAGGAAGCGGGCATTCAGTAGGGAATTCCGGGGTGGGGCCCGGCGGCGCACGATGCGCCGCCGGGCACTCCCGGGTCCAGGAAAGGAGCCTTCGGACGATGGACACGAAGACACCTGTGCTCGCTCTGGAAGGGGTCAGCAAGAGCTTCGGCCCCGTACAGGCGCTGAGCGACGTGAACTTCCAGGTCCACGAGGGCGAGGTCGTGGCGCTCGTGGGGGACAACGGCGCCGGCAAGTCGACGCTCGTGAAGACCATCGCGGGCATCCACTCGGCCGACGAGGGACGCATCCTGTTCGAGGGGAACGAGGTGAACATCCACGGGCCCACGGACGCCGTCGCGCTCGGCATAGCGACCGTCTACCAGGACCTCGCGCTGTGCGACAACCTCGACGTGGTCGAGAACCTCTTCCTGGGCCGCGAGGAGGGCACCTTCGCCCTCGACGAGACTTCGATGGAGAAGCAGACCGGCCAGCTGCTCAGCCGCCTGGCCGTGACGATCGTGAACATGCGGTCGGAGGTCGGCACGCTGTCCGGCGGGCAGCGCCAGCAAGTGGCCATCGCGCGCTCGCTGCTCGGCGAGCCGAAGGTGGTGGTCCTCGACGAGCCGACGGCCGCTCTCGGAGTGCGCCAGACCGCGATGGTCCTGGGCCTGGTAAAGCGCCTGAAGGAGGAGGGGGAAGCGGTGGTGGTGATCAGCCACAACCTGGCGGACGTCTTCGAGGTGGCCGACCGCATCTATGTCCTGCGGCTGGGGCGCGAGGCCGGTGACCTCGACGCGGGCAAGACAAGCCAGGAGGAGGTCGTGGCGGCCATCACGGGCGCCACCGGCGGGCGCGAGGGCGAGCGATGAGCGCGTCGGGAGGCGGCGGCGCGGCCGCCACAGCCGACACCGAGGCTGCCCCGCCGCGTGCAGACATCCTGCGCCGCTTCATCCAGGGTGACCTGGCCGAGCTGCGCGTGGTCATCGCGCTGGCGGTGATCTGGCTGATCTTCTACACCCAGGAAGGCGCGTTCCTCAGCTCGGCCAACCTGACCAACCTGGTGCTCCAGGCCACCGCCGTGGGACTGGTGGCCGTGGGCGTGGTGCTCGTGCTGCTACTCGGCGAGATCGACCTGTCGGTAGGCGCCGTGAGCGGCCTGTGCGCCGCGATCATGGCGGTGCTGGTGGAGCAAAAGGGGTGGTCGCCCTATCTGGGGATCGCGGCCGCCGTGCTTGCCGGGACGGCGATCGGGCTGTTCCAGGGCTCGATCTTCACGCGCTTCGCCATACCCTCGTTCGTGGTCACGTTGGCCGGCTTGCTCGCGTGGCCGGGGGCCCAGCTGGAGGTGCTGGGCGAGACGGGGACGATCAACATCACCAACTCGAAGATCGTCGGGCTCACGTCGACCTTCTACAGCGACACCGTCGGCTGGATCCTCGCCTTCCTGGCGATCGGGGCGTTCGCGGCGATCACGTTGCTAGGACGGCAGCGACGCTTGCGAGAGGCGCTCTCGGCGCCGCCCCTGGGAACGCTCGTGCTCCGTATCGTGCTGGTCGCCGTGGTGACGCTCGGGGCGGTCTGGGTTCTCAACGACGATCGCGGGGTGCCGCTCGCAATTCTGATCCTGCTCGGCTTCGTGCTGTTCTTCTTCTACGTCACGACCCGCACCACGTTCGGGCGGCACATCTTCGCCGTGGGCGGTAACGCCGAGGCCGCGCGGCGCGCGGGCATCCACGTCACCCGCGTGCGCGTGATCGTATTCATGATCTCCTCGACCATGGCCGCGGTCGGCGGGATCATGGCCGCCTCCCGGCTGCTGGCGGTGAACCAGTCGTCGGGAGCGGGTGACTTCCTGCTGCTGGCGATCGCCGCGCCGGTGATCGCGGGCACGAGCCTGTTCGGCGGCCGCGGGAGCGTGTGGCACGCCCTGCTGGGCGCGCTTGTGATCCAGTCGATCTCGAACGGGATGGACCTGCTCGGGCTGGAGACGTCGGTGAAGTTCATGGTGACGGGCGCGGTGCTGCTGGCCGCCGTGATCGTCGACGCGATCGCTCGCCGCCAGCGTCAGGCCGCGGGACGCATATAGCCGTCGCCAAGTTGTCCGCATAGCGTCACGTTCGAAGCCCACGTGTGAGCCGCGCGGCCGTACGGTCGCGCGGCATGCACTGGGAGGGCGGACAGGCGGCGGTCGAGTGGGTGGCCCTGGTGCTGATGGCCTCGCTGGTGTTGGGGGCGGCAGCCGCCTTCGCCGGGCGCGAGAGCGAGCGCGGGCTGGGGGAGCTCGTTGCGAAGCGGATCGCGAGGGTGCCGGGAGGATTGGAGCTTGCCAGGACGCCCGCCGCGGTCGGGCCGGCGCCCGCGACGACGGTTCCCGCGCCGCGCGCCGGCGCGCCGCCCGCTTCGCCGCCAACGCCGCGCGCCTCCGCGCCCCCCGTTCCCCCTCGGGGCGTCGCCGACGACATGCGGGGGATCCGCGGTATCGGCAGCGTCGCACGGCACGCCTGGATCGGCTGCCTCGGCTATCAGCGCTGGCGCTACGAGCGAGAGCATCCGATCGCCGCCATCGAGGGGCTTCCCCTCGGCGAGGCGCTCGGCATCGTCAACGACTGCATAAACCCGCACGCCTACCTGTTCGAGGACTGAGGGGTGCTCGGCGCGGTCCACCTGGTCGCGACCGTCCTCTGGGCGGGGCTCGCCGGAGGCGCCTCGGCCGGCTTCCTCGCGCGCGACGCCCTCGGCCTCCGGCAGCCTTTTGTTGCCCTCGCGTGGGTGGCTGGCGCGGCGCTCGCGCTGGTGCCGCTCGCACACCGGCGGGTGCGCTCCACCGGCGAGCGCGGCCGGCGCACCGGCGAGCGCGGCCAGGGCACCATCGAGCTCGTCTCCCTCGTGCTCCTCGTGTCGCTCGCCCTCGGCGCCCTCGTGACCGTGGCTCCCCGCTTCGACGGCCGCTCCTTCGGCGGCTTCCTCACATTCCGGCTGGTGTGCACGATCAAGCAGGACTGCCACGAGGGTGACGGCTCCCTTGCGGAGGCGTACGGGGATCGCGACGCCGCTCTGGTTCGGGAGCTCGCGCCCAACCTCGTCTACGAGCCTGGCGAGCGCCAGGTGCCCGTGGACTGGCGCCGCTGCCGCGACCCCGCCTGCGCGGATGCCCCCGACGAGCCCGACCTCGATGCGCACCGCACGCGCGCAGGCCAGCGCACCACCGCATTCACGCGCGTAATCCGGCGCTACGGGCGAACGTACGTCCAGTACTGGCTCTACTACCCCGACTCGCGGACCGTGTGGGCGGGCTCCGACGAGCTGTGGGACAGGGTCTGGAACGGCGCCCGAATGCAGGGGCTCGTCCGGCGTGCCCCGGCCTACCCCGGCGCCCACCGGGACGACTGGGAGGCCTACGTGGTCCGCCTCGACCCCGACGGGCGGGCTTGGGTGCGGGCCAGCTCGCACCGGCACTGGCAGGGCTGCAAGGAGTACCGGTGCAAGGACCGCTGGACGGGGCGCACCGGCTGGACGCGCGTCTCGCGCGGCAGCCACGCCGGCCACATCCCCGTGCGATACGAGTTGCGCGGCGGGCCGCGCCCGTTGTTGCCGCGCCAGTTCCTGTTGCCGGGCGCCCGGCGCGCCGTGACGCGCCGCGTGCCGCTGCTGCCGGGCCACGATCTGCACGAGCGCACCACGACGGGCGAGGGCCTGCGCCTGGTCCCGCTCGAGACGCTCGACCGGCGGGACTATCGCCCGCTCGACGAGGGGGTACGGCCGCCGTGGCGGAAGGACGCCTACTGGGACCCGGAGAGCGACGAGTCCTGACCGCCTACCGTCACGCCCGGGGACGGAACCTCGGCGCCGCCCACGGGGCGGTCGCCCTCGAGCGCGACCCAGGGATCGGCCTCGGTCACACCCACGCGCATCACCCCGCCCTCCACCCGGTTCAGCGTGCCGTCCGGGTCGCGTGGATACTGGCAACCGGAGGCGGCGATCGCCGACAGCAGCAGGACGATCGTGAGCGTGCGCACACCTGCACTTACCCTGTGAGGTAGAGCCAAATGCGTTTATACCGCGGGCTGAAGGGGACGGAATGGCCATAAAGGCGGGGCTGGTGCTCGGAGCCGGCGGGGTGCTCGGCGGCGCTTGGCTCACCGGCGCTCTCCACGCGCTCGCGCGCGAGACCGAATGGGACCCTGCGAGCGCCGACCACGTCGTTGGCACCTCGGCCGGCGCGATGATCGGGTCGCTGCTCACGGCCGGCGTGCCGCCCTGGTTCATGGTCGCCCACTCGCGCGGCGAGTCGTTCGAGGGACTCACCGGGCCCGACGGCCGGCCCGCCGCGGACGCCGACCGCGCGGCGGGCGCCGTCTTCCGGCTCCACCGGGGGCTCCCCGGAATCGGCCCGGGCTCGCTCCGGATGGCCTTCACGGCACTGTCGAACCCGCTGCGCCACACGCCGCTCCAGCTGATGGCCGGCTGGCTGCCGGCCGGTCTCGTCTCG
This sequence comes from uncultured Thermoleophilaceae bacterium, assembly GCA_963733885.1. Lineage (GTDB taxonomy): Bacteria > Actinomycetota > Thermoleophilia > Solirubrobacterales > Thermoleophilaceae > JACVRW01. Next base: position 241,384 of record CAVTES010000004.1, on the reverse strand, counting down.
ACCGAGCCGCTCAAGGAGGTGGTGGGCCGCGCCGTGCCGGACGGCTGGGTCGACCACCCGAACTTCTGGGCGGTGACCTGCGACTACCAGAGCGGGCGGCGCGTCCCGTTCGGCCGTGAGGACGCCCCGCACGCTCCGGTCGCGGACGCGGTCGCGGCGTCCTGCGCGATCCCGGGCTTCTACCGGCCGGTGGAGATCGGCGGGCGCCGCTACGTGGACGGCGGGGTGTGCTCGCCGTCGAGCCTCGACCTGCTGGCAGGTCGCGGGCTCGACATCGTGATCTGCCTGAACCCGCTTTCCGGCGAGCCCGGCACCTCGGCCGACCCGCGCGACTGGCTCGGCGCCCTGAGCCGCGGCGCGAACGGACGACGGCTGGTCCACGAGACCCGCAAGGTGCGCAGCCTCGGCACCGACGTCGTGACGATCGAGCCGACGCCCGACGACCTCCGGGCAATGGGCCGCAACATGATGAGCGCGAGGCGGCGGCAGGAGGTGATCCAGACGGCCGACCGGACCGTCCTCGAGCAGCTCCGCCGCCCCGCGACCAGGGCGCTCCTCGGCGGCCTGCCCCCCGGGGAGCCGCACAAGATCCGCCGGCCCGCCGGACCGCCGTCGAGCTGGCCGCCGCTGACCGAAACTGCGTCCCCGAAGCGCGCCGCGTGAAAAGATCGGTGTCGTGAGGGAGCAGGTAATGAGCCTGCCCGGCCGGGTCGCCTACACGCTCGGAGGCGTGAAGATCCTGGCCGAGGCGGGGGTGATCAGGCCGATGCGGCCCGACCGGGCCCTCAAGGTCGTCCAGACTCTGGCCCGCTGGGGCCGCAGCCCGGCGGCGGGCACTATCGCGCTCGCGGACCGCTTCCCCGACGAGACCGCGATCGTGGACGAGCTCGGGAAGCTCACCTACCGCGAGCTGCACGAGCGCTCGAACGGGCTCGCCCACGCGTTCTCGGACGCCGGCATCTTGGAGGGCGACGGCGTGGCGGTGATGTGCCGCAACCACCGCGGCTTCATCGAGGCCACCGCAGCGATTTCCAAGCTGGGCGCCGACGCGCTCTACCTCAACACGGCCTTCGCGGCGCCCCAGCTGACCGAGGTGGTCGGACGCGAGAAGCCGAAGGCGATCGTCTACGACGAGGAGTTCGGCGACCTGCTCTCCGACGCCGCGAAGCGGCGCAAGCGCTTCATCGCCTGGCACGACTCGGACGACCTGCCGTACCCGACGCTGGGCGAGCTGATCGCGGGCGGCGACCCCTCGGACGTCGTGCCGCCCGAGCGCGAGGGCCGCGCGACGATCCTGACCAGCGGCACCACCGGGTCGCCGAAGGGCGCCTCGCGGGCGAACCCGCAGTCGATGGATCCCGTGGTGTCGTATCTGTCGAAGATCCCGCTCAAGGCGGGCCAGAAGGTCCACATCGCCGCGCCGCTGTTCCACTCCTGGGGCTTCGCCCACTTCTCGCTCGGCCTCATCCTCGGCTGCGTCTACGTGTTGCGCCGCAAGTTCGACCCCGAGGCCTGCCTGGCTGCGGTCGCGCGCAACCAGTGCGAGGTGCTCGTCGTGGTGCCCGTGATGATGCAGCGGATCCTCGAGCTGCCGGAGGAGGTGCGCGGCAAGTACGACGTCTCGTCGCTGAACGTGGTGGCGGCGAGCGGCTCAGCGCTGCCCGGCGACCTGGCCATCGAGTGGATGGACGCCTTCGGCGACAACCTCTACAACCTGTACGGCTCGACCGAGGTGGCCTGGGCATCGATTGCCACCCCGGCCGACATGCGTGCCGCGCCCGGCACGGCGGGCAAGCCGCCGCGGGGCACCGTCGTGAAGCTGTACGACGAGGAGAAACGCGAGGTCCCGCCGGGCGAGCCCGGCCGCATCTTCGTGGGCAACGAGATGCTCTTCGAGGGCTACACGGGCGGGGGCTCGAAGGACGTGATCGAAAACCTCATGGCCACCGGCGACGTCGGGCGCTTCGACGAGGGCGGCCGCCTGTTCATCGAGGGCCGTGACGACGAGATGATCGTCTCCGGCGGCGAGAACGTGTTCCCGAAGGAGGTCGAGGACCTGCTGTCACGCCACGACGCTGTGGCCGAGGCGGCGGCCCTCGGCGTCGCGGACAAGGACTTCGGCCAGCGCCTGCGCGCCTTCGTGGTGCTCGAGCACGGAAAGCAGGCGAGCGAGGACGACCTGAAGGGCTACGTGAAGGAGAACCTGGCGCGCTACAAGGTGCCGCGTGAGATCGTTTTCGTGGACGAGCTGCCGCGAAACGCGACCGGCAAGGTGCTGAAGCGCGAGCTCGCCAAGATGGAATCTGAAGAGGCGGTTTCCGAGTAGGGCTCGCCCATCCGGGTACCCGGGTCTCCACACCGTCGAGCAAGGAGACAGGGGTATATGAGTACTGGGCTCATCATCGCAATCGTCGTAGTTGCGCTGATCCTGCTGGCGCTGTTCGTATTTCTGGGCCGCCAGGGCCGCCAGCGGAAGCTCGAGACACGGCGCCACGAGGCGCGCGAGATCGGTCGGGACGCCGAGGTCCATCGCGCAAAGGCGGACCGCACCCGGGCCGAGGCCGACACGCAGGCCGCCGAGGCGCGCCGCCAGGACGCGCTCGCCCGCGAGCGGGCCGCGGAGGCCGACGAGCAGCATCGCCAAGCCCGCGACCGCCACATCGAGGCCGCGAGCCGCCATCCGGAAATGGACGAGAAGGAGGCCGCCGCGGAGTTCGACCGCCGCCACGCTGAGGGCGGGGGCGGATCCGCCGCCACCGGGGCCTCCGCGGCCGCGCGCGACGAGGGCGCCGTCGAGCACCACGAGCGCACCGAGACGCCGGACGAGGACCGCGAGCGCCACTTCGAGCGCAACGAGCAGGGCGAGGTCGTGCGCGACGAGGAGTACCAGGAGCCGCGCCGCTAGCCCGGCGGACGCCCGAGGCCGCAAGAACGAAAAGAGGCCCGCCGATTCGGCGGGCCTCTCCTTAGTGGTCATGTCGCTCCGGCTTCTAGCCGCAGACCGGCCAGTGCCCCGAGCCGTGCCGGCTCAACAGCAGCCAGGCGCGCCAGGTCTGCTCGTGACGCGGCGCGGCGGCAGGGTCGCCCGTGCCGCCCACCACGTACCAGGTGCTCATCGTGAACTGGTACAGGCCGCGGAACGCCCCGCCGCCGCCTACGGCGCGCGGGTTGTTTCGCGACTCGCACGAGCGGATGCCGCGCAGGTGCTGCTTGCCCCAGCGCGGCACGCCGCGGCGCACCTTGAACTTGAACATGGCGTTCCGGCCGCGCCGGGTTGTTCGCGTGAAGCGCGCCCAGCGCCGCTGCATCCGGTGAACGGACCGGCGCAGCTCGCGCTTCGTCGGGGGCCGGGCGCCGCCGTTCGCCGCCCGGACCAACGGAAGCAGGTCACGGCCGACGAACAGGTCGTGCCTCTGGAGCCGCGTGCGCCAGCGCCGATAGGCGGCGCGGAACCGCTTCGGCGCCGTCTGGGCGGCCGCATCGGCCTCGGCGGCCCCGAGGCCAACGGTCGGCGGCGCGGCGGCGGACGCGAGCATCAGCGTGGAGCCGAGCGCGCCGGCGCAGGCGACCAGAAGGATGGTCCTTCGAATCGATTCCATGCGCCTCACCCGCCGCACACGGGCCACTGGCCGGCGCCGTCGCGAGCCAGCAGGGCCGCGGCGCGCGCGTCCTGCTCGGCCTCGGGGGCAGCAGCCGGGTCTCCGGAGCCGCCGACCGACGCCCACGTCTCGTATGTGAACTGGTACTTGCCGCGGTACAGGCCCCCGCCACCGATGGCGGTCGGGTCACCGCCCGACTCGCAGGCGGCGATCGCCTCGAGCTGCGGGCTCGCGGCGGCGCCGCTCGCGGCGGGGACCGTGGCGGTCATCCGCTTCAAAACGCCGATCGACTTGCGCAGCTCGGCAGTGGTGGCCGACCGCAGGTTGTCGTTGTTCTTGGCGACGCCCCTCAGCAGGATGTTCCGGCCTGGGTCGCCGCCCCGTCGTTTCGCTTTCGTGTGCAGCTTCATGTACGTGCGCTGAACGTCCGAGCCGGCCGGCTTCGAGGCCGACCGGAAGGCGTCGGCCGAAGCGAAGATCTGCTCGCTTGGACGGCTCTCGGCTATGGGCGCGGCCACGACCACGCCCGCCGCGCATGCGCACGCGACAATCGCTCTCCGTCGAGACAGAGAAACATCACCTCCGGGTGAAACTGCCCGGCAGGGCGCCACGGCGCCGCCAGGGCTTGCCGAGCTCGCGCGTCTCCTCCCGCACGCAAGCAGGGCCGATTTCCGGCTATCGGATCACACTAGCCATCGGCAGCCAGGGCTAAACCTTGTGTGACGTACGTCACACAACGGGGCGTCTGCGCGAGGAACGCACGGGATGCGGCCTGTGAGGCTCTAGGAAATCGTTCTGCGCGCGAGCTCGATCAGCATGCGGGTCCCGAAGCCGCTGGCACCCTTGCCGACATAGTTGCGCGTCATGCCCCACGCGGTTCCGGCGATGTCCACGTGGACCCAGGGCCGCTCGTCGACGAACTGACGCAGGAACTCGGCCGCATAGTTGGAGACCGCCACGCGCTGGTCGGACGCGTTCTGCAGGTCGGCGAAGTTGCCCTTGGTCAGCTCGAGGTACTCGGAGTGGAGCGGCATGCGCCAGCCGATTTCCCCGGTCGCCTCGGAGGCGGCGGCCACGGCCTCGAACCAGTCGTCGTCGTTCGACCAGAGGCCCGCATACGTGTGGCCGAGCGAGACCAGCACCCCGCCGGTGAGCGTGGCGATGTCCACGAGCCGCTCGGCGCCCTGCTCGACCGCGTAGCAGAGGGAGTCGGCCAGGATCAGGCGCCCCTCGGCGTCGGTGTTGTTGACCTCGATGGTCTTGCCGTTCATCGCCGTCACGATGTCGCCCGGCTTGACGGAGTGCCCGCTCGGCATGTTCTCCGTGGCCGGCACCACCGCGGTCAGGGTGACCGGCAGCCCCAGCCGGGCGATCGCGCCGGTCGACTCGATCACGGCGGCGCCGCCCGACATGTCGAACTTCATCTCCTGCATCTTCGCCGAGGGCTTGATCGAGATGCCGCCCGTGTCGAAGGTCACGGCCTTGCCGACGTAGCCGAGGTGCGGCCCGGTCGCGTTCGCCGGGCGGTAGCGCAGCACGATCAGACGCGGCTCGGTATGCGAGCCCTGAGCCACCCCGGCGAATGCGCCCATGCCGCGCGCCACGATCGCCTCCCGGTCGAGCAGCTCCACCTCGAGCTCCTCGTGGTCGGCCGCGATCTCCGCCGCGCGATCGGCCAGGAACGCCGGAGTGGCGAAGTTCGCCGGCAGGTTCTGGAGGTCGCGCGCCGCGTTGGCGGCCTCGGCGGCTATCCGAGCGCGGTCGACCTCGTCGTCGCCCACGGCGTCGCCCGCCACTTCGAGCGACTCCAGGCTGTCGCCGGCGTTCTCGTCCTCACCGGACGACTTGAAGCGGTCGAACGAGTAGAGGTTCAGCAGCGTGCCCTCCACGATCGCACCGGGCACGCCCTCGCCGTCCGGCGCGGCCCAGGACAGCGACACCGCGCCGAGCTCCTTCGCGCGCGCGGCTGCTGCCGCGGCCGCCACCCGGGCGCGCTCGGCGTCCAGGTCGTCGCGCTTCCCGAGGCCCGCGAGCAGAACGCGCCGCTGGCCGCCGCCGGGGGCGTCCTCGTGGGCGAGCGCGACCTTCTTCAGGCCGGACTTTGCCTCGCCGAGGTCCACCAGCCGCTGGAGCCGCTCGTCGTCGAGCGACTCGCCCTCGAACAGCGCGACCACGCGCGTGTCGGCGGCCGTGTCCTCCGGCGCGCCCCTCCTGGCTTTCACGGCCACCATGGGGCGGGCAGTCTAAGGTTTTCGATCCCTCTCAGTGCACAAGGAGATTTGACTCGATGCCCAAGACCGTGATCCTCGGCGCCGCCCGCACCCCGTTCGGCAAGATGGGCGGCGGCCTCGCCTCGTTCGACGCCACCGACCTCGGGGGCACCGCCATCGCCGCCGCGCTCGAGCGGGCCGAGGTGGCGCCCGAGCAGTTGGAGCACGTCGTGTTCGGGCAGGTGCTGCAAGCCGGCCAGGGTCAGATCCCGAGCCGCCAGGCGCAGATCAAGGCGGGCATTCCCAAGGAGGTCTCCTCGGAGACCGTGAACAAGGTCTGCGCCTCCGGCCTGCGCTCGGCGGGGATGGTGGACCAGGCGGTGCGCGCCGGCGACCTCGACCTGGCGGTGGCCGGCGGCATGGAGTCGATGTCGAACGCCCCCTACATGCTCAAGCAGGCCCGCTTCGGGTTCCGCATGGGCGACGGCAAGGCACTCGACGCGATGGTCCACGACGGCCTCACCAACCCGTTCACCGGCAAGCACATGGGCGAGGAGGCCGACGAGGTCGGGGAGGAGCTCGAGATCACGCGGGCGGACATGGACAAGTTCGCGCTGCGCTCGCACGAGCTCGCGGTCCAGGCAACGGACGAGGGCCGGCTGCCGGAGGAGATCGTTGAGGTGACGGTGTCGTCGAAGAAGGGCGACACCACGGTCGAGGTGGACGAAGCGCCGCGCCGCGAGTCGTCGCTCGAGGCGCTCTCCAAGCTGCGCGGCGCGTTCCGCAAGGACGGCGCTCACACCGCGGGCAACGCGCCGGGCGTGAACGACGGCGCCGGTGCCCTTGTGCTCTCGAGCGACGAGTGGGCGAAGCGGAACGAGCGCACACCGCTCGCCACGATCGTGGCCCAGGCCGCGGTGGCGGACGAGTTCCCGTACCTGGCCCGCACGCCCGCAAACGCCACGCAGGCCGCGCTCGAGAAGGCCGGCCTCTCGGTGGACGAGATCGACCTGTTCGAGATCAACGAGGCGTTCGCCTCGGTCGCGCTCAACTCGATGCGCATGCTCGGCGTGAACGAGTCGAAGGTCAACGTGAACGGCGGCGCCATCGCGCTGGGCCACCCGATCGGCGCCAGCGGCGCGCGCATCCTGATGACGCTTGCGAACGAGCTGCGGCGCCGCGGCGGCGGGCTCGGCGTGGCGGCGATCTGCTCCGGCGGCGGGCAGGGCGACGCGGTGATCATCGAGGTGAACGGCACCTGAGGCCCGCCGGCCGAGCAGCGCGCGGACGCAGGGAGCGAAGCGTGCGACTCGGGACGTGAGCGACCGAGGACAAAGCGATGCGAAGGCCGGCGCGCCTCAGGGCGGAGCAGCCTTCTTTGATCTCGACAAGACGCTCATCGAGGGCTCGAGCGCGCTTCACTTCGGGCGCGCGGCGTACAAGAACGGGATGCTGTCCCGGCGCCAGCTCGCTCGCGGCGTCTGGGCGAACCTGAAGTTCAGGATCCGGGGGTCCACGGACGAGAGCACCGACCTCCTGCGGCAGGGCATCCTCGACGCGATCGCCGGCCAGCGCGTGGTGGACCTCCAGCGGCTCGGCCCGGACGTGCTCGCGGGCATCTTGCCGCTCCTGTATCGGGATGTGCTCCACGAGGCGTACGCCCACCAGGACGCGGGGCGCCCGGCGTACATCATCACCGCCGCCTCCCAGGAGCTGGCGGACGTGCTCGCCCACGTGCTCGTACTCGACGGCGGGATAGGCATGCGCTCCGAGGTGCGCGACGGGGTCTACACCGGGCAGCCCGACGGCCCGTTCACCTACCGCGAGGGCAAGGCGGAGGCGATCCGCGAGATCGCGGCGCGCGAGGGGATCGACCTGGCCGAGTCCTTTGCGTACTCGGACTCGGAGTCGGACCTCCCGATGATGCGGGCCGTCGGCAACCCGGTGGCGGTCAATCCGGACACGGCGCTCGAGAAGGTCGCGCGCTCCGAGGGATGGCGGATCATGCGCTTCGACCGCCTCGGCCCGATCCTCAAGATCGGCTCCGCAGTGCTCGCGATTGCGCTCCTCGGCGGGGGCGGGGGTTACGCGGTCGCCCGGGCGCGCCGGCCCAAGCGCCGGCTTCCAACCCTCACGTAACCACCCGTTCCGGCCGAGTACCTATGTAGTCCATGCCGGGCAAGATGATCAAGTTCCCCGCCACAGATCTGCGCACGAGCGCCGAGAACGTGCTGCGCGCGAACGACAATGGCGGCTACACGGTGCCCTCGCGCGCCACCTACCCGCACCAGTGGAACTGGGACTCGGCGCTCGCCGCGCTCGGGTGGGCCGAGCTCGACCCGGCGCGCGCCTGGCGTGAGCTCGAGACGCTCGCGGGCGCCCGCGACCGGCAGGGGATGATCCCTCACATCGCGTTCCACACCCGCGTCCCCGACCGGGTGAACGGGCGCCTGCGCGGCGCCCTGACGACCGTGGTGCGCCCATACGCCCGCTACCTGCCCGGTCCGCGCTGGTGGGGCCGCCGCCTCGCCGTGGACGGCCGGCGGATCTCGGGGATCACGCAGCCCCCGGTCGCCGCCACCTGCATGCGGCTCCTGTTCGAGAGCCATCCGGACGAGACCCGCGCACGCGAACTGCTGACGCCGCTGCTCGGCTGGCATCGCTTCCTGCTCGAGGAGCGCGACCCGCGGGGCACGGGCGAGCCGGTGCTGATCCACCCGTGGGAGTCGGGCCGCGACAACGCCGTGGAGTGGGACGCGCCGCTTTGGCGCGTGCTGCCCGAGGTCACGGTCGTGCACCGCCGCGACACCCATTCGGTCGACGCGGCCGAGCGCCCGAGCGACGAGCACTACCGCCGGTTCCTGACGCTCGTCAGGCGCGGCACCATGGTCGACTGGGCGCAGTCGAGGCTCGCCCGCGGCGGCGCATTCCGGGTGCTGGACCCGGGCTTCTCGGCGATACTGGCGCGCGCCTGCGCCGACCTGGCGTGGCTGGCCGACAAGCTGGGAGAGGGGCGGATCGCCGAGGAGAGCCGCGCCGCGTCAGAGCGGGTGGCGGGCGCGTTGCGCTCGCGCGCGGACTCGGACGGGCTGATCCGGCCCCTCGACATGGTTGACGAGCGGACGCTCGAGGTCACGAGCGCGGGGTCGGCGCTGGCGCTGCTCGCCCCGGGGCTCGGGGGCGAGCACGTGGACGCGGTACGCGAGCTAGTGACCGACGGGCCGCTCGCCTCCCCGTACTGTGTGCGCTCGCTCGACCGGGAGCACCCGGAGCGCTCGCCTCGCAACTACTGGCGCGGCCCGGTGTGGACGAACGTGACTTGGCTCTGCGCGCTCGCCCTGGAGGGCTACGGCGACGCGGTTTCGGCCGCCAAGCTCCGCTTCCGCATGATGGAGGCGATCGAGGGCGGCGGAATGCGCGAGTACTTTGTGCCGGACTCGGGCCGTGGCCTGGGCGCCCGGGACTTCGCCTGGACGGCGGCGCTATGCCTCCGGGAGCTGGGCGCGGGGGCGGCCGCCTCGGGAAGCGGCGAAGCGGTGGCGTAGGACCCGCTCGGCCCGCGGGATACCCTTCCCTTTCGTGGCCGCCACTCCCCGTCCGCTCACCGACGCCGAGCGCTGGTTTCGCGAGAAGTTCGCGCGGACGGCGCAGCGCGATGCGTTGTTCACGTCGCTGAGCGGCGAGCCGGTCGAGCCGCTGTACACGGCGGCGGACCTGCCCGACCTGGACGAGATCGGGCTTCCGGGCGAGTTCCCGTTCACCCGCGGCGTGTACCCGTCGATGTATCGGGGGCGCCTGTGGACGATGCGCCAGTTCGCGGGGTTCGGGACTGCGGAGGAGACGAACGAGCGCTTCCGCTACCTGCTCGATCACGGTCAGACCGGGTTGTCGACGGCGTTCGACATGCCGTCGCTGATGGGGCACGACTCCGACCATCCGCGCAGCGAGGGCGAGGTGGGCAGGGAGGGCGTGGCGGTCGACACGCTCGACGACATGGAGACGCTGTTCGCCGGCATTCCGCTGGGCGAGGTCTCCACCTCGATGACCATCAACGCGCCGGCGGCGGTGATGCTGGCGTTCTACGTGGTCGCGGCGGAGCGCCAGGGCGTTCCGCCGGAGCGGCTGGCCGGCACGATCCAGACCGACATCCTGAAGGAGTACATCGCCCAGAAGGAGTGGTGTTTCCCGATCGAGCCGGCGATGCGGCTCGTGACCGACATGGTCGAGTTCTGCGCGCGGCGGATGCCGCGCTGGCATCCGATCAGCATCAGCGGCTACCACATCCGCGAGGCGGGCTCGACGGCCCAGCAGGAGCTCGCATTCACGCTGAAGGACGGCTTGACCTACGTCGAGCGGGCGCTCGAGCGCGGGCTCGACGTCGATGAGTTCGCACCGCGCCTGAGCTTCTTCTTCAACGCGCACATCGACTTCTTCGAGGAGATCGCCAAGTACCGGGCGGCCCGCCGGATCTGGGCGCGCGAGCTGCGCGACACGTACGGGGCACGGGACGAGCGCTCGCTCCTGATGCGGTTCCACAGCCAGACCGCTGGTGTCAGCCTGACGGCGCAGCAGCCGCTCAACAACGTGGTCAGGACCACGACGGAGGCGCTGTCGGCCGTGCTGGGCGGCACCCAGTCGCTGCACACGAACAGCTTCGACGAGGCGCTGGCACTGCCGACCGAGGGGGCGGTCCGGGTGGCGCTCCGGACGCAGCAGATCCTGGCGCACGAGACGGGGGTGGCGAACACGATCGACCCGCTGGGCGGCTCGTACTTCGTGGAGGCGCTGACCGACAGGATGGAGGAGGCCGCCTACGGCTACTTCTCGAAGATCGACGAGCTGGGCGGGATGGTCGCCGCGATCGAGCAAACGTACCCCCAGCGCGAGATCGCCGAGGCGAGCTTCCGGCTGCAGGAGGAGATCGAGCGAGGCCAGCGGGTCGTGGTCGGCGTCAACCGCTACGAGCAGCACGACGAGCGCCAGCTCGAGATCCTCAGGATCCCGCCCGAGCTCGAGCGCAAGCAGATCGGCCGCGTCCAGGCGGTCCGCACAGGCCGCGATGCCGCCGCCGCCGAGTCCGCCCTCGAGGAGCTTCGCCAGTCCGCCGCAGCCGGCAGCAACCTGATGGAGCCCCTGCTCGACGGCGCCCGCGCACACTGCACCGAGGGCGAGATCGTGGAGTCGCTGCAGCGCGTCTTCGGCACCTACACCGAGACGCCGGTCTTCTGACTCGGCCGTAGCCCTCGAACCTTTTTGAGGGCGCCTGCGTATAGGTAGGCTGATGCCCGCATGACGCGCCTGGCAGGGATTGCGATGCTCTATGCGGTGATCGCCGCGCTCGTGCTGGTGACGCCGCTATCGGCTTCGCAGGAGCCGCCGACGGACGCAGTGCCGGCCGAGACGGCCGTCCCGCCGGAGGCGGGTTCGCCCGGCACCACACCGGGGGCCGCTCCGCCGGAGGCCGCTCCGGAGGGGGCCGCTCCGCCGGAGGCCGCTCCGGAGGGGGCCGCTCCGCCGGAGGCCGCCCTACGTTCGCCGGACTCGAACGCCGCCCCGCAGCCGACCGCCCCGGCCCCCGCTGCGCCCGCCCCCGGTCAGCCCGCCTCCGGCGAGTCCGCCCCGGCGGCGGCGCCTGCTCCGGAGCAGGCCGCGGCAGCCGTCCCCGCAGCGGACGATGGCGCGGTGGCCGCCCCCGCCGATCGCAAGCGGCGCCGCTCAGGCCGCGCGCCGCAAGCCACCGCTGCCGCCGACACGACGGTGACCATCCGCGACTTCCAGTTCGCGCCGGCCTCGGTCACGATCGACGTGGGTGACACCGTCACCTGGAACAACGACGGTCCCACCGCGCACTCCGCCACCGCCGACGACGGCGAGTTCGACACCGGGATCTTCGACGCGGGCCAGAGCCGCTCGCACACTTTCGACCAGGCCGGCACCTTCAGCTACTTCTGCACGCCGCACCCGAACATGCAGGGCACCGTGACCGTGCGCGCGGCAAGCAGCGGCGACGACACGGGCGGCGGAGCCGGCGACACGGGCGGGGAGGCCGGCGACGAGTCCGGCGGGACCGACTCCGGCGCCGCCGAGAGCGACACCGACACCTCAGACGACTCCTCCGGCGCGGCCCTTCCGGCCACCGGCCGCGACACTGGAGGGCTGGCCGTGCTCGGTCTCATGACGCTCGCGCTCGGCGTGTGGCTGCGCCGTCGCGCCGGGAGCGCCGGATAGTCTCCGGCGCGTGAACGCGCGCAAGATCCGGGTCGTCGTGGCCAAGCCCGGCCTCGACGGGCATGACCGCGGTGCGAAGATCATCGCCCGGGCGCTTCGCGATGCCGGAATGGAGGTGATCTACACCGGTCTGCACCAGACGCCGGAGCAGATCGTGGAGACCGTGCTCCAGGAGGACGCCGACGCGGTGGGGCTGTCGATCCTGTCGGGGGCTCACATGACCCTCGTGCCGCGGATCGCCGAGCTTCTGAAGAGCGAGGGTGCCGAGGACGTCGTGCTGGTGGTGGGCGGGACGATCCCGAACGACGACATCCCCGAGCTGAAGCAGCTGGGCGTGGCGGAGGTCTTCACCCCGGGGGCGCCGGTGCAGGGGATCATCGACTACATCAAGCAGGCAGTCCCGGCCTGATGCCGCCGTCCCGACTGACTCGCCGGGGCTTCGTGGGGGCCGCGGCGAGCGCCGCCGCGCTCGGCGCCTCGGCGTGCTCCACGTCGTCCTCCTCCGGGTCGTCCTCCGACCGGATGAACGTGCTGCTGCTGATCATCGACTCCGTGCGCCCCGACTTCGTCGGCTGCTACGGCTCGCCCCAGATCCAGACGCCGAACATCGACTCGCTGGCGGGTGACGGCATCCGCTTCAACCGGTTCTTCCCCGAGGCAATGCCGACCGTGCCGGCCCGGCGCACGATCTTCACCGGGCGCCGCGTGTTCCCCTTCCGGGGCTGGGAGCGCGCGCCCGACCTCGGCCGCGGGCCCGGCGCGGCGCCGATCGAGGACGTGGGCACGACCTTCACGAGCAGGCTGCGCCGGGCCGGCTACTGGACCGCCTCGGTGAGCGACAACCCCTTCGTCGGCTTCACCCGCTCCTGGCGGCCGTTCCGGCTGAGCTTCGACCGCTACGTCTCGGTGGTGGGCCACAGCGGCTTCCGGGCGGATCCCGACACCGTCACCGACGACCAGCTGAGCCGCTGGCTCCCCGAGGGGCTGAGCGGAGACGACCGCTACGTCGAGGGCATGCGCAAGTACCTCGCCAACACCGGTTACGGCGAGGACGACTCGCAGTCGAACGCGGCGCGGGTGTTCGGGGAGGCCGCGAAGCTGCTCGACGAGGCGGCGGGCAAACAGCCATTCGCGCTGGTCGTCGACTCGTTCGACCCGCACGAGCCGTGGAGCCCGACGCAGGAGTACATCGATCTCTACTCGCAGCCCGGCTACACCGGGCCGAACCCGGGCACCGCCCGCTACACGCGCTGGGAGAGCTACCTCGAGGAGGACGAGCTGCGGCAGATGCGCGCCGTGTACGGGGCCGCGCTGACGATCACCGACAAGTGGCTCGGCGACTTCCTCGACCAGTTCCGGGAGCGGGGGCTTCAGGAAAACACCGCGATCGTGTTCCTGAGCGACCACGGCATCCTGCTGGGCGACCGTGGCTGGACCGGCAAGATCGCCCAGGAGCTGCATCCCGAGCTGATCCAGGTGCCGTGCGTGATCGTCCACCCGGACGGCCGCGGCGCGGGGGAGACCAGCCCGTGGTTCGCGTCGACCCACGACATCGCGCCGACGCTGCTGTCGCTGGCCGGCGTGCCGGCGCCGCGGGGCATGGACGGGGTCGACCTCTCGCCGCTGTTCGACGGCGAGGCGCCCGGGGAGCGCCCGTTCGCCTACGGGGGCTACTTCAACCACTTCTTCGTGCGCACCGACCACTGGTCGTACATCGCCGACAACCGCGGCGACGACCGCGAGCTCTACGACCTGACGCTCGACCCGGCCGAGGTCGTGAACGTGGCGGACGAGAACCGCGACGCCCACGAGGAGCTCCACGCGCGCCTCGTGGAGACGATCGGCGGCCTGCCGCCGTACTACGAGGGTGAGGCGGTGGAGCCGGTCAAACGCTGACCGCGCGCACCGGGCCGAGCCCGGTGCTTTCGGCACTGCGGTAGCCGTCGGCGATCTCCTCGGCGCACTCGCGCAGCGAGGCGACCCGCTCCTCGCCGTACCGCTCGGCCCAGTCGTTCTCGATCTCCGCGAACAGGCGGCGACCGGTAAGCGCCGCATCGACGCCGCGCTGCGTCAGCTTGATGATCTTCGCGCGGCCGTCCTCAGGGTCCGGCACGCGCTCGAGGTATCCCTTCAGCTCGAGCTCCGCGACCGCCTCGCCCACGGCCTGCTTGGTCAGCCCGGAGCGCTCGGCGAGGTCGGTGAGCCGCGACCCGTTCTCGAGGTCGATGAAGCCGAACACGCAGCCGTGGCCCTCGCGTACGTCCCCGAAGCCCTCGGTGGCCATGCGGCCGAACATGTCCTTCACGGCAAGGGTCTTGAGATGGGAGAGGACCGCGGGGAGCGGTCGCGGCGGGCTAGCGGGATCGACGGGCAATTTTGGACAGAGTTGGTAAGGTCGCTTGACTTGTTAGTCAGGGTCCTTTATAAAGCGCCCTGACCAAATTGTATCGGAGGCTTCAAGACATGCATCGCAAGTGGTGGACGCTGATCGTCGTAAGCGTCGCGACATTCATGCTCCTGCTCGACATCACCGTGGTGAACACGGCGCTGCCGGCTATCGAGGAGGACCTCGGCGCGAGCTTCACCGAGCTCCAGTGGGTCATCGACGCGTACACGCTCTCCCTCGCCGCCCTCGTGCTTACCGCGGGGGTGCTCGCGGACCGGCTCGGCCGGCGCCGCGTGTTTGCAGCCGGCCTCGCCATCTTCACGGTGGCGTCGCTGCTCGCCGGTTTTGCGCCCGACCCAACCTTCCTGAACCTCGCCCGTGGCCTGCAGGGCGTGGGCGGCGCCATCATGTTCGCCGTCTCGCTCGCCCTGATCGCCCAGGAGTTCAAGCCTGGTCGCGAGCGCGGCATGGCGATGGGCGTCTACGGGGCGACCATCGGCGTGTCGGTGGCCTTCGGACCTGTGGTCGGCGGCGCGCTGGTGGAAGGGATTGGCTGGGAGTCGATCTTCTTCCTGAACGTGCCGGTCGGCATCGCGGCGGTTGCGATGACCTACGCCAAGCTCGCGGAGTCGCGCGACCCGAACGCCTCGCGCATCGACTGGGGCGGCCTCGTGACCTTCTCGAGCGCGCTGTTCCTGCTCGTGCTCGGGCTGCTGCGTGGCAACGAGGAGGGCTGGGGCTCGACGATGATCGTCGGGTTGCTCGCCGGCGCGACTGTGCTGCTCGCCGTCTTCATAGCGATCGAGAGCCGGGTGAAGCAGCCGATGCTGCCGCTCCACCTGTTCCGCAAGCCCGCCTTCACCGGCGTGCAGCTCGCGGCGCTCGCGGTGTCGGCGTCGATGTTCGCGCTGTTCCTCTACCTCACGTTCTACCTGCAGGGCTACCTCGGCCACGACCCGCTCGAGGCGGGGCTGCGCTACCTGCCCTTCACGCTCGTGACCTTCTTCGTCTCGGCGGCGACGGGGGCGCTGATCTCGAAGGTGCAGGCCCGCTTCCTCTTGGCCGCAGGGCTCGGCATCACCGGCGTCGGCCTCCTGCTGATGGGCGGCCTCGACCCGGCGGACGAGTGGACGGCGCTGCTCGGCGGCTTCCTGCTCGGAGGCGCCGGCGTGGGCCTCATCAACCCCGTGATCGCCGACGTCGCCGTGTCCGTGGTTCCGAAGGAGCAGAGCGGCATGGCCGCGGGAATCAACGACACGTTCCGGCAGGTCGGCATCGCGGTCGGCATCGCGGCCTGGGGGGCGATCTTCCTCGGGCGCGGGGCAGCCAAGGTCGAGGAGCTGGCGGCCGGTACGCCGGCCGCCACCGGCGAGCGGCCCCGGCAGCTCGTGGAGGCCGTGTCGTCGGGCAACCTCGACCAGGCCCTCGCGTCGGTGCCCCCCGGCGCGCGCGACCAGGTGGCCACCGCGGCGAACGAGGGCTTCCTCGCCGGCCTGAACGACATCGTGATGCTCGGCGGGATCCTGTCGATCGCGGGCGCGCTGGTGGCCCTCTGGCTCGTGCGCGAGCGCGACATCGAGCGCGGCGATGAGCCGATCGAGGTCGCGGCCCCGCGCATGGAGCCCGAGCCGGTTCCGGAACCCGCGTAGCCGAAGGGGTCAGACCCCCTAAGTCCGCTCCACTAAAGGGGTCTGACCCCTCCCCCCGGGGGAGGAGGCGATTGACTCGTCAGTCAACGGGGTAGGTACAATCCCGCGGCCCGGCGGGAGGGCGCACGTTCCCCCGCCACGGAGAGCCAAAGGAGACACCTTCCGTGAAGATCTGCGTCCTCGTCAAAGAGGTGCCCGACGCCGCCGTCGAGAAGCGCATGGACCCCGGCACGGGGCGCCTCGACCGGTCGGGCGAGAAGAACCTGAACCCGTTCGACACCCACGCCATCGAGGCCGCCATGCAGGTGCGCGAGGGCGGTGCGGTCGACGTGGACGAGATCGTCGCCGTGACGATGGGGCCGGAGTCGGCCTTCCGCGCGCTGCACAAGGCGGTGTCGCTCGGCGCCGACCGCTCGGTGCACCTGAGCGACGAGGCGCTCGCCGGCTCCGACGTGTGCGCCACCGGCTACTCGCTCGCCCGCGTGCTCGAGGCGGAGTCGCCCGACCTCGTGCTGCTCGGCCAGCAGTCGGACGACGGCGAGTGCTACACGATCGGCGCCGTCGTGGCCGACCACCTGAAGATGCCGTCGCTGACCCAGGTCATCAAGATCGACGTGGAGGGCGGCAAGCTCCGCTGCGAGCGCCAGGCCGAGTACGGCTACGACACCGTCGAGGTGGAGCTGCCCGCGGTGATCTCCGTCGGCGACGCCATCAACGAGCCGCGCTACCCGTCGCTGAAGGCGATCATGGGCGCGAAGAAGAAGCAGCTCGACACCAAGTCGGCGGGCGACTTGGGGATCGAGCCCGACCGCGTCGGTGAGCGGGGCTCCCGCACCTCCGTCCTGGCCGTGAATCCGCCGCCCCAGAAGGAGGCCGGCGAGATCATCGAGGACGAGAACACGAACGAGACGGTCGAGAAGATCGTCAGCTGGCTCGACGAAAGGAAGCTGCTGGCATGAGCGGCCGGGTAACGAAAGGAGGGCCGCGTAAGTGAGCATCCTCGTCTACGCACTCCACTACGAGGGCGAGTTCAACAAGAACTCGCTCGGCGCCGTGTCCGAGGGCGCCAAGCTGACGAAGGAGCTGGGCGGCGAGTGTGCCGCGGTCGTGGTCGGGGAGGGCGACGACCTCACCGACGACTTCTGCGCCTCGCTCGGCCGGTACGGCGCGTCCAGGGTGTTCCGCGCCAAGGCCCCCGACGGCCTCGCGCAGCCCGTGGTCGACGTGATGGCCAAGGTCATCCAGGAGAACGGCTTCAAGTACGCCCTCTTCGGCGGCGGCCTGCTCGGCTTCGAGATCGGCGCCGGCCTGACCGCGCGCCTGAACGCGGGCGTGACCATGGAGGTCACCGCGGTCAAGGCACACGACGGGAAGCTCGTCGCCGAGCGGCCGATCCTCCAGGACTCGGCGATCGTCGACGTCGGCTACGCGGGCGAGCCCGGCATCATCATCGGCCGCCTTAACGCTTTCGACATCGCCGAGGGCGGCGAGGGCGTGGCCGAGGTGGTCGACGTGGACGTGCAGCTCGAAGAGCACTCGACCAAGGCCGTGATGGTCGAGCGCGGCGAGCAGCGCGGCGCCGACGTGAATATCGAGGACGCCGAGATCCTCGTGGCCGGCGGCCGCGGGCTCGGCAAGGCCGAGGGCTTCGAGCTCGCCGAGGCGCTGGCCGAGGCACTCGGCGGAGCGGTGGCAGCCACCCGAGCGGTGGTGGACGCCGGCTGGTACCCGTACGCGGCCCAGATCGGCCAGACCGGCAAGACGGTCGCGCCCAAGCTCTACCTGGCGGCCGGCATCTCCGGGGCGATCCAGCACAAGGTCGGAATGCAGAACTCGGAGAACATCGTCGCGATCAACAAGGACCCGAACGCGCCGATCTTCGAGTTCTCCGACCTTGGCGTGGTCGGCGACCTGAACAAGATCCTGCCCAAGCTCACCGACGCCTTGAAGGCCAAGAAGGGCTAGCCGCGTGAGCACCGCGCCGGTCGAGTTCCCGCCGCCGGTCGACTCGGCCAAGGAGTTCGTCGGGGCGCCCACCGACCCGGAGGACGAGCGAATCGAGGTCGGCGTGGTGATCGTGGGCGGCGGGCCGGCCGGGCTCGCCTGCGCGATCCGGCTGACCCAGCTGCTGGCCGAGGACGAGGCGATGCTCGAGGCGCTCGGCGAGGTGCCGATCGCCCTCGTCGAGAAGGGCAAGACGACGGGGTCGCACCTGCTCTCGGGCGCGATGATGAACCCGTCGGCGATGAAGAAGCTCTTCCCGGACCTGCCGGAGGAGGACTGGCCGACATACGGCGCGGTCGACAAGGACGCGGTCTACCTGCTGCCGAACCGCAAGCGGGCGATCCCGCTCAAGCCCACCCCGCCGCCGTTTCGCAACCACGGCAACCACGTGACCTCGGTTGCCCAACTGGGCCGCTGGCTCGGGGAGAAGGCCGAGGAGGGCGGCGTGTACATCCTCGGCGAGACCGCCGCGGCCACGCTGCTCGTGGAGAACGGCCGCGTGGTGGGCGTACGGTCGGGCGACAAGGGCCGCGGCCGCGACGGCGAGGAGCTGTCCAACTTCGAGCCTGGCGCGGACCTGATCGCCAAGGCCACGGTGCTCTGCGAGGGCACCCAGGGCCACCTGACCGGCGCCGCCATCCGCCGCTTCGAGATCGGCTCCGAGGACCCGCAGCAGTGGGAGCTCGGCGTGAAGGAGGTGTGGGAGGTCGAGAAGCCGCTCGACCGCGTGATCCACACGATGGGCTGGCCGCTCCGCTTCGCGGCGAAGTACCGCGAGTTCGGCGGCTCGTTCATCTACCCGATGGGCGAGGGCCGGATCTCGATGGGCCTCGTGGCCGGGCTCGACTACCGCGACGCCCGCTTCTCGGCGCACGACGCGCTCCAGCAGCTCAAGTCGCACCCGCTGGTGGCCGAGCTGATCGAGGGCGGCAAGCGTGTGGGGTGGGGCGCCAAGACGCTGCCGTCGGGCGGCTTCTGGGCGCGTCCCAAGCGGCTCTGGGCGCCGGGCATGGCGATCTGTGGCGACGGCGCCGGCATGGTCAACGTGCCGACGCTCAAGGGCGTGCACTACGCCATCCACGCCGGCATGTTCGCCGCGGAGTCGATCTACGAGCGCCTCAAGGCGAGCGGGAACTGCGACGACCTGTCGAGCTATGAGGCGAAGGTCGAGGGCTCGGAGATCCAGGAGGACCAGTACCGCTCGCGCAACATGCGCCAGCCGTTCGCCAAGGGCTTCTTCGTGGGCGGCGCGGTGGCCAACATGATGGAGATCTCGGGCGGGCGCATCCCGCCAGGTCGCTGGGAGACGCATGACGACGCCACCGTTGACGTGTTCATCGGCGAGGAGCGTGATTACCCGAAGCCGGACGGCAAGAAGACCTTTGACAAGCTCTCCTCAGTCTTCGCGAGCGGCAACGCCACGCGCGACGACGCCCCTAACCACATCCGCATCCAGGAGAAGGTGCCGCTCGAGGTGGCGCTGATGTGGCAGAACATGTGCCCGGCGCAGGTCTACGAGGTGCCCGAGGAGGAGCTCGAGGCCGCCCGCCGCAACGGCAAGCTCGACGGCAAGCACGAGGTGGCGCTGCAGGTGACCCCCTCGAACTGCGTGCAGTGCGGGGCCATCACCGCGAAGGGCGGACGCCTGACCCCGCCCGAGGGCGGCGACGGCCCCAACTACCAGGCCACCTAAGTACACGCTCCCGCAAGTTCGGCCGGTTTCGGCGGCGTCTGGACGCGTCTGGCTGCGTCCGGCGGACTCGCCGATGCTCTGGCATCGACTCCGTCCACCGGACTTGCCAGCCACGCCCAGCCACTCGCCGATTCCCGGCCGAACTTCCGGTCGCGTGTACTAAGCCCATTCTCATGGTCGCCTTAGAACGGCCTCACCGTGGCGGCGGATTCTGCGGCCCATGCCGTGGCTCCGCTCGATCGCGATCGCCCTGGCCCCGCCTCCCCGCTCCCCCGGCCTCGCAGGCGGGCGACACGAGCGTGAGTTGCGCACGCTGGTGAATGGCGACCGAGCGGGCCACGGCGTGGCCGCGCGCTAGGCCCCGCGCAACTCCAGGTACTCTGCCCGGGCCGCGAAGCTGTCCGCCATCTCCTCGGTCAGCTCGTCGCGGAACTCCTGGCGGTAGGTGGTGTCGGTGAGCACGGCGATCGCGTAGTAGAGGCCGGCGAACGCCGCGATGCCGCCCGACACGCGCAGGAGTGCCTCGGTCACCTGAAGCGGCTCGCCGAACAGCGTCAGCCGCAGCACCACGCCCTGACGCTCGACCTCCCACGCCTCTCGCACGTCGGCCCCCACCGCCAGCGCTCCGAACACCACGAAGAACGCCCCGATCGCCAGGCTCACCACGAGGATCTGGAGCGCCTGGCCCACGAACATCACGAGGCCGACGTTGAAGCGCTGAGGGTTCTCGAGCGGCGGGCCCGCCGACCCGGCGCCCTCCTCGAGCTCCCGCACCTCACGCGGGAGCTGTGCCGCGATGAACACGCTCCCCGCCAGCACGAACAGCGCGCCGACGAGGATCAGGAAGGCGTCCGGCATGCGCGAGAAGACCTGCCACATCTCGGTGTTGATGAAGAGCACGAGGGCGAACACGAGCAGCAGCGGGACCGCGCGCGAGATCACCGACAGCGAGGCGGCGAGCTGCTCGAACAGCCGAGCGCCGGTCCAGCGGACGATGGCGAACAGGCCGTAGCGGATTACCGCGAAGGCGAGGACGAGCAGCAGCAGGTTTGCGGCCGCTGTGAGGGCCGCGCTGCCCCACTGCCCGCCGAAGATGAGCGGCAGCGCGGCGGGCACCACGACGAAGGCGGCTAGCTCGGCGACCCCCACATTCCGGGGCAGCGACCAGAACGGTCGCCCGCGGGCCAGGTTGAGGAGGCCGAACGCACCGAGCAGGATTGCGAGCCCGCCGAGCGCCGCCGCCAGGTTCGCGAGCAGTGACCAATCGAGGTCGATCGCGCCCAGCATCTCGCCGATGAAGACGAGCGCGAGGAGCGGCGCGGCGCGCGTCCAGACGTCCTCGCGCGCCGAATAGTCCTCGATGAAGAGCGGGAGGCCCGCCCTCCGGAAGCGGCGCTCGTAGTCGGCGAGCTCGGCCACACCCGTATTTCACGGCGGCTGGCGGACGGCTTCGCCAGGCGGTCACTAGAATCGAACTGACTATGAAGGCCGGAATCCATCCCGAGTACGGACCGTCGCACGTGCGCTGCACCTGCGGCAACGAGTTCTGGACGCGCTCCACGAAGCCCGAGATGCACGTAGAGATCTGCTCCAACTGCCATCCCTTCTACACGGGCCGCCAGAAGCTGGTCGACACCGGCGGCCGCGTCGAGCGCTTCCGCCGCCGTGCGGCGCGCGCCGGGCGCAGCTAGCGGCCGCAACTACCGGCCTTCGGGCTTGTTCTGACGGGGCATGCTCGCCGTGCCCCTCATGATTCTGGCCGCTGCCCTGCCGGTGCCGCCGGCCACCGTGAAGCTCGCCGACTGCTCGGTCGAGGACAACTCCGCCGCCTTCTACGCGCGCATGCGCCCGGTCGCCGAGACGGATCGCATGTGGATGCACTTCACGGTGGAGGAGAGACACGCGGGGACCTACGAGCCGCTCCGAGCGCGCGGCCTGTCGCGCTGGCACAGGTCGAAGCCCGGGGTGAGCGCGTTCGGCTATCGCCAGACCGTGCGCGGCCTCCAGCCCGGCGGCGCCTACCGCGCAAGGGTGAGCTTCCGCTGGTACTCGGCCACCGGCGAGCTGCTCGAGCGCACCAGGCGCACGTCGCGGGTCTGCCGGCAGTTCGAAGACGTGCCGAACCTCACGAGCGCCGTGGCCGGCTATGGGCCGACGAAGGTCCCGGGAGTCGTTCGCTATCTGATGCGGATCGCAAACAGCGGCGTCGCGCCCGCGGTCGACGCGGAGGTGCGCTTGAGCGTGGACGGGGGCGTGGTGGACACGGTCACGATCCCGTCGCTCGAGCCGGGCGCCAGCCGCGAGGTGGCCGTCCTCGGGCCGGCCTGCACGACCTCCGTTTCGTCGATCGCGGACCCCGACGGGGTGATCGTCGAGTCGTCCGAGGACGACAACGAGCACACGGTTGGCTGTCAAGCCTGAGCGATCGGCGCCGATACCATCCGTGAAGTGAGCGCCCGCGAGGCCACCAAAGACGCGCCGATTGGCGGCCAGGCAGTCCTCGAGGGCGTGATGATGCGCGGCATCTCCGTGTGGGCTGTGGCGGTGCGCAAGCCGTCCGAGGAGCAGCTCCGGTCCGGCGGGGCCGACTCGAAGGAGGGCGCCAAGGGGGAGATCGAGGTGATCTCCGAGCCGCTCGTCTCGTGGAGCAAGCGCCACCGCCTGCTCCGCCTGCCGGTCGTGCGCGGCGTGGTCGCGCTGGCCGAGTCGCTGAAGATCGGCTTCCGCGCGCTCGGCATCTCCGCCAACGCCCAGATGCCGGCCGACGAGGACGGCGAGAAGCAGGAGATCGGCGGCGGCGCCTGGGTCGGCACGATCGTCTTCGCCCTGCTCTTCGCGATCGGCCTGTTCTTCCTCCTGCCGGCCGGCCTCACGAACATCTTCTCTGACCAGATCCCGAACTCGATCGTCTTCGTGGTGATCGAGAAGCTGGTCCGAATCACGATCTTCCTCGGCTACCTGTGGCTGATCTCGCGCATGGCGGACCTCCAGCGCGTGTTCGAGTACCACGGCGCCGAGCACAAGACGATCTCGTGCTACGAGGCGGGCGAGGAGCTGACCCCGGAGAACGCGCAGAAGTTCTCCCGCTTCCACCCCCGCTGCGGCACGAGCTTCCTGCTGCTGGTCATGATCGTGGCGATCGTGGTCTTCGCGCCGCTCGGCAAGCTCGACTGGCACTGGCTCTTCATCTCCCGCGTGGTCGGCATCCCGATCGTGGCGGGGCTCGCCTTCGAGCTCATCAAGTGGTTCGGCAAGAACCGCACGAAGCGCTGGGCCCGCGTCCTGATGTGGCCCGGCATGCAGCTGCAGCGCCTGACCACCCGGGAGCCCGACCTCTCGCAGCTGGCCGTCGCGATCGCGGCGCTGCAGGAGGTGCTGTCGGTCGAGAACCCCCTTGCCGCCTCGGAGGAGGACAAGGTCGGCATGGAGGTTGTGGCGTAAGCCACGAACGTTTCGGATCCACCCCCATCGGAGAGGGCACCAACATGGGCGCCGTGCTGCTCACCGGCGCTACGGGCTTCGTTGGGAAGGAGATCCTGGACCGCTTCCTCGACAGGGGACGGCGGGTCTTCGCGCTCGTACGCGCCAAGGACGACGATGCTGCGGCGACGCGGCTGGCGCCCCATGCCCGTCTCACGCCCGTGGCGGGCGACATCGAGCGCCCCGGCCTTGGTCTCAGGGACACGAGTGCTGCGGCGCTCGCGGAGGAGGTCACGACCGTCGTCCACTGCGCGGCCTCGGTGTCGTTCGACCTCTCCCTCCCCGAATCGCGACGTGTGAACGTGGACGGCACGCGCCACGTGCTCGAAATGGCCGAGCGCTGCGAGGGGCTCGAGCGGCTCAGCTACATCTCCACCGCCTACGTCGCCGGTGAGCCGCGGCGGCTGTTCGGCGAGGACGAGCTCGACGTGGGCCAGCCCTTCCGCAACCCTTACGAGCGCTCGAAGTTCGAGGCCGAGCGGATGCTGCGTGAACGGGCCAACGGGATGCCGCTGCAGATACTGCGGCCGAGCATCGTGGTCGGAGACAGCCGCACCGGCCGCACCTCGTCGTTCAACGTGCTTTACGGGCCGCTGAAGGCCTTCGCCCGCGGCGCCGTTCCCGTCATCCCCGCGCGCCGGTCCTCGCCGGTCGACATCGTCCCGGTGGACTACGTGGCGGACCGGACGGTCGACCTGGCCGAGAGCGGGCCGGACGGCACCTTCCACCTCGTCGCCGGCCGCAACGCGACGACGGTGGGCCGCCTGCTGAAGCTCGCGGCGGCGCAGCTCGGGCGCAAGCCTCCGACGGTGCTGCCGCCCACTGCCTACCACCGCCTCCTCCATCCCTGGCTGCGACGCAAGTACAGCGGCGTGCGCAGGATGGAGGTGTACTTCCCCTACTTCGCGATGCGCGTGCGCTTCGACGACCGTCGCCTCGGCCCCGCCCCACCGGTGGAGGGCTACTTCCATCGCCTGGTCGAGTTCGCCGAGCGGGCGCGCTGGGGTCGCGCTGAAACTGCCTGAAAGCTTGCCCGAAATCGGGGGCTTGCAAGGACTTGGACAAGGTGCTAGACAGATCGGTACATCCCGTTCCCCGTGGGAAGAGGGTCGACGACCATGTGTCTGGCCATCCCTGGCCAAATCATGCACGTCGTCGACGACGCCAACCGCCTGGCCCAGGTCGACGTCGCCGGCGTAAAGCGCACGATCAACATCGGGCTGCTCGACGCTGATGCCAGCGGTGGCGCCGGCCCCGGCGACTGGGTCCTGATCCACGTCGGCTTCGCCCTGTCGAAGGTCGACGAGGAGGAGGCCCTGGCCACCCGCAAGATGCTCGAGGCCATGGGGGCCGAGTACGAGCAGGAGCTCGAGGAGCTCAAGGCGAGCGTGATCGAATGATGCGCTGCGACCACGACGAGCACTGCATCACCTGCGGTGACGTCGCGGTCGAGATGACGGTCCTACGCGTGGACGACGAGCGCGGCCTCGCCCTGTGCGAGGTGGACGGGGGAAAGGAGACGGTGGAGACCGGGCTGGTCGGCCCGGTAGCCCCGGGCGACGGCCTGCTCGTGCACGCCGGGACCGCGCTTCAGGTTTTCGCGAGGCAGGATGCCGAGCGTTTGCTCGGCACGGGGCTGGATGCCCCGCGGAGGTGACCCTGGCGTGAGCATGCGCTTCGTCGACGAGTTCCGCGACCCCGAGCTCGGGAAGGTGGTCGCCGGCGAGATCCTCTCGAGCGTCGAGCCCGGCCGCCATTACAAGGTGATGGAGGTCTGCGGCGGCCACACCCACTCGATCTACAAGTACGGCATCGACGACCTGCTGCCGGAGAACGTGGAGCTGGTCCACGGTCCCGGCTGCCCGGTCTGCGTGATCCCGATGGGCCGCGTGGACGACGGGATCGCGATCGCCAAGCAGCCGGGGGTGATCTTCACCTGCTTCGGCGACATGATGCGGATCCCCGGCTCGAACGGCAGCCTGCTCGAGGCCAAGGCCGAGGGCGCCGACGTGCGGATGGTCTACTCGCCGCTCGACGCCCTGCGGATCGCCAAGCGCAATCCCGACCGCGACGTCGTCTTCTTCGCGATCGGCTTCGAGACCACCGCGCCGTCCACCGCCCTCACGCTGAAGCGCGCCCGCGCCGAGGGCGTTCCCAACTTCCTCTGCATGTGCAACCACGTGACGATCGTGCCGCCGCTGCGCGCGCTGCTCGACTCGCCCGACCTGCGCCTCGACGGCTTCATCGGCCCGGGGCACGTGTCGACCGTCGTGGGCGCCCGGCCGTTCGAGTTCATCCCGGCCGACTATGACAAGCCGGTTGTGATCTCGGGCTTCGAGCCGCTCGACGTGCTCCAGTCGATCCAGATGATCGTGCGACAGCTGGCCGAGGGCCGCTGCGAGGTGGAGAACCAGTACACGCGCGTGGTGCCCTACGAGGGCAACCTGCGGGCGCTCGAGGTCATGTCCGAGGTCTTCCGGCTGCGGCCTCATTTCGAGTGGCGCGGGCTCGGCTTCATCTCCCAGAGCGCGCTCGCCCTCAGCGACGCCTACGCCGACCTCGACGCGGAGCGTCGCTACGAGGTGCCCGGCGTGCGGGTGGCCGACCCGAAGGCGTGCCAGTGCGGCGAGGTGTTGAAGGGCGTGATCAAGCCGTGGGAGTGCAAGGTGTTCGGCACGGCGTGCACCCCGGAGCGCCCGATCGGGACCTGCATGGTCTCCCCCGAGGGGGCATGTGCCGCCTACTACAACTACGGTCGCTACGCGCGGGAGCGGGAGGTGGTGTGACCGAGCCGCGCGAGGAGCGGAGCGCGAGCGGTGGTCGCGCGAGCACCGCAGCGACGCTATCCCGCGAAGAGCGGATCCTCGGGATCATCGAGACCGCGCGCGCCAAGCGCCCGCGCTTCCGCGATGAGCAGATCACCATGTCGCACGGCGCGGGCGGCAAGGCCACCCAGTCGCTGATCGAGGGCCTCCTCGTGCCGGCGCTCGAGAACGATGCGCTGGCCGCCCTGGGCGACGCGGCCGCGGTTACCGTGAACGGAACGACAATTGCGCTCACCACGGACAGCTTCGTGGTGAAGCCGCTCCGTTTCCCGGGCGGGTCGATCGGGGAGCTGGCGGTGAACGGAACGGTCAACGACCTGGCGGTGTCCGGCGCGCGGCCGCTGGCGCTGAGCCTGTCGCTGATCCTGGAGGAGGGCCTTCCGGCGGACGAGCTCCGCCACGAGGTCCAGGCGGTCGCGGGCGCGGCGGAGCGGGCCGGAGTCGCGGTCGTGACGGGGGATACCAAGGTCGTGGAGCGCGGCCATGCGGACGGGATGTACGCCTGCACGAGCGGCGTCGGGGTCGTCGACCCAAGGGCCTCGATGGCGACGGCCGCGCTCCGCCCTGGTGACCGGATCATCGTGTCCGGCTCGATCGGGGAGCACGGGACCGCGATCATGCTGGCGCGGAACGAGTTCGAGCTCGAGGCCGAGATCGAGTCGGACACGCGCTCGCTGTGGCCCGCGGTGGACGCGCTGCTGGAGGAGGCCGGCCCGTCGCTCCGCTGCATGCGCGACGCCACCCGGGGCGGCGTGGCGTCGGCCCTGAACGAGTTGGCGCGCGCGTCGCATGTGGCGATGCTTGTGAGCGAGGCGGCCGTGCCGGTGCGACCGGCCGTCGCGGGGGCGGCCGAGCTGCTCGGCATCGACCCCATGTACGTGGCGAACGAGGGCAAGCTCGTGGCCTTCGTCGCGCCCGAGGCAGCCGGCGCCGCGCTCGACGCGCTGCGATCGGTGGAGGGCTGTGAGGAGGCGGCTGAGATCGGCGAGGTGAGGACCGAGCCGCCCGGGATGGTGCTCGTGGACACGGCGTTCGGCGGCCGCCGGGTGATGGACCTGCTGGCGGGCGACCCGCTGCCGAGGATCTGCTGAGCTGATGCACGAGCTGTCGATAGCCGAGGGAGTGGTGGAGGTGGCGCTTCGCCACGCGCGCGGCCGGCCGGTCGCCGCGGTCGAGCTGAGGGTCGGCCACCTGCGCCAAGTGGTGCCCTCGGCGCTCGAGTTCGCGTTCGAGCTGGTGGCCGAGGGGACGCCGTTGGGGGGCGCCGAGCTGAGGATGGAGGAGGTGCCGGCAGCCGGTCGCTGCCGGAGCTGCGGCACGGACACGCCGCTGCCGGATTTCCCGCTCTGCTGCCGCCGCTGCGGCAGCCCGGACGTGGAGATCACGCGCGGAGAGGAGCTCCTCGTGGACGCGCTGGAGCTGGAGGAAGAACTGCAGGCGAGCGGAGGGCGATATGGAAGCCACTGAGGCACAGGGCGTACAGGAGGTCCACATCCTCTGGATCTCGGAGGGGATGAGCTGCGACGGGGACTCGGTGTCTGTCACCGCGGCTTCGCAGCCGAGCATCGAGGAGGTGCTGCTCGGCGCGATTCCCGGCCTGCCGAAGGTGCACCTACACAACAAGGTGCTCTCGCCCACGCTCGGCGGCGAGGAGTTCCTGAAGCCCTTCCGCGCCGCCGCAGAAGGCTCGCTCGACGCGCCCTACGTGTTCGTGATGGAGGGCTCGATCCCGAACGAGAACATCAACGGCGACGGCTACTGGAGCTCGTTCGGGAACGACGAGTCCACCGGCGAGCCGCTCACGATCCCCTGGTGGATCGACAAGCTGGCCCCGGGCGCGTTCGCTGTGGTCGCGATCGGGACATGCGCCACCTACGGCGGCATCCACGCCATGGCCGGCAACCCCACCGGCTGCATGGGGCTCGCCGACTACCTCGGCTGGGAGTTCCGCTCAGCCGCCGGCGTGCCGATCGTGAACGTGCCGGGCTGCCCCGTGCAGCCGGACAACTTCATGGAGACATTGACCTGGCTCCTCTACCAGGCCGCGGGCCTCGCGCCGATGATCCCGCTCGACTCGGCGCTGCGCCCGCAGTGGATCTTCTCGAAGACCGTGCACGAGGGCTGCGACCGCGCCGGCTACTACGAGCAGGGCGACTTCGCCAAGGACTACAACTCGCCCAAGTGCCTGGTGAAGGCCGGCTGCTGGGGCCCGGTGGTGAACTGCAACGTGCCAAAGCGCGGCTGGATGGGCGGGATCGGGGGCTGCCCCAACGTGGGCGGCATCTGTATCGGCTGCACGATGCCGGGCTTCCCCGACAAGTTCATGCCGTTCATGGACGCTCCACCGGGTTCGGCCGTTTCGACCGCGCTGACGACCGGCTACGGGGGGTTGGTGCGCAAGCTGCGCGGGGTCACGAACAAGACCGTCAACAAGGAGCCCAAGTGGCGCCACAACCGCGACGAGCTCACGTCGGGCTACCAGCCGAAGGCGCTCCAGCGCTGACCGGCCCGGGATTGAGAGAGGAGAGACACGATGGCGGTACGTGAAGAGATCAAGCCCGAAGCCGGCCAGGTCGTCGATATGGCGTGGGACCCGATCACGAGGATCGTCGGGAACCTCGGCATCTACACGAAGATCGACTTCAAGCAGAAGGAGGTCGTGAGCTGCAAGAGCACGTCGTCGATGTTCCGCGGCTACAGCGTGTTCATGAAGGGCAAGGACCCGCGCGACGCGCACTTCATCACCAGCCGCATCTGCGGCATCTGCGGCGACAACCACGCGGTGTGCTCGCAGTACGCCCAGAACATGGCCTACGGCGTGAAGACGCCGCCGCTCGGCGAGTGGATCGTGAACCTCGGCGAAGCGGCCGAGTACATCTTCGACCACACGATCTTCCAGGACAACCTGGTGTTCGTGGACTTCTGCGAGCAGATGGTCAAGGACACCAACCCCAGCGTGCTCGAGAAGGCCGAGAAGGCCGAGGCCCCCCGCGGCGAGGTGCACGGCTACCGCACGATCGCCGACATCATGCGCTCGTACAACCCGTTCACCGGCGAGACCTACCGCGAGGCGCTCGTGATGAGCCGCATAACGCGCGAGATGATCTGCCTGATGGAGGGGCGCCACGTGCACCCCTCCACGATCTACCCCGGCGGCGTTGGCACGGTGGCCACGCCGACGCTGTTCACCGACTACCTGACCCGGCTGCTGCGCTGCCTCGACTTCATCAAGAAGGCGGTGGCGATGAACGACGACGTGTTCGACTTCTTCTACGAGGCCCTGCCGGGCTACGAGGAGGTCGGGCGGCGCCGGGTGCTGCTGGGCTGCTGGGGCGCGTTCAACAACCCCCTGCACGTGGACTACGACTATCGCAACATGGACGACTGGGGCAACGAGATGTTCGTGACCCCGGGGGTGATCGTGGACGGCGAGCTCGTGACCACGAACCTCGTGGACATCAACCTCGGCATCAGGATCCTGCTCGGCAGCTCGTACTACGAGGACTGGGAGAACGAGGAGATGTTCGTCGAGAAGGACCCGCTCGGCAACCCGGTCGACAGGCGCCACCCCTGGAACCAGACGACGATCCCGAAGCCGCAGAAGCGCGACCTCGCGGGCGGCAACTACTCGTGGGTCATGAGCCCGCGCTGGTTCGACAAGCGGACCGAGGAGCACCTCGCGCTCGACACCGGCGGCGGCGCCCTGGCGCGGCTGTGGGCCACGGCGCTGGCGAACAAGGTCGACACGCCGTTCGTCAAGGCCACCGGCGACGGCGTGGACATCACCCTGCCGAAGACCCCGGACACCCCGGAGGCCAAGCTCGAGTGGCGGATCCCGCGGTGGTCGAACGCGATCGAGCGCGACCGGGCGCGGGTCTACTTCATCGCCTACGCGGCGGCTATGGCGCTCCACTTCGTGGACCAGGGGCTTACCGAGGTGCGGTCCGGCGTGACCAAGGTGTTCGAGGACTTCGAGGTCCCCGACGAGGCGATCGGCTGCGGCTTCCACGAGGCGGTGCGCGGCGTGCTCTCGCACCATCTGGTGATCCGCGACGGCAAGATTGCGAACTATCACCCGTACCCGCCGACGCCCTGGAACGGGAGCCCGACGGACTCCTACGGGACGCTCGGCCCGTACGAGGACGCGGTCACAGGGCAGCCGATTTTCGAGGAGAACGGACCGGACGACTTCCGCGGCATCGACGTCATGCGCGCGGTGCGGAGCTTCGACCCGTGCCTGCCGTGCGGCGTGCACATGTACCTCGGCGACGGCAAGGTGCTCAAGAAGACGCACTCGCCGATGTTCGGATGGACGAGCGAATAGCCCAGGTCGAGCGCCTCCTCGAGGAGGTCGACGAGACCGGCACCGAGTTGGTGCGGGCCCTCCTCGACATGTACGGGGAGGGCCTGAGGCGGATACTCGACCACGCTGACGTGCGAGCCCTCGCCGACGACGAGCTCGTCTCGCACCTGCTGCTGCTGCACGACTTGCACCCCGTACCGGTGGAGGACCGCGTGCGGGAGGCGCTCGAGAGCGTGCGGCCGTACCTCGAGTCCCACGGCGGCAACGTCGAGCTGGTGGGAGTGGACGACGAGGGCGTGGTTCAACTGCGCCTGAGCGGGAGCTGCAACGGCTGCCCGTCCTCGACCATGACTCTCAAGCTGGCCATCGAGGACGCGGTGCAGCGCATGGCGCCGGAGGTGGAGCGGATCGAGGCGGAAGGGGTGTCCGACTCGAAGCTGCTCCAACTCGAGGTCTCGGAGTCGTTGCGGGGGGACTGGGAGACCGTGGGAGGGCTGCCCGAGCTGCGGGCGCGCAGCACGCTCGTCAAGCCGGTCGCCGGCACCCCGCTCCTGTTCGCCGCACTCGACGACAACCTGTACGCCTACCGTGACGCGTGTCCCGGCTGCGAGGCCTCCCTGGATGGCGCGCCGCTTGCGAACGGTGAGCTCCGCTGTCCGACCTGCGGGCATACCTTCGACGTGCGTCGCGCCGGTCGCTGCCTCGAGGAGCCGCATCTCTCGATCGAGCCGGTGCCGCTGCTCACCGATGACGCGGGAATCGTGAAGGTTGCCCTGCCGGCAGGAGTGTCATGACGAGGCTGATGGAGCTCGCCCGCCAGGCGACCGTCGAACGCGAGCAGGAGCTCGAGCGCTGCGATCTCTGTGGCGAGCCGATCCCGCCCAAGCACCGCCATCTGCTCGACCTGTCCTCACGCGAGCTGATGTGCGCCTGCCAGGCGTGCAGGCTGCTGTTCGAGCGCCCCGCCGCGGGCGGTGCCGGCGCGCACTACCGGCTCGTGCCCGACCGCCGACAGGAGCTCGAGGACTTCGTCATGGACGAGGCGGCCTGGGCGCGCCTTCGGATCCCGGTGGAGATGGCGTACTTCTTCTGGTCGAGCGAGGCCGAGCGGGTGCAGGCGTACTACCCCGGCCCGATGGGCG
Source organism: uncultured Thermoleophilaceae bacterium (assembly GCA_963733885.1). Taxonomy (GTDB): domain Bacteria; phylum Actinomycetota; class Thermoleophilia; order Solirubrobacterales; family Thermoleophilaceae; genus JACVRW01. The sequence goes on along the minus strand of CAVTES010000004.1, from coordinate 209,865 downwards.
CGACCGAGTCGCTGCTCGAGCTGGGGGCCTGGGAGGACCTCGTCCGCGACAACCCGGTCCTCGACTCGCTGGAGCCCGACGTGGAGGCGCTGCTGGTCAACCGCGCGCGCGGCGCGCGGCGGTACCTCGTGGTGCCGATCGAGGACTGCTACCGCCTGGCCGGCCTCATCCGCACAAGGTGGCGCGGGTTGAGCGGCGGGGAAGAGGTGTGGAAGGAGATCGACCGTTTCTTCGAGGAGGTTGCCTGATGGCAGAGATCAGGACGGGCAAGCCGGACGTGAAGCCGGACCTGGCCGCGCACACCCCCGGCGTGGCGCAGGGCAACGCGCTGGGGAACTACGAGAAGCAGCAGGGCCACGAGACGGACGGGCGGTCCACGGCCAAGCGCTCGACCGGCGTCAACCCGGACGCGATGGAGCCGATCGACCCGAGCATGCCGAACCTGTCGCCGGGATAGTGGTCGCCTCCGCAAATCGCTCCCCGAGCCGCGACCGTATTTCCGTCGGAGACCACTAGCGTGGAGACATTCTCGATCGAAGACGGCGGGGTGCTCCAGCACTCAGCCGTCCCCACGCTGCGCTTCGGGCTTCGGGTGGAGAGCGACGAGGAGGTGCGCTCGCTCGCCCTCAACATCCAGCTGAGGATCGCGGCCACGCAGCGGACGTATTCGGACTCCGAAGAGGAGGCCCTGCGCGAGCTGTTCGGCAGCCCCGAGCAGTGGGGGCGCAGTCTTCAAAGCCTGCATTGGTCCAACCTGGCACTGCAGGTCCCCGCCTTCAGCGGCAGCACGCTCGTCGATCTCCTCGTCACGTGCACGTACGACCTCGAGGTCACGGCGGCGAAGTACCTGACCGGGCTGGAGCAGGGCGATGTGCCGCTCGAGTTCCTCTTCTCAGGGACGCTCTTCTACGGGGAACCGCTCCAAGTGCGCCCCATCTCCTGGAATGCGGAAGCCGGGTATCGGCTGCCGGTCTCGGTTTGGCGGGAGATGATGGACCGGTTCTTCCCAAACAGCGCCTGGCTGCGGCTCGACAGGACGACCTTCGACCGCCTCCATGCCTACAGGGCCCGGAACGCACACCTGAATTGGGACGACACGTTCGAGGCGCTCTTGAGCTGATGGACCCGGTGCGCAAGATCGCCGACGCCGTGCTCTACGAGGGCTACATCCTCTGGCCCTACCGCCGCTCGGCTTTGAAGAACACGCGCCGTTTCACCTTCGGCGGCGTGACCCCGGACGAACCGATGCGAACGGAGGTCCTGCTCGAGGCCGGCCCGGAGCACGCACTCGAGGTGTCGGTGCGGTTCCTGCAGGCGGTCCGCCGGCAGCCCTACGAGCGCGGAAAGCCCGTGGACGAGCTGACCGTGCACGGCGAGCGGCATCTCTCGTTCGAGGAGGCCACCGAGCGCGAGGTGTCGATCGAGGGCGCCGGCCGTGTTCCCATCGCCGTCCACGCGGGCCGGGTGGAGGAGCGGCTGTCGGAGGAGGCGGCCGTGGTCAGGAGCTGGTGTGCGCTGGACGGCGAAGTGGCGGTCGACGTGCGGCTGCTGCGGCCGGGGATGCTTCACGTTTGCGTCGAGATCTCGAATGCGACGCCGGGCGACGCCGCGACGCTCTGCTCCACGCACACGATCCTCCGCGTGCAGGGCGGGGAGTTCGTGTCCGCCCTCGAGCCGGAGGCGGCGGAGGCCTGCCGCAACGAGGGCACCTGGCCGGTGCTGGTGGGCGAGCCGGGCGACCGCCACACGATGCTGTCCTCGCGGATCATCTTGGAGGAGTACCCGCGGGTTGCGCCGGAGAGCCCGGGCGACCTCTTCGACGGTGGTGAGATCGACCAGCTGCTGACCCTCAACATCCTCGGCCTCACCGACGAGGAGAAGGCCGAGATGCGGGCCACCGACCCGCGCGCCCGCGAGATCCTGGACCGCACCGAGGCCCTCACGCCCGAGGAGCTCATGAGGCTGCACGGCATGGTGCGGCCGTGAGGACCGTGACCGTGTCCGGCGTGGAGGTCGGCCGCGGCACCCGCGTGGTGCTGCGCCCCAGCGCCGGCGCCGACATCTTCGACCGGGCCATCGCCGGCAAGGTCGCCGTGGTCGACCGGGTCGACGAGGACATGGAGGGTCTCGTTCAGCTAGCGGTTGTGGTCGAGGACGACCCCGGCCGCGACCTGGGGGAGATGCGCCAGCCGGGGCACCGCTTCTTCTTCTCGCCCGAGGAGGTCGAGCCGCTCGCGGGCCAGGAGCAGCCCACGGTGCGCGTGCTCGTGGCCGGCATCGGCAACATCTTCATGGGCGACGACGCCTTCGGCGTGGAGGTGGCGCGACGGCTCGCCGAGCTCGACTGGCCCGCCGGCGTCGACGTGGCCGACTTCGGCATCCGCGGCGTGGACCTCATGTACGCGCTGGGCGAGGGCTACGACGCCGCGATCTTCGTGGACGCGGTGCCGCGCGGGGAGCCGGCGGGCACGCTCTCGCTCATCGAGCCCGAGGTCGACGGCGGCGAGGCGACGCTCGACGCGCATGGGATGGACCCGGTGAAGGTGCTCGCGCTCGCGCGCCAGATCGGGAGCGTGCCGGAGCGGATCCTGATCGTCGGGTGCGAGCCCGCCGTGAGGATGACCGGGGACGAGGAGGAGCTGGTCGGTGAGCTGAGTGAGCCCGTGCGCGCCTCCGTGCCCGCCGCCGTGGAGATGGTGAAATCGTTGGTGAAGAAGCTCTCGGAAGGAGAATGATGGGCAAGCTGCTTGCAGTAGTCGTGGCCGCCGGCAGCGCCGCGCTCGCGTATTCACAGATGCCCGAGCTGAGGCGCTACATGAAGATCAGGCAGATGTAGTGCACCGGACCAAGGTGAGGGTCGTCGAGGACGCTCTCGACGCCAACAACACGATCGCCCGCGCAAATCGCGCGGACTTCGACCGCGCCGGCGTGAGGGTGGTCAATCTCATGAGTGCCCCCGGCGCGGGGAAGACCACGCTCCTCGAACGCGTCCTTCCCGGGCTACGCGCCGCTGTGCTCGAGGGCGACGTGCAGGGCTCATACGACGCGGATCGGCTGTCGGTGCTCCACGTGCCGGTGGCGCAGCTCAACACGAGCAACGGCTTTGGCGGCGAATGCCATCTCGACGCGAACATGGTGCGCAGCGCGTTGCCGGCACTTCCTCTCGACGACATCGACCTGCTCGTCATCGAGAACGTGGGCAACCTCGTCTGTCCGGCCGAGTTTCGCGTCGGCGAGGACGTGCGGGCGATGATCTCCTCGGTGACCGAGGGCGAGGACAAGCCGCTCAAGTACCCGCTGATGTTCCGCGCCTGCGAGCTGGTGATCCTCAACAAGATCGATCTGCTGCCCCACCTGGACTTCGACGTGGACTGCTTCTTCCACAACCTCGACCAGGTCCATCCCGGGGTCGAGCGGATGCTCGTCAGCGCGCGCGGCGGCGATGGCGTGGAGGAGGTGCGCGGCTGGCTTCAGCGGGTGTGATCGCAACTCGGCTGGACGAGCTGCTCGACGCCCGCACCAAGGCGAACGCGCTCTTCTTCGAACGCGAGTCCGAGAGGATCGCCCGGCTCTGCCACCGGCTGGCCGAGCGGTTCGCGCGCGGTGGGCGGCTCGTGGCGCTCGGTGAGTCGCCCGCAGGCGCGCTCGGACGTGCGGCACGTGGCGGTCGAGTTCGTGCACCCGGTGATCGTCGGAAAGCGTGCCCTGCCCGCGATCGGGCTGTCCCGCGAGGGCGGTTCGCTCGAGCGGCAGGTCGAGCTCGTCGCTCGGCCTGACGACATCGCGATCGGCTTCGACCTGGCAGCCGGGCCGGTTCTGGCGCTGGCGCGGCAGAGGGGCCTCCTGACCATCGCTTACGACGCGTTGGGCGCTGAGTGGGAGTTCGAGCCGCCGAGCGACGATCCGTTCGTGCGACAGGAGCTGGCGGAGACCCACTACCACCTGCTCTGGGAGCTCTGCCACGTGTTCTTCGAGCACCTTGGGCGCGGCGGCCAGGGTACGGGAGCCTCGAGCTTCCTCTACCCGTTCCTCGGCGAGCGGGAGAGCGACATCGAGCAGGTGGTGGACGACGTGCGCGGCTCCGTCCTGATGAAGGCCGGCGACGTGGCACGGCTGCGCGAGCAGACCTTGACCGAGAACCGCGACGAGCTGATCGCCGCAGCCGAGGCGCTCCGGGGCTGCGGCACCCTGTTCGCGCTCGGGAACGGCGGCTCGGCGACGGACGCGATGGACGTGGTGGCCGACTTCCGGGCGGCGCCCCAGGGGTGGCCGCCGCGGGCGGCGCTCGACCTTACCGAGGACGCGGCGATCCTGACCGCGCTCGCCAACGACATCGGTCCGGCGGCGATCTTCCAGCGCCAGGTGATCGCCTACGGCCGCGAGGGCGACGCGCTGCTCGCGCTGTCCACGAGCGGCGGGTCGGAGAACGTGCTGGCGGCGCTCGCGGAGGCGCGCCGCCGAGGCATGGTCACCGTGGCGATGGTGGGGTACGACGGCGGGCGGGTGGCCGCCGAGGGGCTGGCGGACCACGTGGTGGTGAGCCGCTCCGAGCACATCCCGCGGATCCAGGAGGCGCAGGCCAGCGCGTACCACGCCCTGCGGGAGCTGGTGGAGGCCACGTGAGCGAACCCGGCACGATGGAACCCGGCAAGAGCGAGCCCGTCAAGAGCGAGACCGGCAGCAGCCTCGCCCCGCACGAGCTGGCGCACGCCGCCCTGCGCGGCGCCATCGCGGCGATGGCGATGACGGGCATGCGGGTGTTCACGGTCCACGTCGGGACCGTGAACGAGACGCCGCCACAGGCGATCTTCCGCCAGCGCGCGCGTGGGCTGCTGCGGAAGGTCCCGCGCAAGAACCGCCGCGCGGCGGTCGAGCTGTTGCATTGGACCTACGGCGCGGCGGGCGGCGCCGTCTTCGGCGCGCTGCCGGACGGCGTCCGGCGCCGGGCCTGGGCGGGCCCGGTGTACGGGCTCGTGGTGTGGCTGGGCTTCGAGGCCGCGCTGGCGCCGGTCCTGGGTCTCAAGCAGGCCCACCAGGTGCGCCCCGTGGAACGGCTGGGGCTGGCCGCCGACCACCTTCTCTACGGCTTCGTGCTCTCGGAGACCCGCCGACGGCCGCAAGAGTGATCCGCGTCAGGGCGCGGGTGGAGGGGACCGTTCAGGGGGTCGGCTTCCGCCCGTTCGTCCACCGGCTCGCCGGGGAGCTCGACCTGGCCGGCTGGGTGCTGAACGACGGGCGCGGCGTGCTGCTCGAGGTGGAGGGCGAGGCGGGATCGGTGGACAGCTTCATGCGGCGGGTGGCGGCCGACGCGCCGCCGCTCGCCACCGTGGAGAGCGTGACGGCCCGGGAGCTGGCGGCGACCGGGGACCGCGGGTTCGCGATCGTGGCGAGCGAGCGCGGAGGACCGGCCGACGCCCCGGTGTCTCCCGACAGCGCCACCTGCGAGGACTGCCTGCGGGAGCTGTTCGACCCCGCCGACCGCCGCCACCGGTATCCGTTCATCAACTGCACCAACTGCGGCCCGCGGTTCACGATCGTGCGGGGCATTCCCTACGACCGGCCGCTCACCACCATGGCCGGCTTTACGATGTGCGAGGCGTGCCGGGCCGAGTACGACGATCCCGGCGACCGGCGCTTTCACGCGCAGCCGAACGCCTGCCCCGAGTGCGGGCCTTCGCTCTCGATGCCCCTGTCCTCGGCGGTTGACGCGCTCCGCGCCGGCCGGATCGTGGCGGTCAAGGGTCTGGGCGGCTATCACCTCGCCTGTCGTTGCGACGACGAGACCGCCGTGGCGGCGCTCCGGGCGCGGAAGCACAGAGAGGACAAGCCCTTTGCGCTGATGGTGCCGAGCCTGGAGGCCGCCCGGGCGCTTGTGGTGTCGACGCCCCGCGATGAGGATCTTCTCGTCAGCCGGGCACGGCCGATCGTGATCGCCCGCCGCCGGCCCGGGTCCCCGGTCGCGCCCTCGGTGGCGCCCGGCTCGCCGGACCTCGGCGTCATGCTGCCCTACACGCCGCTCCATCACCTGCTGCTCCACGACATCGGCCGGTCGCTGGTGTTGACCAGCGGCAACGTGTCCGACGAGCCGATCGCGTACGAGGACGAGGACGCCGTGGAGCGGCTGGAAGGGATCGCAGACCTGTTCGTGATGCACGACCGTCCCATTCACATACGGACCGACGATTCCGTGGTGAGGGGACGGGTAATGCTGCGGCGCTCGCGGGGGTACGTGCCGGACAGCGTGGCGCTGCCGGTGGCGGCCACGCGGCCGGTGCTGGCGTGCGGCGCGGAGCTGAAGAGCACGTTCTGCGTGGCGAAGGGGCTGCGGGCGTGGGTGAGCCATCACATCGGCGATCTCGAGAACTGGGAGACCCTGCGCTCCTTCCGGGAGGGCATCGCGCACTTCGAGCAGCTGTTCGCGGTCGGGCCCGAGATCGTGGCGCACGATCTCCATCCGGACTACCTCTCGACGAAGGACGCGCTGGAGCGCGAAGGCGTAGAGCATGTGGGGGTGCAGCACCACCACGCCCACCTTGCCGCATGCCTGGCCGAGCACGGCGAGCGCGGCCCGGCCGTGGGGGCGATCTTCGATGGCACCGGCTACGGCAATGACGGCACCGTTTGGGGTGGCGAGCTCCTGGTGGGCGGGCTCGCCGGCTTCGAGCGGGCGGGGTGGCTGTGGCCGGTGCGGATGCCCGGAGGCGTGAAGGCGATCAAGGAGCCATGGCGGATGGCGTGCGCGTGGCTCGTGGCCGCGCAGGATGACCCGGCCCTGCCCCGGACACTCGATATCGAGCCATCCCGGTGGAGGGCGGTAACCGATGCTCGCACGAACCGGACTCGCTTCGCCGGTCACGACGAGCATGGGGCGCCTGTTCGACGCCGTGTCAGCCCTCTGCGGGGTGCGCGCCACCGTCAACTACGAAGGCCAGGCTGCGGCCGAGCTCGAGGGGATCGCGGACCGAGGCGAGCGGGGGGCGTACCCGTTGCCCCTCGTTTCGGCGGAAGCGCCGCCCGCCGGCGACCCCGGCCTCGTCCTCGATGCCCGCGAGACCATCCTCGCCGTCCTCGGCGACCTCCCGGCGGGGCCCGCTCTCGTCAGCGCTCGCTTCCACAACACGGTCGCCGCTTCGACTGCTGCGGCGTGCATCCGCGTCGCCGAGAGGCGCGGGCTCGACACCGCCGTCCTCTCCGGAGGCGTCTTCCAGAACCGCCTGCTGCTCGAGCGCGCGGTCGCGGCGCTCGAGGACGCCGGCTTGCGGGTGCTGGTGCCGGAGCGGCTGCCGCCGAACGACGGCGGGATCTCCTACGGGCAGGCCGCGGTCGCGGCCGCCCTGACGGCCGAAGGAGCCCTACCCTCTACGGGGTGATCGAGCAGCTCGTCGAGCAGATCGAGAGCCGGTTCGCCGAGCTCTCGCGGCAGATGGCCGACCCCGAGGTGATCGGCGACCAGCGGCGCTACGCCGAGGTCGGCCGCGCCTACCGGCAGCTCGAGCCCGCCCATGCGCTCGCGCTCGAGTGGCGCCGGGCGACCGACGACGCCGCCGGCGCGCGCGAGCTGCTCGCCGAAGACGGCGACGACCCCGAGCTGCGGGAGCTCCAGCGCACCGCCGACCATCGGCTCGGCGAGCTCGAGGAGGAGATCCGGCTGGCGATGGTGGAGCCCGACCCGAACGACGAGAAGGACGTGATCGTCGAGATCCGGCCCGGGACCGGCGGGGAGGAGGCCGGGCTCTTCGCCGGCGACCTCTACCGCATGCTCTCCCGCTACGCGGAGCGGCGCCGCTTCAAGCCCGAGCCGCTCCAGCTCGGCGACGGCCACTACACCTTCGCGGTCAAGGGGAACGGCGCCTACAGCGTGTTCAAGTACGAGGGCGGGACGCACCGGGTGCAGCGGGTGCCGGAGACGGAGTCGCAGGGCCGGATCCACACGTCCACGGCAACCGTGGCGGTGCTGCCCGAGGCGGAGGACGTGGACGTGCACGTGGACCCGAACGACCTCCAGATCGACGTCTACCGGTCCTCGGGACCCGGCGGGCAGTCGGTCAACACCACCGACTCCGCCGTGCGGATCACCCACAAGCCGACCGGGCTGGTGGTGTCGATGCAGGACGAGAAGTCGCAGCTGCAGAACCGCGAGAAGGCGATGCGCGTGTTGCGGGCCCGGCTGCTGGAGCGGGAGCTCGCGGCGCGGCAGGCCGAGCTGGCGGCGGCGCGGCTCGCGCAGGTGGGCACCGGCGAGCGGGCCGAGAAGATCCGCACCTACAACTTCCCGCAGGACCGCGTGACCGACCACCGCGTCGGGCTCACGAAGGGCAACCTCCCGGGCATCCTCGCCGGGGAGCTCGACGACTTCACGGCGGCGCTCGAGGCGGAGGAGAAGCGGCGCATGCTCGAAGTCACCGCGGCTTGACGCTCGGCCACGCGCTCGACGCGGCCGTCACCGCGCTGACCGCCGCCGGATGCTCCACGCCGCGGCTCGACGCCGAGGTTCTGATCGCCGATGCGCTCGGCGCCGATCGCAGCCGTGCTGCACGCGTCGCCGGACAGAGCGATAACGGGCGCCCAAGCGCGTGTGATCGGCGAGCGGGTCCGGCGGCGCGTATCGCGCGAGCCCGTGGCGTACATCCTCGGTCGCCGCGGCTTTCGGCGCATCGAGGTCCTGGTGGATTCGCGCGTGCTGATCCCCCGCCCCGAGACGGAGCTGCTGGTGGAGGTGGCGCTGGACCTGCCTCGGGGCGCGCGGGTCCACGACGTGGGCACCGGTTCGGGGGCGGTTGCGCTCGCGCTGCTGGACGAGCGACCGGATCTGCTGGTGAGCGCCTCGGACGCCTCGGCCGCGGCCGTGGAGGTGGCGCGGGCCAACACGGCGCGGTTGCGTCTGCCGCTCGAGTGTCGGTGGAGCCCGGGCTGCCCGCAGGCCGCTTCGACCTCGTGCTTGCGAACCTCCCCTACGTGCGCGAGGACGAGTGGGACGGGCTCGCCCCGGAGATCCGCCGCTACGAGCCGCGCGAGGCGCTCGTCTCGGGCCCGGACGGCCTGGACGCGATCCGTCAGCTGTGCGCCGCCGCGGCCGGCACCCGGCTCGCCCTGGAGCACGCCCCCCGCCAGGCCGCCGAGGTCCGCGCCCTCCTGCGCGACGCGGAGACCCTGCGCGACCTCGCCGGCCGCGAGCGCGTAACGGTCGGATCGGCCCCATGACCCGACAACGAGTGGTCGATTTTGCGTGCTATAGGCAGGACAAGTGACCAGTGACGATGTCGAGACCTTCGAGCGCTGCATCGCGGTCGGCGGCGTGGCGCTGTTCCCGGCCGATACCGTCTACGGGCTCGCGACCGAGCCCGACTCGCGTGAGGGCATCGAGCGGCTCTACCGGCTCAAGGCCCGGCGCCCGGACCGGCCCGCGGCTGTGATGTTCTTCGACGTGGACCTCGCGCTCGAGGCGCTGCCCGAGCTTCCAAGCGAAACGCGCAACGCCGCGGAGCGACTGCTCCCCGGCGGAGTCACCCTGTTAGTGCCGAACGAAGCGCATCGCTTTCCACTGGCATGCGAGCCAAACCAGGACGTGCTGGGCCTGAGAGTGCCCCGGCTGAGCGGGAGGCTGGCGCCGCTGAGGTCGATGCCCTGGCCGGTCCTGCAGTCGAGCGCCAACCCTCGGGCGAGGCCGAGGCCAGGCGAGTGGACGACGTGGACGAGCGCATCCGCGCCGGGGTCGACCTGATCCTCGACGGCGGCGAGCTACCCGGCACCCCCTCGACCGTGGTCGACCTGACCGCCTACCACGAGGACGGACGATTCGAGATCGTGCGGGAGGGCGCCGTGCCGGCCGGGGCGATTCGCGATGCCCTCGGATAGCGGTGGTACGGTCAACCCGATGAGCGACTTCACGTCCGACTACTTCACGAAACCGATCGCCGACGTCGATCCGGAGATCGCCGACGTGCTCCGCAACGAGGCCGCACGGCAGGAGTCGACGCTCGAGATGATCGCCTCGGAGAACTTCGTTCCCCAGGCGGTCCTCGACTGCCAGGGCTCTGTGCTCACGAACAAGTACGCCGAGGGCTACCCGGGCAAGCGCTACTACGGCGGCTGCGAGCACGTCGACGTGGCCGAGCAGCTGGCCATCGACCGCGCCAAGGAGCTGTTCGGGGCCGAGCACGTCAACGTACAGCCCCACTCCGGCGCCCAGGCCAACTCGGCCGCCTACATGGCGCTGCTCGAGCCCGGTGACCGGATCCTCGGTATGAAGCTGGACCACGGCGGCCACCTCACGCACGGGATGAAGATCAACTTCTCCGGGCTCTACTTCGACATCGTCGCCTACGGCGTGCGCGCGGAGGACTCGCGCCTCGACATGGACGAGCTCCAGCAGCTCGCCGAGGACTCGCGGCCAAAGCTCATCCTCGCCGGCTGGTCGGCCTACTCGCGCCAGCTCGACTTCCAGCGATTCCGCGAGATCGCCGACTCGGTCGGGGCGATCCTGATGACCGACATGGCCCACTTCGCCGGCCTGGTGGCCGCCGAGCAGCACCCCAGCCCCATCCCGTACAGCGACGTCGTCACCACCACCACGCACAAGACCCTCGGCGGCGCACGCGGCGGAATGATCCTCTGCAGGGAGGAGTACGCGAAGAAGATCAACTCGCGCGTCTTCCCCGGACACCAGGGCGGCCCGCTCATGCACGTGATCGCCGGCAAGGCGGTGGCCATGAAGCTGGCGCAGACCGATCTGTTCAGGGAGCGGCAGCGGCGCACCCGCGAGGGCGCCGCGGTGGTGGCGGAAGAGATGCTCGCCGCAGGCGTCAACGTCCTCACGAGCGGCACCGACGTGCACCTCGTGCTCGCCGACCTGCGCGACTCCGAGCTCGACGGCCGGCAGGCCGAGGATCGCCTTGCCGAGGTCGGCATCACCGTCAACCGCAACGCCGTGCCGTTCGACCCGCGTCCGCCGGCGGTGTCGTCCGGCCTCCGGATCGGCACGCCGGCGCTCGCCACGCGCGGCCTCCAGGTCGACGACTTCCGCGAGATCGGCAGGGTCATCGGGGAGTCGCTCACCGGCGAATTCGGCGACGGCAAGCGGGCGGAGCTGTCCGAGCGCACGCGAGCGCTGGCCGAGCGCTACCCGTTGTACCCGCACCTGGCGCCCGCGACGGTCTGACCGCACTCTTCGAGCTCGACAGGGTTTCATTCGCCCGCGACGGCCGGCCGGTTCTGGACGGGCTGAGCCTGACGATCGAGCCCGGCGCCACCGCGGTCCTCGGGCCATCCGGGTCGGGCAAGTCGACTCTGCTCCGGCTTCTGAACCGCCTCGCCGATCCGGACGAGGGCAGCGTCCGGTTCCACGGGGAGGACGTCCGCGAGCTCGACCCGCTCGAGGTACGCCGCCGCGCCGTGCTGGTGCCGCAGCTGCCCGCTCCGCTGCCTGGGAGCGTGGCCGAGAACGTCCTGTATGGACCGGCCCTTCGCGGCGAGGAGGTGGATCCGCTTCGCCCGCTGGAGCTCGCCGGGCTCGACGCCTCGTACGCCGAGCGCGACTCGACACGGCTCTCCGTCGGCGAGCAGCAGCGCGTCATGCTCGCTCGTGCGCTGGCGCTCGATCCCGAGGTGCTGCTGCTCGATGAGCCCACTGCCGCCCTCGACGACCGCGCCAAGCGCGGGGTGGAGGAGACCCTCGCAGAGCTTCAATGCTCCACCGTGCTCGTCACGCACGAGCGCGCGCAGGCGGAGCGGCTCGCCCAACGCGTGGTCGAGCTCGGCGCATGAGCACCATCGACATCTCGCTTACGGAGGTGGCCGCCAGCCTGGCGCTGGTCGCGCTGGCGATCGGCGTCTCGTTCTGGCGGCAAGCGGAGCTCGAGCAGGACCTGGCCGTGGCGGTCCTGCGCTCGGCCGTGCAGCTCACCGCCATCGGCTACGTGATCCAGGCGATCTTCGACTCGGACAGCCTCTGGCTCGTCGCCGCGCTGCTGGCAGTGATGGTCGGCTTCGGCGCCTTCACCGCTCGTTCGCGGGCGAAGGCCGTGCCCGGCGCGCTCGGACCGCTCGTGCTCGCGCTGAGCGCCGCCGCCGCGATCACGCTCGGGCTGGTTCTGGTGCTCGGCGTGTTCGAGGCCGAGCCGCGGTACCTCGTGCCGGTCGGCGGCATGGTGATCGGCAACTCCATGACGGCGGCGGCGGTGGCGCTGAACCGCCTCGCGGATGAGGTGCACGGCCAAGCGCCGCTGATCGAGGCGATGCTGGCTCTCGGTGCCACCTCGCGTCAGGCCGCCCGCGGCCTCGTCACCCGCAGCTTGCGGTCGGGGATGATCCCGCTGATCGACTCGACCAAGACGACCGGGATCGTCTTCTTCCCCGGCACGATGGTCGGCATGCTGATCGCGGGCGCCGAGCCGATCGACGCCGTGCGCCTTCAGTTGATCCTGCTCTGGGTGCTACTGGGCAGCGTGGCGCTGGCGGCGCTGATCTCCGTGTCGCTCGGATACCGTGGATTCTTCACGCCAGCCCACCAGCTCAAAGAACCGCCATCGTGATCGCTCCCACCCCGAGGCCGCGCCTGCGCGGCGTCTCCCACCAGTGGACCTTCTTCTTCTCGCTAGCCGCCGGGGCTGCCCTCGTGGCCACGGCCCCCGGCGGGGAAGCCGACCGTCGCCGCGGCGATCTACGCGGTCAGCGTGGCGGCGCTGTTCGGGACCAGTGCCCTCTACCACCGGGTGACCTGGCCCACGCCACACGCGCGCCGCTTGATGCGGCGGCTCGACCACTCGATGATCTTCCTGCTGATCGCCGGCACCTACACGCCGTTCGCGCTGCTGGTGCTCGACGGGACGCTGGCCACGGTGATCCTGGTGGTCGTGTGGGCCGGCGCGCTGGGCGGCATCGTGCTCAAGCTGGTGTGGATCGACGCCCCCAAGCCGCTGGTGGCCGTGCTGTACGTGCTGCTCGGCTGGGTGGCCGTGGCCGCCTTCCCCGACCTGCTTGACGGTCTGGGCGTGACAAGCGCCGCGATGGTGGCCGGCGGCGGGCTCCTGTACACGGCCGGCGCAGTGGTCTACGCGCTCGGCCGTCCCAACCCCGCGCCGTCCGTGTTCGGCTACCACGAGATCTTCCATGCGCTCGTGATCGCCGCGGCGGCGCTCCAGTACGCAGTGATCGCGTTCTTCGTGCTGCCGGACGCGTGAGCTGAGTGCATCCTCTGTCGGCTTGCGCCGCTAGATTGGCGGTGCCGCCGCGGCGGCCGGCATGAGAATCTGGATGGACATGACGGCACCGGCGCACGTCCTCGTGTTCCGGCCGGTGATCGAGCGGCTGCGCCGCCAAGGCCACGACGTCCAGGTCACCGCGCGTGACTACGCCCAAACAGTCCAACTGCTCGATCTGCATGGGATCGAGGCGCAGGTGTTCGGCCGTCACGGCGGTGCCTCGCGGTCGCGAAAGCTTCAGGCGCTGCTCTCGCGCGGCCGGCGCGCGCGCCGCTTCGCCCGCCGCGGCGCCTTCGAGCTCGCCGTGGCCCACGGCTCGAACGACCTGGCGCTGGCGGCCGCCTCGCTTCGCATTCCGGCGGTGAACACGTTCGACTATGAGTTCGCCGTTCAGCAGCACCACGTGGGCTGCCGGCTCGCCCGCCGCGTCATGGTTCCGGACCGGATCCCGGCCGAGCGGCTCAGGCGCTACGGAGCCGAGCCGCCCAAGCTCGTGCAGTACGCCGGGCTCAAGGAGGAGTACTACCTCGCCGACTTCGAGCCGGATCGCGGGATCATGGGGCGCCTGGGCGTCGACGAACGCCGGGTCACGGTGGTGATCCGGCCGCCACCGGATGTCTCCCTCTACCACCGCAAGTCGAACAAGCTCTTCCCGCAGGTGCTGCGGTATGTCGGAGGTCACGAGGTCGCTCACGCCGTGGTGCTCCCACGCACCGAGGCGCAGCGGACCTATATCCGCTCACTTGAGCTGCCGTCGGTGATCGTGCCCGACAAGGCGGTCGATGCCCAGAGCCTGATCGCGTGCGCCGACCTCGTGGTCTCGGCCGGCGGCACCATGAACCGCGAAGCGGTGGCGCTCGGCACGCCGGTGTACACCACCTACGGGGGCCGTCTCGGCGGGGTCGACGAGGCCCTCATCTGCGAGGGCCGGCTGCGGCCGCTGACGAGCCCGCGCGCTCTCACCCTCGAAAAGCGCGCGCAAGGGAACGGAAGCCGTGTCCGCCGCGATCCGGAGGTGCTGGCTTCCCTAATTCTGGAGACTCCGCGGTGATGGTCCACCACCGGCGCCGCCGCGGCGCGGCGCCTCGCCGCCTCAGCTCGGTGGTGGCGCCCCCGCCCGAGGCACGGCCGCGTGAGGGCGAGAGCCTTGCGGCGCGCTACAGCCGGATGGCCAACGAGGGCTACGTGCCGCTCCGGGTGGACATCGTGCTGCGGCTGCTGGACATGGCCATCGCGAGCATCGCGCTCCTGGTGGTCTCGCCGCTCGCCGCACTGATCGCGGTGGCGATCCGGATCGAATCGGGCACCCCGGTCCTCTACCGCGGCCTGCGCGTCGGGCGCGCCGGCGGCCTGTTCACGATGTTCAAGTTCCGGACGCTGGTGCCCGACGCGGAGCAGCGGCTGGGGCCGTACCTCGGCGCCGAGCTCACCCGTCTGACCGACAACGAGGTCACTCGCGTCGGCCGCCTGCTGCGCGCGTCGCACCTAGACGAGCTGCCGCAGCTCGCCAACGTGCTCGCCGGAGACATGAGCATCGTCGGGCCGCGGCCGATCAGGCCGGCTTTCTTCGAGCAGCTCTGCGCGGAGATTCCGCAGTACTGGCAGAGGCTCGTGGTGCCGCCCGGGATCACCGGATTCGCACAGATGCGGATGACGCGCGAAATGACCTGGGCGGAGAAGCTCGCCCACGACCTCGAGTACATCGCCGACCGCTCCGTGCGGCTCTACCTGCAGGTCGTGCTGGACACCTTCTCCGACCTGCCCCGGCGCGCGCGCGAGGCAATCTAGTCGTGTGCGGGATCTGCGGTGTGTGGGCGCCGGAGGGCGCCGACTCCGGCGTGCTGGGGCGGATGAGCGCGTCACTCACCCACCGCGGGCCTGACACCCACGGCGCCCTCGTCGACGGGCCGGTCGGGTTGGCGGCGCGGCGGCTGTCGATCATCGACCTCGAGCACGGCGACCAGCCGATCGGAAACGAAGACGGGTCGGTGACGGTCGTACAGAACGGGGAGATCTACAACCACGCCGAACTCACCCGGGGCCTGCGCCGGGCGGGCCACGTGGTCCGCACCCGCTCTGACACCGAAACGATCGTCCACCTCTACGAGGAGCACGGCCTCGGCTTTGCCGAGCGGCTGCGTGGCATGTTCGCGGTCGCGCTTTGGGACGCCCCTCGCCGGCGCCTGTTGCTCGCCCGGGACCGTTTCGGGATCAAGCCGCTCTACTGGTGGCGGCGGGGGCCGCAGCTGGCTTTCGCCTCCGAGCTCAAGGCACTCATGGAGGTACCGGGCTTCACGCGCGAGGTCGACCTGCGTGCGCTCGAATCGTTCCTCGCCTTCAACTCGATCCCGGGTCCGCTGACGATTTTCCAGGACGTGCAGAAGCTGCTTCCAGGCCACCTGTTGACGCTCGAGGACGGCGAGCCGCACATCCGACGCTTCGCCGCGCCGACGCCGGCGCCTGCGGGCGCTCTGCGCGACGAGCGCGCGGACGCGCTCGCGCCGGAGCTCCAGGAACGCCTGCGGGACTCCGTGCGCGCACATCTCGTGGCGGATGTCCCAGTCGGCGTGCTGCTCTCGGGGGGTGTGGACTCCGCCGGGTTGACCGCACTTGCCGCGCAGGAGAGCCCCGGCCGTGTGAGCACCTTCTCGATCGGCTTCCGGGAACGCTCCTTCGACGAGCTGTCGCTCGCCCGACGGGTGGCGCGCCGGTACGGCACCGAGCACCACGAGCTGGTCCTCCGCCCGGACGCCGCCGAGCTGCTCCCGCGCCTGGCCGAGGTGTTCGACGAGCCGCTGGCCGATTCGTCGGCGCTGCCCACCTATCTCGTCTCGGAGCTCGCCTCGCAACACGTCAAGGTGGTCCTGTCCGGCGAGGGCGGCGACGAGCTCTTCGGCGGCTACTACACCTATGTCGCCGACATGCTGGCGCCGCGCATCGGGCGAGCGGCCGCGGCCCTGCGCCCGTTGGTGGACCTGCTGCCGAGCTCGTCCGCCAAGGTGAGCTTCGACTACAGGGCAAAGCGCTTTGCCGCGGGCGCCGCGCTGCCGCCGCTCGAGCGTCACCACGCCTGGAAGGAGATCTTCTCCGATGACGCCCGCGCGGAGCTGCTCGCCAGGCGTGCACCGGATCGGTTCGATCCGCTCGACGTCTGGCGCGAGCGGTACGCCGAGACGGAGGGTGCGGAGCCGCTCGCTCGCATGCAGGACGTCGACCTGCGCGTCTACCTCGTGGACGACCTGCTCGTGAAGACCGACCGCGCCAGCATGGCTCACTCGCTCGAGGTGCGCGTGCCCTATCTCGACGCGGTCGTCGCGGAGATCGCGCTCGCGCTCCCGGCACGGCTCAAGGTGCGCGGCCTTGAGAAGAAGCGACTGCTGCGGCGCGCGCTCAAGCCACTCGTGCCGGCAGAGGTGCTGCGCGCGAGGAAGCAGGGCTTCTCGATCCCGGCCGCCGCCTGGCTGCGCGGCGAGCTCGAGCCGTTCGCCCGCGAGGTGCTCGACCCCTCGCTGCTCGCGCGCCAGGGCCTGCTGCGCCCCGACGTGCCGCGCCGCCTGCTCGACGAGCACGTCGGGCGACGCGCCGATCTCAGCCGCCAGCTGTGGGGCCTCATCTCCTTGACGCTGTGGTTCGAGCGCTGGGGGCGGGCCCCGACCCCGGAGAGGCAGGAACGCACGGCTCCGGCTCGAACGGGATAGCTCCTGTGAGGAGATCCGGCAACTAGCCTTCCGAGCCTGTGACCGACCTCGGAACCGCCGCCAAGGCCTTCGGGCTGGCGCTCATAGTCGTCTGGGTGGTCACGCCGATCGCCGGGCGGGTGGCTTGGCGGCTTGGCGCGATAGACACGCCGCGCGAGCGCGGGCTGCACAGCTTCCCTACGCCGCGACTTGGCGGCCTCGCCGTCCTCGTCGGCGTCCTGTCGGCAGCGCTGCTGTACCTCCCGCACGACGATCAGACCTGGGCCATAGTCGCCGGCGCCGTGGCGATCGTGGTCGTGGGCGCGGCCGACGACATCCTCGAGCTGGACGCCGAGGTGAAGTTCGCCGGCCAGATCCTGGCCGCCCTCATTCCAGTGGTCAGCGGGGTTCGCGTGGAGAACTTCACGCTGCCGTTCGTGGGTCACGTGGATCTCGGCCTGGCCGCCTACCCGGCCACCGTGATCGGCATCGTCGCGGTAATGAACATGGTCAACTTCATCGACGGGGTGGACGGCCTGGCCGCCGGCGTCTGCACCATCGCGGCGATCACGCTCGGCACGATCGCGCTGTCGCTCGACCGGATGCCTGCCGGAATCCTGGCCGCGATCACGGCAGGGGCCGCGCTTGGGTATCTGCGCCACGGCTTCCACCCGGCGTCGATCTTTCTCGGAGACTCAGGGTCCAACCTGCTGGGCTACCTTCTGGCGGTCATAGCCGTGCAGGGGGCGCTGAAGACCAACGCGGTCGTGGCCCTGGTGTTCCCGCTGGTCGTGCTCGCCGTGCCGATACTCGACTCCGGCTTCGTGATCGCCAAACGGATCAAGTACCGGCGACCGGTGTACGCCGCCGATCGCTCGCACTTCCACCACCGCTTCGCCAACATCGGGTTCTCGCAGCGAAAGACGGTGCTCTACCTGTACGCGTGGACCCTCGCGCTGGCAGCGCTCGCACTGGCGCTTCGGTTCGTGCCGTACTCAAACGACTTCGGCCGCTTCCACGCCGGGTGGACCGCAGTGATGATCGGCTTCGGCCTGATCGCGCTCGCCTCGAGCGTCTACCTGGTCGTGGTGCTCGAGATCCTGAAGTTCAGGAGCTTCCGCGAGCGGGAGCTGAAGCGCAAGATCGAGACCGGCGAGATCCCCGCTCTCAGCGACCAGGACATCGAGCACGAGATCGAGCGCGAGGTGGAGACGGGCGAGTTCGAGGCCCTGGGGCGCGAGTAGTGGACAACTAGCGAAGCCCGTCGGCGAGCGGTCCGAGCATCAGGTGCGTCCACTCTGTGACGGACCCGCCGGGCCAAGCGGGGCTGGGGTGCACCGGCGTCCGTCACATTCGGTGACTATGGGTCCACTTTCGTGCCGGACCCCCCGCGCCGGGGGCGCCCGGGGGCGCCAGGCGCGGCGAAGAACTTCGCGATCTGCGCCCAGCCCTGCGTCGACATTCCGCGACTGTCGTCTGCGGCCGTCCAAGCGGTGTCAAGAACCAGGAAACCGACTCATCAAGATGTCGTCGATCCGGCTCAGGGCGCCACTGCCGCCCTCGCCGTGTCCCCGACAGCTCAGAAGAGCGAGGCCTGTTTCGGCGGCGGGGCGGCCATCGCGGGCTCAGCATCCTCGCTGTGGTCGACCGATCCGTTGTCCGCAGCCGGGTCGCGCTGCAGACCGGTGACGCGCCGGCCGTCCCGCACCAGGCGGGAGAGCCGCTCGCGCTCGGCTTTCGGCGCGTAGGCACCGTGCGCGTAAAGACTCTCGTACCGCGGCACCAGGTCGGGCCGGTAGGAGCGCAGCCAGTCCATTGTGATATCGCGGACCTCGCCCCGCAGGTGCAGGCAGATGCCGCCTATCGACACGGCGCCCGCCTCGGCGCAAAGCTCGAGGATCCTGTCGACCTGATCGGGGGAGTCGTTGATCCCCGGCATTAGTGGGGCGATGAGCACGCCGGTCGGGATGCCGGCCCGGTTGAGCTCCGCCACCGCCTCGATCCGCTTGCGCGGGTGGGGCGTGTGCGGCTCGCTGGCCCGCCAGGCCTTCTCGTCGAGCGTGGGAATGGAGACATTGGCCGCAAAGCTCGGGATCTGCTTGAACAGGTCGATGTCGCGCAGCAGCAGCGGCGACTTCGTCAGAACCGAGCACGGAGTGCGCGAGTCCCGCATGGCCTCCCAGACGCCCGGCAGCAGTTCGTACTTCTTCTCGACCCACTGATACGGATCCGTGTTGGTGCCAAGAGCGACGTGCTCGCGCGTCCACTTCGGGCGCATCAACTCCGCCCGGGCGACCTCCGGCGTATTGACCTTGACGACGATCTCGCGCTCGAAATCCTCACGCGCGTTGAAGTCGAGATAGGTGTGCGTGGGGCGGGCGAAGCACCAAACACAGGCATGGGTACATCCGCGATACGGATTGATCGTCCACCTAAACGGCATCCGCGACGCCTTCGGCACGCGGTTCAGGATCGACTTCGCCTGGACCTCATAGAAACGGACGTTCATCGCCTCGGGGGCGTCGAAGGTCCGGATAGCCGCCGGCTCGCGGTAGCCGGGCAGTGTCCTGCTTTCCTCGGTTTCGACCTTTAGGTTGTCCCAGCGCACGAACGCATGTTCGCAGATCCGTAGGCCGTAACGAGAACCTCCCGCGGACCACCGCTGTTGCGGTGCTCGCACAGGTAGATCCCCTGCCACGTGCCCAGCGCCAGGCGGCCGTCTCGCACCGGCAGGATCAGCGACGCCCCGGTCAGCGACGACTTGATGTGGGCGGGCATGTCCTCGGGCCCTTCGAGCCTGTGGGCGAAGTACTCCGCCCCGTCCGGCACCGCGCGGTCGAACCAGGCGGCGAAGTCGCGGCGGACGTCGGGGCTCGCGTTCTCGTTGATCGTGAGGGAGGCGGACGTATGCCGGATGAACACGAGGGCCATCCCCACCTCGAGGGAGGCGAGCTCGGGGACCCCGCCAACGATCTCGTCCGTGACGAGGTGGAAGCCGCGCGGCCGCGGCCGGAGGGTGATCTGCTGCTGGATCCACATTCCGCGCATTCTCGCCCGCTTTTAGCAAGGGATCGAGCCGTGAGGCACCATTGGCGTGTGCTCCGGCATCGCTCGTGGACCATCGGACTCGCCGTTGCGGTCGGCGCCGTGGCCGTCATCACCGGCGTCAACTACGGGCTGCGCGAGTTGGTGCCCGTTGTCTCGACGGGCGTCGTCTACCTCCTCGCCGTACTGCTCGTCTCGACCGGGTGGGGGCTTTGGCTCGGCCTGCTGACGGCCGTCCTCAGCGCCGCCGCCTTCAACTTCTTCCACATCCCGCCGACCGGCGAGTTCACGATCGCCGACGGCCAGAACTGGGTGGCGCTCGCGGTGTTCCTTGTCGCGGCGCTCGTCGTGAGCTGGCTCGCGAACGCCGCGCGCTCTCGAGCCGAGGAGGCCGTGCGCCGGAGCGGCGAGGCCGACCTGGCGGCCGAGATGGCGCGCATCCTGCTCAGCGGCGCAGAGCTGGGGCAGTCGCTGCGTACCGTCGGCCAGCGCATCGCCGCCGGGTTCGGGCTGTCGTCGGTGGCCGTGGAGCTGTCCTGGGCCGACAGCGACGAGCGCCGGCGGGCCCTGCCGCTGCTGGTCGAGGGCTCGCGCATCGGCACGGTGCTGGTGCCGCGTGACGCGGGCGAGGAGGTGATGGAGGCGCTCCAGGACCGCGTGCTGCCGGCGCTCGAGACGCTCGTGGGCGCCGCACGGCGGCGCGACGAGCTCGAGGCCCAGGTAATCGAAACAAAGGCGCTGCGACGCTCCAACGTGGTCAAGACGGCCGTTCTGCGCTCGGTTTCACACGACCTGCGCTCGCCGCTCACGGCGATCACCACCGCGGCGGCCGGACTCCAGTCGGAGACGCTCTCACCGGAGGCACGGGACGAGCTGACATCGGTGATCGCGCTCGAGAGCGGCCGCTTGGCGCGACTCGTGGACAACCTGCTCGACCTCTCGAAGCTCCAGGCCGGAGGTGTGGAGCCGCGGGCAGACTGGTGCTCGCTCGACGAGCTGCTCAGCGCGGCGATCGACACCGTCAGCCCGCCGCCGGGCGGCTTCGACGTCCAGGTGGAACCCGACCTCCCGCTCCTGCGGGTCGACGCCGCCCAGGTTGAGCGCGCCCTCGCCAACGTGCTAGACAACGCGAGCCGCTACGCGGGGGCGGACCCCGTGTCGATCCGCGCGCGCGGCGCCGAGAAGCAGCTCCTGCTCCGCATAGGGGACCACGGCCCGGGCATAGCGCGTGAGAAGCTCGAGCGCATCTTCGAGGCCTTCCACGGCTCCGGCGAGCATTCCGGCAGCGGACTCGGCCTGGCCATCGCGCGCGGCTTCCTCGAGGCAAACGGGGCGCGCATCCGCGCCGAGTCGCTTCCGGGTCAGGGCACGACGATGGTCATCACGCTGCCGGTTCCGGCCGACCAGCCGGCCGAGGTGGGATGAAACAGGGCCGCCGGGTGCTCGTCTGCGACGACGAGCCACAGATCCTCCGTGCGCTCCGGGTCATTCTGCGCGATGCCGGCTTCGAGGTGGTGAGCGCGCAGTCCGCCCAGGAGGCGCTCGACGCCGCCGCTCTGCGCGCCCCCGACGCGGCCATCCTCGACCTGATTCTCCCGGACGGGAACGGCATCGATGTCTGCCGGTCGATCCGCGAGTGGTCCGAGATGCCCATCCTCGTGCTCTCGGCGGTGGGCGAGGAGGCCGAGAAGATCCGCGCCCTCGACGCAGGGGCCGACGACTACGTGACCAAGCCGTTCGCCCCGGGAGAGCTGATCGCGCGCCTCAACGCGGCGCTGCGCCGCGCTCGCCCGGCCGAAGAGCCGACGCTGTCGGTCAACGGACTCGAGGTCGACCTGGCCGGGCACAGGGTGAGCCGGCAGGGCGAGGAGATCCACCTCACGCCCAAGGAGTTCGAACTGCTGCGCGTGCTGGCCCGCAACCGCGGCCGGCTCATGACCCACCGCGCGCTGCTGGGCGAGGTCTGGGGCCACGCCTACGAGGAGGACACCCACACGCTGCGCGTGCACATCGCGAACCTGCGCCGAAAGATCGAGCCGAACCCCGGGGCGCCCCGCTATATCCGCACCGACCCCGGGGTCGGGTACCGCTTCGTGGGTTGATGCGATCTTGATATCACCAGGTCACTTCTTGACATTGCATTGCCGGCAGGACGCGGAAACTTCCTGCCATGACGACTTCAAGCCTCATCCAGCCTGCACGGGTGTGGCTGCGCAGGGGGTCGCTCGACCGTAGCCTCGCCGCCGGCGCCGATCCGGCCATGAGCCCGGAGCTCGCGCACCGCGCTCGCCAGCTCACCTCCCCGCGCTTCCGCGCCGGCGTTGCAGCATCCATCCGCAACCTGCTCGACGCGGCCGAGGAGCCAGAGGGCAGCGTGCGCGACGCCCTACGTCAGGCGCGCGCGGCCCTGTACCTGGCCTGACCATGGAAGCCGACCTCCTGGCCCTCGTGATCGGACTCCTGGCCTTCGCGGCGATGTTCGCCCTGCTGGAGGGCCTCGACAGGGTATGAGCTCATGAGCGGTGCAGAGCTGCTCGGGCTCGCCGTCTCGATCCTGGTCGCCGTCTACCTCCTCTACGCGCTATTCCGCGGAGAGAAGCTGTGAGCGCGCCGTGACCGCGCAGGGCTGGCTTCAGATCGCGATCTACATCGCGGTCCTGACCGCGCTCACGCCGCTGCTCGGCGCCTACATGGCCCGGGTATACCGGAACGAGCGCGTCTTCCTCACGCCCGTCTTCGGTCCGGTCGAGCGGCTGATCTATCGCACCCTCCGGATCAACCCGGCGGCTTCACAGGACTGGAAGTCCTACGCGCGCACGACCCTGGTCTTCAGCCTCCTGTTCTGGGTCGCGCTCTACGCGATCCTGCGCACCCAGGGCATCCACCCGTTCAACCCGGAGGGGTTCGACTCGGCGACCTGGGACGTGACCTTCAACACCACCTCGTCGTTCATCTCGAACACCAACTGGCAGTACTACGGCGGCGAGACCACGTTGTCGTACTTCTCGCAGATGGCGGGGCTCGCGGTACAGAACTTCGTCTCTGCCGCCGTGGGCATGGCCGTGCTGGCGGCGGTGATCCGTGGCTTCGCGAGCCGCGGGGTCGCCGCGCTCGGCAACTTCTGGCAGGACCTGGTTCGCACGCTCCTCTACATCCTGCTCCCCATCTCGTTCGTCGGGGCGCTGATCCTCGTCTCCCAGGGCGTGGTGCAGACGCTCAGCGGGGGGACCACATTCACGACGCCCCAGGGCCTCGAGCAGACGCTCGCGCTCGGCCCGGTCGCGTCCCAGATCGCGATCAAGCAGCTCGGGACCAACGGCGGCGGCTTCTTCAACGTCAACAGCGCCTTCCCGTTCGAGAACGCGACCACCTTCTCGAACTTCGTCGAGGTGCTGTTCATCCTGCTGATCCCGGCCGCGCTCACCGCGACGTTCGGCCGCATGGTTGGAAGCCGGCGCCAGGGCTGGGCGCTGTACGCGGCGATGACTTTGATGCTCGTGGCCACGATCGCCGTTGCCTACGGAGCCGAGCAGAACGGCTCGCCCGCGCAGAAGGGCGCCGAGGTGGCGACCGCGTCCGGCGACGGCACCACCGGCGGCAACCTCGAGGGCAAGGAGCAGCGCAACGGCATCGTGAACAGCGCCTCCTGGGCGGCGATCACAACGGCCGCCTCGAACGGCTCCGTCAACGCCGCCCACGACTCGTTCACGGGGGCCGGAGGCACCGTCCCGCTGGTCAACATGATGACCGGCGAGGTCATCTTCGGCGGCGTCGGATCGGGTCTCTACGGCATGCTGCTGTTCGTCCTGCTGGCGGTCTTCATCGCCGGGCTGATGGTGGGCCGGACGCCCGAGTACCTGGGCAAAAAGATCGAGGCGCGCGAGGTCAAGTATGTGCTCGTCGGAACGCTCTACACGGCGCTCGGCGTGCTCGTGCTGACGGCGCTCGCGATCGGCAGCAAGTGGGGCGCCCCCTCGATCTTCAACTCGGGTCCCCAGGGCTTCTCGGAGACCCTGTACGCCTACACCTCGCAGGGCAACAACAACGGCTCGGCCTTCGCCGGCTACACCGGGTTCGTGCAGCCGAACGCACCCGGCAACGTGGGCGCCTTCGGCATCACCTTCGCCGACATCATGGGCGGCCTCGCCATGCTGGCGGCGCGCTTCGTCCCGCTCCTCGCGGCGCTCGCGGTGGCAGGCTCGCTCGCCACCAAGCGCGTGTCGCCCGCCGGGCCCGGCACCTTCCGCACGGACACTCCCACCTTCGTCTTCCTTCTGATCTTCGTGATCGTGATCGTGGCCGCGCTCACGTTCTTCCCCGCCCTCCTGCTCGGCCCAATCGCGCAGGCCCTCACCGACCAGCTCTTCTGAACCATGCGCCGTGACATAGCCCCATCCATCATCGCCATCGTCGTCCTGACCCTGCTCTTCGGCATCGTGTACCCGCTGGCCACCACGGGAGTCGCCCAGGTGCTCTTCCCCAACAAGGCCGACGGAAGCCAGATCGAGCGCGACGGCGAGACCGTCGGCTCGAGGCTGATTGGCCAGGACTTCAGCGGTGACCGCGCCTACTTCCAGTCGCGGCCGTCGGCGACCGAGTACAGCGCCAACGTCACGTTCTTCAACAACCTCGGGCCCAACAGCCAGGAGCTCAGCGACCTGTTCGCCGAGAATCGGACGGCCTACGATGCGGCGCGAGCAGACTGCGCCCGGGCGAGGAGGTGCCGCCCGACGCCGTCCAGACCTCGGCCTCGGGCGTGGACCCGCACATCTCCGAGGCCAACGCCGAGATCCAGGCCCGGCGCGTCGCCGAGGATCGCGGGCTCGAGCTCGACCGCGTGCTCGAGCTCGTTGACGAGAACACCGACGGCCGCTTCCTCGGCGTGCTGGGCGAGCCCGGCGTGAACGTGCTCGAGCTGAATCTGGCGCTCGACGACGAGGAGGGCTCGCGATGACGAAGGAGGCACAGAGCATCTTCAGCGGCGCGGTGCTGCGCCCTGCGCTGATCGGCAGCTTCACCAAGCTGGACCCGCGCGTGCAGTGGCGCAACCCGGTCATGTTCGTGGTCGAGATCGGGGCGGTCATCAGCACCGTGGGCTGGCTGATCCAGGTCTTCGGCGGCGAGCCGCTCGGCGGCGGCGACGAGCCGGCGTGGTTCACCTTCACGGTGGCCGTGTGGCTGTGGCTCACCGTCGTGTTCGCCAACCTGGCCGAGGCGCTCGCAGAGGGCCGCGGCAAGGCGCAGGCACAGGCCCTGCGCGCCATGCGCACCGAGACCGTCGCCCGGCTGAAGGATGGCGGCGAGAAGCCCGCCTCGGAGCTCGTCCGCGGGGACATAGTGGTTGTGGAGGCGGGCGAGTTCATCCCCGGCGACGGCACGGTGATCGAGGGCATCGCCTCGGTCGACGAGTCCGCCGTGACCGGCGAGTCGGCGCCCGTGATCCGCGAGGCGGGCGGCGACCGGAGCGCGGTCACCGGCGGGACCAAGGTCCTCTCGGACCGCATCGTGGTGGAGATCACCCAGGAGCCCGGCCAGAGCTTCCTCGATCGCATGATCGCGCTGGTCGAGGGCGCGTCGCGGCGCAAGACGCCGAACGAGATTGCTCTCGGGATCCTGCTCGCCGGCCTCACCCTGATCTTCCTGGTGGTGGTCGCGACGCTGCGGCCGTTCAGCGAGTTCGCCGACACGGACGTCTCGATCACCACCCTGATCGCGCTGCTCGTCTCCCTGATCCCCACCACGATCGGCGCGCTCCTCTCCGCGATCGGCATCGCCGGGATGGACCGGCTCGTGCGGCGGAACGTGCTGGCGCTGTCCGGGCGCTCCGTCGAGGCCTCGGGCGACGTCGACGTGCTGCTGCTCGACAAGACGGGCACAATCACTCTCGGCAACCGCGAGGCCACGCAGTTCCTGCCGATGCCCGGGGTGGAGGAGGCCGGGCTCGCCGAGGCCGCACAGATCGCCTCGCTCGCCGACGAGACGCCAGAGGGCCGCTCGATCGTGGTGCTCGCCAAGCAGTACGGCATCCGCGAGCACCACTTCGACTCGTCTTCGCGCTTCGTGCCGTTCTCCGCCGAGACGCGCATGAGCGGCGTTGACCTCGACGGCTACCGGCTGCGCAAGGGCGCCGGCGACGCCATCATCAACTTCGTAGCTGAAGAGGGCGGGCAGGCTCCGCCGGAGCTCAAGGGGACGGTCGACCGCGTCGCGAGCGAGGGGGGCACGCCCCTCGCCGTGGCGCGCGACTCGCAGGTGCTCGGCGTCATCTACCTGAAGGACGTGGTCAAGGAGGGGATGCAGCACCGCTTCGACCAGCTCCGCGCGATGGGGATCCGCACCGTCATGGTCACGGGGGACAACCCACTTACCGCGGCCACGATCGCCGGCGAGTCCGGCGTCGACGACTTCCTCGCCGAGGCCACCCCGGAGCGCAAGCTCGAGCTGATCCGCGATGAGCAGCGGGAGGGCCGCCTCGTCGCGATGACGGGCGACGGCACCAACGACGCCCCCGCGCTCGCCCAGGCCGACGTCGGCGTGGCCATGAACACGGGGACCCAGGCGGCGCGCGAAGCGGGCAACATGGTCGACCTCGACTCCAATCCGACGAAGCTCATCGAGATCGTCGAGATCGGCAAGCAGCTCCTCATCACGCGAGGGGCGCTCACCACCTTCTCGGTGGCCAACGACGTGGCCAAGTACTTCGCCATCCTGCCCGCGATCTTCGCGGCCACCTACGCGGCCGCGGGCGAGAGCGAGGGCCCGCTCGAGTCACTCAACATCATGGCGCTCGGCACCCCCGAGTCGGCGATCATCTCGGCGATCATCTTCAACGCCCTGATCATTCCGCTGCTCGTGCCGCTCGCCCTGCGCGGCGTGCGCTACCGCCCGATCGGGGCCACTGCGCTCCTGCGGCGCAACCTGCTGATCTACGGCCTCGGCGGCATCATCGCGCCGTTCATCGGGATCAAGCTGGTCGACCTCCTGGTGCATAACCTGCTCGGCGCCTGAGAACGGCCAGAATGGCCCCATGCCTGATGGCGCCCGCGGGCACTACAAGATCTTCCTCGGGATGGCGGCGGGGGTCGGCAAGACCTACCGCATGCTCCAGGAGGCCAAGGCCGAGCAGGCCGCCGGCCGCGATGTCGTGATCGGCTACCTCGAGCCGCACGCGCGGGCCGAGACCGAAGCGCAGGCGGAGGGCCTCGAGCGACTGCCACGCCGTACCGTCGAGTATCGCGGCACCAAGGTCGAGGAGATGGACCTGCCCGCGATCTTCCACCGCGCGCCGGAGCTCTGCCTGATCGACGAGCTCGCTCACACGAACCCGCCCCGGCTCGAGCACGCGAAGCGCTACGAGGACATCGAGGACGTGCTCGAGACCGGGATCGACGTGTTCTCGACGGTCAACGTCCAGCACCTCGAGTCCCTCAACGACCGCATAGCCGAGTTCACCGGGGTGCGCGTACGCGAGACCTTCCCCGACCGGGTGCTCGCGTCGGCCGACGAGGTGGTGCTCGTGGACCTCACCCCCGAGGCGCTGATCGCGCGGCTACGCGCCGGCAAGGTCTACCCGCCCGAGCGGGTGTCGGCGGCGCTGAACAACTTCTTCCGCGTCGAGAACCTCGCCTCGCTGCGCGAGGTCGCGCTCCGCCAGACGGCCGAGGAGGTCGTGTCGAAGCGGGTGGTGCCGGCGACCGAGACGCTCGGCACTCGCGAGCACCTGCTCGCCGAAGACGCGCCGCAGGCCGTGGCAGAGCGGGTGCTGGCGCTGGTCACGCCGCGCACGCGCTCGCAGCGGCTGGTGCGGAGGGCATGGCGCTCCGCGCAGCGGCTCGGCGCCGAGCTCGACCTTCTGTACGTCCAGCCGCCGGGCGTGCCGCCGCGAGGTGACGAGCGGGTGCAGCTCGAGGCGCTGCGCCGCCTGGCGTCGGTGCTCGGCGCGACCTTCCTCGTCGAGGAGGGCGACGACCTCGTGGACACGGTGGCTCGGGTCGCCGACGAGCGCGGGACGACCTACGTGCTGATCGGCCAGCCGCCGCCGCGCACCGGGCTGCGCCGCTTCGGCGAGTCGCTCCCGGACCGGCTGTTGCGCAAGGTGCCCGGGGTGGACGTCCGGATCGTGGCCGACCGCTCGCGCCGGCTCGACGCGGCCGTGCCGGCGGAGGAGCAGTCCCCGTGAGCCTGCTCCGGCGGCACCGGGGGACCGCGGGCGCCTCCGGACGCCGGATCCTGTTCCCATTCATCGGCTCGACGCTCTCGCATGCGACCCTCGACTCCACCCTGCGCCTCGCCCGCGCCCAGGACGCCGTGCTGGTGCCCGCCTACCTGGCCACGATCCCGCACCACCTCTCGCTCGACTCGCCGGCGCCGCTGCGCGAGGCCGAGGCGGCGCTGCCGCTACTCGAGCTGATCGAGCAGCGGGCGACGCGCGAGGGCGTGCCGGTGGACTCCAGGATCGAGCGCGGCCGGACGCCGCGGCACGCGCTCACGTCCCTTCTCGAGAACGAGGGCTACGACACCCTGGTGGTGCCGGCGAAGACGAGCGCGACCGACGGCTTCGACCCGACAGACATCGCCTGGCTGCTGGAGAACGCGCCGGGCGAGGTGCTCGTGCTGCGTCCCGAGCCGGCTACGGCGCCACGCCCGTCAGGCGCGGCCACTTGACCGCCCTTCGCAGCGCCGCCCGCGCGCGGGGGTGGGTCGACAGCCGGAACTCCGGCTTCATGAAGGCCGACTGGTAGTACACGGCCATCCGCACCCGCGGGTGCGAGCGCAGGAAGCCGAAGAACTGGCCCACGAAGCCGGGCACGTCCGCGCCCCACACGCCCCACTCGGTGAACGCGAAGGGCTTCCGCCGCCACAGCCGGAAGTTGTACATCCGGTGCATCGCTGAACTGGCTCGGTATGGGGAGTACCACGTGGTGCCCACCCAGTCGACGTAGGCCTTACCCGGCCACCAGTGCTTCGGATGGTTCTTGGGGATCTCCGGGTTGCCGAAGGACAGCGGCACCCACATCAGCGCCACCTTCGCACCCGGCAGCAGCTGCGCGCCCGTCCGCACCGGCGGCATACCCAGGCGGCGCAGCTTGGCGTCGATGCCGTCCACCTCCCCGCCGCGGACAATCAGTGCCAGCCGCCGCCAGGCGCGCTTGAACTGCCTGGTCGACCACGCCGGCCCCCGCGAGCGGCCCGAGAGGTCGTAGGCCGAGTACGGGTTGTTGCCGTTGTTCATCTCCGCCAGCGGCCGCAGGTAGACCACCTGGCCGTGCTCGGCCATCAGCGCGTTCAGGCGGATGAGGAAGGTGTCGCCTGCCCCGTTCGCCAGTTCCGCGTTGCTGATGCCCGTGCCCGAGGTCTCGACCGACAGCATCGCCCGCGAACCCTGGTCCAGCGCTTCCTGGAGGCGGAAGCCGAGCCAGTGGAAGGTGGGGTCGTTCGCCTTCCACTCGATGAAGTAGTTGAAGACCGCCGGGTGCTTGCCCGACTGCTGGGCAAAGTCGCGGATGTGGCCGGCGCTGTAGCCGCCCTGGCCGCCCCAGAGCACTTTGTTGCCGGGCGCGGTGTAGGGAGCCGCCGCCACAGACGCGGGAAGGAGCAGCAGGGCCACCAGGGAGGCCGTGAACACGGAATGCGGGATCCTCGTCACAGCGTAAGCCTCTCGGGAATTGCCGCTTGGTGCCAGTCCCGAAATCGTGCCGGTGCGCCTCCTCGCGCTCAGGCCTAGCCGGCGGCCACCCGCTCGCCGAAGTATCCCTCGTCTGCTCCCACGGGCCGCAGTGTGCCAGCCGCGCTGCAACCCCGGACGCCCTTCCCCGCGGATCTCGGGTTTCCGAGCGGTAGGGCGCGGGCACCGGCGCCTCGCGGGCTCATTCAGGGCCGCGATCGCCGCGGCCGGCTACGCGTGCGAGCGGAGTGCCACAAAGTAGTCACAAAGTCGCCTCTTGATGTACCGTTCAACGCCCCGCTGGGGAGCATCCGACGCCGCGCCGCCCGTCGCTCTCCCGGGAGACTCCTTGACGACGCACGCTCTGAAAGCATCCGATCCCATGCCGCTGCGCATGTTGCGGTACGTCGACCTTGCCGTGCTGGCGGCCGCCCTGCCGGTGTTCGTCGCCGCGGACCTGCCGCTGTTCGCCTGGGCCGGGGTCACGGTGGCGTGGCTGCTCCAGCGCGGCGTCCACGCCTTCTTCCTCAGCCGCGCCGAGGCCTCGGGCAGCACTCGAGCCACCGTCGGACTCATGAGCGTCAGCCTCATCGGGCGGGTCTGGTTCATCGCGCTTGCGGTGCTCGGCATCGGCCTGATCGACGATGACGCCGGCCTGCCGGCGGCGGTTCTCACCCTGGTCACGTTCCAGGTCTGGTTCACCGCCTTCTTCGTCGGTCGTGGCATGGAGCGGGAACGGGCGTGAGCGTCAAGCGCATCCTGCTGATCGGCGCCGGCGTCTACCTCGCCGGGATCGTCCTGCTCCTCGCCATCTTCGGCAGCGAGGGCGAGAACGAGGAGTTCCAGCCGCAGGAGGAGTTCCGGCTCGACCCTTGGATCGAGATCAACATCGGCGGGCTCGACATGAGCATCACCCGCGCGGTCTTCTACCTCTTTCTCGCCTGTGTCCTGACGGCAGGGGCGATGGTCTACGTGGCGAGGCGCATGCAGCAGAAGCCGAACAAGGTCCAGACCGCGGTCGAGACGCTCTACAACCTCACCTACAACACGATCACGCGCGGCAACATGTCGGAGCAGATGAGCAAGAAGTGGTTCCCGTTCGTGGCCACGCTGTTCTTCTTCATCTGGATCTCGAACCTGATCGGCTACATCCCGCTGCCGACCAACACGCACGAGAAGGTGAACATCTTCGGGATCGACTTCCCGAGCATCGCGATCTACGCCGCCACCGCGAACCTGTCTGTCCCGTTGGTGCTGACCCTGGTCGTCTGGTTCTCGTACCAGGTCGAGGGCGTCCGGGCGAAGGGCTTCATCCCCTACGTCAAGAGCTGGATACCCACCGGCACGCCGAAGGCCATGCGCCCGTTCCTGCTGATCATCGAGATCATCTCGCAGACGGTCCGGATCATCTCGCTGTCAGTGCGACTCTTCGCCAACGTCCTGGCGGGTCACCTGCTCATCCTGTTCATGGGCGGCGGTCTGGGAGTGATCCTCGGCGTGGCTGTGCTCGGCTGGATCACGTTCCCGCTGGCCCTCCTGTTCTTCATCTTCGAAGTGGTGCTGGTGGCCACGCTGCAGGCGTTCATCTTCGCCACGCTCACATCCATCTACTTCGGTGAGGCCACCTCCGCCGAAGGCCATTGACGAAGGAGGCTGTTCAATGCTCGACCTATTGGCTCCAATCGCGCAAGCCGGCGGAGGCGTCACCGACGACGGCCTGAAGGCGATCGCGCTCGGCATCGGCGCCGGGCTGGGCTCGATCGGCGCCGGCATCGGGCTCGGGCTCCTCTTCGCCAGTGTGATCGAGTCGGTCACACGCCAGCCAGAGATGCGCGAGGAGATCACGAGCATCCAGTGGCTCGGCTTCGCGCTCATCGAGGCCGTCGCTTTCTACACGTTCATCTTCGGCCTGATCGCGTTCTTCCTCTGAGATGGACCTGGTAGGCGACATCGGCAGCATCCTCCTCTTCGCGCAGGAGACGGCCGGCGGCGAGGAGGAGGGCGGCAGTTTCCTGGTCAGCCCCGAGCTGGGGCTGATGATCTGGACGCTGCTGCTGTTCGGCGCGACGCTGATCATCCTCAACAAGCTCGTCTTCCCACGCATCTCCGAGGCGCTCGACAAGCGCAGCAAGGCGATCGCGGAGTCGATCGACCACGCTGAGCGCACCAAGCGCGAGGCCGACGAGCTGCTCGAGGAGTACCGCGCGCGCCTCAGGGAGGCGCGCGGCCAGGCGGAGGACATCGTGGTCCGCGCGCGCAAGGCGGCCGACTCGCTGGGCGACCAGGCCAAGGCCGACGCCACCAAGCAGCGCGAAGAGCTGCTCGCCGCGACGCGGCGTGACATCGAGGCGGAGACCCGCCGGGCGCTCGACGAGATCCGGAAGGAGGTCGCCAACCTCACGGTCATCGCGACCGAGAAGGTCACGCGCAAGTCGCTCACGCCCGACGACCATCGCCGCCTGATCGAGGAGGCCCTCAAGGAGGTCGACTTCTCGGCACTCAGCGGGCAGGAGGGCAATGGAAGAGATCGCTGAGGTCTACGCGCGCGCGCTGTTCCAGGCCGCCAAGGAGAACGACGTGCTCGACCGGGTGCACGAGGAGCTCGGGCAGTTCGCCGAGGCGCTCGCGGAGGACCGCAACCTCCAGGTCTTCCTTTTCTCGCCTTACTTCTCGAGCGACGAGAAGAAGGACGGCGTGAGGCGGATCGTGACCGACGCCGACGAGCGCTTCCTCAACTTCCTCGAGTTGCTCGCAGAGCGGCATCGGATGCCGGCGCTGTTCCGGATCCGGCGCATCTTCGACTCGCTCTGGGCGGAGGAGAACAAGCTCCTGCCCGTGACCGTGATCAGCGCGGTCGAACTCGACGAGGGACTCGTGAACAGCATCGGCGATCGCATCGCAGAGCAGACTGGGCGCGAGGTCGAACTATCTTCGAAAGTGGATCCCGACGTACTCGGAGGCCTCCAGGTGCGGGTGGGCAACCTGGTGCTCGACGCCACAGTGCGAAACCGGCTCGAACAGCTACGCAAGCAGGTCGCACGCGCGGCCTAGGGAGAATTAGGACTTTCATGCAGATCAAGCCAGACGAGATCACCAGCATCCTCAAGCAGCGCATCGAGGGTCTCGAGGACGGCGGCGCCGACCTGTCCGAGGTGGGCACGGTCCTCTCGGTCGCCGACGGCATCGCGCGCGTGCACGGGCTCGACAACGCCATGTCGCTCGAGCTGCTCGAGCTCCCGCACGACGTGACCGGGCTCGCGCTCAACCTCGAGTCCGACAACGTCGGCGCCGTGCTCTTCGGCGAGTGGGACAAGATCGAGGAGGGCTTCCAGGTCAAGCGCACCGGGCGCCTGCTCCAGGTGCCGGTCGGCGAGGAGCTGCTCGGCCGGATCGTCGATCCGCTCGGCAGGCCGCTCGACGGCAAGGGCGACATCAACACGAGCCACACGCGCCCGGCGGAGTTCAAGGCGCCCGGCGTGGTGGCGCGCCAGCCCGTGAAGGAGCCGATGCAGACCGGCATCAAGCCGATCGACGCGATGACGAACGTCGGCCGCGGCCAGCGCGAGCTGATCATCGGCGACCGCCAGACCGGCAAGACGTCTATCTGCATCGACACGATCATCAACAACAAGGGCAAGGACCTGGTCTGCGTCTACGTGGCGATTGGTCAGCGCATGTCCGTGGTCGTCGACGTGGCGCGCCAGCTCGAGGAGGCGGGCGCGCTCGACCATACGATCATCGTGGCTGCCCCTGCCGACGAGGCGGCGCCGATCAAGTACCTCGCCCCGTACTCCGGCTGCGCGATGGGCGAGCACTTTCTCTACAACGGCCAGCACGCGCTGGCCATCTACGACGACCTGACGAAGCACGCCTACGCGTACCGCCAGATGTCGCTGTTGCTGCGCCGCCCGCCGGGGCGCGAGGCCTACCCCGGTGACGTGTTCTACCTGCACTCGCGCCTGCTCGAGCGCGCGGTGAAGCTGAACGACGAGCTGGGCGGGGGCTCGCTCACGGCCCTTCCGATCATCGAGACGCAGGCGGGCGACGTGTCCGCCTACATCCCGACCAACGTCATCTCCATCACCGACGGGCAGATCTTCCTGGAGGCAGACCTGTTCCGCTCGGGCGTGCGTCCGGCGATCAACGTCGGCATCTCGGTGTCGCGCGTGGGCGGCTCGGCCCAGACGACGCCCATGCGCAAGGTGGCGGGCAGGCTCCGGCTCGAGCTGTCCCAGTACCGCGAGCTGGAGGCGTTCGCCCAGTTCGGGTCCGACCTCGACGCCGACACCCAGGCCACGCTGGCCCGGGGCGAGCGGCTGGTCGCGGCGCTCAACCAAGACGAGCGCGACCCGTGGCCGGTCGAGAACCAGGTGGCGGCGATCTATGCGGGCACCGGCGGCTTCCTCGACCGCATCAAGACGGATCGGGTGGGCGAGTTCCTCGAGGGGATGCTCCAGCGCCTCCACGCCGAGGCGTCGGACCTGATGGAGCAGATTGCCGAGGGCAATTGGGACGACTCGATCGAGTCGCGGCTCGGCGAGGCCATCGCAGAGGCAATCGACGACTTCGGCCCGGACTTCGATGCCGAAGGCAATCCGATCGAGGAGGGCGAGTCCGACCGCGTCGTCTCCCGCGAGATGCGCGCGGTCGGGGGCAGCTCCGAGGACGGCGACGGCGCCGACACCGAGGAGGAGCAGGAGGAGCAGGAAGAGCAGGAGGAGGCGGCTCGCGCCTAGATGGCCTCGCTGAAGGACATCCGCGGGCGCATCGCCTCGGTGAAGAACATCCGCAAGATCACGCGCGCGATGGAGATGGTCGCCGCCGCGCGCCTGCGCCGTGCGGAGCAGCGCATCGAGCACCTGCGCCCGTATGCCGACGCCATCCGGCGGATGACCTCGCGCGCCTCGCAGGCGGCCGAGAACATCCCCAACCTGCCGATACTCGAGGAGAAGGAGAACGTCGAGACGGTGGGCGTCTTGCTCGTGACCGGCGACCGCGGCCTGGCCGGCCCCTTCAACTCGCAGATCGTGCGGGCGGGCAACCGGCGGGCCGCCGAGCTGCGCTCGGACGGCAAGCGCGTGCTGTGGTACGTGTCGGGCCGGCGCGGGCTGTCCTCGCTCGAGTTCCGCAAGCTCGAGGTCGGCGGCAGCTGGACGGGCTTCACCGACCGGCCGGCCTTCGCCGATGCGCGCGCGATCGCCGACGGCCTCACGTCCGCATACGTGGACGACAAGGTTGACCGCGTCGAGATCTTCTACAACGGGTACATCTCCGCGGTCAACCAGGAGGTCCGCCACGAGACGCTGCTGCCGCTCCAGCAGGCGGACGTCCTCGGCGAGGAGGAGCGGGAGGGCGAGGGCGGCGATGGCGAGGAGCACCACTCCCGTGCGCTGTGGATCTACGAGCCCGACCCTGAGGAGATCCTCGCCCGGCTCGTGCCCGACTACGTGGAGATCTCGATCTACCGGGCGCTGCTCGAATCGACCGCGTCCGAGCACGGCGCGCGCATGAGCGCCATGCGCAGCGCGTCGGACAACGCTGGGGAGCTGATCGATGACCTCACGCTGGAGGCGAATCGCCAGCGCCAGGCGGAGATCACGCAGGAGATCATGGAAGTCGTGGCCGGCGCAGAGGGACTTCGATAGAGAGAAAGGCACCCGTGGAAGCAGCAACGACCCAGCAGCAGGACCAGGAACAGGATCGTGGTACGGCAGCGCTCGGGACCGTCGAGGAGGTCCAGGGCGTCGTCATCGAGGTCTCGTTCCCGGACGAGAAGGACCTGCCGGAGATCTACAACGCTCTCGAGATCGAGCTCGAGCATCAAATCGCCGAGGGCGAGGAAGCCCAGGCGGGCGAGCAGGCGGGCGGCACCACCCGTCTCGTGCTCGAGGTGCAGCAGCACATCGGGGACGACCGCGTGCGGGCCGTGGCGATGGACGCCACCGACGGGCTAGCGCGCGGCACCAAGGTTCGCGACACCGGCAGTCCGATCACCGTGCCGGTGGGTGAGGGCACGCTGGGCCGGATCTTCAACCTGCTCGGCGACCCGATCGACGAGGGCGGCGACGTCAAGGCCGACGAGCGCTGGCCGATCCACCGGCCGGCCCCGAGCGTCGAGGACCTCACGCCCACGCGCGAGATCTACGAGACCGGGATCAAGGTGGTCGACCTGCTGGCGCCCTACGCGAAGGGCGGCAAGGTCGGGCTGTTCGGCGGCGCCGGCGTCGGCAAGACCGTCCTGATCCAAGAGCTCATCCACAACCTCGCGCAGGAACACGGCGGGCTGTCGGCGTTCTGCGGCGTCGGCGAGCGCTCGCGCGAGGGCAACGACCTTTGGCTCGAGATGACCGAGTCCGGCGTGATCGACAAGACCATGCTCGTGTTCGGCCAGATGAACGAGCCGCCCGGGGCGCGCATGCGGGTGGCGCTGTCCGGCCTGACCATGGCGGAGTACTTCCGCGAGCAGGGCGGCCAGGACGTGCTGCTCTTCATCGACAACATCTTCCGCTTCGTCCAGGCGGGCTCGGAGGTGTCGGCGCTGCTCGGCCGTATGCCCTCCCAGGTGGGCTATCAGCCCACGCTCGAGACGGAGATGGGCCAGCTCCAGGAGCGAATCACCTCGACTCGCCAGGGCTCGGTCACCTCGATCCAGGCCATCTACGTGCCGGCCGACGACCTCACCGATCCGGCGCCGGCCTCGGTGTTCGCGCACCTGAACGCCACCACGACGCTGTCGCGCGCGATCTCCGAGAAGGGCATCTACCCGGCCGTCGACCCGCTCGACTCGACCTCCACGATCCTCAAGCCGGACATCGTCGGAGAGGAGCACTACCAGGTCGCGAACCAGGTACGCGAGATCCTGCAGCGCTACCGCGAGCTGCAGGACATCATCGCCATCCTCGGGATCGACGAGCTCTCGGACGAGGACCGTCTCACGGTGCAGCGCGCC
The DNA here is from genome assembly GCA_963733885.1 of uncultured Thermoleophilaceae bacterium. Lineage (GTDB taxonomy): Bacteria > Actinomycetota > Thermoleophilia > Solirubrobacterales > Thermoleophilaceae > JACVRW01. Next base: position 173,331 of record CAVTES010000004.1, on the reverse strand, counting down.
CGCAAGGTCGAGCGGTTCCTGTCGCAGCCATTCTTCGTGGCGGAGCAGTTCACAGGCACCGAGGGCAAGTACGTGCCGGTCGAGGAGACCGTGCGGTCGTTCAAGGAGATCATCGAGGGCAAGCACGACGACATCCCCGAGCGGGCCTTCCTGCTGAAGGGCTCGATCGACGAGGTTGTCGAGGCGACCCGCGGGGCGCGCCAGGAGGAAGAGCCCGAGGAGGAGGCCGAGGAGGAGTCCGAGGTCACCGGCCAGGCCGCGAGTGGCGGCGAGGAGCAGGGCTCCGGCGAGGGCGATGGCAAGGAATAGCTTCCCGGTCGAGGTCCTCACGCCCGAGGGCAAGGTGTTCGACGACGAGGTGGAGATGGTGTCCACCCGGACGACCACGGGCTCCATCGGCATACTCGCCAACCACGCCCCGCTCATGGCCATCCTCGAGCCGACCGAGCTGCGGCTCTACAAGAGCGACTCCGACGTGGTGCGCTTCGCCCAGGGCGAGGGCTACCTCCAGGTGGTGGACAACACGGCCCTGGTGCTGGTCGAGGAGGCGATCGCGCCGGACGACATCGACCGCTCGGCGTTCGAATCGCGGCTGAAGGAGGCGCGCGACGCGGTGGAGCGCGCCGAGGAGGACTCGGAGGAGCGCTCGCGCGCGGCGCGCGAGGTGAAGCGCTACGAGGCGTTCCTGGGGGTTGCAGGCGGCTCGTAGGGAGCGCGAGCGCGCGTTCTACGACGCGGAGGCGGCGGCGCGCGCGCCGGGCGCGCCAGACCGATACGACGCTGCCCTGCTCGACGCCCTCGGCCCGGTCGAGGGCGCAGCCGTCCTGGAGCTCGGCTGCGGCGCGGGCGACCTCTCGCTCGAGCTTCTGCGCCGCGGCGCGCGGCTCACCGCCGTGGACGTCTCGCCCGGCATGGTGGAGCTGGCGCGCTCTCGCGCGGAGGGGCACGAGGGGACCTTCATGGTCGCCCCCGCCGAGGAGACCTCGCTGCCCGCCGAGTCGTTCGACCTGGCCGTCGGCAAGTGGGTGCTGCACCACGTCGACGTTGCCGCCGCGGCCGCCGAGCTTCGCCGGGTGCTGCGCCCGGGCGGCCGCGCCGTCTTCTTCGAGAACCAGGACCGGAACCCGCTGCTGCGCGCGGCCCGGCGCCGCCTGTGGGGCGCCGGCCGGCTCCGCTGGGTGGGCACGCAGGACGAGCACCCGCTGACGGGCGCTGACTTCGAGGCGCTCGAGCGGACCTTCGCCTCCGTGGAGCTGGCGTACCCGAGCTTCTACTTCTTCGAAGCACTGAGCCGGGCGCTCGGCCACCGATTCCATGGCCCGCTGTCTCGGCTCGACGCCCTCGTGTGGCGCCGCCTGCCGGTCGCGCACCGCTGGTCCTGGCACGTGTTGGTGACCGTAAAGCGCGGGCGTACCTAGCGCACGAGTTGAACCGAACAAAGGAGAGGTTCGGTTAGCCCGACATCGCGCGCGAAGTGCAGGCTCCACAATGGGATGCGTGTCCGCCTGGCCCGCACTCGTCGCCCGCATCCGGCCGCATCGGCGGACGCTCGTCCTGTCGGGCGTGCTTGCCCTGCTCGGTGCGGCCGGCGGCCTCGCCCAGCCGCTCGCCGCGCGCGAGGTGATCGACGCGCTGGCGGACGACGAGTCGCTCCTCGCGCCGCTGCTCGTGCTCGGTGGCCTCGTCGCGTTCAGCGCGGTGGTCGTCGCGGCCAACTTCTGGCTGCTGGAGCGCACTTCGGAACGCATCGTGCTCGGCGCGCGGCGCGAGCTCGCCTTCCGGCTCCTCCGCCTGCGCCTGAGCGCGCTCGACCGGGAGGCCCCCGGGGATTTGGTGGCGAGGGCCACGTCCGACTCCACGCTGCTCGGCAGCGTCTCGTCCACCGCGCTCGTGCAGCTGGTGATCGGGGCGGTCACGCTGGTCGCCTCGATCGTGCTGATGGGCGTGGTCGACCTCGTGCTCCTCGGCGTGACGCTCGCCGTGCTCGTGGTGGTGGGCGGGGCGATCGCCGTCGTGCTGCCGCGGATCATGCGCGCGACGGAGCGGCAGCAAGAGGCCGTCGGGGGGCTGGGCGCGGCACTCGAACGGGCGCTGGGCGGTCTGCGCACGGTCAAGGCGAGCGGGGCCGAGGAGCGCGAGACGCGGGCCGTGACCGACGCCGCCGAGCGGGCCTACGAGCGCGGGATGGAGAGCGCCGGCTACCAGGCGATCGTCGGCACGGCCACGGGGCTGATCGTGCAGGTGGCGTTCCTTGCGGTGCTCGGGGTGGGCGGCGCGCGGGTGGCGTCGGGGGACATGGGCGTGGGCGACCTGATCGCGTTCCTGCTCTACCTGTTCTACCTGGCCGACCCGATCACCGCGGTCTCCCAGGGAGCGACCCAGCTGCAGCAGGGGCTGGCCGCCGTCCGGCGGATCGACGCGGTGGCCGCGCTGCCGGTGGAGGAGCACGAGGCCGCCTCCGATGCGGCCCCCACGGCGCCCGCCCCCGCCTCGGACGGCGCCCCGCCGCTGGTCGTCTTCGACCGGGTCTCCTTCGGATACCGGCCCGACCGGCCCGAGGTCCTCCACGAGGTCTCGTTCGAGGTCCCGGCGCGCGGAGTCACCGCCATCGTCGGCCCGTCGGGTGCGGGCAAGACCACCCTGTTCGCCCTGCTCGAGCGCTTCTATGACCCGGACGCCGGCGAGATCCGCTTCGAGGGCCGCGACCTCGATAGGTGGCCGCGAGCGGCGCTGCGCGGACAGATCGGGTACGTAGAGCAGGAGGCGCCGGTGCTCGCCGGCACCCTGCGAGACAACCTGCTCTACGCCGCGCCCGACGCGGGGGAGGACGCCCTCTACGCCGTGGTGAAGGAAGCCCGGCTCGAGGAGCTGGTCGGGCGGCTCCCGGACGGGCTCGACACGGAGATCGCGGCTCGCGGCGCCAGCCTGTCGGGCGGCGAGCGCCAGCGCATCGCGATCGCCCGCGCCCTGCTCAGGCGGCCGGCGCTCCTTCTGCTGGACGAAGCGGCGTCCCAACTCGACGCCGTCAACGAAATGGCGCTCCGCGACACGGTCGCCCGAGCCGGCCAGAGCCGCGCCGTGCTGGCGATCGCCCACCGGCTCTCGACGGTCGTGTCGGCGCGGCGGATCGTGGTGCTGGAGCACGGCCAGGTGCGCGCCACCGGCACCCACGCCGAGCTCGTGCAGGGCGACGCCCTCTACGCCGAGCTCGCCGCCACGCAGTTCAGCGCCGCCTGACCCTGGTTTGAGGCCCGCCCCCTTGGGCAAGCGGTGCGAATGGAAGCTGCCACGCGCGGCTCCGGCGAGGAGGAAACCAAGCTCCGCCGCGCCATCGGGCCGCGCCTCCTCACGGTCTTCATCATCGGCGACATCCTCGGCGCGGGCATCTACGCCCTGGTGGGCGAGGTCGGCGCCGAGGTGGGCGGGGCGATCTGGACGAGCTTCCTGGCCGCCTTCGTCCTGGCGATCTTCACCGCCTTCGCCTACGCCGAGCTGGTCTCCAAGTACCCGCGCGCCGCCGGGGCGGCGCTCTACACCCACCTGGCTTTCAAGGCGCCGTTCTTCACGTTCATCGTCGCGTTCGCCGTGATGTCGTCCGGCATCGCGTCCGCGAGCACGCTCGCGCGCGCATTCGCCGGCGACTACCTCGGCGAGTTCGTGGACCTCCCGCTGGTGCTCGCCGCGATCGGGCTCATCCTGATCGTGGCCGCGATCAACCTGCGCGGAATCTCCGAGTCCGTCGGGGTCAACGCGGTCCTCACAGCGATCGAGGTGACCGGGCTGATCCTGATCGTCGCGATCGGCGTGGCCGCGCTCGGCGAGGGCTCCGGCGACTTCTCGCGCAACTTCGACTTCAAGGAGGGCGAGAGCGTCTTCCTTGCGATCGTCGGCGGCACCGCGCTCTCCTTCTACGCGATGATCGGATTCGAGGACTCGGTCAACGTCGCCGAGGAGACCAAGGACCCGAGCCGCTCCTTCCCGCGCGCGCTGTTCGCCGGGATCGCGATCGCCGGCGTGCTGTACCTGCTGGTCACGCTGACCGCCTCGTACGTCGTGCCGACCGACCAGCTGGCCGGGTCGGACGCCGCGCTGCTCGAGGTGGTGGAGGTGGGTCCGCTCGGGATCTCGACCAAGCTGTTCTCGTTCATCGCCCTGATGGCGGTCTCGAACAGCGCCCTGATCAACATGGTCATGGCCTCGCGGATCGTCTACGGCATGGCGGACCAGGGCATCGTCTCAGGCGTGTTCGGGCGCGTCCTGCCCGGGCGCCGCACGCCGTTCGTGGCGATCGCGTTCACCACCGCAGTGGGCGTGATCCTGATCTCGACGGGCGACCTCGAGTCGCTCGCCGACACCACGGTCCTGCTGCTGCTGTCGGTGTTCACGATCGTCAACATCTCTGTGCTCGTGCTGAGGCGCGATGAGGTCGAGCACGAGCACTTCCGTGCGCCCGCGGTCTTCCCGGTGCTCGGGGCGATCGTGTCGATAGGCCTGATCCTGGACATCGCGTTCGACGACCTGGCCACTTTCGCCCGCGCCGGCGCGCTGCTCGCGCTGGGCGTCCTGCTCTGGTTCGTGAACAGCCTGGCGGAGCGTTAGCGCACGATCTTAGGTGGCCGGCCCGTCACAGGTGACGGTGACCGGCAGCCCTCGCGCGAGGGTGGGCGTCGAGCGGTACTTTCGCGCCGCATCGACGGTGCAGTCGCTTTCGCTCGGAGCAGCGGCGGCGCCCGTGGAGGCCAGGGCGGCGGTGACCGCGGCCGTGACGAGTGCGAGTCGCGTGATCATCGCGGCGAGCGGAGAGGTAGGGTCGCGGGCATGGGCGATAGAACGAGCCACACCCCTGGAACTTTCAGCTGGGCCGAGTTGGCGACAACCGACACCGACGCCGCCAAGCGGTTCTACACCGGGCTGTTCGGATGGGACTACGAGGACCTGCCGATGCCCGGCGACGCCGGCTCCTACACGATGCTGCGACGGGACGGCAAGGACGTGGCCGCGCTGTTCGAGGCGCGTGAGGGGATGCCGACCTTCTGGGGCTCGTACGTGACGGTGGAGAGCGCCGACTCCAGCGCCGCCCGGGCGACCGAGCTTGGCGGCAGCCTCATGGCCGAGCCCTTCGACGTGATGGAGTCAGGCCGGATGGCGGTGATCCAGGATCCGACCGGTGCGGTGTTCTCGGTCTGGGAGCCGCGCGCGAGCATCGGCGCGACGTTCGTGAACGGCCCCGGCGCGCTCACGCTCAATCAGCTGAACACCTCCGACCCCGAGACCGCGGGGCGCTTCTACGAGGGGCTGTTCGGCTGGCGCACCGAGGAGATGCCGGGCGGCGACCAGCCGTACTGGGGCATCTACAACGGCGACCGAGTGAACGGGGGGATGATGGGGCTGCCGTCCGACGCGCCCGCGCCTCCGCATTGGCTCATCTACTTCGGCAGCGAAGACGTGGACGCCGACGCCGGCCGGATCGGCGACCTCGGCGGGCAGGTCATGGTGCCGCCAGTCGACGTGCCCGGCGGGCGGATCCTGGTGGCCCAGGATCCGCAGGGTGCCGTTGTGGGCCTGTTCGCCGGCCGGTTCGACGACTGACCGGCGCTGCGCTCAGCGCAGCCGCAGCCTCGTGACCACGCCGGCGTGGTCGGACGGCCATAGGCCGTTCGGGGCGCGATCGCCGACCTCGTCGCCCACCACCTCACCGCGGATCGCGCGCAGGCTCGGCTTGGCGAGGATCAGGTCGATGCGGTGGTCGAAGGCGTCCGCGTTCGTGTCGCGGGCGTTGGACTGGGCGAGGCAGCACGAGAAGCCGGGCCCGAAGCGCCAGGTATCGACGAGCCCGAAGTCGGCAAGGATGTCGAAGGCCCCCGACGGGGACTCGCGGCCCTGCGGGTCGGAGTTGAAGTCGCCGACCACGATGTACTGGCGGTCGCCGCTCAGGGGCCCGCCCGGCGCGACGAGCTCGCGGGCCTGGGCCTCGCGGGTGGAGTCCGCGGCCGCCTCCAGGTGGGTGTTCACGAAGCGGAACCGCTTGCCCTTGAAGCTCACGTCCACCGCTGTCCACCCGCGCCTGCTCCTGAGCTCGCCGGCGGGAGTGGGGACGCCGATCGAGGTGTCGTACTGAGACTTCATCTTGCGGATCACGCGCAGGTCCTCGCGCTGCTTCACCAGGATCACGTCGAACATCGTCAGGCGCACGTCGTAGCCGGCGTCGATGGAGGTCTCGATGTCGGCCTCCCGCTGCTTCACGACCGGGGTATAGCGCAGGTTGCCGCGCGCGAGCCGGCGCCGGAAAGTCTTCAGGAAGTTGTAGACGACATCTGTCGCCCTTGTGTTGGCGCCGTCCTTGACCCCGTCGGGGCCGCGCCGCCACAGCGCCACCTCCTGGAGCCCGACCAGGTCGGGCTTGGTCCGCCTGATCTCACGCTCGAGCAGTCGGGCGCGTGTGCCGACGAAGTCCGTTCCCTGGACCTCGGCCCAGAGCTCGCCTGAGAGCCGCTCGAACTCCGCGCGGTCGTTCCCGGCTTCGAGCGGGCCGAAGATGTTGCCGCCCAGGTAGATGTTGCGCGTCATCACCGTCAGGTCGACGGGCTTGGGTTGTGCGGCCTCAGCGAGAGCCGTGGGAGCAAGGACGAGAGTCAGTGTGAGCGCGCAGGCCAGCGCGCGGCGAGTCCACGAAGTCATGGCCACCCAACCTACGTCAGATGTGAAAGTTGCGCTAACGCTCGTAGGGCTCGTCCCGTTCGCGGACGGCCTGCTTGAAGCCGGCCTCGGCCGCCCTGCGGGTGAACTCGTAGCCCTCCGGGGTGTGGCGCGCGATTCCGTCGAAGAAGACGCCGAGCGCCTGCGTGGCCTGCAGGGCCTGCGCGAAGAGCGCCTGGTTGACCAGCAGCTTCATCATCACGAGCTGGTTCACGGGGGTGAGTGCGACACGCCGGAGCAGCGTCTCGAAGCGCTCGTCCAGCTCGGCCGCCGGCGGCGCCTCCACGGCGAGGCCCCAGTCGAGCGCGGTGGCGCCGTCGATCAGGTCGCCGGTGAACAGCAGCCGCTTGGCGCGCTGATCGCCGGCACGGAAGGCCCACAGTTCGCCCGCTCGACGCCCTCGGCCAGCTCCCGCGGCATGGCGAGCGTGATGCCGTTGCCGCGCTCAGGCCGGTTGAGCGTGATGCGCGCGTGCCCTCGACCTCATAGGTCAAGGTCTCCACTCGGATACCTCCTTCTCGAGCACGATCTCGTCGCGCAGGGGGATGCCGTACTCGCCGGTCTCGGGGATCTCGGGCTTGAGCCGCCTCCTCGAATCATCGACGGCGCCCGGGTGCAGCTCCTTCAGGCGGAAGCCCCGGCGCCGGTAGAAGCGGAGCGCGTCCACGTTGTCGTTGGTGGTGAGGACCCAGAGGCGCTTTGCCTTGCTCTCCACCGCCTCGATCAGGGCGGTGCCGGCCCCGGTCCATCGGCTCGCGGCGTGCAGAGTGAGGATCTCGCACTCGTCGCCGTCTGGGATGTAGGTGAGGACGCCGGCAAGGGCGCCGTCGTCGGCCTCGGCGATCAGGGCCGGGTGCTCGAGCACGTTCTCGATCCGTCCGAGCCGCGCAACCACCGCGGAGTGTCGCTCGGAAAGGAAGCCCTGAAGGATGGGACGGTCCGCGTCGGTGGCCTCGCGGACGCGCATCGCGGGCTATCCCGCCAACGCGCGCCGTACGATCGCGGGGGCAGCCACGCCGGAGGGCAACGTACCGTACACCCGACCGCCATCCCCGAGCCGCCCCGCGCAGAACGCGTCGGCGACCTCAGCCGGGGCGTGCCGCACCAGCAGGCTCGCCTGCAGAGCCAGCGCCAGGTCCTCCACGAGCCTCCGGGCCTCGAACTGGGGCTCGGCCGGGACGGTCGCCGACCGCAGCCGATCCAAGTGGGCGTCGAGGAACAGGTTGCCGCCCCGGGCCAGCTCGCACTCGGCCATGAACGCCGGCAGCCCCTCGGGCTCCTTCACGGTCGCGCGGAGCACGTCCAGCGCCGCAACGTTCCCCGACCCCTCCCAGATCGAGTTGAGCGGCGCGTCGCGCAGCAGGCGCGGCATCCCGGACTCCTCCACGTAGCCGTTGCCGCCGAGGCACTCGAGCGCCTCGGCCGCGTGGGGCGCCGCCCGCTTGCACACCCAGTACTTCATGACGGCGGTGGCGAACCGCCTGAACGCGGCGTCGTCGCTGTCGTAGGACCGCGCGATCCGCAGCGCCGCCGCGGTGGCGGCCTCGGACTCCACCGCCAGGTCGGCGAGCACGTTCTCCATGGCCGGCTGCTCTGCCAGCAGCCCCCCGAATGCGCTGCGGTGGCGGGCGTGGTGTACGGCCTGGACCAAGCCCCAGCGCATCGAGGCGGCCGAGCCGAGCAGGCAGTCGAGCCGGGTGTGGTTGACCATCCGGATGATCGTCGCCACGCCGCGGCCCTCGTCTCCGATCAGCCGGGCGCGGACGCCGTGGAACTCGACCTCGCTCGAGGGCAGCGAGCGCGTGCCGAGCTTGTCCTTCAGGCGCTGGATGCGGAAGCCCGGATCGCGGCCCTCGAACAGGAAACAGGAAAGGCCGCCCGGCGCCTGGGCGAGCGTCAGGAAGACGTCGCAGGGCGGGTAGGAGCAGAACCACTTGTGGCCGGTGAGCTCGTAGGCGCCGTCACCGGCGGGGTCGGCGCGCGTGGTGTTGGCCCGCACGTCCGACCCGCCCTGCTTCTCGGTCATCGCCATTCCGGCCAGGGCGCCGTCGGCGTAGCTCGGCCTCGTGAGGCGCGGCTCCCACTCGCCGGCCAGCTCCGGGCTCTCGCGCAGGGGCGGGATCGCCGCGTACGTCATCGACACGGGGCACATGACGCCGGAGCCCACCTGGCTCCAGACGAGGAACAGCGCCGCCCGAACCACGTGTGAGCCGGGGCGGGGATCGCGCCACGGCAGCGAGTGCATCTCCCGCTCGATGGCCTGACGCAGGCACCAGTGCCACGACGGATCGAGCTCGACCTCGTCGATCCGGTTGCCGTAGCGGTCGTGCGTGCGCAGCACCGGCTCGTTCCGCTCCGAGCGCTCGGAATGCTCGAGCGCCTCGGCGCTGCCGGCGAGCTGGCCGGCGTCGCGCAGCCGGTCGATCCCCCAGCCGCCGCCCTCGCGCTCGAGGGCCTCCCGTAGCGCCGCGTCCGCCTCGAACACGTCGTAGGGGACGATCGGCGGGGCCTGGTTCAGGACGTCATGCGTGGACGCGCTCGTGAGCACTGGGAAGAGCCTCCTGGCAGAACTGGACGAGGGTGGCGATCAGCGCCTCGCGGGAGCCGCCGTTCTCGGTGGAGAGGGGACCGACGAGCGACTCCGCGAGTGCACCCACGAGCGCGGCCGCGACCGTGGGGGAGTCGTGGGCGCGCAGCTCGCCGTCGCGCACGCCTTCCTCGAGCACGCGGGCGAAGGCGTCGCGGTAGCCGATCCGGAAGCGCAGCCGCTCGGACTCCACGGCCGGGTCGACCGGCTCGGCGATCAGGGCGTAGGCGAGCACCGGTCCGGCGAGCGCCCGCCGGCAGAACGCCTCCGCGGCGGCCGCGAGCCGCTCGGCTGCGGGGCGGCCGTCGGGAGCCGACACCTCCACCACCACGTCGAGCTCCCGCTGCGAGGCGCGCCGGAACACCTCGGCGAACAGGTCGCCTTTCGAGGGGAAGTGCCGGTACACCGTGCCCACGGCCACGCCGGCGTCGCCTGCCACGGCCTGGATCCCGGCCGAGGCGTAGCCGCCGCTCGCAACCCGCTCGAGCGCCGCCGCCACGATCCGCTCGCGGGTGGCGAGCCGGCGCGCCTCGGTCTTCTCGGTGGGCCGGTAGGGCATGGCTGCGCAAAGTAGTGAATCACGGTTCACATGTTGGCGCAAGCTGGCGCTGGCGTGCGCGTTTCGTGACGGACCCCTCGGGTCGCGGCGGTCGTCACTCCCAAGGGCCTCTTGTCGCACAGGAGGGGTCAGCCCGGCGGGAGCAGCTCGCCGATGGCGCGGTCGGCCACCTCGGCCGTGCGGTCCCACGTGAGGCTGCGGACGCGCTGCAGGCCGGCGGCGCGCAGGCGCTCGCGGTCGGGGCCGGCGGCGCGCAGCAGGGCGTCCGCGAACGAGTCCGGATCGTCAGGGTCGGCGAGCAGCGCGGCGCCGCCGCAGGCCTCCGGCAGCGCGGCCCGGTCGGAGGCGACGACCGGGGTGCCACAGGCCATCGCCTCGACGCAGGGCAGCCCGAAGCCCTCGTACAGCGACGGCATGGCGAGCGCCGCGGCGCCGGCGTAGAGCCCGGGCAGCTCGGCCTCGGCGACGTAGCCGAGCGAACGCACGCCCACGCGCTCCTGCCGCAGGTAGCCCCGCGCCGATCCCGCAACCACGGTCTCGAGGCCCGCCGCGTGCAGCGCCGGGGCGATCCGGTCCAAGATCGAGAGGTTCTTGCGGGCGCCCGCGGTGCCGACGGCGAGCACGTACGGCCCGGCGGGCGCGGCCGAGGCGGCGCCGGCGCCGGGCGTGAAGCGATCGTCGACCCCGGGTGGCGCCACGCGCACCCGCGCGCCGGGCAGCCCGACCAGCTGTTCGAGCTCTCGCGCCACGAACTCCGATGGCACCAGCACGAGCCGCGCGCCCGTGCAGATCCGCCTGAGAGCGGTGCGGTGCCAGGCGCCGTAGGCGCGGCCGAACCAGGCCGGCTCGCGAAACGGCGCGGCGTCATGGACGTAGACGACGTTGCGGCGGCTCGCGAGCGGCGCAAGGTTGCCGGGGGAGAGGATCAGCCGGGCGCCGCGCGCCGCGACCGGGAGCACGGCCTGCTCCCACGCCTGTCCGGCGCGGTGGGCGAGCGCCCGCGGCGGCGCGATCGCGCGATAGCGCTCCGGGCGCAGGGCCGGCAGGCGGCGGGCCAGCTCGCGGGCCACGCGCTCCACGCCGCCCGTCTCGCGCCGGGCGGAGGCGCGCGCGTTGATGGCCACCGGCGCGCTCACCGGCGGATCAGCCCGAACAGGGCCGTGAGCTGGCGCCGCTCGCGATCCGCGTCGCGGCCGGTGAGCCGCTTCAGGACGAGCCGGTCGGCGAAGGTCAAGAGCTGGAGCAGGTCGTCCGCCCGGGCGCGGCGTGGGCCGCGCCGCTCGCGCACGACCTCGCGGCGGCGGCTCGCGAGCAGCTCGAACGGCTCGCCGGCGAACGCGCGCCGGCTGGAGTGTGCGCCCGTGTGGACCACGCGGGCGGCGGGCCAGAACCATGTCTCCACCCCCGCGTCCGCGGCGCGCAGGCCGAGGTCGAGGTCCTCGGCGTACATGAATGCGCGCTCGTCGAACGGGCCGAGCCGCCGGAGCGTCTCCGTGGGTGCCACGACGCACGAGCCGACCGCCCAGCCCGCCCGCGCCGGGCGCCTCGACCGCCACGGCTCGATCGTTGCCGCGAGCGGGCGGGGGAGGGCCGCGCCCGGCAGGAGGGCGTGGGCGAGCAGCGGGCCGGAGCCCGGCTCGCGCTGCGCGTTGTCCTCGCGGGCTCCCGTCCGGCCGGAGCACGAGCGGGGCGAGCAGCCGCTCGGGCGGGTCGGAGCGCCTCACGGGCGGCAGCCGCGAGCGAGGAGTCGAGCAGCTCGACGTCGGGGTTGAGCAGGGCGGTGACCGGCTCGTCCACGAGCGCGAGGCCTGCGTTGACCGCGCGCCCAAAGCCGGCGTTCTCGCCGAGCCCGAGCACCCGAGCCGCCCCGTCGCGCCAGCTGCGCGCGACGGCCGCGCCGTGGTCGGACGAGCCCGAATCGACAACCACGACGCGGGCGTCGGGCATCCATCGCTCCAGCGAGGCGAGCAGCACGCGGAGCTCGGCTTCGGAGTCGTGCAGGACCGTGACCACGGCGAGGCCGGCGCCGGTTCCCGCCGCGGGGCCGCGCCCCGCCACGGCGCCGCGCGAAAGGCTGACAAGCTCGGTAACGACCTCCCCATAGCGCGCCCGCATCTCGCGCACGTCGAGCCTCCGCTCGGCCACGGCGCGGGCGGCCGCCCCCATCCGCTCCGTCTCGTCGGGGTCGCGAAGCACCTCCACGAGCGCACGTGCCGCGTCCCGCGCGTCGCCGGGGCGATAGAGCCGCCCGCACTCCGGCTCGACGATCTCCGCCGGCCCGAAGGCGGCTGGCGCGACCACGGGCAGCCCCGCGGCCAGGGCCTCGGCCACCACCAGCCCGTACGGCTCACGCTCGGCGCAGTGGAGGAGGCAGGATGCGGCCGTGAGGGCGCGCTGCGGATCCTCGACGGGCCCCTCGAAGGTCACGCGGCCATGCAGGTCCGGCCGCGCGGCTCGCTCCCGCAGGCGCTCGAGCAGGCTGTGGCCCGCGGGCCCGATCGGCGCTCCCGCCACCCGCAGCCGCAGGCCGGGCAGCTCCGCGGCCGCCACGGCGGCCGCTTCCAGGGCGAGTTCGGGCCGCTTCCACGGCTCGATCGCCCCGAGCAGCAGGATCTCGGGCTCGCCGGGAGCATCTCGCGGCTGTGGGTGGAAGCGGTGCAGGTCGACTCCGGGATGGATCACCCGCATGCCCCCGCCGAGCCGACCCTCGGGGTCCAGATCGCGCGCCACGCAGTGCGAAACCGCCACGACCTCGTCGGCGCGCCGGGCCGCGGCCCGCACGGCCCGGGCCACGAGCGGCCCGGGCAGCAGGTCGTTGTGCTGGAACATCAGCGGGACACCTGGCGCGGCCGCCGCGCAGGACATCGCGGCGCGCATGCTCCAGGCGACCAGCGCGTCGGGACGCGCGGTCGTCAGAAGCGCCCGGACCTCGGCGGCCTGCCCGGCGATCCGCGCCGGCGCGGTCACGCGGTCGCGCGCGCTCCGCCTGACCTCGAGGCTGCGCTCACGCAGCTCGAACACGCCCAGGCCGCGGGCGCGGGCGGCTTCCGCCAGGCGACCCGGCGGGCAGGCCAGGAGGGGCGGCTCCGGCAGCCCTCCCGCCACGTCGAGGAGCAGCCGCTCGGCGCCGCCGAGCAGCCCCGAGTAGCTGACAGCGAGGACCGGCATCGTCCGAGGGAGCGCCCCCGGCCCGGCCCTCAGATGGTGCGCCGCAGGGCGACGCCCGCCAGCAGGAGCGCGTAGCCGGCCGACAGGAGCAGCACCAGCGGCAACCCGGTGCGCGGCAGCGTGGGAGCCGCGGTCTGGGCGGGCGCCGAGGTGCTCTCGCCCACGTCGCTCGAGGGCGCCGCCGGGGCGGCCGGGGCCGGCTCGGCGGGCTGCGCGGGCGCCTCCGGCGGCGCCGCCTGCGGCTCCTCCTGGGGCGCCTGAGACGGCTGCTCCTCACCGCCCTGGAACGGATCCACGTACTGCTCGTCGCCCGCGCTCTGCGCCATGGCCGCGGCGGGTAAGGCGAGTAGGGCGGCGAGCGTGAGGACGGCTGCGAGGGCTCGGTGCATGGGCGCGCAGATTAGCGCCGCGGGGGACAGACGCCGCGCCCCGGACATAGACTCCGCGTCCGTGAGCCCGATGCCACGGAGGACTGCGCTCGTCCACGACTTCCTGGTGAGCGTGCGCGGCGCCGACCGAGTCTTCCAAGAGATGTGCGACCTGTGGCCGGACGCGGATGTGTTCACCCCGGTCTACGACGAAGACGGGACCGAGGGCCGTTTCGCCGGCCGGAACATCCACACCTCGTTCCTCCAGCGGGTGCGTCCCAGCGCCCGCACCTTCCGCGCGCTGCTGCCGCTCTACCCGGCGGCGATCGAGTCGTTCGACCTCAGGGGCTACGACGTCGTCATCTCGAGCTCGAGCGCGTGGGCTCACGCCGTGATCTGCGAGGAGGAGACCGTTCATGTCTCCTACTGCCACAACCCGTTCCGCTACGTCTGGAACGAGCGCCACCGCACGCTCGCGGAGCGCTCCAACCCGCTCAGTCGTGCCGCCTTGCGGGGCCTGTTCCGGCGCTGGCGTGAGTGGGACTGGATCGCCGCCCAGCGGGTGGACCGCTACATCACGAACTCGCGCACGACACAGGCGCGCATCCGCAGCTACTTCGGGCGGGACTCGCGCATCGTCTATCCCCCGGTGGCCACCGACCGCTTCGCCCCCGGCCCCGTCGGCGGGGACTATCTCGTGGTGTCCGAGCTCGTCTCGCACAAGGAGATCGAGGTGGCCGTGGAGGCCTTCAACCGCCTGCGGCTGCCGCTCGTGGTGGCGGGCGACGGGCCGAGCCGGCGCCGGCTGAAGCGCCTTGCCGGCCCCACAGTGCGATTCGCCGGCCGCGTCACCGACGACGAGGCGGCGCGCCTGATGTCGAGCTGCCGCGCACTGGTGGTCACGGCCCGCGAGGAGTTCGGCATCGCCGCCGTGGAGGCGCAGGCCGCTGGACGGCCGGTGATCGCGCGTGGCGCCGGCGGCCTGCTCGAGAACGTGGTTGACGGCGTGACCGGCTGCTGGTGGGACGGGGGACCGGAGGAGCTGGCGAGCACCGTCTCGGAATTCGACGCGCTGGGCGTCGACCCGCAGGCCTGCGTCGAAAACGCGGCGCGGTTCGACGCCCGGATCTTCCGCGAGCGGTTCCCGCGCGAGGTTGAGGCGGCGCTGCGCGACGGTCCGGTGGAGCGGCTCGACGCGTGGCCGCGCATTCTGCGCCGCTCGTCGCACGCCAGACGCCCCGTCTGGCCGGGCCGCTTCGGGCAGGTGTAGCCGATGCTGGGCCGGGTCGCGCTCGCGGCGGTCGCGCTGCTGGCCCTCGCCTACCTCACCGTCGCGCTTCGGAACGTGGTCCTGGCCGAGCGCGGCGAGCGACTCGCCGCGCTGCCGCACCCGACGCCCGCCCAGGTCGACGAGGCAGAGGACCTGCTCGAGCGCGCGCGCCTGCTCGACCCCGACACGCGGCCGCTGCTCGTGGAGGGCAGGCTCCTGGCGCTCAACGGGAGGGAGGAGGGCCGGGCGCTCCTCGAGCGGGCGGTGGAGCGCGAGCCCGACAACGTGCTCGCCTGGAGCGTGCTGGCCAACGTCACGCAGCAGACGGACCCTGCGCGCTCGCGAGCGGCTCAGGCGCGGATGCGGGAGCTGAGCCCTCCCATCTCTCCTGACTAGATGGCTGGCACTCGCTCCAGGCCACCTGCGCCGCTGCGAGGGCAAGGGCCACGAGGGTCACGGCCGGCATCTCCCAATCCCAGTCGAGCCCGGCGTGCGCGCCCCACACCGCGAACGCCGCGACCGGGCCGGCGGCCAGGCCGGGGTCGGAGCGCCACAGCCTCCTCGCGGCGGCGGCCACGCCGCCAAGGAAGACGAGCAGCGCGGTCAGGCCGACCAGCCCGAGCTCGGCGAGCGTGCCGAGGTAGAGCGAGTGCGCCTCACGGGTCGGATCGAGCACTTCGCGCTCCTGGAGCCAGTCGACCACGAATCCGCCCGTGCCGATGCCCTGCACGGGGTGGTCGGCGAAGGTGCCGAGCGCGACGCGCCAGTACGAGTAGCGGTTCGAGTCGATCGAGCCCAGGCGCGTCCCGGTGGCGCCGAAGGCGGGGCTGCTCGAGTCCGGGCGCGCCTCGAACGCGGCGGCGGCCAGGACGCCGCCGACCAGCAGCGCGCCCAGCAGCGCGATCACGGCGGCGCGGCGCGGTAGGGCCAGGCGGCCGCCGGGCGTGGCGGCGCGGGCGGCCCGCAGTGTCAGCAGCGCCGCGGCGGCGGCCAGCGCCCCCATCGCCAGCAGCATCGCGAGCCCCTCCACACGCCGGGTCGAGAGGCCGCCCTCCATTGTGCGCACCGCGGGCAGCGCGCCGGCCAACACGGCCGCCGCCGCGCCGGGGACCAGGGTCGCGGCCAGCGCGCGCAGCTGCGCGCGCCCGTCGGGAGCGAGCGCCAGGAGCACGACCAGGCCCACGGCCATCGCGGCGAGCGCGCCGCGCGAGAAGCTCAGGTACACGCCGGTGGCCAGCGGTACGGCGGCAGCGCCCGCGGCGGCGCGCACGGCCGGCGGCCGGCGCGGATCTCCCGCCATGCGCAGGCACAGGACGAGGCCGATCGCGGCCAGCGCGCCGCTGGCGTTCCAGTAGGTGAGCGGCTGCTCGAGCCTGCCGCCGGCGCTGACGCTCGCGTCGAGGTCCACGAGGTCGGGCAGCAGCCGTTCCGAGAGGCCGTAGCCCGTCACCACCAGCGCGCCCGCCGCGAGTGCCGGCTCGAGCGCGCGCACCACCCAGGGCTGGGCGAACAGGGCGACCGCCCCGGCGGCGTAGCCGAGGTAGAGGAGCAGGCGCTGGATGTCGTCCACGGCGGCACCGGCGATCGGGGCCCAGAGCAGCGAGAGCGCCGTCCAGGCGGTGAGCGCCGCCAGCCCGCCGAGGGCCACCCGCCCCGGCGTGGACCCCGGAAGAGGCCGCGGGGAGGTGAAGGCCGCAACCAGCGCGACCGCCCACGCCCCGAGCGCGGCGATCAGCCGCGGCCGGTCGAAGAACCCGCCTGAGTGGAAGGCGAGGAGGGTCGGCCCGGCGAGCAGCGTTGTGGCGGTGAATCCCCTGAGGCCCACCGCCACCGCCGCCCGCAGCGGCGCGCGCCCGCTCACCGGGCCGGGTAGACGGCCGCGCAGCCGAAGCGGAGCGGCGGATCGGTGAATGGGCGCACGAGCTGCTCGATGTCCGCGCGGCCGTGGCAGTCCGAATAGAGGAACGCAGCACCGGAGTCGCGGATCAGCTTGCCCGCCTCGCTTTCGTCGAGCTCGCCCGCGAACAGCGCCTCGGTCCGGTCCCGCCGCTCGTCGAAGTCGGGCGTCCATGAGCCGGCGCCGATCCAAGTCTCCCTGCCGGTGTAGGCGGGTACCACGATGCCGCTGTAGACCGGGGTGAGCACGCCGCCCGGCTCCGGCGTCTCCTCGAGGTGGCGGAGGGCGTCGCGCTCGGAGGCGGTGAGGAAGAAGGGCTGGCGGCCGAGATTGACCGCCTCGCGCAGCTCGTTCGCCCGGTAGGCGGTGCCCACCACGCACAGGAGCAACACCGCCGTCACGGCTCCCCAGACCGGGATGCGGCGTTCACCCAGCCAGGCGCGCAGGGCCAGCAGCGCCAGCACCGCGAGCGGCAGGCTCAGCCCCTGGAACGCGTGGAAGGGGAAGGTGCCGGCGGGCTGGTAGAAGACGACGAGCCCGGCGAGCGGCCACACGCGCAGCGCCAGCGAGCCGAAGTCCGGTGCGCGCAGCCGGTAGGCGAACGCGGCCGGCAGCGCCAGCGGCAGGAGCCCGAGCATGGTCACCCACCACGGCCACCGCGGGAAGTCGTTCACGGCGCCGGCGAGCTCCCACGAGGCGTCGGTGCGCGACAGGACGAAGTAGTAGACGAGCGGCGCCGCGGTGGCGGCCACGGGCAGCGCCAGGTCCCGCGCCGCGCCGCCGACGGAGCGCCCGCGGCGCAAGCAGAGCGCCTCGGCGCCGGCCAGCACCAGGATCAGCGTGGCGCCCTGCCAGGGCTGGAGCCATGCCGCGAAGAGCCCGCAAAGCGCGGCCAGGGCGAGCCGGCCCGCGCCGCCTCCCTCGCGCCCGCGCTCGTACGCGAGCAGCGCCAGCGGCATCACGCCCACCGCCACCGCGGTGAACAGGTAGCCCCACAGATAGGTGCCGGTCCACAGCTCGCCGGAGATGAAGTCGAAGTCGAACTTCACGTCGTTGCCGCCGATGCCGGCCCAGCCCACCAGCGCCGCGATCGGTGAGGCGAAGAAGAGGCCGAGGGCGAGGGCGAGGCCGCGGTCGCCGGAGCGCGGGAGGAAGCGGCGGCAGAGCGCCAGCGCGCCGGCGAACAGCGCGAGTACCGCCACCGGCTTCCAGACCATGTAGGAGGCCACGAGCCCGAGACCGAGCTGGTGCAGCAGACCCGAGACCAGCACGCCAGGGTGCACGAACGAGCTGGGGCCGTCCTCGAGGTCGTAGAGGTTCGTCACCGTCACGTTCTCGCCCGCCTCGCGCAGCCAGGTGAGGTACTGCAGCGGGTCGGCCACGAGGAAGCCGTCGCCGCCGGTCACCACCCCGCCCTGCGTCCAGACCCGCACGAGCAGTCCCATCAGCGGCGCGAGCGCGAGGGCGAGGAGGATGGCGAGCACGCCAGCCTCCCAGCGGTCGAGGCTCCGTCCGGCGGAGGCGCTGCTCGCGGGCGGCGGGGAGAGCGGCGGTGCCTCGGCCTCCGCGGCAGCCCTCACGGGCCGCTCTCGGCGCTGCCGCTGACGAGCGTGTCCGGCGTCCCCGCCACGGTCTCGGTGCGTCCCCGTGCGGCCTCGCGGCGGACGTGCCGCCGCGCAGCGATCAGCTCTCGCACCACCGTCAGGAGGATCCGGGCCATCCGAACGCGCGAGCCCTCCCGGTCGGTCCAGACGATGCCCGTCTCGCGGATCCGGTACCCGAGCGCGCGCGCCATCGCCAGCACCTCGGCGTCGAAGGTCCACCCCTCCAGGCGGGTACGCGAATAGGCGTCCACGGCCGCCGGCGCGCGCCACAGCTTGAACCCGCAGTAGAGATCCTGCGTCGGCTCGCGCAGGAGCAGCCGGCAGAGCTGCTGGAAGCTGCGGCCGACGATGCGGCGGCGGAGCGGCTGGCGCCGGCCGAGCTGCGCGCCCTCGGCCAGCCGCGACCCGACAACCACGTCGTACTCGCGGACCAGCTCGAACATCCCGGGCAGCGACGGAAGCGACGTCGCGCAGTCGGCGTCGCAGTGGAGCCGGAGCTCGCCCCGCGCCTCCAGCATGCCGCGCCGCATCGAATAGCCCTTGCCCCGGTTGCGCTCGTTGCGCAGGAGACGCACACGATCGCCGTCGCAGAGCGGTTCCACGTGCTCGGCGGTGCGGTCGGTGCTGGCGTTGTCCACCACGAGGATCTCGAACCGCTCGCCCCGCTCCTCGAGCCAGGCCCGCAGGCGTTCGACGGTGGACGCGATGCCCACCTCCTCGTTGTAGGCGGGCACGACGACGGAGATGCGGGGGGCCTGCATCGGCGGTCAGTCTAAGACGCGCTCCTGCGGCCACGGCCCGAAGACCGCGCCCGCCAGCGCCACCAGGTAGCAGCCGAGGCTCACGAGCGTCGCGACCGTAAAGCCCGCCGTGACCGCCACCGCCACCGCCAGCACCGAGGCCACCACCGAGGTCACGCCGTTGATCCCCCACGCCCAGGGCACGGCGGCGGGCCAGAGCGCGTCCACACGGCGGAGGCCGATCGGCATGGCGGCGCCGAGCGCAAGTCCCAGCGGCGCCAGCACCAGCACGGACACGGCAAGCCGGGCGGCGAACGGCAGCTCGATCAGCGCGTGGAGCAGCGGCCCCAGCCCGAAGGCGACCGCCGCGATCAGCGCGCAGGCCGCCGCCAGGCCCACCGTGAGCGCCCGCCGGCCTCCCAACCCCGGCCGGGTGGTCAGGAGCGAGCCGACGCCGGTGAACAGCAGCAGCGCAAACAGCACCACCGACAACGCGTACGTGGGGAAGCCCAGGAACAGCACCAGCCGCTGGATCAGCACAACCTCGAGCACGAGGAAGCCCACGCCGATCGCGGCGAAGAACGAGAGCGCCGAGGCGGGCGGGCGCCGCTCCCGGCGCACCAACGCCAGCGGGAGGGCGAACGCGAGCGCGCACAGCACGAGCAGGAGCCCCAGCGCGATCAGCAGCAGCAGGAGCGGGTCGGGGATCGTGACCGAGCCGGCGCGCTGGCCCTCGTCGCCGATCACGTCCGACACGCGCTTCATGTGGAAGAAAAACGGCTCGTCGTCGGTCGGCGAGCAGACGTCGGTGCGCCAGCCGGAGCAGAAGGAGGCGGGGTTCGAAGCTCGCTGGAGCGCCGCCCATTCGCCAACGTACGGACCGCCCGGCGCGAAGACGGCGCCGCGACCCCGTTCGCGGCCCAGCGCGCGGATGCGGTCCAGCTCGTCGGGCTCGAACGGGGTCCGCTTCACCATCACCGTGCCGTAGACGTACGAGCGGAACGGCGCGTCGTAGTCGCCGAGCACCACCGCCACGTGGCGGCTCGGGTCGGCCACGCCCTCCTCGCGCAGCGCGTCGAGCGCCAGGATCGTGATGCGGAGCGCCTGGTCGCCGAAGTCGCTGCGCGGGCGCGACACCTTCAGCACCCCGCCCGGCTTCAGGTGCCGGATGTACTCCCTGAACGCCTCGACCGTGTACAGGTTGTTCTCGGTCAGCGCGAACGCGTGCGCTGCGTTGGGGCTGAAGGTGTCCGTGAACCCGATCTGGATCTGGTCGTAGCGGCGGTCGGAGCGGGCGATCTCGGAGCGGCCGTCGCCGATGGTGGTGCTGACCCCGGGCAGCTCGTAGGGCGAGCGCGTGTAGCCGGCGAGGTCATCGCCGACCACGTCACGAATCCCGCTGTTCAGCTCGATCACGTCCACGTTCCGGTAGCCCGCGGCGAGCGCGGTGAGCACGTCGCGCCCGCCGCCGCCCCCGATAACCAGCGCGTCCCGGCGCGGCGTGAGCTCGTAGCCGATGCTCTCCGGGCCCTCCTGCGTCGCGCGCCAGTCCGGGTAGGCGCCGCCCTGGTAGCGGAGCACCTCCGCGATCACGCGGTCGTAGATCACGACGCCGCGGTCGCCGCCCGGACCCCCGGGGAGATAGGCGGACACACGGCTGATCGGAGTCCAACGCTCGGCCTCGGGCCGCGGCCCGCCGATCGAGAGATAGAACGCGCTCGTGGAGGCCGCCAGCACCACCAGCAGTGCCGCGGCCCCGAGGCCCACGAGCGCGGCGCGGCGCTCGACCCCGCCCCCCGCGAAGAGGAGTGCCGCGGCGCAGGCCACCGCGGTGAGGCCCACCGCCAGCGTCGGCGCGTCCACGACCCACATGAGCGGCACGACGAGCGCGGCGCCGGCCGCACCGCCGGCCAGGTCGGCCGCGTACAGGCGCCCCATGCCGCGCACGTAGCCGCGCACCGCGAGGGCGATGGCCACGCCCGCCACGAGGAACGGGATCGCCATGACCAAGCAGGCCAGGCCCAGCCGCAGCGCGAAGTTCACGTCGAGGCCCGTGTAGGAGTAGTCGATCCGCACCAGCACGAACAGCCCGACCGCGAGCGCGACGGCGAAGGCCAGGCTCCAGCGGGCGAGAGCGCGCTCGAGCGGCAGGCGCTCGAACCAGCCCGGTCGCACGTAGACGAGGATCGCGCCGCCGCCGACGCCGACCAGCGCGAGCGAGATCGCGAGGAAGCCGAAGTGGTAGAGGAGCACAGCGGCCAGGATCCGGGTGATCAGCACCTGCAGCGCGAGCGTGGCCCCGGCGAGCATGCCGACGCCCAGCAGAACGCGGGCGGAGGGACGCTCGCTCACCGCGGGCATGGTATGAGTCCGCGCGGACCACGATGAATGAAAGGACGTGCCACATCTGCGGCGGGCCGCTCGAGCTCCTGCATCAAGGCGGGGACGCCAGTCTCACGCCGGAGTCGATGGCGCCAACCAACCACGACCCCGGGCAGCACGGCGATCTGTACGCCTGCCGCGACTGCGGGACCGTCCACCAGCCGGGGCTGCCGCGGGGCGATGAGCTAGCCGAGCTGTACCGCGGGATGTCGGACCACGCCTATCTGGGCGAGGAGGCCGGGCGGCGCGAGACGGCGGGCCGGCTGCTCGACTTGATCCAGCGCCACGTGCCCGCCGGGAGCCTGCTGGACGTGGGATGCGGGCACGGGCTTCTCCTCGACGAGGCGCGCCGGCGCGGCTTCACGGTGACCGGGCTTGAGCTCTCCCAGTCAGCGGCGGCCTATGCCCGGGACGTTCTCGAGCTCGACGTGCGCGAGCAGCGCGTGGAGGACCTGCCCGCGCCAGACGGCGGCTACCAGGTCGTCGTCCTGGCCGACGTCATCGAGCACCTTGACGACCCGCTGGCCGCCCTCGACGCCTGCACCAGGCTGGTGGCTCCTGGGGGCGCGCTCTGCGTGGTCACGCCAGATCCCAGCTCCCGGATCGCGCGGCTGGCCGGGGCGCGCTGGTGGGGGTACCTCCCGGCGCACACGTTCCTGTTCCCGCGCGCGACGATGCGGGAGCTGCTGGAGGCGCGCGGGCTGGTGCTGTCCGAGGACGAGCCGCTGAGGCGCTCGTTCGAGCTGCGCTACTGGGTGGGAGGCCTCGCGGAGCGCGGCGGCGGCCGGCTCGCCTCCCTGGCGCGGACCGCGTCTCGCACCCGGCTCGGGAGCCGCGAGCTGACGATGTCGCTCGGCGACGAGCGCGTGATGCTCGCCCACAACGTGCCGGTCGCCCGGGCTCCGCGGCCCCTCATGAGCGACCGGGGCGACGACTTCAAGGTCCACGTGGTCCTGCCGGCCTACCGCGCGGCGGAGACAATCCCGGAGGTGGCGCGCAGCATGCCGGTCGACTCCGCCGACCGCGCGTTGCTGGTGGACGACGCAAGCCCCGACGACACCTCGGAGGTGGCCCTGCGGGAGGGGCTCGACGTGCTGCGCCGCCCCTCCAACCGCGGCTACGGGGCGAACCAGAAGACCTGCTACGTGCAGGCGATTCTGGACGGCGCCGATGCGGTCGTGATGGTCCACGCGGACAACCAGTACGACCCCGCCTTGATCGCCCAGATGGTGAAGCCGATTCGCTACGACATCGCCGACGTGGTGATCGGCTCACGGTTGCTCGAGGACGAGGCCATCGCGGGCGGCATGCCGCGCTGGAAGTGGGTCGGCAACCGCTTTCTCACCACGATCGAGAACCTGGCCTTCCGGCGCGGCTACTCCGAGTACCACACGGGCTACCGCGCCTTCTCTACCGAATTCCTGCGCTCGATCGCGTTCCTGCGCAACGACGACGAGTTCGTCTTTGACCAGGAGATCTTCGCCCAGATCGTGGCCCGCCGGCCGCGCGTGCTCGAGCTGCCGATCCCCACGCGCTACTTCAGGGAGGCCTCGACGGTCTCGTTCGGCGCAAGCGTCGAGTACGGGCTCCGCACGCTCGGGGTGCTGGCGCGCTACCGCTTCGACGAGCGCCACGGTCGCTGGCCGCTGCTGCGGCCGCCGGCGGCGCGCCTCGAGGCGCGCCCGGGCGAGAGGCGCCCGGACCCGGCTGCCACGGGGTGACCACCGAGCCCGCGGACGGCTCGTCGGTCGTCCGCAGGGTCGCCTGGAACACCGCCGCGCAGGCGATCGGCAAGGCCGCCGTGCTCGCGATCGGGGCGGCCTCGATCGTCATCACCACGCGCTACCTCGGCGCGTCCGGGTACGGGCAGTTCGCGCTGGCCCTCGCCTTCGTCCAGATGATGGGCCTGCTGGCCGACCTGGGCCTGCTCACGGTGGTGGTGCGCGAGATCAGCCGCCGCCCGGAGGACACCGAGCGGCTGGTGGGCAACGCGCTCACGCTCAGGCTCGCGCTGTCGCTCGGCGTGATCGCCCTGGCCGGGCTGCTCAGCCTTGCGATGCCCTACACGGAGCAGGTGCGGGTGGCGATCCTGATCGCCGGCGTGCCGCTCGTGCTCGGGCTGGCCAACACGGCAATCGTGGCGGTGTTCCAGGCGCGCCTCAGGATGGACCGCGCCGCGATCTCGGACGTGGCGGGCCGCGCAGCCGGCTTCGCGGCCCTGGTCGCCGTGGCGACGCTCGACCTCGGTTTCTACGCGGTGGTGGCCACCGCGGGCGTGGGGGCGTTCGTGACGCTGGTGGTGACCTGGCGGCTGTCGCGGCCGCTCGTGCGCGTCCGTCCGGCCGCGAGCCGGCCGGTATGGCGCTCGCTCCTCCGAGCCGCCATCCCCGTCGGCGCCGCCCTGGCCGTGACCGAGGTCTACTTCCGCGCCGACACCCTCATAGTGTCGCTCTTCGAGGACTACGAGGAGGTGGGGTTCTACGCCCTCTCCTACCGGGTGATCGAGTTGCTCGGCATGCTGCCCGCGATCGTGATGACCTCGGTGTTCCCCCTCCTGTCACGCTACCTGCGCGAGAACCGCGACCTGGCGCGGCGGACGCTCGACGCGACCGCCGATCTGTTCGTTGCGCTCGGCGTGCCGCTCGCCGCCGGGGGCCTGGTGGTGGCGCCGCAGCTCGTGCGCCTGATCGGCGGGGACGACTTCGAGGGCGCGGCCGACACGCTGCGCATCCTGCTGTTCGCCGGCGCGCTGGCGTTCGTCAGCGGGCTGTTCGGGATGGCCCTGATCGCGGGCGACCGGCAGCGCAGCGCCCTGCGTCTGGCGCTCGCCGCGCTCGCCTTCAATGTCCCGCTCAACTTCGCGCTGGTGCCCTCGCTCGGCATCGACGCCGCCGCGGCGGTCGCCGTGGCGTCGGAGCTGCTGCTGGTGGTGGGCGGCGGTGTGCTCGTGCGCCGCGAGCTGGGCCTTGCGCCGCGCCTGCGCATGCTCTGGCGGGCGCTCGCGGCGGCCACCGCGATGGCGGGTGTTCTGGCGCTTGTGGACGACTGGTCGATTGCCCTGCTCGTGCCGCTCGGAGCCGCGCTGTACCTGGCCGGGCTGTGGGCGCTCGGCGGGATCGACCGACGAATGCTGGAGGCTCTGCGGGCGTGAGGGAATCCGTGCTCGTACTCTCCGCGGAGCCGGTCGGTGAGCGGATGGCCGGCCCAGCGATCCGAGCGTCGGAGCTGGCGCGTGCGCTGTCGGCGGAGCACGACGTCACGCTGGCTGCCCCGGCGCCGAGCCGGGCTCCGTCGGAACGGGTGCGCCTGATCGAGGCCGGCTTCGAGCAGCTCGACGTGCTCATCGAGGCCGCCGGACGCCACGAGGTGGTGGTGGCGCAGGAGTTGCCGCCCACCCTGCTCGGCCGCCTCGCTCGGGTCCCCACCCGGGTGGTGGTCGACCTCTACAACCCGGTGGTGGTGGAGGTGCTCGAGGCCGTGGCGGCGCGGCCGCAGCGCCATCAGCGGCGGATCCAGTCGTTGATCGCCTCGCGCTCGTTCGCCCAGCTCGCCGCGGCCGACTTCGTGGTCTGCGCGAGCGAGCGCCAGCGCGACCTGTGGATCGGCGGCATGGCCCTCGGCGGGCTGATCGACCTGGAGGCCTACCGGCGCGACCCAACCCTGCGGTCCCTGATCGACGTGGTCCCGTTCGGGATGCCGGCGGAGCCGCCGAGCGCGGCGGCGGACTCGCCGGTTCGCGCGGCGTTCCCCGCGATCGGCGCGGACGACCGCGTGCTGCTCTGGGCGGGCGGCCTGTGGGGCTGGCTCGATCCCCAGACCGTCATCCGCGCCACGGCGCTGCTCGACCGCACGCACCTCGTCGTCATGGGCACCGGCCGCCCGGGGCCGGCGCGGACGGGCCAGGAGCCGTTCACCGAGCGTGCCGTCGAGTTCGCGCGCCGCGAAGGGCTGGAGGGCGAGCGCGTGCACTTCAACCCGGGCTGGGTGCCGTACGAGGAGCGCGGCGCCTGGCTGCTCGACGCCGACCTCGGAGTGACTGCCCACCACAACCACCTCGAGGCGCGTTATTCGTTCCGCACGCGCGTGCTCGACTACCTCTGGGCCGGGCGGCCTGTGGTAGCCACGCGCGGGGACGCGCTCGCGGACCTCGTGGAGCGCGAGGGTTTGGGCCGGACGGTGGCGCCCGGCGACGCCGAGGGATTTGCGGCCGCGTGCCGTACGCTCCTCGACGACCAGCAGGCCTACGCCTCTGCGCGCGAGCGCATCGCTGCCGTGGCGCCCGTCCTGCGCTGGGAGGCGGCGGTGCGGCCGCTCGTTGAGTGGTGCTCCGCGATGCGCGACCTGCCGCCGCGGGCAGCCGACAGGCGCGTGCTCCGCCGCAGGCTCCGCCTGCAGTACCTGCGGACGCTTCCCAACACTGTGGCGGAGCGCGGGCTTCGCGCCGGTGCGGCGCAGGTGGCGCGCCGCCTCCGCCGTGGGCTGCGGCGCGGCTGAGCGGCTAGCGTGCCCGCCGTGACAACGGCCGCCGCCTCCGCCGAGGGCAGCCGCCCGCGCGGCTTCGACGCGCTCGCTGCGCGCCTCGGCCTCGACCGCGTGGAGCTCGCAGCCCTGGTGGCGCTGGTCGGCCTGTCGCTTGCCGTGCTCGCCGCCCTGCTCGCCAAGGGCCGGGCGATCACGGGCGCCGACGGCGTGCTCGCCTCGGACCAGCTCCAGTATTTCACCTGGATCCGCGAGGCGTCCGAGCACGGGCTGATCGGGAACCGCTACGACTTCGAGCCGGACGACCACACCTTCCTCCATCCGGGTTTCCTCCTCTCGGGGCTCGTGCACGCGGTCACCGGCCTGTCCGTGCCGCTCTCATATCTGCTGTGGAAACCGGTGACCGTGGCCGTGGTGTTCCTGGGGGCGCTCCTGTACGTGCGCCGCCTGCTCCTGGCCTGCGGCCGCCGCCACGCCGCGCTGCTGCTGGTGCTGTTCGCGGTGATGCCCGCCTCCGCGCTGGTGGCGTGGACCGACTGGGGCGGCAATCCGCGCCAGTACACGTTCGACTTCATCTCCGGGGAGATGTGGACCGGGCAGTACCTGTGGGGCTACCTCATGACGGGCATCGCGGTCTTCCTTATGCCCCTGGTGCTGCTCGGCGCGGAGCGGTGGCGAACAACGCGTCGCAGTCGCACGCTCGTGCTGTCGGCGGCGGGCGCGCTGGTGGTCTGCTGGCTCCAGCCCTGGCAGGGCGCCACCCTGGCGCTGATCGTGCTGGCGGTGGAGGGGCTGCGCTGGTGGCGCTCCGGCGAGCGCCCCGTGCTCGGGATGCTCGCCGTGCCGGCGGCGGTGGCGCTCCCCGCGGCCTACTACCTCGCGCTCTCGGTCTTCGACCCGGCCTGGGAGCTCGCCTCGGAGTCCAATGCGGCGGGGACCCAGGCGACCTGGAGCTGGCCCTGGTGGGCGATCGCGCTGACGATCGCGCCGCTCGCCGTGCCGGCCGCGCTCGCCTACCGCACGCCGGCGCGCGACTGGCAGTCGGTGGCAGTGCGGGTCTGGCCGTTCGCCGCGCTGGTCGTGTACCTCCAGCCGACCGGCACGTTTCCCTACCACTCGTTCCAGGGGCTGGCGATCCCGCTGTCGATCCTCGCCGTGCAGGGCGTGGTGAGCGTCTGGCCGCGTCCCCGGCCGGCGCTGGTGGTGGCGGCGCTCGCGCTGATGATCGTGCCCGGAACCGTCCACAAGGCGGAGGTGGCGGTGAACAGCGTGCGGGCGGCCGGCGACCCGTACTTCGTGTTCGCCGACGAGCAGCGCGCGCTCGACGCGCTCGAGGACGACCCGCGAGCGGGCGGCGTGCTGGCGCCCGCCTACGGCGGCCACATGCTGCCCTTCAAGACCGGGCGCGAGGTCTACGTGGGCGCGCTGTCTTGGACGCCCGACTGGGAGGGGCGGGTGAGCGAGACCCGGGCCCTGTTCGAGACCGGCATGCCTCCGGAGCGAGCCCGCCAGCTCGTGCGGCGGAGCGGCGCACGCTTCATCTTCGTGGACTGCCGGCCGGGCCTGCGCGACCTGACGGCGGACCTGCGCTCGCTGCTCGAGGACGTGCGCCGTTACGGCTGCGCGACCGTGTACGTGCTGCGAAGGCACGGCGGCACCGCGGCCGTGCCGCGGTGAGAGCGGTCCTCCTCTTCGCCGGGGCGGCGCTGCTGTCCGGCGTGACGATGCTCGAACGGGATCCAGCCCAACGACGAGGGGCTGATGCTGGCGGCAGCCTCGCGCATCGCGGAGGGCCAGGTGCCGTACTCCGACTTCTGGTGGTTCTACCCGCCCGGCCAGCCCTACCTGCTGGCGGGCCTGTGGGAGCTGTTCGGTCCGTCGCTCCTGCCCTGGCGGGTCGTGCGGGTGCTGTGCGACGCGAGCGTGGCGGTGCTCGCCTATGCGCTGGCGGTGCGGGGCGGCGCCTCGCCGCGGCTCGCCCTGGCGACCTGGCTGGCGGCGGCGCTCGCGATGGCCTACCCGAGCGGGCCACACCCCTTCCCGGTCGTCCTCGTCCTGGCGCTCCCCGCGCTGCTCCTGTTCGAGGAACGTGCGCTTACGGCGGGCGCGCTTGCCGGCATCGCAGCGGCATGGCGGATCGAGTTCGCCGCCTACCTGGGGCTCGGGATCGTGCTTGCCTACGCCCTGCGGGTCGAAGGGGACCGCCGCGGCTTCGACGCAGCCGCGTTCGCGCGAGACGCCGGGGGCTTCGTTGCCATCGCGCTGGCGACTGCGCTCCTGCTCTTCGCGCCGGTCGTGGCCGCGGCGGGCTTTGCCGACTCCTGGGATCTGCTCGTCCGCTATCCGGTGGAGGACTTCAGCGACTACCAGTCGCTGCCATTCCCGCTCGACTACGACGGCCCGCTCAACACCGGCTCGCTCGGGGGGTTCCTCTCGGATTCGGCAGAGAACCTGCTGCTGTTCTACCTGCCGCTGGCGCTCGTGGCCGGCTTGGCGGGAGCCCTCCTCGCGCTCGCCCTGCGCTTCCAGCGCGAGCGCTGGCCACAGGTGGCGACGGCCGTGTTCGCGCTCGGCACGGGCCACTACCTCCTAACCCGGCCGGACGTGTTCCATACCGCCCCGCTGGCGGTGATGGTGGCCGTGCTCGCGGCGTGGGCGATCGCGGGGAGGCGCGAGGAGGAGCCCGCGCCGGCGGGCGGGGGGCCCCCGGCACGCCGGCTTGCCGGGCTCGCGGGCGTCGCGCTCGCAGCTGTGGGGCTCGGCTACGTGATCGTCGAGGGCCTCGACCGCCGCTGGCTCGAGCTGCGCACGGATTACGCCGAACTGCGCCTGCCCCCGGCCGACGGCGTGCGCGTCCGCGAAGCCGCCCGGACCCCGCTCGAGCAAGCCGTGCGCCACGTGCGCGAACGGGTCCCCCCGGGCCGCCCGATCTACGTCGCCACGCGTCGCTCGGACCTCGTCACGTCGGGTAACCCGCTCTTCTACGTCCTGGCCGAGCGGCGCAACCCGACCCGCTACGACATCCAGGCGCCCGGCGTGGTGACCACCGCCCCCGTCCAGCGCGAGATCGTGCGGGACCTGAGACGCACGCGTACGCCGCTCGTGGTCCGCTGGACCGCCCCGCTGACGGCGGCGCGCGAGCCCAACCGGGGCGGCGAATCCTCCGGGGTGACCGTGCTCGACGACTACCTGCGGCGGGCGTACCGCCCGGAAGCGCGCTACGGCGCGTTTGTGATCCTCGAGCGGCGCCGCGGACGGCGCTAGACGGTGGCCGGCGTGACGCCCGCCAGGTGCACCCACAGGGCCAGCAGCAGCGCCGTCAGCACCCCGGAACTCCACAGCACCGCGCGCTCGCCGAGTGCCCTCATCAGCGCCAACCCCGCGAACACAGCGAAGCCCGGCAGCGCGCCGTACAGGTATCGCGGGTAGAAGGCATCCCAGTTCTCGGCCAGGAGCGAGAACGACATCAGGAGGATTCCGACCGCGAGCGGGAGCACCAGCACCGCCAGCGCGCGGCGACGCTCCACGGAGGGGATGCGCACCGCGGCCAGCAGCGGGACCGCGATCACGAGGCCGACGAGCACGTCGCGCAGGCGCCTCTTCGTGGTCGACAGGAACTCGACCCACCATTCGTCCGGCAGCACCCCGTTGAGGAGCGCCACGTGCCTGCCCGGCAGGTCGGCGGGCCCGTAGTCGACCCGGCCCGGGTTGAGCGTCGGCTCCATCAGCGCCTGCACCTCGTCGCTTCCGGTGGGCGCTCCGTACTGCCCGAGGTTGTGGATCACCCACGGCGCCACCATCGCGGCGGGGAGCGCACCCGCCGCCGCGACCGCGAGCCAGCGCCCCTCGCGCAGGAAGGCGAACCCGACCACCGCCAGCGCCGGCACGAACGCCAGCATCGTCAGCTTGGTCAGCAGCGCCGCGCCGGTCAGCACGCCGGCGGCGACCAGCCAGCGCTCGGACCGCTCGGACAGGGCCCGCCATAACGCCAGGGAGAGGGCGG
This sequence comes from uncultured Thermoleophilaceae bacterium, assembly GCA_963733885.1. GTDB lineage: Bacteria > Actinomycetota > Thermoleophilia > Solirubrobacterales > Thermoleophilaceae > JACVRW01. The sequence goes on along the minus strand of CAVTES010000004.1, from coordinate 143,578 downwards.
CGCCCAGCACGATCTCGAGCGCCGCGTTCGAGAAGGTGCCGGCGCGGATCACCACGCCCGGCCAGAGGAAGAACGTGAGCGCCACGCTGAAGGCCGCGAGCGGCGCCTCCGGCACCGTGCGGCGGGCCAGGAGCCACGTGAGCCACACGGCCGCCGCGAGCAGCACCAGGCCCAGCGCCCGCAGCGCGCGCAGCTTGCGCTCGTGGTCGCCGGCCACCGCGTAGACCGGCGTCGCGACCAGGTGCGCGAGCGGCGGCTGAAAGCCCTCGTAGGAGCGCCCGAAGAGGCCGCGCTCCTCGGCGGGCACGCGCGGCGGACCCGGGTAGACGCCCTCGTCGATGGCGAGCACCTCGGTGTGGACGGGATCGTCGTCCAGCACCGGCAGGCGCCCGTCCTCCGCGATCCACTGGACGTAGTCGAAGTGGGCCGCCTCGTCCACGAGCGCCCAGACCGGGAAGCGCGCCACAGTCGCCACGGCGACCAGGAGCAGTGCGGCCAGCTGGACCGCGACTAGCGCGCGCAGCCCCACGCTCAGCGCAGCAAGAAGTCGCGGACGCTCTCCGCGATCCAGTCCACCATCTCGCCGGTCAGCCCGGGGTGGCAGCCCACCCACATCGACGATTCGGTCACGCGGTCCGCGCCGTCGAGGCGGCCCGCCACTCGGTGCTCCAGGCCCTGATAGCCGGGTTGGCGTGTGAGGTTGCCGCCGAGCATGAGGCGCGAGTCGATCCGGCGCTCGATCAGGAACCGCTGGAGCTCGCGCCGCTCGGCCGGGCCGCCCTCGCGAAGCGTGAACGGGTACCCGAACCAGGACGGGTCGGCGCCCTCGAGCGTGCGCGGGCGGAGGATCCGCTCATCGAGGTCGGCGAGCGCGGCGTCAAGCCGGGCGAAGTTGCGGCGGCGCGCTGCGTGGATGCCCTCCAGACGCGCGATCTGAGCGAGTCCGAGAGCGGCCTGCATATCGGTGACCTTGAAGTTGAAGCCAACGTGCGAGAACACGTATTTGTGGTCGTAGCCCTCGGGCAACCCCCCGAAGCGCCCGTCGAAGCGGCGCCCGCAGGCGTCGCTCACCCCGGTTGGGCACCAGCAGTCGCGCCCCCATTCCCGCAGGGACCCCAGCGCGCGCACCCAGGTGGGGTCGTCGGTGGCGACCGCGCCGCCCTCGCCCGTCGTCATGTGGTGTGCGGCGTAGAACGAATAGGTGGCCAGCTGGCCGAAGGTCCCCACCAGCCTGCCGCCCAGGGTCGAGCCGAGTGCGTCGCAACAGTCCTCGATAAGAACCAGGTCACGCTCGGCGCAGAGCTTCGCGAGGCCGGCCGCGTCATACGGGTTGCCGAGGCAGTGCGCCGAGAGCACCGCGCGGGTGCGGTCGGAGAGCGCGTCGGCGAAGGCCTCGAGCGTCGGGTTGAGCGTGTCGGCCTCCACATCCACGTATACGGGCACGAGACCCTGCTGGTAGATCGGACTGACGGTCGTCGAGAAGCCGAGGGCGGGGGTCACCACCTCGTCTCCTCGCCTGAGCGGCCGCTCGTGCAGGTGGGAGCCTGCCCCGGCCACCGCCAGCAGGTTGGCCTGCGAGCCCGAGCCCACCAGAAGCGCGTGCTCGCGGCCGGCGGCACGGGCGAAGGCGGGGCAGAACCGCTGCGCGAAGCGGCCCTCGGTCAGCCAGCCGTCGAGCGAGGCGTCCACGAGCGCCTCGAGCTCCGGCGCTCCGATCGTCTTGGCCGCCACCGGCACCGTGGTCTCGCCGCGCACGAACGGCTGCTCCGCCAGCGCCGCCTCGGCGTAGTCGCGCACGGCGGCGAGCGCCTCGGCGCGCAGCGAGGTCAGCCCGACGCCGTCGTCTGTCCTCGCTCGGCCGGCCATGCGGTCGGCACTCTAGATGACTGATTCCAAACCCCCGCACCCACGGATGACGCGCCATACCGTCGCTGGATCGGCACCCACGTCCTCGCCGATAGTGCTGCGACTATCGGCTTCGTCCGCGGTCGCCGCCCAGCTCGGTCTGGCGCGCCCCCGCGGGCACGCGGATTCGGAATCAGTCATCTCGTTCGGAACGAGAGCGCGAGCACCACGGCGGCGCACACGAGCTGCAGCGCGAACAGCGCCAGGGCGACGCGCTCGAGGTTCGCCCCGATGAGCGCCAACAGGGCCACCTCTAGGACTACGGCACAGCCCAGCACCCAGATGAAGCTCGAGCGGCCGAGCGCCAGCAGGTACTGCACCGAGAGGTAGGAGCAGGCCAGCAGCGTCATCGCGAGGCCGAGCCAGGGCAGCGCGCCGGCCGCCTCGGTCAGGTCCTCGCCGAAGACGACCTCCAGCAGCGGCTCCGCGCCGACCGCGTAGATCAGCACCATCGGCACGCCGAAGCAGGCGATCAGGGCGAGGGTGCGCGCCAGGATGGGCCGCGCGTCGACACCCGTTTTCGCACGCCGCGCCGCCTCGGGGAGGAGGTACAGGCCGAGGCCCACTGCGACCCAGATCACCGCCTTCGCGGCCACGGCGGCCACGGCGTAGGAGCCGGCCGTGTCGCCCGATACCTCGTGCTTGACCACGATCACATGCACCTCCTGCAGGGCGAACAGGAGCGTCAGGGCGATCACCGGCGCCCAGGCGCCGGCCAGCAGATCACGCAGCCGGGCCGCGGCGGCTCCGGCATGGCGGGCCGGCAGGCGGTGGTGGAGCGGCCCGGCCAGCACAGCGCCCACTGCCACCAGCGACGCCGCGCTTCCGAGGAAGGCGCCGGTCACGTCAAGGCCGACCGCCACGAGGAGCAGGCCGAACACGAGACGCGAGCCGGCCTCGCCCACCATGCTCACACCGACGGTGCGGTAGTCCCCGAAGCCCTGCAGCGCCCCCCGCTCGACCGACAGCATCATCCAGAGCATGCACGTGACGGGCACAGCGGCGGCCGCCCACTCCTCGTCGACGTTGACGATCGCCGCGATCACCTCGCGCACCGGGATCGCGGCCGCGGCCACCACCAGCGTGGCCAGGGCGAGCCGGCCGAGCCAGGCCCGGACGCCGGCGCCCGCGTCGGCGCTCCCGCTCGCCACCGCGCGGGAGACCTCCCGTGCCGTCGCGATCTGCAGGGCCGAGCCGGGGACCATCAGGATGATGAAGGCCGACACGAGGGCCGCGAGCGAGCCGTACCCGGACGCGCCCAGCACCCGGGCGAACACGATCGTGAAGACGAGCGCGATGACGTTGGTGGCGATCATCGCCACCGCCAGTCCTGCCGCGCGGCCGGTGTCCGAGCCGGCCACTGAGCGCCACAGCAGCGGGAGCCGGGCCACGCGCGATGGCGAGTCTCGATAGGTCACGCGCACCGCGGCGAGGGTACCCCCTGTCGCTTATCGCTGGGACCAGTAGCGACAGCCAGGCCCTTGCGGGCCTGGGATGACCCCGTGGGGTCTTCGCGCTTCGACGGGCTGTGCCCAGCACGGATGCTGGGGCTTATCTGCCCTCGGCGCGCGTTTCTTGTCTCCCGTCCGGTGCGGGCGACATAGCACTTCTCTTTCCCCTCAACCTGCGCGTGTTGCTGGGCCATACGGGCCAGGTTCAGGGCCGCGTTTAGGTCGCGGTCTATGACCAGGCCGCATTTGTCGCAGGTGAAGACGCGTTCGGACAGGGCCAGCTTGGCTTTCACTGTCCCGCAGTCCGAGCAGGTCCTCGAGGAGGGGTGGAAGCGGTCGGCGGCCACAAGCATGGAGCCGTCCGACCAGGAGGTTTTGTAGGCGAGCTGGGCCACGATGAGGCCCCAGCCGGCGTCGGCGATGTGGCGGGCGAGCCGGCGGTTGGCCATCAGGTTCTTGACCGCTAGCGTCTCGACCCCGATGACGCCGAACCTGCGTGTGAGGTTGGTGGTGAGCTGGTGGGCCTGCTCGCGGCGCAGGTTCCGAACCCGCTCGTGCAGCCCATGCACACGTGCCTCGGTGTGCAGCATGCGCTTTGACTTGATCCAGCCCGAAGCGCCGGGTTTGAGGCGCCCGTCGGCTAAGTAGTTGTCGGGGTTGCCGGCCCGCCGTTGGCGGTCGAGCTGGCGCTGCAGACGCCGCAGTTTCCGCAGCGCGTCCTGGAGCGGGCGCGCGTTCGCGAACGACTCGCCCGTCGACAGAGTCGCGAGGCGGGTGAGCCCGACATCGACGCCCACCGCCTCATCCGGCCGGCGGGCCCGGCGCTGCTTGGGCGAGCGCTCGACCGTGAAGCTCACATACCAGTTCGCACCCGAGCGGCTGACCGTCGCCCGCATGATGCGTGCGTGCTCGTCGTGTTCGAGCAGCCGGACCAGCTTCGACATCCGCTCCTTGGTGCGGACCGTGCCGACCCGGCGGTCGAACTCGACCCGGCGTGCGGAGTTGATCCGGGGGCGCTGGAAGACGACCGACTCGCGGCAACGGCCCTTGGCACGGAAACGGGGGAAGCCGACGCGGCGGCCCGCCCGGCGGCCCTGGCTGAAGTTCTGCAGCGCCCGCCCGAGCATCTCCAGACCGGCCTGGTAGCAGCCGACTGGGACCTCGGAGCGCCACGGCGCCAGCTCATCTTTGATTGCATCGCCCTTGAACTCTGAGCAGAGTGCCTTGTACGACCACGGCACCCGCACATCCTCACCCCGCGCACGCGCATCGAGGCGCTTTCTCACCAGCGCCAGCCCCTGGTTGAACCAGAACCGCGACGCACCAGTAAACGAGGCGAGCACAGCCTCCTGCTCGGCCGTCGGGTCGAGCGCGAAGCGATACGCCTGTCGGATCAGGGCGACCTCTCCCATGACCCGAACATACGTTCAGATCCGGACGACCACCTCAGGGTATAGCCTCGCCCCGCGTGACTGCCCTCGCCCGCGGAGACGACGGCCGGCGCCGCTGCTGGTGGGGCGCCTCGACACCCGAGTACGCGGCCTACCACGACGAGGAGTGGGGCCGGCCCGTGCGGGACGACCGGGGCATCTACGAGCGCCTGGTGCTCGAGGGCTTCCAGTCCGGGCTCTCCTGGCTCACGATCCTGCGAAAGCGGGAGCGCTTCCGGGAGGCGTTCGCGAACTTCGAGATCGAGCGCGTGGCTCGCTTCCGGGAGCGCGACGTGGCGCGCCTCCTGAACGACGTCGGCATCGTGCGCCACCGGGGCAAGATCGAGGCCGCGATCGCCAACGCGAAGGCGTCGGCCGCGCTTGACGGTCCGCTTGCCGAGCTGGTCTGGTCCTTCGCGCCGCCGAGGCGACGGCGCGCCCCGCGCGCCCTGGACGACCTGCCGTCGGTCACGCCCGAGTCGACCGCGCTCAGCAAGGAGCTGAAGAAGCGCGGCTTTCGCTTCGTCGGCCCCACGACCGCCTACGCCACGATGCAGGCTTGCGGGCTCGTCAACGACCACCTTGCGGGCTGCTGGGTCCGGGCGGAGGTCGAGCGCGAAGCACTATCCTCGCTCGAGGATGGATGAACGAGCGCTCGCCGAGCGCCTGATCACCTACGACACGTCCACCCAGGAGGGTATGCAGAGCGCGGCCGGCTTCGTGAAGGGCTGGCTGGAGGCACGCGACGTGGAGGTGACGGGCACGGTCTACAACGGGCGGCCGGTGCTGGCCGCCACCATCGGCCCCGAGACCGGGCCGACCGTTGTGCTGCACGGGCACCTCGACGTGGTGCCGGCCCGCCCCGAGCAGTTCACCCCGCGGATCGAGGGCGACCGCCTCTACGGGCGCGGCGCGTACGACATGAAGGGCGGTCTCGCCGCGATGATGTGCGCCATCCACGACCTCGCCGAGGAGGAGCGGGTGCGCGTGCACTTCGTGTGCGTCTCCGACGAGGAGTCCGAGGAGATCGAGACGCGCGGCTCCGACTACCTCGTCGAGCAGGGCTACGTGGGCGACTTCGCGATCACCGGCGAGCCGACCGACATGCGCATCGGCATCCAGGCAAAGGGCGTGCTGGCGATGCGCATCGAGGTGACCGGCACGGCCGCGCACGGCTCGACTCCGTGGGTGGGCGACAACGCCGTGCTCAAGGCGGTGGACGTCTTCCGGCAGATCGAGGTGCTGCCGTTCGCGCGCGAGTCGTCGGACCTATTCGACCGGCCGTCGATCAACCTCGGACGGATCATGGGCGGCGATGCACTCAACAAGGTGCCCGACCTTTGCGTGATCGACGTGGACGTGCGCTACCTGCCCGGGCAGGACCCGGACGAGATCCGAGCGGCGGTGGACGCCCTCCCCGACGCCACCGTTGTGAAGACCTTCCATCGCCAGCCGGCGATCGTCGAGCGCGACGACCCCTACGTCCAGGCGCTTGGAAAGGCCATCTCGGGCGTGGCGCCGCCCATCGCCGAGCGGCTCGGGGTGGGGCGCGATGGCGCGTCCGACGCCATCTCGTTCCTCGAGGCCGGCGTGCCCGCGGTGGAGTGCGGGCCGGTCGGCGACGGCCATCACGGGCCCGAGGAGTGGGTGTCGATCCGATCCCTAGGCGATTATCGGAGGACGCTGGTCGAGTTCGTCAAGCTGCTCCCGACCCAGGTGGGCCGGGATGAGCGTTCGCTGAAGATCGCCTGATGTTCCAGGACATCCCTCGCCCCGGACTGTGGAAGCGCCTGCTCCTGGGCGGATGCCTCTGCATCTTCGCCGCGGCAGGGGCCACCGCCGTGGCCGCTTTCCACGAGGTCGACAAGGTGGTCGACGCGCTCGAGCTGGGGCCGGAGCTGAAGCTCGGCGAGGGCAAGCTGGCCGAGACCGACCCGGGCAAGCCGCAGACGATCATGATCCTGGGCTCCGACCGCCGTCCCAGGGACAACGTGGAGGGCGCGGCGGGCGCGCGCTCGGACACGATCATGCTGGTGCGGCTCGACGCCGACAAGGAGGCCACGGCGATCATGTCGCTGCCACGGGACCTGAGGGTCGAGATCCCCGGCCACGGGGTCGACAAGATCAACGCCGCCTACGAGCTCGGCGGGCCGGAGCTCACGCTCGAGACCGTCAAGTCCGTGACCGGGCTGCGCGTGAACCACGTCGTGAACGTCCACTTCAAGGGGTTTTGGCGCGCGGTCAAGGCGATCGGCTGCGTGTACGTCGACATCGACCGGCGCTACTACAACGACTCGGCCGAGTACGCCTACATCGACGTCCAGCCCGGCTACCAGCGCCTCTGCAGCCGCAGGGCGCTCCAGTACGTGCGCTTCCGCCACGAGGACACGGACATCGTCCGGGCCGCGCGGCAGCAGGACTTCCTCCGGCAGGTGAAGCAGCAGGTCGTGGTGACCGACCTCATCTCGAAGCGCGACCGGCTGTTCAGGATCTTCGGGCGCAACACGAGCACCGACTCGGCGCTCCGCTCGCGCTCGGAGGTGCTTCGCCTGATGAAGCTGGCGCTGGGAACGGCCGACCAGCCGATCCGCGAGGTGCGCTTCCGCGGCTACATCGGCGAGAGCTACGTGGACTCGACGCCCGAGCAGATGAGCAAGATGGTGGACGAGTTCCTGAACGTCGAGGACACCCCGGGCCCGCGCGGCGAGGTCACTCGCAAGGTGAAGCGGGGCAAGCGCAAGAAGCTGCCGTCGGTGGGCGAGCTCGGGCTCGAGGACGCCACCGGCTTCGGCCAGGACCAGGCGCTCCAGGGCATCGATATGGGTCTCGGCACCACGCTGCCTGCGCTCTACCCGGCGCTGCGCACGACCGGGTCGATCTACGCGGGGCCGCCGCGCGTGTACAAGATGCGCGGCACCAACGGGAAGCTCTACGGGGCGTACCGGATGGTGCTCCAGACCGGCGTGGTGGGCGAGTACTACGGGCTGCAGGGCACCACCTGGCAGGACCCGCCGATCCTCGAGGGCGTCACCGAGACCCGAAGGATCGGGAAGCGCACCTACGAGCTGGTCCGGGACGGCGACCGGGTAAAGCTGGTCGCGTGGCGAACGCCGAAGGCCGTCTACTGGATCTCGAACACGCTGCTGCTGACGCTGTCCGACAAGCAGATGATGGCCATCGCCCGTTCGGTGCGGGGCGTCTAGAGGCACGTGGCAACCAAAGAGCCGATAGGCGTCATCGGTGTGGGCTGGGTCGGTCTCGTCACGGCCGCATGCCTGGCGGAGCTCGGCCACGAGGTCTGGGCGCGCGACATCGTGCCCGAGAAGGTCGAGTCGCTCTCGCGTGGCGAGATCCCGATTCACGAGCCCGGACTGCCGGAGCTGGTGGCGAAGAACTCCGGGCGGCTCCACTTCACCACCGACATGGGCGAGGTGCTCGGGCACGCCCGCCTGCTGTTCGTCTGTGTGGACACCCCGCCGACCTATTCGGGGGACGCGGACCTCTCCCGGGTCGAGTCCGTCCTCTCCGAGCTCGGCGAGTCGAACCACCACGCCCTGGTCATGAAGAGCACCGTCCCGGTTGGCACCGGCCGCTCGATACAGCGCCGCCGGCCGGGTACGGGTTACGTCTCGAACCCGGAGTTCCTACAGGAGGGAAGCGCGGTCGCGGACTTCATGAAGCCGGATCGAGTGGTGGTGGGCGCGGACGAGGGCTCACAGGAGTTCGCGGAGCGGGTGACCGCCCTGTACGCCCCGCTCGACGCCCCGGTGGTAAGCACCGACGTGGCGAGCGCCGAGATGATCAAGCTCGCCTCGAACGCCTTCCTCGCGACCAAGATCTCGTTCATCAACGAGATCGCCAACGTGTCCGAGGAGCTGGGCGCGGACGTGCTCGAGGTGGCCCGCGGGATGGGCATGGACGACCGGATCGGCTCGCAGTTCCTGCGGGCGGGTATCGGCTATGGGGGCAGTTGCCTGGCCGGAGAGGAGACGGTCCTGGTGCGCGATCACGGGCGCACCACTCTGCTCACCTTCGAGCAGCTCTGGAGGCGACTCGACGAGGACGGCGAGGGGCGGCCGGAGGACGGCGTCATCACCCCGGGGAACCTCGAGGTGCTCTCGTTCCTGCCCGAGCAGCAGGAGCCCATCTTCCTGCGGGTTATGTGCGTGACACGGCGCGAGTACGAGGGCGACGTCCTCGAGGTGCGGACCAAGATGGGACGGCGGGTGCGGACCACGCCTGACCACCCTTTCCTGGTCACCGATGCCGACGGCGCGCCCTTGAGGCGGGTGCTCGCCGAGGACCTCACGACCGACGACTGGCTGCCGATTGCGATGAAGCGCGACGAACCCGCCGACTCGGCCGCCATGGCGTCGATCCTGTCGGCGGTCGAGGCCGCCGAGCTCTCGCCTGAGCGGCTGATCGTGCGACCGGCCCGGGAGGAGGTGGCGGCCTTGGTCGCGCGCCCGATCGAGGAGCGGCGCAAGATCTTCACCCGTGCGGGCTCTGCGGCCGCGCGCACGGGGGACGTGAAGCGCACGGGAGCGATGCGGTTCGACGAGGCCTGCTTGGGCGATGTCTCGGTCCGCGGGGCGCACTTTGGCACGGCGCGCAACGGCAACTTCGTCAGGCACGAGATCGAGTTGGACGAGGACTTCTGGCGGGTGGTGGGGCTCTACATTGCGGAGGGCTGCGAGAACGGCGGCAAGCTGTTCTGGAGCTTCCACCCCGAACGCGAGGACCATCTGGTTGACGAGGTCGCTGCGTACTGGTCCCGTCAAGGGATCTCCCCGCGGGCCTACCGCACTCCCACATCGAAGAAGCTGGTCGTTGGCTCGCGGCTCGTCGCAGCGTGGTGGGTCGATGTCCTCGGGCTCGGCCGAAACAGCTATGGGCAGCGACTTCCCGACCTGATGTGGGACCGCCCGGAGCGAGACAAGTGGACACTGCTTTCGGGGCTTTTCGAAGGCGACGGGTCGTGGTCGCTGCTGAACGGTGGGCCCAGCGTGGTGATAGAGCTCGGCACGGTCAGCGATGAGCTCGCGGACGGTGTATTGCGTTTGCTTGCTGAGCTCGGGATCGTGGCGTCACGGCGGGTGGGCCGCGCGGCGAAGTCGACCAAGGACACGCACTGGATTCGCATCTCTGGTGCTGAACAGGTGGAGCGCGCCATCGAGCTGATTCCGAAGCGTGACCGGATTGGCGCTCTCGCGAGCATCGCGAGGCAAACCAAGCGGATCGCCCCGACGGGGTACCGCCGCAGCGAGGCGGGCCGCGTACGCGTTCGGATTGCGGCGATCGAGCGGCGGCCCCATCGCGGACCCGTCTACTCGCTCGAGGTCCCCGGCGCTCACGCGGTCACGGTGAGCGGATCTATAGCGCTCAACAATTGCTTTCCAAAAGATGTCCAAGCCCTCAAGCAGCTCGCCGGCAACACCGGCTACCACTTCCAGCTGCTCACGGCCGTCATCGAGGTCAACGAGCTTCAGAAGCGGCGCACCGTCGGCAAGCTCCAGAAGCACCTGGGGTCGCTCGAGGGCAAGGAGGTCGCTCTGCTCGGCGTGGCCTTCAAGCCCCACACCGACGACATCCGCGAGGCCACCAGCCTGGTGCTCTCGGGGCGGCTTCAGGGCGAGGGCGCGAACGTACGCGTCTATGATCCCGTTGCGGCAGACCGGGCCGGCGGCATGCTCGGCGGGGCTCGCATCTGCGAGTCGGCGCTCGAGGCCCTGGACGGCGCGGACGCCGTAGTTCTCGTCACCGAGTGGCCCGAGTTCAGCGAGCTCGACTGGGAGAACGACGTGAGGCACAGGATGCGGATTCCGCTCGTGGTCGACGGCCGCAACTTCCTCGACCGCGAGGAGCTCGAGCGAGCCGGCTTCACCTACGAGGGGATAGGCAGGTAGTGCAGGCGCTCGTGCTGGCCGGGGGCGAGGGCACGCGGCTCCGCCCGCTCACCTACACCACGCCCAAGCCCATCATGCCGCTGGCGGGCCGGCCGTTCCTTTCGTTCATGCTCGACTGGGCGCACTCGCACGGCGTGGACGAGGTGATCCTCTCCTGCGGGTTCATGTCGGACGACGTCAAGCGCGTCCTCGGGGACATCTACGACGGAATGCGGCTGCGCTACGTGACCGAGGCCGAGCCGCTGGGCACGGCGGGCCCGGTGCGCCTGGCATACGACGAGGACCTGCTCGACGAGCGCCTCTTCGTGCTCAACGGCGACGTGCTGACGGACATCGACCTGACGGGCGAGCTGGCCGAGCACGAGCGCTCCGGCGCCCGGGTCACGCTCGCCCTCCACCCGGTGGAGGACACAACGAGCTACGGCGTCGTTCCGACCGACGACGACGGGAGGGTCGAGGCGTTCCTCGAGAAGACGCAGGAAGAAGCGCCGACCAACCGGATCAACGCCGGCGCGTACGTTGTGGAGCGCGAGGTGGTCGAGGCCATTCCGGCCGGCCGCGCGGTCTCATTCGAGCGCGAGATCTTCCCGGCTCTCGTGGGCGACGGGCTGTACGGCTTCCCGGCCGCCGGCTACTGGATCGACATCGGTACGCCCGAGCGCTACCTGGAGGCGACCTGGGACCTGCTGGCCGGGCGCGTCCGCTCCAAGCTGCCGCCGCGGGACGAGACCGGCTCGCTCGTCTACGACGGGTGCCTCCTGTCCGGCGCTCATGTGGGGCCGCAGGCGGTGCTCGGGCGGCACTGCTCTGTGGGAAGCGACTCGCGCATCGAGCGCTCGGTGCTGCACGACCGCGTGATCGTGGGCGCCGACGCCGCCGTGGTGGAGAGCGTGCTCGCGACGCGCGTGCGGGTGGGTGAGGGCGCCCGCGTGATGCCGGGCGCGGTGGTGGGCGCGGGAGCGGTGATCGGTGACGGCGCCACGATCGGGGAGGGGGCCCGCATCGATCCCGGCGCCGAGATCCGGTCCGGGGAACACGTCGAGGCCGGGCAGGTCATGTCATGACACTCGACCGCCAGAGCATCGAGGCCGTCGACCCGCGGCACATGCTCGGCGACGTCCTTGCTCAGCCGCTACAGCTCGGCGACGCCCTCTGGCGCGCGCAGTCGGCCGGCATCGGCACGCGCGACCGGCCCGGCGGGCTCGTGGTCTGCGGCATGGGCGGCTCGGCCATCGGAGGCGACCTCGCCGCCGCCGCGCTCGGCGACCGCGCCACCCGCCCGATCACCACCGTGCGTGGCTACGCGCTCGAGGCCTGGACCCACCCGGACAGCCTCATCCTCTGCGCGAGCTACTCGGGCGACACCGAGGAGGCGCTCGCCTGCTTCGAGGCCGCCGGCGCCACAGGGGCGGGCCGCGTTGCGCTCACCACCGGCGGGAAGCTGGCCGAGCTCGCGCGCGAGGAGTCGGTTCCCGTGATCGGCGTGCCAGCCGGCATGCAGCCGCGCGCCGCCGTGCTCTACATGATCGTCGCCACTCTGGAATGCGCCTCCCTATGCGGGGCGGCCCCCGGCGTCCACTCGGAGATCGACACCGCCACCGCGCTGCTCGAGCGGCTCGTCGAGGAATGGGGCCCCGAGTCGCCGGAGGACTCTCAGGCCAAAGCGATCGCCCGTGCGCTCCAGGGCACGCTGCCGGTGGTGCACGGCGCAGGGCCGACGTCCGCCCCGGCCCGTCGCTGGAAGACCCAGCTGAACGAGAACGCGGACGCCGCTGCGTTCTGGAGCGAGCTGCCCGAGGCGACTCACAACGAGATCTGCGGCTGGGGACGCGGCCGCGACCGCGCGCCGCTCTCGGCCGTTTTCCTCGAGGACCCCGACCAGCACCCGCGTGTACACAGGCGGATCGAGTTGACAGCGGGCGAGGTCGAGCGCGCCGGCGCACCCGTGGTGCGAGTCGAGGCGCGCGGCGACAGCCGCCTGGAGCGCGTTCTGTCTCACGTGCTGCTCGGCGACCTCGTGAGCGTCTACCTAGCGGCGCTCGACGGCGTGGACCCGACGCCGGTCGAGCCGATCGAGCGCATCAAGGCCGCGCTGGGATGACGCTGAGCACCTGTTCGAGCATCTCGAGGGCCCCGCTGCCGGGCAAACCTTGACACAACCGTGTTAAGCTTTGCTCGCGATGGAAGGGCTGACGATCAATCAGGCTGCGGAGACCACGGGGTGGTCGCCGCGAATGCTGCGCTACATAGAGAGCGCGGGGCTGATCGAGCTCCCGCGCACGCCGTCCGGCTACCGCGTCTTCGGGCCGGGCGAGCTGCAGCGCCTGCGAACGCTGCGTGAGCTGCTCGCCCGGTTCGAGTGCGCCCTCTCGGACGTGGCGTTCGCCCGTCGCTTCGCCTCCGACAGCGAGCTGCGCGACGCCCTCGACCGCTGGTTCGAGGAACGCCCGGAGCGTCCCGAGGGGATCGACTCCGGCGACTGGCTCCGCTGGGAGCAGGAGAAGCACGAGCGCCTGCTCGCCCTTGGAAATGATCGCTCCGGCGCGGGCCAGCCCGCGCCCTCGCGCACGGCCCCGAAACCACTGGAGAACACTCCCGCATGACAGTCACCGAGACCACGCAGGACTTCAAGGTCGCCGACCTCTCCCTCGCCGAGTTCGGGCGCAAGGAGATCACCCTTGCCGAGCACGAGATGCCCGGCCTGATGGCGATGCGGGCCGAGTACGGCGAGTCGCAGCCGCTTCGCGGCGCCCGCGTGACCGGGTCGCTCCACATGACCGTGCAGACCGCCGTGCTGATCGAGACGCTGGTCGCCCTCGGCGCCGAGCTGCGCTGGGCCAGCTGCAACATCTTCTCGACCCAGGACCACGCCGCCGCCGCCATCGCCAAGGCCGGCATCCCGGTGTTCGCGTGGAAGGGCGAGACGCTCGCGGAGTACTGGTGGTGCACCGAGCAGGCGCTCACCTGGCCCGGCGACGACGGCCCCAACATGATCCTGGACGACGGTGGCGACGCCACCCTGCTCGTGCACAAGGGCGCCGACTTCGAGCGCGCCGGCGCCGTGCCGGATCCCGAGTCGGCCGACTCCGAGGAGTTCCGCGTGGTGCTCACGCTGCTCCAGCGCACGCTCGGCGAGGACCCGCAGAAGTGGACGCGCATGGGCGAGGGCGTGAAGGGCGTGACCGAGGAGACCACCACCGGCGTGCACCGCCTCTACGAGATGCAGCAGGCCGGCACGCTGCTGTTCCCGGCGATCAACGTCAACGACTCGGTCACCAAGTCGAAGTTCGACAACCTCTACGGCTGCCGCCACTCGCTGATCGACGGGATCAACCGCGCCACCGACGTGATGATCGCCGGCAAGACCGCCCTGATCTGCGGCTACGGCGACGTCGGCAAGGGCTGCGCCCAGTCCCTTCGCGGACAGGGCGCGCGCGTGGTGATCGCGGAGATCGACCCCATTTGCGCCCTGCAGGCCGCGATGGACGGCTACCAGGTTGTGACGCTCGAGGACGTCATCGAGACGGCCGACATCTTCATCACCGCCACCGGCAACCGCGACGTGATCGGCGCCGGTCACATGGAGCGGATGAAGCATCAGGCGATCGTCGGCAACATCGGCCACTTCGACAACGAGATCGACATCGCCGGCCTGGCGCGCGTGTCGGGCATCGAGAGGGTGAACGTGAAGCCGCAGGTAGACGAGTGGCGCTTCGCCGACGGCCACTCGATCATCGTGCTCTCCGAGGGCCGCCTGCTGAACCTCGGAAACGCCACCGGCCACCCGAGCTTCGTGATGTCGAACTCGTTCACGAACCAGACGATCGCCCAGGTCGAGCTGTTCTCGAAGAACGACGAGTACGAGAAGCAGGTCTACGTGCTGCCCAAGCACCTGGACGAGAAGGTCGCCCGCCTGCACCTGGACGCGCTCGGCGCGCGGCTCACCGAGCTGACCCCCGAGCAGGCCGCCTACATCGGCGTTCCGGTGGAGGGGCCATACAAGAGCGACCATTACCGCTACTAGAGCCGACATTGCCGACCCGTCGCTCGCCCAGGCCGGGCGGGCGCGGGTCGAGTGGGCGGAGGGGCAGATGCCGGTCCTCCGCTCGATCCGCGAGCGGTTCGAGAAGGAGGCGCCGCTCGCCGACATCAAGGTCGCTGCATGTCTCCACGTAACGTCGGAGACCGCGAACCTCATGAAGGCGCTGGCGGCGGGCGGCGCCGAGGTCGGATTGTGCTCGGCCAACCCCCTCACGACGCAGGACGAGGTCGCCGCGGCCCTGGTCGAGGACGGCATACCCGTGCTGGCGCGGCGCGGTGAGGACGCGGAGCGCTACGCCCAGCACGTCGCGTCGCTGGCGGAGTGGGGGCCCGACATCACGCTCGACGACGGCGCGGACCTGCTCGTGCTGCTTCATCGCTGGGAGCGCCCCGTGCGCGGAGGCGCCGAGGAGACGACCACGGGCCTGCTCCGGCTGCGGCGCCTCGAGGCCGATGGCAAGCTCACCTGTCCCGTCATCGCCGTCAACGAATCCCGCACCGAGCGCACCTTCAACGACCGCTACGGCACCGGCCAGTCCGTCCTGGACGGCATCCTCCGCGCCACCAACCTGCTCCTGGCCGGCCGCACACTGGTGCTGTTCGGCTACGGCGCGACGGGCAAGGGGATCGCGCAGCGCGCCCGCGGCGCCGGAGCGCACGTAATCGTCTGCGAGGTCGATCCGATGCGGGCGCTCGAGGCGCGCATGGACGGCTACGAGGCGATGCCCGCGCTCCAGGCCGCAGAATGGGGAGATCTGTTCGTCACGGTGACCGGCTCGCGCGGGGTCGTGCGGCGCGAGCACATGGAGCGCATGAAGGACGGGGCCGTGCTGGCGAACGCCGGACACTTCGACGTGGAGATCGACCTCCCCGGTTTGCGCGACCTGGCGGGAGGGAAGGTACGAGAGGTGCTTCCACTGGTCGAGCAATACGAAGTGAACGAGGGACGTCGTCTTAACCTGCTGGCGCAGGGCCGGGTAGTGAACCTGGCCGCCGGAGAGGGGCACCCGGCGGCCGTGATGGACATGAGCTTCGCGAACCTCGCCCTTGCCGTGGAGCACCTCACCCTGAACGGCAGCGAGCTGGAGCACCGCGTGCTGCCCATGCCGCCGGAGCTCGACGCCGAGATCGCCCGCCTAAAGCTGGAGTCTCTCGGCGTCGAGATCGATTCGCTCACCCCCGATCAGGAGGCATACCTGAGCTCGTGGGGCGGGGAATGAGGCGGCTCGCGCCGCTCGCCGCCCTGGCCGGGCTGGCCGCCTTCCCCGGCCTCCGCGGACACTAGGCCGCGCGGAGGAGCAACCGCGCCAGTGAGCGCCGCTCCGAGCGCTCGGCACCGGCTTCCAGCGACGCCTGAAGGCGGAGCAGGTCCACAAGCTCGCCGCTCGGCCGGAACGGGTCGGCAATCGCGGCGCCCGAGTCGACCTCGACGGCGGCCCACAGCTCGCCCGCCACCTCGGCCAGCAGGGCTTCGCCAGTCGGCGGTGAGGCGCTGTCGAGGGCTGCGAGGCGCACGAGCGCACCGTTGTCGGAGGTATCAGCGCGGCGGATGGTGAGTGTCTTGTCGGTCATTGGGTCCCCTTCATTCCGTTTGATGTTCCTCGAACATTTTCGCCGATCCAGGCCATAAGCTCAAATTCGAACTTCTGCTGGCTTCGATAAGCTCGAGTTATGCTCGACGTCAAGCAGCTGAGGGTCCTCAAGGCGGTCGCCGAACAGGGCTCGTTCTCCGCCGCCGCCGAGGCGCTCTCCTACACGCAGCCCGCCATCTCGCAGCAGGTCGCCGCGCTCGAGAAGCGCGCCGGCGCCACGCTCGTTGACCGGACGCCCCGCGGGGTGCGGCTCACCGAGGCCGGCAGCGCCCTTGTGGACCACGCCGAGGTGGTGCTGGCCCGCCTGGCGGCCGCGGAGGCGGAGCTCGAGGCGATGGCCGGAATCCGCGGCGGACGGGTCAGGCTCGCATCCTTCCCGACCGCAGGCGCCTCGCTGCTGCCTCCGGCCGTGGCGCTCTTCACCCAACGCCATCCGGAGGTCGAGCTCAGCTTCGTGGAGCGCGAGCCAGAGGAGGCGGCGCAGATGCTGCGTGCCGCGGAGCTCGAGGTGGCGATCGTTTTCGAGTATGGCGAGTACAACCAGCCCGAGCTCGAGCGCTTCTACGAGGGCATCGAGCTGCACCGGCTGGTCGACGACCCGATGTACCTGGCGCTCCCGCTCGGCCACCCCGCCGCCAACAAGCCGCGCGTCCGCCTGAAGGACCTCTCGGACGAGACCTGGATCCAGGAGAGCGGCAACCACAGCTGGTGCGGCCGCTTCCACGAGACCGCCTGCCTGGCGGCGGGCTTCAAGCCGAGGGTCGGCTTCCGGTCCGATGACTACAACGTCGTCCAGGGACTGGTCGCGGCGGGCGTGGGGATCTCGCTGCTGCCGGGACTTTCGCTCACGAACGTTCGTGAGGACATCGTTATCCGCTCGCTGGGCCCCGATGCTCCGGCGCGCCGGATCGCCGCAGCCACGCTCGCCGGGCGTTACCGCTCCCCAGCCACCCACGCGATGCTGGCGATCCTCGACGAGGTCGCCGCCCGCTTCGAGCTTCCCTCCGGCGCGGCCGTGGCAGCCGCCTGAGCCCGCCAGCTAGATGGCGGCTAGGACCGGCTGCTCGGCGGCGCGCGCGATGCCCCGCGCGGCGCCATCGAGCGCGCCCGCGGACAGCAAGGCGGCGGTCGCCTGCGAGAGGAGGCGGCCGGTGATACCGCCGCCGCGGCGCAGCGAGACCGTCGCCCTGAGCTCGCTGCCGCCGGCCGCCGGGGCGAAGTCGTAGCGGACGTCGAACCCGATCGGCCCATCGGCGGTGAGCTCCACACCGTCCTCGTCGGCTGCGTGGACCTCCACGTCGAAGCCCACCCGGACACCGGCCAGCTTGCCGCTCACGCGCGCGGTGCTGCCCGCGGCCAGCCGTGCTCCGTCGAGGTCCTCGACATCGAAGTCGATCGGGGCCCAGCGCCGGATCGCGTCGGGGTCCGTGAGCACATCCAGCACCTGCTCGGGGTGCGCGTTTGCCTGCATGCTTGTCGTCCACTCGGCCATGGCGACGAGACTGCCACCGCCCTCGCCGCGGCGCATCGGCCTGGACGCGGATTTGGGGTCATCCTTTCGGACGATGCCGGAGCGCCTCCCCGGAGGTACTTTGATCCCGTGAACTGGCTGCGGAGCATGCAAGCGCGGGTACGGGCGATGGACCCGTTCCGCGCCGACATCGCGCTGGCGGCGCTGTTCGTCGTGGCCACGGTGATCGAGGTCTTCACGGTGCCCTCGAGGGGCGACAACGTCCCGGTCACCGTCGCCGCCGGGATCGCGGCGCAGTCGGCCATTGCCTGGCGGCGCCGCGCCCCGCTGGTCGCCGCGGTCCTGTTCGCGGTTCCGACGGCGCTGCAGGCGGTGGCCGGCGGCTTCCTCACGCAGGACACGACCGTGCACTTCCTCGCGGCGATGCTCCTGCTCTATTCGATCGGGCGCTACGCGGATCCGCAGGTGTTCCGGATCGCGTTCCCGGTGGTGATGGTCGGAAGCGGGATCGCCCTGACCGTCGAGGGCGGGCTCGAGCGTGCCGAGTACTTCTTCTGGTTCTTCCTCCTCTTCAGCCTGCCCGCCCTCGTCGGGCGCGCCCTGCGCAGCCGGGCACGACTGCAGAGTGAGCTGCGGGAGAAAACCGAGCAGATCGAGCGGCAGCGCGCGGATCGCGGCCGAACTGCGGTCGAGATCGAGCGCGAGCGGATCGCCTCGGAGCTCCAGGCCGTGGTCGCGAACAGCGTCAGCGCCATGGTCGTCCAGGCGGAGACCGTGCCGCGCGTGCTCGCCGCCGGCGAGCCGGAGCGCGCAGAGCGCGCCTTCGCCGCGATCGAGGAGACGGGTCGCGACGCGCTCGTGGAGATGCGCCGGCTGCTCGGCGTGCTGCGGCGCGACGGCGACACGCCCGAGCTGGCGCCACAGCCAGGGCTGGGGCGTCTCCAAGCGCTCGTTGAACTCGCGCGCGAAGGCGGCCTCGACGTGACGGTGCGCGAGGAGGGGGATTCCCGCCCGCTCGCGCCCGGCCTCGACCTCACCGCGTACCGCATCGTGCAGGACGCGCTCGAGGCGGCTGCCGAGAAGGGCGCCTCCAAGGCCCAGGTGCTCGTCCGCTACGGAGAGCGCGAGCTCGTGCTCGGCGTGCGCGACGACCGCGAGGGCGGCGCGTCGGACCGCCTGCCCGGGCTCAGGGACAGGGCCAGGCTGTACGGCGGGTTCCTGGACGCCGGACCGTCGGGCGAGTGGTTCGCCCTCCGCGCCCGGCTCCCGATCGAGCACGAGGCGGCGCCGGTGCTCACGGGGTCGGGGTCGTGACCAGGCTGGGCCGCGACTGGCGCATGCTCGACCGCCTGCTGGTCGCGGTGCTCATCGCCGCGGGCTGGGTGAACGTGCTCACCGCGTCGGATCGCCAGGGATCGGTCGTCCTGAACCTGCTGGTGATCTCCGTTATGGGGCTCTCGCTCCTCTGGCGCAGGGACAAGCCGTTCGTACCGGTCCTCTGCTGCGGCATCGGGATGCCGCTCTCCGCCGCGGTCCTGACCGCCCCGCCCTACATCTTCGTGTCGATAGCGATGATGGCCACCGCGTCGTACTCGGCGGGCGCCCATCTGGACCGCCGCCGGGCGCTTCGCGCGCTTGCCCTCGTGCTCCTCTCGCTCGGCACGGTCGTGCTGATCTTCGATCCGAGCGACTGGTTCTTCCCGATCACCATCTTCGGCCTCGTCCCCTGGCTCGCCGGGCGCACGATCCGCACCCAGACGCTGCTCGCTCGCGAGCTCGCCGAGAAGGCCGAGCGCGCCGAGCACGCGCGCGAGGACGAGGAGCACCGCGCGATCGCCCGCGAGCGCTCGCGCATCGCGCGCGAGCTGCACGACGTGCTCGCCCACAACCTCAGCGTGATGGTGGTGCAGGCGGGCGGCGCGCGCCGGATCGTGGAGAAGCGCCCGGACCAGGCGGCCGGGGTGGCCGACCTGATCGAGCGCACCGGGCGCGAGGCGCTGGCCGAGCTGCGACACCTGTTCGGCCCCGTGCGCCACGGGGAGGGCGAGGACCTGCACGGGCCGGTCGGCATCGATCAGGTGGAGGAGCTGGCCGCTCGCGCCCGCGCGGCGGGGCTGGTGGTGCACGTGCACGTGGAGGGCGACCGGGTGTCGCTTCCGACCGGGGTCGATCTGACCGCGTACCGCGTCGTGCAGGAGGCGCTCACCAACACCCTGAAGCACGGGGGCGGCGCGCAGGCCAGCGTCACCGTCTCCTACGAGCCGAACGAGGTCGTGCTCTCGATCGAGGACGACGGGGTGAGCCCGGCGGCCGCGCGCGAGGAGCTCGGCGAGCTGGGCGGCGGCCACGGGCTCGTCGGGATGCACGAGCGGGTCGAGCTCTACGGCGGTCTTCTCCAGGCCGGGAGCCGCCCGGACGGCGGCTTCGCCGTGCGCGCCCGCCTCCCCACGCGCCCGATGGTGCCGGGCGCCGAGCTGTCGCGGGGGGCCGTGGCATGAGCGTGCGCATCCTCCTCGTCGACGATCAGGCGCTGATCCGCGCCGGCTTCCGCATGATCCTCGAGGCCGAGGACGACCTCGAGGTGGTCGGTGAGTGCGGCGACGGCACCCAGGCGATCGACAGCGTCAAGCGCTTCGCGCCGGACGTCGTGCTCATGGACATCCGGATGCCGGAGATGGACGGCATCGAGGCCACGCGCCGGATCGTGGGCGGCAACGGCGAGACGGCCGTGAAGGTGCTGATGCTCACCACGTTCGACCTCGATGAGTACGTCTACGACGCCTTGCGGGCCGGTGCCAGCGGCTTCCTGCTCAAGGACGTGCCGGCCGACCAGCTCGTGGCCGGGATCCGGCTGGTGGCCCAGGGTGACGCACTGCTCGCGCCGTCGGTCACGCGCCGCCTGATCCAGGAGTTCTCGCGCTCGTCGCGGGGCCGCGGTGAGCGCCCCGCCGGGCTGGACGAGCTGACGCCGCGCGAGGCCGAGGTGTTCAAGCTGATGGCGCGCGGGATGTCGAACGCGGAGATCGCGGGTGACCTGATCGTCTCCGAGACGACCGTGAAGACGCACGTCGCGCGGATCCTGATGAAGCTCGAGGTGCGCGACCGCGTGCAGGCCGTGGTGCTCGCCTACGAGGCCGGCGTCGTCGCACCGGGAGACGCCGGGTCATAACCTCTGGCGCGGTGAGCGCCGCCACCGACAAGATGCGGGCCGAGGGGCTGTCAGAGACCGCGGTCGAGACCTTCGCCCACTACGAGCGGCTGCTGCGGGAAGGCGAGCAGGGCACCTTGCCGGAGTCCTCGATCGAGCCGCTCGAAGACCTGCCGGACGCGTCGGAGCTGCCGGAATCGGACGGCTCGGCGCTCGGGCAGGCAGTGGTCCTGAAGCTGAACGGCGGGCTCGGCACCAGCATGGGAATGACGAGGGCGAAGTCGCTGCTCGAGGTGAAGGAGGGTCTGACCTTCCTCGACGTGATCGTCCGCCAGATCCTCCACCTGCGCGAGCGCCACGGCGGGCCGGTGCCGCTGCTCCTGATGAACAGCTTCGCCACGCAGGACGACACGCTCGCCGCGCTCGAGCGCTACCCGGACCTTGCCGTTGACGGGTTGCCGCTCGACTTCCTCCAGGGCAAGGTGCCGAAGCTGCTCGAGGACGGCTACGAGCCGGTCAGCTGGCCCGCGGACCCGGCGCTCGAGTGGGCGCCGCCGGGGCACGGCGACGTGTACACGTCGTTGGCCGGCTCGGGGATGCTTGGCGAGTTGCTCGAGCGCGGCTATCGCTACCTGTTCCTGTCGAACTCGGACAACCTGGGCGCGGTGCTCGATCCGCGCATCCTTGACTGGTTCGCGCGGGAGGGGCTGCCGTTCCTGTCGGAGTCGACCGACCGCACCGAGGGCGACCGCAAGGGCGGCCACCTGGCCCGCCGCCGCGAGGACGGGGGACTGGTGCTGCGGGAGACCGCGCAGACCCCGGACGAGGACCGCGAGGCGTTCGAGGACGTGTCGCGGCACCGGTACTTCAACTGCAACAACGTCTGGGTCGACCTGCGGGCGCTGGAGCGCACGCTGTCCGAGCGCAGTGGGGTGCTCGGCCTGCCAATGATCGTGAACCGGAAGACCGTCGACCCGAACGACACCTCGTCGCCCGCCGTGCTGCAGCTCGAGACGGCTATGGGCGCCGCCATCGGCGTCTTCGAGGGCGCCGGGGCGATCCGCGTCCCGCGCAGCCGCTTCACGCCCGTCAAGACGACCAGCGACCTGCTGGTGGTGCGCTCGGACGCGTACAGGGTCGGCGACGACTGGACGGTGAGCACCGCCCGCGAGCGGCCGCCGGTAGTGGAGCTCGACCCCGACCACTTCAAGCTGATGGGCGACTTCGAGCCCCGCTTCGCCGACGGCCCGCCGTCGCTGATGGAGGCCGAGCGCCTTACGGTGGAGGGCGACGTGACGTTCGGGGCCGACGTGAACGTACGGGGTGCGGTGAAGGTGGTCGGGCCGCGAAAGATTCCCGACGGTGAGGTGCTCGAGGGTTAGATGGCTAGCGCAACCGCAGCCCCGCCGCCTCGAAGGCTGCCGCGCGTGTCTGAAGCTGGCGGTAGCGCACGACCTGACCGTCTCTGACCCAGTACACGTGCACCGCCCGAGTGACGGTCTCCACTCCGCTCTCGCGGCCTCGCGCGTGGAAGGTCAGGGGAACAACGACCGCGTCGCCCGCATCGATGAACTCTTCGGCCTTCCAGATCATCTCGCTGAAGACCTCTGACCACGCGGCCCACAGGCGCTGCAAGGCCTCGTGGCCCTTGTAGATCCCCGCGAAGGTTCCCGCGGACGCCGAGAGGTCGAACTCGATATCGGGGGCGGCATACGCCAGTGCGGCATCCATGTCGCCGCGGTTTCGTGCCTCGAGAGCGCGGCGGACGATCTCGATGTTCTCGTCCGACATCCTCGCCGAGTATCGCGCCTGTTGGAGTCAGCGCGCCTCGGCGGGCGCGCGGCCCTTCGCCTCCTCGAGCTCCTCCAGCCGCTCGCGACGCCGCTCCTCCTCCTCGCTCTGGGAGAGCATCCGCACGAACAAGGCGACCATCACGAGCACGAGCGTGAACGACTGCTCGACCATCATTATCACGCCGCCGATGTTCTGGTCCTCGACCGGGTCGAGCCCCCAGATGCGGGGCGTCTGCTCGTAGTAGGGATAGAGCGCGGTCGAGCTCCAGGCCAGGTACAGACCGAGCGCGGCCAGCCCGGCCTTCGCGGAGGCGATGTATCCGAGTGGCTGCAGCCCGGTCATGCGGCGGCGCATCGGTACGGGCTGGATCAGCGGCCACCAGAGCGCCACCCCGGCCGCGAAGAAGGAGGCGTGCTCCAGCAGGTGGACGAGAGCGTTCTCGGCCGCCGCGTCGTAGAGCGCCGGCACGTGCCAGAGGTACATGATCGACAGCCAGACGGCGATGCCCGTGGCCGGGTTCGCCAGCGGGCCGAGCGCCCGCTCCACCCGCATCAGGCGGCGCGTGGCGGGGCGCATGATCGAGCGGGAGAGGCCCAGGAGGATCAGGAGCGGCGCGATGTCGCCCAGCAGCACGTGCTGGACCATGTGCGCCGAGAAGAGGTAGTCCTCGCCGAGGCCGTCGATCGGGGAGGCGAGGGCGGCGAGCAGCGCGAGCATCCCGGCGCCGAAGGCGAGCGCCTGGAGCGGCCCGGCGCCGCTGGGGGGACGACCGCGCGCGGCGGCCTCGCGCCGCACCTGGAGGAAGCGCCAGACGTAGATCCCCGCGAACAGCGCGAGCGGCGCGAGCACGGCGGGATCCGACAGCCACTGGATATGCGGATGGCCCGCTCCGTCACCTGACACGCACGGGATTGTCCCAGTGGCGTGCCCACGCGTCGCATTCGGCGCGTCAGGCTGGGTGGATGCTCGCCGCGCTCCTCGCTCCGCCGCTTTGCTGGGCCTGTGGCACCAGCGCCCCGCGCGGGCGCGGTCTCTGCGGGAGCTGCCGGCGGGCGCTCGTCTTCCTCCCGCGGGAGCCGGTCTGCCTCGCCGGCGTCCGCGTGTGGGCGCCGGTCGCTTACGAGGGTCCCGGCCGCGATCTTGTCCGGGCCTTGAAGTTCCACGGCGCCCTCTCGCTCGCACGCGAGATGTCCGCGCTCGCGGTGGCGTCGGCCCCGGATGGGCTCTTCCGCGGCGCGCTCGTTCCGGTCCCGCTCCACCCGGTCCGGATGCGCCGGCGCGGGTTCAACCAGGCCGCGGTGTTCGCCGGCGCGGTCGCGCGCGTGACCGGCCTCACGGCGTCGGACTGCCTGCGCCGGCGTGGACCGGGGCCACCTCAGGTGGGCCGCGGCCGCGACGCCCGGCTCGCCGGCCCCGTCGGCTCGATCGAGCCGCGTGCGCGGGTGCCGCCCGCCGCGCTGATCGTCGACGACGTGGTCACCACGGGTGCAACGCTCGCCGCCTGCGCGGCGGCCCTCCGGGAGGCCGGCACGAGGGAGGTGGCAGCGATCGCGTTCGCGCGCACGCCGGGTCGCTGAGGCGTGGCGGAGGGTTTACCATCGGACCACGGCTACCGAGGAGGGCAGATGCGCATCCAGGTAAAGGGCCGGAACGGCGCCATCGTCGACGAAGAGCTCCGCTCGCGACTGGAGAAGAAGCTCGCCAAGGTTGGTCGCCAGGTCTCACCTCTCGCGGAGCTGGAGATCGAGCTCAGCGAGGAGCGCAACCCGGCGATCAAGGACTCGCAGATCGCCGAGGCGACCCTCCACCTGAAGGGCACGACCCTTCGTGCCAGCAAGCGCTCCACCGACATGGGCCACTCCATCAACATGCTCGCCGACGACCTGGCCCGGCAGGTCAAGAAGCACCGAGACAAGCGCCGCGCCCGCCGCGAGGCCCAGAAGGGACCGGAGCGCGTGGCCTAACGCACGCGGCCGCGAACGCCGCCCGCCGAACACTGCCAACCGGCACACTGATTCCAGACCAAAGCGGCCCTGTCCGCAGGGCCACATGCATCCTAGTCTGAGGCGACCATGGCCACCGCTCCGACAAACCGCACGCGCGTCCGCCGCGTCCCCGCACGCGGGGAATACGAGCGGGAGACCATCGACGCCATCCTCGACGAGGCCCTCATCAGCCACGTGGGCTTCGTCCACGACGGCGCGCCGGTCGTGATTCCCACCCTCCACGCCCGGCTCGGCGACCGCCTCTACCTCCACGGCTCGGCGGCCAGCCGGATGCTGCGCACGCTCGAGCGCGGCGTCCCGGTGTGCGTGACCGCCACCCTCGTCGACGGCCTCGTGCTCGCGCGTTCCGCGTTCCACCACTCCGTCAACTACCGCTCGGTCGTCGTCTTCGGCGAGGCCCGCCCGGTCGAGCCCGAGGAGGAACGGCTCCGGGCGCTGGAGCTGTTCACGGAGAAGCTCGTCCCCGGCCGCTGGGCCGACGTCCGCCCGCCCTCGCGCCAGGAGCTGAACGGCACGAAGGTGCTCGCGCTTCCGCTCGACGAGGCGTCGGCCAAGGTGCGCACCGGTGCTCCGGTGGACGACGAGGAGGACTACGAGCTGCCGGTCTGGGCGGGTGTGCTGCCCGTCAGCAGGGCGGTCGCCTCGCCCGAGCCGGACCCCCGCCTCGATCCCTCCGTCGAGACGCCCGGCTACGTGGCCGGTTGGCGCCCCTGAGGCCCCCTCAGCGTTGCTACCGTAACTTCGATGTCCATTCTCGACCGCGCCCTGCGGGTCGGCGAGTCCAAGAAGTTCAAGGCCTTCGAGCGAAACGTCGCCCGCATCAATGACTACGAGCCCGAGCTGGAGCTCGAATCCGACGACGAGCTGCGCAACCGCTACGCCGCCCTGCGGGAGCGGCAGCTGAACGGGGAGCCGCTCGAAGACCTGCTGTTCGAGTCCTTCGCCCTCACCCGTGAGGCCAGCAAGCGCGGACTCGGCCAGCGCCACTACGACGTGCAGCTGATCGGCGGGATGGTCCTGCACGACGGCTCCATCGCCGAGATGAAGACGGGCGAGGGCAAGACGCTCACGGCCACGCTCCCGATCGTCCTCAACGGGCTCGCCTCCCGTGACGAGAAGGGCCACCCCGTGAAGGGCGGTGGCGTCCACCTCGTCACCGTGAACGACTACCTCGCCCGCCGCGACGCCAACTGGATGAAGCCGGTCTACGACCTGCTCGGTGTGACCGTCGGCATCATCCAGTCGCAGATGCACCCCATCGACAAGATGGAGGCGTATTCGCGCGACGTCGTCTACGGCACCAACTCGGAGTTCGGCTTCGACTACCTGCGCGACAACCTTGCCGACTCGCTCGAGGAGAAGGTCCAGCGCGGCCACGGCTACTCGATCGTCGACGAGGTCGACAACATCCTCATCGACGAGGCGCGCACCCCGCTGATCATCTCCGGCCAGCCCGAGAAGGCGGCCGACGTCTACTACAAGTTCGCCAAGCTCGCCCGCACGATGGAGCCGGGCAAGAAGCCTGAGGGCCTCGAGGCGAAGACGAAGGACTGGGAGGCCGACTACGACTTCGAGCCCGAGGAGAAGCACAAGACCGTCGCGGTGAGCGAGAAGGGCGTCGAGAAGGCCGAGCGCTTCCTCGGCATCGACAACCTCTACCGCGCCGAGTACGGCCACCTCGTCAACCACCTCCAGCAGTCGCTGAAGGCGGAGTCGCTCTACAAGAAGGACGTCGACTACGCGGTGATCGACGGCGAGGTGAAGATCATCGACGAGTTCACCGGCCGCATCCTGGAGGGCCGCCGCTGGTCCGAGGGCCTGCACCAGGCCGTCGAGGCCAAGGAGGACGTGGCGATCCAGGAGGAGAACCAGACGGTCGCGACGATCACCTACCAGAACTACTTCCGCAGGTACGACAAGCTCGCGGGCATGACCGGCACGGCCCTGACTGAGGCCACCGAGTTCATGAAGATCTACAACCTCCAGGTCGTCGACATCCCCACCAACCGGCCGATGATCCGGGCGGACAACAACGACCAGATCTACAAGACCAAGGACGGCAAGTGGAACGCGGTCGCGCGGGAGATCGAGGACCGCAGCAAGCTCGGCCAGCCGGTGCTCGTGGGCACGATCTCGGTCGAGGTCTCGGAGCTGCTGTCGACGCAGCTCGACAAGCGCGGCGTCAAGCACACCGTCCTGAACGCGAAGCCCGAGCACGCCGAGCGCGAGGGCGAGATCATCGCCGAGGCCGGGCAGCCGTTCGCCGTCACGATCGCCACCAACATGGCCGGCCGCGGCGTGGACATCAAGCTCGGCGGGAACGAGGAGCACCTCACGCAGCTCGAGCTCACGAAGCGCGGCCTCGAGCCGGGGACGGAGGAGTGGGACCGCGCGTGGGACGAGCTCTTCCCCGAGATGGAGGCACGCGTCAGCGAGGACCGCGAGAAGGTGAAGGAAGCCGGCGGCCTCTACATCCTCGGCACCGAGCGCCACGAGTCGCGTCGGATCGACAACCAGCTGCGCGGCCGCTCGGGCCGCCAGGGCGACCCGGGCGAGTCCCGGTTCTACCTCTCCGCCGAGGACGACCTGGTGCGGCTCTTCGCGGGCGACCGCATCTATCGCATCCTCGACAACAAGTTCCTCGCACAGGCCGACGAGGAGGGCAACGAGCTGCCGATCGAGCACAAGATGCTCACCAAGCAGATCGAGGGGGCCCAGAAGAAGGTCGAGGACCAGAACTTCCTGCAGCGCAAGCGCGTCCTCGAGTACGACGACGTGATGAACCAGCAGCGCGAGATCATCTACGAGTACCGCGACCGCATCCTGGAGGGCCAGGACATGTCGGACGTGGCGCACACACAGATCTCCGACGCAATCGAGCGGCTCGCGGGCGAGTACATGGCGGGCGAGTATCAGGAGGACTGGGACCTCGAGGCGCTCTTCACGCAGCTGGAGCAGATCTACCCCGTCTCGTATGACGTCGACGACGTCGGCGAGGGCGAGGGCCGCGAGGCGTTCGTCGAGAAGCTGCGCGAGGACGTCGTCGATGCCTACAACGAGCGCGAGGCGGAGCTCGGCGAGGAGCTGATGCGGGCGCTCGAGCGGTACATGCTCCTCCAGATCATCGACAACCGGTGGCGCGAGCATCTGCACGACATGGACTACCTGCGCGAGGGCATCCACCTGCGCGGGTTCGCGCAGATCGACCCGCTGGTCGCCTACAAGAACGAGGGCTTCGAGATGTTCACGGAGCTCATGAACAACATCTGGGACGAGTTCGCGCGCTACATCTTCAACGTCGAGGTCTCGGTCGAGCAGGAGCAGCCGCAGCAGCCCGCGCAGCGCTGGGGCGGCGGCGGCAGCCCCACCAGCACGGGCGGGCTGAACTACTCGGGCGGGCACGCCGCGCAGGGCCGCGACGCGATCGCCGCCGCGGCCGGCACCGCGATCCCGGCCGGGATGGCCGACGCGGCCGACATGGCCGCCGACGAGGTGGCGGGCTCCGTACCGGTCGTGGAGACCAGGCGGCTCGACGAGCACGAGAAGATCGGCCGCAACGATCCGTGTTGGTGCGGCTCCGGCAAGAAGTACAAGAAGTGCCATGGCGCCTAACGACGCCAATGGCCTCCGCGACCAGCTGAAGCTGCTCGCGGACTACCTTGACCCGGCTGGACTGACAGAGCGCGTCCAGGCGCTCGAGGAGCAGATGCAGGCGCCCGGCTTCTGGGACGACCAGGAGTCCGCCGCCCGCACGTCCGCCGAGCACTCCTCGGTCAGCCGGCGCCTGCAGGGCTTCCGCTCGCTCGAGAGCGACATCGACGACCTCGAGGCGCTCGAGGAGATGGCCGCCGAGGACGAGTCGATCGCCGCCGAGCTGGATGAGCAGCGCGTCGGCATCGGGGGCCGGCTCGCCGAGCTCGAGGAGGCGCGCCTGTTCAGCGGGGAATACGACGCCGGGCGACGCCGTGGTCACGGTGAACGCCGGCGCCGGCGGAACCGACTCGCAGGACTGGGCCGAGATGCTGCTGCGCATGCTGATGCGCTGGGCCGAGCGGCGCGGCATGAAGGTGGAGCTGAAGGAGGCGTCGGCGGGGGAGGAGGCCGGGATCAAGTCGGCCTCCTTCATCGCGCGCGGGGAGAACGCCTACGGGCTGTTCTCCGCCGAGAAGGGCGTGCACCGGCTGGTGCGGATCTCCCCGTTCGACGCCCAGTCGCGCCGCCACACGGCGTTCGCCGGGGTGGAGGTGGCGCCGCTGGTGGAGGACGCCGTGGAGGTGGAGATCGATCCCGAGGACCTCCAGATCGACACCTACCGCGCCTCGGGCGCCGGCGGGCAGCACGTGAACAAGACCGACTCGGCCGTGCGGATCACGCACAAGCCGACCGGCATCGTGGTGCAGTGCCAGAACGAGCGCTCGCAGTCGTCCAACCGCGACACGGCGATGCGCATGCTGCGCGGGAAGCTGATCGAGCTGGAGGAGCGCCGCCGCCAGGAGGCGATCGCGAAGGAGAAGGGCGAGGCCCAGGACGTGGGCTGGGGCTCACAGATCCGCTCCTACGTGCTGCACCCCTACACGATGGTCAAGGACCACCGCACGAACGTGGAGGCCGGGAACGCCCAGGGCGTGCTGGACGGCGATCTCGACGACTTCGTGCGGGCGGAGCTGCTGCGGCGCGCGGGAGACGGCGCTCCGTCATAAGTCGCGCCTGAAGGCTGTCGCTGCGCCGCGGGCCGAGCCCGCGGCTTGCGCCCGGCGGCGCTCCGTCATGAGACGTGTGGAAACGCGCCAAACGGGAAGGTGAGCGGCATGAGAATTCGTGCCCGCTTCCTGCTTGGCCTGTTCCTTGGCGCGCTGTGCGGCATCGCCGCGGGCGGCGTGACCATCGCCACAGGTGACGACGACGATGACGCGCGCTACGAGGCCCGCGCGCAGATCCTGGGCCCGCCCGGCTCAGGGATCAGCGGCGAGGCCCGCTTCCGGCAGGGCGGGGACGAGGACCAGCCGACGCCCGTGGTCGAGGTCGACGTCGTGGTGCGCGGACTGCCGCGGGAGCCCCGCGAGCGCGCCTTCCATGTCCATGAGTACGGCACCTGTGGACCCCCGTACACGGCGGCCGGCGGCCATTTCGACGCCGGGCCGGCCAAGAACACCGCGCCCGAGCCCAACCACCCCTATCACCTCGGCGACGTGCCGGAGCTCGACGTGCGGCACGGTGTGGGCCGGCTCCACGCGGAGACCACGCGCTTCACCCTGCAGCCCGATCACCCGACGACGCTCTTCGACTCCGACGGCGCCGCGGTGATCGTGCACGAGCTTGAGGACCTGGGCGACGAGGGCCCGCCGGGCCGTCCGGGCCCTGTGGGGTCCGCCGGCGGCGGTCGCGTGGCCTGTGGCGTGATCCAGATGAGCGACGCAGACGACGACTGACGGGTTAGGCCTCGTCGACGGTTACCTCGTCCTCGAACGCCCGCAGGGCGTCCTCCGGCAGGTCGTCGCCCTCCACGAGCACGCCCAGCAGCTGGCCAACGCGGCACACGAGCAGGCGCTCCTCCTCGACCTCCACCCAGACGCCCGCCGAGGCGGGGAACACCACGTGGTCGCCTGGCTTGACGGGCATCTTCACGCCCACGCTCCCCCACCAGTCGAGCCCGGGCCCCACCGCGAGCACGATGCCGTGCTGCGGCGGCGGCTGGTGCTCGCCCGGTGGCAGCAGCAGGCCGGAGCGCCGCACCCGGTCGGGCTCGAGCTCCTTGATCACAATCTGGTCGAAGAGCGGCCGAAGCTGCTGTCGCATCGGCCTGAGAATAGGCGTCCCGGCGCTCTACGATTGAGTGATGGCAGACGAGGCTCGCTCCCCGGACCCGCGCACCCCGCTTCCGCCGCGCGATCCCAAGCGCGGCGACGTGCGTGTGGAGCGCGCGCCGCAGAAGCCGCCGATGCTGCCGTGGAGCGGGCGCCGCTTCCTGGTGATCCTCGCCGTCCTGTTCTTCCTGAACTGGCTGATCGTCGCGATCTTCGCGCCGGGGGAGGAGCGCATCAAGGTCCCCTACAACCCGACCTTCCTCACCCAGACGCGCCAGGGGAACGTGCAGGAGATCTCCTCGCGCGGCGACACGGTGCAGGGCGAGTTCAGGAAGCAGGTCAAGTACAAGGACGACGAGGCCAAGCAGTTCGAGACCGAGATCCCGACGTTCGCGAACGACGACGAGCTGTCGCAGCTGCTCGAGCGCGAGAACGTGACGATCAACGCCGAGCCGCCCGACAGCCGCTCGCTGCTGGAGACCATCCTCTTCTCGTTCGGCCCGACGCTCCTGCTGGTGGGGCTTTTCATCTTCTTCCTGCGGCGCGCGGCGGGAGGGGCCGGCGGCGGCGCGGGCGGAGTGCTTGGCCAGTTCGGGCGCTCGCGCGCCAAGCTCGTCGAGTCCGAGACCCAGACCGTCACCTTCGACGACGTGGCCGGGATCGACGAGGCCGAGGAGCAGCTCGTCGAGGTCGTCGACTTCCTGCGCAACCCGGACAAGTACGCGAAGCTCGGCGCGCGGATCCCTCGCGGCGTGCTGCTCTCGGGCCCGCCCGGCACAGGCAAGACGCTGCTCGCGCGAGCGGTCGCCGGCGAGGCCGGCGTGCCGTTCTTCTCGTCGTCGGCCTCGGAGTTCATCGAGGCGATCGTGGGCGTCGGCGCCTCCCGCGTGCGCGACCTGTTCCGCCAGGCCGAGGAGGCGGCGCCGGCGATCGTCTTCATCGACGAGCTCGACGCGATCGGCCGCGCGCGCGGCGGCGGGGGCGGCGTCCTGAGCGGCCACGACGAGCGCGAGCAGACGCTCAACCAGATCCTCACGGAGATGGACGGCTTCGATCCCGCGGCCGGGGTGATCGTGCTTGGCGCCACCAACCGCCCCGACGTGCTCGACCCCGCGCTGCTGCGGCCCGGGCGGTTCGACCGGCGCGTGGCGGTGCAGGCGCCCGACGCCGCCGGCCGGGAGAAGATCCTCAGGGTCCACAGCCGCTCGGTCCCGCTCGATGACGACGTCGATCTCCACCAGATCGCCCAGAGCACGCCGGGAATGGTCGGCGCCGACCTGGCCAACCTCGTGAACGAGGCGGCGCTGCTGGCGGCCCGGCGGGGGCACCAGAAGGTGGCCCGCTCCGACTTCACCGACGCGCTCGAGAAGATCGTGCTCGGGGCAGAGCGCAAGATCCTGCTGGGCGAGGAGGACCGCCGCCGGATCGCCTACCACGAGGGCGGGCACGCGATCGTGGGCATGCTCACGCCGGGCGCCGACCCGGTGCGCAAGGTGTCGATCATCCCGCGCGGGCAGGCGCTCGGCGTGACCCTCTCGACGCCCGACGACGATCGCTTCAACTACTCGCAGGAGGAGCTGCGCGCAAAGATCCGCGTGTCGGCCGGCGGGCGTGTGGCGGAGGAGGTCGTCTACGACAGCGTGACCACGGGCGCCGAGTCCGACATCCAGCAGGTCACGGGCATCGCGCGCGGCATGGTGGCGCGCTGGGGCATGAGCGAGAAGGTCGGCTTCGTCACGGTCGCGCCGCAGCAGGGTCAGAGCCCACTGCTGCCCGGCGCCGACCCGGTGTCGGAGGCCACCCAGGAGCTCGTGGACGCCGAGGTGCGGCGGATCGTGGACCAGGAGCTCGACGCCACCCGCGACCTGGTCATGGAACACCGTGAGCGGCTCGACCGGCTAGTGGAGGCGCTGCTCGAGCACGAGACGCTTGACGAGGTGGACGCCTACGCCGCCGCCGGCATCGACCGGAGCGTGGCGCCGGCCTCCGCGTAGGCGCTACCGCCGCTGCTCGGTCTTCCGCTCCAGCAGGGCGAGGTCGGCGGCGGCCAGCAGTTCCTCCGGGGTGCCGCCCGATTCGAGCCTCGCGGCCCCCCAGGTCAGCCCTATGCGCCGGCCGTCAGGTGCCTTGCAGGCCTCGGCCACGGCCTCCGCCAGCCGCGCCAACACCTGCCCGGCCGTGTCGAGCTCGGTGCCCGGCATGACGACCACGAACTCGTCGCCGCCCCATCGGAAGCAGCGGTCGCCGGCGCGCACGGACCGCTCCATCGCGCGGGCCACGTCGCGGAGGCTCTGGTCGCCCGCGAGGTGGCCGTACTGGTCGTTGATCCGCCTGAGGTTGTCCACGTCCACAAGGCCGACGCTGAGCGGAACCCGTTCGCGTGACGTCCGTACGCTCTCTACCGTGATCGCCTCGTCGAAGGCGCGGCGGTTGCCGAGCCCGGTCAGCTCGTCCACGCGGGCCAGCCTGCGCTCGACCTCGACGCCCGCCTCCAGGCCGGCGCGCTGGCTCCTGATGCGGGTCTGGTAGGCGGTGAGCAGCGCGCCCAGCACCACCAGGATGAGAGCCTCGGCGGCCATGTCGTCGACCGTCTCGCTGTCGATGTCCTCGTAGGCGAGCGGCAGGGCCAGCGCCGCGACCATGACGGCCAGGTGAGGGAGCGCACGTCGGGGTGGGTGGGGTGCGCCCGTGCCGAGCCAGAGCACGTAGAGGTCCTCGTAGGCCGACGAACCGCCGCCGGCCAGGTAGTTGAGCAGGGCGATGCCGGCGATCCCGGCGTAGGCGCTCACCAGGAGGTCGTCATAGCTCGGCTCGCGCCTCAGGATCAGCACGCCGGCGGCGATCGCCAGGATCCCGAGTCCGGCCGCGATGGCCCAGCCGGCGTCCCCGATCTGCTGGTCGACCGGCTCGAACGGCAGGAAGGTAAGGGTCAGCAGGCCGCACAGCCCGAGCAGCCCTGCCTGGAAGCGCCTCGAGGTCGTCAAGTCGGCGCCGGCATAAGGATCGCGCGAGTCCATACCCCCCAGGTACTTCGAGCACTGTGCACCATCGCATACCCTGCGCCCGCCATGCTGGACCTGATCGACCGCGCCCTCCACGAGGACCTCGACGACGGCGATCTGACGACCGCGGCAGTGGTGCCGGACGGCTCCCGCGGGCGGGGGCGGATCGACCAGAAGGCCGCGGGAGTTCCCGCAGGCCTGCGGGTGGCCGAGAAGGTGTTCGAGCGCGTGGACCCCGAGCTGCGGTGGCACGTCCACGCCCCGGAGGGGACGTGGCGCGAAGGCGGGCTGCTGGCCGAGGTTGCCGGGCGCGCAGCGTCGATCCTGGCGGCCGAGCGGGTGGCGCTCAACTTCCTCGGGCATCTCTCGGGCATCGCAACCACTACGGCTCGCTACGTGGAGGCGGTCGAGGGGACGGGCGCGCGGGTGCTCGACACGCGCAAGACCACGCCCGGACTGCGCGCGCTCGAGAAGGAGGCCGTGCGGGCGGGAGGGGGCGTGAGCCACCGCAGCGGGCTGTTCGACGCGATCCTCGTGAAGGAGAACCACGCCGCGCTGGCGGGCGGCGTGGCTGAGGCGGCGCGGCGCGCCCTGGCGGCTGCGCCCGCCGGGGTGACCGTGGAGGTGGAGTGCGCCACGCTCGCCGAGGTGTCGGCGGCGCTCGACGCAGGCGTGCGGCGGCTGCTGCTCGACAACATGTCCGTCGAGGACCTGCGCCGAGCGGTGGAACTGGCCGACGGGCGGGCTGAGCTTGAGGCCTCCGGCGGGATCACGCTCGAGACGATCCGCTCGGTGGCCGAGACGGGGGTGGACTACATCAGCATCGGCGCCCTCACGCACTCGGCGCCCGCGCTCGACGTCAGCCTGCTGCTCGATCCGCTCGAGCGGGAGGCTTGAAGACGGCGAACGGGTCGGTCACCTCGAGCTCGTCCGAGCTGAAGCGGTAGACGGCCGCCGGGCGGCCGCCCTCGCGCCCCGGCGCCCGCCGCTCACCGGTCGCCTCCAGCAATCCGCGGCGCTCGAGCACGCGGCGCAGGTTGGTGGGGTCGACGGGGTAGCCGAGCGCGGCGCTGTAGATCGCGCTGAGCTCCGAGATCGAGAAGCGGTCGGGCGCGAGGGCGAATCCGATGTTCGTGTAGGAGAGCTTGGCGCTCAGCCGCTCGCGCCCGGCGAGGACGATGGCGCGGTGGTCAAAGGCGATCTTGCTCGGCAGCTCGTCAACGGGATGCCATGCCGTGTCGGGCGGGAGGACCGGATCGAGCCCGAGCGGCACGAGCCCGAGATAGGCGGTGGCGAGCTGCCACTCGGCGGGATGGCGCGCCGGATCGCTGAGGGTGGCGAGCTGCTCGAGCCAGGAGAGCTCCGCCACGTCGACCTTGCGCGTCAGGTGGGCGCGGATTGAGCGCTCGAGGTCGCCAGCCGGATCGAGATAGCCGCCCGGCAGCGACCAGGCGCCCTCGAACGGATCCCGCGCGCGCTGCCAGAGGAGCACGGAGAGGCGGCGCTCTCGCACCTGGAGAACGACGGCGAGCGTGACGTGCGTGGGCGAGGGCCGGGGGGCGCCCGCCGCGGCGCCGCGCCTTCCCGCGGCCTCCATCGGCCCGGCAGACGGGGTTTTCGACTCTGAGTCGGAGACCATGGTATCCTTCGCCGGCATCGGTTTCCGATCATAGGACAAAAACCGGACGCATGAAGCCCATCGAGCTGCCCACTCTCCCACCGGTTGCCGATCCGCCTCTCGCCGCCGGACCCGCGCTCGACCCGGACGAGGTCGCCCGCTTACAGGATCGGGTGCGCGCTCTCGCCGAGGAGCGCAACGCGGTCATCCTCGCGCACAACTACCAGGTGCCCCAGGTCCAGGATGTTGCCCACTTCGTTGGCGACTCGCTCGGCCTCTCCCGCCAGGCGGCGGCCACCGACGCGGAGGTGATCGCCTTCTGCGGCGTGCACTTCATGGCCGAGACCGCGTCGATCCTCAGTCCCGGCAAGACCGTGCTGCTGCCCGATCTCGCCGCCGGCTGCTCACTCGCCGACTCCATCACCGCGGAGCAGCTCCGGGCCTGGAAGGACGAGCACCCCGGCGCGATCGTCGTGATGTACGTGAACACCACCGCCGAGGTGAAGGCCGAGACGGACTACTGCTGCACGTCCTCGAACGCCGTGAGGGTGGTCGAGCACATCCGCGCCCACTACGGCGACGACGTGGAGATCCTGTTCGGTCCGGACATGTGGCTGGGCGCCTATGTCGAGCGGGTGACCGGGCGGCGCATGCACGTCTGGGACGGCGAGTGCCACGTGCACGCGGGCATCCGTCCGCGCGACATCTCGGCCGTCCGCGCCGCCCACCCGGACGCCGAGTTCATGATCCACCCGGAGTGCGGCTGCACCACGCAGGTCATGGAGTACGTGGCCTCAGGAGACGTCGACCCGGAGCACACCCACATGCTGTCCACGGGCGGAATGCTCGACTTCGCCCGGGGGTCCGACGCCGACACCTTCATCGTGGCGACGGAGACCGGCATGCTGCACCCGCTGGCGAAGGAGAACCCGTCGAAGTCCTTCATCCCCGCAAACCGAGCGGCGGCATGCAAGTACATGAAGATGATCACGCTGCCGAAGCTGCACGACACCCTCCGCGACCTGAAGCCCCAGGTGAAGGTCGACCCCGAGCTCGCGGAGCGCGCTCGCATCCCGATCGAGCGCATGGTGGCGATCACACCGTAGGAGCGCTTCAAGGACCAGGTGCGTGGGAGGCGCTGTCGAAGCCGAACTCGGATCGACGCCGAAACCCGAGCACGGATCGCGTGTCCAAGCCACTCATGCACCTCGTTGCTGCAGTTTTCGCCGGGCTGGCAGTCATGCCCGCGATCGCGTGGGGCGCCAAGCAGCCCCCGCCAGACCCCATCGACCACACCCAGCCGGGCGCCCCCGACGGCACTCCCGTCTGCGCCAAGTGGGTCCACGACCGCCACGCGGTCCAGAGAGGTGGCCGCGCGTGGGCGACCTGGCACCCCCCGCGCGATCCGCGCTACGGCTGCGCGTTCGGCCACGAGCACGGCTCGAATCCGCGCGCCTTCCGGCACTTCGGCCGTACCGGGATGCCCGCCTTCGGCCCGATCGGCACCTACGCCGGGAGCGACGAGCCGCACGCCGGTTTCAAGGTGTTCGTCGCGAACGAGGACCGCAAGGGCTTCGCCTGGATGGTCGTGCTGCATCAGGGCTCCGGCTCGCCGCGCCGCGGCACGGTGCGCTTCCACTCGCTCGAGACCTGGCTCTTCCGTAACAGGGGCCGCCGGCTTGCCGCCCACACCCGCGCGATGGCCGACTTCGGCGAGGCGGTCCCGAACTGCCCGGGCGCCCGCCGCGGCATGACGATGCGGCTGCTGCCCAGCCCGCACTGCAGGAGCGTTTACGAGGAATGGGCGACGCGGCTCGACGTGGGTGGCGTCTTCATAACGCGGCCCGCCTTCGGGATCGACAACGCGATCACGCAGTTCGACCCGGCCGACCCCGAGCGGGTCGTATTCAACAAGCGAAGGGCGTGCGGCCCGCACGACCCCGCCGGCTGGGACGCCTACTGCAAGGGCGACAAGCGCGCCCTGTTCCACCCGCAGTGGGTGGTGAGAAACCGCGGCCGCTCGCGCTTCCGCACCGACGCCTACGGCCGGCGGGCGCCCACCGGCCTATTGCAGGTGGTCGCCCGCCGCCTCCGCGTCGACCAGTCCGACGAGTGCTGCGGCGCGGAGAACAGGTTCGACATGGACCGCCCGAGCGACGGCGGCATCTACCGCGCCGCCCGGGGCGGGGGTCCGAGCAACTTCGAGTTCCCCGGGTACTGCGTGATCCGCTCGAACTAACGCGCGCTCCCGCGCGCTAGCTCCGGCGCGCGAGAACCGCCACGCGCGGCGATGAACGTGAAGCCGAAGACCGCGCACAGGATGGTCAGCGTCCGGTTCGGGTCCCCCTGGGCGACCGTGACCAGCCACCAGCCCGGCAGCACGAAAGCCATGTCAAGTGTGCTTTACAGGGTCAGACCCCGTCAAGTGTCCCGCGAACGCCACGGCGCGCGTGTAGAGCGAGCGCGTGCGCTCGTCGCCGACGCCGCTCATGACGTTCAGCGTGTCGCTGCGGTCCCGGCCGAAGTGGAGGATCGCGATGAAGCCGAGCAGGATGGCCGCGCTCGGCCACGCCTCCTCGAGCCCCTCGGCGGCCCAGAAGACGCCGAACACCGCCGCGGCGATCCCGAGCATTCCGATCAGCTGCAGGTTCCAGTTGTTCATTGCGTCGTTCATCCGTTCGGTTCTCCGGGTTCGGGGTGAAACAAGTCCTCGATCCGCAGGCCGAAAAAGCCCGCGAGCGCGAACGCCAGGGGCAGCGAAGGGAGGTAGCGCCCGGTCTCGATCGCGTTGATCGTCTGCCGTGAGACCCCTACCGCTTTGCCCAGCTCTCCCTGAGAGAGGCCGCGAAGGGCTCTGCTCTCGCGCACGTCGTTCCGCATTTTGGGTGTCAAGTGTGCTTTACAGGGTCAGACCCCGTCAAGTGTGAAGTGTGCTTTACAGGGTCAGACCCCGTCAAGTGCTGTCAAGTGTGCTTTACAGGGTCAGACCCCGTCAAGTGCTGTCAAGTGTGCTTTACATCAAGGTAGGCTGCCACGCCGTGCAGCTCCTCTATCCAGAGCGGCGCGACACGTCCCCGGCCGACCTCGCCTCGGGCCTTCGACTGGGAGACAAGGCCCGGCTCGAGCGGCCTTACCTGGTCCTGAACATGGTCTCGAGCCTCGACGGCAAGGCCGCGATCGACTGGCGCACGAAGGGCCTCTCGACGGAGCTCGACCGCCAGCTCTTCCACCATCTCCGCACGCAGGCCGACGCGGTGATGGTCGGCGCGGGCACCGTCCGAATCGAGCGCTACGGGCGCATGGCCAAGACCGACGAGCTGCGCGACAAACGCGAGCGCGAAGGGCTCGCCCGGGACCCGCTGGCGGTGATCGTGAGCGCGCGGCTTGACCTGCCCGCCGACCTGCCGCTGCTCAACGATCCCGAGCAGCGGGTGGTGATCGCGACCGGCTCCGACGCCAGCCTGCCGGACCTCCGCGGCCAGGTCGAGTACGCCCGTGTGGGCGACGACCTGCCGCTCCTGATGGCCCGGCTGCGCGAGGACTGCGGGGTCCGCTCCGTGCTCTGCGAGGGCGGGCCCACCCTCAACTCCCACCTGCTCGCGGCCGGCCTGGTCGACGAGCTGTTCCTGACCCTGCACCCCAAGCTGGCCGGCGGCGCGTCGGCCCTCACGATCGTGGCCGGACGCGAGCTCGTGGAGCCGGCGGAGCTGGACCTGGGGTCGGTGGCCGAGGGGGACGGCGACCTCTTCACGCGCTGGCGCGTGGTGCAGAAAGCCTTGCATTCCTAGGGAATCCCGCCGGTCATCGCTACTAATGGCCGCCGAATGACGACCACGAGTGCCCAGACAGAACGCCGCCCCCCGGCGGCGCCGGAGGGCGGCGTGCCGGTCGTGGAGTTCCGCGACGTGACGAAGATCTACGACGGAGGCTCCGTCGGCCTCGAACGCGTCTCGACGCGGATTGGGCGCGCGGAGTTCGTCTTCCTCGTCGGGCCGACCGGCTGCGGCAAGTCCACCTGCATCCGGCTCCTCATGAAGGAGCTCGAGCCGACCAAGGGTGAAATCAGCATCGCGGGGCGCACCCTGGGCGAGATTCCGCGCGGGCGCCTGCCGTACATGCGTCGCAACATCGGCGTGGTCTTCCAGGACTACAAGCTGCTGCCGAACCGCACGGTGTACGACAACGTCGCCTACTCGCTCCAGGTAATCGGCGAGGCGCGCCAGGAGATCCGCCGCAAGGTGCCCGACATCCTGCGCCTGGTCGGCCTCTCCACCAAGCTTCACAACTTCCCCGACGAGCTGTCGGGCGGCGAGCAGCAGCGCGTCTCGATCGCCCGCGCGTTCGTGAACCACCCGCCGCTGCTGCTGGCCGACGAGCCCACCGGCAACCTAGACCCCGAGACCTCCATCGGGATCATGCAGCTGATCTACCGGATCAACCGCACCGGCACGACCGTCGTCGTGGCCACCCACGACAAGGAGATGGTCGACAAGATGCGCCGCCGCGTGATCGAGCTGCGCGACGGCCGCATCATCCGCGACGAGCTGTCGGGGCTCTACCGGCCCGACGAGTCGACCACCGAGTTCGCGATCCGCCTGCGCGGCGAGATGGGCGTGGGCTCGGAGGGGCACCCGAACTGAGGTGATCGCCTGATGCGCGTCGGCTTCTTCCTCAGAGAGGCCCTGCGTGGCCTGCGGCGCAGCTCCGCGCCGGCCCTCGCCGCGCTCCTCACCGTGCTGCTCACGGCGATCGTGCTCGGCGTGTTCATCCCGATCGTGCAGGCCACCACGGGCACCGCGAACGAGGTGCGCGGGAGGGTGGTGCTGGACGTGTACGTCAAGGCGGATGCCGGCCCCGCCGAGCGAAGCGAGCTGGAGCGCACGCTCGAGAGCACCGCCAACGTCAAGGCGGTCGACTACATCTCGAAGAGCGAGGCGCTCGAGGAGCTCGGCCGCAAGGTCACCGGCACCGACGAGAAGATCGAGCTGCTTGGCGTCAACCCGCTGCCCGACCTGTTCCGCGTGACGCCGGAGGACCCGGATCAGCTCGACGTGATCGAGGAGAGCCTGGTCGTAGGCGGGAAGCCGCAGCTGGGGGCGGTGGACGACGTGCGCAACCGAGAGGGGGAGACCGACAAGATCCTCTCCGCCACCGCCCTCGTGAAGGCGCTCGCCGCCGGGCTGGCCGCGCTGCTCGTGTTCGCCTCGATCGCGCTCGTGGCCAACACGATCCGCCTCTCGATCTTTGCCCGCCGCCGCGAGGTCGAGGTGATGAAGCTGGTGGGCGCCACCAACTGGTTCATCCGGTGGCCCTTCGTGATCGAGGGGGTGATCGTAGGCTTCCTCGGCGGACTCCTGGCTGTGCTCCTCCTGGCGATCGGCAAGCAGACGTTCATCGACCCGCTCTCCGACGACTTCGCACTCCTGGCCGCGCCGGACACAATCGACTTCCAGCTGCTTGTGGGGCTGCTGATGGTGGCCTGCGTCGGCGTGTCGGCACTGGGCAGCGGGATGACGCTCCGGCGCTTCCTGAGGGTTTAGCGCCCCTTACAGCACCGTCACTACCCTCCAAGCGGTGCGTACGGCAGGCATCGCGACCCTCTGCGCGCTCGTCGCGCTCGTGCTCGGGATCTTCCTGGGCGGCCATCCGGAGCTCTTGCCCGGAGGGATCCGCGACGCCTTCGTGGAGGAGGACCGCGCGCTGCGCGCCGAGCTCATCGACAAGATCGAGGACAACTTCTACAAGCCCGTTGACGAGGAGCGGCTCGACGACGCCTCGCTGAAGGGCATCGTGGAGTCGCTCGATGACCCTTACTCGCACTACCTGACCCCGGACGAGGCGAAGTCGGTGCGCGAGTCGATCTCGGGCGAGTTCGAGGGCGTGGGAATGACCGTCGAGGAGGACCGGCGCGGGCTCAGGGTGCTGACCGTGTTCGACGACTCGCCCGCGCAAGCGGCCGGAATCGCGAAAGGCGACCTGATCCTGTCGGTGGACGGGCGCTCGATCGCCGGGCTGAACAGCGAGCTGGCCACCGGTCGGATCAAGGGCCCGGCGGGCAGCGAGGTGAAGCTCGAGGTGTTCACCCCCGGTGAGGAGGACGTGCGGACGATGACGGTCGAGCGCGAGCGGATCGACGTGCCGGTCACCGAGAGCCGCATCGTCGAACGCGACGGCCGCAAGATCGGCGTTGTGCAGCTGCTCGGCTTCAGCGCCGGCGCGCACGGCGCGCTGCGGCGCGAGATCGACGACCTGACCGAGCGCGGCGTCGACCGGGTGGTGCTCGACCTCCGCGGCAACGGCGGCGGCCTGCTGTCCGAGGCTGTGCTGGTGTCGAGCATCTTCGTCGAGGACGGCGAGATCGTCTCGGTGCGCGGCCGTTCGCGCCCCGAGCGCAGCGAGGACGCCGAGGGCGACGCCATCGACGAGGACATCCCCGTGGCGGTCCTAGTGGACGGCGGCAGCGCCAGCGCCTCCGAGATCGTCGCCGGGGCGCTGCGCGACCGGAAGCGCGCCACGCTGGTCGGCACGAACACGTTCGGGAAGGGGCTGGTGCAGGAGGTGGAGCCGCTGACCAACGGCGGCTACCTCGACCTGACCGTCGCGAACTACTACCTGCCGAGCGGCAAGACCATCGGCGAGAACGGCCTGAAGCCCCAGGTCAGAGCGAGGGACAACCCGGAGACCGAGCGCGACGAGGCGCTGCCGGTCGCGATCGACACCCTGCTCGAGCAGCAGCAGTGAGCCGGCCGCCCGCGCGGGGCGGGCGCCCGCCGCGCCGCCTCGACCAGCCGCTCGTGGCGGTCCTGGAGCGCCGCGGGCGCTTCCTGGTGGGCGAGCCGCTGTTCGGGCGCGGCCCGCGCACCGCCGTGGAGCGCGGTGGGGCAGAGGAGGGCGACCTGGCGCTGGTCGGCGCCGGCAAGCGCGGCGCGCGGGTGGTGCGGAAGCTCGGCCGCCCGGACGTGGCGCGCGACGTGCTCGAGGGACTGATGCTGGACCGCGGCCTGTACCGCTCGTACCCTCGGTCCGCCGCGGCGGAGGCCGAGGGCGCGGCGGACGACCCGT
This sequence comes from uncultured Thermoleophilaceae bacterium, assembly GCA_963733885.1. Taxonomy (GTDB): domain Bacteria; phylum Actinomycetota; class Thermoleophilia; order Solirubrobacterales; family Thermoleophilaceae; genus JACVRW01. Next base: position 101,348 of record CAVTES010000004.1, on the reverse strand, counting down.
ACGCGGCCGGCGACCGCGTCGACCTCACCGCGCTGCCCACGTTCACGATCGATCCCGACGACGCCAGGGACTTCGACGACGCCATCTCCGCTCGCCGTGAGGACGGCCGCGTGCGCGTCTGGGTCCACATAGCCGACGTGACCGCATATGTCCGTCCCGGCGGCCCGCTGGAGCGCGAGGCCTTCCGGCGCGGCACCAGCGTCTACGTGCCCGGAGCGGTCGAGCCGATGCTGCCGGAGGTGCTGTCGAACCGTGCCTGCTCGCTGCGGCCCGGGGAGGACAGGCTGGCCGTGACCGTCGAGATGGAGGTGCACGGCACGGACGTGCGGAACGTTTCGTTCCATCGCTCCCGCGTGCGGAGCGACGGGCGCCTCACCTACGGCGAGGTCGACGACGTGTTCGCCGGGCGCGCCCGCGCCGAGGAGCCCTGGGCCGCGCCACTCGAGGCGGCCCGCGAAGTCGCACGGGCGCTTCAGGAGCGGCGCGACTCGCTCGAGCTCGGCGCGCCCGAGCCCGCCTTCGAGTTCGACGCCGACGGCCACGTGACCGCGGTCCGGTACGAGGCGCAGACCGAGTCGCACCGGCTGATCGAGCAGCTGATGATCCTCGCCAACGAGCAGGTGGCTGGCTACCTGGCCGACGCCAGGCTGCCGACCCTCTACCGCGTGCACGAGCGCCCCGAGCCGCAGGCGGTGGTGCGCCTGGCGGACCAGCTGGCGAGCCTCGACGTGCCGACGCCGCCGCTGCCCAAGAACATGACGCAGCAGCAGGCGGCTGAGCTGGTGGCCGAGATCTCCCGCATCGTCGCGCGCGAGGGGAAGTCGAACGGTGCGCCGCCGGCCGAGCCGGCGGCTTCCGCCAAGCGTCGCACGGCCGTCGGCGTGCTCGTCCTGCGCGCGCTGAAGCAGGCCTACTACCTGCCGAAGAACCTCGGGCACGCCGGCCTCGGCAGCCCGCGCTACTGCCACTTCACCTCGCCGATCCGGCGCTACCCCGACGTCGTCGCGCACCGCGCTCTGCTGCAGGGCCTCGGCATCGACCACACGGCGGCTCCCACGCACGAGCTCGACGAGGCGGCCATGGCCTCCTCGGCTGCGGAGCGCGAGGCGATGCAGGTCGAGCGCGCCGCCGACGACATCTGCCTCGCGTTCCTGCTCGAGCGCCGGCTCGCCGACGCAGACCCGGTGTCGCCGCCGGCCTTCGAGGGCGAGGTGGTGGGGCTGATCGAGAAGGGCGCCTTCGTGCGCTTCGGCGACGAGGGGTTCGAGGGGCTGCTTCCGAGCCGCCGCCTGCAGGGCTGGTGGACCCTGAACGACCTTGGCACGGCGCTCGAGGTCGAGGGCTCGGGGCGGCAACTGCGCCTAGGCGACCCGGTCGACGTGGTGGTGGACCGCGTGGAGACGGCCCGCGGCCGCGTAGATCTCTCCCCGGCCGGGTCATACTCGTAGATGAATGGCGAAGAAGAAGAAGCGCAAGGCGGCGCCCGGCGACGTGGCGACCAACCGGAAGGCGAGCTTCCGCTTCAACCTGCTGGAGAAGCTCGAGGCCGGGATCGTGCTGCAGGGGTCCGAGGTGAAGTCGCTCCGCAACGGCGCGGTGCAGCTGAAGGATGCCTACGCCGAGGTCAAGGACGGCGAGGTCTGGCTGCGGAACATGCACATCGCGCCGTACGATCCGGCGCGCGAGAACCACGACCCTGAGCGGCCGCGCAAGCTGCTGCTGCACAAGCGCGAGATCGAGCGGCTGATCGGCAAGACCGCGGAGAAGGGGCTCACGATCGTGCCGACGCGGGTCTACTTCAGCGGCCCGCGCGCGAAGGTCGAGCTTGCGGTGGCGAAGGGCAAGGACATGTACGACAAGCGCCGCGCGATCAAGGAGCGCGACACGAAGCGCGAGGTCGAGCGCGCCCTGAGCGAGCGGTACTAGAGGCCGCGGTCGGCCGCCCAGCGGCTGAGCTCGTGGCGGCTCGACAGCTGGAGCTTGCGCAGAACCGACGACACGTGGGCCTCCACGGTCTTCGGCGAGATCTCGAGCCGCAGCGCGATCTCTTTGTACATGTACCCGCGCGCGATGTGCTGGATCACCTCGCGCTCCCGCGGCGTGAGCGCGTCGAGCTCGGTCTCGGGGTGCGGCGCGGGCCCGGCGAACGCGTCGAGCACGAAGCCGGCCAGGCGAGGCGAGAACACGGCATCGCCGTCGTGCACCCGGCGGACCGCGTCGGCCAGGTCGTCGGGGGCGATGTTCTTCGTCACGTAGCCGCGCGCGCCGGCGCGGATCACGGCGATCACGTCGTCGGGAGCGTCGGACACCGACAGGGCCAGGAAGCAGGGGTGGAGGTCCCGGGCCGCCGCGCGGCGAATCACCTCCACGCCGCCGCCGTCGGGCATGTGGACGTCGAGGAGGACCACGTCGGGGCCATGCTCGGCGATCGCGGCCACGGCCTGCTCCACGCCGCCGGCCTCGCCCGCGATCTCGAGCAGCGGCTCGAGCTCGGCCCGAACGCCGGAGCGGAACAGCGTGTGGTCGTCAACGATCAGCACGCGTGGGGAGCTCAAGCTCCACCTCCGTTCCCGTCTCAGGATCGCTCGCGATCCGCGGCGCGTCCGCCGTGGCGCTCCATCCGCCCCACGATGGACTCCCGCACGCCGTGGCGGTCGGGCGGCAGCGCGCCCGGGTCGAAGCCAGGGCCTCGGTCGCGCACGAACACCCGCACGACCGTCGGCATTCGACTCCGCATACACGTCCACCGGCGAGCCGGTGCCGAACTTGGCGGCGTTCGTCATCGCCTCCCGGGCGGCCGCCACAAGCGCCTCCAGGTGCGCGTCGAGGTCGCGCTCGCCCACCACCACCACCTCCACCGGGACCCCATGCGTTTCCTCGACCTCCGCGGCGGCGGCCTCGAGCGCGGGGGCCAGCGACGCCTCCTCGCCGGGCGCCGGCCGCTCCGCGAGCCAGGCGCGCAGCTCGCGCTCCTGGCGCCGCGCAAGCGCGGCCACCTCCTGCGGGTCGGTCGAGCGGCGCTGCACGAGCGCCAGCGTCTGAAGCACCGAGTCGTGCAGGTGGGCCGCCACCTCGGCCCGCTCCTGCGTGCGGATCCGCTGCGCGCGCTCCTCGGTCAGCGACCGGACGAGCCGCACGATCCACGGGGCGAAGATCACGCCGAGTACGACGACGACCGCGACCACGGCGAGGATCACGTCCCGCGCGGCGCTCAGAGCGTCGGTCGCCTGTAGGAAAGCGAAGCCGGCCGCTATCACCAGGGCGATTCCCACGCCGGTGCGCGAGAAGGCTGCGGCCGCTCGGCCAGCCCGGGGCACCCCGGTCTTGTCCCGGGCCTCGCCGCGGACCAGCGGCGCGGTGGGCGCCTCCTGCGGCGCCGGCGAGGCGGTGGCGGAGCCGCGCCAGATCAGCGCGCCGCCGCTCGCGATCAGCACCAGCGGCCACACGACCGCGTCCGAAAACCAGATCCCGAGCTCGCGGAAAGCGAGCAGCGCGCTCAGGAGGAGCAGGCCGGTGCCGAACGCCACCTCGATGGCGCCGCGGCCGGTGGGCAGACGCCGCCGCGGCCGCGCCTCGCCGGCCGGGATCACGAGCCAGCCGAGCGCGTACAGGGCGATGCCGAAACCGCCTGCTGCCGTGGCGACCACGAAGGCCAGGCGGACCAGTGCGACGTCGATCCCGTAGCGACGGGCGATGCCGGCGCAGACGCCGCCCAGCCAGCCGGCGGCACGGTCGCGTCTCATGCGCCCCTCATTCTCTACGGCTCAGCCCATTGGCCAGCAGGATCGCCCCCGTGACCGCGCAGGCGACGGGGCCGAACAGGCCGAAATCGAGGTCGATCGCGTCGAGGGCGTCAAGCAGCAGCACGCCACCGAGCGCGAGCAGGGCGACCCCGGCGACCAGCGCCGGGATGTCCGGCCTACCCGCGCGCACGTTCTCCCGCGCCCATGCAGGCCGCGTTGTCGTTCGGGCTCCCGCCAACTTCGCCGTCGAAGGGGCCGAAGCCGCGATCGCGGAACTCGAACTCTGGGTTGAGATCCTCCACGCGGACCTCGCCCATGCCGATCTCGGCGTCCAGCACGAGCCGGGTCACGTCCGGAGGAGCGTCCGGCAAGTCCTCGAAGTCGACGTCGATGCCGCCGTTGTCGCGGTCGAACAGGCGGACGTTGCCGATGCCGATTTCTGCGGACGTTGCCACGCACACATCGTCTGGCACGATCACCGTGGCCTCGCCGATGCCGAGGTCCAGCTCGAGCGGCACGTCGCCCGCAGGCAGCCGGGTCTCGCGAAGGTCCAGCACCATCTCGCCCATGCCGAGCTCGTACCGGTCGCGCAGGTCGATCGTCGACGCGGGGCGGTACTCGACCTCGCCGACCCCGCCGTCGAAGTCGATGCCCGAGGCGGCGACTGCGCCGGACGCCAGCGCCAGCGCCAGCGCCGGCAGGACGAGCCAGCGGATCGGCTTCAGGAACGCCCCGGCCACGATGGCGGCGCCCGCGGCGAGTACGAGGGCAGGAACAAGCCACCCGGGACCAGCCGCCGCCGCGATGAAGCCACCGAAGAAGATGAGGCAACTGAGGACGAGGACCCCGATGCCGAGCGCCGCGCGCCGCGCCACGTCTCCCGCGTCGCCGCTCGGTCCCTCTCCGGAGACGAGCCACCAAACGAGGACGCCGGTACCAATGAGAAGAGCGAGCGGGATCCCAACTCCCGCCAGGAAAACCCCGCCGCCGAGAAGAAAGGGCCAGGCCACCAGGAGCAGCGCCCCGACGCCCACGATGACCAGAACACGGTTGCGCCCCTGGCCCGACGCCTTCACGACGGGGTCGCCCTCGTCGCCGCTTGGCATGAGCAGGAGGGCGGCGAGGTAGAGGAGGACGCCGGCGCCGCCGACGAAGGCGAGCGCCACGGCCCCGATGCGGACGAAGACCGGATCGATGTTGAAGTAGCGCGCGAAGCCGGCGCAGACGCCCGCGATCACGCGATCCTCGCGCGACCGGGTCAGGCGCCGCCGCGGTGGGGCGGGCTGGGGCTGCTCGGAGGCGGGCGCCTGCGGGCCGGCCCGCTCAGCGGTCGGCTCCTCCGGCGCGGGCTGCTCCTCCGGCGGCCGCTGCGGTTCCGAGGACTCCTGGGTGGGCTGCTCCTCGGTCGGGCCGGTGGGCTGCTCCTCGGTCGGCCCCGTCGGCTGCTCTTCCGGCCCGTTCTTCTGCCTGTCGTCTGATTCCATTTCTCGTCCTCCGGATGGCGTAGCTCCGTGTCGCCATCAAGGGTCCCGCTCCGGGACGCTGCCGCCAATTGGGAATGGTCCCTAGGGGATGCGCCGCTAGAATCTAGGGACAGAACGGGGGCGAATCAGCTTCGACGTGGAGCGTGATCGTCCCGGTGTAGCGAGCCGAGGACTCCGGGTTGGCCTCGTAAAACTCTCCCGGAACCAATATGTGCGGATAACCAGCACACAGGCCTTCACAAGGGCCTCCTCGCCGCATAATTAGGTGAGGAGTCGCCCCGGGTAGCCCGCGACCCGGGTAGCGGCTTCAATAAGCGGGCTCACTCCGGCGCCAGGACCCTCGGTCGCCGGGGGACATCTCAGGAGGGTATGGCGCCGGGGACGTACCCCGCGGATAGACCGAACCGGCCGCCGAGATCAGACTCCGCGGGAACGCTCGTAGCAAGCATCGGGAGGGTGTTCCGCGGACGCCGGGGCAGTACCGGCCGCCTCCACTAAGGAAACCCGCTCGGAGAGCGGGTTTCCGCTCTGCGCTACGCGGCGCTCGGCTCCACCAGCGCCCGCGTGGCCGTGAACGGCAGCCGCGCCGCCAGCGTGGCCCCCGCCAGCAGCACGAACGCCAGCACGCCCAGCCCGGCCTCGAGCGACCCCGCGTCCTTCGCGGCGCCCACGGCGACCGGCCCGAAGATGCCGCCGCTCACGCCGATCGTGCCCATCAGCGCCAGGCCGCCCGCCATCGCCCGGCCGGTGAGCAGCGATGTGGGTATGGCCCACAACGCGGGCACCGCGCCGAGGAGGCCGAAGGCACACACGCCGAGCGTCACGATGCCGGCCTCGGCCGGCAGCAGCGCGGTGCCGGCGAGGCCGGCCGCGCCGAGGAGCATTCCGATCACGACCCAGCGGCGGCGGTCGCCGCTCCGGTCCGACATCCGACCGATCACGATCAGGCCGGTCGATCCGAGCGCCATCGGGATCCCCGCCAACAGGCCGAGCTCGATCCCCTCGACATCGCCCACCCGCTCGATGATGTCGGCCGCCCAGAAGATCGCGCCGTAGCTGGCGAAGTTGATCGTGAAGGCGACGGCCCCGCACCTCAGGATGCGCGGGTCCGTAAGCGCCTCGCGCAGGGAAAATGAGTGGCGCGCCTCACGCGCCGCCGACTCCGCGGCCAGCTCTCGCTCGAGTGCCTTGCGCTCGCCAGGCGGCAGCCAGTCCGCCTCCGCCGGCAAGCCGGGCAGGGCGCGCAGCACCCAGAACCCGACCGCCACGGCCGGGAGTCCTTGCCCGATGAAGAGCCACTGCCACCCCTCCAGGCCCAGCACGCCGTCGAGCTCGAGGAGGCCGCCCAGATATCGGGCCGCCTATCACCGCGGCGACCACGATGCCGAGCAGGAACACGCTCAAGGCCCTGCCCCGATCGCGCTCTGGGAACCAGCAGGCGAGCAGGTAGACCACGCCCGGGAAAAAGCCGGCCTCGCCCACGCCCAGGAGGATGCGCGCCACGACCAGGGACGCGCCGTCCCAGACGAAGGCCGTCAGCGTGGCGACGATGCCCCAGCTGATCATGATCCGTCCCAGCCACAGGCGCGCGCCGAAGCGATGGAGCAGGAGGTTGCTCGGGATCTCGAACACGACGAAGCTCAGGAAGAAGATGCCGGCGGCCAGCCCGAACACGGTGGACGAGATCGCGAGGTCGTTCGTGATCTCGGTCTCGGCGAACCCGATGTTGACGCGGTCGGCGTACGCGATCACGTGCATCAGCACCACTAGCGGCAGAAGCCGCCGGAAGGCGAGGGCGACGGCGCGGTTGGAGGCCGCCGGAGCGGCGCCGGCCTGACCGGTCGCCGGCTCGGTGGTCAGCCGGCCGCCGCCTTCTCGAGGCGCTCAGCCAGGCGGTTCATCCCTCGCTCGCGCGCCGCCGCGGCGGCGCCCAGGAGGTCGGTTGGGCGGTCGGGCGGAAGCTTCACGTCCACCTCCTGCAGCGTGGCGATCTCGCGGAAGCGCAGGAGCTCGTCGCGCTGGTCGGTCAACGCCCCGCGCACCCGGGCGCTCGACTCCCGCAGGGCGCCCTCCAGCGCCGCCTCGAGCGAGCCATGGCGTGAGAGCAGGTCCGCGGCGGTCTTCTCTCCGATGCCCTTGGCGCCCGGGATGCCGTCCGAAGGATCCCCCCGCAGGGCGATGAAGTCGGGCACGAGCTTGGGCGGCACGCCGTAGCGGCGCTTCACCTCGGCGGGATCGACCTCCTCCGCGCCCTGGCGGCCGCCGGTGCGCACATAGAGGATCGTCACCCGGTCCGTGGCGCACTGGTACATGTCGCGGTCGCCCGTCATCACCAGCGCCCGGCCCCCGCTCTCCGTCTCGCGGCGAGCGTAGGAGCCGAGCAGGTCGTCCGCCTCGAGCGAGTCGTGCACGTGGACCACCCAGCCGAACGCCTCGAAGAAGGCGCGCGCGTCGGCGAACTGGGGGACAAGACCCTCCGGCACGTCGGGCCGGTCGGCGTGGTAGCCGTCGAATAGCTCCACGCGGTAGTCCGCGGCGTCGGGGCCGAAGCAGAGCACCACCGCCCGGGGATTGTGCTGCTCTACCTCCCGAAGCACGAGGTTCGCGGTGCCGAGCAGCGCGTTGATGGGTGTGTCGCCTGCGCCCGTGATCGACTCCGGCAGCGCGTAGAACGCGCGGAAGAGCATGGAGGGCGCGTCGACGGCGAGCAGCGGTCCGGCCATCTCAGAAGTCCAGCAGGTCGCTCAGGAACGACTCCTTCTTGCGTTTCCTGGGCGGCCTTTCGTGGCCGTCCTTGGGGCCGTACCCCTTGTGGCCGTACTCCTGGTGGCGGTGCTCCTCTCGGTAGTCGCGGTCCTCGTGCGCCGGAGCCTCCCGGGAGACGCCGCGCTCCTCGTAGAAGCTGCCCTCGGCGTCCACGAGCCGCTCGAGCTCACCCCGGTCGAGGAACACGCCGCGGCATCCCGTGCACTGGTCGATGTTCACCCCGCTGCGCTCATAGCTGCGCATCGGGCTCTCGCACTTCGGGCAGAGGAGCTCGCTCATGCGGGAGACGGTACCGCCGCGCGGCATCGGGTAGAGGCCTAGCCGGGCATTCCGGGCGGCTCGAGCTCTGCCAGGCGGCGCAGGTTGTGCGCGGCGCGGCCCGCGAGCCCAGCCGCCATCGCGCCGGCGATCCCGATGCCGATCATGTCGAGCACGTGAGTCCGAGGTCACCGACCTGGAACCCGAGGCCGACGCCCAGGGCGATCAGCGTGTTAAGCGCGATCAGCAGCACGCGGACCTCGGTCGGGCCGACGCCGCCATAGCCGAGCGTGAAGACGCCGAAGGCGTAAGTCTCGAGGTAGGTGTTGATCGAGAGCACGAGGTAGGCGATCACGATCAGCAGGCCGACGGACAGGAGCATCCAGGGGGAGAGGCCGAGGCCGAGCCCGATCAGTGCAGTGGCGACGGCGTCGACGAGATGGTCGAGGTAGTAGCCGTACTTGGGCCGCTCGATCTTGCGAACGCGGGCCAGGGTGCCGTCGAGCGAGTCGCCCAGCCAGTGGACCACGAGCAGCGCCGAGGCCGCCCAGAGCCACGCCTTGTCGCCGTTCGAGAGGAGATAGGCGCCGGCGATGCCGACCGCAGCCAGGACGCCCAGCGCCGTCATGTGGTCGGGCATGACCCGGCCGGGCAGGCGGCGGGCGATCCACTCGAGGACCCGCCCCTCGGCCTTGGCGAGGAGGAACTCCTTGCTGCGCGGTGCGTCGGCGTTGCGCGGTGCATCGTGGCTCATGGCGTCTCCTGTGCTTGCTGACCAACGGTCAACAAGACATACGCGCGCCTGGCCTGCGGTTACGGCGCTCATCCTGCGGCGAGCGCCCGTAGCGCCCGGAGAGCTCGCGAATGTAGCCGGGGATCACGCCACGGTCCGCGCGCTGGCGGGCTCGCGTGTTAGTACACGCTCTCGCAAGTTCGGCCGGTTTCGGCGGCGTCTGGACGCGCCTGGCTGCGTCCGGCGGACTCGCCGATGCTCTGGCATCGACTCCGTCCACCGGACTTGCCAGCCACGCCCAGCCACTCGCCGATTCCCGGCCGAACTTCCGGTCGCGTGTACCTAGCCCTCACGCGCGTCTGCCGGGACGGGCGGACCGGAGGGAAGCGCCGGTCGCCGACGGTCGTGTGCGCTCCGCTCCTCAGTCTGCTCGTCGCCCTCGAGCTCGATCCGGGGCAGCAGGCGATCCAGCCATGTGGGGAACCACCAGGCCCGATCGCCGAGCAGGGTCATCACCGCCGGGGCGACGACCATCCGGACGATCAGCACGTCGATCATGATCGCCGCGCCCAGGCCGATCCCGAAGATCTTCACGATCGGGTCGGGATCGGTGGCGAAGCCGAGGAAGACGGCGGTCATGATCGCCCCGGCCGCGAGGATGATCTTGCTCACCTTCGCGAGCCCGGCGACCACGCTCTCCCGCGGGCTCGCGCCCTTCATGTACTCCTCGCGGATCCGCGACTGGAGGAAGACGTTGTAGTCCATGCTCAGGCCGAACAGGATCGCGAACATGAGCAGCGGGATGAACGAGACGATCGGCATCTCTCCGTCGATCCCGAGCAGGCTCGAGCCCCACTGCCACTGGAAGATCGCGACCACGACGCCGTAGGCCGCTCCGATCGAGAGCAGGTTGAACGCGGCTGAGACGAGCGGCACCAAGACCGAGCGGAAGACCGCCATGAGGAACAGGACCGAGAGGATCACCACCGCGCCGATGAAGACGGGGAGGCGCTCGGCGATCTTGTCGGCCATGTCCTCCTGCGTCGCGGTATTGCCGCCGACGTAGACCTCGACCCCGCTGCCGGCGGTGGCGGCGGGAATCACATGGCTGCGGAGCGTCTCGACCAGCTCCGAAGTGCGCTCGTCCTGCGGCGCGGTGGCCGGGGTGACGGTGATCGTTGCGGCGTCAGCGCGCGGGCTCGGCGTGGGCTCGGAGACCGCGGCCACGCCCTGGGTGCGCCCCACAGCCGCCGCCATCCGGTCCAGCGTGGGTCCGGAGTCGCGACCCGCGGGGAGCGAGCCCGCGAGCAGCAGGGTCCCGTTGAAGCCGGGTCCGAATCCCTCGGCGAGGGTGTCGTACGCCACGCGCGTCTGGCTGTCCCGGGGATCGTTGCCGTCATCGGGCTGACCGAGGCGCATGTCCATGAAGGGAGTCGCGAGAACCAGCAGCACGGCGACGCCGGCGGCCACCGCCACCCACGGACGGCGGGTGATCCGCTCGTCCCAGCGCTTCAGGATCGGAGAGGGCGCGAGCCGCTCGGCGCTCCGCGGCCGAAGCCGCTTCGCGAACGCGCCCATCAGCGTGGGCAGCAGGGTCACCGCGCCGATCGCGACGCAGGCGACCACAACCGCGGTGGCCACGCCCATGCTGCCGACGAACGGGATACCGGTCGCGAGCAGCCCGGCAATCGCCACTGCCACAATGGCCCCGGCGGCGAGCACCGAGGTGCCCGCGGTGCGGTTGGCGGCGGCGGCGGCGTCTGGGACGCTCTCGCCCGCGGCGAGGTGCTCGCGGTAGCGGCCGACGATCAGCAGCGCGTAGTCGATCCCCGCGCCGAGGCCCAGCATCACGGCCAGGGTGGGCGCGACCTCCGGCACCGCGGTCACACCGGCGCCGAGCGTCAGGAGCATCATTCCGCCGGCCAGCGCGATCAGGGCGCTGATCAGGGTGAGCAGCATCGCCGCGACCGACCCGAACACGAGCGTCAGGACGATCACGGCGACCGCGATCCCGATCAGCTCGCCGACCGGCGCGAGCTGCTGCTCGGCGACGTCGACCACCGGTCCGCGCATGGCGACCTCGAGCCCGTCGCCCTCGGCGGCCCGCGCGGCGTCCTCGAGCCTCTGAGCGTCCGCCTGCTCCACCTCGAAGGCTGGCCGGTCGTACTGGACGGTGGCGAAGGCGACGCTTCCGTCCTCGGAGACCTGACCGCCGCCGCGTCCGGCGAGAGGGTCGCTGACCGAGGTCACCTGGGGGAGCTCCGCGATCTCGCGCCTGGCCTCGGCGATGGCTTGCGGACGTTCGCCGTCCCGGACGGTGCCCTCGTCCGCGTGGAACACGACGGTGGCTCCCTCATTGGCGGCTGCGGGGAACCGATCCTCGAGCAGGTCGAGCGCCTGCTGGGACTCGGCTCCGGGGACCGAGAACTCGTCGGTGAACTGCCCGCCGACGGTGCCGGCGAGCGCGCCCAGGGCCACCATGACCACCGCGGCGATTGCGAGTGAACGGCGCCAGTTCCGGGAGGCGCTCCGTGCGATTCGGTCCAGAAGCATCATCATGGGCGAGGACAATAACACACTGAGTGCAGATTTGCGAAGACCGCAAAATCACGCAGAGCGCAAATCTGCCGCAGATGCACAAACTTCGGGTATCATCGGAAGGCGATGGAGGCCGGCCCCGGACTGAGAGAGCGCAAGAAGCAGCGGACGCGCGAGCGGATCGTCGAGGCGGCGTTCGAGCTCTTCGACGAGCGTGGGTTCGACGGCACGACGATCGCCGACATCGCCGACGCCGCCGAGATCGCGCCGCGGACCTTCTTCTCCTATTTCCCATCGAAGGACGACGTCGTCTTCCACGACTTCGAGGCGAGCCACGCGATGGTGGCCTCCTGGCTGCGCGACCGCGAGCCGGGCACCAACGCGATCGACGCCCTGCGGGCCGGACTCGCGGACGCGAAGGGGAACATCGGCGCCGAGAGCCTGCAGGAGAAGCGGTTGCGCCAGTGCCTGGTGAGCGAGAACGAGTCGCTCGCCGCGCACTCACAGCACCTCATGGGCAAGTTCGCCGACCTGGTCGCCGAGGCTGCCGCGAAGGACCTGGGCGACGAGCCGGGCGATTTGCGGCCCCGCCTGGTCGCGGCGGCCACCGCCGCCACGATCGGAGTCATGGACGACATGGACGAGGACGCGAAGCACTCCGCCGAGACCATCGACAGCCTCCTCGTCTTCCTCCGCGGCGGCCTCGCCGCGCTACAGGATCAGAAGCGCTAGCCCGTCCGAAGCGCCCGCGAGCGCTCCGCCACAGGCTGCAGGAAGTCCGGCAGCGTGCGCACCAGGCCGCGACCCGTCTCGCGCTCCCAGATCTGTTCGAGCTGGGCGAGGTGCTCGTCCATGACCTCGTCGATCAGCGGGAAGTCGGCCGCCCGCACGGCCGCCAGCGTGCGCTCGTGGATGTCGATCGTCCAGTCCGGCACCAGCGGGGCGTGCATCGCCATGTCGCGAGCGATCTCCAGCTGGCGCAGCATCGTGCGCATCAGGCCGACGATCGTGGCGTTTCGGGTGGCGCGCGCCAGCGCCAGGTGGAACTTCAGGTCAAGCTGCAGGAAGAGGTCCTCGTGGCTCAGGAAGTCGTCGCTCGCGGCAAGCTCGCGCTGGCGCTCAATCGTCTGGGCCATCGCCGCGAAGTCGTCCTCTGTGGCATGAACGGCCGCGAGCTGCGCCACCCGCGGCTCCAGCAGGCGCCGCGCCTCCAGGACGCCGGCGATCTCGCTGAAGCGGATCTCCTGCCGGCTCCGCAGCAGCTCGCGCGGGATCAGCTCCGACGCCACGAAGATCCCGCCCGACTGGCCGCGGCGCACCTCCAGCACGCCGGCCTCGGTCAGGACCTTGATCGCCTCGCGCAGGGTGGGACGGCTGATCCGCATCTGGGCGGCCAGCTCGCGTTCGGACGGGAGGCGGTCCCCGGTGTGAAGGTCGCCCGCCTTGATCTTCTCGGCGATCTGCTCCACGGCCTCCTCGAATGTCCGGCGCGTCGCGACGGGCTCGAACGAGCGCTCCAAACCGAGACCACTATAAGGCCGGTCCCTCAGCGCGCCACGCGTAGTCATCGTCTTGCTGCTTCGACCCGCTCGAGGGCCTGGCGCTCGGCCACCTCGAGCGGCGTGTAGCCCTCGGCGGCGGCCGTGGCGATCGCCTGGTCGAGGCGGTCCATGGCGCGCGCGATCCGCTCGTCCTCGCTCGGCCCCGCGCCGGCGTACCACTCGCCCGATACGTGGATCAGGCCGCCGCAGTTGGCGAGGAAGTCGGGTACGTAGAGGATGCCGTGCTCCATCAGCGTGCGCGCGACCTTCGGGCTCGTCAGAGGATTGTTGGCGGCGCCCGCTACCACGCTCACGTCGATCGAGCGCGCGAGCGCGTCGTCGATCAGCCCGCCGGCCGCGCAGGGGGCGAGCACGTCCAGCTCGAGTCCCAGGATCGCCTCCGCGGACGGAGCGATCTCGCCGCCGTGCTCCGATGCGAACTGCTCGCAGCGGCCGGCATTGAGGTCGCACGCCACCACTCGCGCGCCGGCGTCGGCCAGCCGGCGCCGCGAGCCTTCCGCCGACCTTGCCGAGCCCCACGAGGCCGACGCGCCGGCCGTCGAGGTCGCCCGAGCCGTCGTGCGACTCGAGCCCGCGCCGGATCGCCTGGAAGACCGTCTCGGCCGTGACCGGGGAGGGGTCGCCCCCGCCGCCGTTCTCGCACGAGCGTCCGACGCAGAAGCGCGTGAAGCGGGCCATGTAGTCCATGTCCTCGCAGGTGGTGCCGATGTCCTCCGCGGTGATGTAGGCGCCGTCCAGCGAGTCGATCGTGCGTGCCGCCCCCTCGAGCCGCGCGCGCCGCATCTCCGTCCGCCCGTCGTCGATCATGACCGACTTGCCGCCGCCCAGGTCGAGGCCGGCCGCCGAGGCCTTCAGGGTCATGGTGCGAGCCAGGCCCATGACGTCCTCGAGTGCCTCTCGCAGCCCGCCCGGGTAGCGTTTCAGGCGCATGCCTCCGAGCGAGGGGCCCAGCACGGTGGAGTGCACGGCGACGATGAACCGCAGTCCGGTCTCGGGGTCCTGGCGGATCACCACCTGCTCGTGGTCGTCGTCGGTGATCGCCGGGATTGGAGTCGAGACGGGCTGGGTAGCAATGGTCATGATGCTTGACCTTATACCCGGTCGCGGTTGGCTTCAAGCGAGGCCAGGTGATGGCTTCCGTGTACCACCAATGGTAAGGTGCACTCACCAATGCCTGAGAGGGAGGAGCTTGCGATGACGTCGACGGCCATGCGCCGCCGTAGCACGCACCCCGCGTCCGGAAACCGGATGAAGCGCGACCGGAACGGGCAGCCCGAGCATGCGCGCCGCGATGTCTCCCTCGATGACAAGTATCTCCTGGACCAGGGCCGCGTACTCCTCACGGGAGTGCAGGGCCTGGTGCGGCTGGCGCTCGACCAGCACCGCGCCGATCGCCGCCGCGGCCTCCACACCGGCACCATGATCTCGGGCTACCAGGGCTCGCCGCTGGGCGGGCTCGACAAGGAGCTGCAGCGCAACCGCAAGCTGCTCGACGACCATCACGTGCGACATGTGCCCGGCCTCAACGAGGAGCTCGGCGCCACCTCGGCCTGGGGAAGCCAGCTCACGGCACAGCTGCCCGGCGCGAAGTACGACGGCGTGCTCGGCATGTGGTACGGCAAGGCGCCCGGCCTCGACCGTGCGGCCGACTCCCTGCGCCACGGCAACTTCGTCGGGGTCTCCCGCACCGGCGGCGGCCTGGCGGTGGTCGGCGACGACCCGAGCTGCAAGTCCTCCACGATCCCGAGCGCCTCCGAGCCGATGTTCGCGAGCCTCCACATGCCGGTCTTCTTCCCCGGCAACGTGCAGGAGGTGGTGGACCTCGGCCTTCACGCCTACGCCTGCTCGCGCGCATCCGGACTGTGGTCCGGCTTCAAGATCATCACCAGCGTGGCCGACGCCGTGGGCACGATCGAGCTGGCGCCCGACCGCGTCTCGCCGGTGCTGCCCGACCTCGGTTACGAGCACGAGCCGACCGGTCACCTGCTCGCGCCCGCCCTCGCTCGAGATGGAGCGCAGCCTGCTGGGCGCGCGCACCGACCTCGCCCTCGCCTACGCGCGCGACAACGGCGTCAACGCCATCGAGGGGGCGAAGGACGCCTGGCTCGGCATCGTCGCCGGTGGCAAGCCCTACCACGACCTGAAGCACGCGCTGCGCAACCTCGGGCTCGACAGCGGTGTCCTCGAGCGCGCCGGTATCCGCATCCTCAAGCTCGGCATGATCTGGCCCCTAGAGCAGGAGATCGTGCACGAGTTCGCGCGCGGGCTCGGCGAGATCCTGGTCGTGGAGGAGAAGGGCCCGTTCCTCGAGACCTCCGTCAAGGAGACGCTCTACGGCTCGGAGAGCGCCCCGCCCGTGCACGGCAAGCGCGACGAGCGCGGCGAGCGCCTGCTCCCGGCGGAGCTCGACCTCGACGCCGACGTGATCGCCCGCGCCGTGGCGGCGCGCCTCGGCCGCAAGCTGCAGCTCGACTCGGTGGAGGCCTACATCCGCCGCCTTGACTCAATCGAGAACCGGGGCCGCGAGCTGCCGATGATGGCCGGCGGGGGAGCGCAGCGCACGCCGTTCTTCTGCTCCGGCTGCCCGCACAACTCCTCGATCAAGGCCCCGGAGGGCACCCTGGTCGGCGGTGGCATCGGCTGCCACACAATGGTGCTCCTCAACCCCGAGGGGAACGGGGAGATCACCGGCATCACGCAGATGGGCGGCGAGGGCGCCCAGTGGATCGGCATGGCGCCCTTCACCGAGGACACCCACCTGGTCCAGAACCTGGGCGACGGCACGTTCCACCACTCCGGCTCGCTCGCCGTGCGCGCCGCGGTGGCCGCCGGGGTGAACATCACCTACAAGCTGCTCTACAACGAGCACGTCGCGATGACCGGCGGCCAGGCGATCGAGGGCCAGTTGTCGGTGCCCGACCTGACGCGCTTGCTCCAGCTCGAGGGCGTCAAGCGGATCATCGTCACCACCGAGGAGACCGACCGCTACAAGGGCGTCGCGCTCGCGCCGATCGCCGAGCTGCGCGACCGCAAGGAGCTGCTTGCCTCCCAGCAGGAGCTGGCGCAGGTGGAGGGCGTGACCGTCCTGATCCACGACCAGGAGTGCGCGGCCGAGAAGCGGCGCTCGCGCAAGCGCGGCACGCAGCCGGAGCCGGCCGAGCGGATCTGGATCAACGAGCGGGTCTGCGAAGGCTGCGGCGACTGCGGCGAGAAGTCGAGCTGCCTGTCGGTGCTGCCGGTCGAGACCGAGTTCGGCCGAAAGACGCAGATCCACCAGGCCTCGTGCAACAAGGACTACTCGTGCCTCGAGGGCGACTGCCCGTCCTTCCTCACCGTCGTCCCCGGCGAGAAGGCAAAGCACGTGACGCCCACGCTCGAGGTCGAGCTGCTCGAGCCGGAGCGGCTTGTCTCGGACGAGGACTTCGGCGTGCGCATGATGGGCATCGGCGGCACCGGCGTGGTGACCGTGAACCAGGTGCTCGGCATGGCGGCCCTGATGGACGGCATGCACGTGTCCGGCCTCGACCAGACCGGCCTCTCGCAGAAGGGCGGGCCGGTCACCTCGGACCTGCGCCTCTCGCGCGAGCCGCTGTCGGCGGCCGCCAAGGCGCCGGCCGGCTCGATCGACCTCTACCTCGGCTTCGACCTGCTGGGCGCGGCGAGCGAAAAGAACCTCGTCACCGCGGCTGCCGACCGCACCGTGGCGGTGGTCTCCACCAGCGCGGTTCCCACGGGCCGCATGGTTGTGGACGTGAACGAGCGCTTCCCCGAGCTGGCCCACCAGCTCGACAAGATCGACGGCGCGACCCGCAGTGAGCACAACCTCTACCTCGATGCCCAGCGGCTCTCTGAGCGTCTGTTCGGCGACCACATGATGACCAACACGCTGGCGCTCGGAGCGGCCTACCAGCGCGGGATGCTGCCGGTTGCGGGCGAGGCGCTCGAGGCGGCGATTCGCCTGAACGGCGCCGCCGTCGAGAAGAACCTCGCCGCGTTCGCGTGGGGCCGCGCGGTTGTGGCCGCCCCCGACGAGGTGGAGCGGGCCACGCGCTCACCGGAGTCGGTCGTGCCGGTGCGCGACCTGTCCGAGACCGAGCGCGAGCTGGTCGACCTCGCCGTGAACGGCGACCGGGACGAGCTGCGCCGGCTGGTCGAGGTGCGCATGCCCGAGCTCGTCGCCTACCAGGACGAGGACTACGCGCGGCGCTACGCCGAGACCGTGCGGCGCGTGCACGTGGCCGAGCAGGAGCGCACGCCGGGCCATTCCGAGCTGGCCCAGGCGGTGGCCCGCCACCTGTTCAAGCTGATGGCCTACAAGGACGAGTACGAGGTCGCGCGCCTGCACCTCGACGCGGTCGAGCAGGCCAAGATGCGCGCCGAGTTCGGCGAGGACGCGAAGGTCTGGTTCAACCTCCACCCGCCGATGCTGCGGGCCATGGGGCTGGACCGGAAGCTGAAGCTGGGCAGCTGGTTCGTACCCTCGTTCCGAGCCCTCTACCGGATGCGCCGCCTGCGCGGCACGCGGCTCGATCCGTTCGGGAAGGCCGAGGTACGGAGAGTGGAGCGGCACCTGATCGGCGAGTACGAGGACATGGTCGCCCGGGCGCTGTCGAAGCTCACGCCCGACAGCCACGCCACGGCGCTCGAACTGCTCGAGCTGCCGGACCTGATCCGGGGCTACGAGGAGATCAAGCTGCGCAACGTGACGATGTTCCGCAAGCGGGCGGCGGCTATCGAGAAGAGACTCGCTGCCGGGAAGCCTGCGCCCGAGGTTCTGAGGCTCGGGTAGGCATCGGAGCGACGCGGGCGCCCCTCCGGCGCCCCCGCGTGCGGATGCGCTCGGCCAGCACGTAGCTTCCGATCACGAAGACGGCCGCGCCGTTCTGGGCCGCGATCGTCTCCACCGTCGGGAAGATCCCGAGCCAGACGCCCGCCCAGTAGGGCGGCTCGAAGTCGAGCGGCGTGATCGGGATCCAGCCGACGCCCTGCATCGTCCGCGCGGTCTTGCCGACCATGATCACGAGCACGGCCGTGAGCAGCAGTCCGGTCAGGATCAGCATGCGCTTGTAGGGCAGCTTGCGCTCGAGCTTGAAGGTCAGGAACGCGACCGCCAGGACCGCAGCCCCGCCGAGCGCCACGCCCTGCAGCACCACGAACAGTCCCGAGTTCAGCTCGAGCGCCTGGAGGAACAGCACGGTCTCGAACCCCTCGCGGTAGACGGTGGAGAAGCCGAGCAGCACGAAGCCGATGCCCTGCGACGCCCACAGGCCGCTCTCGGCCATCCCGAGCAGCCGCTTGCGCCGCTTGTGGAAGCGGGACAGGTGCTCGGTCCAGTAGACGCGGTGGAAGAACCAGTTGAGCACCAGCAGCAACACGCCGATCGCGATGAGGCCGACGATCGCCTCCAGCTTCTCGCCGTACCGTGCCAGCGAGGTGAGCACCGTCTGGGCGAGCACGAAGGTAACCGCGCTGGCCACGAGCGCGAGCGCGGCCCCAATCAGCATGGGGCGGCGGTGGCGCCTCGCCGGCCCGAGCAGGCTGGCCATGACCGCCGCCAAGATCAGCACCGCCTCGAGCCCCTCGCGGAAGACGATCACCGCCGCGTTGGTGACTACCGTCGTCTTCCCGGCGCCCTCTCCGAGCGCCCCGGCGCCGTCGCGGAGCGCCTCGTCGAGCGCCAGCCGCGACTCGCGCAGCTCGCGCGCCGACTCCTCCCGCGCGATGAGCTGCGCCAGGCCCTGCTCGCCGTCGGCGCCGAACCACACGAGCCCCTCCACGCGCGCCACCACATCGGGCGCGAGCGAGCGCAGGCTCAGCTCGGGGCCGAACTCAAAGAACGCGTAGGCCTCGAGCCGAGCCTGCTCGGCCTGTCGCCACTCGCCGGCCCCTGCCGCAGCCTCCATGCGGTCGAGTGTGAGGTCGATCAGGTCGAAGTCGGCCTGCGAGTCGGACTCCTTCCACTCGTCGGGGAAGAGCCCGTCGAGCAGCTCGGCGGCGCGCTCGTGGGCGTCCTCGACGCGATCCTCGTCCACGACCCTGCGCGCGCTGCCCGCGTCCTCCACGTACACCTCGAGCTGTTCCAGGGCGCGCTCGGCGCCGGTGGTGGCGCGGGCGTTGCGGCGCTCCAGGTCCGCCTCGAGGTCGCCGAAGGCATCCTCGGCGCCGTCGCGGAAGGCGATCGCCTCCTGGATCTCGAACGGGATGGTGACCTTGCCGTCGTCCGTGCCGTCGCGGTACTCCACCGGCACGAGGTCGAGGAAGCGGATGAGCTGTTGGGCCCTCCGGGCCTGCTCCTCGCGGGTGAAGGGGGCGGCGGTGAAGCCGTCGAGGACCGCGCGGGCCTCGGCGAGGGCCGCGTCGAATTCCTCGCGTCCGCCGCCGTCCGCGCCCGTCGCGCCCAGCCGCCGGAACGCAGCGATGGCTCGGGCGAGGCCGGCGTCGCCGCGCTGCTCGCCGTATTCCTCCGCGAGGATGCCGAAGTACCCGGCGGCGATGGCGGCCGCCTCGGCCCGGCGGGCGCGGAAGCCCTTCGCGTTGGCGGCGCCGGCCTCCTCGAGCTCGTCGACGAGGCGCGACTGGTACGCGTCGAGCAGGTCCTTGCGCACGGCCAGGGCGGTTCGGGCGGGGGAGCCCTTGCCCCGGCGCAGCAGGCGCACGGCGTTGGTGGCATCCACGCCCGGGCGCGTGAAGCGCGTGGCCTTCCTGAACTCGCGAAGGAGCAGCCAGCGCGACGCGGTGCGGGCGTCCCCGCGTCTGACGGCGGCGAGCGTTACGGCATAGGAGCCGCGGAGCACGGCGGCGCGAGCGCGACCTCGCGCCGCGGCGAGGGAGACCTGGTCGGCGGCCGCGACCGCGGCGGAGGCGGCGCGGAGGGCCGCCCGGACATCCCTGTAGGCGTCCGGCGCTTCGCGGCGGAGCCCGGATACGAGCGGTCCGCGGAAGGCGATGCGCGCCGCCCGCACGCGGCGCAGCGCCCGCTGCGGCACCGCCGCGCCGGGCGCCCCCGCCCCGGCAGGCGGCGCGTCGAGCAGCAGCGCGGTCTGCGCGTCGAACAGCCCGGCCTGCATCCGCTCCTCGGCCTGCCAGGGGGACGCCGCCGCGGCGGTGCCGGGCAGCAGCGCGACGAGCACCGCGGCGAGCAGCGCGCCCGCGCGCATGGCTACCCCTCCTGGATCTCGATGTTCAGGTTGGCCGCGGCCTGGGTGATCTGACCTGCGATCGCCTCGGCCTGCTCCTGGGCACGCGCTCCGAGGAGGTCGGCCTCCTCCGCCGTGTACCCGCGCCCTGCGGCTTCACGGTCCCTGAGCCCCGCGGCGAACGCGTGCAGGCGGCGCAGGCCGGCGCCGGTCTGGCGTGCCTGCTCGGGGTCCGCCTCAGCCACGAGCGGCGTGATGTTGCCGTAAACGGTGTTGAGGCCGCTGAGGATGTCGGCGATGTCCCCCAGGCGCGAGGCGGCCACGAAGGCGTTCTCGCTGGCCTTCTCCCCGGCGATGAAGCGCGAGTTCTTCCAGGCCCCGAAGTACTCGGACATCGTCGGAGTCATCACCACGAGCGCGGTGAAGGCGTCGCTGGGCGTGGGCTCCCAGGCCTGGGCGGCCTCGTCGAGGTCGCGCGCGTAGCGCTCGAAGTCCCGCGCCGCCGCCACGTAGAACCCCGCGTCCGGGACCGACTCGCCGAACTCGATCCTCCCGTCGCCATCCAGATCGGGCTCGACCCCCTTGGCCTGGAACTTCGCGTCGGTGCCGAAGGCGGAGGTCTCGATCAGGTAGTTGAAGTTGCCCGGCTGCTCGAAGGTGCGCCCGTCCGGGGTCTCGATGTCGAACGGCACGGCGTTCTCCGGGTCGCTCGCGTCGCCGCCGGCGTCGATGATCACGTCGAAGTCGGCCAGCTCGGGCACGCCGGCCACGACTCCCTCCATCTCCTCGTAACGGGGGTTCGCGGCACGGAATCCGTCCTGGGCTCTCCTGACGAACGCCCTGACCTCGGCGCGGTTCTCCTCCAGCAGGCGCCGGTAGTCGAACCCGGCCCGCTCCGCGAGCCGGTGGTACTCCTCGGCGTCCTCACGGATCGTGGCGGTGTCGGCGACCAGCCGCGCGGTGTGGTCGGTGAGGAAGGCCTTGATGGCGCCGAGCTCGGCGGTCGCGGCGGCCGTAGTCGCAGTCTTCTCGCCGGAGGCGTCGTCGTCGCCGCAAGCGGTGGCGAGGAAAGCGAGCGCGACGCAGGTGGGGGCGAGGAGCGAAGCGAGTGACGTGGGACGCATGGGCGAGCTCCCGGGGTCGGGTGAGGGATCAGTTAGGCTGCCCTAACTTAGGGCAGCCTAACCTACTCGCCGCGTCTAGGGCGCGTCAGTCGTCGTCCCCGTCGTCGCTCCCCTCACCGGGCCGCCCGCGGGTGATCGCCACCGTCGAGGGCATCGGCGTCGACGGGTTGTCGTTCGCCGTCTTGTTGCCCTCCGGCCACCAGCTCGTGTAGGTGGCCTCCTGGCCGAAGACGCCAGGCGAGTTGGCCCTGATGCCCGTCGCCTCGCCCGGGTGCTGGATGTTCACGAACAGCGTCTCCTCGTCGGGCGTGAAGTAGGGCCCGGTCATCTCGCACTCCACCGGTCCGTTGGCGAAGCGGAAGCCGACGCCCCTGTTCGGGCCAGAGGTCGGGACCATGAACATCGCGTTGTTCTTGTGGTACGTGAACGGGTTGCCCGGCACGTTCAGCGAGAGGCTCGAGATGTCGGTGACCACCCAGAGGTTGCCGGCCTTGTCGAAGACCAGGTTGTCGGGACTCGAGAAGCCCTCGCGACCCACCTCGCCAGATCCGGTTGGCCCGCCCGCGGCGTAGTCGCGCCACACGAACTCCAGCGCCTCGGGGTCGTTCCCCTGCTCCCTCAGTCGGCGCACCGATCCGTGCGAGTCGAGCACCGAGCTGTTGTTGGTGAGCGCGATGAACACGCTGCCGTCCTCGGCGACCTCCACGTCCTCCGGCCGATTGGTCGCGAAGTGGGTGTCGAACGCCGTGCCGAAGCGCGCCCGCAGCTTCGTCGCGGTGTCGTCGAGCTCCGAGTCGAGAACGCGCACCCACGTGCCGGTGCCCTCGGTGGCGCTGATTGGATTCGTGCTGCCCGCAACCGCGAAGCGGCGCCGGCCCTCCGGCTCCCACCGCGCGATGTAGAGCTGCCCCTCCTCCAGGATCCGGCGGTTGTCGCCGCGGTGGCGCGAAGAGCGCAGGCTGCGGTCCGAGACGAACTTGTAGACGCCCTCGTTCGCCTTGTCGTCGCCCATGTAGAGCACGAACTTCTTGCCCGGCTCGTGCCGGAAGGCGGTGTTCTCGTGCCGGAAGCGGCCGAGCGCCGTGTGCTTTCGCCCGACGTAGTCCGGGTCGTACGGGTCGTGCTCGCAGACCCAGCCGTACTTCTTGAAGGCGTTGAAGTCGTACTCGGCGTCCGCGAGCTGGCCGCCGAACTGGGGCCAGCCGTAGGCGAACTCGACGTCGCGCGTCACGTTCAGGCCATAGCCGTCGAAGTTCTCCTCGCATGACAGCGCCGTGCCCCAGGGGGTGATGCCGCCCGAGCAGTTGCCGAGTGAGCCGTGGGCGCTGGCGCCGATCCCCAGGGCGCCCACGAGCGGCCCGGTGAACACCAGGTCCGGCCGGTCGCCGTAGATCCGGCGGTTGTACTTGGACGGCGAGACCACCTTCCAGCGGCCGTTGTCGCGCCGCTTGACGTGCAGGATTGAGTTGCCGACCGAGTCCTGCTCCTCCTGGACCTGAGCCGCGGTCTTCGAGCTCGCGTCCGGCTTGTAGCCGTGCAGGAAGAAGGGGTCCGGGTACTCGTGGTTGACGAACAGCAGGCCCTCCCTGCTCCCACGCAGCGGGAAGTAGGCGAGGAAGTCGTTGTTGAAGCCGTAGCGCAGGCGGCGACGGTCCCCGTCCCGGAACACGTCGCCCCACGAGATCAGCACGTCGGCGCGGAAGCCGTTCGCCACCTCGAGCACGTCCTCGCTCGAGGGCGCGATCGCCCTGAACTCGCTGAAGTCGTTGCGGCGATGGCGGGCGAAGGCCTGCTCGGTGAAGAGGTCGAGGCCGTTGCTCTGCAGTGCCACGGCGCCGGCGGTGCTCGCCCCGGCGGCGGCTACGCCGCGGATGAAGTCGCGCCGCGTGGCGGAGGAGAGCTTCCCACGGAGGGGACGGTCTGCGGCCTGGCTGCGATCGGCAGGGCGAGAGGAGATGGTCACGGTGCTCCTACGATCGGGATCGGTGGCTGCGCCAGGCTAAGTTGCCGGGAACCGCGCGCTTGTAAACGCAGCGTAACTGCCTACCCGGGAACTCTGTCCCACGACCGCCAGGTAGCGCGCGTCGATCTCCACCGCCGGCGGCCGGTTGTTGCAGGAGCCCAGCAGGCGCTCGAAGGCGGGTCGCAGCGCTTCCCGCTGCTCCGCGTGCAGCGGGTGCGGGCGGACGATGGCGTCGAAGGCTGCCTCGGCGGTGTCGAACCGGAGCGGCAACGTGCGAGTGCGCACCTGGAGGTCCTCCAACAGGGGGCCGAGCCGGCGGCGGACGACCTCCTCTACGCCCCAGCGATCCGGCCGCTGCACCCCGTCCGGAAGCGGGGTGAACGGCTCGACCAGCTCATCCATCCGCCCGGGCAGCCCGCGCGGTACCCACGCGGCGAGCGCCACGAAGCCGCCCGGGCGGGCCACGCGCACGATCTCGGCGGCCACTTGCCGGGGGTCCGGGGCGAGCTGGGCCCCGAAGCTCGAGAGCACGGCGTCGAACTCCCCATCGTCGTAGGGCAGCGCCTGGACGTCCGCAACCCGCCAGAAGGCGGCGGGGCAGCGATCCCGGCCCCGTTGCGTCATGCGGGGCGAGAGGTCGCACGCATCCACCTCCGCCCCCCGGCGCGCCGCCGCCAGCGCCACGTTGCCGTCGCCCGCGGCGGCGTCGAGCACCCGCTTGCCGGGCGCCACGAGCGCCAGGTCGGCCAGCAGCTCGGCGGCGGGTTCCAGCTGGCGCAGCAGCGGCTCGTGTCCGTCTCGCTCCCAGCGAGCGCGGATGCGGTCGGTGACCGCGTCGTAGTCGATGTCGCGCCGCGCCGTGCTGCCCACCCGCAGCCGGAGCAGTGAGCGGCGCGAGATCGGTGCGCCGTCGTCCGCCCCCCGCGGGAGCGGCGGTCCATAGATGTCACGCGACGGCACGGCGGGATCGTACGCGCCAAAACGCGAATTGACACCGCTCAATCACGAGACGGTCACAAGCGCCCGTCTCGCCCGGGTAAGTGTCAGCCGTCGGGATAGGTCTGCCCGCGTTTACAAAAAGCGAAGGGAGCAGCATGGCCGTCGATGTCACGCGCAGGGGCTTCACTCAGGGGTCGATCGCCGTCGGGGGCGGACTCGCGCTCGCCGGGCCGATGTCCGCGCTGCAGGCCAGCATGGCCGAGGGTCGGAGCCGGCGCAGCGAGGGGTACGGACCGCTTCAGCCGACGCCGGACGAGGACGACGGCATCGAGTATCTCGCGCTTCCGGAGGGCTTCAGATACCGCGTCATCTCGCGCCAGAACGAGCCGATGGACGACGGCAACCCGACGCCGGGGATCTTCGACGGGACGGCGGCCTACCGGGGCGGCGGGGGCAGCTCGATCCTGATCCGCAACCACGAGAACCGCTCGCGCGCGGGCGAGATCGAGTGCAGGGTGCCGCAGAGCATGCGCTACGACCAGGATCCGAACGTGCGCGGCGGCAACACCAAGCTGGTCGTCTCCAGGGACCGCCGCGTGACGGAGCAGTTCGCCGTGCTGGGCGGCACCCACACCAACTGCGCCGGTGGCCTCACGCCGTGGGACACGTGGATCACGTGCGAGGAGATCTTCAACTACGGCTCCGTGGAGAACAACACCGTGCCGGGCAGCGGCGTCCCCCACGGCTTCTGCTTCGAGATCGACGCGCACACCGACGGCCCGGTCGACCCGATCCCGATCCTGGCGGCGGGCCGTTTCTCGCACGAAGCCGTGACGTGGCTCGACGGCGTGCTGTACGAGACCGAGGACCGGGGTGACGCGGCCTTCTACCGCTTCGTGCCGCGGCGCCGGCCGCGCGAGGCGGGCGACCTCGCGTCGTTCGGCGGCATGCTCCAGGCGCTCGTGGTGCGCGGGCGGCCGAATTTCGACGCCAACCTGGCCAACCCGGGCGACACCTTCCCCGTCGAGTGGGTCAGGATCGAGGAGCCGAACCCGGCCCAGGACACCGTCCGCGCGGAGGCACAGTCGAAGGGCGCGGCCATCTTCGACCGCACCGAGGGTTCGTGGACGGCCGACGACCGGATCTACTTCGACTGCACGACCGGCGGCGAGGCCCAGTGCGGGCAGCTGTGGCAGTACCGCCCCCGAGGTCGCGACGGCGGCGAGCTGAAGCTCATCTTCGAGTCGCCGAGCACGGCGGTGCTCGACGGCCCGGACAACGTCGTGGTGGTCCCGCACACCGGCGACGTATGGCTCCAGGAGGACGCAAACGACGAGCAGTTCATACGCGGGGTCACCCCGCGGGGCGAGATCTACGACTTCGCCCGAACGGTCATCAACGAGACCGAGTTCTGCGGCGGCACGTTCAGCCCGGACGGCAGGACGTTCTTCGTCAGCCAGCAAGGCGACCGCGGCGTGCCCAACCTGCCGCCGGAGCTGGCGGCGCTCACCTACGCGATCTGGGGCCCCTTCGGCGGCGACCGCGACGGGCGCGGAAGGGGACGCGACGACGACGACTAGCCTCAATGTGAATGCGCACCTTCACAATCGGCGGTGACCTCGAGGTCCGCCGCCTCGGGTTCGGGGCGATGCGGATCACCGGTGACGGGATCTGGGGACCGCCGGACGATCCGGAGGAGGCCCGGCGCCTTCTCCGGCGCGTTGTGGAGCTCGGTGTCAACCTGATCGACACCGCGGACTCGTACGGGCCCGAGGTGAGCGAGAACCTGATCGCGGAGGCGCTCCACCCGTACCCCGAGGGGCTGGTCATCGCCACGAAGGGCGGGCTGCGCCGGACCGGCCCGGGGGAGTGGCCGCGGGACGCCCGGCCGGAGCGCCTGAAGGAGTGCTGCGAGCGGAGCCTGCGCCGGCTTCGCCTGGAGCGGATCGACCTGTACCAGCTCCATGCGCCCGACCCGCGGGTGCCGCTCGAGGACTCGCTCGGCGCGCTGCAGGAGCTTCAGGACGAGGGCAAGATCCGCCACATCGGGATCTCGAACGTCTCCGGCGAGGAGCTCGAGCGAGCCCGCGCGATCGTCGACGTGGTGACGGTGCAGAACCGCTACAACCTGACCGACCGGCACTCGGAGGACGTGCTGGAGGCCTGCGAGCGCGAGGGCATCGGCTTCATTCCCTGGTTCCCGCTCGCGATCGGGGAGCTGGCCCGCCCCGGCGGGACTCTCGACGACCTGGCGCGCAGGCACAACGCCGCGCCCGGCCCGCTCGCGCTCGCCTGGCTGCTCGCCCGCTCGCCGGTGATGCTGCCGATCCCCGGCACCGGGTCGGTCGAGCACCTCGAGGAGAACATGCGAGCGGAGTCGATCGAGCTCGACCGTGACGAGGTCGAGCGGCTGGAGGAGGCAGCGTGATTCGTGCGGGACCGGCGGGTAACCGAATCGAGATGACCGAGGCGATCCGCCCAAGCAGCCTGGACCACGTCGCCCTCTGGGTGGACCGGCGAAAGGCCCTGGCCGGCTTCCTGTGCGACCACCTCGGCATGCACGTGATCGAGGAGACCGACGCCTTCACCCTCGTGGGCGTGGACGCCAAGCTCGGCAAGATCACGCTGTTCGAGGCCGAGGGGCCGCGCGAGCGCGGCCCGCTCGAGCGCATCGGGCTGCGCGTGGGGAACCTGTCGGCGGCCGTGTCCGGCCTGCCGCAGTCGGCAGCTGTCCGGCACGAGCACGGCTGCGCCGTGCTCGAGGCACCGAACGGAGTTCCGATCGTGCTCGTGGAGCGCGGCGGAACCGACTTCGATCTCGACCACGTGATCCTGCGCCTACCCGACCGCGATGGTGCGCTCGACAAACTCGAGGAGATGGGCTTCGACCGCCGCGACGGCGCGCTGCGGGTGGCCGACCGCGAGCTCCGGATCGTGGAGGGCGAGAGCGCAGGCGGCGAGCGGCCCCTGCTCAACCACATCGCACTGCTGGTCGACTCCGCCGGCGACGTGCAGCGCGAGGCCGAGCGGCGCGGGGTGGAGGTGGACGACGTCAAGGACGCGCCCAACACGTTTGCCGTCTTCCTGCGCGGTCCTGCCGGCGTCCGAATCGAGTACGTGGAGCACAAGCCGGGGTTCGCGCTGGTTTGAGCGACCTCGTGGTGGCCGGCGCGGGGATGGCCGGCCTGGTGGCGGCGGCCGAGGCGCGACGGCTGGGCGCGGCGCCGGCGGTGTTCGAGAAGCTGGACCGCCCGGGCGGGTCGATGCGCCTCTCGAGCGGCGTGATCTGGCGTCACCGCGACTTCGACCGCTTCCGCGCCGATTGCCCGGGCGGCGACCCGGAGCTGCAGCGGCTGCTGTTCGAGCGGCTGGACGCCGATCTCCGCTGGCTCGAGTCGCTGGGCGCGCCCGCGTTGGCGCGCGCGACGGGGAATCCGCTGACGAGCGGTGTGCGCTTCGACCCGGAGGGGCTGACCCGGGCCCTCGTGGATGCCGCGGGCGGGCTGGCCGGTGTGCGGCCCGCTTCGCCGCTGCGCGAGCTGTCAGGCACCGAGCCAGTCGTCCTGGCCACGGGCGGCTTCGCGGCGAATCACGCGCTCGTCCGCGAGCACGTGACCTCCGAGGCCGATCACCTGCTCCTTCGGGCCGCGCCGGGGTCGACGGGCGACGGCCTGCGGCTCGGGCTCGCCGCCGGCGCTGAGGCCGGACCGGGGCTCGACGAGGTGTACGCCCGCGCGATGCCGGCGCCCCCGGCGCGCGTCGAGCCGGGCGACTTCGTGCGGCTGGCGCAGCTGTACGCCGATCACGCCGTTGTGACGAACGCGCGCGGGAAGGCTCACGAGAACGCGACGTGGTCCGAGATCGACACGGCGCAGTGGATGGCGAGGCAGCCGCGTGCCCGCGCTTGGTTTCGCGTGCCGCGCGCGGCGCTGCGCGAGCGGGTGCGCGACCGGACGGTGGGGGAGATGGTGGACGCCGCGGAGGCGGCGGGCGCGCCCGTCCGGCGCGAGGCCGAGCATGTGACCGTGGAGACCGTGGCCGGGATCACGACGACGCTCGGCGGGCTGAGGATCGACAGGGCCGCCTGCGCGGCCCCGGCAGTGTTCGCGTGCGGGGCGGACGCGGGCGGGCTCGCGACCGGCGGCTACGCGAGCGGGCTGGCGGCCGCCCTTGTGTTCGGCCGGATAGCCGCCCGCGCGGCGCTTGGGGAGAGTCCGTGAGCGGCGACGCGGAGCGGCCGCCTTCCGCGGAGCCCGCGGCCGGCGAGGCGCCGCCCTCCGACTCGGCCTTCGCCCGCCACGAACACCGCTTCGGCACCGGGGAGCCCTTCACGATTGGATTGGAGGAGGAGCTCCTGCTCGTCGATCCCGAGACGCTCCAGCTCGCGCACGTGGCCGACCGCGTGGTGCCCGGCATGCACCTGCCGCAGGACCGGGCCGACCACGAGGCCTTCCTTGCTGAGGTCGAGGTCCGGTCGGAGCCACGGCAGACGGCGGGTGAGGCGATCACTGACATTGCCGCGGGCCGCGCCGCGGTGGTGGCGGCGGGCGGTGCGCCGATGGCGGTGGGGCTCCACCCGGACGCCAGCTTCGGCGACGTCCGGCTCGTCGACTCCGACCGCTACCGGCGGGTGGAGGGCGAGATGCGCGGGCTCATCAAGCGCACGCCCGAGTGCGCACTCCACGTGCACGTGGCGATGCCCTCGCCGGATGCGGCCGTGGCGGGCTTGATGGGCCTGCGCGAGGCGCTGCCGCTGATCGGCGCCCTGGGGGCCGGCTCGCCGTTCTGGTTCGGCCTCGACTCCGGCCTCGCGAGCGCCCGCGCCGCGGTCATCCGCGCTTACCCCGGCCGCGGGCTACCGCCACGCCTGAACGCTTGGGAGGATTACCTCGAGGCGCTCGACGCCATCGCCACCGGCGGGGGTCCGAAGGACCACACCATGGTCTGGTGGGACGCTCGCCTGCAGCCGCGCCTCGGCACGATCGAGCTGAGGGAGCTCGATGTGCAGACCGGTCTCGAGGAGGCCGCGGGCGTCGCCGCCCTCGTCCATTCGCTGGCTCGTCGGGCGGCCGAGGAGCCGATCGCCGACCTGGCCCCCGACCAGGCGCTCCACTGGTCGAGCTTCCGAGCCGTCAGGGACGGGCTCGACGCCGAGCTGCTCTTCCGGGGCCGGCTGCGGCCGGCGCGCAAGGCCGTCCGCGAGCTGCTCGACGAGCTGCGCGGCGAGGACGCCGCCCTCGAAGGAGTCGAACGCATCCTCCGGGATGGAGGCGCGCCCGCGCGGCAGCGCGCCATCCACGCCGAGGGCGGGATGACGGCGCTGCTGCGCCATCTGGCTGAAAAGACGGCGCGCCCGCTCTGAGGCGGGCGCGCTCGGGGGCCCGGGGGAGGGCCGGGCGGTTAGGGCCGGGGCGCTCTACGCGGCTTCGCGCAGCGCGGCGACCGAGTCGTCCCTCGAGAGCCGGCGCAGGGCCTGGTCCTCGAGCTGGCGAACGCGCTCGCTCGAGAGACCGAGCCGGCGGCCCGTCTCGCGCAGGGCCTGCGGCTCCTCGCGGTCGAGTCCGAAGCGGAGCGTGATCACGGTCCGCTCGTTCTCGGGCAGGGTGCCGACGGCCTGCCGCAGGGCAGCCGAGCCCATCTCGGTGCTCACGTAGTCCTCGATGGAGGGGCCGTCGCCGGCGATCAGGTCGCCGAGGGCGGTCTCGCCGTCCTCGCCCACGCCCTGGTCCAGGCTGGTGGGCCCGCGATCGGCGCGGCGGATGTCGATCACCTCGTCCAGCGGCAGCTCGATGTGCGCCGCGATCTCCTCCTCGGTGGGCTGGCGGCCTAGCTCGACGGCGAGCTTGCGCTCGGCGTCCGCGATCTTCCGCGCCCGCGCGACAATGTGCACGGGCAGCCGCACGGTCCGGCCCGAGTTGGCCAGGCCGCGTCCGATCGCCTGCCGGATCCACAGCGTTCCGTAGGTCGAGAACTTAAAGCCCTTGCGCCAGTCGAACTTCTCGACCGCGCGAATCAGCCCCAGCATGCCCTCCTGAATCAGGTCTCCCAGCGGGAGCCCCTGACCCTGGTACTTACGCGCTACCGAGATCACGAGCCGCAGGTTCGAGTTGATCATGCGGTCCTTGGCCTCGAGATCGCCGCGCTCGATGCGCTTGGCCAGCTCGATCTCCTCCTCGGCCGTAAGCAGCGGGTGCTTGCGGGCCTCGTTGAAGAAGAGCTGGAGCGAATCCTCCAGTTCGGGCGTGTAGGAATGGGTTTCGGTCCCGGTGGTGCTTGTACTCGTCGTGTTCACTCCGTTAGATAGTTCGAGATTCATCGAAAGTATATCGAAAAAATGGCTCGTTCGGAAGACCAAACGACTCGGGCGGCATTCGGCCTCGAATAACAAACGCTCCTAGCGGCGTTTGGTTACTTACTTCGCGTAAGAATCAGGGTATCGGACTGCGGAAAGGGCGGGTAGAGTGTCGGCCCAATCGCGCATGGGTAGGAGCCCGGCAAGTCAGTCCTCGGCGAAGGAGGCATGGGCATGCAGGTGACGGCCCCCGATCGTGACGAGCTTCGGCGTCTGGCCCAGGTCCGGCTCGACCGCCCCGTCGTGCTGAGCCTCTATCTGGACCTGGATCCGGCGCAGTTCGCGACACCGCCGGCCAGGGCCACCGCCGTCCGCTCGCTGCTCGACGAGGCCGAGCGCAGACTCCGCGAAAGGGACGGCCTGCCGCACCAGGACAAGGTCGATCTCCACGCCAGCCTCAAGCGGGCGGCGGCTCTGCTGGAGCACGATCTGCCGACCGAGGGCGCACAGGCCGTGGCCGTGTTCGCCAGCAACGCGTCCGGCCTCTTCGAGGTGATTGCCCTGCCACGGCCGGTGCCCAGTCGCGTGGCGATCGGTCGCTCGCCGCTCGTCGGGCCGCTGGCACGGCTCGAGCGCCGCG
Organism: uncultured Thermoleophilaceae bacterium; assembly: GCA_963733885.1. GTDB lineage: Bacteria > Actinomycetota > Thermoleophilia > Solirubrobacterales > Thermoleophilaceae > JACVRW01. Next base: position 70,170 of record CAVTES010000004.1, on the reverse strand, counting down.
AACGCTGGTGCGTGGCCCTAGTGAGCAGGCGCGACGCACGCGTCTTCCGCGGCTCCCCGGAGAGCCTGCGCGAGGTCGAGCAGATCCACGACGTGGTCTTCGGCCAGCACGACCAGGGGGGCTGGTCCCAGGCGCGCTACCAGCGCGGCATCGAGAAGGAGAAGGACGACCACTTAAAGCACACGGCCGAGGTGCTCATGAAGCACTTCAAGCGCCGCCCGTTCCAGCGCCTCATCCTGGGCGGCCCGCGCGTGGTGGTTGCGGACTTCGAGTCGAAGCTCCACGGCTACCTCTCGGAGCGGCTGGCCGGCCGCATCGAAGTGGACGTGGACACGGCGACCCCCGACCGGGTCCTCCAAAAGGCGCGCCCGCTGCTGGAGGAGCTGGAGGAGGAGCGCGAGGCCGCCGCGCTCGAGCGTCTCGGCGAAGGCGGCCGGGCGGCCCTCGGGCTCGACGAGGTGCTCCAGGCCCTCAACGAGCGCCGGGTGGAGTACCTGCTGCTGGACGAGCGCTTCTACGCCGCCGGGACGGCCTGCCCGGAGTGCGGCTGGGTCGGCCCCGAGGGCGACCGCACCTGTCCGGTGGACGGCTCCGAGCTCGAGGAGCTCGACGACCTGACCGAGGCGGCGATCGAGCTGACGCTGCAGCAGTCGGCCGAGATCCTGGCCGTGCGACGCAGGCGGGAGGAGCTCGAGGCGCGCGCGGGCGGGGTGGCCGCTCTGCTCAGGTTCTAGGCCGCCCACGAGATTCACGCGCCGCATCCCGGGAAACGTCTTCCGGAGTCTCGGAAACGACCGAAAGGAGCGCGGACTCATGTTGAAGCTGCTCATCGGCGCGGCGATAGGCGCCGCCGCCGCCTGGTTCCTCGACCCGAAGGACGGGACGCGCCGGCGCAATGTGGCGCGCGACAAGACGGCGAAGTACGCCCGCCAGGGCAAGGACCAGGCCGCCCAGAAGGCGAGCTATGCCGGCGGGGCGATCAAGGGCAAGGCCACCTCCGCGGCACCAGGCACGGGCCGTGAGCCCGCCGAGGAGCGCCTGAACGACGCGGCCCTCAAGGCCAAGTTGGAGAGCGAGATCTTCCGCGCGCCGGATGCCCCGAAGGGGCAGGTGTCAGTCAGCGTGGAGAACGGGACCGCCTACCTGCGCGGGGAGGTCGACGACCCCGCGAAGATCGAGGAGCTGCGCGACGCTGCGGCGAAGGTCGACGGCGTGCGCGGCGTGGAGAGCGCGCTCCACACGCCGGCCTAAGCGCTAGACCACCGGCGCCCGGGCTGAGGCCCCCTCCGCGATGGCCATCGCGGCGCGCAGCGCGTCGCGCAGAGCGCGCCTGTGCTCGAGCGCAAGCTCGGCGATCTCCGGAGGGGGCTGGGTCATCTGGCGATGGGCGATCGAGCGCACGCGCTCGCCCTCGGCGGTCAGGACGAGGAGCTTCACTCGCCTGTCGTGCTGGGCGGGGCGCCGCTCGATCAGCCCGCGCGCCTCGAGCCGGTCGACTATGCCCGTCACGTTCGACGCGTCACAGAAGAGCTTTCCGGCCAACGAGCTCATCGGCACCTCCACCTCCGGCTCGATCAGCCTCAGGGCGTGCAGCTGCATCGGCGCCAGGCCCAGCTCCTGAGCCAAGGCCATGAAGCGCGGCTTGTTCGCCTGCATGAGCCGCCAGAGCAGCTCCCATGCCTCGACCGCTGGATCGCCGTTACTCGCCATGCTGGAGAGCGATGATAATCGAATCCATAGATAGTCGACAACCTCAACTAAAGTGCTACGCTCGGCCGCTATGAGCGAAGCCGCGATTCGAGCGACCGAGCTGGTACGCGAGTTCAAGAAGGGACCGCGCGCGGTGGACGGCATCGACCTGCGCGTGGAGCCGGGCGAGGTCTACGGCTTCCTGGGCCCCAACGGCGCGGGCAAGTCCACGACCGTGCACATGCTCACGACGCTGCTGCCGCCCACGTCCGGGAGCGCGCAGGTGGCCGGCCACGACGTGGTCAAGGAGGGCGCGCAGGTGCGCGCCGCCATCGGCGCCGCGCTCCAGGAGGCGGCGCTCGACCCCTTCCTCACAGGACGCGAGCACATGAAGCTTCAGACCGCACTGCACGGAATGCGCGGCGCCGCGGCGCGAAAGCGCTCCGACGAGCTGCTCGCGCGTGTGGGGCTGACGCAGGCGGCGGACCGCCGCGTGGGCGGCTACTCGGGCGGCATGAAGCGCCGGCTCGACCTCGCGCTTGCGCTCGTGCACCGGCCGCGCATCCTCTTCCTGGACGAGCCCACTACCGGCCTCGACCCTCAGAGCCGGACCGCCCTCTGGGAGGAGGTCGGGCGGCTGGCAGCCGACCGCGGCGTGACCGTCTTCCTCACCACCCAGTACCTCGAGGAGGCGGACGTGTTGGCCGACCGTGTGGGGATCATCCACAGGGGCCGAATCGTCGCCGAGGGCACGCCCGAGGCGCTCAAGGCCGACATCGGCCGCCCCAGCGTGGAGGCGATCCCCGCCGAGCGCGGGGACCTCCCCCGCATGAAGGAGGTGCTGGCCCGCTTCGGCGAATCCGTGACGGGCTCCCCCAAGGGCGCCTCGGTCCGCCTGTCGGGCGGCGACGCCCAGCTCGCAGATGTGGTGCGCGCGCTCGACGCCGAGGACATCCGGGTTGAGCACCTGCAGCTGCATGCCCCGACGCTCGACGACGTCTTCCTGTCGAAGACCGGCCGGTCCCTGGAGGGCCAGGCCGCCGAGCAACCGGGCGAGGAGGACGGAGAGCCGGAGCCGGCGAAGGCCGTGGCGGTGTGACCGAGGCGGTCCGCTCAGCCGTGCGTTCAGGCCTCCTGTGGCAGGTCGGAATGCTCGCCCGCCGCTCGGTGGTGCGCACGCTGCGCCAGCCGATGATGGTGGTGCCGTCCCTCCTGTTCCCGCTCATCTTCCTTTCGATCAACTCGAGCGGGCTGGACTCGGCGACCCGACTGCCAGGGTTTCCGACCGACTCCTACTTCGACTTCGCGCTCGCGATCGCGTTCGTCCAGGGTGCCCTGTTCTCGGCCAACAGCGCGGGCACGAACGTGGCGAGCGACATCGAGAGCGGATTCCTCAACCGCCTCTCGCTCACCCCGCTGCGGCGCGTCGCCCTGATGATGGGCCAGCTCGCGGGCATCCTGGCGCTCGGGCTGATCCAGGCCGTGACGTTCCTGGTAGTCGGCGTGGCGTTCGGATCCGGGATCGCGGCCGGGCTCGCCGGCGCTCTCGTGATCGTCGCGATGTCCCTCACTATCTCGCTCGCCTTCGGTTGCATCGGGGCGTTCGTCGCCCTCCGGAGCGGCTCGGGCGAGGCCGTTCAGGGTGTTTTCCCGCTCTTCTTCGCGGCGCTTTTCCTGTCGTCGCTGTCGCTCCCGCGCGACCTGATCGAGATCAACTGGTTCCAGACCGTCGCCACCTACAACCCGGTCTCGTACATGCTGGAGGGCATCCGCTCGCTCGTGATCACAGGTTGGGATGGCGAGGCCATCGCGCTCGGCTTCGCCTGCGCCGGCGGGCTGGCGCTGATCGCGCTTGCCGCCGCCTCGTCGGCGCTTCGCACGCGGATGGTGAGGACATGACGCGCGGGGGGTTCTGGTCGGTCGCGCTCGCGGTCGGGTGGCGGAACGCCCACAACTTCTTCACAAACCCCGCGATGGTGATCCCGGCGCTGATGTTCCCGCTCTTCTTCTTCACGGCGTTCGCGGGCGGCCTCTCGCGGGTGGACTCGATCCCCGGCTTCGACTACGGCGCCGGGTACACGACCTTCGTCTACGGCTTCGTGCTGCTCCAGGCCTCGGCCTTCGGCGGTGTGTTCACCGGGTTCTCCATTGCCCGGGACTTCGAGTCCGGGTTCTCGCGCAGGCTGATGCTCGCGGCGTCGCGCCGCGGCGGCATCGTGGCGGGCTACTGGATCGCCGCCCTGCTGCGCGCCGTCTTCACGGTCGCGACGATCACGGTCGTGGCGCTCGTGGCCGGGCTCTCGATCGACGGGGGCCTCGTCGACCTCGTGGGGCTGTACACCCTCGCGGTCCTGGTCAACGCCGCCGCGATGCTGTTCGGCAGCGGCGTGGCGATGCGGCTCCGCACGATGCAGGCCGGCCCCGCCATACAGGTGCCCGCCTTCCTCCTGCTGTTCATGGCGCCGGTGTGGGTGCCCTACGACCTGCTGACCGGCTGGGTGCAGGCGGCGGCCTCGGTCAACCCGCTCACGCTGGTGCTCGAGGCCGGCCGCGGCTTCCTCAGCGGGGACCCCACCGAGGTGCTGCCCGCCTTCGGCGTCGCGCTGCTGCTGGCGGCGGTGACGGTGTTGTGGGCGCGCGGCGGTCTGCGCAGCGCCGAGCGGGTGGCGTAGGCTGCCCTCCATGGCCGACGAGGTGCGCGAACCGGTTGAGGGCGACGGGTTCGCGGTCGCGAATGTGGACGCGCTCGCCGACGGGCCGGGCTTCCGCAAGGTGCGCCGCGCCCTCGGCGTGACCGCCTTCGGCGTCAACGCGATAGAGATCCCACCCGGCTATGAGACAGGACGGCACTTCCATGACGAGCAGGAGGAGCTCTACTTCGTCCACCGCGGGCGCGTGGAGATGACCTTCGGCGACGACACCACCCACGTCCTGGGGCCCGGCGGCCTGGCCCGGGTCGACAGCTCGACCGTGCGCAAGGTGAAGAACGTGGGCGACGAGCCGGCCGTCTACCTGGTGGCCGGCGGCAAGGACGGCTACGTCGGCCGAGACGGTCGCCTGCCCGAGGGCGAGACGAGCCGCTTCGGGCCCTCCGGTCAGTAGGTCGACTTCACGGAGCGGGACCGCCAGACGCTCGTCTCGGAGTAGCTCGCTGCGGCCGGTCCGCGTCGGCTGCTCTGGCTGGAACTACGACGACTGGCGCGGGCGCCTCTACCCCGAGGGGCTCGGCAAGGCGCGCTGGCTTGCGCGCTACGCGGAAGAGTTCGACACGGTCGAGGTCAACTCGACCTTCTACCGGCTCGCATCAAGGGACGCCGTGGCGCGCTGGGTGGAGCAGACCCCTGACGGGTTCCTGTTCGCCGTCAAGGCCAGCCGCTACCTGACCCACATCCGCCGCCTGCGCGACATCGACCAGGGCATCGGGCGCTACTACGAGCGGATCGAGCCGCTGGTGCGCTCGGGCAAGCTGGGGCCGATCGTGTGGCAGCTGCCCGCCAACTTCAGGGCAGACGCTGAGCTGCTGGCCCGAACGCTCTCGGTCCTGCCCGCGGGGCGGCACTGCTTCGAGTTCAGGCACGAGAGCTGGTTCACGAAGGAGGTCTACGACCTGCTCGGCGAACACGGCGCCGCGCTCGTGATCGGCGACCACCCGAAGTGGCCCTTCCAGGCCCGCGAGCTGACCACCGACTGGACGCTCGTGCGCCTGCACCACGGGCGGCGCGGCCGGCGCGGCAACTACTCGCAGACCGAGATCGAGGAGTGGGCCCGGCGGATCGCCCAGTGGCGTCGCCGGGCCGAGGTCCTCGTCTACTTCAACAACGACTGGGAGGGCTTCGCCGTGGAGAACGCCCGCTCGCTCAGGCGGCGGCTGCGGCCGTCTCCAGGCGGTTGAGCGCCCGCCGGAGCAGCCGCGAGACGTGCATCTGCGAGTAGCCGATCCGCTCACCGATCTCACGCTGCGTGAGGTCGTGCATGAAGCGCAGCTCGAGCACCTGGCGCTCCACGTCGGGTAGCGCCTTCCAGGTGCTGGCGATCGCGTCGCGGCTCTCCACCAGCTCGTAGGCCGAGTCCTCGCCGCCCATCATGTCCACCAGCGGCGCGGCCTCGTCGTCATCGCGCGCGGTGGGGGCGTCGAGCGAGGCGGCCTCGTAGCTGGCGGCCGCCTCCTGGGCCTCGAGCACGGCCTCGACGCTGCAGCCGAGCGCAGCGGCCACCTCGCGCACCTTCGGCGACCGCCCCAGGGCTTTCGAGAGCACCTCGGTCTCGCGGCTGACGGCGAGGGTGCGCTCCTGGAGGTCGCGGGGCACGTGCAGCGCCCAGCCCTTGTCGCGGAAGTGGCGCTTGAGCTCCCCGAGGATGGTGGGCGCGGCGTAGCTCGTGAACTTCGTCCCGCGGCCGGGCTCGAAGCGGTCGATTGCCTTGATCAGACCGAGGCTCGCGACCTGGAGCAGGTCGTCGTACGGCTCGTCGGTGTAGGTGTAGCGAAGCGCGAGATCGCGGGCCAGCGGAAGGAACCGCTCGACCAGCTCCTCACGGGCCGCGAGGTCTCCCTCGTGGTGGTAGCGGACGAGAAGCTGCCGCTCCGTCTCTCGGGCGTCGGCGCGGTCGTTCTCCTTCTTGCGCCAAGGTATGCGAGGGACGCTCGCCGGTGCGAGTGCTACTGCCATCTCTGGACCTCCGTCGGTTGTGACCTGACAAAGGTCCGTAGTGCGGCCGATCCGACCAAGGCGACCGCCCTCGTCCCCCTCTTGCTGCTGCGGCACCGGTCCGGGTGGCTGTTGCTCCCTGAGTCGGTTACCTTGAGACAAGTCTGTCCACAAGGACCGACTTCTAAACCGAACTCGCGCGTTTCGCACACGCGCCTCGGGTACGCCCGAGGCATGACAGAGCGCGACCCTCACCACGATCTGAACAACCCGGTCGGCGAGCCGGACGAGACCGAGTGGCCCGACCCCTACGACACGCGCAAGGATCCGCGCGACAAGGACCACCCGCCCACCGGCAGCCGGAGCACGAGCGCGCCCCATCCCTCCCAGGACCCCGAGGCGGAGCCGTGGGAAGGACCGAAGCGCGACAAGGTCGACGACTGAGCGCGGCGCCAGTACTAGCGGCTCTTCCCCCGCAGCCGCTCCAGCTCGCGCTCCAGCTTGCCGAGCGCGCGCCGATGCTCGCGGGCGATGGCGCGGGCCTCGCGCTCGGCGTCCTCGGCCGCGCCGACCGCCTCCCGCGCCGCCTGAAGCTCCTCCGCCGCGTTCGAATGCGCGGCCTCGGCTTCCTCGAGCGTCGCCTGGGCCTCCTCGACGGACCGCTCGGCCTCGGCGACCCGCTCGCGCCGTTCCCGCTCGGCGGCCTTCTCGCGGTCGGCGGCGGAGGCTTCCTTGGTGCGCGCGGGGGCGCGCTCGCGCGTGGAAGCTTCGCCGCCGGCCGCGGCGCGGGAGCCCTTGCCCCCCTTCGCCGGCGCCCGGTCCCGCTTGGGGCGCCCCTTCGCCGGGAGCACGGGTGCCGCTCCGAGAGGGCCCAGACCGGACGCCTCGCGCTCACGCACGAAGCGGCCCGCCGCCAGCTCCCCCCGGGCTTCCTCGTCCACTGCCGCCGCGTGCAGGGTCGAGCGCACGCGTTCCCGGAGGGCCGGCCCGCTCTTGCCGGTCTCGCTCGCGATCGCCTCGGCGCAGTCCGCCAGCGCCGACGCCAGCGTCCGCTCCTCCTGCATCGCTTCGCGCAGGGCCGCGGGATCCCCGCCGGCCAGGAGCGCCTCGTGCGCCTCCCGGAGGCGCTCGCCCGCCGCGAGCAGCGCGTCGGTCTCCTTGCGCCGCCGCCGCACCGCCTGGTTCAGCGCCCAGGCGCCCGCGCTCGGCTTCCGCAGCTTCTTGATGCGCTCGGCCGCCTCACGGTCGCCGTCGCGCCGCAGCCGCTTGGCGAGCTCGTCGCGGTCGGCCACGAACTCGTCGAGCGGAACGCCATAGAGCCTGCCGATCTCGGAGTCGAGCTCCACACGCTGGAGCCTACGACGAGGCGGCCTCCCGGTTGAACTCTGCAGCGGTTCGGGCGAACTCGCTCGCAAGGGCCTCAGCGTGTGGCGGGGCTACGCGTCGACGGCCGGCCCGGGCCCCGCGGGCTCGACCACCACCTCGAGCGGGCCGTCCACGCGCACGTCGGACAGCTCCACCCCGTCGCCAATCCGCTCGAAGCGGAGGTCGACGGTGGCGTCCGCGACGCGCAGCCGCGAGACCTCCAACCAATCGAGCCACGTCGGCAGCGAGGGCCGCACGACGCGGAGGCGGCCGTCCAGGCCCTCGGGGTGGAGGCCGAGGCCGCGCGCGAGCAGCCAGGGGATCGAGCCCGCCGCCCAGGCCTGCGGACGGCACGCCACGGGATACGGGACGGGGCTCTCTTCCGGGAGCCGCTCGAATCCGCCGAACAGCTCGGGCAGGCGGTAGTCGTCGAACTGCGATGCCGCTTCGAGCAGAGAGTCGAAGATCCGCTCGAAGTCCTCGTCGAACCCGTAGCGGCGCAGCCCGCAGCCGATCATCGCGTTGTCGTGCGGCCACACCGAGCCGGTGTGGTAGCCGAGCGGGTTGAAGCCCGGGTGTCCGCCGGCCAGCGTGCGGACCCCCCAGCCCGAGAACATCGGCTCCGCCATCAGGAGGTCGCGGACCGCACGCGCCCGAGCGGCGGGCACGGCTCCCGCCCAGAGCAGGTGCCCCTGGTTCGACGTCAGGCAGGAGCCCGGCTGCTTCCGGCCGTCAAGTCCGATCGCGTAGCCGCCGCGGGTCGTCGAGCCAGAAGCGCTCGAGCGCGGCCTCGACCCGGGACGAGTCGTTTCGCAGGCGCTCGGCGCGCGCGGCGTCGCCGTCGAGCGCGAACAGCGGCCCCACCCGGCGAAGCGCGCGGGCCACGTAGCCCTGCACCTCGACGAGCGCCACCGGCGGCGCGAGCGCGCGGCCGCCGGCGTCGGGCACGCCGGCGGGCGAGTCCTTCCAGCCCTGGTTCTCGAGGCCGTGCGGCGACCGGCGCCGGTACTCGACCAGGCCATCGCCGTCGAGGTCGCCGTGCTGGTCGATCCAGGCCAGGGCGGCGTCCACCCGCGGGCGCAGCGCCCGGAACAGCTCAAGGCTGCCCGACCACCCGGCGTGGTCGGCGAGCAGGCAGAGCCACAGGGGCGTGGCGTCCGCGCTGCCGTGGTAGCGGGCGAAGGGCGTCTCGCCCAGCGCCGCCGGCTCTCCCACGCGCAGCTCGTGCAGCACCTTGCCCGGCTCCTCGTCCCGCTCGTCGTCGAGCTCCCGACCCATCAGGTCGCCGAGCAGCCGCAGGGTGTCTCCCGCGACATCCGGCATGAAGGCGAGCGCCTGCATCGCAGCGAGGAGGCTGTCGCGGCCGAACAGCGTCGCGAACCAGGGGACCCCGGCCGCGAAGTACGACCGTCCCCGGAGCTCGGACCGGAGCAGCTCGAGGTCCTGGAGCGAGCGAGCGAGGACGCGGTTGAACAGCTCGTCGTCCGAGCGGATCTCCGTGCGTTTCGGCGTGGGGCGCCGCGCAGGACCGGGCCCGTCCCCGCTCTCGCCCGCGGCGATTCCCAGCTCGATCCGCCGCTCGCCGCCGGCCGGCAGGTCGATCTCGAAGCGCAGGACGCCGTCATCGGCCGATGCGGGCGGATCGCTCGGCTCGACCGTCGTGGTGCGTACCACGCCGTCCCTGCCGGTCGCGGACCAGCGCAGCGCGCCCCCGTCGAAAGCCATCTCCACGGGCGGGCGCTCGGGCCGCTCGACCAGGCCGCGCACCGCGAGCATCGGCTCGAAGTCCGCCCCGAGCGACAGCTCGACCTCGAGGCTCAGGTCACCCGGTTCGTGGCTTCGCGAGGATGATGCCCTCCACCATCCGGCCGGGCTCGTTGGCCAGCATCCGCTCGACCCGCACGGAGAGCGACTGCGCAGGGTGGGTCAGCTCGTGCCACGACCTCGTGCCGAGCGCGTCCGAGGCCTGGAGCAGGAGCAGCGGCTCACCGTTCAGGCGCAGCCGGTGCACGGACAGGTGCCGGCAGTCGCGGTACCAGAGCCCGTGGGGATGGGGCTCGCCGGGGAGGTCGCCGTCGCGCGGCGCCACCACGAAGAGGTTCCCCCGCTTGATGACGAGCGCGTCGGCCAGATTCATGTGGCGGGGCGCCAGGTGATCTCTCCAGACATCGGCTCCCCGCTGGCCTTCCCCGCAGCGCGCTGCATGCAAACGCATCGGTCTCGGGCCGGAGCTCGCGCAGAACCTCACCTTTCCGTTGACTCCCGTACCTCTTCGGGCTAGGGTTGGCCGCCCTGTACAGCGCGGACCCCCAGCGTGCTACTTGGAGGAGAGGAATGGCGTATCTGAACTGCCCGACCTGCCGGCTTACCGTCTACAGCCCCATGCTGTCGGCGACATCGGAGGAGTGCCCGCGCTGCCGGGCGAAGCTGGGCAAGGCGAGCACGCTGTTCCGTTCCGCGTTGCCGCCGCGGCTGCTGGAGGCCACCCGGGCCGCGAGGCGGAGCCGGGAAGCCAGGAGCGACGAGGCAGTCGCTCGCTAGACGAGCCTGAAGGTCGCGATTTCGCCGGGCCGAAGCCGGGCGCCGGGGTCCTCGATAGCCGTTTCGTCCAGGCGGCAGCGCCTGGCCCCGGACGGCAGGCCGGGCGCCTCGCCGGGGCCGCGCGCCTCGTCGCCGGCGTGGAAGACCCGCAGGATCACGCCGTTGCCGTCCTCGGCGGCCTTCAGCGCGCTGAACACGACGTCGCCGTCGAGCTCCGCGAGCGGCGGCCGAAGCTCCACGCCCGGCGGGCCCTCTACGAAGTCGAAGCGGTAATCCTGCGAGCGGCGGAGCAGCTCGGCGTTCCTGGGCTCGCCGACCTCGACCGCGTACTCGAACAGGTGCTCGCCGTGGCACTGGGCGCCCGGCACCGGAAGCTCCGGTCCCGCGCCGCCGCGCCGAGTTGACAAGTCGCGGCGCGACAGCCAGCCAACGCAGCGGAGCAGCGTCAGGGCCAGCTCGCCCTCCTCGGTGACCTCGTACTCGGGGAGCCCCTTGCCGAGCACAACGAGGCCGCCGGCGGCTACCGCGCCGAGCGTGTGGTTTGTGGGGTGGGGCGGCTCGAACCAGGCCTCGCTCAAGCTCGGCCGCGGACCGCGCCGCGCGACCCCGAAGTGCCCCTCGGCCCGCACCGTCTCGACCTGCCTGGGGCAGGGGAAGCGCACGCGCAGGCGGTGGTCCGAGGCGCGGTTGGCCACGCGGGTCGTGAACTCGATTCGCCCGGACCGGGCCGCGAGGCGCACGCTGGTGACCACCTGGCAGGCCACGCTCTCCGCCGCCCGCCGGCGGCGGTCCGGGTCCAGCGCGGCCGGCAGCTCGAGCTCGTAGGAGAGCTCGAGCTCGGCCCAGAGGGGGCCCGCGGCCGTGACCCGCGTACGTGCCTTCCGCGGGGTGCGCGGGCGGTCGCCGTCGAGCGGACAGAACGTGTAGGAATCGCCGCGGTCGGCCACGTCCTCGAGCCGGTGGAGGCCATCCACGGTGGCGCCGCTCAGTCGGTCGAGCACGCTGAGCGTCCCGTCGTTCGCCGCCGTGACCCGGTAGCGCCCGTTCTCGATCGCGCGCTCGTCCACCGCCCGCGCGCCCTCGCGGGCCGGGGGCCGCGCCGGAGAGTCCTCCAGCGAGACGGTGGCGGCCGAGAGCCCGTCCAGGTCCAGCTCGAGCCACGCGCGGCCGCCGCCGGGGTGAGGCTCGACCTGCAGGGGCCGGGGCTCGGTCTCATCGCCCGGCAGCTCGAGCGCCACGAGCCGCCGGCGCGGGAACGGCAGCGTGTTGGCGAACGACGCCGCGCCGGTCACCGCGTCGGCTCGCAGGGGCCCGCCCGGCGAGGGGCGGTAGGCCCACCGGTAGGCGCCCTCATGGAGGTGGGGCTCGAGCTCGTTGTCCCCGGCGCGCCAGCCTCCGCCGAGAGCGTGGAGCGCGAGGTCGGAGACGCGGCGAGCGATCTGCAGGGCGGTGCGGAAGCGCTGGCCCATGTCGTCGTGCACCTCGTCGACCGAGCAGCCGCAGATCGAGTCGTGCGGGTGGTTGCGCAGCAGCTCGCGCCAGGCGAGCCGCAGCTCCCCACGCGGGTGCCGGAAGCCGGGCCGCGTGAGCAGGGCGAGCGCGCACAGCGTCTCCGCGCTTGCAAGCTCCCGCTCGCAGCGCTCATTGGCCTGCTTCAGGTGTATGCGGGTGGAGTTCACGCCGCGAAGGACGTTCATCCGGGCGCCGCCGGCCAGCTCACCGCGGAACACCGGCAGGCGGTCGTCCTCGGCGGACATGGCCCGGGCGAACTCGGACACCAGCGCCAGCCGCACCTCCACGTGCGGCTTCAGCTCGCGCAGCGCCGCCAGGACGTCGGGGAGGTCGGCCTGAAGCGCCGAGTGGTCGTAGCCGTTCCCGAGGAACAGGTCGCGGAAGCCGGGATCCGCGAGCATCGGCTCCTCGGCGCGGAGGACCTGCTCCACGCGGTCCGCCGCGTTCCGGGCCGGGTCCGTCTCGGGCGAGCGGCGGGAGTGTCCGAGCCATGCCCCTGCGGCATAGTCGACCGGCTGCGGCAGCGCCAGCACCTCGGACCCGTCCGGCGCCCGCCAGCGGAAGCGGCCGCCGACGCGCTCGCGCTCCTCGCCCAGGCCGCGGGAGAACACGAACGTGTCGAGCCCGAAGCCGCGCAACAGCTGCGGCAGCTGGGCGGGATGGCCGAAGCTGTCCGGGAGGTAACCGACCGCCGTCGGGGTGGCGCCGTATCGTGCGCAGACCGCCCTGCCGTGGAGCAGGTTGCGGACGAGCGACTCGCCGCTCACGAGGAACTCGTCCGGCAGTACGTAGCTCGGCCCCGTCTCCACCCGACCGGTCTGAAGGAGGGACCGCAGGCGCTCCTCCATCTCGGGCCGGATCTCGAGGTAGTCCTCGATCAGGATCGCCTGCCCATCGAGCGTGAAGCGGTGCTCGGCGGGCGACTCCATGGTCTCGATGAGCTCGTCCATGACCTGGGCGAGGCGGATGCGGAAGTCCTCGAGCGGCAGGTACCACTCGCGGTCCCAGTGTGTGTGCGGCACGACCCAGAGGCGCCAGGGTCGGGAATCGAGCAGGGGAGTGGCGGCCATGAACGAGCGCGTGAGAGTATCTCCGCGTGGGATCGGCGGAGGCCCCGGACGGCCATACGCGGCTCGGCGACGAGCTGGCCGAGATAACGAACGGGATCGTGCGGCTGTTCAGCGAGTACTACGGTCGCGGCCCCACGCGCGCGAAGACGTACATGCTGGAGGACCGCTACGTGGTCACGGTCCTGCGCGACACCATGACCACGGTGGAGCGGACCCTGGCGGAGAAGGGCGAGGCGGACCTGGTCCGCCGCGTGCGCCTCACGTTCCAGGAGGCGATGGCGGCGTCGTTCAAGGGCGTCGTCGAGGATGCGCTGGGCCGCCGGGTGGAGGCCTACCACAGCCAGATCCTGATCGACCCGGATGTGGGCTTCGAGTTCTTCCTCCTGGAGGAAGAAAGCTGACCGGGGGCCTCACGCCCCCGGACCCCGTTGATGCCTGGCCGGTGGATGCCTGGCCGGTAGGCGCTATTCGCCGCCGAGCCCGCGCTCCTCCGCGGCCCTGTATGCGATCTGGAGGAAGTCGGAGATCGTCAGCCCGGTCAGCACCGATGCCGCGAACCGGGTCGCCCGGGGGGCCGTGACCAGGCCGAGGTTGAAGCCACCCGAGATCCACATGCCGAGGCAGTAGGGGCACACCAGCAGCTCGCCGATCGTCCGCCGCATGCCCTCCCCGCGGGCGCGCTCCTCGACCTCCGCCGGCCCGCCGGGCTGCTCGTACTCAGTGAACGGGGCGCGGGCGAAGGCGGTGATCCGGTCCTTGGCGATCAGCCGGCTCAGCTTGTGCGTGGCCACTCCTGCCAGCACGAGGTCGCGGCCGTCGATGCGCTCCGGCAGCTCGTGGCCGCGCCGGCGGGCTCCGGCCAACCCGAGCGCCATGCCGGCGTTGAACAGCGCCGTCAGCGCCGCATAGGCACGGAATGGTGGCCGCTTGTCCGGCTCCGCGTATCCGGCGAACGGCCCGTTCGCCTGTGTGTTGCTCGCGCGGACCGTCAGGACGGGCTCGTCTCGATCTTGCGCGTGTCACGCGGCTCGGCGAACGGCTCCTTCTCCTCGGGGCGCATGCCGCCCTCGATCGCCCGTCCCCGCTCGAGCTCTGCGTTGAACTCCGCCCCGAGCAGGATCATCAGGTTCGAGATCCAGAGCCAGACCAGGAACACAATCGGGCCGGCGAGCGCTCCGTAGGTCTTGTTGTAGGAGCCGAAGTTCGCCACGTAGAAGGCGAACGCCGCCGACGCAATGCCCCAGCCGATCACCGCCAGGATGCCCCCGGGCGAGAGCCAGCGAAAGCCGGCCTGTTTGACGTTCGGGGCGGCCCAGTAGAGCACCGCGAACATGAAGCTCACGAGGAACAGCAGCACCGGCCACTTGGCGATTCCCCACACCGTCACCGCGGTCTCGCCGAGCCCCAGCAGGTTGCCGGCCTCCTTGGCGAGTCCGCCCGTCACGGTCACCGCCACGGCGCTGATTGCGGTCAGGGCCATCAGCAGCACGGTGAGCCCGACGCGGATCGGGACCGTCTTCCAGATCGGGCGCCCTTCCTCCATCGCGTAGATGGCGTTCGACGCGCGCATGAAGGCCGCGACATAGCCGGACGCCGCCCAGATCGCGCCGAGGATTCCGATCACGAAGAAAACGCCGGCGGCGCCCTGGCTTCCCTGGAGGTTCTCGATCGCGCTGGTGAAGATCTCCTTGGCCGGCCCGGGCGCGACCTCGCCGAGGTTGTCGATCAGCGGCTGGGTGGCCGGCTCGCCGATCAGGCCGAGCACCGACACCAGCACGATCAGCGCCGGGAAGATCGACAGGATGCCGTAGTAGGTGAGCGCCGCCGCCCAGTCGGTCAGGTTGTCCTTCTGGAAGCCCTTGAAAGTGCGCTTGAGCACGCCGCCCCAGGCGCCGGCCCTCAGATCGGTCGGGCTCTCGGGGGCGGTGTGGCGGAACCGGGCCACTACGACCGCCTCCTCCGGCGGATCACCAGCAGCGCCATGATCGCCACCCCGATGCCGGCGGCGATGGGGATGGCGGGCTTCTCCTGCGCCTGGCGTTTCGCGAGCTCGGCCTTCTCGCGCGCCTGGACCTTGGCCTGCTCCGCCCTGGCGCGAGCCTGCGCCTTCACGTCGGTCTTGTGCGAGAGCGCCTCGACGGTCGCGCCGAGTTCGGCGCGGGTCCGCTCTATGTCGCGGCGCAGCTGCTCGGTCTCCTGCTCGCTCACGCTCGCCCCCTTGCTGCCTTGACCTCGTCCACGTCGCGCTTTGCGCTCTCGATCGCCTGCTGCGGCAGCGGCGGCTTGCCGCGCTCGACCTGCTTTCGGCCCGTCAGCGCCAGGATGCCGGCCACCGCGAGCAGCACCACGCCCACGATCACGGCGGCGAGCCACAGCTCGAGGAGCGTTCCGATGCCGATGATCGCGGCAGCGATGAGCGCGCCCACGCCGTACGCCGCAACGAGGCCGGCCCCGCCGAACATGCCCGCGCCGGTCCCGAAGCGCTTCCCCTTCTCCTGCAGCTCGGTCTGGGCGAGGCGTAGCTCCTGGCGGACCAGCGTAGAGGTCTGCTGAGAGAGCTGGTTGACGAGCTCGCCGACCGACCGGTCGTCATTCGTCCGATCGAACCGCGTCGTACCTTCCATGCCGAGGGCTTACCCGTCGTGCCGTCCCTTACTCACCTGGGCGAGTGCTGTCACCACCTCGTCAATGTCGTGGCAGCTGCTACGCGGCGGCTTCTGAGAGTGCCGCGACCTCGCGGAACTCTGCGAGTCGCTCGAGCGCCTTGTGCTCGATCCGCCGCACGCGCTCAGGCGAGAGGCCGAGCAGCCGGCCCGCCTCGCGCAGCGGGGTGGGGTTGTCGCCGTTGATCCCGTAGCGCAGCTTGATCACCCTGCGCTCCTGCTCCGGGAGCTGGTCGAGCGCGTCCCGCACGGTCTGGTCGCGAAGGCCGATCTCGACCTCCTCGTGCGGCTGGCGCTCCTCGCTGGCGAGCAGGTCGCCGAGTTCGGTGTCGCCCTCCTCGCCGACGGGCCGCTCGAGGCTCGTGATCGTGCGCATCACCTCGCGCGTCTCGTGCAACTCCTCGACCGAGAGCTCGGCGGCCGCGGCGACCTCCTCGTCGGTGGGAGGACGCCCGTGCTGGGCGGCCAGGTCGCGCTCCACGCGGGCGAGCTTGCGCTCGCGCTGTCCGATGTGAACCGGGATTCGGATCGTGCGGCCCTGGTTCGCGAGACCGCGCTGGATCGCCTGCCGGATCCAGAATGTGGCGTAGGTCGAGAACTTGTAGCCCCGGCGCCAGTCGAACTTCTCCGCCGCCCGGATCAGACCCAGGATGCCCTCCTGGATCAGGTCGAGCAGCGCCAGCTCGTGGCCCTGGTACTTCTTGGCGAGCGAGACGACCAGGCGCAGGTTCGAGTTGACCATCCGCTCCTTGGCTTCGAGGTCGCCGCGCTCGATGCGCCGCGCCAGCTCCACCTCCTCCTCGGCGGACAGCAGCGGGTAGCGGCGCACGTCGCGCAGGAAAAGCTGCAACGTGTCGCTCGTCATGATCACGAGCTCGTCGTGGTTGTAGGTCGGGCCCGGCTGGGGGCCGTTGCCGCAGTCGTCACCTACCTCGATTCCGCGCGACTCCAGCCGCTCGTGGAGCGCATGGGCCTCGTCGTCGGGCAGCTCTAGCTCCTGGGTCAGCTCCAGGAGCTCGGATAAGTTCACGCAGCCGCGGTCCTCGCCGCGCTCCACCAGCGCCTCGATCCGGCGCTCGGCGGATTCGTCCGCAATCGTCGGCATATAGAAAGGTCTACCCCGAGCCCGGAGCGCGAAAACGACCGCTCTGCCATGATGCCCACGGCGCGAGACGTCCTGCTGACCCGGGCGTCTGGCGTCTTCTGGGCGAACGGGACGGAACGGGTCCGCCTGGCGGCACGAACCGGATCGTCGCAGCCGACTTGTGCGACATCCCTTGCCCGCTCGCGATCAAGAGTCCCCGGTGCCCGGCCCCGTGCTGGCGGAGGTGACCCACGCAATCGTCCGGCTGCACCGGGAGCGCTACGGAAAGGGTCCCACCCGGTCGAAGTCCTATCTCCTGGACGACGTCCTGATCTGCGTGATGCGGGACGTGATGACCACGGTGGAACGCACGCTTGTTGAGGCCGGCGAGCAAACCAGGGTGCGCGACACGCGATTCGCCTTCGAGGACGCCATGCGGGACCGCTTCGTCGAGGCCGTCGAGCGGATCGTCGGCCGCAGGGTGCTGGGAATCACGAGCCAGATCCTGGTCAGCGAGGACGTCGCGGTCGAGATGTTCGTGCTGGAGCCGTGAGCAGCCGTACCTCGGCGCCACGGTGTGGTGCGGGCGCTGCCAGCGCCGCTAGGGCGCCAACCTGTCCAGCTTCTTGCGCGCTTCGGAAATCCCGCGCGCGGCGGGGGCGATGTCCGCCCATGGATCTCCCTTGGCCGCCAGCCGGCGCAGCACGTTCTTCACCGTCCAGCGGTCCGGGCGCAGCTTCGAGTCGGACAGCTCGTCCCACTCGATCGGGGTCGCAACCGGCGCACCGGGGCGCGGCCGCACGCCGTAGGGGGGCACCGCGGTCTGGGCGTAGCGGTTGCGCAGCACGTCAACGAGGATGCGCCCGGCGCGCTTGGCCTTGCGGAACTCGGTGGTGAGCTGGTCCGGATGGCGGCCTGCGAGGACCGCGGCGAACAGGTTGGAGAACTCCTTCACCTCCTCGAAGTCCGGGCGGCGGCGCAGGGGAGTCCAGACGTGGATCCCCTTCGACCCGGTCACCTGCGCGAACGGCTCCAGGCCGATCTCGCGCAGCAGCTCGCCGGCCTGGCGGGCGGCCCGGCGCACGGCTGGGAAGTCCTCGCCCGGGGGCGGGTCGAGGTCCACGACCATACGGTCCGGCTGGTGGATCCGGTCGCAACGGGAGAGCCACACGTGCGGGGTGATCGTGTTCTGTCCGACCAAGTAGGGGAGGGTCTCCGCGTCCGTGACGACCGGGTGGATCACCGTGCCGCCCTCCTTCCGCACCTCCACACGGCGGATCCAGTCCGGGTAGTGCTTTGGAACGTTCTTCTGGAAGAACCCCGTGCCCTCGATGCCGTCGGGGAAGATCTGGAGGCTGAGCGGCCGCTCGCGCACATGCGGGACGATCCATTCGGACACGCGCTCGTAGTAGTCGGCGAGGTCGAGCTTCGTGATCCCGTCGGCGGGGAAGAGCCGCTTGTCGGGGCTCGAGATCTTCGCCCTCACGAGGGCCGCTCCCGCACGACCTCGCCGGCCGGCTTGTCGTCACGCAGGCCGAGGTAGCGGGGGTGGCGCAGGCGCCCATCCCGCGTCCATTCCGAGAATCCGATCTGCGCGACCAGCTCGGGTTCGACCCAGTGGGTGCCGCGTGGGATGGGGTGCACGTGGGCGAAGGGCGGGTCGTCGCGCTCCAGCTCGCGCAGCCGGCGGCCGAGCGACTCGAGCGTGGCACGGTCGAAGCCGGTGCCGACCTTGCCGGCATACCTGAGCTCGTCCTCCTCGTAGTAGCCCACCAGAAGCGCGCCGAAGTCCGTGCGGGACCCGTGCGGCGCCGTGAACCCCCCGATCACGAGCTCCTGCTCGAAATGGCACTTGAGCTTCAGCCAGTCGCGCGAGCGCCCTCCGGAGCGATAGGTGCTGTCCGCGCGCTTCGCGATCAGGCCCTCGAGGCCCATGCGGCAGGCCTCGCCGAACAGCCGCTTGCCCTGCTCGTTTCGGTGCTGGCTGTAGCGCAGGCGTCCGCCGAACTCGAGGGCGTCGCGGAGCAGCGCCTTCCGCTCGCGAAGCGGCAGGTCGCGCACGTCCCGTCCCTCGTGGCGGAGGATGTCGAACACGTACAGGAAGACTGACACGCGCTCCCGGGCGCGCCGCTGCAGCCTCGAGAAGCTGGTCACGCCGTCCGCGAAGGCGACGATCTCCCCGTCGACGACGAGGTCGGACACGGGCTGGGCCTCGAGCGCCTGCGCCAGCTCGGGGAACTGCCCCGTCATGTCCCGGTCGGTGCGCGACATGAGCCGCACGGGTCCGCCGCGGTCCCGGTGTGCCATGCAGCGGACGCCGTCGAGCTTGCGCTCGAATATCCAGCCGGGATCGTCGAAGGGCTCGTCCGTGAGGACGGCCTTCATCGGCGTGTAGGGGTTCAGCTCTTCTTGGCGTCCACGGCCCGCTGGAGCTGCCGCTTGTTCATGCTCGAGCGGCCCTCGATGCCCAGCTTCTTGGCCTCGTTGTACAGCTGGTCGCGCGTGCGGCCCCTCGGTCCACTGCTGCCCGACCGCTGTCCGCCCCGCCGGCCCGAGGAGATGTCCTGGGTCGACGTGCGGGAGCGGGTGCGGGACTCGCCGCTGCGTGCGCGCTCCTTGTTGACGGTGCGGGCGGCGATCTCCTCGGCGCGGTCCTCGGAGCGGCCCTGCCCCTTCTGGCTTTCCTTGATGTGCTCGTACTGGCGGGCCCGCTTGGTGCCCTTTTTCACTCCGCGAGGTGGCATGTCTAGGAGGTACCCGCCCTTGCGACCGTGTAACTGTTGCGGGTGCGCTCCCCCTCGATGCGGGCCTCGGTCACGGGGTCGGGCTTGTCGCTCGTGTGGCCGGCGCGGCCCCGGCTAACCGCCCTTGCGGACCTCTTCGATCGTCCGGCCGCTGACCACCGAACGCGGCTGGGTGCTGGTCGGCCGGCGCCGGGCGTCGGCCTCCTCGTCGCGACGCTTCACGAGGAGCCACTCGCGACCTCTGGAAGCGGTCGCAGCGCGCCCGGCCGAGCCGGGGGCTCGCGCAATGCGCCTCAGCGACCATCCGCCGCGGAGCTTCTCGCCCTCGAGCCAGAACGAAGCGTGGCCGGCGGCCAGGGCCTCGCCCATGGGCTCGTCACGTAGGTTCTCGTACGTGCCGCGGTCCCAGACGATTACCGGCCCGGCGCCGTACTCGCCCTCCGGGATCACCCCCTCGAAGTCGCCCCAGGTGAGCGAGTGGTCGTCAACCTCCATCGCCAGCCGCTTGTCGCGCGGGTCCGTGGAGGGGCCCTTCGGCACGGCCCAGGACTTGAACGTGCCGTCGACCTCGAGGCGGAAGTCCCAGTGCATGCTGGTGGCCGCGTGCTGCTGGATCACGAAGCGCGGCACCGCCTCAGCCTGCCCCCGGCCTGAGCGGCTCGATCTCCAGCGGGCCCTCGTGCCGGGCCTCGACTTGGAGGGTCGTGTGGTCGATACCGAAGCGATCGCGTAGCAGCTCGGCGAGCCGGCGGCGGTGTACCTGGGTGTCGCAGCCGGCCCCGACCGTGACGTGCGCCGACAGCGACGGCATCCCGGAGGTGACCTCCCACACGTGCAGGTCGTGCACCTCGACCACGTGATCCTGGGCGGCGAGCGTGCGGCCGATCTCGTCCGGGTCGAGGTCCTTGGGCGCGGCTTCCAGCAGCACGCGGCCGGAGTCGCGCAGCAGGGCCCAGCCGGAGCGCAGCATGAGAGCGGCCACTATGAGCGCGGCGATGCCGTCAGCGCGCGCGAAGCCCGTGACGAGCACGATTGCGCCGGCCACGGCGGTCGCGACGAAGGCGAAGAGGTCGGTCAGCACGTGCTGGAACGCACCCTCCACGTTGAGGCTGCGGCGGTCCGCGCCGGCAAGCACCGAGGTGGCGGCGAGGTTTACCGCGATGCCGACGATCGCGACCACCAGCACGGTCGCGCCTTCCACGTCGGGCGGGTCGATGAGGCGCCGGATGCCCTCGTAGAGGATCACTGCGGCGAGAGCAAGAAGGGTGGCGCCGTTCAGCTGCGCGGACAGGATCTCGGCGCGCCTGAGCCCGAAGGTGTAGCCGCCGGCGGCGGGGCGCGCCGCGAGGCGCGCGGCCCCGAGGGCCAGCGCGATCGCCCCTGCGTCCGTGAGCATGTGCGCCGCGTCCGAGAGCAGGGCGAGCGAGGAGGCGAGGATGCCGGCCACGACCTCCACGGCCATGAATCCGAGGATCAGCGCGAGCGCGAACCGGAGCCGGCCGCGGTCGGCCGTCCCGGCGGGGTGCGCGTGACCGTGGTGGTGGTGCGCATGCATCCCGGCCGATGGTGACACGGTTGATGCGGTTCCCAGCGGGTAATGCAGGGGCAAATGCCGCGACGGATTCTCTCCGGCCTTGCTTCCGCGGTGCGTCACGCGGGCTGGTGGCTCGACTGGCATACGCGGCCACAGCCGGGCGCCGGGTCCCGCGAGCTGTCGCAGTCAGGTCTCGCCTCCGGGCGATGACTTTCCCGGCTGGCGCCGGTCCTAGAGACAGGGCATGGCGTCGGCGTCCACGCATCCCGTCGTCCACCTGGAGCTGCACACCGGGAACCTGCCGCGGGCGTGCGGCTTCTACACGCGCCTGTTCGCGTGGCGACTCGAGCGGATCGAGATGGGCACCGGGTCCTACCTGACGCTCGACTGGGGCAACGGGATAGAGGGCGGTGTGGTGGAGCACGACACGGAGCGCGCGATGTGGCTCCCGTATGTCGAGGTCTGCGACATCGGCGGCGCCACCGAGCGCGCGAGGGACCTGGGCGCCTCGGTGATCCTCGAGCCGCGGGAGGGGCCCGCCGGGTGGCGCAGCGTGGTGGCCGCGCCCGCCGGCGCGGAGGTGGCGCTGTGGCAGCCGAAGAGCTAGGCGGGTAGCGACCCGACGAAGCGCGCGAACTGGTCGCCGTCGCGCAGCGGCGGGCCGTGGCCGAAGAGGATGAGGTTCGGCCGGAGCTCCGCGAGCCGGCGGGCGGAGTCCCTGTTCTTGGCCGGGTCGGGCGTGAACGAGGCGTAGGGCTCCTGCAGGCCGGGGCGGAACGTCGGCAGGCTGAGGTTGAAGAGGACGTCGCCGCAGATCAGCGTCCGGTCGCACTCCCGCCAGTAGGCGACGTGGCCGGGGGAGTGGCCGGGTACGTCGAGCACGGTGAAGCCGGCCACGTCGTCTCCTTCCTTGAGGCGGCGCTCCACCGGGTGGGGCTGGGGAGGCGGGAGCCTTTCGACCAGCTTTGTCATGCGGCCCTTGCCGTGTGCGGGGGGCTCGCCCTCGACCACTGCGGCGTCTCGCTCGCCGCACCAGAGCGGGAGCCGCAGCGCTTCACAGACGGCGTGGCTCGAGCCGTAGTGGTCGGGGTGGGCGTGGGTGAGTGCGTGCGCCTCGACGCTGCGGCCGGCGAGCTGGCCAAGGATGCGCTTGCGGGCGCTCGAGGTGCCGGCGTCGATCAGCACGTCCCCCGCCAGGTAGACGTTGACCGTGTTGCGCGGCCGGCCGCGGAGCTGGAAGACGTCGTCGGCGACCCGGTCGATGGGGCGGCAGCCTACGCGCCGACGCGATCGCGGGCGCCCTCGACGCCTTCCCGCTTCGCGCAGTGGGCGCAGCAGTAGATCGAGCCGTTCGCCTCGATGCCGTGGCCGATGATCTTGCAGCCGCAGTGGTCGCAGGCCGGGGCGATGGCGTGGATGGCGCACTCGAAGCTGTCGAACACGTGGGTCTCGCCGCCGCGGGTGATCTCCATGGTCTTGTCGTACTCGTTGCCGCAGACCTCGCACTGGGGCATGTCATCTCCTTCGCTCGCTCACCCCTTCGCTACCCCGGAGAAGCACGCTCAATTCCCTGAGCATGTGCTCCGGCGCTTCGAAGACGTCGTCGTGGGTGTAGCGGCGGAAATCGTCGCCTCGGGCGTCGCGCCTCCCTTTCCCGGCGGCGGTCGAGCTCCCAGGCGTGGCGGGAGCGGTGGTACCGGTAGCTGTCGAGCTCCACGGTGAGGCGGTGCTCCGGCCAGCGGCAGTCGACCCTCTTGGTCCCGGCCGGCCTGTTGGTTATCGGCAACGGCAGCCCTTCCTCTTTCAGTCGCTTCAGGAACGTGCGTTCCAGCTTGCTGAGGGTCACGTGGACGTCACCGTGCATCACCTTTCTCAGCTTTCTTGCGCCGCGGGCGTTTGGCCGCTTCGCGAGCACCGCCTCGACCTGGCGGGGGGTGGTGCGGTGCTTGACGCCCGCTTCGTGGCAGGCCCTCGCGAGGTCGTCCAACGACAGCATTGAGGCCAGGTCCACGAGTGTTCTCGGGACGGTCGTGATTGGGATGCCCTTCCAGGTGGTGGCCTCCGTCTCGCCGCGGCGCGCGCGCCGGGTCCGAACGCCCTTGATGCTGCGTTGCTTCGGCGCGGTTACTTCAGGCGGCGGCGCGCTCCCCCTGGTAAGCCCCCACAGACGCGCGGCCGCGCGCCCGCTGAGGAGCGCCCCCTCCCCACAGGCCAGGACGGCGGCGATGTAGCGCGCTTCGACGCTGGGCGCCTGATGCCCGACGCGGTAGACGCCCCGGTGCACCTGGAGAAGCGCCTTCTTGTGAATCCGGCGCCTGATCTCTTCACTCGAGATCCCCGCGTCCAGCAACTGCTTTCGGGTGACGACCCCGTGCTGGAATCGCGCAATCCTCCCGATTACCTCTTCAACTGTCCGATCCTGGTGTTCCATACGAACAGCTAGGTCGGACAGTTGAAGGATTCGCCCCCCGCGGGCGCGGCCGCGCCCGGCGGCTTGACGCTACGGGCGGGCCACCGCCCGGTCCTACAGGCGCGCCATCGCCTCCTTCGCCGCCCTCTCGCCCGAGCGCACCGCGCCGTCCATGTAGCCGCTCCAGACGGTCGCGTACTCCGCTCCGGCCCAGTGCAGCAGTCCGATCGGCTCGCGCAGGGCCGGCCCGTAGCTCGTCCACGCCCCGGGCGGCATGTGACAGCCGTAGCAGCCGCGGCTCCACTCCTCCTCGGCCCAGAGGCGTTCGACGTACGCGTCCGGCCGCGCCGCGCGGGGCCCGTAGAGGCGGGCGAAGCAGTCGACCACCGCGCTCCGGCGCTCTTCCGCGCGGCCTCCGCCCGAGCTCGCGCGCGCGGCGTCCCTCGAGGAAGCCGAGGAGCACTCCCGGTGAGCCGCCTGGCGGCGAGTTGTCGAAGGTGAGCTTCACCGGGCCGGTATCGCTCAATCCCTGGCCGCTGAGTCCCTCCTTACGCCAGAACGGCTCGTCGTAGATCGCCATGCACTTGGCCACCGTGCCGAGCGGCATGCGTTGGGTGAGCTGGTCGCGGAAGCCGGGGAGGGGCGGGTCGTACGCGAGACGGCCGGCGAGCGTGGGGGCGACCGCCACGATGGCGCGACGGGCTCGCACCGAGACGCCGTCGGCTTCCACGGTCACCCCCTCTTTGCCGCCTTGACGTATGGCCCGCACTGGCGCGTCGACCACAACCCGTTCCTCGCCGAGCCGCTCCGCCATCCGGATCGGCACCAGCTGGGAGCCGCCCACGAAGCGGTCCTGCTGGGCGCCGCCCTCGGTGTCGGAGAGCAGCTCCAGGCTGCCCGCCGAGTGGATGTAGAACAGGATGTGCAGGAGCGAGATGTCCTCCGGCTGAGCCGCCCAGATCGCCTCGATGCCGAGTTCGAGCAGCATGCGGCCGGGCTTCGAGGGCGACGTTGCGGCGCATCCAGGAAGCGGCGGTCTGGCCATCCAGCCGGGCCGCGCGCGGCGCCTCCCACGGGGCCTCGAGCGGCACCCTCTTCGCCAGCCGGTTCAGGCGGCGCTGGGCGCGTTCGAACTCGAGGAGCACGAGCGGGTTGATCGCTGGGATGGTGCCCGTGTAGCGCCGGAGGCGGCCGCCGTACTCGATCAGGTTCTCGCCCTCGCTCCAGGTGGGGAAGGTGTCGACGCCCACGTCGGTCGCGATCGCCGCCAGCCGGTCCTGGGTGGGCCCGATCCACTGACCTCCCACCTCCACGACCTGGCCGCCGCCGATGTCCTCGTTCAGCACCCGGCCGCCCACCCTTTCACGCGCCTCGAGGACGAGCACGGAGCACCCCGCTCCGGCCGCCTCCCCGGCCGCCGCGAGGCCCGCGAGCCCGGCGCCGACGACGACGAGATCGACGTCGCGTGTGCCCGGTGCCGCCACGAGCGGACCCTATCGGCCGGTCCAGAGCGGTCCGGAGCAGCCCGGGGCCGGCGGAGGAACGTCCCCGAGAACTGGTGGCTAAGGTGGAGGCGAATGACTTCCCACTCGCGCACCGCCGAGCGCGGGGAGGAACGTCGTCTCAACATGCGGACGCTCGCCATCGCGAGCGCCGCCTCCGCGGCGGCGGCCCTCCTCACCTCGCAGCTCTCGACCGCCGGCACCTGGATCGCCGCGGCGATGACCCCTGTGATCGTGACGCTGGTCAGCGAGATGCTGAACCGGCCGACCGAGCGGATCGCCAGGAGCTTCACATCCGACCGCCGCTCCCTGCCCGCGGCGGGCGGCGCCGGGCGGCCCGCCAGCCCGGAGGCCGATCCGCTTCCGGACCGCGCCCCAATCGAGCCTGCGGCCGGAGCCCGCCAGGCGAGGCCGCCGGTGCCCGGCCCCGGGTCGGAGGCGCCCATCCGGGTGTACCGGGCCGGCCAGGCGGAGCCGCGGAGAAGCGCGCTGGGCGGGCGTGGCCAGGCCGTGGGCGCGAGGGGCCGGGCCACCAGCGACCGGCAGGCGGGCGACCGGCAGGCGCGCGACCGACAGGCGGGCGGCCGGCAGGCGGGCGGCCAACAGGCGGGCGGCGGGCAGGCGGGCGGCCAACGGGCGGGCGCGCCTGGTGACGGCGCCCGCGGCCGGCATCCGGCGCCCGGCCAAGCGGCGGGCGCTCGCGGCCAGGGAATCGGCGGACCCCCGGGGGACCCGGGTAGCCGGGGCACCATGCTCGGCGCGCCGGGCGGTGGCCGCCCGACTGCGCGGCGGCGCAGGATCGCCTTCGGCGCTGTCTTCGGCACCGCGGCGATCGCCTTCGTGATCGCCGTCGCCGCCCT
Source organism: uncultured Thermoleophilaceae bacterium (assembly GCA_963733885.1). Classification (GTDB taxonomy): domain Bacteria; phylum Actinomycetota; class Thermoleophilia; order Solirubrobacterales; family Thermoleophilaceae; genus JACVRW01. Next base: position 44,550 of record CAVTES010000004.1, on the reverse strand, counting down.
CACCCTGCCCGAGCTTGTGGCGGGCGGGTCGGTGGGGAACACCGACGGGCGGACCACCTTCTTCGGCGGCAAGAAGAACGACGACCGCGCCAAGGAGCAGGCGCCGCAGGACACGACCGAGCAACAAGAGGAGCAGCCGCCGGAGGAGGAGGAGCAGCAGCCGCAAGCGACCACGCCGGAAGAGGAGACAGTGCCTCCCGCCGAGGAGCAGCCCCCAGCCGAGGAGGCGGTGCCACAAGAGGCGCCCGCCCCGGCCCCGGGCGAGCCGCTGCCGGAGACGACGCCGGCGCCGCCGCCGACGCAGCCGTAGCCCGGGCGCGGCGGCAAGGGGTGGGCCGCACGCGGAGCGGGACCGCTGGGCAACGTGCCGCCGTATCGATGGCATGACCGCCGCCCGTCCCCGCCGCCAACTCCTCCGGACGCCCCTTCTCGTTCTGCCCCCGTTGCTCGCCGTTTTGCTCATCCCGTCAGCCACAGCCCGGGCGGACGGGCCTCCGGTCACCTCCCTCGACGCCGGACCGGAGGGTGTGGTCGAGCACACCGGCGGCGATCGCTTCACCGCCCACCCGCTTGCTACGCAGACCGTCCTCACCCAGTCCCAGACGAAGGGTGGGCGCGTGCTTCGTGCCTCCATCATCGACGGCAGGTGGGGCGTGCCGGTGGTGGCGAACGACGGCACGTCCGGAGGGCTCTCGGCCGACGGATCCACGCTCGTGCTCACCCGCATCGCCAAGGGCTACCCCCGGCGTCACACGAGTTTCGCCGTGGTGGATACCGGGCCGCTGGCATTCCGGGACACCGTCGAGCTGGACGGCGAGTGGATGTTCGACGCCACGTCGCCCGACGGGCGCTGGCTCTACCTGATCGAGCAGCTCTCGCCTCGTGACCCCACCCGCTACGCCGTCCGGGTCTACGACCTAAAGAACGACCGACTCCTCGAGAAGCCCGTGGTCGATCCCCGTGAGCCCGACGAGCCCATGCGGGGCCTCCCGATCACCCGCGCCACCGGTCCCGACGGCCGCTGGGAGTACACGCTCTACGCCGGCGGCGAGCACCCGTTCATCCATGCCCTCGACACGGTCCGCCGCACCTCGCTCTGCCTCGATCTGCCCAACCGGGTGGCAAGCCACCGCCGCATATGGGCGATGCGCCTCGCCGTCAAGAAGGGCCGTATAGCCGTCCTGCACGGCGACAAGGTCGTGGCCTCCGCCGCCAGGCGCCCACGGCACGCCTCGGTCGGCGGAGGCCCGCCATTGTTGGCGGCCTCGATCGCGGCAGCCGGCCTCATGCTGGCGGCGAGCGGCGCGCGAAGAGCTCAGGCCGTGTCGCGCCGCAGGCGCGAGTGGCGGTAGCCGTAGGCCACGTAGACCACTGCGCCCACCGCCAGCCAGACCGCGAAGCGCAGCCACGTCTCGCTCGGCAGCTTCGCCATCAGGTACACGCACAGCGCCGCGCCGATCACGGGCACCACCGGCACGCCCGGCACGCGGAAGCCGCGCTCCATGTCCGGCTTCGTCCGGCGCAGCCAGATCACCGCGATGTTCACGATGAAGAAGGCGAACAGCGTGCCGATGTTGACCAGCTCCGCGATATCGGTGAGCGGCACGAAGGCGGCCAGCAGCGAGGCGGGGACGGCGAACACGAGCGTGAGGATCACCGGTGTGCGTGTGCGCTCCCAGACCTCGGCCAGGCGCTCGGGCAACAGCCCGTCGCGGCACATCGAGAACGCCACGCGCGTCTGGCCGTACAGCATCGTCAGCACGACGCTCGTGATAGCCACCAGCGCCCCAACCGTCACGATGTCCGCGCCCCAGTCGATCCCGGCGCCTTCCGACAGCGCCACCGCTAGCGGCGCGTCCTGGCCGGCGAGCTGATCCGCGGGCAGCGCACCGACGGCGGCCACCGCGACCAGGATGTAGAGCACGGTCGCGATCACCAGCGAGCCCACGATCGCGATCGGCAGGTCGCGCTGCGGGCGCTTTGTCTCCTCGCTGCCAGTCGAGACGGCGTCGAAGCCGATGTATGCGAAGAAGATGAGCGCCGCGGCCTCCTCGATCCCGTCGAAGCCGTTCGGCGCGAAGTTGGAGAAGTTGTCGCCGTCGAACGCCGAGAACGCGACCGCGATGAAGAACAGCAACACCAGGAGCTTGGTGATCACCATCACCGTGTTCGAGCGGGCCGATTGCCGGACGCCCGTGATGAGCACGGCGGCGACGGCCAGGACCAGCACCAGCGCCGGGATGTTCACGTCTCCGCCCTCGCCCGGCGGCAAGGTGATCGAGTCGCTGAGCGTGACCCCGAAGACGGAATCGAGCAGCTCCACGAAGTAGGCGCCCCAGCCGACCGCGACGGCCGCCACCGCCACCCCGTACTCGAGGATCAGGTCCCAGCCGATGATCCACGCGAGGACCTCGCCCATCGTCGCGTAGGCGTAGGTGTAGGCGGAACCGGACACCGGCAGCGCCGAGGCGAGCTCCGCGTAGGCGAGCGCCGAGAACACGCACGTGACGCCCGCCAGCACGAACGAGACGACGATCGCCGGCCCGGACAGCGCGATCGCCTCGCCGATGATGACGAAGATGCCGGTCCCGATGATGGCCCCGATCCCGAGGGCCGTGAGGTCGAGCGCGCCAACCGCACGACGCAGGCGCGTGCCCTCGGCGGTCTCGATTAGCTGCTCGGTCGGCTTGGTGGCGAAGGGACCGGGGCGAGCGGTCGTTGCCATGCCGCCCGCTTACCCGGGTGGCGGCCGTTTAGCCCGGGGGGCCCCCGGTATCCAGCAAGTGGGGACTCGCACCTCGAAAAGGAGAGACACGATGTCCAACCGACTCGAAGGTAAGAAGGTCGCTTTCCTCGCGGCCGACGGCGTCGAGCAGGTCGAGCTGATCGAGCCGTGGAAGGCGGTCGAGCACGAGGGCGGGAAGCCCGAGCTCGTCTCGCTGGAGAGCGGCGAGATCCAGGGCTTCAACCACCTCGACAAGGATCGGACTTTCCCCGTCGACAGGACCGTGTCCGAGGCGACGGCTGACGACTACGACGGGCTCGTGCTGCCCGGCGGCGTAGCCAACCCGGACTTCCTGCGCCTCGACAAGGACGCGGTGGGCTTCACTCGCGCATTCTTCAAGGCCGGCAAGCCCGTCGCGGCGATCTGCCACGCCCCCTGGACTCTCGTCGAGGCCGACGTGGTGCGCGGTCGCACGCTCACCTCGTGGCCGAGCCTGAAGACCGACATCAAGAACGCCGGTGGCGAGTGGGTCGACGAGGAGGTGCACGTGGACGCCGGGTTCGTCACCAGCCGCAAGCCCGACGACCTGCCGGCCTTCTGCGACAAGCTCGTCGAAGAGATCTGCGAGGGCCGGCACGACGTGCAGGCCCTGCAGGCAGCGGGGTCCCGTAGCAGCTAGGCCGACGGGCCCCGCGTCCCCCCGACCCGCGGCGAGGCGCTTCGGCGCCTCGCCGTCGTTGAGCGGAGGTTATGGCTCGTTTGGGCGCCTTTTCTGGCGGGTACGCCGCAGCCAGAGGATCTGTTCGACCGAGGGGATCGAGATGAGGAAGTGGCTCTGGCCTGTCTTGCTCGTGGCGCTGGCGCTCGCCGTCGCGGGTTGTGGCGATGACGACGACGATGGCGGCGGCGACGCGCAAAAGGCTCCGGCCGCCGATCCCAGCAAGGCCAAGGGCGACGTGGCCTGGTGCATCGGCAAGGACACCAGCGGCGCCTACGGCACGGCAATCGACCTTTTCAAGAAGGAGAACCCGAACGTCAACGTCAAGCTCGTCGAGCTGCCCGAATCGGCCGACGAGCAGCGCACCCAGCTGGTCCAGCGCCTCGACGCCGAGTCGGACGAGTGCGACGTGCTCGGCATGGACACGATCTGGACAGCCGAGTTCGCGGCGCAGGGCTGGCTCCAGGACACGAGCGACATCATCGAGCCGCGCACTGACGAGTGGCTCCCGACGACGCTCGAGACCGCGAAGTACGAGGACAAGTACTGGGCGGTGCCTTATCACACGAACGCGGGCTTCCTCTATTACCGGACCAACGAAGTCAAGCAGGCGCCCGACACGTGGGAGGACGTCTACAAGGACGCCGGCGCAGGCAACGGCATCGTCTACCAGGGCGCCGCATACGAGGGCCTGACCGTCAACTTCTGCGAGCTGCTCTACAGCGGGGGCGGCGCTGTCCTGTCCGAGGATGGCCAGTCCGTCGAGGTCGACTCGCCCGAGGGTCAGGCGGCGCTCGAGTTCATGGCGAACGGCGTCAAGAACGGCGACGCGCCCAAGGCCGTGACGACCTATTTTGAGGAGGAGTCGCGCCGGGCCTTCGAGGCCGGCAAGGCCACGTTCATGCGGAATTGGCCCTACGCCTACGCGCTCGGCAAGGAGTCGGACATCGCGGACCAGTTCGACATCGCCACCTTCCCGAGCTTCGAGGGCGGCGAGCCGGCCAGCGTGCTGGGAGGCATCAACCTCGCCATCTCGGCGTTCGCTAAGAACCCGGAGGGCGCGGCCGCGTTCATCGAGTACGCGACCGGCCCGGAGGTCCAGAAGACGAACTTCCTCGAGTCGGCGTCGCCGCCCGCTACCGCCGCGCCCTACGACGACCCCGAGGTGCAGAAGAAGTACGCCTTCGCGTCCGACCTGAAGGCGGCCGTCGAGCAGGGCCAGGTGCGCCCGGTCTCACCGGTCTACCCGCAGATCACCGAGGCGATCTACAACAACGTGCATGACGCGCTGCAAGGCAACGCCGAGCCGAAGGCGGCCTTGGACAAGATGAAGTCCCAAATCGAGCAGGCACTCGAGACGTTCTAGGGCCCCGGCATGGAAGCCGCGTCCGTAGCGGTACGCCGTAAGCAGAGGCGGCCCTCCGGCTTCTCGGAGAGCCGTCTCGGCGCGGCGATGATGGCGCCGTCGCTGATCGTGATGGGCCTAGTCGCCGCGTTCCCGATCGGCTACGCGTTCTGGCTGTCGCTAAACGAGTACAGCGTGAGGGTGGAGGGCCTGTCCCGCTTCGTCGGCTTCGACAACTACGCCGACGAGCTGTGGGGCGAGAACTCGGCCGAGTTCTGGGACGCCTTCAGAGTCACGTTCATCTTCACCGGGATCTCGGTGACGATCGAGCTGATCCTGGGCATTGCGTTCGCGCTGGCAATGCACCAGGCGTTCCGCGGCAGGGCGCTGCTGCGGGCGACGGTGCTCGTGCCGTGGGCGGTGCTGACCTTCGGGGTGGGGCTCCTGTGGCGCTCGATCTTCGAGCCGAACCTCGGGTTCTGGTCGTCGATGCTGTCGGCGCTCGGGTTGCCCGGGGCCGACGTGCTCTGGTACGGCGAGGACGGGTACGCCCTGGCGACGATCATCTTCGCCGACATCTGGAAGACAGCGCCGTTCATGGCGCTGCTGCTGCTGGCCGGCCTGCAGGTGATACCCGAGGATGTGTACGACGCCGCGAAGGTGGACGGCGCCACGGCCCGGCAGCGCTTCACCCGGATCACCCTGCCACTCCTGCGGCCGGCGATTCTCGTGGCGCTGCTGTTCCGGACGCTCGACGCGCTGCGGGTGTTCGACCTGCCCTTCGCGCTCACCCGCGGCTCGAACGGCACCACCACGCTGTCGCTGTACTCCTATGACCAGCTGACGGCCAACAGGTTGATCGGGGAGGGGTCCGCCATCGCGGTGCTCACGTTCGTGATCGTCATGGTGGTGGCATTCCTATACATCCGCTTCGTGGGCGGAAACATCCGGGCGATGACGGAGGCCGAGTGATGTCCAAGAAGCGCCGGGATCGGCGCAATCGCATCCTGCTCTGGATCGCCGTCGCGGCGATCATGATCTTCTGCCTCTTTCCGTTCTACTGGATGATCAACACGTCGCTCAAGACGGGCCCGGACCTGTCGAGCGCGGACTTCTTCCCACCCAACCCGACACTCGACAACTACCAGTCGATCTTCGATGACTCGGACTTCACGACGGCGCTGCGCAACAGCGTGATCGTGGCCGGGGCGACAACCATCCTGGCGCTGGTGATCGGCTCGTTCGCCGGCTACGCGCTGGCACGGCTGCGCTTCCGGTTCAAGTTCATCTTGCTCGCGATCATCCTCTCCGTGACCACCTTCCCGCCGATCGCGATCGCCGCCCCGCTGTACAAGCTCTGGACCGACCTCGACATCTACGACACGCTCTATGGGCTGATCCCGCCCTTCCTGGCCTTCACCCTGCCGTTGACGATCTACGTGCTGGCGTCGTTCTTCAGGGAGATCCCGCGCGATCTGTCCGAGGCCGCGCTGGTGGACGGCGCGACGCACTTCCAGGCCTTCCGCAAGGTCGTGATGCCGCTTGCCGCGCCCGGCCTGGTCACGGCCGGCCTGCTGTCCTTCATCTGGGCCTGGAACGAGTTCCTGCTGGCCATCACGCTGACCAGCTCGCCCGAAGCGAGACCGGTGCCTCCCGCGCTGGCGTTCTTCACCGGCAGCCAGGAATTCGAGGTCCCGCTCGGGACCATCATGGCAGCGCTCGTGGTGGTCACGGTGCCGCTCGTGATCCTGGTGCTGATCTTCCAGAAGCGGATCGTTGCCGGGCTGACGGCGGGCGCCGTCAAGGGTTAGATCGTTGAGTCCCCGGCCCCGCGCGCGCGGATGACGCACGGATACCTTCGCCGGATCGGGGTCATCGGCGGAGGCGATCGCTCCGGCCCGGGCCAGCCCGGCCCCTCGCGCACGGCCGATACCTCCGGGTATCGGCTTCGCCCTGCTTCCCCCGCCCGGCTCGGTCCCGTGCGCCCCCGCGCACACGCGGCCGGGGACTCAACGATCTAGCACTCCCGCCCGAGTGGTCGTCTACCAGGTCTACCCGCGTTCCTTCCAGGACTCGGACGGCGACGGCATCGGCGACCTCGCGGGCATCCGCTCGCGGCTGGACCACATCGCCTGGCTCGGCGCGGACGCACTCTGGCTGTCGCCCATCTACCCGTCGCCGCTGGCGGACTTCGGCTACGACGTCGCCGACTACACGGATGTCGACCCGGTGTACGGGGACCTGGCCGAGTTCGAGCGGCTCGCGGCCGCCGCGCATGAGCGCGGCCTGAAGCTGCTGATGGACCTGGTGCCGTGCCACACCTCGATCGAGCATCCCTGGTTCCGCGAGAACCCCGACTGGTACATCTGGGCCGGCCGTCCGAACAACTGGGTGGCCGCCTTCGGTGGCTCCGCGTGGGAGCCGTATGACAGCCGCTACTACCTCCACTCGTTCTATCCCGAGCAGCCCGACCTCAACTGGCGTAACCCCGAGGTCGTGGCCGCGATGCAGGACGTGCTCCGTTTCTGGATCGAGCGCGGCGCCGACGGCTACCGGATCGACGCGATCGACCGCCTCATGAAGGACCCCGAGCTCCGCGACGACCCGCCGGCGTCGGAACCGTACGGACTGCCGCTCCGCGAAGAGGAGGCAAAGCTCGCGCTCAGCAACTCGCGCAACGGCCCGGGGACGGGCGAGGCGTTGGCGAAGATGCGCGAAGCGGTGGGCGACGCGTTCCTGGTCGGTGAGGTGTATCTGCCGAGCGCACGCTGGCAGCCCTACTCGGAGCACTTCGACGCGGTGTTCGCCTTCGAGCTGTTGTTGACGTCGTGGGACGCAGGTCTCCTGCGCACGGCGATCGACGCCTGCACCCGCGTGCCTGGGAAGGCGGCCTGGGCCATGTCGAACCACGACTTCGGGCGGCTCGCCACGCGCTTCGGGCGCGAGAACGCGAGGGCGGCCGCCATGATGCTGCTCACGCTGCCCGGCCCGGCCTTCCTCTACCAGGGCGACGAGATCGCCCAGGGAGACGGGCCGCCCGGCGAATCGAAATTCGACCGGGCCGGGCGCGACCGCTTCCGGCACCCGATGCAGTGGGACGGCTCGCCGCACGGCGGCTTCTCCAACGGCGATCCGTGGCTCCCGGCGGTCGACCCGGCCGAGCGCAACGTGGACGATCAGCGCCACGACCCGGAATCCATCCTCACGCTTACCCGCGACCTGCTCGCGCTGCGCCGCGAGCTCGGCGACGGGTTCGAGCTGCTCGACGCGGCCGACGGCGTGGTCGCCTACCGGCGCGGCGAACACACGGTCGCCGTCAACACCACGGCGGAGCCCCGCCCCGTGCCGCTCCATGGCGACCCGCGGCTCGAGACGGCGCCCGGCGCGCTCCGGGACGGTGAGCTCGCTCCGCACGCCGGCGCCATCGCGTTGGATTGAACCTTCACAACGAGGGGTACTTGCGCGGTAGAAGGAGGGGGAGCTTGCAAGGACGACACCTTCTCGGCGCACTCGCACTCGCTACGAGCCTCGCACTGGGGGCCTGTGGCGTCGGCGGCGACGAGGGCGGCAGTGGCGCCCGGGCGATCAACTGGTACGCCTTCAACGAGCCCGGCGGCTCCTACCAGATGGCCGTGGACAACTGCAACAAGCAGGCGAACGGCCGCTACACCATCAACTACGTGAAGCTGCCGAACATCGCCGACCAGCAGCGCGAGCTGCTCGTCCGGCGCCTGGCGGCCGAGGACGACGACATCGACCTGATGTCGCTCGACGTGATCTGGACCGCGGAGTTCGCCCAGGCCGACTGGATCGTGCCCTGGGAGGGCGACCGGCGGAGCGCCGCCGAGGAGGACAAGCTCGAGGGTCCGCTCGAGACGGTGCGCTGGGAGGACCAGATCTGGGCCATCCCCCACACGAGCAACACACAGCTGCTCTGGTACCGCAAGGACCGCGTGGACCCGCCGCCGGACGACTTCACCTGGGACGAGATGATCGACCAGGCGGTCGAGAACGGGACGGCGGTCGAGGTGCAGGCCGCACAGTTCGAGGGCCTGGTTGTGTGGATCAACGCGCTGATCGCGGGCGCCGGCGGCCAGATCGTCAACGACCAGGGCGAAGCGGCGGTGAACAACACGGCAAAGCGGGCGGCGGAGATCGAGAGCAAGCTCGCCAACTCCCCGGCAGCGCCGCCCGGCATGTCCACCAACCGCGAGGACCAGGCGCGTCAGGGATTCGAGGAGGAACGGTCCGACTACCAGGTCAACTACACGTTCATCTATCCGAGCGCGGAGGCGATCAAGGGCTTCCAGGAGAAGATCGGCTGGGCGCGCTACCCGCGAACGGACAAGGACAAGCCGAGCCGGCCGCCGCTGGGGGGCTTCAACATCGCCGTGTCGGCGTACTCGGCCAACCAGGAGCTCGCTTTCGAGGCGGCCGAGTGCCTAGCCAGCCCGGAGAACCAGGCCCTGAGCGCCGAGCTGGGCGGCCTGCCGCCCACCACCGAGTCGGTCTACGACAACCCCAAGGTGCAGAAGGCGATGCCGTTCGCCGACGTCTTGCGCGAATCGATCGACAACGCGGGGCCACGTCCGGTGACGCCGGCCTACAGCGACATCTCGCTCGCGATCCAGAAGACCTACCACCCACCCGACGCGGTGGATCCGGACACGGTCGTGGAGACGCTGCGTGACCGCATCGACAAGGCCGTGGAAGGGAAGATCTTCTGATGGAGGCAGCGACGACCTCCGCCCGGACCGCGCCGCCGCCGACGAAGAAGCGTATGACCGATCGGGCGAAGGCGGAGCGCAAGCTCGCATGGACGCTCTGCGCGCCCGCGGTGATCGCGATGCTGCTGGTGACCGGGTATCCGATCGGCTACGCGTTCTACCTGTCGCTGCAGAAGTTCGACCTGCGCTTCCCGGACGACAAGGAGTTCGTGGGGCTGTCGAACTACGCCGACGTGCTCAGCTCGAGCACCTGGTGGTCCGACGTGCTCACCACGGTGATCATCACTGTCGTCTCGGTGTCGATCGAGCTGGTGCTCGGCATGCTGATCGCCCTGGTCATGCACCGCGCGATCTTCGGGCGCGGGCCCGTGCGGGCCGCCATCCTCATCCCCTACGGGATCGTCACGGTCGTCGCCGCGTTCGCCTGGCGCTACGCCTTCGACCCCATCAGCGGGTTCGTGTTCGGCCTGCCGCTGGTCCCGGACGACTGGCAGCCTCTCAACACCAAGGAAGGCTCGCTGTTCGTGATCATCATGGCGGAGGTCTGGAAGACCACGCCCTTCATGGCGCTGCTGTTGCTGGCGGGCCTGGCGCTCGTGCCGGACGAGCTGCACGAGGCGGCCAAGGTGGACGGCGCCTCCACGCTGCAGCGCTTCTTCCGCATCACCCTGCCGCTCATGCGCCCGGCGATCCTGGTTGCGCTGCTGTTCCGAACGCTCGACGCCTTCCGGATCTTCGACAACATCTTCATCATCCAACCCGGGGGTGCGTTAGGCACCGAGAGCGTCTCGATCCTGGGCTACAACGTCCTGATCAACCGTGTGAACCTGGGCTTGGGCTCGGCCATCTCGATCCTGATCTTCATCTGCGTGATCCTGATCGCCCTGCTGTTCGTGAAGGGGCTCGGGACCAGCACGGCCCAGCAGCGAGGGGAGACCTGAGATGGGGCACACGGCCAAGGAGCGGACGCTGTGGTCGATCGGAATCCTGGTGGTGCTGCTCTACGCCCTGATCCCGGTCGCCTGGATCACCTCGCTGTCCTTCAAGACCCCCGACGAGGTCACCGACCGCAAGTTCTGGTCGGGCTTCTCCTTCGACAACTACGACGTCGTCTTCTCGGACGACACCTTCATCGCCGCCCTGATCAACTCGATCGGGATCGCCGGGATCGCGACTCTGATATCGATCGTGCTCGCCGCCATGGCGGCCTACGCGACCTCGCGGCTCAACTTCACCGGCAAGACGCTGATCCTGTCCGGGGCGCTCGCCGTAGCTATGTTCCCGCCGATCTCGATCGTCGGCTCGCTGTTCGACATGTGGCGGGCGATCGGCATCTACGACACGTGGATCGGGCTGATCATCCCGTACATGACCTTTACGCTGCCGCTGGCGATCTACACCCTGTCGGCGTTCTTCCGGGAGATCCCCTGGGAGCTCGAGCAAGCCGCCCAGGTCGACGGCGCCACCCCGTTCCAGGCCTTCCGGAAGATCATCGTGCCGCTCGCTGCGCCGGGAGTGTTCACCGCCGCGATCCTCGTGTTCATCTTCGCCTGGAACGACTTCATCTTCGCCAACACGCTGACGTCGACGGACAACGCCCGGACGGTGCCCGCCGCCCTCGCGTTCTTCACCGGCGCCTCGCAGTTCGAGCAGCCGATCGGGGCGATCTCGGCGGCCTCGGTCGTCGTCACAATTCCAATCATCATCATGGTCTTGATCTTCCAGCGGCGGATCGTGGCGGGCCTTACCGCCGGCGCCGTCAAGGGATAAGAGAGGAGCACGATGGCCCAGATCACGCTGGACGGTCTCACCAAGCGCTACCCGGATGGCTACGAGGCGGTGCGCGACATGGACCTCGAGATCGCGGACGGCGAGTTCGTGATCCTCGTCGGCCCGTCGGGCTGCGGCAAGTCGACGGCCCTGCGGATGATCGCCGGGCTGGAGGACATCACCGAGGGCGAGCTGCGCATCGGCGACGAGGTGGTGAACGACCGCGCGCCCAAAGACCGCGACGTCGCGATGGTGTTCCAGAACTACGCGCTCTACCCGCACATGAGCGTGCGCGAGAACATGGGCTTCGCGCTCAAGCTGCGCAAGACCGACAAGGAGGAGATCGACAAGAAGGTGATGGAGGCGGCGCGCATCCTCGACCTCGAGGCGCACCTCGACCGCAAGCCGTCGCAGCTCTCGGGCGGCCAGCGCCAGCGCGTGGCGATGGGGCGCGCGATCGTGCGCGACCCGGCGGCCTTCTTGATGGACGAGCCGCTCTCCAACCTCGACGCCAAGCTGCGCGTGCAGATGCGCACCGAGGTGTCGCGCATCCAGCAGCGGCTCGGCACGACCACGGTGTACGTGACGCACGACCAGACCGAGGCCATGACGCTGGGCGACCGCGTGGCCGTGATGCGCTCGGGAATGCTGCAGCAGGTGGGCAGCCCGATGGAGCTCTACAACTACCCGGTCAACCTGTTCGTGGCCGGCTTCATCGGCTCGCCGGCGATGAACTTCATGCCGGCGACGGTGCACGGCGACTCGGTCAAGCTCCCGATAGGCGAGGTGCGGCTGCCGCAGGAGCTGCGCGAGAAGGTCGCGGGCGCGGAGGGCAAGCAGCTGCTCGCCGGCATCCGGCCCGAGAACTTCGAGGACGCCGCTCTGACCGGGGAAGCTCGCGACCGGGGCTCCACCTTCCGGGCCAAGATCGAGGTGCTCGAGTCGCTCGGCTCCGAGCTATACGCCCACTTCACGGTGGCGTCGGACCAGCAGATCGAGTCGCAGGAGCTGCGCGAGCTGGCCGAGGACATCGGCGGCGGCGAGGTCCCGATGGCGGGCGAGGAGGGCCGGATCGTGGCGCGGCTCGACCCGCAGAGCGAGGTGCGCGTGGGCCAGGAGTCCGAGCTGTGGGTCGAAGCCGGCCGGATCCACCTGTTCGACCCCGAGGACGGGCGCAACCTTACCGCCGACGCGCGCGGCCCGGCGGCCACCGACGGCGGCCAGGGGGCGGGCGGGCGCGACCCGGCAGAGGCCCCGCCGCAGGAGGACCGTCCGCCTCAGGAGGACCGGCCGGCTACTTGAGCTCCTTGCGGAGGCGCCGCACCATGGTGTCCTCCTCCCACGTGGGATGCTCGAGTTCCTCGCGGAGGCGCTCGATCACGTCGTCGGTCCACTCGTGCGTGCGCAGTATCAGGAAGCGCAGGTGGGAGACGCGCATGTAGGACTCGGTCTCGGTGCCGCGCCGGATCAGCTCGGCCTCGCGCAGCATGTCGACGACCGGCTTGTACTCCTCGTTGAACCAGGCCTCCGCGACCTCGCCCCGGCTCAGTGGCTGGCCCCGCCCCTGCATGACGCGGAAACCCCAGGCCTCCACGGCCTCCGCCAGCGCCGCGTAGCGCCACTCGTCGGACAGCTTGATCTCCTGGCGAGCCTCCGCCGGCAGCGGCACGCGCTCGAAGAAGAGGCGCTCGTGGCTCTTGAGCGGCAGATCGGCTAGCCGGATCGCGCGGTCGGCGCCCAGCTCGGTGATGACCTCGGTGACCCAGGCCTCGATCACGTCGTACCCCATCGCCTGCGCCACCGAGACGCGATGGTGGCCGTCCTTGACGAAGTGCAGCTCGCCGATCCGGTAGACGTCGATCGGCGGCATCGCCTGGCCCTTTCGCTGGGCGGTCGCGATGCGCTCCCAGCGCGGGCGCACGCGGCCCGAGGTGGGGCGGAAGCGGCGGTCGAACTCGCGCCCGCGGTCGACGGTGCCGACGATCGAGTCGAGCGGGATCGTCTCGAGCCCGAGGCGGCGCTCGCCGCGGCGCCCCAGCGCGGCCACGACCTCCTCGAACGGCAGGATGACGTTGACGTCGCTGGGCTCGAGCCGGAGGCGGGCGGAGATACGCGCGAGCGCGCGGCGCCGCCGCGCCCGGCCGAAGTCGAATTGGGCGTCCGTCTGGGGGAGGCCGGTGTCGCGGGCAGCCATGCGTCCGAGAGTAGGCCATCGGTGTGAAACAGAGATCCGCGCGCACTCGGCCGAGCCGAGGGCTTGCGGCGAGGCACGAGCCGAGTGCTTCGGCCAGGCCCTGCCAAGATTCACGGCCTCCCTGGTCGCCTCCGAACGCACCCCGCGCGTGACCGCGGTGATGCGCTGGGCGAGGTATGGCCCAGGATGAGAGCCGCGGTCTCCACCGGGACGTCGAGCTGGGGGCAGTGACCAACGCCGTCCAGCACGACCCAGTCCGCGTGCGGCAGCCACTCCTCGCGATAGCGGGCGGCGGCCGAAGGCCACGGAAGGAGCCTGTCCTCCGTGCCCCAGACGATCCGCACCGGGCAGGCGATCTTCTCCGAGTCGACGCTCCAGGGGGCGTGGAGCGCGTGATCGATCAGAGCAAGCGCCGCCGGGGCGCTGGCCGCGGCGAGCATCTGCTGGGCGATCAGCTCGGCAGGGATGTGCTGGAAGTTCACGGTGAGGTATTGCGTGGCGCGGCGGCGGCCGTCGGGCGAGGCCAGCATCGCCTCGGCATGCGGAGCGGCCAGCTTCACCTGCTGGTGCATCTCGGCCTGGAAGCGGAGCAGCTCCTTGTAGGACTCGTCCCCCTTCGCCCAGCCACCCACGGGCGCCAGCGCCACGACCGACTGCGCCCGGCCCCGCGCAGCGAGCTGGAGCGCCACGTACCCGCCGAGCGAGCTGCCGGCGAGGTGAGCCGTCTCGAAGCCGGCCTCGTCCATCGCGCGCTCGACCGCGTCGACGATGGGCCCCTCGCCGATCTCGCCCTCGATCGCCGGCCCGCCGGCGTGCCCGGCGAGAGTGGGGGACAGCACATCGTGTTGCCGCTCGAGCGCGGGCAGGACGAGCGTCCACGTGCGCCAGGAATCGAGGAACCCGTGCAGGAGGACCAGCGGCGGCCCGGCGCCGCCGCGGTGGGCGGGTGTGAGCGGCGTCACACGCAAGGACATCGGGCCGACGGTAGTGTCGGCGGGTCAACAACGAGGGGAGCCCCCACTTGCCGTCAACCCTGCCCGACACGGAGCTCAAGGCGCGCCATCGCGCAATGTGGGCCTCCGGCGACTACCCGTCCATGGTCGAAACGTTTCTGCTGCCGCTCGGGCCGCGGCTCGTCGAGGCATGCGAGATCGGTCCCGGGATTCGGGTGCTCGACGTGGCCGCCGGAACCGGCAACGCGTCGATCCCGGCCGCGGAGCGCGGCGCGACCGTCACGGCGAGCGACCTGACGCCCGAGCTGCTCGAGGCCGGCCGCCGCCGCGCAGAGGCCAAGGGCCTCGAGCTCGAATGGGTCGAGGCCGACGCCGAGAACCTGCCGTTCGACGACGGCTCCTTCGACGTCGTCATGTCGTGCATCGGCGCGATGTTCGCCCCGCACCACCAGGACGTGGCCGACGAGCTCGTCCGCGTCTGCCGCCCCGGAGGCACGATCGGCCTGCTGAGCTGGACCCCCGAGGGCATGATCGGCGCCCTGTTCCGGACCATGGGCCCGTTCGCGCCGCCCCCGCCGCCGGGGGCGCAGCCGCCGCCGCTGTGGGGCGGCGAGGAGCACGTGCGCGAGCTGTTCGGCGACCGCCTCGAGTTCGGCACGGTGCAGCGCGACGTGCTGGAGGTCACCGCCTTCGAGCGTCCGCACGACTACGCCACGCACTTCAAGGAGCGGTATGGACCGACCATCGCCGCCCAGAAGAACGCCCGCAACAACGGGCGCGAGGCCGAGCTCGCGGAGACGCTCGACCGGTTCTCCGACGAGTGGAACCTCGGCACGCCCGAGCGCGCAAGGTTCGAGCAGGAATACCTGGTGACGGTGGCCACGAGAACCTGACGGCTCGGCCCGCAGGGGCCAGCCCGGGCAGGGGTCAGCCTCCTCCCCCCGGGGGGAGGGGTCTGACCCCTCACCCCGGGGGTGAGGTGCAGCCGGTGGAGCCGGACGACGCCGCGCATGCTCGTTTCGACCGCCCACCGGCGGCTCGCCTGCTCGAGGAAGGCCTCGGCCGCCGGCCGGCCGGGGTCGGCCAGCCACGCCTCGGGCGCGAGGCGCGGCAGCAGCGACAGCAGCGGGGCCACGCTGGCGCGCTCGTAGAGCACGTCCGCGGCGAGCACCAGGTCGAACGGCCCGCGCCCGACCAGCTCGCCCGGCTGCGCCCAGTCCACGACAGTGGTCTCGACGCGCACGCCGTTCGCCCGGGCGTTGCGCTCGGCGAGCGCGAGCGCCTCGTTGCACGCGTCCGTGGCAAGCACCGAAGCGCCGGCACGCGCAGCGGCGATGCTCGGGACAGCCAGGCCGCACCCGAGCTCCACCACGCGCCGTCCTCGGAGCGCCCCGCCGCCCAGCTCGCCCGCCAGTGCCACGCCGCTGCGCCACAGGACCGCCCAGTAGGGCGCGACCGGCGCCCACTCGACGGGACCGTCATCCGGCAGCTCGGCCGCCTCCTCAGGCTGCAGCAGGCGGAGCGCGCCGCTCGGAAGGTCGATCGACCGGCTGACGAGAGCTTCCGGCACCTGCCGGACTAGTGGTCGCCTCCGCAAATACGCTCGCGTTCGGCGGCTGCGAACCTTCGCCTGGCCGCACCCGCGATGCTCGCCAATGCGCTGCATTGGCTGCGCTCGCGTGCACGCCCATGCTCGGTTCTCGCTCGCCGAGCCACGACCGTATTTCCGTCGGAGACCACTACAGCGCCAGCTCGTACCGGAAGTCCGTCAGCCGCTCGTACCCGTCGTCGGTCACGAGCACCAGGTCCTCCAGGCGGACTCCGCCGTAGCCGTTCCGGTAGCAGCCCGGCTCGATGGCCAGCACGTCGCCGGGCACGACGGGGTCTGCGCCCGTTCTGCCCAGCGCGGGCTCCTCGTGCACCTCGAGGCCGACGCCGTGGCCGAGTGAGTGGAAGAACCCGTCGCGCAGCGTCTCGCCCTCCGGCTTCGTGCGCTGGGTGAGCTCGCCCGCCTGCTCGAACACGTCGCATGCCGTCCCGAAGAGCTCGCGCCCCGTCACCCCAGGGCGGAGGCGCTCGTACACACGCTCGAGCGCGGTCTGCGCGAGCGCGTGCCATCTGGCCACGTCGCCGGCGGGCTCGCCGCCGCTCACGAATGTGCGGGTCATGTCCGAGTAGCAGCCAGACCGCTCGTCGCGAGGCCAGATGTCCACTATCACCGGCACGCCGGCCGGCACCGGGCCCGTGCCGTTCTCATGCCCCGTTGCGCCCGCCGCGCCCGCGGCAACGATGATGTCGTCGTCGGCCGGCGCGCCCCGCTCGGCGCACACGTCGCGGATCCGCCCACGCACGGCCTCGGAGGTGAGCACCTCGCCGTCGTGGACGAGCACGCCATCCTGGGGGGTGGCCGTCCGCAGCAGCTCGGCCGCGGCGGCCATGCCGGCGTCGGCGGCGGCCTGCGCGCGGCGAACGCCCTCGACCTCGCTCGCGTTCTTCGAGCGCCGCCGCCGGATGAACTCGGCCTCGTCGGGCACCACCTCCACGCCGTCGGCGCGCAGCCGGTCCGCCACGGCCACCGGCAGCGCGGCGGGCACCGCGAGCCGGCGCGCCCCGAGACGCGCGGCGGCACGGGCGCACAGCTCGGCGTCGATGTCGTGCCAGCGCAGGCCGCGCGCGATCAGCTCGTCGAGCCCGAGGTCGTATGGGTCCACGATCTCCACGCCCGGGGCCGCCTCCTGGATCCGGTCCGCCTCCATCGCCGCGATCACGACTACACGCCCGCCGTTCACCTCGAAGTAGGAGAACGGGTCGAGAATCCCCAGCGGCAGCTCGTGTCTCAGCGCGGCAGAGCGGTGGGTGTCACCATGGATGAGGACGTCGGGTGGCATCGGCGGTCACCCTAGATGATTGATCCCCACGACCCCGCGCGCGCGGATGACGCACGGATACCGTCGCCGGATCGGGGTCATCGGCGGAGGCGATGGGCTTCCCCCGTCCGGCTTGGTCCCGTGCGCCGCCGCGCACACGCGGCCGCGGAATCAACCATCCACCCGGGGCACCACGAGCCGGAACGCGTCCGCCTGCCCGTGAAAGCGGGACGGCCCGGCCGGGACGATCTCTCCGTCCACGTTCCACTCCGTGCCTCCTGGCACCCGCACCACGGCGTTCTCACAGCGCCGCCGGCGTGCCTTGCGGTGCCGCGCCAGACTGCCGGTCCGCAGGCGGTAGGCGAGCGCGACGAGCCCGGGGCGCGGCCCGGCCGCCACGACCACCACCTCGAGGGCACCGTCGTGCGGGTCGGCCTCGGCGATGCGCGCGCCCGCGCCGAAGGCGCCGGACGCCGCCAGGGTCACCTGCCAGGCATCCCCCTCGAACACCGTGCCGCCGTCGCAGTCCACCTCCACCGGCACCGCGCTCGCGGTGGCGCCCGCCGCCAACGCGCCGGCTGCGTAGCCGACCGGCCCGAGCGGCTTCTTCCACGCCTTCGCCCTCTGCGCGGCCGCAGCCGGCAGCCCCGCGCTCGCCACGTTCACGAACGGACGGTCGTCCATCCAGCCGAGCTCCATGTCTCGCCGCCGGGCGCCGCTCACGGCGAGGCGGCACGCTTCGGCCAGGTCCATCGGAAGGCCCATGCGACGGGCGAAGTCGTTGGCCGTGCCCGCCGGGATCACCGCAAGCGGGATGCCCGCCGCCCCGGCCGCCGCGGCCGCCGGGGCGATGCTGCCGTCCCCGCCGGCCACGGCCACGCGGTCGCACCCCGCGGCCGCCGCGCGCTCCGCCTCATCCACGTCGAACGCTTCCACGCGCGAGCCGAAGGCGCGCAGGCGCTCGGCGACCGCGTCCGGGTCGCACGACCCGGATCTCGGGTTGGCGACGAGCGCGATCGTCGCTGCCCTGGCATGCTCACCGGTCGCATGGGTGTCCGAGCCGTGGATGCCGCAATCCTATGAAGGTCTTCGTGACCCGCCGTCTGCCCGGCGATGCGCTTGAACGCCTCGCCGCCGAGCACGACGTGGAGGTGTGGCCGGAACAGCTTCCGCCCGGACGGGATGAGTTGCTGTCGCGCGCCCCGGAGCTCGAGGGGCTGCTCTCACTGCTCACCGACCCCGTCGACGCCGAGCTGATCGGGGCGGCGCCGCAGCTGCGGGCGATCTCGAACTACGCCGTGGGTGTGGACAACGTGGACCTGGAAGCGGCCGCGGCGCGAGGCATCCCGGTGGGCAACACCCCCGGCGTGCTCACGGACACCACGGCCGATCTCGCCGTGGCGCTCATACTCGGCATCTCGCGTCACCTGGTCGAGGGAGACGCCTACGTACGGCGTGGCGAGTGGCGCACATGGGAGCCCGGTCTGCTGCTCGGCCACGACCTGCACGGCTCCACCGTGGGCATCGTCGGGTTCGGCCGCATCGGGCAGGCGGTGGCCCGCCGGCTCGAGGGTTTCGGCTGCGAGATCCTGCGCTCGAGCCGCGCCGTGCCCGAGGGGGCGGGCGCCGCGCGCGAGGGGGCGGGCTCGGCCCGCACCGGAGCGATCCCCTCCCGCCGCACCGGAGCGATCCCCTCCCGCCGCACCGGAGCGATTCGCAACCACGCGGTGCCGCTCGAGGAACTGCTCGACCGGTCCGACTTCGTCAGCGTGCACACGCCGCTCACCACGGAGACGCGCGGGCTGATCGGCGACGAGGCGCTCGCACAAATGAAGCCGACCGCCTACCTGGTGAACACGGCGCGGGGCCCG
This sequence comes from uncultured Thermoleophilaceae bacterium, assembly GCA_963733885.1. Taxonomy (GTDB): domain Bacteria; phylum Actinomycetota; class Thermoleophilia; order Solirubrobacterales; family Thermoleophilaceae; genus JACVRW01. The sequence goes on along the minus strand of CAVTES010000004.1, from coordinate 25,380 downwards.
ATCGTGGACGGCGAGGCGCTTGGCCGCGCCCTCCGCGCCGGGCGCATCGCGGGCGCTGCGCTGGACGTGACCGACCCCGAGCCGCTTCCCGCAAGCGATGCGCTGCTCGACGCGCCGAACCTGCTGCTGCTGCCCCACCTCGGGTCGGCCACGTACGCCACGCGGGAGCGAATGGCCGACATGGCCGTGGACAACCTGCTCGCCGGGTTGGCCGGTGAGCGGATGCCGCACTGCGTCACCTGATTAACGGGACTTTCGCGTCCGAGACCCCGTTCCCGGGTCATGGAGACGCGGATCGCGAGCCTGTCGGCGGTCATGGGGGGGACAGGTCCATCAGCTCACCGCCGGGGGGTGCACGCGAGGGCGCTTGACCCATGTGTCATTCGTACCCCCTCGGGCTCGCTCGAATCCCCGCCCCGGGACCGGCATCACTCGCCCAGCACCTTGATGACCATGCGCTTCGCCCGGCGGCCGTCGAACTCGCAGTAGAAGACCTGCTGCCAGGGGCCCAGGTCCAGCCGGCCATCGGTGACAGGGACTATCACCTGGTGGTGCACGAGGAGGTTCTTGAGGTGGGCGTCGCCGTTGTCCTCGCCGCCCCTGTGGTGGCGGTAGTCCCCCGGGTCCGGGAGCAGTTGGCGCGCGACATCGTTGGCCGGCTCCTTCCAGCTCGGTGGCGCGACCTTGTCCAGCCACTCGACCGTGTCCTCGTGGAGCCCCGGCTCGTCGTCGTTGATCCACACCGCCGCGGTGATGTGCATGGCCGCGACGATCACCATGCCCTCGGCGATCTCCGCCTCGTCGACCGCGGTCTGCACGTCCTCCGTGATCCGGATCAGCTCGCGGCGCTCGCTCGTATGGAAGGTCTTGTAACGCGTGTGAGACTTCATCGCTCGTGAACCTCGGTCTCGACGGCAAGGTCTGCGTGGTGACCGGTGCCACCCGGGGCATCGGCGCCTCGACGGCCCGAATGCTCTCGCAGGAGGGCGCCCGCGTGCTTTCCGTGGCGCGCCACGGCGCCGACCTGGAGCTGGACGTGACGGCGCCCGACGCCGGCGAGCGGGTCCTCGCCGCCTGCCCCTCTATCCCCTGGGCGCTCGTGAACGCGGCCGGCACCGCCAAGGCGCGCCCGCTCGGGGAGCTCAGCGAGGGCGACTGGCGGGAGCAGTGGGAGGTGCACGTCATGGGCCCGATGCGGCTGATGCGCGCGCTCGCGCCGGCCATGGCCGAGGCCGGGGGAGGGCGGATCGTCAACGTGGCGTCGTCGTCCGGCAAGCGGCCCTCGTCCAGGCTCGACGCCTCCTACTCGGTCACAAAGGCCGCGCAGCTCTCTCTCAGCAGGGTGTTCGCGGACGCCTGGGCCGGCCGCGCGGTGCTCGTGAACGCCGTCGCGCCCGGTCCGGTCGAGGGGGAGTCGTGGACGGGCGAGGGGGGCCTGGCCGACCAGCTGGCCGCGCGCTCGGGAAGGAGCCGGGACGAGGTGCTCGACGCCACCCGCTCGAGCCTGCCGCGCGGACGCATGGGCACCGAAGACGAGGTGGCCGCCGCGATCGTCTTCCTCTGCTCCGAACGGGCGTCGAACGTGGTCGGGGCGGCCTGGTCGGTTGACGGCGGCTCCGTGCCGACGATCCTCTGACCTCCCGGGCGGTGATGGGCCTGCTGTTCTTCCCGCGCGGCGGCTCCGCGCAGGTGGCCCGCTACCTGGCGCGCTTCCTGCCGCGGGCCGGCTGGGAGGTCACGATCGCGTGCGGGTCGCTCGGCGGGCCGGGCAACCAGTCGCACGCCGCGACCTTCTACCGCGGGCTGGAGGTTCGCCCGCTCGACTACACGGCCGCCGCCGCGGCTCCCGACCCCCTCGCGGCCGATCCCCCTTTCCAGCCCTCCTACGAGGACCGGCCGGGCGCGCCCGACCGCGTCCTCGCGGGCGTGGACGACCACGCATACGAGCGCCTCGTCTCAACCTGGGAGCACCAGCTCGCCGCGGCGGACGCGGACGCGGCTGACGTGCTGCATCTCCACCACCTGACCCCGATCCACGAGGCCGCCGAGCGCGCCTTCCCTGCCGTGCCGCGGGTGGGCCACCTGCACGGGACGGAGCTGCTGATGCTGCGGGAGATCGACGATGGTCCTCCGCCCGCGTGGGAGCACGCCGCTCGCTGGGCCGAACGGATGCGGCGCTGGGCGCGTGGCTGCGAGCGCCTGCTCGTGCTCTCGCCCGACGCCGTCCGGCGGGTCCCGGCCCTGCTCGACGTGGACCCGGCGCGCGTCGTGTGGGCTCCGAACGGCTTCGATCCGCACGGGTTCGACCGCCGTCCGCAGACGCGCGAGGCCCGGCTCGCGCAGTGGCGCCGCTGGCTGGTCGAGGAGCCGCGCGGCTGGGACGAGTCGGGCGAGCCGGGCAGCGTGGCCTACGCCGAGGCCGACCTCGAGCCGTTTCGCTCGGGCGGCCCGGTGCTGCTGTATGTCGGCCGCTTCACCGAGGTCAAGCGGGTGCCGCTCCTGATCCGGGCCCACGCGCGGGCCCGGCAGCGCTTCGAGCGCCCCGCGCCGCTGGTGCTGCTCGGCGGCTTTCCGGGGGAGTGGGAGGGGGAGCATCCGCTCGCGGTCGTGCGCGAGACCGGCGACCCGGATGTCTTCCTCGCGGGCTGGCGCGGCCACGAGGATCTCCCGCAGGGCGTGAACGCGGCCGACCTGCTGGTGCTGCCGTCGGTACGCGAGCAGTTCGGGGCGGTGATCGTGGAGGCGATGGCCTGTGGCCTGCCGGCCCTGGCGGTGAACGCCCACGGGCCGGCGGAGATCGTCGACGCCGGGGAGACCGGCTGGCTCGTGCCGCCCGACGACGAGGAGGCGCTTGCCGGGGCGCTGGTCGAGGCCGTGAACGGCGGCCAGGAGCGCCGCCGCCGGGGCGAGCGCGCGTACCAGGCCGCACGGTCGAGTTACTCGTGGCCGGCGCTGGCGACAGGGCCTCGCGCACGTCTACGCGGAGGTCGCGGAGCGGCGGCCGCCGTCCGCGGGCCGCCATACCCTCACGTCCGCGTGACGTCGATCCCCTATCGAATCAGGCGCTCCGAGCGGGCGCGCCGAGCGCGGATACTGGTCGACGGCGACGGCGTCGAGGTGGTGGTGCCGCGCCGCTTCCCGCTGCGCGACGTGGAGCCGTTCGTGGAGGAGAAGCGAGCCTGGATCGAGCGGACCCTGCGCCGCCTGCGGGAGACCGGCGCGGAGCTGCCGGCGGCCCGGCTCGAGGACGGCGGCATGGTGCCGTATCTCGGCGAGAGCCTGAGCCTGGCGGTGCGGGTGGAGGCCGGCCGGCAGCGCGAGCACGCGGACCGGCGCGGCGACGTGCTGCAGGTGGCGCTCCCCGCGGACCCGGAGCGGCTGCCGCCGCCACACGGCCAGCTGCCGCTGCTGGAGGCCGAGGAGCCGCTCGCCGCCGCGGAGGGCGCGCTGCTGGGCGCGCTCGAGCGCTGGTATCGCCGGCGTGCGAGGGCCGAGGTCGCTCCGCGCCTCGACGCCGCCTGCGCGCGGGCCGGCACGGCCTACTCGCGTCTCCAGATCCGCGGCCAGCGCACTCGCTGGGCGTCGTGCTCCTCAAGCGGGGCGATGAGCTTCAACTGGCGCCTGCTCCTCGCGCCGGCGGAGATCCTCGACTACGTCGTCGAGCACGAGGTGGCCCACCTCGAGGTACATGACCACTCGGCGCGCTTCTGGGGCCTGCTCGCCTCGCGTAGCGCCGACTGGCGCGAGCACGAGGCCTGGCTGCGCCGTCACGGCCACGCCTTGAGGCTGTAGCGCGGCTTCGCGGCTCCCTAATTCCAGCGGAAGAAGCGCACCGCCAGCACCACACCCACCACGGTCCACGCCGCCAGCACCAGTGCGGCCGTGCCCGCGTCCCCGCCGCCGACGATCGCGTCGGACAGCCCGTCGATCAGGTGCTTGAGCGGCAGCGCCTCCGCGATCACCTTCAGCGCATCCGGCAGCTCGTCGGCCGAGTAGAAGACGCCTGAGATGAAGATGAGCGGGAGAAAGACGGCGTTGGTGTAGGCGGGGGCCGCCTCCTCGTTGGGGATCACGTGCGAGAACGCGATGCCGAGCGCGGAGAAGCAGACGACGCCCAGCAGCGTGAACAGGGCGAGCAAAGCCGGGTCGTGCGGCCAGTCCACGCCGTACACGAGGTTGCCGATCGTGACCACGATCGCCACCTGGAGGACGGCGTTGAGTGCTGCCGAGCCGATCAGGCCCGCAACGTAGGCGGCCGGCGGCATCGGCGTGCCGCGGATGCGCTTCAGGATCCCCTCGTCGCGCAGCCAGGTCAGGTTGTACGCGAGCGAGGTGAAGGTAGTGGCCAGGACCCCCAGGCCGGCCACGCCCGGGATGAGCACATCGAGCTCCTCGTCGGCGACGTTGAACGCCGTGGCGGTCAGGACAAGCAGCAGGAGGGGGAGCAGGAAGTTGAAGAACGCGGCGCTCGGGTTGCGCCAGAACATCTTTCGCTCCAGGCGGAACTGCTGCCAGGCCAGGTAGAACGATCCGCGCGCAGCCGGCCGAGCCGGGTGCTTGCGGCCCAGCGCCGTGCTCATACGGAGTCCGCCTCGTGGGTCAGCTCGAGGTAGACCTCCTCGAGCGTGGGCCGCGCCACCTCGAGCCCTTCCAGCCGCTCGCCGCGGGCGAGGGCGTCGCGCGTGAGGCGGTGGAGGAGCTCGGTGGGGTCATCCGTCTGGAGCTCCACGCGGCGCCCCTCCGAGAACCAGGACACGCGGTAGGCGGCGCTGGACGACCCGAGCTGGGCGGGCGGCCCCTCGGCAACGATGCGCCCCGCCTTGACGATCGCCACGCGGTCGGCCAGCTCTTGCGCCTCGTCCAGGTAGTGGGTGGTCAGCAGCACGGTCTTGTCCAGCTCCTTGAGACGGCGCACCACGCCCCAGGCGGTCCGGCGGGCGGCCGGGTCGAAGCCGGTGGTGGGCTCGTCGAGGAAGACCACCTCTGGGTCGCCGACGAGGGCGAGGGCGAGGTCGAGCCTGCGCTGCTGGCCCCCCGAGAGGTCCTTGGTGCGGGCGTCGGCCTTCTCGTCCAGCCCGACGAGCGAGATGGTCTCGCCCGCGTCGCGCGGGCGTGAGTACGCCTTCGCGAAGTGCTCCACGGCCTCGCGGACCGTCGCGCGCGGGTAGAAGCCGCTGCTCTGCAGCACGATCCCGACCCGCTCCTGGAGGCTCCGGTCGCGGCTCTCGGGGTCCCGCCCCAGCACCCTGACCTCGCCCCCCGACCGGCGCCGGTAGCCCTCGAGGATCTCGACCGTGGTCGTCTTGCCCGCCCCGTTGGGGCCGAGCAGGCCGAACACCTCGCCGCGCTCGACCGCGAACGAGACGCCGCGCACGGCCTCCACATGGCCGTACGACTTGCGCAGGTCTGTCACCTCTATGGCCGAAGGCACCGAGGGCCGAGGTTAGCCACCGCCGCTACGAGCGGGGTCAGACCACTTGAGTCGACCCCACTCAGGGGTCAGACCCCCGCTCCAGCGCCGCCGCGGCCCTCTCCCGAGGCGAAGCGCGCGGCGCCGGCCAGCGCGGCGGCGAGGGTGGGCAGGCCGGCGCGGGCCTCGAGGCGGAGGCCGTCCTCGAGGGTCAGGCCGATGCCCTCGAGCGCCGCGGACCGGTCGGCCAGCATGGTCTCCTGCGGAAAGCGCGTAAGCGCCTCCGCGATCTCGAGCGCGCGCTCGAGGTGCCGACCTGGCGCCACGACCTCGGTGACCAGCCCGATCCGCTCGGCCTCCTCGGCCTCGACGATGCGGCCGCTGAGGATCATGTCGAGGGCGCGGCCCAGTCCCACGATCCGGGGCAGGCGCTGTGTCCCGCCGTCGATCAGGGGCACGCCGAAGCGGCGTTCGGTGAACCCGAGGCGCGCGCTCTTCGTGGCCACGCGCAGGTCGCACCACAGCGCAAGCTCGAGCCCCCCGGCGAGGCACCAGCCTGAGATCGCGGCGACCGTGGGCTTCGGCGAGATCCGGCGGGTGAAGCCGAGCGGGCCGTCATCGAGCTCGAGGCGTGGGCCGAGGGTCTCGATCGCCTTGAGGTCGGCGCCGGCGCAGAACGCCAGGTCGCCCGCGCCGGTGAGGACCAGCACGCGGGCCTCGGGGTCGTCCACGAAGCGGCGGTAGCCCTCGCCCAACAGCTCGGCTGTGGGCCCGTCGACGGCGTTGCGCCGCTCCTCGCGCTGGATCGCGAGCACCGCGGCGGCGCCGCGCCGTGCGTAGCTGACCGGGTCGGCCATGCCTACTCGTCGCCCAGGGCCTCGTCGTCGACCTCGACCAGGTGGTAGCTCCGGTCGAGCTCGACCTCAGCCACGGCCTCGGCGTCCAGGGGCCCCTGCTCGTCGCGCAGGCGCAAGGCGAGGACGACGATGGCGGCCATCATCGTGGTGAAGAGAAGGAAGAGGCTGCCGCGCCGCACGGCGACAGCTTCTCAGACAATTCACACCCTCGCCAACGATTGCGGGGAGCATGGGTGATGCAGATCCCCTCCTCGCAACGAGCGGCCCCGCTTCGGCGGGGCCGCGTCCGTGTGGAGGAGGGCCTACCAGCCCACGCGCTTGCGCAGCTCGGCTGCCTTGCGCTCGTCCTTGCGCCGGTCGAGCCTCGCCTGAAGGGCCGAGAGGAGCACCACCAGGATCGCGAAGAACGCCACCACGCCCAGCGAGAAGAAGGTGATGATCCGGTCGTCGGTCTCGCCGACGAGGCCTTCGCCGTTGTCGCTGGCGAGCAGCGCGAGTTCGCTGAGCAGCCGCATGCGCGGCCAACGATACCCTGTCGCACGGGGTGGCTGACGACTCCTTCGACTGCATCGTCGAGATCCCGAAGGGGCGCCGGAACAAGTACGAGTTCGACCACGGTCGGGACGTCATCAGGCTCGACCGCTTCTTGTTCTCACCGGTCGTCTAGCCCACCGGCTACCGCTTTGTGCCGGACACGCTGTCGCTCGACGGCGACCCGCTCGACGTGATGGTCTGCGTGTCGGATCCGGGTGGAGGACGACCAGGGGATCGACGACAAGATCCTCGCCGTTCCGCTCACGGACCCGGGCTGGAACACGCTGACCTCGCTGGACGAGGTTTCCGACCAGCTCCAGAGGTGGAGGGCTGGTTCTCGCGCGAGGACGCCATCGAAGAGATCGATGCCTCCCGCAAGCGGTTCTGGGAAGGCGACGGGACGCACCACTAGCCTCCCCGGGCGGTGTCGATCCTCGAGGCAATCGTCCTCGGGATCGTGCAGGGACTCACCGAGTTCCTGCCGATCTCGAGCACCGGGCACCTGCGCATAGTCCCGGCCTTTCTCGGCTGGGAGGACCCGGGCGCGGCGTTCACGGCGGTCACCCAGCTGGGGACCATGGCCGCCGTGCTCCTCTATTTCCGCGAGGACCTGGTTCGGATCGCCCGTGCCTGGCTGCGTTCGCTGTTCGACCGGCCCCTGCGGCGGGAGCTGGACGCGCGGCTGGGGTGGTACATCGTGCTGGGCACGATCCCGATCGGGATCTTCGGGGTGCTGTTCAAGGACCAGATCGAGACCGGGGCGCGCGACCTGTACCTGATCGGCGTGGCGCTGATCGTCCTGGGGCTGGTGCTGCTGCTCGCGGAGAAGGTGGGCACACGCGAGCGGTCGATCGAGCAGATCCAGACCAAGGACGGGTTCGCGATCGGGTTCGCCCAGGCGCTCGCGCTGATCCCGGGCGTGTCGCGGTCGGGAGCAACGATCACGGCGGGGCTGTTCCTCGGCCTCGACCGGACCGCGGCGGCGCGGTTCTCGTTCCTGCTCTCGGTGCCGGCCGTGGTGCTGAGCGGGCTGCTGGAGCTGGGGACGATCCTGAGCGACGAGGAGGGCGACGACACCAGCCTGGTGGCGCTCCTGGTGGCGACCGTAATGGCGTTCGTCAGCGGCTACGTGGCGATCGCCTGGCTGCTGCGATACCTGACGAGTCACTCGATGGTGATCTTCGTGGTGTACCGCGTGGGGCTGGGGGCTCTGGTGCTCGCGCTGACGGCGGCGGGGACGATCGAGTAGGGCGCGCGCCGGGCCCGACCGGCCGTACAGCCGACCCCGCGCTCGGCGGCTCGATCCCGGCTACTCTTCGCGCCGATGCAGTTCGCGTGGAAGTTCGGCGTGGTCATGCTGGTGGCGCTCGTCGTGGTCGTCCTGCCGGGCGGCGGCAATGCGCTGGACGTGATCCTGACTTTCCTCACGATCGCCTTCCTCGCAGCGATCGCGTTTCTCGGCTACCGGCTATACCACCAGTACCGGCTTGACATCGACTCGCTGGAGCCGAACCTCCGGCTGGCGCTGTTCGGGTCGATCGGGCTGGCGATCCTCACATTCGTGGCCACCGACCGCCTCTTCGACGAGGGCCGAATCGGCGTCCTGCTCTGGTTCGCGCTGCTGGCGCTCTGCTCGTACGGGCTGTACTGGACCTGGACGCGGTACCGGAGCTACGAATAGGCGGCGAGGCTCGTCGAAGGTAAACCAGTGCGCGGTGAGTCTGGACGCGGTACCGCAGCTAGGGGTAGGCGACGCGTGATCCTCCCATAGCTCACTTGTAGCCGGCCGGCGTTGTCCCGTCACGCAGTTCTCGGGAACGTCGCCACCCATGACTGCACCCGCAGAGAGCACGCGGGCGAGCGAGTACGCGACGCAGCGCGGGCAGGCCGGACAGGCGTCCGTCGAGTTGGTGGCGATGCTGCCAGTGGTCCTGCTCGTCGGCGCGATCGCATGGCAGCTGGCGCTCGTCGGCCACACGGCCTGGCTGACCGCCCACGCGGCCCGGGCCGCCGCGCGAGCGGATGCGGTGGGGCGCGGCCCGGGTGAGGCCGCGCGCAGCGCGCTGCCGCGCTCGCTGGAGGACGAGCTCGAGGTGGAACGCTTGGAGCGGGGCGGTGTGCGTGTGTCCGTCCGGGTCCCACTGTTGCTCCGCCGCTGGGACACGCCGGTGCGAGTTGCGGCGGCCTCGTCGCTCGGGAGCGGGCCGTGAGGATGGGCACGCGGGGGCAGGCGACGGTCGAAGCGATCGCGCTGGTCCCGGTGATCGTGGCGATCGGCCTGGGGATCCTGCAGCTGCTCGCGGTCGGCTACGCGAGCGTCCTTGCGGGGAACGCGGCAGAGGCGGGCGCGCTGGCGCTGGCCGCCGGCGCCGACGGGCGCGAGGGAGCGAGGCAGGCGTTGCCGGGCTGGTCGCGGGCCCGCGCGCGCGTGGAGGTCGACGGCGGACGGGTCGCCGTCCGCCTGCGCCCTCCTTCGCCGCTGAGGGCCCTGGCCGATGGCCTCGAGGTCACGGCCGCGGCCAGCGTGGAGGCGCCGTGACGGCCGGGCGCCCATCCCTGACGGTGCCGGAAGAGCGGCGGGCCCTCCATGAGTGACCAGCGCCCCCAGCTGAGAGTGCTGCGCGGAGGAGCGCACGCCGGGCGGACCCCGCGAGGCTTGGTGGCGGGCGCGCTGGCCGCCGCCGGTTCCTTCCTGGTTGAGCCCGCCGTCCCCCAGCACGATCCGCCGTCTCACGCGCCGCCGGGCCTGCGTCCGCTGGTGGCGGTCTTCGGCTTGGCCCGGGGCTGCGGAGTCACAGTCGTCTCGCGTGCCCTCGCGGCGGAGCTGGCCGGCCGGGATGCCGGAGGCGTCGCCGCGGTCCACTGCGAGGCCGGCACCGCTGGGATCCCGCTCGCCACACAGGCGGCAACACGGCTGGCGCGGGCGCTCGCCGACGTGCCGGGCGCGGACACGCGGGCGGTCGGCCGCCTTTGCCTCGTCGCCGGCGCGGACCGGGCCGCGCTAGCGGACACGGCACGCCACTTCGCGCCGCTGGTGCTGGATGCGGGGTCCAGCTCGCTCGGCGGAGCGCCGGCCGCGCTGGCGGATCGCGTCATCGTCGTGGCGACCGTTTCGACGGAGCCCGCCCTCGCCTCGGTGGCGGCCGAGTGCCTCGGGCGCGTGGGGCACGAGCCACTCGTGGTGTTGAACCGGACCACCGCAGGCGAGGGCGCCGACGAAGCCCGCGGGGATTGGTCGAGCCGGCCCGCCCATCGCCTGCCCGAGTCCCGGATGGGCGCCGGGCTCGCCCTCGGGGGCCGGGAGGCACGGGGTGAGCTGGGGCGAGCGGTTGCCGGGCTGGCCGACTTCTGCGAGGCGCCGTCAGGATCGGTGGATCCAGGCTGAGGCAGCGTCTCAGGCTGGTCTCAGGTCCGGCTGGGACAGTGAGTGCGCCGCGAAAGGGGTGGGATCGAGATGACTGGAGGCCGCAAGCTGTTGATCGCGGGAGCCGCAGCGCTCCTCGTGGCCGCCGGCGGGGTGGGCATCGCCCAAGCCGTGGGCGGCGACTCCGAGGAGCAGGTCACAGGCCCTGAGGCGGATCGTGCCAAGCGGGCTGCCGTGGAGGCCGTCGGCGGCGGTCGCGCCACCGGGGTCGAGCGAGGCGACGACGGCGGCGCCGCCTGGGAGGTCGAGGTCGAAGAGGATGGTCGCGAGGTCGAGGTCAATCTCGACAGCGACCTGCAGGCCGTGGGATCGGTGACCGGGGACGACGGTGGCGGCTCGGAGAACGACGAAGGCGAGAGCGAGGACGAGGATTGATCGGGGCACAACTCGACAGGCATGCACGGCACCGCAAGCTTCCGTTTGCGGGCGGGTTGCTCAGATAGCGGCGGACGCCATGGAGGCCGCCGCCCAGGCCTTCTGAGGCGGCAAGCTGACCCGTCTACTGCTGGTAGCGCTCCACTGTCTCAGGGTCGCGAACCGCCGCCTCGTCGGGGTCTGCCCCGGCCTCTCGGAGGGCCCGGCGCTGGCGCAGCAGGTCCCAACAGCGGTCGAGCTCGACCTCCACCGTGCGAAGCCGTTCCCGATCTCCCTCGAGAGCATCTGGGTCGGAGCTATCGATCTGCTCGTGGCCCCGGAGCTCGTGCTCCTCTGCCACAAGTCGCTCGATCCGGGCAGCGATGCTCTCGTCGCTCATCCCCGGAATCCTACGCGCAGTGTGCGCCACTCGCGCATCCGCTCACCCTCCGCGCGTGCAGACGATCATCAGCGCCATCAACGCTGACCTGCTGGCCTTCGTGCAGCCGCGACCGACTCGGCGCCTGGGCGTCAGCTGTGGCTCTGCACTCTGTGCGCTTGAGCAGGACGGGGTCTTCTCCGAGGACTCGGGGTCCCCGGCTTGCGCAGCGAAAGGGCCCTCAGACGGGGAGGGCCCTTTCGGTTCGTCGCCGGTAGGCGGGACTAGTCCGTGTCGGCGCCCGGACCCCCGAGGCCGGCCTCGCGGGCGCGGTCTCGGACCGCCTCCTCGGCAGCTCGGGCCTGGCGCGCAAGCCCCGGGAACACCTGGTCCTCGGTCGGGCGCGCCGGGGCCTGGGCGACGTCGGCGCTGCCCTCCTCGGGGCCGCCGTCGTAGCGCGTGCCCGGGGCGGCGCTTCGGGCGCCGAAGGCGGCGGCCAGTTGTTCGGGCGTGAGGGTGCGGATCGCCTCGTCGTAGGCGGTCCAGCGCTGTTCCTGCGCGGTGAGCGAGCTCGGCGAGCTCGCGGAGCTTCCGCCGATGTCGGTCTCGTCGCTCGTCGCGACGATCACTACCGCGGCGGTCAGGCCGGCAACCGCGATCATTGCGGCGGCGAGGAGCGCACGCAGGTGGTTGTAGTGCGATCGGAGCACGACCGCGGGGTGCTGTGTGGGGACGACCTGGCCCATGACTTCCTCCTGACGGGGCGGCCGCCCGGCGGCTCGCCCTCTCTCGTCGTTGGCACCGATCGTCCGCGGGGACGGTGACGGCGCGGCCACGATGCGGTGACAGGGCGGAAACGTCGCTTGCCGAGCGCCCTCACCTGCACTACGTTGGACTCCCTGGCCCGCGCCCTCACCGGCATCGACTTCTGCATCCTCGGCCCGCTCCAGGCCTTCGATGATGGCCGCGCGCTGCCGCTTGGGAGCACCCAGCAGCGGGCGCTGCTCGGGTTGCTGTTGCTGCACCCCAACGAGACTCTCAGCACCGATCGGCTGATCGACGAGCTTTGGGGGGAGCGCCCGCCTTCCAGCGCCGCCAAGGCGGTACACGCCCGCGTCTCGCGCCTGCGCAAGGCGCTCGCCGGTGCGGACGGCGCCGCGACCGCCGACCTCGTAGTCACGCGTGAGCGCGGCTACGAACTGAAGCTCGATCTCGAGAGCCTCGACTCGCTCCGGTTCGAGCGCCTGGTCGCCGAGGGGCGCGGCTTGCTCGCCGCCGGACGCCCGGAGCGCGCAGCATCCATGCTCGAGCGGGCGATGTCACTATGGCGTGGCGCGCCCCTTGCCGACCTCGCCTACGAGCAATTCGCCCAGCCCGAGATCGTCCGGCTCGAAGACCTGCGTGTGGCTGCGCTCGAGCAGCTGATCGAAGCCAAGCTCGCTCTCGGCCGTCACGCCGAGGTAATCGGACAGCTCGAGACGCTGATCGCCGAGCATCCCTACCGCGAGGGCCTGCGCGCACAGCTGATGCTGGCCCTCTACCGCTGCGACCGGCAAGCCGATGCGCTGCAGGCCTACCAGGACGCGCGCCGGGCGCTGATCGAGCACCTGGGCATCGAGCCGGGCGAGCGGCTGCGCGAGCTTGAACGCGCCGTCTTGGCGCAGGATCCGGCGCTGGCGGGGCCAGCCGGTGAAACGCCGGAGCTGCCGCCCGAGCTCGGCGCGGGAACGCTGCTCGTGGGCCGGGATGCCGAGCTCGATTGGCTGCGCCGGCACTGGCAGCGGGCGCGCGCCGGCGCGGGCCGGCTCGTGCTGGTGACGGGTGAGACCGGGATGGGCAAGACGCGCCTGGCGGCCGAGCTCGCCGTCGACGTGCATCGCGATCGCGGCGAAGTGGTCTATGTCTCCGGCGGAGGCGCGCCGGATGACGCACGCGCAGCGCTAGACCTCGCCCGTGATGGCGGAGCCCCGACGCTGCTCGTGCTCGACGACGTTGACCACGGGGGCCCGGAGCTGCGCGCCGCCCTGCGCGAGCTCGTCGACGGACTGGTCGCGCTGCCCGCGCTCGTGCTCGCGACGGCCGAGGATCCGGCGCTCGGGCCGGCACCGGGCCGGGACGCGTTGCTCGTCCTCGGTCCACTCGAGACGGACGCGGTGCACGCCGTGGCGCAGCTCCACGCGGGGGCGGGCGACGACTTGGAGATCCCGGTCGAGCTCCTCGCCGCGGCGAGCGGCGGTGTCCCTCGGCGCGTACATCAGGCGGCAACCGAGTGGGCCCATCGGCAGGCGGCCCGCCGCCTGGAGGTTGCGGCGGAACGCACGGCGAGCGAACGCACGGACTTGCGGGCGGCCGAGGACGCGCTGGCCGGCGACGTGGTCGAATTGCAGGCTGTGCGACAGCGCGCCGCGCAGGAGGACAGTGCGCGGGAGGTCATCGCCTGCCCTTTCAAGGGGCTCGCGTCGTTCGACGTCGAGGATGCCGAGCTGTTCTTCGGCCGCGAGCGGCTCGTGGCCGAGATGGTGGCGCGCTTGGCGGGCGCGCCGCTCATGGGGATCGTGGGGGCTTCGGGCAGCGGCAAGTCCTCGGCGCTCCGGGCCGGGCTGCTCGCGGCACTCGCCGCCGGCGTCCTGCCCGGTAGCCAAGACTGGGAGCTCGCGCTGCTGCGGCCGGGCGAACACCCGGCCCGGGCGCTCGAGCGCGCGACCGCGGAGGCCGCGGCGGGACGCCGGCTGCTCGTGGCGGTCGACCAGTTCGAGGAAATCTTCACAAGCTGTCCCGACGAGGGCGAACGGGCAGCCTTCGTCGACGAGCTCGTCGCAGGGGTTCGCGACCCCCGCCGCCGCACGCTCGTGCTGATGGCCGTGCGCGCCGACTTCTACGGCCGCTGCGCCGTCTATCCGGAGCTGTCGCGGCTCCTGGGCGCCAATCACGTCCTGGTCGGGCCGATGCGCCGCGACGAGCTGCGGCGCGCGATCGAGTTGCCGGCCCGCCGCGCCGGCTTGCGCATCGACTCCGACGTTGTCGACGCGCTGATCGCCGACGTCGAGGACGAGCCCGGTGGACTGCCACTGCTGTCCACCTCGTTGCTCGAGCTGTGGCAGCGTCGCGATGGCCGGCGGGTACGCATGAGCGCCTACGAACAGACGGGCGGCGTGCAGGGCGCCATCGCGCGGCTGGCAGAGAACGCATACGCCCGGCTCGAGCCGGCTCAGCGCGAGATCGCACGGCGGATTCTGCTGCGACTGGCCGGCGACGGCGAGGGAGACTCGGTGGTACGCCGGCGAGTCGAGCTCGCCGAGCTCGAGGTCGAGCGCGATGGGGGCGTCGCCGAGGTTCTGACGATGCTGGCCGGCGACCGCCTCGTGACGATCGGCGAGGGCGAGGTCGAGATCGCGCACGAGGCGCTGTTGCGCGAGTGGCCGCGCCTGCGTAGCTGGCTGGAGGAGGACAGCGACGGCCGACGGCTGCACCAGCACCTGCGGGCCGCGGCCCGGGAATGGGACGCGGGCGGACGCGACCCCGCAGAGCTCTACCGCGGCGCACGCTTGGCGACGGCTGTCGAGTGGTCCGCTTCCCACGAGTCCGACCTCAACGCGACCGAGGGGGACTTCCTGAACGCGGGCCGCGTGGCGAACGAGCGCTCACAGCGCCGCCTGCGCGCGGTGCTCGCGGGCGTCGCGGCGCTGCTCGTGCTCGCGGTGATCGCGGGCGTCGTCGCGCTCGAGCAGCGCGGGCACGCGCGCGAGGAGGCGGTCGCGGCGGACGCCCAGCGCCTGGGCGCCCGCGCCCTCGTCGAGGATGACCTGGGCCGCTCGCTGCTTCTGGCGCGCCAGGGCGTGGCGCTCGACGATTCGGCCCAGACGCGCGGCAACCTGCTTGCGGCGCTGCTCAGGAGCCCGGCCGCGCTGGGCGTCCTGCGCGGTGACGACGAGCCCATCACGACCATCGAGCTGAGCCCCGACGAGCGCACACTCGCCGCCGGCACCAACTCCAACAAGGTCTTCCTGTTCGACACGCAGACCCGGCGGCGCCTCACCACGCTCAGGCCGCAATCCGGCTACTCGTTCATCAGCGAGCTGGCATTCAGCCCCGACGGCCGCCGCCTCGCGGTTGGCTACGACTCCGTGCCGGGGAGCCTCGTGCAGGACGTGGCGGTGTTCGATGTCCGCACGCGCCGCGAGGTGGCCCGCGTCTCCGGGTCGCAGGGCACCATCATCACCGGGCTCGGGTACTCGCCAAGCGGGCGGGAGCTCGAACTCATCCTCGACCGAACCTTTGATGACCGAGGGCCAGGGCCGGCGGAGTTCATGCGCTTCGACTCGAAAACGGGCGCTCGGCGATTCGGCCCTGTTCCCGTCAACGGTGGCGGCGGCACGTCGCTGATGATCACGAGCGACAGGCGCCGACTGGTGGCCGTGGGTGGGGGCGAGACCTTTGTGCGCGATGCGCAGAACCTCAGCGTCGTTCAGCGCTGGCCCGTCGGCGGCCGCGGGTTGTTCGGGTTTTCGTCGGCGGCCCTTTCCCCTGACGACCGCACGGTGGCGATCGGCGGCGAGGACGGCTCCGTACTGCTCCTCGACGTCGAGACCGGTAAGCAGCGCCCAGCCTTGGGTCGCCACGTCGCAGAGGTCTTCGGCGCCCGCTTCACGCCCGATGGCCGCACGCTCGTCACGACGGGTGCGGACAGCGACGTGATCCTCTGGGATGTCCAGCGGGCGGCTGCGAGCGAGACGCTGTCCGGGCAACCTGGGCGCGTCCTCACGCCTCAGATCACAGACGACGGCAGGACCCTCTACACGGCCGGCCCGGGCGCGGCGGTATTCATCTGGGACCTCGTCGGGACCCGGCGCCTCGGCCGCCCGTTCAGCACCGGTTCGCCTACTGCCCAGCCCGGTCTCGCTGCGGTCGCGCCAGGCCAGGCCTTCCTCGCGATGAGCTCCGACGGCGCCCTGATGGCGAGGGGCCAGGACGACGGCGCGATCAGCATCGTGAACGCGCACAGCCTGGCTCGGCGGAAGCCGTTCCCGGTCGTCCGCACCGGTCCCGTGAACGGACTCGCCTTCGTGCCCGGCAGCCACTTGCTGGTCGTCACCGGCCCGAAGGGCTCCCTCGCGGTCGCCGACGCCGACAGCGGACGCGTGCTGGAACGCCTCCACGGCCACCGCGGGAACCTCTCGGCCCCGGCGGTCACCGGCGACGGGCGCTTGGTCGTCACGGGGAGCGACGACGCGACCGTCCGGTTGTGGGCCCTACCGACCTTGAGGCCGGTGGGTGCCCCGCTGCGGTTCGGTCGCAACGTCGAGGACGTCAAGGTCAGCCCGGATGGACGTTGGCTGACGGTCGTGCTGGTCGACGGGAGCGGTGAGAACGGGACGCTCGAGGTGTGGGATCTTCCCCGGCGGCGATTCGTTTCCCGCCTAGCGACGCCCGACACCCCCAGCGCGGTGCGCTTCAGCCCGGACGGCCGGCTGCTCGCGGTGGGCTACCCCAACGGCCGCTCGCACGTGTGGTCGACCTCGAACTGGGAGCCGGTCACGCGCCTACTCGCGGGCGACGCCGGCGACATCTACTCCCTCGCGATCAGCCGTGACGGCCGCACGCTCGCCACCGGCAGCCTTGACCGCACGGTGTGGCTGTGGGACATCGAGAGCCAGCAGGCAATCGGTAGGCCGCTCCCGGGTCCCGGGCGCGGCGTGGGTGCGGTCGCCCCGTACTTCACTCCGAACGGCGGGGCGCTCATCGCCAGCTACGACACGGGCCGCGCATACCGCTGGGACATCCGGCCCGATGCGCTCGCACGCCAGGCCTGCCGGGTCGCCGGCCGGCGCCTCACGCGCGCCGAATGGACCGAGTTCCTGCCCGGCCGCGACTACGACCCGGCCTGCTGAGCGAGCGGTCGCTCGAGCAGGGAGCCCGCGGCAACGTCACGCCGGGTCGCAAACGGGCCGTCACGGTCTTGTTGCGGGACCCGAGCAAGCACCGGAGCGGCTCGGCTGTCCTTCGCGAGAGAAAGCGGGCGTGGCGTCGGAGCGCGCGACGCCAGTGGTGTTGACGCGAGGAATCGCCCGAGGCATCCTGGATACTCCGCCGACGATGTCGGAGACGGGTACGGGAGTTTCGCGGCTCGGCGTTCTGCTGGCGATGGCGATGTTCGTGTTCGTCATCGACACATCGCTGATGAACGTCTCGATCTCCGCGGTGGTGCGGGACCTCGACACGACCGTGAGCGGTGTGCAGTCGGCGGTCGCGTTGGAGGCGCTCGTGTCGGCCGCCTTCATCCTGATCGGCAGCAAACTGGGCGACCTATTCGGCCGCAAGCGGGCCTACGTCGTGGGCCTGGTCTTCTACGCGTCGGGCGCTCTGGCGATGCTCTTCGCCCAGGGACTTGCCGCGATAATCGTCTTCTGGGCGATCATCGGTGGTCTCGGCGCGTCGCTCTACCTGCCGGCCATGCAGTCCCTCATCCACGGGAACTTCGAGGGGAAGGCGCGGGCCAAGGTGTTCGCCCTGATTGGCGCCTCGGCCGCCATCGCCGCGGCGATCGGGCCGTTGCTCGGCGGCTTCCTGACCACGCTTCTCTCGTGGCGTGTCGGGTTCTTGCTCGAGGCCGTGATCATCGCCGGTGTGCTGGCCGGTTCGGGACTGATTCGCGAGGTGCCCTACACGGGCGACCGGACCGTCGACGTCGTCGGGTCGATCCTCTCGGTGCTGGGCATGTCCCTTCTCGTTCTCGGTGTCCTGGCGTGGCAGGAAGGCGGTGAGTCCGTCGCCGCGCTGCTCGTCGCGGGGGCGGTGTTCTCGCTCGCGCTCGTGCGGTGGCTCCTTCGCCGAAAGCGAGAGGGTAAGGCCACGCTGTTCGATCCCGATCTCTTCAAGTCGAAGCTGTTCAGCTTCGGGATCAGGCAGAGCATCCTTCAGCAGATCGCCCTTGGCGGGCTGCTGATCGCGCTTCCGATCTACCTGCAGCTCGACCTCGGGTACAACGCGTTGCAGGCCGGCCTCTCGCTCGCGCCGCTATCGCTGACGATGTTCTTCATCGCGCTCCTCGCGGGCAGGCGGGCGGGGAAGCGACGTCCCAGCAGCCTCATCCGAGTCGGCTTCGTCCTGCTCGGAGTGGGCGTTCTGGCCATGATCCCGATCGTCCCGCGGGTCGATACGAGCTGGTACCTCGTCGTCCCCCTGATGCTCTGCGGGGCCGGCCTGGGGCTCCTGGTCTCACAGCTCAACAACTACACGCTCGCCCCGATCTCGGAGGAGCGGGCCGGCGAAGCCGCTGGCGTCAACTCGGCGATCTCGTCGTTCGGCCTCTCGGTAGGGCTGGCGTTCGCAGGCGCGGTCCTACTCGCCGCGCTCTCGATCGCGTTCACGAACAAATCAGACGCCAGCGACGTCCTGCCACCCGAGGACAAGAAGCAGGTCGCCCAGATCCTCGAGGACGACGCAGAGGTGATGAGCGACGCGAAGCTGCAGGAGCAGCTCGCAGGCCAACCCCCGGAGATTCAGGCCGAGATCCTGCGTATCAACGAGGACGCCAGGCCAGAGGCGCTTCAGATCGCGCTACTCGTTCCCCTCCTCGCCACCGTCCTGGGCCTCTTCTTCGCGTTCCAGATGATGCGCCTGCCGGATCCCGCGCCCGCCAAGGCGCCCGAACCCGCGGCTTTCGGCTGACAGCTGTAGTGGCTTTCGGCGGACACCTGTAGTGGCGGTCGACCGGCGCGTATGCGCGATCGTCCACGGCCGGCTCGCTTCTGCATCCCACGCGCAATGCGGCACTCTGGGCCATCCGGTCCTTGGGCTTGAAGGGACGACCAACGACACGGCGTCGTACGATCCGACGAGACGCCGCTTCCTCACGCGAGGGACAGCCGGGCCGCTCCGGTGCTTGCTGGGGTCCCGCTAACGCCGACTGCCCCCTTGGACGAAGACGAGCCGTCCGCGGACACGCGAGTGGCTCTCGCGCCGCTCCCGCTCCCGTCGAAATGGAGCACTGGCGGCTCCCGGCGGGTGTGGCGGGCGACGCGACGGTGTGTCGTGCGTTGGTGGCGGCGGGGTTCCGTTCGGTGTGGTGCGGCAGTTGGGGACGACGGGCAGGGGCTTGATGTGGGCCGATCTCGGATCCGGAAGTCGCGCGCAGCGCGATTGGCAAAGCGGGGTCGAGACGCGACTAGCGCGTCCGGAATGAGCCGGACGAGAGCGTTTGGTTGCCGCTGCGCTCGATCGCCAGCACCTCCCAGTCGTACGCGGTGCGGCGCTGGAGAAATCCGTCCGGCACCTTGATGCGTGTCACCGACCGCGGCAGGTACATGCTCAGCCCGAACTTCCCGATCATGTGGCGGTGAGGCTCGACGTCCTTCTCGATGATGAGCTGGTACGCGATGATCTGCACGGGCTTGCCGGTGATGGTTTTGGATACCGGCCTCCAGCGGGCGACGACGCCGTGCACCGGCACCCGTGCGCCCTCGCGGGGGGAGACGAGTTTCGGGCCCGCCGGGATGTCGTGCGTCAGCCAGGCCGTTCCGGAGGTCTGGCCCGTGCTGGAGCCGTTTTCCTGCCCCGGGCCGGCGATCGTGTAGTTCCCCTCGGGCAGCTTGGCGAGCATCTCGTCGATCGGCACCTTGGCGTTCTCGGGCTCGACGGTCTCGAAGAACAGCTCGGTCAGCCCCAGCTCGCCAAGGCTGCCGCGGCCCTCGAATGCCAGCACGTCGCCGCCGCCCCGGCGCACGTCGAGCCGCCGCCAGCCCTCGCTGTCGATGAACCCCTGAAAGCCGGTGTCCTTGTCGGTCGCGTTGTGCTCGATGTTCAGCTTTGCGTCCTTGAGCGGTACGTCGCCGGCCGAGCCGGTCGCGCCGCGCGCCGCCTCCTCCGCACCCGAGCCGGCGTCGGCGTATACGGCCAGCGCCGCGAGCGCGGCGGCGCACAGTAGGGCGGGGGAATAGCGGCCGAGGCGCTTCATGACTACCTCCCTGGCTTTCGAGGGTCGATCGGCTCGGCGGACGCTACGGGTCCCTCCTGAGGCCATACTGAGACGTCGCCGCGACAGCCCGCCGGGCCTGGTGCTGCGTTCGACGAAATCGGGGCGTCCGCCTGCGCGCGACCGGGCCCGGAACGGCTCCCGGTTCCGTCGAGAAGGAGCACTCCTGTCTACGCTCCTGTTGGTCGACCCTTCGGTCGTCTGGCGCTCGACTTACGAGACGCTCGCAAGCAGGCGAAACGAGCGGCGCACCTGCCCTCGGTTTACGCCGCTCGAGCCACCCTAGGCGACGGCAGCGGGCGCCGTCATCATCGTGCGCTGCCCTGGCGCGTTGCATAGGCGCTGCATACAGCGATGACTTCGCGCACCAGTCCCGTCGGAGCGCCTGCGTAAGCCGCGAGGCTCGCGCGTCCGTGGGGGTCGCGTCCCCGATAGTGGTGTAGGACGCGGTCGGACGGAATCGTTTGGGGTCCCGATCGAAAACGAGGCCTTGTAAGCCGCCGTGAGGGCTCGCGGGGAGGCGACGCGGGGCTTCGGTCGCCGGGACTTCGGGGTCCTGGCGTGGTTCCGGCCACCGCGGCGCTCATGATTGTCGGTCCTGTTCCAAGAGATCGACGAAGGGAGAGCAACCGCCATGGCCGAGCAGACAGAGCACGACGCTTGAGCAGGTCGTCAGGGAGGCGATGGCCGACGAGCACGCCGACGTGTGCGCGAGTCGGTGCGGCTGGTCGTGCAGGAACCGACGAACGCCGAGGCGTCGGACTTGATCGGTGACTGCCACGGTCAGCGCAATCCGGAGGGGCGGACGACCCAGCGCAACGGCTACCGGGCCAGGCAGTGGGACACCAGGGTCGGGGTGATCGATCTGCAGATATCGAAGCTGCGCCAGGGTTCGTATTTCCCGCACGGGCTGCCCGAGCCGCGCAAGCGCGGCGAGCAGGCGCTCTTGGCGGTGATCCAGCAGGCCTATGCGAGCGGCGTTTCGACGCGCCGCGTCGACCAGCTGCTGGAGTCGCTCGGGCTGCCGGATCAGCCGCTCGCAGGTCAGCCGCGTTCGCGCGCTGCTGGACGAGCAGGTCGAGGCCTTCCGCTGTCGCCCGCTCGAGGGCGATTACCCCTCACCTGTGGCTGGACGCCAAGGTGCGCCACGAGGCGCTGTTGGATCGAGTGGGGTGCAGGTCCCCGCCGCAGACCGTCGCAGCGGTTTGTTGAAGCTGAGGGCAGCCCGATCCCGGAGCCGCGGGTGAGGGCGGCAAGCGGCCCTGACAACGACGCGGCGCGCCGGGACTGTCGGACGGCGCGGGCGCGGCAAGCGAGGTGGATAGGCGAAACGCAAGTGAACCAGTGGCAGAACCCCCTTCAGCGACGACCGCCGGCTCAAACCCGACGGATAAGGGCCGGTCAGGCGGGCAGACGGGAACCTGCATTTGCCGGGCACCCGGTCCCGGCGGCGCCAATTGGCGCGCCGTTCGGGGACCGCGGCGGGGACTGCGTTACCGCCGTGGCAGGCCCGCAGGGGCAAAGCTGGGCAGCGCTCCCACCGACCGAACGACAGTGAACGTGGGAACCCGCCAGGTGGCCGCCTCGCCCCTCGGGGCAGGGAAGGCCCGCGTCGGCCGATGCCGCTCGGGGGGGCGGAGTCTCCGTAGTAGTCCGAGCCCGGGAAAGCCCGGCGCATGGCGAAGGGAGACAGCGGGTTTGCAGCGCCCGACTGGAAGGCGGGGAGGTCGCCGTTGAATAGCGGCGCGCCGTGGCCGACGCCCGAAGAGGCGGAGGCGCGGGTACCGGGATCCAGTGCAAGCTGCACAAGTGGGCATCCGATGATCCCACGCGGAGGTTCTCCGACCTCCACAACCTCGTCTGCGACCCGGTCACGCTCGTCGTCGCTTGGTCGCGGGTGCGGGGCAATCGAGGGTCGCGCTCGGCCGGCGTGGACGGCGAGACGGCCTACCACGTCGAGCAGGTGCTGGGCGTCGAGCGGTTCCTAGGCGAGCTCCGCGAGGAGCTTCGCGCTGGGAGCTTTCGGCCGCTGCCGGTCAAGGAACGGCTGATCCCCAAACGGAGCGGCGGACGCCGCCGGCTCGGGGTGCCGACGGTCCGCGACCGTGTCGTCCAGGCCGCCCTCAAGCTGGTGCTCGAGCCGGTCTTTGAGGCCGACTTCGAGCCTTGCTCCTACGGCTTTCGGCCCGGACGCCGAGCCCAGGACGCGATCGCCGAGATCCACTACCTCGCGAGCCGCTCCTACGAGTGGATCGTCGAGGCGGACATCGAGGCGTGCTTCGACTAGCTCTCGCACTCGGCCATTCTGGGCCGAGACGCGACAGCGGATCGGGGACAAGCGCGTCATGGCGCTCGTGAAGGCGTTTCTGCGGGCCGGGATCCTGACCGAGCAGGGTGGCCTCGACAGGATCGGTCACCGGCACGCCCCAGGGCGGGATTCTCTCGCCGCTGATGTCGAACATCGCGCTGTCCGCGCTCGATCGGCACTTCGCCGAGGCGTGGCAGCGGATGGGTGCAAACAGCGGCCAACGACAGACCCGGCGGCTCCGAGGCGAGGCGACCTACCGTCTTGTCCGCTACGCCGATGATTTCGTCGTCATGGTGGCGGGCGAGCGGCGCCACGCCGAGGAACTCGTCGCAAGCGACCGAGCGGGTGATTGCGCCCACTCGGCCTGCGCCTGTCGCGCGAAGAAGACCCGCATCACCCACATCGGCGAGGGGTTCGACTTCCTCGGCTTCAGCGTCAAGCGCTAGCCGCGGACGTCAGGGCCAGCCGGTGCATCCACACCTACCCCTCCAAGCGCTCGCTCCAGAGCGTCAAGGCGGCGGTCAAGGCGGATCACCCGCACCGACCACCACCAGACGCTCGCCCAACTCTTGCACCGGCTCAACCCAGTGCTCAGAGGCTGGTGCGCCTACTTCCGCCACGGGGTCTCGAAGCAGACCTTCAACTACCTGCGTGCCTACTCCTGGCAGCGGGTCGTGCGCTGGCTGCGCCGCAAACACCCCAAGGCGAACTGGCGCTCGCTTCGGAGCCGCTACCTCCACGGGTGGTGGCCCGACCGGCGCCGCGGTCGCGCTCTTCAACCCCGGCAGCGTTGCGCTCAACCGCTATCGCTACCGCGGCCCCCACATCCCGACACCGTGGCAATCCGGCGAGATCCGCGCGGCCAATCCGACCGGCGGACTCGAACGTCTTTCACAGAGGATCAACCCATGAGCACCCGCATGCCTGCGGAGAGCCGGATGCGCGGCAACGCGCACGTCCGGTTCCGGAGGGCGGCCCGGGGAAACGGACCGGCCGAGAGGCCGACACCGCGCCCCGGGTCGACCCCTACGTCGAGAAGGTCCGCGACGGCGGCCGCGTGGTCGGCAAGGCGGTCGTGATCGCCTACGGCGTGCACGAGTCGGGCCGGCGCGAGATCCTCGGCGTCGACGTCGGCGAGGCCGAGACCGAGGCGTTCTGGTGCGAGTTCGTGCGTTCGCTCGTCGCGCGCGGCCTGCAGGGCGTGCAGCTGGTCGTCTCCGACGCCCACGAGGGGCTCAAGAACGCGATCAGCGAAGCTGCTCTCGTGCCCCTGGCAGCGCTGTACGGTGCACTTCTTGCGCGATTGCCTCGGCCACGCGCGCAAGGACCAGCACGGCCTGCTGGCGGCGCTGATCCGGCCGATCTTCCAGGCCGACTCGGCGGCGCAGGCGCGCGCTCGGCTCAGCGAGGCGGTCGCCCATCTCGACGCCAAGCTGCCCAAGGTCGCCGCGTTGCTCGCCGACTCAGAGGAGGACATCCTCGCCTTCTCTGCTTCCCCGGCGGCGCACTGGCCCAAGCTCCGCAGCACGAACCCGCTCGAGCGCTTCAACAAGGAGATCGGCCGCCGCACCGACGTGGTCGGCATCTTCCCCGATGACCGCTCGCTGATCCGGCTCGTCGGCATGCTCTGCCTGGAGCAGAACGACGAGTGGCTGGTCGGCCGCCGCTACCTGTCCGCCACCGCGCTGGAGCCGCTGCTCGAGCAGCGGCTCCAGCGCGATACCACCCCCAAACGCGAGGAGGTCCCAGAGCTCACCACAGCCTAAGCAGCTAAATCGCTACGACGAACGTGAGCGTGAACTCCTACACCACGTCCTGGGACTTGACTTCCGTATATCGGGGACGCGCGACTGTGCCGTTGGGGGATCCCTTACATACACGGCCTGTGATCCGGCAGGGGCATCACGATCGCCTCGGACACAGCGCCACGAGATCCTTGGGTGGGCCCGAAGCCCGTGCCGATCCGAGGTCGGGCACTCAGCGCCTGGTCTCGTACCTGGTCAGGACCACGCCGTCGGGAAACGTCCGGGTCTCCACCAGGGTCAGGTTCACCCAGTTGTCCAGGGCCGTAAAGAACGGTGTGCCGCCGCCCACCAAGACCGGTGCGGTGGCCAGCACGTACTCGTCGATCAGCCCGGCCCGCATGGCCGCTGCGGCGAGTGTGGCACCGCCGATGTCCATGGGGCCGCCATCGTCGGCCTTGAGCCTGGTGATCTCGGTGACTGCGTCGCCGGTGACCAGGCGGGTGTTCCAGTCGACCGTGCTGGTCGTCGAGGAGAACACCACCTTCGGCATGTCCTGCCAGCGGCGGGCGAACTCGATCTCCGCCGGTGTGGCGCCGGGCTGCTTGTCGGCGGTCGGCCAGTAGGAGCTCATCGTCTCCCACAGCTTGCGCCCATACAGCGCCAGGCCCGTCGCCCCCACCCGGTCGGACCACCACTGGAACAGCTCGTCGCTCGGCACGCTCCAGCCGAGGTCGTCGCCGGGCGCGGCGATGTAGCCGTCCAGGCTCAGGTTCATGCCAAAGGTCAGTTTCCGCATGGCGTCAGCCTCCCGTGAGTCGGTATTCGGCGTACAGACCAGCACGGCGCGCAAAAATCATCGGTCAGGCCACACCGAGGGCCAGTTGACCACCACGCCAAGCAGATGCTCCGTACGGAAAGGAACCGGCGCCGGCACACCGTCGCGTGGAGCCCGTCCCGAGAGCCCTGGCCGAGGGCGGTGTGCCGTAACACTGGTTCGGTGATGTGTACCGGTGAGGGCGCGTCAAACGAGACACTCACGACCGTCGCCTCAGCACGAGATGCGGTCGTGGGCACCCCTCGCAAACGGCGCCGGGTGATGGACCAGGCGCCATTCAAGCATGTGGCCGACGCCAACCGCTGTGCATAGGCACGGACGCGTCGATCTCAGGGCTGAAGTGCAGCACTCGCATGCGCTTCACGCGAATCGGGGCAAGTGCCGCGACCCGAATGGCGCCACGTCGCGTGCTACCGCAACGAGGCAAAGGAGCAGTGCTGACTTCAGGCGAAAGCAGAAGCGCGCGGTTCCCGAACTCGACGCAGCCAGCGAGTGTCGAGTTGCAACTGGAAGGCAGCACTGCAGGTGTCCTCCAAAACGGGACAACTCCAAGGACGCCGCGC
>CAVTES010000003.1:0-135544 GCA_963733885.1 uncultured Thermoleophilaceae bacterium | reverse complement strand
CTGTTCGCCGAGGCTCGCGTACCGATCGAGGGTTACTACTGATCTCGTGGGTGCCCCCTGCAGCGACTTGGGGGTGCAGCTGCCGGTCGTTCAGGCCGGCATGGGCGGCGGTCTGGCGGGTCACGGGCTCGCGGCGGCCGTCTCCGCGGCCGGCGGCTTGGGGACAATCGGCATCCTGGCTCCCGGTGACCTGCGCGCGGAGATCGCCGCGGCTCGCCGCCTGAGCGACCGGCCGCTGGCGGTCAAGCTGCTGCTGCCCTTCGCTCGGCACGCCCACTTCGAGGCCGCCTCGGAGGGCGACGTGGTCGTCACCTTCTGAGGCACCCCGAAGCGCCGGACCCCCAAGCTCTGGATCCACCAGTGCGGCTCCGTCCAGGAGGCGCTGGCCGCGCGCACGGCAGGAGCCGACGCGGTGATCGCACAGGGGGTCGAGGCGGGGGGTCACGTTCGCGGGACGACTCCGGCGCTGGAGCTGCTGGCTCGAGTCCGTGCCGCGCTGGCGGACGACTATCCGGTGTTCTCGGCCGGAGCCATCGCCGACCGCTCCGACGCCAAGGTCCGGCTCGAGGCCGGCGCGGAGGGCGTCGTCTGTGGCACTCGCTTTCTGATGACCGAGGAGAGCGGCGGCCACCCGGGCTACAAGGCGCGATTGGTCGAGGCCCGGGAAACGATCGTCACCGAGCTGTTCGGCGCCCGCTGGCCGGCCCCGCACCGCGTCGTTCCGAACGCGGCGACGGCACGTTGGCTGGGGCGGGATCCGCGCGGCCCCGGCTGGCTGCGCCTGCTCTACAGGGCGAGCGCGCCAGCCCTCTCCCGGGTGCCGGTGTCGATGCAGCTCCGCCTGGCGGCGACTCAGAAGGCCGACCGGCCGATGTTCGGCCCAGCGGCGGCGACCGTCTCCGCGCCTCCCAACTTGATCGAGGCGGGGCCGCTCTACGCCGGGGAGTGCATCGACCGCATCAGCGACATCCGCCCCGCCGGCGAGCTAGTCCGCGAGCTCGCCGCCGGAGTGATTCGACAGAAGGGGGAGGCGCTTCCGGGGCTTCGCGTCCGCCGCGCCACCGATGCGGGAGCGTCCGCCCAACGCCTCAGGAGAGTCAGAGGCCGGTGCTGTCCGCTCGGGAGATCAACCGTTCGGCGGCGCCTTCCCGGGCTCCCGGCGCAGCGAGGCGTCGAGACGCAGATCGGTCGGCACGTGGCTCTCCCCGCGAAGCGCCGCCCGCACTCGCAGGTAGTCGCGTGCCGCCGCGACATCGTGCACACGAAGAATCGCGGCCCCCGCGTCGACCGCTTCGCCGAGCGCCGCGAGGGTGGCTGCGAGCCGCCCCCCTGGCGGCCGCTCGGTCAGGGCCCCGACGAAGTCCTTGCGCGAGATGGCGAGGAGCAGCGGGCGCCCGAGCGCCCGCAGCTCGGGGAGCCGGCGGATCAGCTCGACCGACTGGCCCGGGGTCTTCGCGAGGTCGAGACCGGGGTCGAAGACGATCTGCTCGTTACCAACGCCGCGCCGGCGCGCCTCGTCGGCGCGCTGGCGCAAAAGGGTGGCCACGTCCTCGACGACGTCGGCGTAGTGGGGGAATCCCTTGCGCTTGGGGGGTAGGCGGGTGTGGGTGATCACGAGCGCCGCGCCCGTCTCGGCGCAGGCCTCGGCGACCCCGGGGTCGGCGAGGCCGCTCACGTCGTTCACCATTGCTGCTCCGGCCGCGAGCGTGGCGGCCGCCACGGGCGCCCGCCAGGTGTCGACCGAGACGACCAGGCCCTCCGCGGCGAGCCGCTCGATCACTGGCACCACACGCGCGGCCTCCTCGTCCTCGGGGACAGCCTGCGTGTCGGTGCGCCCCGACTCGCCGCCCACGTCGATCAGCGCGGCACCGCTGGCCGCCAGCTCTCGCCCGTGCTGCACGATCTGGTCCCGGCTGCCCCGGCCCGGGTCGGAGAAGGAGTCGGGGCTCGCGTTGACGATGCCCATCAGCAGCGGTTCGCCGGAGATCCGCACCGTCCGTCCCCTCAGCCGCAGTGGTCGCCCGTCGCTGTCCGCTACGGCCGACACGGGAAACCCGTCGGGCACACGAGGGAAGGCATAGTCAGCCGGCGAGCCGGTCGATCTTCGCCGCCAGAACGAAGTCGTTGCGCGTCAGGCCTGCGGCGGCGTGGGTCGTGAGCTCGAAGGCCGCCCGGCCCCAGCCGAGCTCGATCTCGGGGTGGTGGCCCTCCGCTTCGGCGATTAGCGCCACCCGCGCGACGAAGCCGAACGCGTCGCGGAAGTTGGGAAACGAGAACTCGCGGCGCAGCGCCCGGGTGCCGTCGCGCTCCCAGTCCGGCACCTGCGCGGACAGCTCGGCCGCCTCGGGCTCGGGAAGCGGTGGCGTGCCCGGCGTACAGACCTCGCAGCGCGCCGCGGCAAGCTCGCTCACCTGGGCAGCGTCGCACCTGCGAAGTCCGGTGACAAGCCACTCACGAGGGCGTACCCTGACAGACGAGGAGGGTTCGAACGACATGCCGCCGGCAGCGCTTTTCTTCGACGACCCGCGGTACCTGCGCACCGTGGTCGCCGAGAAGCCGCCCGCGCAGTCGACGGCCCAGGCGCAGGGGGCGGCGCGGCTGGCCGGTTGTCGGCCCGGGGCGCTGATCCTCGACGCCGGGTGCGGCAACGGGCGCCACGCCCTGCCGCTCGCAGGGGCCCGCTACAAGGTCGTCGCGCTCGACAGCTCCAAGGTGCTGCTCGCCGCGGCGCATCGAGCCGCTCGCGGCGCTCGGCGGCCACACTTCGTGCGCGGCTCATACGCGACGCTGCCGTTCGAGTCGGGGAGCTTCGATGCCGTGCTGTGCCTGGGCACCGCGCTCGGCTACCGCGGCGACGAGGCCGACCGGGCGGCGCTGCGGGAGTTCCGGCGCGTGCTGGCGCCGGGCGGGCGGCTGGTGATCGAGACCCTGCACCGCGAGGAGATGGGTGCTCGCTTGAGCGAGCACGAGGAGCGGCCGCTGGCCTCCGGCGGCGTGCTGCGATTCGAACGCCGGTTCGATCCCGCTCGTGGCGTGATGCGCGAGACGCAGCGCCTGGAGGACGACAGAGGGGACGGTTCGCCCCGCACGTACGAGCTGCGCGTCTACCGCGAGCGCGAGCTGCGCCGCATGCTGGAGGGCGCCGGTTTCGCGCTCATCGGACGCCACGCCTCACTCGCCGGGGAGGGCGTGCCGTCCCCCGCCACGCCCCTTGTCCTCGTCGGAGAGGTAGATGAGCGTCGGCGCCCGCGCGGCTCAGGTCTATGCAAGTAGGTCGATCTTCGCCGCCAGGATGAAGTCATTGCGGCTCAGACCGGACGCCGTGTGCGTCCATGTCCGGAACGCGGCACGACCCCACTCCAATTCGATCTCGGGGTGGTGGCTCTCCGCCTCGGCCAACAGGGCGACCCGAACGACAAGCCCGAACGCTCCGCCGAAGTCGTCGAAGGCGAATTCCCGCCGCAGCGCTCGGCTGTCGTCGAGCTCCCACCCGGGCACCTCTCGATGGAGCTCGGCGGCCTCGCCCCGGCTGAGCGGCGGCGTCCCCGGAGGGTATTCGCGGCAATGCTCGCTCGCGAGATCCGTCACCGGCGAAGCGTAACCCGCCTCGTCCGGGTCCACTTCGTAACGCCTAGGGCCACGGACCCGGTCGGGAATGCGTCAACGGGCCGCGCGAACGAGCTTCGTGTTGGGCGGGCAGCTAAGGGGCGGCCGTGGCCTTGACGCATACCGATCATGGAGCACGACGAGCAGACGAGGGTGGCCTTCGTCCTTTCCGGCGGCGCCAGCCTGGGCGCGATTCAGGTGGGCATGCTGCCCTCCAAGCGCGTGCTAGCCGATGGGTATAGGCACCGATCCGCCTGTCGGCTGACACCAATGCCCGAGCTCAGCCGGCGCGTGGTCGACGGAGTGACTCGCGCGCCGGGCTAACGGACGTGGCCCGTGTCGTGTGCGCGGCCGGGATAGGCGCTTGCGAGGCGGGCCAGGGTCAGGGCGGCGAGCAGCAGGCCGAAGTCGCGCAGCGCGATATCGGCGTAGCCGCCGACCAGCAGCAGACTGACGATGATGCCGCCGAGCCATCCGGCTACGAGCAGGCCACCGAAGCGGGGCGAGACCGCGACCACAATCCCGGCGGCGATCTCGACGCCCCCGACGACGTACATCGCCTCCTGGGCGGTGCCGGGAATCAGGTCGTTGAACTCGGGCGCAAGGTACTTGGGCCAGTCGGAGATCATGACCTCGGCGAACTTGTCTAGGCCGAACAGGATCGGCGCGACGGTGAACGCGATTCGGAGCAGCATGAAGGCCTGGGCGCCCGGATCGCTGCGCACCAGGTCGGGTGCGGGGACCGGGATGGGTCGCAGCACGGCTGCGATGGCATTGCTCATGGTGAGCCTCCTCAGGGCTTCGAGACCAGATACGGCTGCGGTCGGTGGCGGTTGGCGGCCATACCCTTTAGCGGCCTGAGCGAGGCCGAACTTACCTCCGCTGGATCAGGTCCATTCCAATCAAGCCGGCGCTGGTGGAAAAACGGGAGCGAGCCCGCTACCGCAGCACGCGGCTGTGGTGCGCGATCCTCGACCACGCCCCAAGTCGCGCTGCCTGATGGCGTCGAGGCCGACGAGCGTATCGACCTGGGCATCGCCGTCACGCGGTTGAGCGAGCTCGATGCCGCGCTCATGGTCGTGGGCTCGTCACGGCACCGGCCGAGCGCGACGCCCGATCGGCGAGATCATCATCGCTCGCGCAGCCGCGGCGGCTTCCCCCGGGGAGGGCCCGAGCGTTCCACTGCGCCGAGGCAGCGTTAGCTCTTCAAGGGAAGAATTGGACCCCAAATGGACCCCGCGACAGGCGGGTGCAACGTGGCCGAACCGTACGAAACCGCCGTTAGTACGGCGGTTTCGCTTCGATCGGGGCGACTGGATTTGAACCAGCGACCGTTCGGCCCCCAGCCGAATGCGCTACCAGACTGCGCCACGCCCCGAGGTGCGTCGATCTTAGTACACGCTCCTCGCACGGGTGCGGGCCCCGCGCGGGGCATAAAAGCAGCTACTGGTCGGTGAGGAGCCGGGCCTACGTCGCCCCCGGGACCGGCCTCAAAACTCCCACCGACCAGTGCTGCATAGTCGGTCCGCGGCACCGCCGTGGACCTCGTTCGCCACCTGTCTCGGTGGCGTTGGCTCTCCCGACGCCGAAGTTTCGCGTGGCCGGCTCAGGCACAGCGTCCATGTGCGAGTCACCGAGAATCTCCGGGGGATCGGGCGCGAGATCCGGATATGTCAATCCCACATGAGGTGAGAATTAGCTGGGAATGAGACTTCTCTCACGCGCCGTACCCGAGATGGGCAACTTCCCCGCCGGGCGCGGCGGCGGTACGCTCATCCGGTGCAGGTGCGCGTCCGTCTCGGCACGGGGCTGACCCGGTTCTCCCGGACCCGGGGGCCGGCCCTCACGGTCGACCTGGACGACGGTGCGACCGTCGACGATCTCTTCGCACGCCTGCGCGACACCGAGCCGGATCTCGCCCCCGCGCTGCGCGCGGCGCTGCCGATGATCGACGGCGCGCACGCAGAGCGCCGGCGGCCGCTCGAGGACCGCGAGGAGGTCGCCCTGCTGCTCCCGGTCTCCGGTGGTTGACCGGTCCCGAACCCGCCCCGACAGGAGGACTCACCATGGCCATCCAGCAGCCCCCGCCCCGTACCAGCGAGGCGCGCCAGACCATCCTCGTCGACACCTTCACGGACGGGCTGCTCGGGCCGGACGTCCCGATGCTCGGCCCGGTGGCCGACGGCGGCCATATCGTGTGGAACTCCACCCCCGGCTGCTGGGGGCCGATGATCACTCCCGCGATCCGGGGCGGTCACGAGGTCTGTCAGCCGGTCGCCGTGGAGGGCGCCCAGCCCGGCGACGCGGTGGCGATTCGCGTCAAGGACATCGAGGTCACCTCGCTCGCCACCTCGTCCGGCAACGACCAGCCCATGGAGGGCCGCTTCAACGGCGATCCGTACTGCGCGCCCGTCTGCGCCGAGTGCGGGACCGAATGGCCAGAGACGCGGGTCGAGGGGATCGGCGCGGAGTCGGTGCGCTGCGCGAACTGCGGCGCTGACTGCACGCCCTTCACCTTCACGAACGGCTACACGATGGTGTTCGACGAGCTTCGCTCCATGGGCGTGACGGTCCCGCGCGAGGCGGCCGAGGGCTTCGCCCGGGAGGCCGCCCGCTTCGCGGCGCTCCCGGACAGCTCTACCCAGAACCCGATTCTCGGCTTCGCGCCCCACGACATCGTCGCCCTGGCCACCCGCATGCGGCCGTTCATGGGCCAGCTCGGCACATCGCCGTCCACGACGATCCCGGACTCCCACAACGCGGGCGACTTCGGCTCCTTCCTGGTGGGCGCCCCCCACCGTTACGCGCTCGACGCCCAGGAGCTCCAGCGTCACAAGACCGACGGCCACATGGACATCGACGCCGTGCGCGCGGGCGCGATCGTCGTCTGCCCGGTCAAGCTGGAGGGCGCCGGCGTCTACCTCGGCGACATGCACGCGCTCCAGGGCGACGGTGAGATCGCGGGGCACACCTGCGACACGTCCGGGACGGTCACGCTCCAGGTCGAGGTGATGAAGGGGCTCGGCATCGACGGGCCGGTCCTGTTCCCGCTGGAGGAGGACCTCCCGTTCCTCGCGAAGCCGCTGAGCGGCCCTGAGCGCGAGCGCGCGCTGGCGCTCGCACGCCGGTACGGCATGGACGCGCTCGAGGAGTCCCAGGCGATCTCGGTCGTCGGGACCGGTCCCGACCTGAACTCGGCCACCGACAACGGGCTCGCCCGTGCCGCGGAGCTGCTCGACATGACGGTGCCGGAGGTGATGAACCGGGCCACGATCGCCGGCGCGATCGAGATCGGGCGCCACCCGGGCGTCGTGCAGGTGACCTTCCGAGCACCGGCGGAGCGGCTCGAGGCGCGCGGCCTGCTCGGCTACGCGGTGGAGCAGTACGGATAGGTCCAGAGCCCGGTATATCCTCGGCCCGAGGTCCGTCAACGAGGGAACGGGGACTCGCATGCTTCGGAGCCACAGGCTCATCGCCCTGGCGCTGGTCGTTGCCGCTTTGGCCGTGCTGGCCGCATGCGGATCCGACGACGATGACGACGGAGGCGGCGGCGGCGAGGCCGCCACGAGCGAACAGGCCAACGCGTGCTCGAAGGACCAGCTCGCGGTCAGGAACGCCGGGCAGCTCACCGTCGGCACGGACAAGCCGGCCTTCCCGCCCTACTTCGTGGACGACGACCCCACGAACGGCAAGGGCTTCGAGAGCGCCGTGGCCTACGCGGTCGCCGACGAGCTCGGGTTCGGGAAGGACGAGGTCGAGTGGACGGTGGTGCCGTTCAACTCGTCGTATGCGCCGGGGCCGAAGGACTTCGACTTCGACATCAACCAGATCTCCATAACGCCGCAGCGCGAGAAGGTGGTCGACTTCTCGAGCCCGTACTACACGGCGCCCCAGGCCGTGGTCACGCCCAAGAACTCAGAGTTCGCGAACGCCCAGACCTTCGCCGACCTCGAGGGCGCAACCGTCGGGGTGCAGATAGGCACCACGAGCCTCGACGCAGTGAACGAGGTGATGCAGCCGGCGGAGGACCCGAAGGTCTTCAACGACTCCAACGACGTGGTCACGGCCCTCAAGCAGGACCAGGTGGACGCGGTGGTGGTTGACCTCCCGACAGCGTTCTACGTGACCGCGGCGCAGGTCCCCAACTCGAAGATCGTCGGCCAGTTCAGCGCGCCGGGCGGCGACTCGTTCGGGCTCCTGCTCGAGAAGGACTCGGAGCTGACCGAGTGCGTGGACCAGGCCATAGCCGCGCTCGAGGAGAGCGGCGAGCTCGAGCGGATCGCGAACAAGTGGATGGGCGCAGCGGCGGGCGCGCCGGAGCTGCGCTGAGCACCGATCGTCGCGCCGTACGCGAGGCCGCCCGCCGCCGGCGGGCGCAGCGCGGCGCGGCGATCTCCGCGTTCTCGACGCTCGTCGTGCTCGGCGGGCTCGCCGCGCTGATCCTCACGAGCAAGGGCTGGCCGAACGTACGGGACACGTTCTTCTCGTGGAGCGCCTTCAAGGACTCCTTCCCGGACGTGCTCGAGGGCTTCTGGCTCGACATCAAGATCTTCGTGGTCGTGGAGGTGGCCGTGCTGATCGTCGGCTTGGTGGTGGCGGTGGGGCGCTCCACTCGAAGCCCGGCGCTCTTCCCCGTGCGCATGCTCGGGGCGACCTACACGGACCTGTTCCGCGGCATTCCGACGATCCTCTGCGTTTACCTGATCGGGTTCGGCATCCCGGCGCTCGAGCTGTCGGGCCTTCCCACCGACCCGGTCGTGCTGGGCGGGATCGCTCTCACGCTGTCGTACTCGGCGTACGTGGCGGAGGTGTACCGGGCCGGAATCGTCTCCGTCCATCCCAGCCAGCGCTCGGCGGCGCTGGCGCTGGGGCTGACTCCGGGGCAGTCCACGCGGTTCGTGGTGCTGCCACAGGCGGTGCGCCGCGTGGTGCCGCCGCTCCTGAACGACTTCATCGCGCTTCAGAAGGACGTGGCGCTGGTCTCGATCCTGGGGCCCCTGGAGGCGTTCCGGGTGGCTCAGATCGAGGCGTCGTCCACGTTCAACTACACACCGCTGGTGGCCGCGGCGTGCCTCTACCTGCTGGTGACCGTGCCGATGGCGCGCATCGTCGACCGTATGCAGGCGCGCACCCAGCTCCGCCGTGGTGGGGTGGCGCCGGTATGACCGCGCCCGTGCTCGAGCTTCAGGGAGTGACGAAGGCCTACGGCGACACGCCGGTCCTGCGCGGGATAGACCTCGCCGTGAACGAGCACGAGGCGGTCGCGCTGATCGGGGCGTCCGGCTCGGGCAAGTCGACGCTGCTGCGCTGCGTGGACCTGCTCGAGGACATCGACGACGGTGACGTGCTGCTCGACGGCGAGGTCATCACGGACCCGTCGGTAGACCCGGTGCCCGTCCGGCGGAGGCTCGGGCTCGTGTTCCAGTCGTTCAACCTCTTCCCGCACCTGACCGTGCTCGACAACGTCGTGCTCGGACCGGCGAGGGCGCAGGGCATGGCACGGCCGGAGGCGGTGGACGCGGCGCGCCGGCTGCTGGAGCGGTTCGGGCTCGGGCAGCGCGCCTCGGACTACCCCGACCGGCTCTCCGGCGGCCAGCAGCAGCGCGTGGCGATCGTGCGCGCCCTGGCCACCCGCCCCCGCGCGCTGCTGCTCGACGAGATCACGAGCGCCCTCGACCCCGAGCTGGTTGGCGAGGTGCTGGCGCTCGTCCGCGAGCTGAAGGTCGAGGGGATGACGATGCTGATCGCGACACACGAGATGGGCTTCGCGCGCGACGTGGCCGACGAGGTCTGCTTCCTGCACGACGGGCGCATCCACGAGCGCGGGGAGCCCGGCCGGGTGCTGGCGGCCCCGGAGCAGGCCGAGACGCAGCGCTTCCTACGGCGACTGCTGGAGGCCGGGCGCGCTTGAGCCCAGGAACTCCTCCACGACCGGCGCGAGGATCTCGGGTGGCACCACGTGCTTGGTCGCCATAGCCCCTTAGACCCGGGGCGACCCCCAAACTGATCGCCGGCGACTCAGATCGAGAAGCCGGGATGGGTGGCGAAGGCGTTGTCGATGACAACGTTTCCGCGCTGGCGCGCACGCTCGCGCAGCGCCGACGTTGTCCGAGCGCCCGCCGCGTAGTACCACCAGAGATACAGGGCGCCGTACATCCAAGCCCCCTCGTAGTCCCAGGTCGAGTCCGCCCCGGACTTTCCGGCCCCGAAGGTGGAGCCCGTGGGGAAGTTGGCGTTGTGCGACTTGCCCCCCTGGTGTCGGGCCTCGTGGATGAGCGTCTCGGCCCGGCCCGGGACGTCCTTCGTGTAGAAGAACCCCAGGTACACCTCGACGAGGCCGCCGCCCTTCGCCCTCGCGATGGCCGACCCGTCGCCGCAGAAGCACCGCAGGTCGTCGATGTTCTCGCGGACGTAGCGGCGCCCCCAGTTCAGGATGGCCGAGCTGTAGCTGTCGTTCAGGTAGTCCTGGGCCGAGTAGGTCAGGGCGTAGCAGCCGTTGAAAGCCCGCGCCAGAGGCTTGTTCGTGTTGCAGCAGTCGTCCCAGCCCCAGCCGTCGTCCCAGTAGACCTTGTTCCCGCTGAACCCGTACGTGTTCCAGAAGTAGTCGACGAAGGCCTGGTTGCAGATGACCGCGCCGTAGAAGTTGTCGCCGCTGGCGTTCTTGTCGGGGACCGTGTAGGTGCAGGTGGCCATCGCTCAGTCCTCCCCCTCGCCGCCGAGGTCGTGCGGCGGCGGCTCCCGCTTCACCTCGGGGCTTACCACGAACCGCCCTCCGATCGGCTGCGGAGCCTCGCGCACGTCGATCCGCTTGATCTTGAGCAGGTCCTCGTCGCCGCGCTCCTTGAGCAGCGCTCGGAGCTCCCTCCTGTCCGCGTCGTCGCCGGTCTCCATCAGGCCCTGAACGGAGGCCCGCCTGATCGAGAGCCTCCGGTGCTTTGCGTGGCGGAGGAGCATCTGCCTCGCCTCCTCGACTCCCTCCGCGCTCAGGCGCACGAGCCCCTCGACCGCGGTGGTGCGGATGATCACCTCTTCGGTCACGGTGGAGACGTCATGCGACCCCTTGACCTTCTCGCCCGGAATTCTGCTGGCGATGATCCGGTTGAACGCCTTGACCGCGCTGGGGTTGCGCAGCTCGGACAGCAGCTGGACGAGCGACCAGCGATCCAGATAGCTCTCCTCAGGCAGGGCTTCGTACTCGGCGAAGACGACTTCCACCGCCTCGTCCGCCCGCTCCCTGAGCGGCTCCAAGGCGCGCTGGTAGCGCTCTTCGGCGTCCTCACCAGCACCCCCCATCCGGTTTACGGCCTCGACGATCTGGGCGTTCAGCCTGTCATCCCCGCTTCCCCGGAAGGAGAAGGGGTGCTCGACCACCTTCGCGTCGAGCGTGTCCGGGCCACCGAGGAAAGGCGTGTCAGAACTCTTCCGGTCCACGATTGGGGGCCACCTTTCGCGCTCTGGGACTGTGAGAGCCTCGCATACCCCCCGGCGGAACATAGCCCTTATCCATCAACAAACCGGTGACACTAGAATCGAACCTCCCGCGGGCGTGGTGTAACGGCTGCACTAGACCCTTCCAAGGTCTCGGTACCGGTTCGAGTCCGGTCGCCCGCTTTCGCCGGGGCAGCTACGACTGTGTCAGGACGAGTCGAAGTGATTGGTGCGCTCGAGCGCCAGCACATGCTTCCGCACCCGGGCCTGATCTATGTATGGCTGCCGGACAGGACCGGACTCCCTCAGGCCCGCACGTCTCACGATCCGAGCCAGCGTTTGGGGTTCTCGACCATCATCTGTTCGAGTTGCTCATCGCTCATACCGCGTTCCTTCAGCTCGGGGATGACCTCCTCGAACAGGAACGTCATCGACCACTTCGGCACCTCGCTCGCCTTCAGGTACTCCTGGACCTCGAGCGGGAACCAATCGATCGTGGAGCAGTAGTCCTGCGATAGGAACATCCTGTCGGCGTGGCCCTTGTCGAGCAGGGCCAGCACGGTCTTCTGCCGCTGCTCCGTGGGCAGGAACATGTCGAGCCCGTAGCGGTCCATGCCGATCCAGCAGCCGGTGTCGAGCAGCCGGTCGATGTAGTCGAAGTCGTCGGTGTCGCCGGTGTGAGCGACCTGCACCTTGGCCGGGTCCACGCCCTCCTCGCCGAAGATGCGCATCTGCTCGAGCCCGGTACCGCTGGCCGGCCGCGAGTGGGCCATGATCGGCCGGCCCGTTTGGACGGATGCGCGTGCCGCGGCGCGGTGGATCTTCTCGACGTTCGGAGTCACTCCGGGCTCGTCGGCGGCGCACTTGATCAGGGCCGGTTTGATGCCGGTGCCCTGGATCCCGTGCTCGATCTCGTGGACGAAGATGGTGGCCACGGCGTCCTCGTCGCGGTTGAGGAGGAACTGCGGGAGGTGGTCGTAGGTGTAGACGCCGGTGGCGAGCACGACCTGCAGACCGCTCTCGTCGGCAACGCGCTTGCTGAAGGCGGCGTCTCGGTGGAGGAACATCGCGCTCGGCTCGACGACGGTCTTGACTCCGTGCCCCTTGACTCCGTTCGCGTCGTGCATCGCGGCCTCCCACTCGCCCTGTTCGTCGTAGAGATGCGGGAACTGGAAGCGACCGGCCTCGTCGATGGTCCGGAAGTGCTCGTGGATGAGGGTGAGGCCGAGGTCCTCGGCGTCGACGGGCCCGTTCACGGTCTCGACTGTGGGCATGCAGGTCTCCTCCCCCGGTGGCGTGCGGGGCGGAAAGCTACCTGCGGGAGGTGCGGCTCGGGCCTACGCGTAGCGGGCCCGCTCGCCGCGCTCGCCGCGTGCGTCGAGCATGGCCCCGAGCAGCACCCCGCCGGCGGTGACGAGAAGGGCGATGATCACCCGCACGACCCAGGTGCCGTCAATCCCCTGCTGGATCGCGGCACCGACGGCGAGCGCGAGCGGGAAGAGAAGCGGAAGCCACTTCCACTTGCCGGCCGCCGCGAAGCCGAAGCCAAGGCCGGCGATGAAGAAGAGGACATAGGCGGCGATCCCCACGTGCGGATCATTCCCTGCGCGCGGGTGGGCGAATCACGGAAGGATCGAAGGCGGGGCAGCCAGGACTCGAACCTGGAACCACCGGTTTTGGAGACCGGGACTCTGCCATTGAGCTACTGCCCCTTGGGGGCCGATTGTAGGTGCGAACGAGGCGCGGCGATCACGTCCAGTCGCGATGGGAACATATGTTCCCATGCCGTCCCGCTCTCGGGTTGAGTTCGAGTCCGTCATGACGCTTATCGAGCTTGGTCATAGCGATCGGGAGATCGCGCATCTCACTGGCGTGCCGCGATCAACCGTTGGCGCGTGGCGGCACGGCCGCGGGATTTCGCACCACGAGCGCGTGGCCAGTGCGAAACCCAGTTGGAGGCCCGAGAACCCGTGCGCGTACTCCTACCTGCTCGGGGCCTACCTAGGTGACGGCTGCATCAGTGTCGTCTCTGCGCGCTGCGCATCGCTGGTCATCACCCTCGACTCGAGCTATCCAGCCATCGTCGCCGAGATTCAGGAGGCCACGAGCGTCGTATTTCCCGGGGTCGGGGTGCACTATTTCACGCGAATGGGCGGTAGCGTCACGGCGGTACAGGCGAATCATCCAGCCCTACCGTTTGCGTTCCCCCAGCACGGCCCGGGCCACAA
Source organism: uncultured Thermoleophilaceae bacterium (assembly GCA_963733885.1). Classification (GTDB taxonomy): domain Bacteria; phylum Actinomycetota; class Thermoleophilia; order Solirubrobacterales; family Thermoleophilaceae; genus JACVRW01. Next base: position 122,282 of record CAVTES010000003.1, on the reverse strand, counting down.
ACACACTCGGGAGATCGTTCTCACCGAGTGGCAACGCGAGCTCACCCATGCCTATCCGAAGGAGCTCCTTCGGGGCCTCATCCATTCGGACGGGTGCAGGACCATCAACCGCTTCAGGACAAAGCTGCCTGGCGGACGGATCGCCGAGTACGAGTATCCGCGGTACTTCTTTTCCAATCTCTCCGACGGCATCCGGGCGATCTTCTGCGAGCACTGCGATCTGCTCGACATCCGGTGGACTCAGTCGAATCCGCGCAACATCTCGGTGTCGCATCGGAAGAGCGTTGCGCGTCTCGACGAGTTCATCGGCCCGAAGCGTTGAATGCCGATACAGGTGCGGGCGGAGGGACTCGAACCCCCACGGTCTTGCGACCACGAGGACCTAAACCTCGCGCGTCTACCCAATGTTCCGCCACGCCCGCTGGGAAGGTCCAGTGTATGCCTTGCCCCACCCAGGATCTGGGGGGTCCGATGGACGCCACCGTGCGATCGGCAGATCTCCGTCTACCAGAAAGGCGTCCGTGGCGATCCTTGAGCGGTTCATCGGACCGAAGCGATAATCGGCGCGGCGCCGGCGGCGTCGGGGTATTGTCCCCCCATGGCCGACACGGTCCTGATCCATCCGAACCGGGACAAGGCTGAGTCCAAGGCCACCAGGGCGGGCGTGATCCTTCTCCTGCTCGTGAGCGCGGGGCTCATCCTCGTGATCACGCTCGGAGGGTGGTCGCAGCTTCAGGGCGCTCAGCCCGTGTCGTTCGCCTACGTGATCGTCTATGTGGTCATGGCGATCTTCGTCGCGCGTTGGAACCGGGGCGTCCTTCCGGTTGCCGCCGCGCTGGCCATCCTGTTCGCCGTCGTCGCTGCCGTTGCCGGCCCCGCCTGGTTCGAGCGCGACAAGGCCGGCTTCGACGATCCGACGCTCGAGCCGTCCATTCTCGGTTTGTTGACGATCATCCTCGTCCCCGTCCAGCTCTTGCTGATCGCCTTCGCCCTGCGGGGCTTCCAGCAACAGTGGAACGTCGAGATCGAGGTTACGCGCGACGAGGCGGAGCGCTACCGGCGCGGCGACCGCGAACCGGGCCAGGTCCAGCCGGCATAGACACCGCTCCGCGCGGGCTTACGATTACTGCGGGCCCGGGTGATGGAAGGGAAGACATGGGGTCCTCAAAAGGCCCTGCCCGCAAGGGCGTGTGGGTTCGAATCCCACCCCGGGCATCCGTGAACGGGCGCCTCCCGGCCGAGCCTCAGGGCTTGAACTCGGTGGGTGGCCAGTCCTCCGAGCGCATCGAGCCGACCACGGGGTTCGGCTTGCGGTCGACCCGCAGGAACGCGGGCCGGCTCTCCGCTGCGAGGAAGGTGGACAGCGCCGGTACAACGACGAGGAACGCCAGGAGGATGATGCCGATCGTCTGGTCCATGTGACAAATGGTACAGACGGCATGTACGGGCGAATCGGCGTCCCGCCGCGCGCGCCCGGCGATACTGCGCTCCCACGTTGGACTACCAGACCGAGATCGACGCGCTGACCGGCGTCGGCCGGCGCGCTCCCGGCAGCGATGCCGAGCGCCGGGCCGCCGCGCATCTCAAGCGGCGGCTGGAGAGCATCGGGCGCCGCGCCGGGATCGAGTCCATCGAGGTGTGGTCCGGCTGGCCGCTCGCCTATGCCGTCGTCGCCGCCCTAGCCGTCGTCGGCAGCGTGCTCTCGGTCTCGCTGCCGGCGCTCGGCGCCGCGCTGGCGCTCGCCGCGGCGCTCCTGACCTTCCTCGACGCCGGGCTCCTCCTCCCCACCGTGCGCCGCCTGTTCGGCCGGCGTGCCTCACAGAACGTCGTCTCATGGGGCGGCGGGGACGGGCCTGGCAACCTGCTTCTCGTCGCGCACTACGACTCCGGGCACAGCGGTATCGCCCTCAGCGAAAAGGCGGAGGGGCGACGCGCTGCCTTCGGCAACCTCGTTCGGCGCCCCTTTGGCCCGCTCGAGCCGCTCTTCTGGGCCGAGCTCGCGGTGCTCGTCTGCTGCGTCCTTCGCCTGGCCGGCCTGAGCGGGCTTTTCCTTACCGTGGTCCAGTTCATCCCGACGGTGCTCCTGATCATCGCTGTCGCCCTGCTGCTCGACATCGCCCTCTCCCCCACCAGCGGCGGCGAGAACGACAACGCCACCGGCGCCGCCCTCGCCCTGAGCCTCGCCGAGCGCTTTGGCGGCGGCCGCCTCGACCACTTCGACGTCCACGTGCTTCTCACCGGCGGCCAGAAGGCCCTGGCCGCCGGCTCGCGCGACTTTTTCAAGCGCCACAAGCGCGACCTCGACCCCGGACGCACGGTCATCCTCAACCTCGACGCCGTCGGCTCGGGCACCGTCCGGTACACGAGCCGCGAAGGCCCCCTCGTCGCGATCAAGTCCCATCCCCAGCTCGTCCAGCTCTGCCAGGCGATCGCCGAGGACGACGAGGACGAGAACGCCTTCGGCGCCCGCCCGACCACCAACCGCTCGCCGAGCGACGGCTACGCCGCCCGCTCCGCCGGCCTGCCCGCGATCACGGTCAGCTGCCGCGGCCGGCTCGACTACATACACGCGCGCGTGGACAGCGAGGCGATCGAGCGCGCGGAAGGCTTCTGCGCCGAGTTGATCCGCCGCCTTGACGCCGAGGTGGGCCCCGACCTGGCCGCCCCGGCGGAGGAGACCGTGCTCAGCGAGGCTGAGGACTGAGCTCCGCGGCGCGCTCGACGAACCAGTCGAGCGCCTCCGGGTTGGCCAGCGAGTCGCGGCTCGCCGCACGGGCCGGGTCGCCGCCCAACAGGATCTTCTTGACCGGCACCTCGAGCTTCTTGTTCGACAGCGTGCGCGGCACCTCGGCGATCTCATAGATCGCGTCCGGGACATGCCGCGGCGAGCAGTGCTCGCGCAGGCGGCGCCTCAACACGTCGATCAGCGAGTCGTCCAGCGAGACCCCGTCGCGCAGCACCACGAACAGCAGCATGCGCTCGTCCACGTCCACCACCAGCGAGTCGAGCACCTCGTCCACCCCCTCGACGGCGGAGTAGATCTCGCTCGTCCCCATCCGCACCCCGCCACGGTTGATCGTCGAGTCCGAGCGCCCGTAGATCACGGCCGTGCCGCGCGACGTGATCTTGATCCAGTCGCCGTGCCGCCAGACGCCGGGATACATGTCGAAGTAGCTCGAGTGGTAGCGCTCGCCATCCGGGTCTCCCCAGAGGAAAAGCGGCATCGACGGCATCGGCCTCGTGATGACGAGCTCCCCCACCTCGTCCACCAGCGCGCGGCCGTCCTCGTCCCACGCCTCCACCGCCGCGCCCAGGCAGCGCGCCTGCAGCTCGCCGGCGTAGACCGGGAGCACCGGCACCGCGCCCACGAAGGCGGTGCACAGGTCGGTCCCGCCGCTCGTAGAGAAGAGCCAGACGTCGCCGAGCTTTTCGTACACCCACTCGAACCCCTCCACGGGCAGCGGCGAGCCCGTGGAGCCCACGCTGCGCAGCGCCGGCATCGCCGGCGGCTGCGCCGCCGCCTTCATGCTCGCGCCGATGAAGCCCGCGCTGGTGCCGAAGCACGTGACGCCAGCCTCGGCGGCGAAGTCCCATAGCCCGTGCGGGTCGGGCTGGCCGTCGTAGAGCACGATCGCCGACCCCGACAGCAGCCCGCCGACCAGGAAGTTCCACATCATCCAGCCGGTCGTGGTGAACCAGAAGAAGCGGTCGCCCGGCCCCAGATCGCTGTGCAGGTTCGCCTTCTTCAGGTGCTCCAGCAGGATGCCGCCGTGGCCCTGCACGATCGCCTTCGGCAGCCCGGTCGTGCCCGACGAGTAGAGCACCCACAGCGGGTGATCGAACGGCACCGGCTCGAAGGAGAGCTCGGCCGGCTCGGCCAGCAAACCCTCCCAGCCCGACGGCACCAGCACGGTGTGCTCGAGCGACGGGATGGCCGCCTCGATCTCCCGCACCCGCGGCCGGCGGTCGAAGTCGCGCCCGCCGTATCGGTAGCCCTCGGTGGCGATCAACACCTTGGGCTCGATCTGCTTGAAGCGGTCCACCACGGTGGGGGTGCCGAACTCGGGCGCGCAGCTCGACCAGATCGCGCCGATGCTCGCGCAGGCGAGGAACGCAACAACCGTCTCGGGGACGTTTGGCATGTAGGCCACCACGCGGTCGCCGGGGCCCACCCCGAGCCGCCGCAGGCCGGCGGCGCAGCGCGCCACCTGGTCGCGCAGCGCGTCCCAGGAGAGCTCGGCCAGCGGCGCCGACTCGGACGCGCTCACGATCGCCGTCTCCCCCGGCCGCGCCATCCCGAGCAGGTACTCGGCGTAGTTCAGCCGCGCGCCCGGGAACCAGACCGCGCCCGGCATGGCGTCGCGCTCGAGCACCCGGGCGGGCCGGGGACCTAGCCCGTACTCGTCCCAGATCGAGCCCCAGAAGCCCTCGAGGTCCTCGACCGACCAGCGCCACAGCTCGTCGTAGGACGAGAGGCCGCGCGGCTCCATGAACGCGGACATCTTGGATGGCCCGCTCGGCTTCCAAAGCAGCTCTCCCTCGCGCATCGCGACGATTCTATGGACGGCCCGGGCGTGCAGGCCGAAGTCGCGGACTCAGGCGCTCACGGCAGGCTCGGTGACCACTAACACGGAGGCGAGGCCCAGCACCACCAGCGCCAGCCCGACCTCGCACGCCACCGAGCGGCGCAGCAGCGCCGCGGCCCGCTCGGGCTCCTCACCGCCGCCGGCGACGGTCCGGAGCCTTGGAAGCAGGCGCCGCTGGTTGTAGGCGCCGAGCGAGATCAGCCCCAGGAAGAGTGCGATCTTCGCCAGGACGAGCCGCCCGTAGGCGGTCTCGACGAACGCGTCGAACGCGGCGACGAGCGCGATGGACTGGACGATGCCGCTGAGCAACAGGAAAGCCACCGCAGTCATGGCGAGCCGGGAGAATCGGCCCACCGCGGCGGCCATGAGCGGGATCCGCTCCCGCCCGGTCAGCGCCCGAACCGCGATCGGAAGGGCGAAGAGGAGCATCGCCAGGCCGCCGAGCCACGCGCTCACGGCCAAGACGTGGAGCGTGTCGACGAAGACCAGCAGGCCGCGGGGCGAGTGGGTCGCGGAGTGACCGGCCAGGGCCGCGGTGAGGGCGAGCGCGACGATCGCCCCACCGAGCAGCAGCACCTGGGGCCGGGACAGCGCGGGGCCCGGCGCCGCGCCGGTCGCGCCCAGAGCCGCGGGCCGCAGGCCGGGCACACGTCGCGGACGTAGCACCAGCAGGACAGTCACCCCGAACACGAGCCAGAGGCCGAGTCGGGCGGTCCACGCCCGCACGGGACGCGTGTCGGAGACGGCGTCGATGGCGTCCGCGTCGAGCGCAGTCCAGAACGAGGTCCCGGTCGCGGTCGCCGCCTGGAGCACGATCGCGCCCGCCGTTGCCGCCAGACCGAGGAGGACCGCCCCGACCACGATTCCCCGCGCGATCCTGGCGAACCTGTCAGACGCGGCGAGCCACGCGCTCCCGCCGCCCGCGACCTGCGCGAGCGCCGGCACCCAGACGACGAACAGGAACAACAGCCCGCCGATGGCCAGCGCCATCGCGAGGTAGCCGAGCCCGCGCGTGACCGCGAAGGCCGCGTCGGTCACGCTGCCCGTTTCGAGGTCCTCGTGCTGGCCGCCGCCACCGGCTTGCATCGCCCCGCCTGGCGGAGCGGCACCCGCCGGCGGCGACATGGCCTCCTTCTCCTCCTGCGCCTCGCGCTCACGCATCGGCGGTCGCACACGGAATGCCGTGCGCTTGACCACCGGATGCCCGTCCTCGGAGATGACGCGGTAGCTGGCCACGTACGCGCCTTCGAGCCGCGGCGCCAGCCGCACGGCCAGTCGCTCCTCGCGCCCACTGGGGTGGTATGGGCCACCCCGGTCGACCCGGCGCCCCGCGCGGTCCTGAACCTGCAGCTGCACGAACGCCGGGTCGATCGCCTCGTCGAAGACGAGCTGCACCGTGCGCGGGGAGCGCTCGAGCACCTCCCCGGCTTTCGGCATGGATCCGAGCAGCGTCGCGTGACCCAGCGCCGCGGCGGCTAGCACGGCGATGCCGAGCAACGCCGCCGCCAGCGCGAGAGTCAGCTTGGACGCGAGGCGCATGGGTTTGGGTTACCCGTTCACGTAGCGCCAACGCGCGGGCGGCGGCGCGCCATCAAGAGGGCCGCGAGCCCGGCCACAAGGCCGGCGGCGCCGACCACCAGCGCGACTATCGCGAGCCCGTTGCCGTCGTCGTCCTCCTCGCTTGCCGCCGGTGCGGCGGGCTGCTGAGCGGCGGGCGCGGAGCCGCCTTCCTCCTCGGCGGCCGTGAGCTCGACCTGCGGCGCCGGCTCCTCGGAGTCGGGCGGGCCGATCCAGCGCACCACCTCGCCGCTGCTGTAGGTCTGGACGGCCTTGAAGGTGAGCATCGATCCGGGCTTCCCGTCGGGGACCGCGACCGACAACCCGAAGTCCTGGAACTCGCCGGGTCCGATCTCTCCCCCGGAGAACGTGATCGTGTCGACCTCCTCGTTCACCTGCTCGCCAAATTGCTCCACCGGCTTGTCCAGCTGGCGCATGGTCAGCTCGGCGTTCCAGCCGGGAACCGGCTCGGATGAGACAGACAGGAAGCCAGGCGGAAACTGCACCTCAACCTTCGTGGTGCTGGCATCGTCGCGCTCGGTGGGGACGCGCACGTCCAGACGGGTGAAGCCGCCCGCGGGCGCCTCCGGCGGTTGCAGGGTCACGTGGGCGACCGCTGCCGGAGCGAGCGCGAGAGCCACCGCAACAGCGGCGGCCAGGATGTAGATGTGGATTCTCATCTTCAGAGCTCCCTTCTCCATACTTCGATGTACCCGTGGCGTGTGCGCGTCTACGCCTCCTCTCGCGCCGCGGGCCGAGCTGTCGGACGTCGAAAGACCACGAGCACCAGGCTCAAAAGGGCGGCAGCGAGGGCCGCGGCGGCCAGCCAGCGCGCCGTCGTGTCCGACCCGCCCGATCCATCCGAGGCCTCCATTTCGTCGGCCGTGGCCTCGGGCTCGGCCGCGGCCTCAGCTGGCGCCTGCGGCTCTCCGGAGGACGCCTCGCCCGGCGCCTCGCCGCCCGCGTCCTCGCGTGGGGCGCCCTCGGTCACCGTGGTCACCGCGGCGGGGTTCTCGCCGTCCGGCGGCTCGATCCAACGCACCTTGCGACCGTCGTCGTAGGTCTGAATCGACTTCCACGTGATGTCGCCCTCCCGCGGTGGGGTCGAGGCCAGGAATGCGAAGCGAGTGAAGCCGTCGGAGGCCATGCTTCCCCGCCATACGATCGAGCGGATCGACTGGTTCGGATTGAGCTTCACCATGCGTCGCCAGCCCGGCGTGTCCTCGTACGAGAAGGGGAGCACGTTGGGGGGCACCGCAAGCTCGAGCTCGACGGTCCGGTTCTCGCGCTCGTTCGGCACCGTCACCTCGAACATCACCGCGTCATCCGGTGCGGCCATCGTCGGGTGCACCTGGACGTGCGCCACGGCCGCCGGCGTCCCCGCGAGGACGAGGCCCACGCAGATCAGCCCAGCGGTCAGCCCACGGGCCGCTCGTGTGGCCATCAGCGCAGCCGGAATCGCCACGAGCCCCGCTGCCTATGGCCGTCGGCGGCGACTATCGAATACCTCGCCCGATAGCGGCCGGCGCTCTTCGAGCCCTTCAGGCCCACCTTGACCCGGGTGATGTTGCGCGGATCGCGCCCGCCGTTGCCGGACGAGACGACTCGCCCGCCTGGCCCGACGACGCGGATGCCGCCGCTTCGGATCGGTCCCTCGAAGGTGACGCTGACGGACCCGAGCGACCTGCTCGCCGACCCTCCCTTGCCTGGGCTCCTGGACTTGACGTCGACGTGCGCCAGAGCGACCGTGGCGGCGAGGGCCGCCGCGACCAAAGTAACGGCGAGTGCGACTGGTAGACGAATTCGCATGTGGCTCCTTTCTGCTATTGGGGCGGAGCACCGGGCCGCATCTCGGCCCGGTGCCCCAGTCATTTCCTCAGCGCTTGCGCGTGGTGGCCCAGCGATCGCCGGAGCGCGCCGCGATGTAGACCCCACTCGACTTCGCTTTCCTCAGCGCGGCCCTCGCGGCCCCATTGAGCGTGAACTCCACGACGGCGGTCCCGTCCTGCCCGATGGTCGCTGTCTCCTTGTCCAGCACGAGCGACTTCCACCCGGCGGCCTTCGCCGCGGCCGTGGTGAGCCGCAGCCGGACAATGACCCGCATACCGGCGGGGCCGCTCACCTTGACGGACCGATCTCGAGCGGCCGACTTCCCGCCAACCGGCTCGAGACGCAGCCGCGTGCTCGCCTGGCCGGCAGTGGTGGCCCCCGGTGCCGCAGCCAGGGCCTCGCGTGCGTCAGCGGCGGCCCGCTCCGCAGCCGCCTTCTGTGTCGCGAGGTCAGCGATCTGCGCGTTCAACGGGTCGGTGGCCGCCAGGATCGTGCCGCTGTTGAGGGCCGTCGCGGCGGTCTGCATCGTGTCCCCTGGGACGAACTCGCCCTGGCTCGCCGGCGGCACGCCCGGGAGGGCCTCGCACATTGCCCTGAGCTGCGTCGTGGCGGTGGCGGCGTCGCCGCTGACCGTGGAGAGGTCAACTCCCGTGAGGGTTAAGACGTGCGGGATCCACACCTCGGGATGGTCATCGAGCCCCGCGGACGCCTTTTGGAACGGCACGTACGCGAAGAATGGCTCGGGCTTGCCGGCGGACGACTCCTCCTGCCATCCCTCGATGGCGCTCACGGCGCTCAGCGCAGGGGTCTTGCAGGTGTGGTGCGCTTGGCCGCCGGTGCCGCCATTGTCGATCATTTCCTGGGTGTCGACGCTCGACTGGCTGCGGTAGGCGCCCGGCAGGGCCTTGTAGTCCATGACGCCGTTGGCGGTCTCTCCGTTCGTTTCACGCAGCACGTATGTGTTGCCGTGGTTCGAGACCACGTAGCGGGTGTTGTCCCCGAGATCCGCGAACTCCAGCGGCGTGGCTGGGGTCGGATCGCTTGAGGGGACGGTCTTCGCGTCGTCCGTGTACACGGACGGATGCCCCAAGGCGGCCGCCGGGACGGCTAGTACCGCCACCGCCGCCGCCAGTATGACCAGACGGGTGACCTTCATCGGACTACTCCTTTGTTGGAAGTGGACCGCTCGGCGCGGCCCTTGGATGGGATGAACACGGCCTCGTAGCGGCCAGGACGTGGGTTCTTCAGGCGGAACCTGAAACGGCCCTTGCGGGCGGTGGTCCGGGCGGAAGGCTTGACGGCGGTCGTGCGCAGCAGCAGGACGCGGCCGGGCAACGACGGGTTGACCCGCCCCCGCACCAGCACGCCGCCGGTACGCATAGGCCGCACGGTAATCTGGGTCTTCGAGAACATCGTGATCGTGCGTGTTTGAGAGCCGATGCCGCCAGCCACCGCGCGCAGGCGAGTCGTCCGCGATAGCCGAACGGACGTCGAGAAGGTTCCGTCGGCGCGCGACGTCAGGCGCCGAACGACCCTGCCGCCGGCCCTGATCGAGAGATCGACGGGCACACCCCCACGTGCCGGCGCGATGCTGCCCCGTACCCGCACCCGGCCCGCGCCAACGCGCTTGGCAGGCGCACGCAACTGTACCGAGGCAACTCCGCCGGGGCCACCGCCCGGGCCGCCCCCGCCGCCACCACCACCGCCACCGCACGACCCGACGATGTAGTCCGCGCCGTACTCGGTGCTATTGGGGTTCGGGGGGTTGCCGCCAGGCGCCCGGTCGATGAGTCCGTCCGCGTCATAGGTCAAGACGAACGGGTTGGCGAGCAGCGCACCGGCGACGGCGCCGGTCTGGCCCGGCACGTCCAGGGTCGCGGTTCCGCCGGGACCCCCGACCAGTGCGCCGCTGGTCGGTCCGGCGCTCACGAAGTTCCCCGAGCTCCACGTGCCGTAGTCGAAGGTCACCGGGGGCTGATCGGTCGCAAGGGCACGCACGTACCGGGTCTGACCGCCCACCTGGAAAAGCAGCGCCCATTGCGCTGGCCCGGCTTCATGGTCCGGGAACCAGTTCCCGGCCTGGACCTTGATGACCGCCTGTAGGCGACCATTGGCCTCCGAGAACCACGCCGACAGCACGTCTGTCGTGGGGTGGTGTCCGTCACCCGTGGGGTCGGAGATCTGCGCCTGGCCCCCGCACGGCGGCGGCGCCTGCGCAGCCGCGGCGGGCGCGAATGCCGCGAGCAAGATCACTGCGGTGAGCGTCGTGATGATGGCCTTCACATTCCATTCCCCTCTTCCATTGCGCCCCCCTCTTCGATGGGCACGTGGACGGTGTCGCTGAACAGGTCGAAGTCGCCGCGGCGGGCGTCGACACGGATCTCCCAGTCGCCGGCGGGCGACAGGTTCGCCCGCCTGACGACGTACACGCCGTGCTCCATACCGCGGCGGGCGCGGTAGCGCAGCGGGCCGATGTCCTTTTCCTTCAAGTGGGCCGACACCTTGACCTCGTCCGGCCGGCCCTTAGTGAACTCCAAATGGATCTCGTTTGGCCCGAGCATCCCGGGCGTCACCTCCATGTGGGCCATCATTGGACCCAGCTCCAGTTCCATTTCGGCTGGCTCGTGCATCTGTACCTCGGTCTTCGCCGGCGGCGCGTTGACGAGTGCGGCTGTCACTCCGACAACCGCGACCATCACCACGAGCTCGACACTCGCGAAGCGCATGAAGCGACGGCGCTCCAGGCCTGAGGCGATCCGCTCCCGAAGGCGCGGCACGGCGTAGCGGTTGTTGTAGGCGCCGAGGGCCAACAGCGGCAGCACCAGCCCGACCTTGACGAGCAGCAGGATCCCGTACTCGGTCTCCCACAGTGCGCGGAAGACGCGCACCTGGAGGTAGCCGTTGATGGATCCGGCCACGATCAGGGCGGCGACCGACACGACCGCCATCGTCGAGAAGCGTGGCACGCTCGTGGCCGCCAAATCCCAGCGGTTCTTGCGAGTCAGCACGAGTCCCAGCACCACGAACGCAAGCCCGCCGGTCCATATCCCGGCCGCCTGCACGTGCGCAGCGTCGGCAACAATCGACACGGGGCCGCTGACGCTGGCGTGACCGGACAAGCCGGGCGTGACCACCAGGCCGGCGGCCAGCAACAACGCCGCGATGAGCACCGGACTTCGGGTTCGAGGTGCCTGAGCCCGGGCCACCAGCGCAACGACGCAGAGCGCCGTCGCGATCCCGGCTCGGATCAGCGCCCAATTCCCGAAGCGCGTGTCGATCACCGAGGAGATCACGTCCCACTGGTAGCCGTGGCCGAGGCCTCTGCCATCTGCATACGCGCCCTGGAGCCCCAGCTCGAGCAACGAGACGACAGCCAAGGCCGCGGCGAGCACGGCGACAATCGCCAGCAGCCGGCGCCGAACCGACTCGGAGGCGAACCGGAGCGCGTACACCAGCGCAGCCGTGCCACCCACGCACGCGAGGAGCAGCGCGAAGTCGAGGGCGCGTCCGCCCAAATAGAAGACCGAAGTCGCGAAGGGTGTGTCTTCGAGCACCTGGTCCGCCACTCCGCCGGGCTGCGCCCCTGGAGCCTGCACGTGGAACACCCAGGCCCCGTTGATGGGATCCGAATCGGCGGAGATCACCCGCCAGGCCACCGTGTAGGTGCCTCGCTCCAGCGCCCGGTCGATCCCCACAGCCACCGACTCGGGCCGCGGACGCATGATCTCCCCCGCGTCGACGCGATTGCCGTCGCCGTCGTAGACGATGATCGAGCCAAGGGCGGTCTCGACGGCCTCGTCGAAGTGCAGCACCACCCGCTTGGGCGAATGCTCGACGACACGGTCCCGCGCCGGCTCTGTTTCGACCAGCGTCGAGTGGGCCCCGGCGGCAGGGGCCAGCATGAGCATCACCACCAGGGCCAGTGGCGCGAGCCCGAGCGTCGCCACGCGGCGAAGCACCAGGATCCTCCCTCGTTCGGCGTCACGGCCTGCGCCGTGACGCGCTCTCAGATGCCTACGGGCAGGACGTGGCGGGAGGGGCGCGCTGCCCGTGGCCGAGGGCGAGCACGGAAGGGCTGACGAGCGTCGCCGATCGCGGCCGCAGCGGCGCCGAAGGCGGCCCGTGGGTGAGCGGCCGCCCGATGGCGGGCGTGCTGCCGGCCATGGCGCGGCCGAGCCCGAAGCTGACCGCGTACAGGGCGCGCGTGAGGAGCAGCGCCGTGAGCGCGAACGGGCAGCTGTAGCGCGAGGCCGACGAGGAAGGTGGGCTCGAGCACCAAGTCGGCCGGGATCGAGCCCGATCCGATCAGCCGCTCGACATGCTCCTGAATCACGAAGCCGGCCGAGGGCAGAATCGCGAAGAACCGAAGCGGCGGGGACCACGGACGGTGACCGCGAAGGCCCGCGCCGGCGCAGAGCAACAGCCCGGCGATTACGACCGCGAGCCCCCAGATGGCGAGCGCCGGGGTGTATCCGAGCCACGCGTGGCCGTGCTCGGAGTGCATTCCCATCCGGTGCTCGGCGCCAGGCGAGACCAGCCAGTAGGCGAGACAGTGCGCACCGAGCCACGACGCGATCCCCAGCGGGATCGCGATCACTCCCGCAGCCATGCGTCCAGTCATGACCACCACATCATTCCACTTTCGGATTGTGGTGTGGCGCCACGAGTGCGGCAGGCGGGGCCACCCCGAGGGCGGCCCCGCCTGTAATCCACATTCCGGTTATGACGGCTGAACCTCAGTCGTCGTCCCGGTCGCGGCCGCGGCCCTTGCCCTTGCCCTTGCCACGGTCGTCGTCATCGTCGTCGTCGTCGCCGCGGCCACCGCCGCCCATCTCGTGATCCATCGTCTGCGGGTTCAGATGGTCAACGCGGTTGCGACGGTTGGCCTGCTCGACCAGCGTCCGGTACACCACCATGCCCTGCGCTTGGCCGTTGTTGGTGACGCCGTCCGACGCGTAGACGGGTGTCCCCGAGCCGCGCCTGAACACCGGGCCCGTGTACGGGTATGCAGACCAGCTGCCGGACTGCCGCAGCGGGTCGTTCCACGCGATCTCCCTCAGGTTCTCCGGGTCGGTGAAGTCGATCACGTCGACCCCGCCCGTGTACCAGGCGTTGACGAGCAGGTCGTCCTCGATGCCCATGACGGCCATCCCCATGTGCGCCGAGCAGTACTCGCCCGGACGCGAGTCGGGCCGCCGGTCACCGACGTGGAACTCGCTCAGGAACTCCCCCTCCATGTCGGAGAAGAACATCTTCCCGGTCTTGTGGGTGCCCGCCGGGTGCCATGGCCGCGCGTTGTAGTTGGTCATCGTCGGGCAGCCGGTGCCGAAGGACTCGTCGACCCAGTTCACGGTCTCCGCGTCGTTGTCGAACATCACGGAGTGGAAGAAGTCGACCGCTCCCGGGAACTGCCCGGTGCCGCCCGAGCTTACCTCGTCGTCGCCGACCGACATCGGGTTCTCGGTGTCCGGGAGCCCGTTCTCGTCGATCTCCCACACCTGGCCCTGCTCGGCGCACGCTCCGCCGGCGACGCGATGCTCGACGTGGACGACGATGTCGTGGCACGCCACGGCGGCCGGCTCGAAGGCGGGCGAGCACAAGCCCTTCTCGCACCACTCTTGCTTGGCGTCCGGGTCACCGGGGTAGCTGATCTCGGGCTGCACGCTGAGCTCCTGGGAGTCCTCTGGGTTGTCCAGCGGCACCTCCACGACCTGGATCACGCCGTGGAGCGGGTTGTTCGGGCTCCCCGGGTCCTCGTCGTACGGGTTGGCCGTGTTCTGGAACTCCGTATCACCGCACGTCGGCCCCGCGCCCAGCGGGTACGAGGACACGTACACGAGCAGCCTGGGATTGCGCCGACTGTCCGCGAACTCGGGCCACAGGGTGATGGTGTGGGCGCCGCAGTCCGTGTAGACGGACTTCACCTGCTCGATCGACCTGAACGGCCGCTTCGGGTTGTCGCTCATCGTGAAGACGCGGACGCCCTCCCAGCCGGTCGGATTGCCCCCCGAGGGGCTCCGCGGAGACCCGCATTCCGGCCGCACCATGGTGGTGTCCACCGCCAGGAGCATCAGGTCCGCAACCCCGTTGTCGTCGGTATCCCAGAGGATCGGGTCGTTCTGGGCTCCGTCGCACGCGAAGTTGCGGATCAGGCGCGGCGAGTCGGGCCTCGAGATGTCGAAGATCTGCACGCCGCCGCGGGACCCGGTGCCGGGCGGGAAACCGGCGGCGCCGGTGTAGTAGCCCATGAACGCGTGGTCGCCCCAGAACGCAAAGTCCGAGCTGGTCGACTGGTTCGGGGACGTGAAGATCTCGTCCATCCTGAAGCTGCTGCCGCTCTGCGCGCCCGCTGACGCGGCCAGGGCTCCAGTCAATAGCGAGGCGACTACCGCTGCTACAAGTAAACGGAACGCAACTCTCATGCGCGCCTCCTCCTCACAAGAGGGGTGATGGGGCCGCCCGGCCGGGCGGCCCCGCTGTCATCGAAATGCCGGCTATGACGGCTGAACCTCAGTCGTCATCGTCGTCACGGTCGCGGTCACGGCCGCGACCCCGATCGTCGTCGTCATCGTCGTCGCGATCCCTGCCCCGGCCGCGATCGTCATCGTCATCGTCGTCGCGATCCCTGCCCCGGCCGCGATCGTCATCGTCGTCGTCGTCGTCGCGCCCGCCGCCGCCCATCATCTCGTGATCCATCGTCTGCGGGTTCAGATGGTCCACCAGACCCTTGCGACCCGGCCTCGGGACCTTGTTCGTCCGGTACACGACCATCCCCTGGGCGATCGCGTTGTTCTCGACGCCGTCGGTCGCGTAGATCGGGACCTTCCCGGGCCCGCGCTTGAACAACGGACCGGCGTACGGGTACGCCGACCACGTGCCCGAATTGCGCACCGGGTCGTAGTACGCGATCTCCTTCAGGCTCCGGGGCTTGCTGAAGTCGATCACGTTGACGCCGCCGGTGTACCAGGCGTTGACGAGCAGGTCCCGCTTGGTGCCCATCACGGCCATCCCCATGTGCGCCGAGCAGTACTCGCCCGCGTTGGTGTTGGGCCGCAGGTCACCGACGTGGAACTCGCTCAGGAACTCACCTTCCATGTCGGTGAAGAACATCCGGCCGGACTTGTGGAGCCCTCCCGCCGGGTTCCAGGGCCGCGGCTGATAGGTCGTCATGTTCGGACAGCCGCCGGTGCCGGGTGGCCGCGGGTTGGGCTGCTGGAAGTCAAACGACTCGTCGACCCAGTTCACGACCGTGCCGTCGTTGTTGAACATCACCGAGTGGAAGAAGTCGACCGCGCCGGGGAACTGGCCCGTGCCCCCGGAGGTGACCTCGTCGTCGCCGATCATCATCGGATCCGCGGTGTTCGGGATCCCGGAGCTCGGGTCGATCTCCCACACCTGGCCCTGCTCGGCGCATGCGCCACCGGCGAGGTTGTGCTCCATGTGGACCACGATGTCGTGGCAGGCCACGGCCGCCGGCTCGAGCCCCGTGAAGCTACGCTCGGTCCAATCGATCCTGCCGTCGGGGTCGCCGGGATAGCTGATCGGCGGCGCCGCGATCTCGCTCGTGGCCGCAGGGTTGTTCAGCGGCACCGAGAGGACCTGGATCTGCCGGTGCAACGGATCGTTGACGACCTTGTCCTCGTCGTACGGGTTGTTGACGTTGTTGAAGTTGGCCTGACCGCAGGTCGGCCCCGCGCGCAGCGGATACGACGCCACGTAGACGATCAGCCGCGGGTTCACTCGATTCTCCGCGAGCCCAGTCCACGCGGTGATCGTGTGGGCGCCGCAGTCGGTGTATTGCATCTTCAGCGGCGTGATGGTCGCGAACGGGTTCTGCGGGTTGTCGCTCATCTCGAAGATCCGGACGCCTTCCCAGCCGTTCCGGTTCTCATGAGCGGACCGCGGCGCACCGCAGTTCGGATTCGCCATCGTCCGGTCGACGGCCAGGAGCAACAGGTCGGGGACGCCGTTCCCGTTGCGGTCCCAGACGATCGGATCGTTCTGGTTGGCGTCGCACGCGAAGTTCCTCACGAGCCTCGGGCTGGCTGGATTCGAGATGTCGAAGATCCGCACCCCGCCCCGCGACCCGCTGCCCAGCGGGAACCCCGTGTCGCCGGTGTAGTAGCCGACGAAGGCATGGTTCCCCCAAAACGCCAGATCCGAGTTCGTCGCCTGGTTCGGAGATGTGAAGATCTCCGACATCTTGGAGCTCTGGTCGACGGTGATCTGGGCGAACGCCGCGCCAGGTAACAGCGCCAGGGTTAGACCCACGGCTAGGACTAAACGGATCGCAACTCTCATGCGCGTCTCCTCGTGAGAATGGATGATGAGGAGCGATGGCTTGCGGCGGGGTTGCGAGGAACCGAGCGCTGTTTCGCTCGAGCCCTTGTGTACTGCGGCAACCTGCGCAAGCCTAGATCTCCCCCCCTAAGACGGTAAGCCCGGCTACCCCCTACCCCGCCTCACCTGGGCCCAAACCACAAAGTGACCGTACGCTCCGCCACCTTTTCCGGCCCGGCCAAGGCAGCTCCAGGCGGGTGCGCCAACTTGGCGAAGGTGCATAGGCGCAGAAGCGCATGCGGGCTATAGTCCGCGACCGCAATCTGAGGAGCCGCCGGCTCGCACCCTGTTGGGAGCTGGCCCCCGGTGGCCTCCTGACAGGGACAGGAGCTTTCATGAGCCGACTAGCTCGCTTAGTCGCTTTAGCGGCAGCGGCCTTAGGCATGCTGGCCTTCCCGGCCATCGCCGCCGCAGGTCACACGACCGATCCGCGCACGAACAACTTGGTTCCACGCGGACACATCATCGAGCCAGCAGTGCTCGGTGGGTTCGGGGGGGGCAACCCGGACATCAATACGGACATCGCCTTCTGGGGCAAGTACGCCTACCAGGGCAACTGGGACGGATTCAGCATCCGCGACATCAGCTCGGCGGACAATCCGAGAACGGTCTCGCGGACGTTCTGCGACGGCAACCAGGGCGACATCGTCGTCTGGGACGACATCCTCGTGCGCGCGTGGAACACGCCCGCTGGAACACCCGGCGCGTTTGGCGCCGGCCTGACCTGCGATGGTCAAGCCGTGCCGGCGGGGTTCGAGGGCGTCCACGTGTTCGACATCAGCAACAAGAGCAATCCGCAGCTGGTCGGCAGCATCGAGCTGAGCGCCAGGTGCGACGACGTTCCGAATCCATGCCGGCCGCGGACCGACACCCTAGGCTGCGGCTCGCACACGCTGACGCTTGCGCCGGACCTCAGGAACGACCGCGTGCTCGTCTACAACCAGACGTCGGGGGGACCGTGCCCGTTCGTCTCGATCCTGGAGGTTCCGGTCGACGCCCCCGAGGCCGCCGAGTGGTTGCGGAATGAGCCCCTCGACGAGGCGGACGCTGCCCACGACACCGGAGTGATCCTGGGCAGGGCCAACCTGATGGCCGTCGCGTCCCATGACCACGCCAACGTGTTCGACATCGGCCGAAACAGCACGCCGGGCGGCACCCTCGACAATCCGAGGTTCCTGTACGCCATCAACGAGCCCGGCGTCTGCAACGAGCCGGGCAACCCGCTCTGCAACGGGAACTGGCACTCGGCGTCCTTCAGCTGGGACGGCGAGGTCATCATCCTCGGCTGGGAGCCCGGCGGCGGGCTGCAGGCCGAGTGCGAGGCGAGCGACCCGGACGCGAAGAAGAGCTTCTTCTTCTACGACGCGGACGATGGCAGCAAGCTCGGCCAGTGGGTGTTGCCGCGGCCGCAGGGTGCGAACGAGAACTGCACCTTGCACAATTACAACCAGATCCCGCTCCGCAACGGACGGGACATCCAGGTGAGCGGCAATTACCAGGCGGGAGTCTGGGTGGTGGACTTCACCAACCCGGCCAGCCCGTCAACGTTGGCGTGGAGCGATCCGCCGCCGGCCCCGCTGCCTCCGGGCGGGGTGGGCGATCCGCCCCAATTCTGCACCGCCGGTGGCGGGTGTCCTCTGACAGGAGCCTGGTCGGGCTACTGGTACAACGGGTTCATCTACGAGAGTCACATCGGCGAGGGCTTGAACATCTTCGAGCTGAAGGGGAGGGAGACGCGCTCGGCCATCAAGCTGGGGCACCTCAACCCGCAGACTCAGGAGTTCACGATCGATCAGCGCCGCGGTGACGACGACGACGATGACGACGACGATCGGGATCGCGACCGCGACAAGGATCGCGACCGCGACAACGATGACGACTGACGCCTGACCGCCTTCGGGCGGACAGACGCACACAGAGAGAGGGCGGCCAGATGGCCGCCCTCTCTCGTTCGGCTATGAACGGTCGCGACCGGGCTCAGTCGTCGTCGTCGTCCCGGCCCCTCTCCGGTCGTCGTCGTCATCGTCATCGTCGCGATCCCGCCAATCGTCGTCGTAGCGGAGGATGTAGAGGCCGTGGTCGCGGTCGCTGAAGAGGAGCAGCGGCGCGCCGCGGCCCTTACCGAGGCGGTGCGGGAACGTGCCCCAGAAGTGGTTCCCGCCCTCCTCGATGAAGAAGCCCTTCTCGACGAGGCCTCTCCTCTTACTGAACTCGACCACGCGCGCACCGGCGTCGTAGTACGAGATGTACGCCAGGTTGACGTCCTCGCGCGGGTCCGTCTTGACCTCGTGCACGCTGAGCGTGCCGAAGCCCTCGGCGAACTCCTCGTCGAGCGCCTCTGGAACCGCGTAGGAGTCGATAATCCTCAGGTTCGGATCGCGGGCGTCGTGCAGCTGGACGTAGCCCCAGCCGTCGAACTCCGTGGTCGCGGAGAACCTCTCTCCCATGGCCCCGACCGGGATGTCGCCGCCCTCGGCTCCGGTGTACTCCGGCGTGTCGTTGAACATCAGGTGCATCACCCTGTGGCCGATGCATATCGCCGGCGCCTGCTCGTTGTAGTCGTGCCCCGCCCCGCCACAGAAGAAGCCGTCGGGCAGGAGGCCGTTGCGCGTACCACCGTGGCTCTGGCCGACGATGACGGCGTCATACCCCAGGTCCTGTCCGGCCGCGATCTTCGTGGAGAAGAAGCAGCCGCCTCGCGAGAAGACGACCGTCTTCTCCTCGCCGGGATTCGCAGGGATGGCGCTGGCCGGCGGTGGAGAGGGCTCTCCCGCCACAGCGTCGGGCCCGGCGTTCGGACCCGCGTTCAGGCAGCCCCGTCCGCCGAACACCGTCGGCCCCGCGATCTGCGGGTCCGGCCGGCTGCCGATTAGAGGCGTGAAGCCGAACTCACCGGCGCTGAACGGCCCCGCGTTCGCACCGCTGGTCAGCTCGAAGTTCGTCCTGAAGGGCGAGAAGTCCTCGTCCGTCGAGATGATGAACTCGCTCTCCGCGTCCCAGTAGGACTGGTGGCTGTTGCCCTCCGGGAACTCGAACGCCGGCATCAACGGGTCCGGGAACCGGAAGTCCGAATCGCTGACGAACACCGGATTGGCCGGGTTGTCGATGTTCAGCAGCACCTGGCCGGCGTCCCAGTAAGAGACCAGCAGGTAGTCGTGCCCGCGGATCCGCTTGTGCTGCATGTCGTGGTGGAACACCGTGTCGCCGTTGGCGTAGGAGCCCTGGGCGCCCGGCCAGTCCTCCAGCCCCCGCTCCGACAGCTTGACCGGATTGCTCGGGTCCGAGACGTCGAAGATGTCGACGTCCGCAAGGTCCTGGTTGTCCTGCAGGGTCGCAATCACCCTGTCCCTGCCTCGCGGCAGCACGCCACGCTGGACGAACAGCTGCGCGCTGTGCGTCGTGTGGTAGGTCTGCAAGGGCACGGCCGGGTCGTCGTCCCCGAAGTTGAGCGACAGCGGCTCCGGGTTTCTCGGATCCGAGACATCCCAGAGCGACGCGCCCGAGGGCGCGAACCCCGTCGCGTTGCAGGTCTCGTTGTTGTGGATGAGGATCTCGCCTCTGAAGAACGGCGTTCTTGCGCTGACGACGTGGACGCCCTCGCCGACGTAGCTGTTCGCGTGCGCGGGGATGAAGGAGACGTTCCTCGGCCGCCTCGGATTGGAGATGTCGACGACCTCGACGCCGGTTCCCGAGCCGCCGTTCGAGACGCACTCGGGCGAGAACTTGCTCAGGTACGCGTACTTCCCGAAGGCGGCCACGTCGGCGATGCCCTCCGGCACGTCGGTGAGCCCGACCTTGCCCACCAGATCCATGTTCCGGCTCCCGGGCTCCAGGTGCCCCGGGCCGCCGGGGTGCTCCGCCGCCATCGGCGGCGGACCGTCCTCCGGATTCCAACCAATGGCGTGCGGCGGGATCGCAGCAGCCGTTCCACTCGTCGCCGCAAGCGTGAGTCCGCTCAGCGCGACGAGGAATAAGAGCCTCGCGCGGGATCGCATCTGTACCCCCCTACGTCGATCGCGCCAGACGAGCCGAAACCGACTGTTTGTACCCGGCGAAGGGGGTGCCTCAAACCGGCGTGACGGGGTTGCGCTTGGCGGGCCACACCCGCTCGCGCGAGGCGTACGCGGCGAGCCGCCGCACAAGCTCCTGGCGCAGGTCGCCGGGCTGGATCACCGCGTCGATCACGAGCTCCGAGGCCAGGTGGAGGATGTCGATCTCCTCGCTGTACTCGGCCCTCAGCTCCTCGGTGCGCCGCTCCCGCTCGGCGGGATCCTCGATCGCCTGGAGCTGGTTGTAGAAGACCGCGTTGATCGCCGCCTGGGGCCCCATGACCGCGATCTTGGCGCCCGGCAGTGCGATGCAGGCGTCGGGATCGAACGCGGGGCCGGCCATCGCGTACAGGCCCGCGCCGTATGCCTTGCGCACGATCACCGACAGCTTCGGGACCGTCGCCTCCGACACCGCGGAGATCATCTTGGCGCCCGCGCGGATGATGCCCTGGCGCTCGACCTGGGTGCCGATCATGAAGCCGGGCACGTCGGCCAGGAAGACCAGCGGGATGTTGAACGCGTTGCAGGTCCAGATGAAGCGGGCCGCCTTGTCCGCCGAGTCGACGAACAACACGCCGCCGCGCTGGCGCGGCTGGTTGGCGACGATTCCGATCGCCCGGCCGTCGAGCCGCGCGTAGCCGACGATCAGCTCCTTGGCCCAGCGCTTCTGGACCTCGAGGAACGAGTCGGCGTCCACGAGCGCTGCGATCAGCTCGCGCATGTCGAACGGCTTGTTCTCGTCGGCGGGGATTTCGGGGAGGCTCCCGGCGGGCTCCGCAGGCGGGGCGGTGGGCGGATCAGCGCGCCAGTTGCCGGGGAAGTAGGACAGGTAGCGCACGGCGAGATCGATCCCCTCCTCGTCCGAGCCCACCAGGAAATGACCGCAGCCCGAGACCCCGGTGTGCATGCGCGCCCCGCCCATCTCCTCGAGCGTCACCTTCTCGCCGATCACCATCTCGGCCATTCGCGGGGAGCCGAGGTACATCGAGGCGTTGCCGTCGCGCATTATGGTCACGTCGCAGAAGGCGGGGATGTAGGCGCCGCCCGCGGCGCTCGGGCCGAACAGGACGCACACCTGCGGCACCACGCCCGACAGCTTCACCTCGGTGTGGAAGATGCGCCCGGCGCCGCGCCGGCCGGGGAACATCTGCACCTGGTCGGTGATGCGGGCGCCCGCCGAGTCGACCAGGTACACCATCGGCACCAGGTGCTCCAGCGCCTGCTCCTGGATCCTGATGATCTTCTCGACCGTCTTGGGACCCCACGACCCGGCCTTAACCGTCGGGTCGTTCGCCATCAGCGCGACCGGGCGCCCGCCCACCTGAGCCATGCCGGTGACCACCCCGTCCGCCCCGAACCCCTCCTGCTCCCAGTTTGCGAGGAGCGCGTCCTCGACGAACGTGCCGCCGTCCGCGAGCCGGGCGATGCGGTCGCGCACGGGGAGCTTCCCCTGCTCGGCCGACTTGTCGTGGTGGCGCCGCGGGCCGCCGCCGCGCGCCCGCTCGAGGGCTTCCTTCAGGTCCGACATTGACGGAAATCTACTGACGGGCGGTGCGCAGCTGGTAGCGCAGCCAGCGGCGGATCAGCGCGTGCCGCACACTCATCAGGCCGGCGCCCAGGACGGCCCCGGCCGCCGCCAGCCCGATCGGCGCGAACGGTGTGGCGCCCATGACGAGCAGGCCGATCCCGGCGCCGGCTTCGGCGCCGATGATGGCCGCGACCACCTCGCGTCGCGCCGGCCTGCGTGGATCCGGACCCTGCATGAAGAAGGCGTTCTACCCGGGTTCATCACATCCTCTCCTCTGGGAGAGGACGTTCACGGCCGCGGGGGGCCTCAGAGGCCTACGGCGCCGGAACGGCCGGCTGACCCACCGCGGGGTGGGCCAGACCGGCCGCGACGGCGTGCTGGACCTACGGACCAGGCGCGCGGCCACGACGCTTGGCCACGCCGCGCCGCTCGCGTTGATCGCGCGCGAGCTCGCGTCTGGCTACCGCAGCTCGACCGCCACAGGCGCGTCGCCCGAGTAGTCATAGAAGCCGCGCCCCGACTTGCGCCCGTACCAGCCCGCCGAGAGCATCTTGCGGAGCGTGGGCGGGCGCGCGAAGCGGCGCTCGCGGAACTCGTCGAACAGCACGTCGCAGATCGCGCCGAGCGTGTCGAGCCCGACGAAGTCGGCCAGCGTGAGCGGTCCCATCGGGTGACCGGCGCCGGCCTTCATCGCCTGGTCGATCTCGTCGATCGAGCCCACGCCCTCCTCGTACGCCCGGATCGCGTCGAGCATGTAAGGCACCAGCAGGCGGTTGACGATGAAGCCGGCCTTGTCCTTCGTCGGGATCGCGAGCTTGCCGAGCGAGTCGGCGAAGCGCCTGCCGATCTCGAACGCCTCGTCGGAGGTGGTGACCGAGCGGACCACCTCGACCAGCTTCATCACCTGCGGCGGGTTGAAGAAATGGAGGCCGAGGAAGCGCTCGCGGCGGCCGGTCACCACGGCCTGGTCGATCACCGCGAGCGACGAGGTGTTGGTGGCGAACACCGCCTCCGGCTCGGCGACCGCCTCCACCTCGCGCCACATCTCGCGCTTCGCGTCGAGGCCCTCGGTGATCGCCTCCACGACGAGGTCGGCGCCGGCGAGGTCGCCATAGTCGAGCGTCCCATGGATGCGGCCGCGGACGGCGTCGGCGTCGGCCTGCTCGAGCTTGCCGCGCTCCACCGCGCGGGCGAGCTGCTTCTCGATCTTCCCGAGGCCGCGGTCGAGCGCCGCCTGGTCGATCTCGCGCACCACGACGTCGTAGCCGGCCTGCGCCGTTACCTGCGCGATGCCGTGCCCCATCAGGCCGCAGCCGACCACTCCAACCCTCTGGATCTCCATTAGGGTGGGCAGCCTATATGCCGCTTCTGGTCACAGAGGACCGCGGTGGCGTCCGCCACCTGGTCCTCAACCGCCCGGACAAGCGCAACGCGCTGAGCGGCGAGCTGATCCGGGAGTTGGGCGCCGCGATCGAGGCGGCGGCGGCGGATGACGGCGTGCGGGTGGTCGTGCTCCGCGGCGAGGGCGCCATGTTCTCCTCGGGCATGGACGTGAACGATCTGCGCGGCCTCTCGGAGGAGCCGGCGCGGCTGCGAGCTTTCCGGCGGCCGATCCTGTCCTGTTGGAACCTCCTCGAGGAGATGCCGAAGCCGACGATCTGCCAGATCCATGGCGCGGCGCTCGGCGGGGCGTTCGAGCTCGCCCTCGCGTGCGACTTCCGCACGATGGCGGAGGACGCCGTGGCCGGGATCATGGAGGTGCGAATCGGGCTCCTGCCCGACGTGGGCGGCTGCTCGCGGCTGCCGGCCGTGGTCGGGCTTGGCAACGCCAAGGAGCTGATCATGACCGGCAAGGTCATCGACGGCCGGGAGGCGCACCGGATCGGGTTCGCCAACCGAATCGCCCCGGCGGGGGCGCTCGACGAGGCCACGGAGGCGTTCGCCGCCGAGCTGCTGGCCTGCGCGCCTCGCGCCATCGGACTTGCGAAGCGGGTGATCGACGCGGCGGCCAAGCCTGCCTTGGCGCTCACGCTGGAGCAGGAGGTGGCCGCGCAGGAGACGCTCGCGGCGACCGAGGACTTCGCCGAGGGGGCGCGGGCGTTCTTCGAGAAGCGGGATCCGGATTTCGCCGGGCGCTGAGCCAGAAACTCAACGAGCACCCCCAGAATGCAACGAGCCCGGATGCCGTGGTCCGGGCCCGTCGCCGATAGCCGAGGCTGGGTCGGGGGAACCCACTATGTGCCGAAAACCGGCCTCGGCGGCTTCAAAAGGGTGATACCCGGTCCGGCGGAAGTAAACCTCACGCAGGTACGTGCCCACGCGCCAACCGAGCGGCGTAGACAAAGGCGAGCGCCCCGGCCACGCAGAGGAGCCCCGACGCCGCCCAGGCGGCTGAGTACCCGTACTCGGCCGAAACCAGCCCGTAGGCCGCCGGTCCAGCCGCCGCGCCGACGTAGATGCCGGTCTGCGTGACGCCCGTAGCGGCCCCGGGCGCCTCACGGTTCAGATCGACCACGGCGAGGTTGAACAGCCCCGGCCAGCCCCAACCCAGCGCGAAGGCCACGAACACGCCGAGCACGAACAGCGCGGCCTCCCCGGTCGCAAGCAGCGCGAAGCCGAACGAGCCCGACACCAGCAGCGCCACGACGGCCGCGAATCCGTAGTCGCGCCTGCGGTCGGCCCGTTCCCCGAGCGCCACGCGCGAGAGCAGGCTGACCCCGCTGCCGGCGGCCGCCAGCAGGCCGGCCATGCCCTCGGCGATCCCGACGTCCACCGCCGACGCCACGAGGTAGGCCCCCAGCGAGTTCGGTCCCGCGCTGGCCAGGGCAGCCCCCACGGCGGTCACGATCAGGGCGCGGCTGGGGCGCGGCGCCGGGTCGCGGGGAGGCACCGGCGCGAAGCTCGTGGCGCTGCGCCGTACCACCACCGCCACCGCCAGCGCGCCCGCCGCGCAGATAGCGAACGTGGGGCGCCACCCGAGCGGCAGCGCAAGAAGCGGCAGCGTCAGTCCGCTGACCAACACGGCCGCCGGAATGGCCGCCTGCTTGATGCCGAAGGCGAGGCCCTGCCGGGCGAGCGGCACCTGGTCGGCCATGAACAGGTTGATCGCCGGCTGCGTGACCGCGTTCGCCAGACCGGCCACAGCCAGCAGCGCGAGAAGGACCACCAGGGACTGTGCCAGCAGTGCCGCAAGCAGGAGGCAGGCTGCGGTCGCGACCACGCAGGCCCGGATCGAGCGCAGCGCCCCCAGTCGCTCGGCGAGCCGCCCGCCCGGGCCGGCGCCCACGGCGCCGGCGGCGAAGAACACCGTGACGCCGGCCACCACGGCTGCCACGCTCACGTCGAGGTCGGCGCGGATCTGGAGCGCGAGCGCGCCGACCAGGAATCCGGGCAGCACAGTCGCCGCCCCGGCGGCGATCGCCAGGGCGGCGGGTCTTGCTATGCCAGGCCGACCAGATTCGCCATCGTTATCACGCCCACCACGCATAGGACCGCGCCGATGATGTCGAAGACGAGCCCGCACTTGAGCATTCGCGTTATCGGCAGCAGGCCCGACGAGTAGACGATCGCGTTCGGCGGGGTCGAGACGGGGAGCATGAAGCCGTAGTTGGCGCCGAAGATCGCCGCCAGCGCCGGGATCGTCGGGTTCAGATCGGACGCCGCCGCCACCGAGATCGCGATCGGCACCATGATCGCGGCGCTGGCGGTGTTGCTGGTGGTCTCCGAGACAAGCACGGCGATGATCACGATCACGATCGTGATCCCCACGAGGCTCGACACTCCGAGCGAGTCGGAGATCGACGTGCCGACCACCTCGGCCAGCCCGGTCTCGGACAGGAGCGTGCCCAGCACGAGGCCGCCGCCGAACAGGATCACGGTGCCCCAGTCGATCTGGGCCGCCTGGTTCCAGTTGATGGTGAACTTGCGCCGCGCCCAGTCGGTCGGCAGCACGAACAGCGCGGCCGCGGCAAGGATCGCGACGATGCCCTCGTTCGAGGCCTCGCTGACCTGCGTGTAGGCGTCCGAGTCGTCGCCGGCCACCAGGCCGACCAGGCCGGGCAGGAACCAGCCGATCAGCGCGAAGGCCAGTACGAAGAGGCAGTTCTTCTCACCGCGGGTCATGCGGCCGAGCTTCCGACGCTCCTCCGCGACA
Source organism: uncultured Thermoleophilaceae bacterium (assembly GCA_963733885.1). Taxonomy (GTDB): domain Bacteria; phylum Actinomycetota; class Thermoleophilia; order Solirubrobacterales; family Thermoleophilaceae; genus JACVRW01. The sequence goes on along the minus strand of CAVTES010000003.1, from coordinate 96,239 downwards.
TATTCCTCCACGCCCGAGACCTGCTTCACCTCGGGGCGGTTCATCAACACGGTCACGAGAATCACGGCGACGAACATCACGATCACGATCGGGAGCGCCATGACGAACCACTCGAAGAACGTGATCGGCTCGCCGGTCTCCGCCTCGAGCAGCTCGCGCCCGATCAGGTTCGGCGGGCTGCCGATCGGCAGGAGCAGGCCGCCGACGGTGATGCCGTAGGTGATCACGAGCATCAGCGCGGCGCCGAAGCGGAGGCGCTCCGGGTTGCGGTCGCCGCCCGCCTGCGAGGCGACCATGCCGCCCACCACGCCCATCACGCCCATCGCGATCGGCAGCATCATGGCGGCGCCCGCGGTGTTCGACATCACCGGCGAGGTGAGCGCGCCGATCAGCCCGAAGGCCAAGATGATGCGATACGTCGAGCCGCCCACCGAGCGCATGGACAGCACCCTGAAGGCGAGCCGCCGGTGCAGCCCGTGCACCACCATCGCCTGGGCGATGATGAAGCTCCCGATGAACAGGAAGATGGTGTCGTCGGTGAAGAGCCCGAACACCACGTCCACGGAGCTGTCGCCCTCGGGCGGCGGCGGGGTGGCCTCGAGCAGAGCGCACAGCACCACGCCGAGCAGCGCGGTGACGGGGATCGGGATCGCCTCGGTGAGCCACCAGACGATCACGAAGGCGAGGATGGCCGCGAGCCGGTGCTGGTTCCCGTCGAGGTCGAACGGGATCAGCAGCATCACGGCGAACACGATCGGCCCGAGGAACAGGCCGACGGTCCGCCGGCGGCGCTCGAAGCGCTGCTCGGCCTCCGACAGGCGCCCCTCCTGCTCGTCCAGCGTCCTGTAGGTGCGGCGCTGGGTCAGCCCGTCGCCGTCGGCATCTCCGTCACGCGTAAAGCGCCCCTCGCGGCGCTCCTCGCGCTCCCTGGTCTCCATCTCCATTGGGGGCCTCTCCTCCTCGGAGGGCTCCGTACCCGGCTCCGGCCCGTGTTAACGCGGCCTCATGTTCGGTGCCAGTCCACCGGGCCGGCGGTCAACACGTGACTGCCGAGGGGACGGCCGAGTACCCGCTGTGCCTCGCGGGCGCATTCGACGAGCCGCTCGAGGTCGATGCCTGTCTCATAACCCATCTCGTGGAGCATCGATACGACGTCTTCGCTGGCGATGTTGCCGGTGGCGCCCTTGGGCACCGGGCAGCCGCCCAGCTCGCCGAAGGAGGACTCGAAGGAGCGCACGCCGGCGTCGAGGGCGGCGACCGCGTTGGCCAGGCCCTGGCCGCGCGTGTTGTGGAAGTGCGCCGTGAGCTCCGCGCCGAGGTCGATGTCCTCGAAGAAGCGCCTCACCTGCACCGGGTTCGCCATCCCGGTGGTGTCGCCGAAGGCGATCTCCTCGCAGCCGGCTTCCACCAACCTCCGCGCAATCGACAGCACCCGCTCGGGCGGCACGTCGCCCTCGTACGGGCAGCCGAATGCGACCGAGATCACTCCCTCGCATCGAAGCCCCTCCGCCCGCGCGCGCTCGATCACCCGCTCGAGCCCCGCCAGCGACTCCTCGATCGACCTGTTCACGTTCTTGCGGTTGTGCGTTTCGGAGGCGGACAGGAACAGGTTGACCTCGTCGAAGGTGTCCCTCACCTCGAGCGCGTTGTCGAGCCCCCGCTCGTTCGGGATCAGCACGGTCACCGACACCTCGTCGGGGATGTCCGCCGCCCGCAGCACCTCGGTCGCGTCGGCGAGCTGTGGGATCACGTCGGCGCGCACGAAGCTCGTAACCTCGAGCCTCGTAATGCCCGTGCGGGCGAGCATCTCGATGAGCCGCACCTTGTCGGCCGTCGGGATCACCTCGGGCTCGTTCTGGAAGCCGTCCCGCGGGCCGACCTCGCGGATGCGCACCTGCTCTGCCGCCACGCTCAGATTCTGGCAAGGCCCCCGCTCACGCCGAGCGCCTGACCCGTGACGTAGGAGGCGTCGTCGGACGCGAGGAAGGCGATCGCGGCGGCCACCTCGTCGGGCTGGCCGAGGCGGCGCAGGTTGGTCGAGCCGATCATCGTCTCGACGAGGCGCTTGCCGACGTCGCCCAGCCGCTCGGGCGCGCCCATGAGGAGCGGCGTGTCGATGGGCCCGGGCGCCACCGCGTTGCATGTGATCCCGTAGCGGCCGTTCTCGATCGCTATCGCCTTGGTGAAGCCGATCACGCCCGCCTTCGCGGCCGAGTAGACGGCCGACCCGCTCGAGCCCACCCGGCCGGCCTCGGAGGCTGTGTTGACAATCCGGCCCTGGCGGCGCTCCTGCATGCCCGGCAGAACCGCGTGGGTGACCGCGATCACACCGCGCAGGTTCACGGCGAGCACCCGGTCCCAGAGCGCCGGGTCGGTGTCGGTGAACCAGCTCCACTCGTCGTACCCGGCGTTGTTCACGAGCACGTCGACCGGTCCGAGGTCGCTCTCCGTGCTCCCTACCGCCGCTGCGATGGACTCCTCCGAGCGCACGTCGAGCTCGTAGGCGGCCCCGCCGACCTCGTCCGAGACCCGCTCCGCGCCCTCGCGGTTCATGTCGGTCACCGCCACGCGCGCTCCCTCTGCGGCAAGCCGGCGGCAGGTGGCGGCGCCGATGCCCGACGCGCCGCCGGTGACGAGGGCTGTGCGTTCCGCGAGGCGCAAGGCGCGGGCAGCCTATCCATAGGATCCCGCCGCGTGCCCGTCCGCATCGGCTACAAGGCCTCCGCCGAGCAGTTCGATCCCGCCACGCTGCTCGAGTTCGCGGTCGAGGCGGAGCGCACAGGGCTCGAGATCGTCGCGACCTCCGACCATTTCCAGCCGTGGGTCCACAACGGTGGGCACTCCCCCGCCGCCCTGCCGTGGCTCGGCGCCGCCGCGGCGCGCACCTCGTCGGCCACCCTCGGCACGAGCGTCCTGACGCCGACGCTGCGCTACCACCCGTCGATGGTCGCCCAGGCGTTTGCCACGCTCGGCTGCCTGGCGCCCGGCCGCGTCTTCCTCGGCGTGGGCACCGGGGAGGCCATGAACGAGACGCCCGTCACGGGCGGCGAGTTCCCGGGCCGCAAGGAGCGGCGCCAGCGGCTGGCCGAGGCGATCGAGCTGATCCGGCTGCTGTGGCGCGGGGAGCGGGTGGACTTCGAGGGCCGCTTCTACCGCACCCAGCGGGCCACCATCTACGACCGGCCCGACGAGCCGGTGCCGATCTACGTCGCCGCCTCCGGCCCGCTCGCCGCAAAGCTCGCCGGGCGCACCGGCGAGGGGTTCATCTGCACGAGCGGCAAGGACCCGGCCCTCTACGAGGAGCTGCTCGGCAAGGTGAAGGAGGGCGCCTCGCAAGCGGGTCGCGACCCCGACGCGATCCGGCGCATGATCGAGATCAAGGTCTCCTACGACCGCGACCGCGAACGGGCCTTCTCGAACACCCACTTCTGGGCGGCCCTGGGGCTCGAGCCCCAGCAGAAGGAGGGAATCGAGGACCCGCTGGAGATGGAGCGCGCCGCGCAGGAGAACCTCGACCAGGCGCCGCGCCGCTTCATCTGCTCGGACGATCCGGAGGAGGTCGTGGACAAGATCCGCGTGTACACGGAGCTCGGCTTCGACGAGCTGCTCCTTCACGGCCCCGGGCACGACCAGCGCCGCTTCCTGTCGCAATTCGGGGAGGACGTGCTGCCCCTGCTTAGGGATAGGGTCTGACCATGGACTCGCTCTCCGGCCGCACCATCCTCATGTCCGGCGGCAGCCGCGGCATCGGCCTCGCGATCGCTGTGCGCGCAGCGCGCGACGGGGCCCGCATTGCCCTGATCGCGAAGACCACCGAGCCCCACCCCAGGCTGCCCGGCACCATCTACACCGCGGCGGAGGAGATCGAGGCCGCCGGCGGCGAGGCGCTGCCGATAGTCGGGGATATCCGCGACGCGGAGGCGGTGGAGGCGGCCGTGGCGCAGACCGTCGAGCGTTTCGGCGGGATCGACGTGGTCGTCAACAACGCCAGCGCGATCAACATTGCGCCGATGCGCGACCTGCCCGTGAAGCGCTTTGACCTGATGCAGCAGATCAACTCGCGCGGCACGTTCGTGGTCACCCGCGCGGCGCTGCCGCACCTGCGCGAGTCGTCACACGCGCACGTCCTGACACTCTCGCCGCCCCTGTCGGCAGACCCGCGCTGGCTCGCGGGCCACAGCGCCTACACGCTCTCGAAGATGGGGATGACGATGATCACCCTCGGGCTCGCGGCAGACGAGGCCGAGTCGGGGATCGGCGCCAACTGCCTCTGGCCGCGCACGATCATCGCCACCGCCGCGGTCCAGAACCTTCTGGGCGGCGACGAAGCGATGCGGCGCGCCCGCGCGCCCGAGATCGTCGCCGACGCGGCCCACGCGATTCTCCTGCGCGACCCGCGCTCCTGCACGGGCAACGTGTTCATCGACGACGAGGTGCTGGCCGAGGCGGGCGTGACAGACCTCGACCGGTACGCGGCCGCCGGGGACACCGACCTGACGCTCGACATCTTCGTGGACGGGTGGCCGGAGGGCGTGCCGGCCTGAGTAACGTGGTGCTCCTCTCCGGGGGCACCGGAGGGGCGAAGCTCGCGCGCGGGCTGGCCGACGTTTGCGACCAGCTGACGGTCGTGGCGAACACGGGCGACGACGTGGAGGTGCACGGCGTGCACGTCTCCCCCGACCCTGACCTCGTCACGTACTGGCTCGCCGATTCGATCGATCCACGCGGCTGGGGCCTGCGGGGGGACACGTCGGTCGTGATGGACGCCTTGCGCGCGGCCGGGCGGCCCGTCTGGTTCCACCTGGGCGACCGCGATCTGGCGATGTGCATGATCCGCACCGAGTCGCTGCGGGCAGGCCGGCGGCTGACGGAGGCGCAGGCCGAGGTGGTCGACGCGATGGGCGTGTCGGCGCGGGTGCTTCCGATGTCGGACCAGCCGGTGACGACGCACGTCCGGCACGACGGGCGCCTGTGGCCGTTCCAGGAGTACATGATCGTGGCGCGGGCGGCGCCTCCCGTGGAGGGGGTCTCGCTGGAGGGGATAGAGCAGGCGCGTCCGACCGACGAGGTGCTCACTGCCCTCGCCACCTGCGACCTGATTGTGATCGGGCCGTCGAACCCGGTCATCTCGATCGGGCCGATCCTGGCGCTGCCCGGAATGCGGGAGGCGATCACGGGCGCGCCGGCGCCGGTGGTCGCGGTCAGCCCGTTCGTGGACGGGCGCTCGCTGAAGGGGCCCACGGAGCACTTCTGCGCCTGGGCGGACGTAGAGACGAGCGCGGCCGGGATCGCCCGGGTGTACTCGGACCTGATCGACGCGGTCGTGGCGGACGAGCCGGTGGACGGGCTGCCCTGCCTGGTGACCGGCACGGTGATGGACGGCAAGGAGGCGAGGCGCCGCGTGGCCGATGAGGTGGTGGAGTTCGGGAGCGGGCTCGTCTCGTAACAGGGCGCTCGTCGGCCCGCCCCCCCGCCCTTGGCGGTACGCTCGAACTCGCCGCTTGCCGGCTTCGCCACCGATGCGCACGCTCGCGATCCTTCCCGTGAAGAGCTTCGGCGCCGCCAAGCGGCGTCTGGCGCCCGCGCTCGGGCCGGGCCCGCGGCAGGGGCTCGCGCAGGCGATGTTCGCCGACGTGCTGGCCTCGCTGCGGCGGGTGCCGGGGCTCGACTCGGTGGCCGTGGTCACGGCCGACCCCGCGGCCGGCGCGGCCGCGCGCGGCGAGAACGTCCTGGTGCTGCGGGACACCGTCGAGGCCGGCCAGTCGGCGGCCGCCGCGATCGGAATCTCGTACGCACTGGCGGACGGCTTCGAGCGCGTGCTGCTCGTGCCCGGGGACACGCCGCTGCTGGATCCCGGTGAAGTGGCGGCGCTGCTGCGGGCGCCGCGCCGGGTGTCGATCGTCCCCGACCGGCACCGGACCGGGACCAACGCGCTCGTGCTCGCCCCACCCGACGCGATCGCCCCCTCGTTCGGGCCGGGGAGCCTCGAGCGCCACGTGGCCGCCGCCGCGGCCGCGGGAGTGGCCTCCGCGGCCGAGGATGTGCCCTCGCTGATGCTGGACGTGGACACCGACGCGGACCTGGCCGCGCTGAAGGCGGCGCTGGCGGAGCGGCGCGGCCGGGCGCCGTCCACCCGCGCGGCGCTGCGCCAGCTCGAGCGCTTCGGGCGCCGGCCGGCCGTGCCGGCCTGAGGGCATACGGCCCCGCGCCTTGGCCCCGTCGCCCTGGTTGGCGCCACGCCGCGACCGCGGCGTTGCGGGAAGCGCAAAGACCGCACCCAAGGCTGGCCGACCCGACTGGCCGGCGCAGTCTTCGGACGCCAGCGGTCGCGCCGGCCGCCCTGGGCCGGGAGTGCGGGCTGTCAGCGTCACGGATATGGCGCCTTTCACAGCCCACACCCCGCGCCGGGGGGAGTGTGGGCCCTCAGCGTCACGCATATGGCGCCATTGAGGGCCCACACTCCCCCGCGGCGCCCGCATAGCCTTCCCGGCCGTGCCCCTTCTCGCTCGTCCCCTTGACCCCCTGCCCGACATCCGGCCCGGCGACGACCTCGTCGCCCTGCTGGCAGCCGCGGCGCCGGAGGATCTCGCCGACGGCGATGTGCTGGTCGTGGCCCACAAGGTCGTCTCGAAGGCCGAAGGCCGGGTGCGCTCGCTCGGCGAGATCGAGCCCGGCGAGCGGGCCCGCGCGCTTGCGGCCGACCACGGGAAGGATCCACGGCTGGTGCAGGCCGTGCTCGACGAGTCGGTCGAGATCGTGCGGGCGCGCGACGGGGTGCTGGTGTGCGAGACGCGCCACGGCTTCGTCTGCGCGAACGCCGGCGTGGACCAGTCGAACGCGTCGCGTGCGGGCGAGCTGGTGCTCCTGCCGGAGGACCCGGACGCATCGGCGCGCCGGCTGCGCGAGGGGCTGGCGGCGGCGCGCGGCCGCCGGCCGGCCGTGGTGGTGACCGATTCGTTCGGCCGCGCCTGGCGCCTCGGGCAGACCGACGTTGCGATCGGCGCCGCCGGCCTCGTGCCGCTCGACCAGTGGATCGGACGGCCGGACGCCTACGGGCGGGAGCTACGGGCCACCTCGATCGGGATCGCCGACGCCGTCGCGGCGGCGGCCGACCTGGCTCGCACGAAGATCTCGCGCGAACCCGCGGTGCTGGTCCGTGGGCTGGAGCGCTACGTGACCGCCGCGGACGGTCCGGGGGCGGTGGCGCTGCGACGCCCGCGCGAGCACGACCTGTTCCGCTGACCGGGGGTTCCCGAGGCGGGCTGCCGCCTTCGCCCCCGAGGTGATCGGTCAGCCGGGCGGTGGCCCGGTGGTCCCTCGGACTAGGAGCTTGGTCGGCAGCATGGTCCGCTGCGGCGGCTCGTCGGACTCTCCCCAGCTCTCGCCCTGTTCGAGTGCCCGGAGGAGAGCCTGCGCCGTCAGCTCTCCCTTCTGCTCGGTCGGCTGCGCGACGGTGGTGAGCGGCGGCTGGGTAAGGGCCGCGGACGGCACGCCGTCGAACCCGACCACCGAGATGTCCTCAGGCACATGCAACCCGGCCTCGAGCGCCCCGCGCACCACGCCCGAGGCGAGCGCGTCACTCATCACGAGCACTGCGGTCGGCATTGGGTCGATCTCGAGCATCTCGGTGAGCAGCCGCTTGCCGGTGTCGGGGTGGTTTGTGTGCGCTGTGAAGACCAGGCCGGGGTCGAAGTCCTCGCCGAGCGCAGCGCGGTAGCCGGCGAGGCGCTCGCGCGGGACGTCGAACGGGAGCGTCCTGTCGTCGCGGGCGTACTCCGGGAAGGTGATCACCGCGACGCGGCGATGTCCGAGCTCCACCACGTGGCGGGCAGCCGCTTCGGCGCCGGCACGGTCGTCGATGCCGATCAACGGCGTGGGCACGTCGAGCGGCTCGTCGACGGTGATAGTGGGGAGGCCCCGCGCGAGGGCCGCCTCCAGGCGTGGGTCGCCGGTGGGAGTGGAGAAGACGATGAACCCGTCGACCGCGGCGCCGCGCACGACCCGGCTGCCCTCCTCGCGGGTGGGCGAGGTGGGGATCAGTAGGAGGCCCGCGCCCGAGTTCTCGAGCCCGTTCGCAACCCCCCGCAGGAAGAGGACGGCGGCCTCGTCGTCGAACGCGTACGGGAGGCGGTCGGTGAAGATGAGTCCGAGCGCGCCGGTCCGGCCGGTGCGCAGGCGCCGCGCGGCGGGATCGGGACCGCCGTAGCCGAGCCGCGACGCCGCCTCGAATACCCGGTCACGGAGCCCTTCCGAGATGAGGTCGGGACGGTTGAACGCGTTGGACGCCGTGCCGATCGAGACGCCCGCCGCGGCCGCGACGTCGCGAAGCGTGAGCTTGCCGGACCGGGCGGACTGGGCGCCTTCCGCGCGGGGCGCCGACGGCGCAGCCGGACCGTCGTCCGCCGCGGCGGGAGGGCACGCCCGAGCGCCGGGGCGCGGGCTTCGGGGCGAGCCGTGTGGGTCGCACCCTGGCCCGGCTCGCCCAGGTCCGCGGGTAGGGCTTCTCGGGGACAGCCCGAGGACACAAGCACCCGCCACCAGCCCAGGCGCGAGCATCCGCTGGGTCGGGGCCTGACTGAGTTCAGGCCCGCGGGCGCTTCGGCTTCCGGAACGGGCCCGTGATCTCGTAGATCGCCCCGGGCCCGGGCGCCAGCTCGGTCTTCGAGAACGCCCGCTGCGACGACACGTACATGCGCGCGCCGGTCGGGTCGAAGGTCACCCCGGTCAGCTCCGAGCCGCGGTGCTGCGGCCCCGTGATCGACAGGAAACGCGCCACCGTGCGGTCGCGCGCGATCACGCCCATGTTGATCTCGTCGGTCGCGATGTCCTCGCACACGAACACCTCGCCCGCCCGGGAACCGGTCATCTGGTCCACCCGCAAGAGCGGCGCGCTGCGCGAGGCCAGCCCGTCGTAAGCCACCCGGATGCGCTCGCGCCGGGTGTCGTAGGCGTGAACGCGGTGGTCGGCAGTGGTGGCCAGGTACAGCGTCCCCCGGTCGAGCCAGAGCCCCTCGCCGCGCTTGAAGCGGGTGCTGCCCTTCACCTGACGTCGCGTGCGCTCGCGGACCGCGGCCACGTCGGGCACCTTGACCCACTCGACCCTTCCACCGCGGCGCACCCGAGCGATCTCGAGAAGGCCGCGCGCGAGGCTGGGCCAGCGGGCGGGCGTGAACCGGTAGAGGCCGCCGTCCACCAGGTCCTCGGTCAGGTAGACCCGCTTTCCCACCGGGTCCACAGCCGCCGCCTCGTGCTTGAAGGTCCCCATCGCGGGGCGCGGCACACCGCGGCGGCTCCCGGACGGATCGCACTCCCACACCCGGCCGTCCTCCACCTCCTCGCAGGAGAGCCAGGTGCCCCACGGCGTTCCGCCGCCCGAGCAGTTGAAGCTGGTTCCGGAAAGGATCCGATACGCACCCTGCGCATCGCCCCGGGCGCCGAACCGGATCGCCGACGCGCCGCCGTCGAGCGTCTCCGAGTTGGAGACGAGCACGTGGCCGCCCCCCGCGACGGGGAACGTGGCCATCCCGTCCGAGGCGAGGTGCCACCGGTACTCGCTGCCGGACACCGGCTCCCCGCCGCGCGCCACGATGCGTGTGCTGAAGCCCTCGGGCAGGCGGAACCCGAGACTGTTGGGCGCCTGCAGCGGGCCGTACCCGCGCCCTCGCCCCAGCGACCGAGACGAAGCGTCGCTGAACAGCTCGTTCCAGAACACCGCGCCCAGCGACGCCGCGGCCGCGCCACCCACACCGACCCCGATGAACTCACGCCGGCGCATGCAATTCCAGACTCTCCCTCATTGGCCGGACGACGGTAAACATCCTGCAAAAACTGTGTTACCGGGCCGCGACCAACGGCACCTCGTACCGGCGACGGATGCCGTACAGCGTGTCGCGCTCCGCGGCCGGGCGGCCCGCGGCGTGGGCGGCCGCCACGAGCTGCTCGGGCTCGAGCCGCACGCCGTGCTCGGAGCCGGCCATCCGCGAGATCGACTCCTCCATCAGCGTCCCGCCGAGGTCGTTCACGCCCCAGCGCAGCGACTCGGTCGCCGCGTCCAGCCCCATCTTCACCCAGCTCGCCTGGAGGCTCGGGATCGTCTTCCCGAGCGCCAGCCGGAACGCCGCCGTGTGCTTCAGGTTCTCGTTGCGAGAGATCGGCTCGATCCCATGGGTGCGCCCGAGCAGCGTGTGGAATGGAATGAACGACAGCGGCACGAACTCGGTGAACCCGCCCGTGCGCTCCTGAAGCTCACGCACCACCCGCATGTGCTCTGCGAGCTCCCAGGGCTCTTCGATGTGACCGAACATGACGGTGACCGTGGACCGCAGCCCCGCGGCGTGGCAGGCCTCGATCACCTCGATCCAGCGCGCCACCGGCAGCTTGTTGGGCGAGATCCGCTGGCGCACGCCGTCGTGGAGCACCTCCGCCGCCGTGCCGGGCGTGGAGCCGAGCCCCGCGTCGCGCAGCCGCGCGAACACCTCGCCGAGGGGCAGCGAGCCCGCCATCGCGTCCACCTCCATCGGCGAGTACGCGTGCAGATGGATCTCCGGCGCGAACCGCTTCGCGAGCCGCAGCCAGCCGAGGTAGTCCTCGATCGTCCAGTCGGGGTGGATCCCCGACTGCATGCAGATCTCGGTGGCGCCGAACTCCACCGCCTCCTCCACGCGGCGCTCGAACTCCGCCTCCGAGTGCTCGTACGCGTCCGGCGAGCGGCGCCCCTGGCCGAATCCGCAGAACGCGCACCCAACCGTGCACACGTTCGAGACGTTGATGTTGCGATTCACGACGAACGTCACGGTGTCGCCGGCCAGCTCGGCACGCAGCTCGTCGGCCGCCTGGCGCATGTCCTCGATCGCCTCGGGGCGTGTCTCACCGAACAGCGCGGTGAGCTCCTCCGCCGAGAGGGTCACGCCGTCCCGGCCGCGCGCGACGGCGCCGGCCACGAGATCACGGCGGATCGGCCGCTCCTCGCGCCGCCCCGAGCCGCGCCGCGGGATGAAGCTCCAGAAGCGCAGCTTGATCGTGTCGAGCACGCCCTGCTCGAGCCACGCCGGGTCCATGTACTGCGGGTACACGCAGAGCCGCTCGGTGAGCGCGTAGCCGCGCGGGGCGAGCTCCTTCCGCATCCGGTGCACCGACGGGAACGGATGCTCGGGCGAGATGTGGTCGCCGTTTGCGGAGAGGCCGCCCAGGTCGGTGGCGCCCTCCGCCACGAGCGGCAGCCACCAGTCCGACAGGTTGGGCGGGATCTGCACGCCCACGTCCGGCATCAGCCGCCGGCACTCGCGCACGAGCGCACGCATGTCGTCGAGCGACACGGGGTCGGCCCAGACGGGCATCGCGGCCGGCTCGCCGTGCCGTTCTTCGCGCTGCGCCTGGTCCGCGATCTCGGCAGGCTCGGCGCCGTAGTAGCGCGGGTGCGGCACGAAGTTCTGCAGGATCACCTCCTGCAGGTGGCCGTACTCGGCGTGCACCTCCGCGAGCGCCGCGAGCGCCTCCACGCGCTCTTCCGGCGTCTCCCCCACACCCACGAGGATGCCGCTCGTGAAGGGGATGCGCAGCTCCCCGGCCTCGCGGAGCATCCGCAGGCGCACCGACGGGTGCTTCGTCGGCGAGCCCTGGTGCACCACCAGGTCGGGGTTGACCGACTCGAGCATCAGCCCCTGCGAGGCCGAGACCTCGCGCAACCGGCCCAGGTCCGCGGCGGACAGCACGCCGACGTTCGTGTGCGGCAGCAGTCCCCGCTCGAGCGCCCGCTCGCACACCCACGCCACGTACGACGTGAAGTCCGCGTGCCCGTACGAGGCGAGCCGCGCCGCGACCTCCTCGTTCACCTCCGGCCGCTCGCCGGTCAGCACGAGCAGCTCCTTGGCGCCGCGCCGGGCGGCGTCGTCGATCAGCCGCTCGACCTCATCGGGGGCGTACAGGTGGGCCCGGTGCGTCGCGAAGGCGCAGTACTTGCAGTAGCACTGGCACGTGCGCGACAGCGAGAGGGTGAAGTTGCGCGAGAAGGTGATCCGGCGCATTCACCGCCGAGTCTACGGAGCGGCTTTACCCGACCGGCTCCACCCCGCCCACGCCCTTCTTCCCGGGCGCGATGAAGATCTGGAAGTAGAGGACGGCGGCGACGAGCGCGCCCACCACCGGACCGACCACGTATACGACCAGGAACGTGTCGGCTCCGCCCCACGCGCCGGACACGAGCGCCGGCCCGAAGCTGCGCGCCGGGTTGAAGCCGGCGCCGGTCAGCGGCGCGAGCACCATCACGCCCATGCCGAGCGCGCCGCCGATCGCAAGCCCTGCCCACTCCGCGGTCGCGCGGGGGTTGACCGCCACGCCGATGATGGCCCACATCAGGAAGAAGGTGCCGATCGCCTCCACGACCATTCCCCCGAGGATCGCTCCATCGAGCAGGTCGGACACTGCCGGGGTGCCGTAGTTCTCCGCCTCGCCCTCGTCGAGGAGGATCCCCTTCACGAGCAGCGCCCCGGCCACGGCGCCGGCCAACTGGGCGAGGATGAAGATGCCCGCGTCCGCGACCTTGATCTGGCGGAGCGCGGTCATCGCCGCGGTCACAGCGGGGTTGAAGTGCGCGCCTGAGACGACGGCAAGGGTCTGGATCAGAACGAACAGGACCAGCACGTGCACGAGCCCGATCACCGAGAAGTCGATGAACGGGTTCGGGTTCGCCTGCGACGGCTCGGGCCCGTACAGCGAGACGACCGCGCAGATGAAGAAGACGAGCATCAGCGTGCCGATGAACTCGGCCAGATATGCGGCGGGCCCGCGATCCTGCACCCTGCGACCTCCTGAGTGGCGAAATGGCTCCCCCTTAGGGTTCGACGCCGTGTTGAGGATCCTTCTCGTGCTGGCCGCGTCGATTTCGCTCGCCGCCTGCGGCGACGGAGGGAGCGATGAGGTCACATTGGCGCTGGACTTCCAGCCGAACGCGGTGCACGCGGGCATCTACGCGGCGCTGGCCGACGACCTCGATTCCCGTCGGGACCTCGACCTTCGCGTGCGCGTGCCGTCGGCCTCGACCGACTCGCTCAAACTGCTGGCCGCGGGCCGCGCCGACGTCTCGGTGGTGGACATCCACGACCTGGGGCTGGCCCGCCAAAAGGGGAGCGACCTCGTGGGGGTCGGCGCGCTCGTGCAGCGCCCGCTTGCCGCCGTGATCGCGCGCCGCGGGGAGGTGCGCCGGCCGCGGGACCTGGAGGGGCGCCGTGTGGGCGTGACCGGCCTGCCCTCAGACGACGCTGTGCTCCGCGCCGTCGTGGAGGACGACGGTGGCGACTTCGACCACGTCGAGCGCGTGACAATCGGCTTCTCGGCCGTCCCGAGCCTGGTCGCACGGCGGGTCGACGCTGTGGTCTCGTTCTGGAACGCGGAGGGCGTGGCGCTCCGCGAGCAGGGCGTGCCCACGCGCGAGTTCCGCGTGGACGACTACGGTGCGCCGCGCTACCCCGAGCTGGTGTTGGTGACGGAGCGCGCGACGCTCCGCGAGCGGACGGAGACGATCGCGAAGCTGCTGGCCACGCTCGCGACCGGCACCCGGGCCGCGCTGGCGGATCCGGAGCCGGCGGTCGCCGCGCTGGTGGACGCGTCCAGCGCCGACGAGCGGCTGGTGCGCGCTCAGCTCAGGGCGGTGGCGTCGGCGCTGCGCCCTCCGATCCGGCTCGACCGCGCCGAGCTCGAGGAGTGGGCCGAGTTCGACGCCCGCTTCGGCATCCTCCAGCGGCCCCCCGACGTGGAGAGCGCCTTCCCTACGGAGGTCCCCTAGGCGCTCTCGGCGAGCAGCCGCTCCACCAGGGCCGGCCCCTCGCGGTTCATGCGCGAGCGCGGCACCACCAGGTCGTAGCCGGCGGCCTCGGCCGCCTGGCGCACGTCCTGCTCGACGTGCGAGTAGAAGCCGAGACTCGGCACGCCCTCCGGCGGCGGCGGGACCTCGCCCTGGGTCAGGTCGACCACCACGGCCTCCACGCCGTCGCTCCCGTGCACCACCTCGTGCCCGGCGGCGCGCAGCGCGCCCTCGACCTTGGAGCCGAAGAGCAGATCCGGGCTGATGAGCCCCACGCGGGCCACGGCGCTACTGCACCCTACGGCGGCGGAACTCCTGGCGCACCGACTCGGGCCGCCCCCACATCTGCACGACCTCGACCCGCCCGGAGCGCGCCTCGCGTACGGCCAGCTCGCCCTCGATGCCCAGGTTGTCGAGCAGGGCGAGCGTGCCGCGCACGGTCTCCGCGGCCGCCGCATGGCCGAACTCGTGCGCCGCGCGCAGGCGCCAGTGCCAGTCGTGCTTCGAGTAGGGCATGGCGTTGATCTGGGTGAGCAGCGTGGCGGCCTCGACGTAGCGGTCCTCGTCGAAGATCCGCAGGTCCAGCTCGAGGTTGGTCCAGTCCGGCGGGAGCGAGTCCACCACCGCCTGGAAGTCGTCGGCGAGCGGCATCGGGCGGAACCCTACCGGCGCCGCTCAGCCACCCACCGGCTCCACGCGCATGGCCCTGGCCAGGAGGTCCCCGAGCGCGTGCTCGCGGCCGTTAGCGCGCACGGTCAGCGGCCCGCCGAACGGCTCCCGCCCGACGCACTCCAACTCGTCGCCGGGGCCGATGCCCCGCTCCGAGAGGTAGCGGAGCATGTCCGAGTTGGAGTCGGAGACGCGTGTGAAGCGGCCCCTGTCCCCCGCCCCCAGCTCGGCCAGCGCGCGGGTCGGCACCTCGTCGATCTCGCCGTTGGCGGTGGGGATCGGGTCGCCGTGCGGGTCGTGCGTCGGATTGCCGAGCTTTGCCGCGATCAGCTCGGAGAGCTGGGGCGAGATGGCGTGCTCGAGCACCTCCGCCTCCTCGTGCACCCGGTCCCAGGACATGCCGAGCGCCTCGGCGAGGTAGAGCTCGAGCAGGCGGTGGTGGCGGAGCACCTCGAGCGCAACCCGCTCGCCGGCGTGCGTGAGCCGCACCCCGTGGTAGGGCTCGCGCGTGGCCAGGCCGATCGACTCGAGCCGCTTGACCATGGCCGAGGCCGACGCGGGTGACACGTCGAGCCGCTCCGCGATGGACGAGGTAGAGACGGGCTCGGTGCTGCGCTGGGCGAGCGACCAGATCGCCTTCGAGTAATCCTGGACGGCGTCCGAGATCTCCGGCCGGACCGCCATCAGACGCTCACCAGGAGTCCGGTGGCATACATGACGAGCAGGCCGGTGAGGAGGCCCGCACACACGAGCGGGCTGAGCAGCCGACCGTCGCGCTCGCGCACCTGCGGCAGGATCTGCACGATCACCTGTGCGATGGCGCCCGCGCCGACCCCGAACAGGAGCGCCGCGACGCTGGGATGGAAGGCCGAGGCGCCGACCCAAGCGCCGAGCACCGCGGGCGCCCCGGCGAGCAGGCCGAGCAGGGCGAGCCGGCCGAGCGAGATCCGTTCCTTCGCCGTCGGGGCGACGATGGCGAGGCCCTCGGTGGTGTTGTGGAGCGCGAACCCGACCACCAGCGCCGCTCCCAGCGCGAGCGACCCCACGGCGTACGCGGAGCCGATCGCGAGCCCCTCGCCCAGGTTGTGGAGCCCGATGCCGAGCGCCACGAGGAACGCGGCGCGCCAAGCGGATGCCTCGGCCG
Source organism: uncultured Thermoleophilaceae bacterium (assembly GCA_963733885.1). Lineage (GTDB taxonomy): Bacteria > Actinomycetota > Thermoleophilia > Solirubrobacterales > Thermoleophilaceae > JACVRW01. Next base: position 80,628 of record CAVTES010000003.1, on the reverse strand, counting down.
GCGACGAGGACCGCCCCGGCGCGTCCTCCGCGCCGCCGCCCTCGACGCGGTCCCGGCGCCCGCGAAGCCAGCCGTCGACGCCAGACAGCACCAGGTAGGCGCCCACCGCCCCCAGCCAGACGAGCGCACCGCCGCCCAGCGCCGCGGGGCCGGCCCCGGCGAGCTCGCTGCCTTCGAGCAGCGCGTCGATTCCGAGGAAGGCGAGCAGGCCGATCGTGAAAGCGAGCAGGAAGCGGATCCAGCGGGCGTCGACGCTGCGCACCCAGGGCAGCCACAGCATGCCTATGGCGACCGGGATCACGCCCACATAGATGCCGATCAGCGCCATCAACCCGTAGAAGCCGAGGTCCGCGTCCGGCGTCTCGACGGCCACATCGATCGCGTGGTCGATCGTGCCGCCCGTCGAGGTGAGCAGGATCACCTCGTAGGCCTGCCCCTCGATCCACGGGTACCGCACGTCCACCTCGGTTGCGGCCAGCCGCCCGACCTCCTCGTTCGTCTGGGTGAACGAGGCGAAGCCGTCGTTCACGATGGCCTGCTCGATCCGAACCGGGTCGGCGCCGTCGTTTCGCAGGTGGAGCTCGATCAGGCCGGGCTCGAGAACGGTCCGCTCGACAGTGAGCTCCTCCTCCGGCACGCCGATCCGGTCGAGCCCGGGCGCGTCGAGCGCCACGAACAGCCCGATCGCCACCGCGAGCACGATGACGGGCGCGAGGCCGGCGAGCCAGGCCGGCGGGCGGCGAGTGCGCGTGGCGGCGGCGACCTCCATCAGTCGACCCCGATTTTGAGGTCACCGGTCATTCGACCACCTCGAAAAATCCCATCCATCCGAGTTCCGCGAACTCGGACACGTGGGCGTGGAACATGTACTTCCCGGTGTACGGGAAGCGCAGCTCGAGGATGCCGCGCTCGCCCTGACCCTGAATGACGGTGTCGGTGAAGTCGCGCGGCTCGAGCCGGGTGCCGGTCGGGTAGTAGTCGAAAAAGTTGGCGTGGATGTGGAACGAGTTGAGGAGGTCGAACTCGAGCGCGTTCACGAGGTAGATCCGCACGAGCTCCCCGCGCCTGACCCTGACCGGCTCGTCCATGTACGCGAAGGCGACCGTGTTGACCGCGTAGACCTCGTTGGAGCGGTCGAAGTTGGTGTCGAACCCGTTCATCACCATCACGAGCTCGTCGGCCTCGGGGCGGCCCTCCTCGGGGTCGATCACGAACGCGCCGTAGAGGCCCTTGGCGATGTGCTCGGCGAGGGGGGTCGAGTGGCAGTGGTAGAGGTGCAGCCCGAACGGCTCGGCGTCGAACTCGTAAACGGTGGACCTTCCCGGGCCGATGTTGCCCGCCCCCACACCCGGCACGCCGTCCATGACGTCGCGGTGGATGCCGTGGAAGTGGATCGTGTGCGGGTGATTCGAGCCGTTGGTGAAGTTGATGCGCAGCCGCTCGCCCTGGCGCGCCCGGAGCGTCGGGCCGGGCACGCGGCCGTTGTAGGTCCACGCCGCGTACTTCACGCCGGGCGCCACCTCGATCTCCCGGTCCTCGGCGACGATGTTCCACTCGCGCACGCCGCCGCGGAGCGTGCCCTCGTCGAAGTCGCGAATGATCGCCTGCGGGTCGAAGCCGTTGGCACGGTTGTCGACTCGCCCCATGGCGCCGAGGTGGCCGGACCCCCGGTGCGCCTGCCGGTGGCGCTCCACCGCGGCCTCGGCCGCGGACGTGCCGCCGTGCAGGCCCTGGTGCGGCACCACCTCGTGCAGCACGGGAATCGCCGCCCCGGTGGCGGCGGCCCCACCGAGCAGCTTCCGGCGTGAGACTTTGTTCTCCCATAACTTCGACATGAGTCCCTATTGAAGCATGTTTTAGTCATGTCTAAAACCCGGTTGGCGCGCGCGCACGTGGCCCGCCCGGGGAGCCGAGCTCAGCGCGTGGGTACGATCGGAGCGTGATCGCGACCACCGAGTACGAGCTGCTCACGGACGCCGCCGGGCTGCTGGACCGCTCAGAGCGCGCCAAGTTCGTGGTGCGGGGCGGCGAGGCGGTCGAGTTCCTTCAGGGCCAGGTGAGCAACGACGTCGAGTCGCTCGTGCCCGGGACCGGCTGCTACGCCACGATCCTCAACCACAAGGGGAAGCTGCGCACGGATCTCCGCATCCTGCGCGGCGAGGACTTCCTCTGGCTCGACACCGAGGCGGTCGGCCACCCGGTGCTGCGCCACATGCTCGTCACCTACGCGCTCGGGCGCGACGTCCAGTGGGAGGACCTCACCGAGGACCACGCGATCCTGTCGCTGATCGGCCCGGACGCGGACGGGCTGGCCGCCGAGGCGCCCCCGGCAACCGAGCATTCGTTCACAGACTCGGGCGCCGGGCTGTGGGTGCGCACCGATCTCGGGCTCGACGTGCTCTGCGGCCGGCGGCGCGCCGACGAGCTGCGCGCGCAGCTCGGGGTCGAGGAGGTGTCCGAGGAGGCCGCCGAGTGCCTGCGCATCGAGTCCGGCCGGCCGCGGCTCGGGGTCGACATGGACTCGGAGACCATGCCGCAGGAGGCCGGCATCAACGAGCGCGCCGTGGACTTCGAGAAGGGCTGCTACGTCGGGCAGGAGACCGTTGCCCGCCTCCACTGGAGGGGCAAGCCCAACCGCCACCTGCGGGGCCTGCGCCTCTCAGAGCCGGTCGAGCGACGCACTGAGATCCTGCTCGGGGACAAAGCCGTCGGGCGCGTAAGCTCGGCCTGCGTGTCGCCGCGGTTCGGCCCCATCGCGCTCGCCTTGCTGCGGCGCGAGGCATCACCCGGCGATACGGTCCGCGCCGGCGCGACCGAGGCCGAGGTGGTCGAGCTGCCCTTCGGGCGTGGCTGAGCGCCGGTCGCCGACCAGTAGAAGCGGCCTGTCCCGCGAGAGCCGCCTGCTCGGCTACGACGCGCGCACCGGCGTGCTGGACCTGCCACCGGAGCCCGAGCCGCAGCCTCCCGAGGAGGTAAACCTGCGCGACCTGCGCGAGCTCGTGCCGGCCGCGGAGCCGGGCCGGCAGCTTGACGACTGGGGGCGCTCGGAGCGCGTCTTCGACGCGATCGAGCCGCTGCTCGACTTCTATTACCGCCACTGGTTCCGCGTGGAGGTCGAGGGAATCGAGAACGTGCCGGACACTGACGGCGCGCTGCTGGTCTCGAACCACTCGGGCGCACTCCCGCCGGACGCGCCGATGATCATGCAGGCGCTGCGGCACGAGCACCCGCGCTCGCGCCCCGTCTACATGCTCGGCGAGCACTGGTTCAAGGGATACCCCGGCGTGAGCATGCTGGTCAGCAAGATGGGCCTCGTGCCGGCGCACCCGGCGAACGCCCAGCGCCTGCTTCGCGACGAGGGGCGCCTCGTGCTCGTCTTCCCCGAGGGTCAGAAGGGCTCCCGCAAGCTGTACTGGCAGCGCTACCGCCTGCGCCGGTTCGGCCGCGGCGGCTTCGTTCGCACGGCCATGCGCGCCGGCGTGCCGATCGTGCCGATCGCCGTGCTGGGCGCCGAGGAGGCGATGCCGATCTTCGCCCACGTGCCGCTGCTGGAGCGCGTGACCGGGCTGCTCTACTTCCCGATCAACCACGCCTTCCCCCACTTCGGCCTGGCGGCCGCGCTCATGTACCTGCCCGCGAAGTTCAGGATCCGGTTCCTGGAGCCGGTCGACCTCGGCCGCTACGAGCCCGAGGACGCCGAGGACGTGGCACTCGTCCAGAACCTTGCCGAGGAGATCCGCGGCCGGATCCAGGCGGAGCTCGACGACCTCCAAGCGGCGCGTGGGTCGGTCTGGTTCGGTTAGGGTGGGGCGGCGGAGAAGATGAGGGTGCGAGGGGTGGCGACATTCGCGGCCGTTCTGGCGGCCGCCCTTGCGGCTGGGTGTGGCGAGGACGACTTCGAGAACGAGCCGCGGCCGCCGGTCCCGATGGAGCTGAGTGGCGTGATCCAGGAGGACAAGGTCACGGTCTCGCCTTCGCGGAACATCGGCGCCGGCCCGTTTGTGATCACGATCTCGAACCAGACCGACGCAAGGCACACCATCACCCTCGAGGGCCAGTCGATCGTGGAGGAGGTCGGGCCGGTCGCGCCGCTCGACACGGCCACGATCCAGCGGACGCTGGCACCCGGCACCTACGAGGTGCGGGCCGGCTCCTTGAGAGCGGTCCGGAGGGAGATCACCCCGGCTTCCCTCGACATCGGCGCCGAGCGGAAGAATTCGAACTCCGAGCTGCTGCTTCCGTAGCAGCGGCACGGGGCCCGGCCCTGTTCTAGTGGCGCCTCCGGTAAGTCCGTGCCCGGTTCGGATTTGTCGGTGGTGCCACTACGTGCCTACCGCGCGAGCCTGTAGAAGCGCCAGAAGTCGTTCTCGATCGGGAGGATCTCGACATCGGCGAAGCCGGCCTCGCGCGCGTAGGCGCCGAGCGTGTCCGGTCGCATCGCCGTGCCGGTGGCGGCCGAGTGCTCGTGATCCGCGCGCCCGACCGGCAGGCAATGCATGACGCTGAACCCGTACATGATCCGCTCGAGGTCGTCGCCCGGGGCCGTGAACCGCTCCGCCACGCGCTCGTCGGCGATGATCACGCTGCCGCCCTTGACGAGCATGCTGCGTGCGTTTGCGAGCGCCTCGACCGGCCGCCCCATGTCGTGGAGTGCCTCGAAAATCGTCACGATGTCGTAGGAGCCACCGGGCGTGGGGGCGCTCACGTCCCGCGTACCGAACCGGACTCGGTCGTCGACTCCCTCGGCCACGGCGTTCGCGCGCGCGGCCTCGATCGACGCCGGATCCGCGTCAAAGCCGTCGACGTGCGCCTGGGGGTACGCCTGGGCGATCGCGATGCTCGACCAGCCGAGGCCGCAGCCCAGGTCAGCCACCTGCCCTCCGGCCAGTAGGCGCTCGTGGACGTCGGCGATGGCGGGGAACCAGGTGCTGCCCAGCTCGTTGAGGAACATCGCTCGATTGAGGTCGGCGATCCCCGCTCGCGTGTCCTCCCCGTAGTCCTCGTACGGCACGCCCTCACCCGTCCGGAAGGCCTCGACCAGGTGGGGCAGCGGGCGCAGCATCCCGAGCGCCTGGCGTCCGAGCGGAGCGATGAAGTTAGGGCTGTCCGCCGCCACCAACGGCTCTGCGTGACCGGCGGGCAAGCCGTAGCGGCGCGCGGCCGCGTCCGGGCCGTCGTCCACCACCGCGAGGATGCCGGTCACAGCTTGCTGCTCGAGCCACTCGCGTACGTAGCGCTCATCGGTCCCGGTCCGCGCCGCAAGCTCGCTGCTGGTCGCGGGCCCTGTCTCATGGAGCGCCCGGTACAGCCCCAGGCGTTCGCCGAGGTAGATCGACGCGAGGTCGAAGAGCGCGATCGTCGACGCGAACACGCGCTCCACCAATGCCTCCGTCGCCTCGCCTGTGTCCACAGCCAATTCCTGGCCAGTCTGGATCATCGTTTCTCCTCGTTCGTGAGTCGACGACGAATGTACGGCTGCGCCCCACGCTTGACTTCGCCGGGATCGGCCATCCGCGGAAATGGCCGAAATCGGCCAGGAAGCGGCCTAGTGGCGCCTCCGGCAAGTCCGTGCCCGGTGCGGATTTGCCGGAGGTGCCACTAGAGCAAACCCGCTCGCGCGGCGTACGCGACGGCGGCGGCGCGCGAGGGGAGCCGCAGCTTGGCGCGGATGTTGGCGACGTGCCGGTGAACCGTGTGGCGGCTCAGCACCAGTTGCTCGGCGATCGCATCGTCGGACATGCCCCGCGCGACGAGCCTGAGCACCTCGAGCTCACGTGGGGTGAGGTCGGAGAACAAGACGCCCCGGGCTGCCTCGGCGGGAAACAAGGCCTCGGACCCGGCGCCGAGCGCCGCGAGCGTGCTCCGCGCCGCGCGCGTCTCGTCGGCCGCCGCCCGCTCGCGCCCGAGCGCGGCGAGGACGCCTGCCAGCCCCAGCCGGGCCCGGGCTACGTCGTACGGAGCGCCGCCCTCCTCTAAGCGGTCGATGGCGTCTTCGTAGGCGCGCCGCGCCGATGCTGATCGCCCCGGCCGACCGCAAGCTCGCCGGCCACCAGGCTCGCTCGCCCGAGCAGGTACGGCGTATCGAGCTCGGACCCGGCCTGCTCCAGCTCGGCAAGCGCAGCCGCAGCGGCATCGAGCTCGCCCAATCCGGCCCGGGCGCGCACGAGCAGCTCGAGTGCGGGAACGCGAGCGAGCGAGCCGCCGCGTGACAGCCTCCGCAGGACGCGCTCTGCGGCGTCCGCCGCGGTCGCCGGGTCGCCCTCTGCGAGAGCGAGCGCCCCGAGTCCGAGCACCGCGGCGCGGTGAGCACCGGCACGCTCGAAGAGCGCACGCGCCTCCCCGGTCCGACCCTGGCGAGCGCGAAGCTCCGCCAATCGCACGAGGCCGGACGCGGCCATCCCGGGGCGCGCGGCCTCCAGATCGGCCACGGCGGCCTCGAGCTCGCTCTCCGCCTCGGCCCATTCGCCGCGGGCGGTGAGGACCGCCCCGTATGAGCTTCGACAGACGCCGAGCAGTTGGCGGGCGCTCCAGCGCTCGGCCATGTCCTGCATCGCCTCACACCACTGGGCCGCGCGGGTGAAGTCGCCCACGCCCTCGCACGCGGCGATCACGTAGCACAGCGCCCAGCCCAGAGAGAGCGGCAGCTGGAGCTCCTCGCCCGTTGCGATTGCCGAAGCCTCGTCGAGGTGACGCATGCCCTCCTGCACACGCCCGCGCAGGACGAGCGCGATGCCCTCGAGCGCCAGGCCGACCGCCTCGAGGTCGGCGACTGCGAAGTCGCGCCCCAGCGCCACTGCGCGACGAGCTAGCCGGGCAGCCTCGTCGGCATCCTCGCCCACCTTGAGCGCGTACGAACCCTCGTTGAGGGCGAGCCAGCCGTGATCCGCGCACTCGGGAAGGCCGTCCAGCAGGGTGTGGGCGCGCTCGAGCCAGCCGCGAGCGACAGCATCGTCACCGCGGAACTCGAGATAGTCGGCCGCCAGCCAAGCCGCGACTCGGCCGGCGCTGGCCGCATCGCCAGTGGCGCGGTAGGCGCGGTGCGCGCGCTCGCGCGCCCGAAGGGTCAGCCGCGCGTCCGCAAGCCACCACCCGGCCCAACCGAGCCCCTCCAACGCCTCCGCCGATTCCTGGCCGGCGAGCGCGCGCTCGAAGTGCTCGCGCGCCTCGGACCATGCGCCCCGCGCCAGCGCATCGCGACCCGCGGCAATCAGATCTTCCCTTGACGGTCGGTCCGCGGCCACCCGGGGGCTCACGCCACCCACCCTAGCCGCCCAAGCCGGCCTCGCGCCCCTGCTGCGCCGCGCGCGAGCGGCCCGGTCAGAGCTCCATCTGATCGTCTGAGGGATCGCCGGCGGCGGCTCCTCCCCCCGCACCAGCACGTCGACCTCCGCCAGGTGGCCCCGCACGCGCGCGGCCATCTGATCGACCACCTCGTACGCCTGATCGATGTTCGCCTTCGCGCCGCTGAGCCGGCTCTTCACGCGGCGGACGTCCTCCATCGCCGCGAGCGCCCGCTCAACCAGATCGTGGATCGCGGCTGCGTCCACCTCGCTGTCCGAGCGCTTCATGAGCACCCGCGCCCGCGCCAGGCGATAGCCCACCTCCAGCGCGAGCGACAGCTCGTCGTGGATCACCACGAGCTTGTCGCCGTTGTACTCGCGCAGCCCCTGGAGCTTGGAGGGCACCTCCTCCTCCGTCGGGACGACCAGCACCGCGAAGTCGGCGTCGCGGTCAGCCATCGCCTTGTCGAGCTCCGCGAGCGCGCCGGGCTTCGACAGGCGCCTGTCCTTCGCCTCGAAGACGATCCGGCCGCGGGGCGGCCCGCTACAGGCGTCGATGGCCACGACCACGTCGCCGGTCTTGCCCGTGGCGCCCGGCAGGTCGCCTACAGCCTCGGCCACATCGCCCTGGGCGTCCGCGATCGCGTCGACCGCGTCGGCCACCTGCTCCTCGAAGCTGCGCCCCTTGGCGGTGCCCCGCTCGCGCTCGGCGCCGACCTCCTCGAGCTTCTCCTTCTCGAGCCGCAGCGCCTGCAGCTGCTTCTCGAGCTCCGCCATCTGGCGCAGCATGGCCTGCTGGCTCTCGTGCTGGCGCTGCCCGGCAACGTGTAGCGCCCGGACCGTCTCGGCCTTGAAGTCCGCCAGCGGGTTCGATCCGTCGGAGGCCGAGAACTGCTTCATTAGGTCCTCGCGCGAGCGCGCGAGGGTCTCCTGGACGAGCTCGCGCACGCGGTTCTGCACCGAGGTCGCGCTGCCGTCCGAGAAGAGCTTCTCGAGCTCCTTCTGGAGGTGCCCGTTCTCCGGCCCGAACACCTGCTCGACCCGATCGTTGAAGTACTCGGCGACCTGGCGCGCCCGGTCGCTGAACTGCACGTTCAGCTCGCCGGCGGCGCGCTCGAACTCCGTCTTGACGAACTCGGCGTTGGCGGCGGCCTGCTCGCGGTCGAGCACCCGGGCGCCGATCGAGACCGCATCGAGCACCGTCTTGACCGGGTCCTCGCCGTTTTGCTCGCGCTCCCGGACGAGCCTGACGGCGCAGCCGTCCTCGACAACGAGGCCGTCGATCGCGAGCACGTCGCCGATCACCTTGACGTTGGGATGCCTGAGGGGGGTCGCCGCTTCCATGAGGGGAACGTCCCACGGTAAGGGCAGGACCTGACGGAATGAACACGGTTCCCGCGTCTGAGGCGGCGCGGCGCAGGGAAATGCCTTCGGGCGCCCCGGCACGCAGCCGCGGCGCGTACCGCCTGCGCGACAACCAGAGCGGCCGGATCGTTCTCGCGTGGCGCTCCCGATCGCCGAGCAGGACCAGGGCGGCTGCTCGGGATCGCGCCGGTAGCATCCCGCCGCATGGCAGTCGACATGACGAAAGTGGGCGAGCTCGACGTCGAGCCGGGCACGCTGCCCGAGACGATGGCCGCCTGGGTGATCCGCGAGGAGACCCAGGGCGAGCCGAGGGACGCCTTCAAGCTCGAGGAGATCGAGGTCCCCCAGCCGGGCGCGCTCGAGGTGATCGTGCGTGTGATGGCCGCCGGCGTGAACTACAACAATGTCTGGGCGGCGCTCGGGGAGCCTGTCTCGGTCATGCGCTACGGCGACCATCCCGAGTACGGCCACCACATCGGCGGCTCCGATGCGTCCGGGATCGTCTGGAAGGTCGGCGAGGGCGTCACCCAGTGGAAGCCCGGCGACGAGGTCGTGATCCACTGCAACATGGCCTCCTACGAGGACCCCGAGGTGCACGGCCTCGACCCGCTGGCCGCGCCCTCCCAGAAGATCTGGGGCTACGAGACCACCTGGGGCTCGTTCGCCCAGTTCACCAAGGTGCAGGCGCAGCAGCTGCTGCCACGCCCGCAGAACCTGACCTGGGACGAGGCCGCCTCCTACGGCCTCGTCTACTTCACCGCGTACCGGATGCTGCTGACCCGGTGCAACCTCCAGGCCGGGCAGCGCGTGCTGATCTGGGGCGCCGCCGGCGGCCTCGGCGTGTTCGCCACGCAGATCTGCGCGATGGCCGGGGCCCACACCGTGGGCGTGGTGTCGTCGCCCGAGAAGGGCGAGCTCGTCAAGCAGCTCGGCGCGGTGGACTACATCGACCGGGGCGAGTTCGCCGGAATGATGCGCCGTGGCGGCGAGACGCCTGACGAGGAGAAGGAGCGGTTCAAGGTCTCGCGCGAGTTCTCGAAGCGGGTCAAGGGGATTCTCGGCGACGCCCCCGACGTCGTCTTCGAGCACGTCGGCAAGGCCACGTTCGCCACCTCGGTGTTCACGGTGAAGCCCTTCGGCAAGGTCGTGATCTGCGCAGGCACCACCGGCTATGACCTCGACTTCGATGTGCGCTACCTCTGGATGCGCCAGAAGCAGATCATCGGCTCGCACTTCGCCAACGCGTACGAGTGCAACCAGGCCAACCAGCTGATCGAGTCGGGCCAGATCCGTCCGGTGCTGTGGCGCACGCTCGGTTTCGAGGGCGTGCCGGAGGCGCACCAGCTGATGCGGGATAACAAGCACCTCGGCAAGATCGCGATCTTGGTGGGCGCCGACCGCGAGGGCGAGGGCAGGACCGTCGCGGGGCCGGGGGCGATCCGGGCGGAGGTGGGCGCGTGATCCTCGTCCAGGTCATCTGGCACGTGAACCCGTTCCGCGGCGACAAGTTCGCCGCCGGCTGGGCGCCCGCCGCCGAGGCGGTGCTCGACTACGGGGCCACCTCGTGGGGCTTCTACCGCGCCCTCGATGGGCGGCTCGACTTCATCCAGCAGGCCATGTTCCCCACCAAGGCGGCGTTCGAGCGCTACTGGTACTCGGAGACGGCGGGGGAGAAGCGAACGGAGCTGGCGGGCTACTACCAGATCCCGCTGGTGCCGACCTTCCACGAGGTGGTCGGCGAGGGCGAGGCGCTCAGCCTTGCTCCAGCGGAGCCATCGTGAGGCCGCGGCCCTCGAGCTGCTCCCAGTAGTGCTCGGCCAGCTCCCGCTGGCCGGACCAGACGATCGCCTGGCCGGTGTTGTGGATCCGGTTGGCCATCGACATGCCCTGGTCGTAAGAGACCCCCGGCAGGACGGTCGACAGGGCGCCGGCCACGCCCTCGAAGGTGTTGTGGTCGTCGTTGAGGACGATCACGCGCCAGGTGCCGCCGAGCCCGGTGTCGGGCCCGCCGACGCGGGGCTTCTCGACCGTTTGGCTCATCCCGCGCGCTTGCGCCAGTATCGCTCGAGGCCCTGGTAGAGCTGGTCGGGCGGCGCCGCCTGCTCGTAGACCTCGACGGTGGCGGGGTCGGTGGCGTCGCTCAGGTCCGACTCGAGGCGGGCGATGAAGCCCTCCTCGCCGTCGAGCCGGGCGGAGTCGGCCGCCGCGGTCAGCGCGCAGCGCATCCGGTGGATGTGCTCGGCCACCTCGGTGACCCTGCCGAAGTGGGTCAGGCAGAGCGACTGGGGGTTCCACGACGCGACCGTGTGTAGCGAGTCGAGCCAGGCCTCGATGTCGATATCGGGCGGCACCGTGGGCGCGAGGGTGTGGTCGTAGGGCGGAATCCGGACTCCTGCGGTGTCTCCGACGTACGCGTCCCCGGAATCCTCATGGAGATAACTGACGTGGTGCGTCGCGTGGCCGGGCGTGTAGGCCACCTTGAAGCCCTCCACGGTCTCCCCTCCCTTGAGCACGTGGATGCGCTCCTCCGGCACGGGCGCGACCTCGCCCCACAGCTCCCACATGTCGTCGCCGTACAGGCGGCCGGCGCTCTCGAGCACCTTCGACGGCTCGACCAGGTGCGGCGCGCCCCGCTCGTGCACGTAGACCTCGAGCTTCGGGAAGCGCCGGCACAGCACGCCGGTCGCCCCCGAGTGATCGAGGTGGATGTGGGTCAGGAGCAGGACGCGCGGCTCGGTGCGGCCGAGCCGGTCGATCAGCGTGTCGAGGCAGGAGGCGGGGCCGGGATCGACGATGACGCCATCCAGCTCATAGGAGCAGATGACCCTGTCACGCCCCAGGTGAAGGACGTCAATGAGGCGGCTCACGGATGACCGACCATACAATCACCTCGTGAGCGAGCACCGCCTGCCGGAGCCGGACCCTCCCTGGGTGATGCGCACCTATGCAGGGCATTCGACCGCTCGGGAGTCCAACGAGCTGTACCGCCGGAACCTGGCCAAGGGCCAGACGGGCCTGTCTGTGGCTTTCGATCTGCCCACTCAGACGGGATACGACCCGGACCACGAGCTCGCCCGCGGCGAGGTCGGGAAGGTCGGCGTCTCGATCGCCCACAAGGGCGACATGCACACGCTGCTCGACGGCATCCCGCTCGACGAGATGAACACGTCGATGACGATCAACGCCACGGCGGCTTGGCTGCTGGCGCTCTACATGACCGTGGCGGAGGAGAACGGCGTGGATCGCTCTTCGCTCCAGGGCACTACGCAGAACGACATCATCAAGGAGTTCCTCTCGCGCGGAACGTACGCGTTCCCGCCCGAGCCGTCGATGCGGCTGATCGCGGACATGATCGAGTTCACCGTCGACGAGGTGCCGCGCTGGAACCCGATCAACATCTGCTCGTACCACCTCCAGGAGGCGGGCGCCACGCCGGTGCAGGAGATCGCCTACGCGCTGTCGACAGCGGTGGCGGTTCTGGACCGTGTGCGGGATCGCGTGCCCGGCGACGATTTCGGGCGGGTGTTCGGGCGCATGTCGTTCTTCGTGAACGCAGGGATCCGCTTCGTGGAGGAGCACGCCAAGCTGCGGGCGATGGGGCAGCTGTGGGAGGAGATCGGCCGTTCTCGCTATGGGGTTGACGACGACCGGTTTTTGAGATTCCGCTACGGCGTGCAGGTGAACTCCCTGGGACTGACCGAGGCGCAGCCGGAGAACAACATCATCCGCATCGTGCTGGAGGCGCTGGGCGTGACGATCGGGCGCTCGGCGCGGGCCCGCGCGCTGCAGCTGCCGGCGTGGAACGAGGCGCTGGGGCTGCCCCGGCCGTGGGACCAGCAGTGGTCGCTGCGCATCCAGCAGATACTGGCCTACGAGACCGACCTGCTCGAATACCCCGACGTCTTCGAGGGGTCGCGCGTGATGGACGGGCTGGTCGACGAGCTCGCCTCCGGTGCTCGGGAGGAGATGGGCGTGGTGGCGGAGCGCGGCGGCGCGGTGGAGGCCGTTCCGTACATGAAGACGCAGCTGGTGGAGTCGAACCGTGCCCGCGTCCAGCGGATTGAGAGCGGCTCGCTGAAGGTGGTTGGCCAGAACGTGTACACCCATGCGGAACCGTCGCCCCTTCAATCCGCCAACGAACCCGCCATTCTCCGCGTCGATCCCGCTGTCGAGGCCTCCGCCATCGCGGCCGTTCGCTCGTGGCGCAACGACCGCAATGAGGAGGCGGCCCGCTCCGCCCTGGGTGCCCTTCGCGAGGCGGCGTCGGACCCCTCCGTCAACCTGATGCCCTTCACGCTGGCCGCCGCTCAGGCGGGAGCGACCACGGGTGAGTGGGCGGCGGCTCTCCGGTCGGTGTTCGGCGAGTACCGGGCGCCCACAGGGGTCGGCGAGGCCGCGGCCGCGCCGACCGACGATGCCCTCGCCTCTCTCCGCGACCGCGTGCAGCGGGTGTCCGAAGCGCTCGGGCGCCGGGTCAAGATCCTGGTCGGGAAGCCCGGTCTCGACGGGCACTCGAACGGCGCGGAGCAGATCGCCGTGCGGGCGCGGGACGCCGGCATGGACGTGGTCTACGAGGGAATCCGACTGACGCCCGCAAGAATCGCCCGGACCGCGGTTGACGAGGGCGTGCACGTGGTGGGCCTCTCGATCCTGTCGGGATCGCACGCCGAGCTGATCCCGGCGGTGCTGCGCGAGCTGGCTTCGGCCGGCGCCTCGGTGCCCGTGGTAGTGGGTGGAATCATCCCGCCGGCGGACGAGGCCGCGTTGCTGGAAGCGGGCGTGGCGCGCGTCTACACGCCCAAGGACTTCGAGGTGAGCCGGATAATGGGCGACATCGTTGACGTGGTGGCCGAGCACCATGGTGTGGCAGCGGTCTCGTAACGCTCCCTGGGCTGGCTTGTAACGCCCGTTACCCACGCGTCGCTCGTTGCCGGGAAAACTGCGGGCAATGAAGGGGGTCCAACACGTTTGGCGACCATACGTCCACTTTCGTGAGGGACCCCCTCGCGAGATGGCGATCGCACGTCTGGCGGAGCGCCAGCACGGGGTGGTCTCCCTTGCCCAGCTGCTGTTGCTCGGTCTGAGCAGGAGCGCGGTCGCGAAGCGGGCACGCGAGGGCCGCCTCACCCGCATCCACCGCGGCGTGTACGCCGTCGGCCACGGCCGCCTCATGATCCGCGGCTATTGGATGGCAGCCGTCCTGGCCTACGGTCCAGGGGCCGTTCTCTCCCACCGCTCGGCCGCCGCTCTTCACGGAATCCGGCCGGACAATCGCCCCAAGACCGACGTCACCATCCCCCGCCGATCCGCGCGGCCGCGGCCCGGCATCGAAGTGCACGCGAGCACGACCCTCGAATCGGCCGACATCACGACGATCGACGGCATCCCGTGCACCACCCTCGCCCGCACGCTGCTCGACCTGGCCGACGACGTGGACCGGACCGGCGTGGAAAGAGCCGTTAGCCAAGCCGACGTGCTCGGCATCTTCGACCTGAGCGCGGTCGAAGAGGTCCTGTCCCGCGCGAGCGGGCGGCACGGCGCCGGTGTGCTGCGGAGCGTGCTGGCCGAGTACGACGGCCCGACCCTCACTGATAAGGAGCTCGAGGCACGATTCCTCGCGCTCTGCCGAGCGGCCTCCCTGCCGAAGCCGGAGGTGAACGCGTGGATCACCCTTGACGACGGCGTCGCCTACAAGATCGACTTCCTCTGGCGCGCCGAACGCCTGGCTGTGGAGACCGACGGCTGGGCAAGCCACCGCACGCGACAGGCGTTCGAGAACGACCGCCGCCGCGACCGGCGCTTGCGCCTGGCGGGCTGGGACGTGGTGCGCTTCACGTGGCGCGACGTGGAACGCGAGCCGGGCGAAGTGACAGCAGAGCTGGACGCGCACCGGGAAGTGCGGAGCAGAACGCTTGGGCGGGACGCGGCGTAGGCCCGCGCGCACAGGCCGACGCGGCCCGCGACGGGCAGACCGCGCATGCATTGATCCCGGACGCCCTGCACCTCCTTCATTGCCCGCCCTTCGCCCGCGCGGCAGCCACGGCCGACAGCCTCCCCGAGCCCTCCGCTAGCGTCCGCCGCCGCATGACCGTGGATCCCGCAGAGCTCGGCAGGCGCCTTCGGGCGGGCGACCGCTCGGTGGCTCCTGCTGCGCTCAACGCGATCGAGAACCGGGCGGATCGGGCGGGCGCCGCGGCGCTTCTCGCGGAGGTGTCTCCGGCCGAGCTCGGCGGCGAGGCGCCGGCGCACCTGGTGGGTGTGACGGGACCGCCCGGGGCCGGCAAGTCGACCTTGTTGTCCGCCCTGGTCGCGGAGTGGCGGGGCCGTGGGCGGACGGTCGCGGTCCTGGCGGTCGACCCCTCGTCGAAGCGCTCTGGCGGCGCCCTGCTCGGCGATCGCGCCCGGATCGAGCACGATCCGCGCGACGACGGCGTCGTGATCCGCTCCACCGCCGCGGGCGGCCGGCTCGGCGGGCTCGCGATCCCGACGCGCGAGGCCGCCGACGCCCTCGCGGCCGCGTTCGACGTCGTGGTCGTGGAGACGGTCGGCGTGGGCCAGTCGGAGACCGATGTCGAGGAGGTCTGCGACAGCGTCGTCGTGGTGGTACAGCCGGCCTCGGGCGACGTGCTCCAGTTCCTCAAGGCCGGGATCATGGAGGTACCCGACGTGCTGGTTGTGACGAAAGCCGATCTGGGCGATCCCGCGCGTCGCGCTCAGCGCGACCTCGAGCAGGCGCTGGCCGCCCTCGGGTCGAGCGACGTGCCGGTGATGCCGGTGTCCTCGGTGCCGCCGCCCAGCGGGATCCCCGAGCTCGCCGACGCGCTCGAGGCACATCGCGACCGCACTGATGTCGCCGAACGCCGGCTGCACGCGCGCCGGGCGTCGGCGCTCAGGGAGTTCACGGCCGAGCACGGCGAGGGCGCCCTGCGAGCCCTGGGGGGCAGGCGCGAGGCCGAGCGCCTGCTGGCGGCCGAGGACCCAACGGCCGACGTCTCCACGCTGATCGAGACCTTGAAGGCACGCGCGTGAGCAAGCGAAGCAAGCGCCGGCGGGAACCGCAGGCGGCGAGCGAGAGGGCCGCAGCGCCCGAGGCGGCCGGCGGGGCATCCCGCGGCCGAGCCCGCAGAGGGTCCCGCCTTCGAGCGGACGCCGGGGCCGGGCAGGCGGCTGACGGCCGCTCCCCCGCGCCGACCTGGAGCCTCGGCGTCCAGATCGCCTTTGTCGTCGCCGTCTTCGCAGTCGTGGTCCTCGTCGCGGAGCTCGCCGGTGCTGCCAACCTAGGCGTGGCGTTCGGCATCGGCCAGATCGCCTTCGCGATCGCCGTGATCTACCTGCTCGTCCGGCGCTGACGCGGCTCAGCGGACGAGGAGGACCGGCGGTCGCCTCGAGCCGGCCTCCCCGACCGTGCGGCCGCTGCGCAGATCCACCACGAGGGTGCGTCTCGGGCGCAGATCTCTCACGTACGCGTAGGGCCAGGCCACTGCACGCAACCACCCGCGCGCCTCTCCGCGGAAGCGCGTGAAGCGACGCCGCCCGTCGCTCCCGTACGCCACCAGCCCGGTGGGCCTGGCGCCTGCAAGCGCGAGCGGGTCCGAGTTCATTCCGAGCAGGAGATCGCCGGCGACCGTGAATGACTGGAACAGCGGATTCAAGGTGGTGGCCGTCCAGTCGGCGGTTCGGATCACCCGCAGCCCGTACGGATCGGTTCGCGTGACCGGCAACCCCTTTCGCGCCGCGCGCCTCCAATCTCGGCGCGTGCGGGTCACCTCCCCCGCCACCGCGATGGTGCCGTCTCCGACCCAGCGCGCCGTCCGGTAGGCGCCGTACGCGAGCCCCTTGGCGGCCACCGGGGCCGCTCCGGCTGAGCCTCCCACCGCGCGCAGGTCGTGGTAGGTCACCGCCCCGTTCGCCAGGTCAACCTCGGCCACAAGCGGCTTGTTCGCGGCCACCACGTATGCACGTCCGGCCGTCTCGTCGACCGCCAGGCCCGGGACGATCTGCCGTCCGAGCAGGCGGCGCGGATCCGACTCGTCGAACCCGGCCCGTATCCGGGGCAGCGAGACGCGCAGCAGGCCGCCGTCGGGATTCGTCAGCACCAGGGTTGCCGAGCCGATCCGCTCACCCGGCCCGGCCAGGACCAGGATTCCGAGGGACGTCGCCTC
The DNA here is from genome assembly GCA_963733885.1 of uncultured Thermoleophilaceae bacterium. GTDB lineage: Bacteria > Actinomycetota > Thermoleophilia > Solirubrobacterales > Thermoleophilaceae > JACVRW01. The sequence continues at coordinate 63,821 of CAVTES010000003.1, read as the reverse complement.
GACGGCCCACGGCCGGCCCGCGATGCGACGAGACGCGACGACCCGGCCGCCCGGCATGGAGACCGTGACGACGCGCGGCGAATCGAACGAGCCGGTGAGGCCGGTGAGACGATCGGGGCGCGGCCACGCGAGCTGACCAACCGCCCAGCGACCCCCGAGGGAGAGCGTGCCCACTCGGCGCCCGCGCTCGAGATCGAAGAGCACGACGCGCCCACGTTGGCCCCCCAGCGCGACCGCGTCACAGGTGGGAGAGGAGTCCCAGCTCCACCCGTACACGCCGGTCGGGAGCGGGATCCGGGAAGCCGGGCGGGGTCGCAAGGTACGACGCCCGATCTGGGCGAGCACGCGCCCGCCGGCGGAGCGTGCGACCCCGAAGAGCGGGCCTCCGTCGCACGAAGGCGCGGCCGCCGCCGGAGCGACAGCGAACCCCTCGGCGGGGAAAGCGGCCGGCGCAGCCAGCGCCAGGGCGGTGGAAGCGGCCAACACGATCGCAGCACTGCGCATGAACCTCCTACGGGGAGAGCTACGAGCGAAGTCCCAGGGGCTGACGTCACCCTCCCGCCGGCGCGGCGCCCGTCGAGCACGGCGGGACTCCGGCCGCCGAGGGCTCCGGAGGCTCCGCGTAGCACCAGCCGGCCGGGCGCGGGAAGGGAGCGGTCGCGCGCGCGGCGGCGCCGTCGCCTCCCGCGAACTTCCGCCGGATCCCTGACACCTCGCTCAGCGGCTCCCGGGCGCGCGGGCGTACCAGCAGCCACTGATCCGCTTCCGGCAGGCCGAGCACCAGCACGCGGCCGTCGATCGACCAGGTCAGGCCCTCGATCGAGCCGGGCCCGGCGTACAGGCGGTCCGGCGGAACGGTCCGATCGAGCCGCCGCCGTGGCCCGTCGAGCCTGAACACGAGCACCTCGCTCGCGCGGCGGGCCTTCTTCTCCGCCGCCACGGCGAGGCGCCGACCGGCGGTATCGAGCGCCGAGCCCGTCGCTTGCACGCCCGGCGGCAGCGACACCCGGCGGAGGAGGCGGCCTCGCCCGTCGTGCACCCGGATCTCACCGGAGGAGACCGCCACCAGGCGGCGCCCGTCCGCCGTCCACCACAGTTCGCGCGGCACCGGGCCCCGCGGGGTGGTGCCGACGAGCCGCGGCGTGTCCTCCTCGACGATCCTGATCCGCCGGCCCGAGGAGAACGCCACCACCTGGCCCGGTGAGGGCGCGCCCGGCCGCCACGCCGGCGGCGCGGGTCCGACCCCTCGGGCGAGGCGCTCGGCTCCGCTGTTGTCTCCGACCGCGATCCACAGGTCCCGGCCGCTCCGATAGGCGATCCGGAAGCCGTCCGGGGACCAGCGCGGCGCGGACACGCGCCCAGGCGCGGGCCGGGCCCAGACCTCGTCGCCGTCGGGCTCGAGGGCCACGAGCTCGCGGCCGCGGGCCGCCGCCACGAACAGCCCGCCCGGCGACCAGGTGGCATCCCGGAAGTCGCCAAGGCGGCGGCGGGCGCCGTCGTCATGCACGATCCACGGCCCGGCCGGCGCTACCACCAGCAGGCGGCCGTCGGCCGGCAGTGAGCCGAGCGTGGAGGGAGTGGCGTCCGGCGCCGGGTTGACCACGTCGCCGATCCAGTCCCCCACCTTCGCGCCCGCGGGGCTGAGCGCGAGCACTGCGGCGAGCGCCGCCGCCAGGGCCGCGACTGCGAGGCGCCGCGCACGCATCGGCCGCCGCACGGGTGCGCGCTCCGCGTGCGCCGCCCGCACGACCGCCCAGGCGCGCCGCTCGGCCTCGGCGGCGCGCGGCGGCCGCGCCTCGTGCAGCTCGTCGCGAAGCCGGCGCTGGAAGGCCCTGCGCCTCACGACTTCGCCCCCCTGTCGAGAGCCTCGCCGGCGCGAGCCGACTCGAGCTCAACCGCCAGCCGGTCGAGCGCCCGCCGGAGCCGCGAGTTCACCGTCCCGCGAGGGATCTCGAGGAAGTCCGCGATCTCGCCCGGCGTGTACTCCAGGAGATGTCGCAGCACGACGGCCGCGCGCTGGTCCGCGTCGAGCACGGCCAGCGCGGCCACCACCTCATCCGACCAGCCCTCCGGGCGCTCCTGAGCAGCCTCGCACTCGACGGGCTCCCAGACCTCCCGCCGGAGCGCCCGCGCGCGCGCCCAGTCGATCGCGCGGTTCACGACAATCCGGTGCAGCCAGGGGCCGAACGGCCGGCGTCTGTCGAAACGGTCGAGCGCCCGGATCGCGGCGAGGAAGGCCTCCTGCGCGATGTCCTCGGCGGCGGCGGCGTCGCGGACGATCAGGAAGGCGGCCCGGTGAGCGGGCCCCCAGTGCACCCTGAAGAGAGCCTCCATCGCCTCGTCGGAGCCCTCCTGGGCGGCCCGCACCCACGCCCGCTCGCGCCGCCGCGACGGCCGCTCGCGGCTCGACGGCCCGGCGCGGGCCGCCATGACGTCGATTGCAGATGTTCGTGCCAGGGCAGACACAATCCTCTCCCCTTCGGCCCATACGGGCAACGCGGGTGGAGAGGTCCCGGGGCTACGCCGTCCCGTCGCAGACGCGCCGGTAGTGCTCGGTCACGCCCGCCCAACCCTTGCGGTTGCGCTCGCGGCGCTCCGCCCCCTTCGCCCCCAGCCGCTCCCATCCCCTGTGCACAATGCTCACCGCGGTACCGCTGCCCGTGGCCGCGAAGGTGACCTCGACCTCGGTGGCATCGGCCCGGTCGAACGTCAGGTGCCACAGGTAGGCGAGCCGGTGCGGCGGCTCCCAGACCAGCACCTCGCCCCAGTCGTGCTCGGCGCCTCTCGGGGTGCGCTCGTAGATCCGCCCGCCCGGGCGCGGCTCGAACGTCACGGTGAGGCCCGGCTCGGCGGACACCGAATGGCCAGGCGGCCACCACAGCGACGCGCGCCGCGCCCACACGTCGAAAGCCCGGTCGGGCGGGCACGCCACGGTGAACTCGAGCTCGAGCGGATCCATCACGAACGTTCCACGTTGTCGGCCGCGATCCGGTAGCGCGCGGCGGCGTCCCCCCAGACCTGCTCGAGGTAGGCCCGCACGGCGTCGATGCCCTCGTCGTGCAGCCGGTACAGCCGGCGTGTGCCCTCCGGCCGGTCGCTCACGAGCCCGGCGTCCTTCAGCAGCCGCAGGTGCCGCGACACCGCGGGACGGCTGATCGGCAGCTCGTCGGCGAGCTCGCGGACCGACCGGTCCCGCTCCCGGAGCAGCTCCACGATCGCCCGGCGGTGGGTGTCGCCCAGGGCGTCGAAGGGGTCTCCGGAAAGGGCGCCGAGCGAGATGACGCGATGGTAGCCGAACTGTTACGGTCACTTTTCTGTTACCGACAGAGGAGTCCGCATGGAGTACCGCGCCAGCTCGTCGATCGAGGCCGATCCGGACACGATCTGGGCGATTCTCACCGACGCCCGCGCCTACCCGGACTGGGACAACGACGTCGTGAAGGTCGAGGGCACGATCGCTCCCGGCGAGCGGATCAAGATCTTCTCCGCGCTCGATCCCAAGCGCGGGCACCCGGTCAGGATCGTCGAGTTCGAGCCGGGACGCGGCATGTCCTGGCACGGCGGGATGCCGCTCGGCCTGTTCAAGGGCATCCGCACGTTCGAGCTGGCGCCCGAGGGCGACGGGGTCACCCGATTCACGATGGAAGAGCGCTTCAGCGGCCCTCTACTCCGCTTGATCGGCCCCAGGCTGCCCGACTTCGGCCCGTCGTTCGAGAAGTTCGCGAGAGGGCTGAAGCAGCGCGCCGAACGCCCGCGCTAGGGGCCTGCCGGCGGGGCCGCCGCTCTGGCACACTGCGTGGTCATGGCCGCTCCACCCCCGGAGCGAACCCATCGCTCGTCCGACACCCGGACGGCCCCGGACCGGACCACTCGGATCCTGTGGTTCAACGTGTCCTTCTTCGGCACGCTCGCCTGGCTCAGCTCGAGCGCCCGCGTGTCCGACGCCGGCGACTGGTGGCACCGCGTCGGCCAGATGCCGCTCATGCTCACCGGGCTGGTCCTGTTCTGGATCGCCTGGTGGCACCTCGACAAGGGACGCGACCGCCAGGCGCTCGCCCTGGCGGGACCGGCCACGGTCATCCTCTCGGTCTGGATCACGAGCGTGCACGGCGCGGCGTTCTGACGAGCGTGTACTAGCGCTCAAAGGCCGGCCGCGAGCGCCGCCTCCGCCTCCGCCAGCTCGTCGAGCGTGTCCACGCTGCGGAGGAGCGCCGGCGGGAGGGCCACCCGCGAGGGATGGAGCGCCTCGACGGTGCTGGTGAGTGGGGCGCCCTCCGGCGCGTCCCTCAGGACGTCGAGCGCGGCGGGGGCGTAGAGACCCAGCGTGGGCTGCAGGATCCCGGCGCCCGTTGCGACCACGGCCGGAGTGGAGCCGGTGGCGCTCAGCAGGGTGCGGCAGGCATCGGCCGTCACGAACGGCATGTCGGCGGCACAGACGAGCACCGGTCCACCCGCCGTCTCGAGCGCGTGGACGATGCCCGTCACGGGGTGCCTTGGCTCGTCCGGCTCCTCCCAGCGCTCGGTGCCGGGCAGCTCCGGAAGCTGCGTCGAACGCTTGCACACCACCGCCACCCGGTCGCAGACCCCGGCCAAGGCCCCCACCGGATAGGACGCCAGCGGCCGCCCGCCGAGCAGCGCGGCCGGCTTCGGTCCCTGCCCCAGCCGGTCGTTCGCCCCACCCGCGAGAACCGCGCCGATCACGACGGGCAGGCTACTGGTCCCCCAGCGCCTCCACCCTCCACTCACCCTGCTCGCGGCGCAGCTCCAGCACACCGGGCACCTCGGCCTGGCCGGCGGCGCGGGTCGTGATCTCGACCCGGGCGAGGCCGCGCCGGAGCTCCATCGCGTGGATATCGATGCGTGGACGGGCGATGCCCTCGGCCGCCGAGCGAGTGAGGCGCTCGCACTCCTCGCCCCCCGCACGCTCCCGGGCGGCAGCGGTGAAGAGCTCGTCGCAGACCGTCCCGAACGCCCCGTCCGCAGTGGCTTTCTCGAGCCGCTCGACCACTCCGGCCACGTCTCGGGCGGCCCCGCCGGCCGGCGCCGGCTCCTCGTCGGCGCCCAAACACCCGGCGAGAAATGCCGCGACGGCCATAATGGAGATATGGAGGGATCCGCACAGGAGTCCGTGGGCACGCAGTCGAGCTGGCTGCGCTGCTATCGCTGCTGGTCGCAGAACCTCGAGGTGCAGCTTCACTACGAGGGCATCTTGAAGGTCGACGCCGACACCGGCGAGGCCGTCGAGCCGGTGGAGGAGGTGCAGGAGGCCGTGGTGCAGTGCCTCGACTGCCTACACGATCAGCCCCACCTCGCGCTCACGTTCTATGAGGAGAACGGGCGGCGCATCTCGCGCATCGAGCCGGTAGAGGACCGCTGGGAGCGGATGGTGACCGGCACGCCGTGGGTCGCCTCGTGCACGGTGACGGTCGACGGCGAGCAAGTCGAGTCGTGCTCCGGCCCCGAGGCCGCTGAGTCGCTGGCGTTCGCCGCCTTCGGCGACCACGGGACGCGGGAGTTCTTCACCCATGTGCGGTTCCACAAGCACGACGAAGACCGCGTCGTGATCCACATGCTGGTCGAGCTTTACGCGCGCTCCTCGGACGAGGCGACCGAGGTGATGGAGGAGGCGGCGCGCGGGAGCCTCACGATCACCTCGCTGGCCGAGGAGTCACGGCCGCCCGCGTCGAGCGGGGAGGCCGACTCCCACTAGTAAACTAGCCCAGGCGGACCACGCCGCGCTCCGCCAGCGCGGCCACCTCCTCCTCCGAGCGGCCCAGCTCGCGCAGCACGTCGGCCGTGTGCTCGCCCAGGAGCGGCGGCGCCGTGGCCGCCTCGCGGTCGGTCGCGCCCCAGATCGGCGAGGCGACCAGCTCGAGCGGGCCGGCGCTGGGGTGCTCGACGCCGAACGTGGCAGGAAGCCCAGCCTCGGCCGCCGCCGCCAGCGCCTCGGGCACGGTGCGGACCTTGCCGACCGGCACCGCCGCCGCGTCGAGGCCCTCGATCCACTCCTCGGCCGTGCGCTCCCGCAGGCGCTCCTGCAGCAGCGGGATAAGCGCGCGCCGGTTCTCGACGCGCGCGGCGTTGGTTGCGAAGCGGTGGTCGCCCGCCAGCTCCTCGACGCCGAGCGTGCGGCACATCGCTCGGAACAGGCCGTCGTTCGCCGCGGCCACGGCGATCCTCCCCGAGGCCGTCTCGAAGTCCTGGTAGGGGACGATGTTCGGGTGGGCGTTGCCGTGGCGCTCTGGCTCACGGCCCGTGACGAGCGCGTTCTGCGCCACGTTGACGAGCCCGGCCAGGCCGCTATCGAGCAAGGGCACCTCGATGCGGGCCCCCTCGCCTGCGTGGAGGCCGGCGAGGATCGCGGCCGCGGCGTGCAGCCCCGCGAGGACGTCCACCAGTGCTACGCCGACCTTGTACGGCGGCCCGTCCTCGGGGCCGGTGATCGACATCAGGCCGGTCTCGGCCTGCGCGACGAAGTCGTAGCCCGGCCGGCCGGGCGGCTCGCGCCGGGAACCGAAGCCGGTGATCGAGCAGTACACGACCCGGGGATTGCGCTCTCGCACCTGCTCGTAGCCCACGCCGAGCCGCTCGGCCCCGCCCACCTTGAAGTTCTCGATCACGGCCCGGGCGCCGGCGCACAGCTCGAGCGCGAGCGCCCGCCCCTCATCCTGCGACAGATCGATCGCGCATGAGCGCTTGCCCCGGTTGACCGAGAGGTAGTAGGCCGCCTCGCCGCCGGCGAAGGGCGGCCCCCAGGTGCGCGTCTCGTCGCCCCCTTGCGGGCGCTCGACCTTGATCACGTCGGCCCCGAGGTCGGCGAGGACCATCGTGCAGTACGGGCCGGCGAGGACGCGCGAGAGGTCAACCACGCGAACTCCGTTGAGAGGCTGCGAGGATGGGGCCGGTGAGCTCATCGCGGACGCGCATCCTGACAGGCGCGCAGCTGGCGGTCGCGGCGCTCGAGCGGGCCGGCGTCGACGTGGCCTTCGGCCTGCCCGGGGTGCACAACCTGGCGCTGTGGCGGGCGCTTGGGGAGTCGCCGATCCGGCTGGTCGGCGTGCGCCACGAGCAGACCGCGGCCTACGCGGCGGACGGCTACGCGCGGACCACCGGGAGGATCGGCGTGGCCCTCACCACCACCGGCCCCGGCGCCGCCAACACGCTCGCCGCAGTGGGGGAGGCCTGGGCCTCGCGGCAGCCGGTCCTCGTGATCGCCACAGACATCCCGGCGCGCCTGCGCCGCCCCGGCGTGTGGCGCGGCATGCTCCACGAGGGCACCGACCAGGCGGGGATGTTCGCGCCTGTGGTGAAGCGCAAGCTGCGGGTGACGGGAGCGGCGCAGGTCGGGCACGCGGTCGCGGCGGCCGTGACCGAGGCTTTGACCCCGCCGCAGCGCCCCGTCTATCTCGAGATCCCCACGGATCTTCTGGCGGCCGAGGGGGACGAGACCGCGGAGGCGGGCGAGGCGCCCACCGTCCCCCGGCCGCAGCGGCCGGACCACGAGCATCTCGCGCGCGCGGCGGACGTGCTCGAGCGATCGCGCCGCCCGCTCATCTGGGCGGGCGGCGGCGCGCTCCAGGCCGGCGCGGGCGAGGCCGTGGCGGCCGTGGCCGAACGGCTCGTGGCCCCCGTGATCCTCACCTACTCCGCGCGGGGCCTGCTCCCGCCGGGCCATCCCTGTCTCGTCGAGGCCCCGCCGCACGTCGCGGAGGTGGGCGCGCTCTGGGACGAGGCCGACGTCGTGCTCGCCGTCGGCACCGACTTCGACGGGATGATGACCCAGGGCTGGAAGCAGCCGCAGCCGCCGCATCTGATCTCGGTGAACGTCGACCCGTCGGACGCCGCCAAGAACTACCTGCCCGACGTGCTGCTCGAGGCCGACGCCGCGGAGGGGGCCGGCGCCCTGGCCGGGCGCCTCGAGGCTCGCGGCGGCCTCGATGCGCTCGCCCACCGGCTGCGCGACCTGAACCGGGGCGTCCGTGCCGCGCTTCGCGAGAGCGACGCCGAGGCGATCGCGTTCCTCGAGGCGGTCGAACGCACGCTGCCGGACGACGCCGCGCTGGTATGCGATATGTGCATCCCCGGCTATTGGCTGGGCGGCTTCCATCGCACCCCGGCACCGCGCAGGCTCTCGTATCCGCTGGGCTGGGGCACGCTCGGCTGCGCCTTCCCGCAGGGGCTCGGCGCCGCGCTCGGCGGAACCGGACCGGTAGTGAGCGTCTCCGGCGACGGCGGCTTCCTATACGCCTGCGGCGAGCTGGCCACGGCCGCCCAGGAGCGCATCCCGCTGAAGGCCGTGATCGTGGACGACGGCGGCTACGGCATGCTGCGCTTCGACCAGGAGCTGAAGGGCGATCCGCGCGAGGGCGTGGACCTCCATACGCCGGACTTCGTCGCCCTGGCGCGCTCGTTCGGCGTGCACGCCGACTCCGTGGACGGCCTCGGCGAATCCTTCGAGGGCATGCTCGCCCTCCACCTGCGCATGCACGAGCCGACGGTGCTCGTGGCAAAGGCAGCACTCGCGCCGCCCCCCAACGTCTCGCCGCGCTGGTACCGGCGATGAGCCGGCCGCGTGCCCGCCGCGGCGGGCGGGTGCGGCGGCTGGCGCCGCAAGCGATCGAGCACCGCCTCGGCGGCCGGGACGAGATGCTCGAGCAGGCCGCCGAAGCGTCGCGCGAAGGGCTGCGCACGCGGCACGACCGGATCGTGGCCGGCGCGCGCCCCATCCTCCACTCCGCGCTCGCGGCGTCGCTCGCCTGGCTCGTGGCCACGGAGGTCGTAGGCCACGAGCAGCCGTTCTTCGCGCCGATCTCAGCGGTGATCACCCTCGGCCTGACGGTGGGCCAGCGCCGACGGCGGGCGATCGAGCTGGCGATCGGCGTGTCGGTGGGGATCGCGATCGCGGACGCCTTGGTAGCCGCCATCGGTACCGGCACCTGGCAGATCGGGGTCGTGGTGGCGCTTGCGATGGTGGCCGCCGCCCTCGTCGGCGGCGGCTCGCTGCTCGCCTCGCAGGCGGGTGCCTCGGCGGTGCTGGTGGCGACGCTCCAGCCGCCCGAGGGCGGCTTCGACTTCGAACGCTCCCTCGACGCATTGGTCGGCGGCGGCGTGGCGCTCCTGGTCAGCTCGCTGATCCTCCCCGTGCACCCGATGCGGCTGGTTCGCGAGAGCGCGGAGCCCGTGCTGGACCGAATCGTGGAGGCGCTCGGGCAGATCGCCACCGCGCTGACCACGCGCCAGCCGGAAACGGCCGACGACGCGCTGCTGGCCGTCGCGCGGGTGGACGGAGCGCACGAGCACCTCCTCGAGACGCTCGAGGCGGCCGGCGAGGCCGCCCGCCTCTCGCCCCAGCGGCGCGGCTCGCTGGAGGGCATCGACCGCGTCTCGATCGCCGCCGGCGAGCTCGGGCGCGCCATCGAGAACGTGCGCGCGCTCGCGCGCGGCGCCGTGCGCGCCACGGACCTGGACGACGCGGTCCCGCGAGAGGCCGTGCAGGCCGTGGAGGAGCTGGCCCACTCCGCCGAGGCGCTGAGGGATTACCTCGACGGCGGTGCTCCCGAGCCCGCGCGCGCGGCGGCGGTGCGGGCGGCCGCCCTCGCCAACGCCGTGCTCGAGGCGACCGGCAACCTCTCGGCGGTGCACATCGTCGGCCAGATCCGGCTGATCGCGGTGGACCTGCTGCGCGCCACGGGCCTCGAGCGCGGCAAGGCCCAGGAGGCGGTGCGCACCGCCGCGCTCGAGGAGGAAGACGCCTAAGTAAGGTCGAGCGCCGTCGCCCCCCGCACGTGCACCACCCGCGTGTCGCCCAGGCGCCGCACCCGGTGGGCGGGGTGCGGGCGGGTGTGGCCGTGCAGCAGCCAGGCGGGCCGGTGGTGCTCGACCCACGCGCGCAGCGCGGGCGAGCCGCGGTGGGCGGGATCGTCGGGCTCGTCGTTTACGCCCGCGGGCGGGCTGTGCGTGAGCAGGACGTCGGCGGCGGGCAGCCTGCCGACGAGCTCCTCCGCCTCCTCCTCCGTCCACTCGTTGGAGCCGGCGCAGCTGTAGCGCGGCGAGCCGCCGAAGCCGGAGAAGCTGATCCCGCCCACCACCACCCGCCGGAGCTGCACCTCTTCGGCGCCGATCGCCGTGAGGGCGTCGTCGGCGTCGTGGTTGCCCAGCACTCCGAGCTTCGGCAGCTCCACGGCCGCGAGGCCCTCGGTCCAGGCGGGCTCGAGGTCGCCGAGCAGCACGATGAGCTCCGGCCGGTGGGCCGCGATCAGGTCGGCGACCGGCCCGTGCGGCGGCTCGTCTGCGAACGCGAGGATGCGCATCGGTCCGCAACCTAGCCGCACTGTCAGCATTCGGACCGGTGGCACGTTTCCTGACCAAGCTGCGCGAGCGGGCGCGCCCCTCGATCGGCATCGCCCTCGCGGGCGTGGGGGTGCTGCTCGCGATCCTGCTCGCCACGAGGGGTGCCGAAGAGTCGGACCCGCCGCCCCCGCAGGCGGGAGGAGGAGTGCCCGAGTCAGTACGCGCCTGCGAGCGGGTGACGGAGACGGTGACCGTGCGCCGCAGCACGCGCGCGGAGGCGGAGTACACCGCCGAGAGGCACCTCACGGCGAGGGAGACCGCGACCGCCGAGGTGGAGCTGGCGGGGAACACGGTGACCTCGACCGCCACCGCAACCGTGCGCGGCAGCACGACGGCGACGGCCACCGCCGATGTGAGCGCCGTGGGCTCGGCGCGAGCCACGGCGTCGGTCGGTGCCTGCGCGCGCGACGGGACCGAGCCGGAGGCGGTGAGCCGCGCCCGCCGCACCGCGAGCATGCGAGCACGGCGGGCGGCCGCGCGCAAGGCGGCTCCGCGGGCCAGCACGGCCGCCCGCCGCAAGGCGCGCACCCTCGCGGAGGAGCGCGCCCGGACTCTCGCCGAACGCAGGGTGGCCGAGGCTGCGTCAGAGCAGCAGGCCAAGCTGTCGGCCCGCGCCCGAAGCCAGGCTGAGGCCGCCGCGAGCGAACGCGCTCAGTCCCAGCCCAACCTGTAGCCCGCGTCGCCGGTCAGCTCCGTCACGTCCATCTGCGCCTTCTGCAACTTGCCCGCGTAGTCCCAGTTCAGCGACTGCCAGCGCGTGAACTGGTCGAGCACCCAGATCCCGGACTGGCGGCTGCCGTTGCCGGACTTACCGTTCCCGCCGAACGGCAGGTGCGCCTCGGCGCCGGAGGTCGAGTTGTTCACGGACACCATGCCCGCGCTCACGCCCTCGCGGAAGCGGAAGGCCCACCGCGGGTCTTTCGTGTAGATCGCCGACGAGAGCCCGTAGCCGTGCCCGTTGGCGAGCGCGAGCGCTTCTTCGAAGTCGCCGAAGCTCGCCACGCCCACGATCGGACCGAAGGTCTCGGTGCGGTAGATCTCGTCGTCGGCGGTGACCCCGTCGACGATCGTCGGGTGGCTGAAGATGCCGGCGTCCGGATCGCCCACGAACCCCTCGCGCGGGTTTTCGCTCGTGATCGGCCCGGTGCCGGTCGAGCCCGACACCGAGTGGTGGTCGCGGATCAGCTCGAGCCAGCCCAGGAAGCGCTCCTGAAAGCGCTCGTGGATCATCGGGCCGTACAGCACCTCCTCGAACGGGTCGCCGATCGCTGCCCGCTCGACGAGGCCACTGAAGCGGCGCATGAACTCGTCGTGCACGGACTCCTCCACGATCACCGTGCCGAGCGACGTGCACCGCTGGCCGGCGGTACCGAAGCCGCTGAAGAGGGCCCCCTCGACGGCGAGGTCGAGGTCGGCGTCCGGCATCACGACGAGCGGGTTCTTTCCGCCCAGCTCGAGGCAGGGCGACTGCACATGGCGGCCGCACAGCTCGCCGATCCGCGACCCGACGGCGGAGGATCCGGTGAAGCCGACCTTGTCGACGAGCCCCTCGTCGAGTGCGCGCTCGAGCCCCTCGAACGCGGCCGGCCCGTCGCATTGCACGAGGTTGAGCACGCCGTCCGGCAGGCCTCCGTTGAGGAACAGCTGCGTCATCGCCTCGCCGAGCGCGGGCGCGTACTCCGCGGGCTTCCAGACCACGGCGTTGCCGCACAGGAGCGCCGGCACCAGGTACCAGGACGGAACGGCGACCGGGAAGTTCCCGGCGGTGATGATCGCGGCCACGCCAACCGGGTTGCGGAAGGTGAAGAGCTGCTTGTCGGGCAGCTCGCTCGGGACCGTCTGCCCATAGAGGCGGCGGCCCTCCGAGAGGAAGAAATCGCAGGTGTCCACGATCTCCTGCACCTCGCCGAGCGACTCCGGGTAAGGCTTGCCGATCTCGCGAGTCAGGAGACGGGCGAGGGCCTCCTTGTTCTCCTCGACGAGGCGCCCGATCCGCCCGATCGCCTTGCCGCGCACCGGCGCCGGAGTGGCGGCCCATGCGCGCTGCGCCTCGCGCCCGGCGCGGCAGGCGTCCACGAAGATGTCCGCGTCCCCGAGCCGCGCCTCGCAGACCAGCTCCTCCAGGTTCGCGGGGTTGCGCGACTCGACGCGCCGCCCGCCGTCGCGCGCCTGCCCGGCGATGATCGATCCAACCGTCCTCGTCTCGGTGATGCTCATGCGCGAAGCGTACTCCGGGATCCCGGCCGACCGGCTCCCCGGCGACGGGCCCTAACCGGGCTCGCCGAGCCGCTGCTCGAGGGCCTCGAGTTGCCTGCGCAGCTCGTCCGGCAGCGCGTCACCGAAACCCGCGTAGTGCTGCTGGATCTGCGGGAGCTGCACCCTCCACTCCTCCGGATCGACCTTGAGCAGCTGCTCCATTTCGGCCGCCGACACATCGAGCCTCCCGGTCTCGATGGCGCCCGGCGCCGGCACGAGCCCGATCGGGGTCTCCACGGCGTCCGCTTCGCCGTCGCAGCGGCGGAAGATCCAGGCCAGTACGCGGCTGTTCTCGCCGAAGCCGGGCCAGATGAACTTGCCGTCGTCGTCCTTCCGGAACCAGTTGACCATGAAGATCTTGGGCAGCCGCGCGCCCTCGCGCCGGCCGGTCTCGAGCCAGTGGCCGAAGTAGTCGGCCATGTGGTAGCCGCAGAACGCCAGCATCGCAAACGGATCGAAGCGCAGCTCACCCACCCCCGCGCCCGCCGCCGCAGCCGTCTTCTCGGAGCCCATGATCGAGCCCATGAAGACGCCGTGCTCCCAGTCGAACGCCTCGGTCACGAGCGGCACGACGGTGGCGCGCCGGCCGCCGAACAGGAAGGCGTCCATCGTCACGCCCTTCGGGTCCTCCCAGTTCGGCGCGATCGAGGGGCTCTGCGAAGCATGCACCGTGAAGCGAGCGTTGGGGTGCGCGGCGGGCCCGTCCGACTTGGGCGTCCAGTCGTTCGCGTGCCAGTCGATCGCGTGGTCGGGCGGCTCGGGGGTCAAGCCTTCCCACCACACGTCGCCGTCGTCGGTCCTGGCGCAGTTGGTGAAGATCGAGTTCGAGCCCACCATCGCCACGGCGTTGGGATTCGTCTTCTTGCCGGTGCCGGGCGCCACGCCGAAGAACCCGGACTCCGGGTTGATCGCGTGCAGGCGGCCGTCCTTGCCCCATTTCATCCACGCGATGTCGTCGCCGATCGTCTCGACCGTCCAGCCCTCGAGGGTTGGGATCAACATCGCCAGGTTGGTCTTCCCGCAGGCCGACGGGAACGCCCCGCCCACGTGCTTGACCGCACCCTCGGGCGAGGTGAGCTTCAGGATCAGCATGTGCTCGGCGAGCCAGCCTTCGTCGCGGGCCATGACGGACGCGATCCGCAGCGCGAAGCACTTCTTGCCGAGCAGAGCGTTGCCGCCATAGCCGGACCCGTAGGACCAGATCTCGCGCGTCTCGGGGAAGTGGACGATGTACTTGTTGTTCGCGTCGCAGGGCCAGGACACGTCCTCCTGGCCCTCCTCGAGCGGCGCCCCGACCGAGTGCAGGCAGGGAACGAACTCGCCGTCCTCGCCGAGCACGTCGAGCGCCCCTTTCCCCATGCGGGTCATGATCCGCATCGACACGGCCACGTACGCCGAGTCGGTGAGCTGCACTCCCACGTGCGCGATCGGCGAGCCGAGCGGACCCATCGAGAACGGCACCACGTACATGGTCCGCCCCCGCATCGAGCCCCGGAACAGCCCGGTGAGCGTCTCCCGCATCTCGTCCGGCGCGCGCCAGTTGTTCGTCGGGCCGGCGTCCTCCTCGCGCTCGGAGCAGATGAATGTTCGGTCCTCGACTCGGGCCACGTCGCCCGGATCTGACCGAGCGAGGTATGAGTTCGGGCGCTTGGCGTCAGCCAGCTTCTCGAAGGTGCCGGCCTCCACGAGGGCCGCACAGAGGCTGTCGTATTCCTCCGCAGTGCCGTCGCACCAGTGGATCGAGTCGGGCTGGGTGAGTTCTGCCACCTCATCCACCCACGCGAGGAGCTTCTCGTGGGTTGTGGGGGCGCTGGTTGCCTGGGTCACGGCGGGTAGCGTATTACCCGGGTACCTACACTGCGACGCATGCGGGCCGTGCTGCGCTTCGTGGCGTCCGTGATGATGGTCAGCGGGGCGCTCCTGATCGCGGATGCCGGCATAACGCTGCTGTGGCAGGAGCCCGTCTCCGCGTTCGTCGCCGAACGCGAGCAGGCCGAACTGAAAGACGCGCTCTTCCATCCGCCCGAACGGGTGCTCCGGCGCGAGCCGCTCAAGGGCGATGCCATCGCACGGATCGAAATCCCGGCCATAGGCGTGTCCGAGTACGTGGTGGAGGGCACCGACACCGGGGACCTCCGCAAGGGACCCGGCCACTATCCGGAGACCCCGCTTCCGGGGGAGCCCGGCACGGCCGCCATCGCGGGCCACCGCACCACCTACGGAGCGCCGTTTCGCGACATCGACGACCTGAAGCCCGGCCACGTGATACGCGCCGACATGCCCGACGCCACGTTCGTCTACCGGGTCGAGGGGGTCCGGATCGTGGACGACTCCGACCTTTCCGTGCTGGAGCCGGTGGGCCATCGCCGGCTGATGCTGAGCGCGTGCCACCCGCTCTACAGCGCCGCGGAACGGGTGATCGTCTTCGCGCGGCAGGTGCGGCGGGAGGGCTCGCGGGTCAGGCCGTCGTGAGCCGTGGCAGTGCGGTCCCCTCGATGGAGGATTGGTCGCGGGACTCGAGGAACAGGATCAGGCCGATGACCAGCGCCAGCGACACCGCGAGCACAGCGAGCCAGTAGAGGATCTTGAGCAGCATGGCGGGCGAGGAGCGACGGCGTCAGGCCACAGCGTGACGGCTGACTTCGCCGTCCGGGGAACCCTCCGGGCCGAGTGCAGCCGCGAGCTCGCCCGTCGACTCCACGCCGAGCTTGGCCATCGCGGACGCATGCAGGAGCCGAGCCGTGCGCGGGCCGAGGAAGAGGCGGTGGGCGACGTCCTCCAATGACGCGCCGGCGCCCGCGGCGAGCGAGACTTCGAGCTCGAGCGGCGTCAGCCGCTCCAGCCTGTTGATCCGGGGAGGCGGCGCCGTGGCTCCCGTTGCGACGATGCCCTCGAGCGCGCGACCGGCCCATGCCTCGGCGCCGAGCTCTTCGAAAACCGGAAGGGCCGCCGAGAGGTGATCGTTCGCCTCAGCGGGGCGCCCCGCCCGGGCCAACCTCGATCCGAACAGCAGCTCGGTGCGTGCACGCTCGAAGGGCCCGGTGGTCTCCACGCTCGGCTTCAGGGCGTCCGCGAAGCGTTCGGCGAGCTCGGAATCGGGCGCCAGAAGCGCGCGACAGCGGGCCGCGAGGGCGAGCGCCGACGGGCGCCGCGTCCGCTCCGCATCGCGGGCGAACTGGTCGAGCGCAGCCTGCGCCTCCCGGCTCCGACCGGCCAGCGCGTAGGCCTCGACAAGGTCCGGAAGCCGGTGCGGCGTGCGCGCGGCGTCCGACCAGGCGCCTTCCTCCTGGAGGAGGCGGACGCTCTCGAAGTGAGCGATAGCCGACTCCGGCCGTCCGCCCGCCAGCTCCAAGAGGCCCAGGGCGGCCGCGGCGCGGTCGAGTCGCGCGCCACTCCCATGCCTGCCGGCGAGCTCGAGCGCCTCCTCGGCGTGTGCGCGGCAAGCTCCGGCCCGCCCTTGCGCCGCCTCGAGCCAGGCGAGCGTGCCCAGCGCGAGCCCGTGATCGGCGCTGTTGCCCGTCTCCTCCGCCAGTTGCACCGCCTCCGCGAGCGCTGCCGCCGCGACTCGCCAGCGGCCCGTGTCGAGCTCGACACCAGCGAGCCGGACCAACGCGTAGGGAAGCATGTCGGCCGCGCCCGCGTTGCGCGCCTCCGCGATGAGGCGTCCGAGCACCTCGCGGGCGCGCACGTTCCGGCCCGCGAGGGCCAAGGCGGCGCCGAGGTATTCATATGGCTGAGTCCCGGCCACGTCGGCGCGGTGGTGAGCGCCCGTGGCGTCCGCGTGATCGATCAGCGCGACGCCCTCGTCGTAGTCGCCGGCGAAGATAAGGGCCATACCGAGCCGCAAGGTCGACCTGATCTCGACGAGATCGCCCGTGCCCTGGGCGAGACGCACGGCGCGTCGTCCCAGGCGCACCGCGTCGGCGGGTGAGCCGCCCCGAAGCGCCGGCAGGATGGCATCGGCGAGGATCTCGGACGCCTTCGCAGGCTCGTCGTGCTCGCAGCGCTCAGCGGCTGCCGTGAGCCAATCCCGCGCACGCGCGGCCTCGCCGCTGCGCGCGGCGATCCGGCCCCGCGTGTGCTCCAGCTCGATTCGGAGCGGCGGCGCGGATACCGACTCCAGCGCCTCGCCAAGGTGGTCGAGCGCCGCGTGCAGGTGACCCGCAAGGTGGGCGCACTGCGCCGTACGCAGGAGCCGTTCTGCGCGCCGGTCGGGATCGGAGGTCAGGCGCGCGGCCCGCTCGAGAGCGTGGGCTGCGGCCGCGTAGGCGCCCTGGTCGCGGCCGCGCATGGCCACCCGCTCGAGTCCGTCGGCGACGGCGTCGTCGGGGCCGGTGGCGGCGTGGGCCCGGTGCCATAGGCCCCGCTCCCCGCCTACCGCGTCCGCCAGCGCGCTGTGCGCGACGCGGCGTTCGGCAGCCAGAGCCGAGTAGGAGACGGCGGTGCGCGCGAGCTCGTGGCAGAAGCTCACCCGCGTGCCGTCCTGCTCCACGAGCCCCTCCCGCGCCGCGGCGTCGAGCGCCGTCGGGTCGAGGCCGAGGGTCGTGCATGCCCGTGCAACGGTCTCGCGTTTGTCGTCGTCGGCGAGCGCGGCAAGCAGCAGCGCCCGGCGCGTATCGGAGGGCAGCGCCTCGATCCGGCGCAGGTACTCCCACTCGGCCGACGGCGGCAGCGAACCGTCAAGCGGCGCGTCGGCGCGGCGCTGTTCGGGAGTGAGGCCGCGCGCGAGCTCCAGGAGCGCGAGCGGGTTGCCTTGCCCACTCTCAACGATCCGCTCCACGACCGAAGGCGCCAGCTCGCCGCCGAACCTGACCGAAAGCAGCGCCCGGGCGTGCGCCGGGTCGAGCGGCCCGAGCCGGAGCTCTTCTGCTTCGGACAGGCCGTGGTCGGATTCGGTGGCGATGATGAACGCGATCCCGTCGATCCGCAAACGCCGCGCGATGAACGGGATCGCCTCGGCCGAGGCCTCGTCGAGCAAGTGCGCGTCGTCGACGACGACCACGATCGGGGTCTCCTCCGCCGCAGCCGTGAGCAGGTCGAGCAGGCCGGCGTACACCGCGTAGCGATCGACCACGCGCGGCGCCTCGCCTGGACGGACCGCGGAAGCGAGTGCCGCCGCCCGCGCCATGGGCAGGCGCGCGAGCCGGCCGAGCAGCGGCTCGCACAGCTCCGCAAGCCTTACGAAGTGCTGCTCACCGTCGCGATCGGCGCCGCGCGTGCGGAGGACCGTGAGACCGCGCGCCCGCGCCACGGCGTCGTCGAGCAGCGTGGTCTTTCCCGCTCCCGCCTCGCCGCGGACCACGATGACCGCGCTGCCACCCTGGCGCGCCGCCGTCAGCGCGCTCTCGATCCGGCCCAGCTCGCTCTCACACCCGACGAGTGCGCGCGCCGGCTCGGCCCCTCGCGGCCGCGCCTTCCGCACTGCGCGTACCGTGCCCGACAGGTTGCCGAGCGCCAGCGCGTTCTCCAGCCAGCGTCCGAACACCTGGCGTGCTGTCTCATGCAGGCGCGGCACGAACGCGCCGAAGTCGTCGACGACGGGCGCCACCGATCCGGCGCCGTAGCGCGACTCGAACACGTCCACGGTCTCGGGGAAATGCTCGAACCAAGCCTCGAGGTCCTCGCGCGTCGTCTCGAGGTGGCACTGGATGCCGTACGCGACTCGTCCGAACCGGATGGCCTGGTTCTCATAGCGAGGCGACCGTGCGAGGCGGATCGCGCCCATCGGCAATGCGAAGTGGTTGGAGTGCCACTCGCACACGTCGAGGTCGGGAGGGAAGCCTCGGAACACCGGGTCTCGACGGGCTGCGCGGTAAGGAATACCTGGTTGATTCCGAGCTCGGCCTCCATCCCGCGGTAGCTAGGCGCGCCGAAGGCCGTGGCGAGCTGCTGCGCGCCGAAGCACACGCCGAAATACGGGACGCCGGCCTCGCGAATCGTCTCCCTCTCGGCCGCGATCCAGGGATCGTCGTCCCATACGTTCTCCTCGGCGCCCATGACGACGACGAAGTCGTACGCGCGCCAATCCGGGATCGCGTCACCCTCGTCGAGCTTGATCAGGTCAACCTCGATCCCGCGCCCGTCGAGCACATCGCCGTACACGCCGATCGGATTTTCACGCAGGTGTTCGAACGCGAGTGCCCGCACTGAGCATCTCCGGAGAGCCGCGCGAACCATACATCCGCGAATACCGGCCGGCGCAGCGCCGGCGGTGGTCCGCGGCGGGATGCGCAGACGTGTCCGTCATGAGAGGCTGGCGGCGCGAGCTGAGCGTGGCCCTCGATGGAGTACGGAGCGCATCTTCCCCTGATCGCGTTCGAAGGCGCGGGGCAGACGCTTGCCGATCTGCGCGCCTACGCGCGGCGCGCTGCCGCTCTCGGGTACGGCTATCTGTGCGCCAACGACCACCTGCTCTTCAGCCGGCCCTGGCTCGACGGGCCCGCGGCGCTCGCCGCGTCGATCGAAGCATCGGCTGACATGACGCTCGCCACGACTGTCTGCCTCCCGGTCATTCGCGGCCCGGTGCAGAGCGCGAAGACCCTCACCGCACTCGACCTGCTTTCGGGCGGCCGTCTCGTGGCCGGCGTCGGGCCGGGCTCTTCGGCTCGCGACTATGCCGCGGTCGGCGTGCCTTTCGAGGAGCGCTGGCAGCGTTTCGACGAGGCTGTCCGCGCGCTGCGCTCCCTGCTCGCCGAGAAGGCCGAGAGCTTCGCGGGAAGGTTCTACTCGACGGAGGGCATCTCGCTCGAGCCGGCGCCCAGCCGCCCTGCCGGCCCGCCGATCTGGGTGGCAAGCTGGGGCTCGCCGGCGGGGCTGCGCCGTGCCGTCCGCCTCGGTGACGGCTGGCTCGCGTCTGGCTACAACACGACCCCGTCCCGATTCGCATCGAGCCTCGCCCGCTTGCATGAGGAGCGGGAGGCGGCAGGAGACAGCCGCGGAGCGTTCCCGAATGCCATCGGCACGATGTGGCTCTATGTGAGCGAGGACCCTCGCGACGCCGAGCGGATGCTGGGAGAGGTACTCGCGCCGATGCTGGGCCGGCCGATCGAGGCGCTGCGCGATCTCGCGCTCCCGATCGGATCGGCCGAGCAGTGCGCGGAACGAATCAGTGCCTACCAGGGCGCCGGCGCGGAACGCATCTTCGTCTGGCCACTTGCGGACGAGCTAAATCAGCTCGAGCGCTTTCGCGAGGACGTGGTCCCGCTCGTCTCCCGCAACTAGCGTGTACTAGGTCCGGCGGGGCACCAGCACGGCCCGCGTGAACTCCGCGACCAGCGTCCCGTCCTGCTTGTGAACCCGCGTGTGGACCCGCACAACGCCCCGGTCGGGCTTCGTCTGCGAGGGCTTCACCTCGAGCACCTCGCTCTCCGCGAACAGCGTGTCCCCGTGGAACACGGGCGCCGGGTGGGAGAGCTCCTCGGTGGCGAGGTTCGCGATCGCCTTGCCGGAAACGTCCGCCACGGACATGCCGAGCGCCAGCGAGTAGACGAGCGGGCCGACCACCACGTTGCGCCCCTGCTGCGACTCGGCGGCGTAGACGTCGTTGATGTGCAGTGGGTGGTGGTTCATCGTGATGAGGCAGAACAGGTGGTCGTCCGCCTCGGTGACCGTCTTGGCGGGCCAGTGCTTGTAGACGGCGCCGACCTCGAAGTCCTCCAGGTAGCGCCCGTAGGGCCGGGCGCCCGAGGCTTCCCGCCCGGCTTGGCTCGTATCGAATCCTTCGCTCATGGGGCGCGGAAATGTACCGATGACTAGTCTTCCGCGCCCCATGCGCAACCCGCGCGACTTCTTCAAGCCGCTGGCGGTCGACGCCCCCGAGCCGATGCGCGAGATCCCCTTCAAGCCCTCGCGCATGATCCATTTCCTCGACTTCTCGAACGAGAAGATGGCCGCCAAGGCACCCGACATCGCGCGCCAGACGGACATCCTGCTCGGCAACCTCGAGGACGCGATCCCGGTCGACCGCAAGGAGGCGGCGCGCGAAGGGCTGATCCGGGTGGCGCGTGAGGCGGACCTCGGCGAGACGTCGCTGTGGACCCGGGTCAACAGCCTGGAGAGCCCCTGGGTGCTGGACGACATCACGCGGCTCGTCACCGAGATCGGCGACCGGCTGGAGGTGGTCATGGTGCCCAAGGTCGAGGGGGCCTGGGACATCCACTACGTCGACCGCCTGCTCGCCCAGCTCGAGGCCAGGACGAGGCTCGAGCGGCCGATCCTCGTGCACGCAATCCTCGAGACGTCGCAGGGCGTGGTGAACGTGGAGGAGATCGCCACGGCCAGCCCGCGCATGCAGGGCATGAGCTTCGGGCCGGCCGACCTGGCCGCCTCGCGGCGCATGAAGACGACCCGGGTGGGCGGCGGGCATCCCGGCTACCGGGTGATCGCGGATCCCGACCCGTCGGACGCCGACGCGCCGCGCGCCAGCGCCCAACAGGATCCATGGCACTACTCGATCGCGCGCATGGTCGACGCGTGCACAAGCGCGGGGATCCTGCCCTTCTACGGACCGTACGGCGACATCAGGGACACGGCCGGGTGTGAGACCCAGTTCCGCGCGGCGTTCCTGCTCGGGTGCGTCGGCGCGTGGTCGCTCCACCCCGCACAGATCGAGATCGCCAAGCGAGTCTTCTCCCCCGACCCGGACGAGGTGGCCTTCGCGAGGAAGGTGATCGAGGCGATCCCGGACGGCCGCGGCGTCCACATGATCGACGGGAAGATGCAGGATGACGCCACCTGGAAGCAGTGCAGGGTGATGGTCGACCTGGCCGAGCAGCTCGCGGCCCGCGACCCGGAGCTGGCCGAGGCGTACGGCTTCACCGCTTCTCCCGCATGAGGTTCTTCGAATACGAGGCCCGCGAGATCGTCAGGCGGGCCGGCATCCCCGTCACCGACTTCGGCTTCGCCACCACGGCCGAGGAGGCGCGCGAGATCGCCGCGCGGATCGGCGGGCCCACGGTTGTCAAGTCGCAGGTCCTGACCGGCGGACGCATGAAAGCGGGCGGGGTCAAGTTCGCGGACACGCCGGACGAGGCGGCGGAACACGCCGAGGCGATCCTGAGCCTCGAGATCGGCGGCCACATGCCGCGTGGGGTGCTGGTGGACCCGAAGGCCGAGGTCAAGCAGGAGTACTACGCCGGCGTGGTCTGGGACGGCCTGCGCAAGCGCCCGGTGATGATCTTCTCGCCGGTCGGGGGCATCGACATCGAGCAGGTGGCCGAGGAGCAGCCCGACAAGGTCGGGCGCCGCCATTTCTCGACGATCCAGCCCTTCAGTGACTTCATTGCCAAGGAGACCATCGCCTCCACGGGCGTGACCGGCCGGGCACTCACCCGCATCACGCCGATCCTGTCCCGCCTGGCCATCCTGTTCCTCCAACGCGACATGACCCTCGCCGAGATCAACCCGCTCGGCGAGCTCGAGGACGGCTCGTTCGTCGCGCTCGACGCCCACATGGACATGGAGAACGAGGCTCGTACGCGGCAGAAGAGGCTGCTCGACGAGCTCGGCGTGGGCGACCAGGAGACGCGCCAGGCCCGCGAGCCCACGCCGTTCGAGCTTGCCGGCGAGGAGGTCGACGGGATGGACCACCGCGGTGTGGCCGGCAACGTCACCGAGTTCGACGGCGACCTGGGCCTCGTAATCGGTGCCGGCGGCGGCTCGCTCACGCTGTTCGACGCGGTGCGGGCCCACGGCGGGCGGCCGGCCAACTACTGCGAGATCGGAGGGAACCCGTCGGTGCGCAAGGCCTGCGGCCTGGCCAAGCTCGTGCTCGAGAAGCCGGGTGTGGACAAGATCGCCGTGATGATGTCGATCGTCTCCAACACGCGGGTGGACATCGTGGCCCGCGGCGTGATCAAGGCCTGCCTGGAGCTGGGCCACGACCCGGCCGAGAAGATCGCAATCTTCCGCATCCCGGGCGCCTGGGAGGACCAGGGCTTCAAGATCCTCGAGAAGTACGGCGTGGAGTACTGCGACCGCTCGGTCTCGATGCACGAGGCGGCGCGGCGCGCGGTGGAGAAGATCCAGGGCTCTACGAACGGCGACCGCGCGGATCCCGGGACCATGCGCCAGACGACGGTCGAGAGCGGCGGGGAGCGCGAGGTCTGATGTCCATCCTCATCGACGCCTCCACCACCTTCATCGTGCAGGGCATCACCGGCCGCGAGGCGGTCAACCTCACCCGCGAGTGCCTCGACTACGGCGCCGGCGCGAAGATCGTGGGCGGTGTCACGCCCGGCCGGCTCGGCCGCGACGTGCATGGCGTGCCGGTGTTCGACACCGTCCGGCAGGCCGTTGAGCACCACGGCGGGCCGATCCAGGGCTCGGTCGTGACCGTGCCGCCGGCGTTCACGAAGGATGCGGTGTTCGAGGCCATCGAGGCCGGGGTCGAGCTCGTGGTGATCGTGACCGAGCGCATCCCGCGAGGCGACGTGGCCCAGATGGTCGAGCTGGCCGGCCTTCGCGGCGCGCGCATCATCGGTCCGAACTGCCTGGGGATCATCGTCCCCGACGTGATCAAGATGGGCGGGATCGGCGGCCCGGCGAAGGACGCGGCGAAGGCCTACAGGGCCGGGCCGGTGGGCGTGATCTCGCGCTCCGGCGGCATGACCACCGAGATGTCGTCCACCCTTACGGCCGCCGGCCTGGGGCAGTCCACCGCGGTCTCGATCGGCGGCGACGCCATCATCGGCTCGAGCTACGCGGAGCTGATGCCGCTGTTCGAGGCCGACGAGCAGACCGAGGCGATCGTGATCTACACCGAGCCGGGCGGCCGCATGGAGGCCGAGCTGGCCGGGTGGGTGCGCGAGCACGACTCACGGCTCCCGATCGTGGCTTTCATGGCGGGGCGCTTCATGGACGAGATGCCGGGCATGACGTTCGGCCACGCCGGCACGATCGTGGAGGGCAGGGAGGACACCGCCGCCGAGAAGATCGCCCGGCTCCAGTCGGCCGGCATCGAGGTGGCCGAGGAGATCTCGCAGATCCCGGACCTGGTCAAGCGGCGGCTCCAGGTGGCGGCGTGACCGAGTTGCACGGGGTCTTCATCCGGGTCGATGTCGACGAGTCGGTGCGTGGCGACGCCGAGCTCGCCAGGAAGCTCGAAGAGGCCTGCCCGGTGGACATCTTCGCCGCCGGCGACGGCCGCGTGACGATCGTGGACGAGAACCTCGACGAGTGCGTGCTGTGCGAGCTGTGCCTGGATGCCGCGCCGCCCGGCGCTGTGCGGGTCGTGAAGCTGTACGACGGCGACGCCGCGCTGGAGCGGACCGCCTGACGAACCCCCGGATCACGCCCGAGCTCTTCCGCGGGTCGATCGCGGGAAGCTTCCCGGGAGACCTCGGCATCGAGGTTGTCCGGATCGAGGACCGCGAGGTGGAGGGCCCCCTCGAGGCTGACGCCGCTTCCAGACGTGAGCGCCGGCCGAGCTTAGCTTAGGACACTTAGGCCCGGGCCAGCTGCCGCTGGATCACTTTGCCGAGCAGCCTGGTCACGGCCGCGTCTCCGCTCACCCTCACGTACCCGCGCTCGTAGGCCTCGGCCCAGTGGCGCAGCCCGCCGTCGGTCGCCAGCTCGTTGAAGTGCGACCGGGCTACCGAGACGTCGATCCGGGCGTCGCCGGCCAGGTCGCGCGAGATCTGCGGGCCGGGCACCTCGACGCGCCAAATCGGAACGTCCGTGCCTCGCGCGCGTAGCTCGAGCCTGATCACGAGCTTGACCTGCTTCAAAGCCGGGACCTCCTCTTGGAGGTGCTCGACCGCCTGGCGGATCAGCAACCGCGTGTCGCCGCTCGCCATCAGGCCCGGTGCCGCTCGAGCAGCTTCTTGCCGATCACCATCCGCTGGATCTCGGACGTTCCCTCGCCGATCAGGAGCAGCGGCGCATCGCGGTAGAGGCGCTCGATCTCGTACTCCTTCGAGTAGCCGTAACCGCCGTGGATGCGGAAGGCCTCCTCCACGACCTCCTTGCCGGTCTCGGAGGCGAACAGCTTGGCCATGCCGGCCTCGACGTCGGAGCGCTGGCCGGCGTCCTTGAGGCGCGCGGCCTTCAGCGTCAGCAGGCGGGCGGCCTCGATCTTCGTGGCCATGTCGGCGAGCTTGAACTGGATCGCCTGGTGCTTGGCGATCTCCTTGCCGAAGGTCTTGCGCTCCTGCGAGTACCGCAGCGCCAGCTCGAGCGCGCGCTGGGCGATCCCGACGCCGCGGGCGGCGACGTTCACCCGGCCCACCTCGAGCGCGTCCATCATCTGTCCGAAGCCCTTCCCGAGCCCGTTCTCCTCGCCGCCCAGGATGCGGTCAGGCGAACAGCGGTAGCCGTCGTAGACCAGCTCGGTCGACTCGACGCCCTTGTATCCCATCTTCTTGATCTTGGGCGGAATCGTTAGGCCGTCGTTCCGCTCGGCCCCCGGCTCCTTCTCCGTCATGAAGCAGGTCATGCCCTTGTAGGGCGGGTCCGCGTTGGGATCGCTCTTGACGAGCACGAAGACGACCCCCGACAAGAGCCCGTTCGTGACCCACATCTTCTGGCCGTTCAGTTCCCAGTCGCCGTCATCCAGCTTCTTGGCGGTGGACTTGATGCCCTGCACGTCCGAACCGCACTCGGGCTCGGAGAGCGAGAAGGCGGCGCGTATCTCACCGGTCGCCATCCGCGGCAGGAACTCCTGCTTCTGCTCCTCGGTGCCGAACTTCATCAGCAGGTAGGAGCCGATGAAGTGGGTGTTGACGATGCCCGAGACCGAGATCCAGCCACGGGAGAGCTCCTCCACGATCATCGCGTAGGTCGTGAGATCCAGTCCCATCCCGCCGTACTCCTCGGGGATGGTCACGCCGAAGAGCCCGAGCTCCTTCATCTGCTCCACGACCGCCACGGGGAACTTGTCCTCGTGGTCGTGCTCCTCGGCGATCGGCAGCACCTCGTTGTCGACGAACTGCCGGATCATCTCCGTGATGGCCTTCTGCTCGTCGGTCTTCTCTGTGTACGCGCTCGCGGCGACGGCCATGGGCGCCGAAGGATAGGCGACGGGCTCGGGCGGGCTGCTTGGACGACGCGGTGGCTCGGGCGTGAGGGCGGCGAAGGAGGCGATGGCGCGCCTGTAGCGGGAGGGCGGCCGGACGCCGGCGTCCCGCCCGGGGGCGAATCCTTCAAGTGTCCGATCTAGGTGTTCACATGGAACACCAGGATCGGACAGTCGAAGAGGTGATCGGGAGGATTGCCCGTCCCAACACGGGGTTGTCACTCGCGCGCCGCTAGTAGCCGCGCGGGTGCCGGGCCACGAAGGCGTCCGACTCGCGTAGCGTCCTGCTCCAGCGCGGGCCGCTCGACGGGCCCGGTGCGTCGGAGTCGCGCAACGAGGTGTCGAAGCGCAGCCCGGCCACGACGATGTAGGCGTGGCCGCCGTGGGCGTAGACGGTGATCCAGTCGCCCGGGCCCTCGCGGCCCCAGCTCATCAGCGAGCCAGACGGGAGCGGCGAGCCCAGGAAGCGACCGCCGTAGAGCGCGTAGGAGACCGCGCCGGAGCAGTCGTAGCCGCTGTCCAGCTCGCTCGAGAAGGGCCTGTGGCCGCCCCCATAGATGTACGGCTTCTCGACCAGGCGGTTGGCCGCCTGGATGACCCGCTTCACACGGCCCGGCGCCGACGCGGGTGCGATCACGCGCCCGTCCACGAGCGTCGCCTCCTCCGGCGGCGGAGGCGGGGGCTGGAACCTTGCACCGCCACTGCGGTACGTCTTGGCAGCCGAGGCGGTCTCGGCCGGGCCCGTGACGAGCAGTAGTGCGGCTGCGACGGCAGCGCAAAGCAGCTTGATGTGATCAGCGGATGACGGCATTCTCTTTCGAACGCCTGCGGGGTTAGCTGACGGGCTCGCGCTGAAAGAGCTCGCGCGCCTCCCTGAAGGAGGTTCGCCCCAGTGGCTTGCGCCACCCTTGGTTCCCCCGCTCCGCGCATGCGCGGACTCGGCGTGGCGAGGAAGCTAGCAGATGTTTCGGCGAAGTTATGCCGATGGCTTTTAATGCGTTTTCACACGAGTTCGGGCTCGCGGGCCGGACTCCTGCCCGCCGTCCGCGACGCGCGCGGGCGGCGCTCCGCGCCCTCGAGCCGCAGCAGTGTCCAAGCGATCAGGGCGATCAGCCCGGCGGCGATCGCCGCCACCACGAGGTACGCGATCACGCTCAGCGCGCCGGGCACGTCGTCCTTCTTCTCGCGCTGGAGCAGTGCGAGGTCGCGCACGAAGTCGCGTTTGAATCTCGCTTCGGCGGGGACCTCGGGCGCCGGGATGGCCCGGTCCTCGGGCATGAAGATGGGCACGCCGATGAGCGAGTCGCCGGTGTGGACCCTAACGAGCGCCTTCCAGCCGCCGTACACCGGCACCGCCTCGGTGGTCCGGTATACGCCCTCGCGGACCCGCTCGAGCTCGCTGACGACGCTGCCGCCCCCCTGCCAAGCGGTGACGTTGAGGAAGTGGGCGTCCTCGGCGGCGTCCGGCGGGTCGATCCGGACCGTGGCGTCCACGGAGCGCTCGGCGCCCGAGCGCACGTCCTCCAGCGCCACGGTGGCGCGCCGCGGGCCGTCGTCCGAGATCGGCAGGCCCCAGCCGATCACAGCCACCAGGACCAAGAACCCGGCGAGGGCCACCCGGTGCCCAGCGCGCCCCATCGGCGCGACGCGCTGAGGTGTCGGGCCGACGAGCGCGCCGCCCACGAAGCCGCCTACCGCGCTGGCCGCCACCGCGGTCACGAGCCCGGCGATCGCGGCCTCGGGCAGCAGCGTCCCCTGCCACGGGACCGGCATCCAGACGTGGCTCCAGCCCCACTCCGCGGCCAGCCCCACCGTTCCGATCAGCGCGCCGGCGAATGCTCCGGTGGCGACCGGGGAGCGGCCCCGGACGCGCGCGAAGACGGCCTCCACGAGCAGCGCCTCCACGAGGTACAGCGGGAAGTGCGGCAGTGTCTGGTCCCAGACGCCACCGACCATGATCGCCAGTAACCCTCGGATCGCCACGAACCCCGCCACCGCCTGGAGCGCGCCGCCGCGGCCGAGGTAGATGCGGGCGGTGACGAGCCCGATGCCGGCCGCGAGCATGAGAAGGATCGGGTGGAGCACCTGGCGGAACTGCGGAACGCCGAAGTCGAATTCGCCCTGGAAGGTGGACAGCGCGACGAGGAACCCGCCCGCCAGCAGGGACCGCCGCAGCACGAAGACCAAGCGCGAGTGGCGGCGCTCGGGGTCGCGCCCCATCCCGCCGACGGCTTCCGACGTGAGCGCCATGGCGCCGAGCACGGCGAGGGAGCCCCCGCCGATCAGCATCAGGTGCGTGGGGCCCCACAGCGTCACGTCCTGGCCGAAGATGCGGTGCCAGAAGTCGTCGAGCGGGAAGCCCGACAGCGCGAACGCGCCGCAGGCGGCGATCAGCAGGCCCCCGACCGGGATCCACCAGCCATTTCCGAGCCTCACCGCCGTGTCGCTCGGACGCTCGTCGGACAGGGCGGCGCTCAGCACCCCTGCGAGCAGCGCGCCGTAGAGGCCGATCAGGATCAGGTAGTGGGCGGGGTTCGCGAGCGGGCCGTCGTCGCGGCCATTGTCGATGTGCAGGGAGATGTCCCAGTACATGCCGAGCACCGCAGTCAGGAGGGAGATGCCGAGCACCGACGACGGGAGCGCGGCCCAGCCCGGGAGCCCGGAGACACGCTCCGAGAAGGCGGCGGCGCGCGAGAGCAGCTGGATCCGGCCGCTTCGATGGCCCGCGATGAGAACGGCGATGGCCGCCGTGGCCACCAGCGCGCCCGCGGTGGCTCCGATCGCTTCGCCAATGGCGGCGCCGCCGGCCGGCTCGTCGCCTGTGGCCTGAGCTGTGAACGTCAGCCTGTCCATGTGCAAGTCTCCATCCGGCATCACTCGGGTATTGCCCTCACGATGCCCGGGAACCAACTAACTGAACGTCCAGTCAGACTACTGTGACCAACGTCACACAATGAGCGTCACCCCTCGAAAGCGCCTCAGCGGCGAGGAGCGCCGCGCCGCGATCCTCGGGTCGGCGCTCGCCGTGTTCGCAGATCGCGGCTACCACGCCTCGTCCATCGACGACATCGCCCGGGAGGGCGGTGTCTCCAAGGCGCTGATCTACGAGCACTTCTCCTCGAAGCAGGAGCTGTACGCCGAGCTGCTGGAGGAGCACGCCAGCGAGCTGTTCGAGCGGCTCGCGGCGGCAATGGACGAGGCGGGCAGCACGGGCGCGGCCCGGCTGGCCGCAGGCCTCGACGCCTTCTACCGCTTCGTCGAGGAGCGCCGGGGGGCGTGGCGCATGCTGTTCCGCGAGGCGGGCGACCCGGAGACGGTCGCGGTGCTCGAGCGGGTCGTCGCGCAGGTGACGGGCGTGGTGGCCGCCCTCATCGCCCAGGACCCGGGCTCGCGGTCTTCCGCTGGCGACGAGACCGCCCGCGAGGACGGCATCCAGATGCTCGCCCAGATGCTGGTGGGATCGGTCCAGTCACTCGCCAACTGGTGGGCGGACCACCAGGAGGTTCCGCGCGAGCAGATCCTCGAGATGACGATGGACTACGCCTGGCTCGGCCTGGAACGGCTGAGCCGCGGGGAGCGCTGGATCACCGCCGGCGGCCAGCCGCCGCCGGCGCAGTGAACTTCGCGCGGGACGTCGTCGACGCCACGGATCCGAAGCGCCTCGCCCTGGTCGCGCTAACCCGGGAGGGCGAGCGGCGGGAGATCGCCTTCGGCGAGGTGGCCGCGTGCTCCGCCCGGCTGGCAGGCGCGCTGGCCGCACGCGGCGTGCGGCGCGGCGACGCCGTGATGACCCTGATCGGCAACCGGCCCGAGTGGGTCTACGCGATGGTCGCGTGCTGGCGCCTCGGCGCCGTGGCGCTCCCCTGCACCGAACAGCTGCGGCCCGCCGACCTTCGCACCCGCATGGACAAGGTGGAGCCGCGCGTGGTCGTGGCGCACGAGCGCGACCGGCAGCTCGCCACGGACGCCGGGTTTGCGGGACAGCTCGTCCTGGTTCCGGACGAGCGCCTGTTCGAGGAGGCGGACCCGGCGCCGCCCGCCGAGCCCGGTCCCGAGGACCCGGCGCTGATCGTCTTCACATCCGGCACGTCCGGCGAGCCGAAGCCGATCCGCCACGGCGCGCGCTACCTCGAGGGCCAGCGCGTCCAGGCCGAGCACTGGTACGGCGCCCGTGCGGGCGACCTCTGCTGGTGCACGGCGGCGAGCGGGTGGTCGCTCTCGGCCCGGAACGCTTTCGTGGCGGCCTGGGTTCGCGGGGCCGCGGCGCTCCTGCACGACGCGCGCTTCGACCCGGACCATCGGCTCGAGCTGCTCGAGCGCGAACGGGTGAACGTGCTCTGCATGTCCCCCACCGAGTACCGCGCCATCGCCAAGCGCGCCGAGCTGCGGCCGCTGCCCGCGCTGCGCCACGCGGTTGCCGCCGGGGAGCCGCTCAACCCCGAGGTGGTGCATACGTGGATGGAGTCGGCGGGCGTGTCGGTGCACGACGGCTACGGCCAGACCGAGACCGGCCACCTGACCGGCATGCCGATCGGTCCGCCCGTCCGGCCGGGCTCGATGGGCCGGCCCCTTCCGGGCTTCCGCGCCTGGGTCGACTCGGGCGAGCTGGTCGTGGACCCCGCCACGGTGCCCACCTTCTTCATCGACGGGCCGCGCGACCGGCCCTGGCGGACCGGCGACCGCGTCAGCGAGGACGAGGACGGCTACCTCTGGTTCGAGGGGCGCACCGACGACGTGATCATCTCGGCCGGCTACCGGATCGGGCCGTTCGAGGTCGAGTCCGCGCTCCTCTCGCACCCCGCCGTGGCGGAGGCCGCCGCGGTCGCGGCGCCCGACGAGGTACGCGGCCAGGTGGTGCGGGCGGTGGTGGTGCTGCAGCCGGGTCGCGAGCCGAGCGACGCGCTGGCCGGGGAGATCCAGGAGCACGTGAAGGCGGCGACGGCGCCGTACAAGTACCCCCGGGTGGTGGACTTCGCGCCCGAGCTGCCCAAGACGCCGACGGGAAAGATCCGCCGCTCAGCGCTGCGGGGTGAAAGGGTCCAGTGAGACGAGGTAATGCCTTAGCAGGGGGTCGATCACCCGCCAGCGCCCGCGCGCCTCGTGCTCGATCACGCCCGCGTCGCGCAGCAGCTTGAGCACGCGGTCGCGCACGCCCGGATGGAGCCGCCGGGGCGCCGACTGCCCGGCGGCCACGGCACGAGCCACCGTCAGCCCGTGCTTGTGCAGCAGCCGCACACGCTCCACCACCTGCTCCATCGTCGGGCGGTCGCCCTCTAGCGCGCGCTCGAAGCCGATCTGGACCAGGTCGAGGTCGATCTTTCGCACATCGAGCTCGATGGAGACGAGGTGCGTCTGCTGGGCGATCCGCATCGTGGCCCGGGGATGTCCGCCGCCCAGCTCGATGATCCGAGCGAGTGCAGGCTCCGCGATCGTGCAGTCGTCGGCCGCGAAGCGCTCCGCCAGCCCGCGCCGCCACTCCTCCTCGGAGATTGGCCTGAGTGCGTAGAAGCTGCCGAAGCCGCTGAACGCCCGGCGCGCCGGCGCGAACAGGTCGCGCACCACGTGCTCGATGCTGCCGGCGAACAGGTACGAGACGCCGGTGGAGCGCTGGAAGACCGCGCGCATCCGGTTGGTTACGGCGTCCGGGTCGCCATAGGGACGGCGCGCCGACGCCACCTCCTGGAACTCGTCGAAGAACAGGATCAGCCGGCGCCCGTCGGCCTTCGCCACCTTCTCGGGCAACTCGAGCGCCAGGTCGAGCGCGCGGTCCGGGTCGTTGGCGGCGATTCCCGGCGTGAGTGCGAGCTCCACCCCCTCCCCCAGCTCGCCGATCATGCGAACTACAGCAGCCGACTGTGCGGCGGTCAGCGCCGCCCTTCCGGCGCTGCGCGCCCGCCGCAGCGCGCGGTGAGCGGCAGAGCGGTTGGCGATCACCGCGGCGGCCAGGGCCTCCGCGAGCTCCGCCGTGTCCGCGACACGGAAGAGGTCGACCTTCGCCGTGTAGGCGCCACGCCGCCCCGCCCGCGACAGGGCGGCCTCGCAGACGCTCGTCTTCCCGGTTCGCCGCGGCCCCGCCACGATCAGGTGGGTGCCCGCCTCGAGCCTTGTGGCCACCTCGCGCACGTCGTCGCGCCTCCCGATCAGCTGGCTGGCCGGTATGGGAGAGTCCGTCGGGAAGAGGTCGCCGCTTGCCTGTCGCATCTGCGTAAATCTTACACGTATGTCGTGTAAATCATACCCTGATTCTGTGTAGTCTGTTCCCCGAGCAAGGCCCGGGTAGCCTCAGGTAACGATGCCCAACCAGCTCGCAGGCGAGACCTCCCCCTACCTACTCCAGCACAAGGACAACCCTGTCGACTGGAACCCGTGGGGCGAGGTCGCCCTCGCGCGCGCGCGAGAAGAGGACAAGCCGATTCTCCTTTCGATCGGCTACTCGGCGTGCCACTGGTGCCACGTGATGGAGCGGGAGTCGTTCGAGGACGCCGAGACGGCGCGCCTCATGAACGAGCTCTTCGTGTGCATCAAGCTCGACCGCGAAGAACGTCCCGACCTCGACTCGATCTACATGGAGGCGTGCCAGGCGATGACGGGCGCCGGGGGCTGGCCGCTGAACGCCTTCCTGACCCCCGAGCAGGTGCCCTTCTACGCGGGCACCTACTTCCCGCCGGAGCCGCGCATGGGCATGCCGAGCTGGCGCCAGGTGCTCGAGGCGGTGGCCCACGCCTGGCTGGAGAAGCGCGAGGAGATCCGCGCCGGCGGCTCCCGCATCGCCGAGCGGCTGCGCGGTGGGGCGCTGCTCGAACCGTCCTCCGAGCCGATGCGGGAGGCCGCGCTCGATTCCGCCGTGGAGGGCCTGCGTGCCGGCTACGACCCCGCCAACGGCGGCTTCGGCTCGGCTCCCAAGTTCCCGCCGGCCTCGGCGCTCGAGCTCCTGCTGAGACGCCGTGAGACGGAGATGACGACGCACACGCTGCGGGCCATGGCCTCGGGAGGCATGTACGACCAGGTCGGCGGCGGCTTCTCGCGCTACTCGGTCGACGCCTACTGGCTCGTACCCCACTTCGAGAAGATGCTGTATGACAACGCGCTCCTGGCCCGCGCCTACCTGCACGGCTGGCAGGTGACGGGCGACGAGCTGTTCCGCACCGTCGCGGTAGAGACGCTCGACTGGGCCCTGCGGGAGATGAGAGCGCCCGAGGGCGGGTTCTTCTCGGCGCTCGACGCCGACTCGGAGGGTGTGGAGGGCAAGTTCTACGTCTGGACGGTCGAGGAGATGCGGGCCGCGCTCGGCGAGGCGCCCGACGCGGACGAGGCGATCGCCTGGTTCGGCGCCACCGACCGGGGCAATTTCGAGGGGCGCAACATACCGGTGCGGGGCCCGGGCGCCCCGGCGCGGCTCGGCGACTGGCGCCGGCCGCTCTATGACGCGCGGGCGAAGCGGGTCTGGCCGGGACTCGACGACAAGCGCCTGACCTCCTGGAACGCTCTAATGATCTCGGCGCTCGCGGAGGCCGGCGCGGTGCTCGAGCGGCCGGACTACCTCGACGCGGCGGGGCGCTGCGCGGACTTCCTGCTCGGCTCGCTGCGCGACGGCGACGGGCGCCTGCTGCGGACCTGGAAGGACGGCGAGGCGCGCCTCAACGCCTACCTCGAGGACCACGCGTACCTGCTGGAGGCGCTCCTGACGCTGTACGAGTCGACGTTCGAGCCGCGCTGGTTCGCCGAGGCCCGGGCGCTCGCGGACACCATGATCGAGCGCTTCGCCGACGAGGACAACGGCGGCTTCTTCGAGACGTCGTCCGACCACGAGCGGCTGCTGGCCCGCCGCAAGGACCTGGAGGATCACCCGATCCCATCCGGCAACGCGAGCGCCGCGTATGGGCTCCTCCGCCTCGCGGCGCTGAGCGGCGAGCACTCCTACGAGGAGCGCGCGGTCTCGGTGCTGCGGCTGCTCCACGAGCTGGCGGCGAAGCACCCGCAGGCGTTCGGGCATCTGCTGCAGGCGATGGACTTTCACCTCTCGCCGGTTAGGGAGGTGGCGCTCGTGGGCGACGACCTGCACCCCCTCGCGCGGGTTGTGCGCGGCGAGTTCCGCCCCCACATCGTGGTCGCCGGCGGCGCCCCGGACGGCGTGCCGCTGCTGCAGGACCGCCCGCCGGTGGACGGCCACGCGGCCGCCTACGTGTGCGAGCGCTTTGCCTGCAAGGCGCCGGTGACGGAGCCGGAGGAGCTCAAGCGGCTGCTCTCCTAGTGATGGCGGGCCCGGCGATCGGCGCCCGCTAGCCGCTCGATCGCGTCGAGCAGGTCCTCGACGGTCTCCTCGCTGCTCGCCGGCGCCATCACCGACATGCGCAGCCAGCGGACGCCGGAGACCTCCGTGGAGCTGAGGTGGAAGCGCCCGTCGGCGAGCAGCCGCTCGCGCAGCTCCACCTGGAGCGCGTCGTCGCGGCCGTAGCGGAAGCAGAGGATGTTGCTCTCCGGCCGGCAGAGGCACTCGAAGCCCTCGCGCGCCGAGATCAGCTCCCAGAAGCGCAGCGTCTTGTCGTACTGCTCGGCCACGTACTCGCCGAGCCCGCGCTCCCCGCGCCAGGCCAGGTTCATGAAGATCTTGAGCCCGAGCGGCGCCTTCGTGCACTCCACCTGGCGGCCGAGCAGGTCGGGTCCGGCATCCCCGGCGTCCTCGTAGATCAGGTACGAGGCGCTCTGCTGGAAGGCGGCGTCGAGGCGCCCCAGGTCGCGCACCAGGATCGCCGCGCAGAGGCTGGACGTGCGCAGCATCTTGTGCGCGTCCCAGACGACGGAGTCGGCCTGCTCGACCCCCCGCAGGAGCCCGCGGTGGGCGGGCGAGAGCAGCGCCGAGGCTCCGTGGGCCGCGTCTACGTGGAACCAGATCCCGCGCTCGCGGCAGAAGCGGCCGATCGCCTCCAGGTCGTCGTGCAGGCCCGTGCTCGTCGCGGCCGCCGCCGCCACCAGCGCCATCGGGTGGAGGCCCACGGCCTCGGCGCGCTCGACTGCCTCGCCGAGCCGCCCCGGCATGATGCGCTCGAGCTCGTCGACCTCGACCGGGATCACGGCCCGCTCCCCGAGGCCGAGCATCGCGACGCTCCGCTTGACGGAGTAGTGCGCGGACGTAGGCGCGAGCACGGCCAGGCCGCCGGCCACGCCCTCACCCCAGGCCGACGGGGCCGCCGCGGCGCGGGCCGCGAGCAGGGCAGTCAGGTTCGCCAACGATCCGCCGTGCGTGAGCACACCGCCCGCCCCGGGCCCCCACCCCACCCGCTCGGCCATCCAATCCACCACCGCGCCCTCCATCGCGTTCGGGGCGGCCCCCATCTCGTAGATCGACATCGGCTGGTTGATCGCGCCGTGGACCAGGTCGGCGAGGGCCGCCGGCAGGTCCGGGGATGCCACCTGGTGCGCCAGCTCGCCCGGGTGGTGCAGCCGAGTGGTGCGCTCGAGCACCAGCTCGAGCCAGCGCCCGAAGCTCTCGGCGCCCAGCCCGCCCTCGCGGATCAGGCGGCGCAAGTCGAGCTCGCGTGCCAGGTCGCCTGGAGGCGGCGCCGACACGGCCGGTCCCTCGCCCGCCTGGCTCGCGGCCACGTACCGCGCCACGACCGCCACCGCTTCGGCGGCGGCCCGCTCGTAATCCTCGACTTCCCACATCGTGGCCGGCAGCCTAGACGGGCCGCCCGCACACCGCGGCTCCTGTATCTCGCGCACTGAGACGGCAAGCTGACGGTTGAGGATGGCGCTCGCACATCTCGAACCGTCTCGCGCCGAGCTCAGGCGTAGGATCGCGGCGATGAGGGTCGCAAAATGCTCTGGCCACCGCCATCGTGGCTTGTCGTCATTCGTAGCGGAGGGCGTCGGCGGTGGGGATTCGCGTCGCGAGGCGGGCCGGGAGGCTCGTGGCAGCGACGACTATGAGCACGGTTCCGATCGGGATGAGCGCGAGCCACCACCACGGGGCGATCACGCGGTCTTCGCCGCTTCCTCCGGCGATTCCGTAGACGGTGACGTAGAGGCCGATGCCCACCGGAATCGAGAGGAGCGCGGCGAGCAGCGCTACGGCGGCGTGGGCGCTGACGACGCTTGAGGCGATCTCTCTGGGGGTGAGGCCGATGGCCTTGAGAACGCCGTAGTCGCGTATGCGCTCGCGGACGGACAGCAGCGCAATCGCGACGAGGGTCGTGGCGGTTATCAGGAGGAGCACGGCATCGAGGGTGTAGACGAGCACAGGGAGCTCGTCGGTAACGTCGCTGATCTCACCGGTTGGCTGGGCATCGAGCGAGGCCTTCATCGAGAGCGCGAAGACGATCGCCGCACCGGTGACGGCGATCGCGCCGGCAAGCCGGATGGCTCGGTGGCGCCGGGCGAGGAGGTCCTTGAGGCCGAGGGCGAGCGGTATGGGCAACGAGGCGCGGGCGATCGTCCGCACCAGACGCGATCGCGGGGCGGGCGCTGGGGTGCCGGCTTGGATCGCTTGCAGGGCGCTGAAGCGGGTGGCGCGCCGGGTCGACGAGCGCGCGCTGCCGATGAGCACGAGCAGGACGGGGATGCCGGCGACGAGGAGGTGCCATGGGTTCGCCGCGGTCGTCGGCGAGCCGAGCATCGTCTCGGCGGCAGGCGCGGCGAGCCGCGGCGCGAGCAGGGCCCCGATCGCGAAGCCGACGACCACGGCGATCAGGCCGAGCGCCGCGGACTCGAGCGCGAACACGGCGGTGACCTGACGCGGCGTGAGTCCGACGGCCTTCAGAAGCCCGATCTCGCGGTGCTGCGCACTCGCGCGGGCGCCGACCAGGATCGCCACGACCGCGAATACCACGACCAGCAGCACGATCGTGTAAGTCGTCAGGATGATCCCGATCGGCTGCGCGTCGCGCAGCGCTTCGTCGCGCTGGTCCTCCCAGGTGACGACGGACGCGGCGCCCGCCGGCAAGGATGCCGCGGCGCGCGCGGCGAAGGCGGGCGCGGCGGCGGCATCGGTCAGGCGGATCGCCTGGCTCCAGGACCAGGTGCTGCGATCGGGCTCGATCCGCTCGAATGTGGGGCGCGTGACCCAGGCCAGGCCCGGGTTGCTGCGCGGGTAGCGCGGCTGGCTCGGTGAGATCGCCGTGCCGAGGATGGGCAACTCGATCGGCCCGCCCGCATCCGTGACCCGCAGCGGTGTTCCGACTTGGAGCCCGAGCGCTTCGGCGAAGCTGCGCTCGAGCACGATGCCGTCCTCACGCAGCGCCGAGCCCGCGGTTCGCACCGGCCTGTTGACCCGTGGACGAGCAGGTAGTCCGGCCAGCAGCACGCGGTCCATGCCGCCGCCCCGCGCGACGCTCGCGAGCGCCATCGGGACGGGCTCGTCGCGCTCGGCGACGCCGGGGAGCGCCGCGATCGCCCGCGCGTCGGCCTGCGTGGGCACGTCCGCGAGCACGTGCGCGCCGTTGGCCGCTGTGAATGTCCGCTGCCACGGATCGCGCCCCGTCGCGCCCACCTCGAGAGCGATCACGATTGTCGCCGCCGCGGCGGTCGAGAGCAGAATCGTGAGCATGCTCGCGAGCAGGCGCGAGCGGATGCCCGCAAACGCGAGCCTGACCAGCGTCGCGGTCACGTCCGCCCGTCGCGTTCGAAGGGAAGCGCGACCGGGCGCGCGGCCTGCAGCTCGGTCTCGTCAGACACGAGTCCATCGCGGAGGGTGATCACCCGATCCGCCGCCGCGGCGACGCGCGCGTCATGCGTCACGAGCAACACCGTCTGACCCCGGTCGCGGGCGCCACGCAGAAGCCCGAGCACCTCGCGGGCCGCCGCAGAGTCGAGGTTCCCGGTCGGCTCGTCGCCGAGCACGATGTCGGGGGTATTCGCGAGCGCTCGTGCCAGCGCGACGCGCTGCTGCTGCCCCCCCGAGAGGTGGACCGGAGCGGCGGCGTGCTTGTCGCCGATGCCAAGCTCGCTCAGCAGCTCGTTCGCGGATCGCCGGGCATCCTTCCGTCGCCGGCCGACCAGCAGCAGCGGCAGCTCGACGTTCTCGACCGCCGAAAGGGTGGGCATCAGGTTGAAGAACTGGAACACGACCCCGATATGCCGGCGACGCAGTTGTGCGAGCTCGGTCTCGCTCAGCTGGTCGATCCGTTTGCCGTCGAGCCAGACCTCCCCCGCGGTCGGGCGATCGAGGCCCGCGAGCAGGTTGAGCAGGGTCGACTTGCCGCACCCGCTCGGCCCCATGATCGCGACGAACTCGCCCCGCGCGATCGCCAGGTCGACGCCGCAGAGGGCCAAGACCTTCGCGCCGCCGGTGTCGTAGGTCTTGGCGAGGCTTCGCGCCTCGAGCACGTGTGTCATCTCCATCCCTCCCGCGCACTCAGTCGTTGCTCGATCAAGTCGAGCCATTCCAGGTCCGCTTTCGCGTGAAGCACCGCGCCCTCCACGAGCAACTCGGCGGCGGCGCCCTTGCCGTTCGAGGCGAGCAGCGCGTCGAGGTCGCGAAGCGACTGCAGATACTCGCGTCGCTGTCCCTCGATCACGGCCTTCGGCTCCGCCAGCCCGCCGGACACGACGACGACGAACTTCATGAAGAACTCGTCCTTGAGCCGCGTCCCAGGTACCGGCGTCTCGACCCAGCGCTCCAGCGCGGCACGGCCGGCGTCGGTGAGCTCGTACACGCGCTTGCGGCGACTGTCGCCCGCGACGCTGTGGCCCACGACCAGATCATCGCGTTCCAGCCGCGCAAGCGTCGAGTAGATCTGCCCCGCGTTCAGCGCCGGCAACAGCTCCCCGAATTCCTGTTGCAGCGTCCGCCCGAGCTCGTAGCCATACGCGGTCTCGCCGGCGAGGAGGGCAAGGAAGAGCTCTCGCATAGATACTGCCAATATATACGCGCTATCTATAGCGAGTCAAGAGCGTGATCAATGATGCCGCCGGGCAGCTAGTGATGCCGGTTCGATCGGAGGTGCGGCTCGAGCGACGGATCAGACGAGCGCTGCGGTGGTCAAGCCGTCCGGACCGGCCCCGAGGAGCGCTTCGCGGTCGAGGGAGAAGAGACGCAGGTCCGTCACGCCGCGGACGGTTGCGGTGCGGGGAACGTGGTGGAGGAGCGCGATCTCCCCGAAGTGATCGCTTGGCGCGAGGGTGCGAAGGATGCGCTGCCCTGAGTACACAGTGGCCTTTCCTTCGAGCAGCACGTAGAAGCGGTCGGCCGGTTCCCCCTCGCGAACGACGTCCTCGCCGGCCGCAACCGTTCGCTCGTGGCCGAGCGCCGCCAGCTCCTGGAGCTTACGCTCCTCAAGGCCGGTCAACAACGGGACGACCCGCAGCAACTCGGCCGGCTCCGCCGGCGCCTCGGGCATGCCAAGGCCGGGGTCCGGCACCGCTCCGCTCGGTTCGCCGGTCGCGGCGGCGAGAAAAGGCAGACGGTCGAGGGCTTGTAGCCGCAATGGGGTGCGTGCCCGCACCGTCGCCGCCCGCGGAACCGATCGCAGCAGAGCCTTCTCGCCGAAGGACGAGCCCGGCCCCAAGGTAGATACGTGCCAGCCGTCGACCAGCACCTCGGCAATCCCGTCCTCCACCAAGAACCACCGCCGCGCGTGCGGATCGTCCTGGCGCACCACCTCCGCGCCCGCCGGCAGCTCGACAGGGACCAGCGCCGCCGCAGCCTGTTCGAGCGCGTCCACCCTCAGCGCGCGGAACAGAGGAACCCGCCCCAGCCGCTCGATGCGCTTGACCCGCCGCCCAGCGATTTCGTCGACCCGGCGCAGGCCATGCCATTCCGCCGCGAGCAGGACGATGGGCACGAGGCCGGCGCATACGATCGCGCCACGGACCCCGAACGCCCCGACCAAGACGGGCGCGGCCAGCGCGCCGGCGCCGCCCAGCCCGAGCTTGAGGCTCTCGACCGAGCCCACCACGCGCGCGATCTCGCGACCCGCGACCAACCGGAAGAGCAGTGAGCTCACGGTGGCGTCGGCGAAGGCCGTCCCCAAGCCCCACACCGCAAGCAGACCGAGCGCCAAGACGGGCTCCGGCACCGCCGCGATGACGAGCAGCGGCACCCCGCAGAGCGCGAGCGCCACCGCGAGCGGCACAAGCAGCGACTGCCGGCCCACAAGGAGCCTGCTGGCCGGCAGCGCAGTCAACGTTCCGATCCCTGCGGCGGCCATCAGCACGCCGACCGCGGACTCCCCCAGCCCCATCAGCTCGAGCGTCGCGACCGTCGCGAGCGGCAGCCACAGACCGCGCACGAACGACCGCATTCCCGAAACCGCCATCACCCGGCGGACGCCCCCACCCACCCTGCCGCCTTGGCGGTCCCCGGCGCTCACCGGGCCGCTCTGGGCGCCCACTCCGCGCGTGCGCTTGAGAACGGGGACCACGAGGCCCCCCGCGACCGCGATCACGGCAGCTGTGATCAGGAACGTCGCCGCGGCGCCCGCCATTTCCATCAGCAGCCCCCCCGCCAGCGCGCCGGGGATCTGGCTGATCCCCTTTATGTTGGTCAGCCCGGTCGCCGCCGCCGTGAGCTCGGAGGGCGTCCGGACGAGCGCCGGCAGCAGCCGCGCCTGCGCCGGCCGGTACACCATCATCACCACCGCGTCCACCATCGCCACGGCCAGCACGAGCGCGAACGGGGCGCCCGTGAGCACCGCTCCAGACACGGCCGCGAGCGCGAGCACCTCTCCAGCCGTTCCCCCAAGGAGCACGAACGCGGGCCTGGCGCGGGCCGCCACCTTTCCGCCGAAGACCCCGGCGACTGTGGACGGGAGGACGCGTGCCCCCGCAAGCCCCGCCCCAAGCGCGCCCGCCTCGGTGAAGCCATAGATCGCAAGCGCCGTGGTGACCGCATACTGGGCCAGCGAGAGCACGCCAAAAGCCAGCATGAGCAAGCGCACACCCGGAGCGCTGGCGCCGAGGCGCAAGCGCGTTCGCATGCCGCGGCGATTCGTCTTCAAAGCATCCGCGGACATATCTCTGCTGGGGTCCCCTTGCGAAGCCGTCTGGTGGGTGTGCCGAGCAGCAGATCACGACCCGCTGACATTTCGCTGACATTTCGCTGACGTGCCCCGTCAGCGCACGGCAAGCTCACGCGCCGAGAGGCCCGCCAGGCTGCTCCAGCCGCCGAAACTAGACCTGGGCCGGCTCCCTCTGCTCGCGCTTCGCGAGCGCTGAGGGCCACCACACCTTCGGACCCGTCTCGAGCACGAGCGCCGGAACCAGCACGCTGCGCACCAGGAAGGTGTCGAGCAGCACGCCGAAGGCGACGACGAAACCGATCTCGGTGAGGAACACGAGCGGCAGGACGGCCAGGACCGAGAACGTCCCAGCAAGGACGATCCCGGCGCTCGTGATCACGCCGCCGGTCACCGCGAGGGCGCGCAGGATCCCCTCGCGCGTGCCGTGCTTCAGCGTCTCCTCGCGGGCACGGGCAACCAGGAAGATGTTGTAGTCGACCCCGAGGGCGACGAGGAACACGAACGCGAAGAGCGGCAGCGACGGGTCCGAGCCGGGGAAGTCGAAGATGACGTCGAAGGCGAAGTACCCCACGCCGAGCGCGGCCAAGAAGCTGAGGATCACCGTGCCGATCAGGATCAGCGGGGCGACCACAGCGCGCAGCAGCAGCACGAGGATAAGGAACACGACCGCGAGCACGATCGGCGGGATCACCGTGGAGTCCCAGGCAGCCGCCTCGCGAACGTCGAACTCCACAGCGGTCGGGCCGCCGACCAGGGTGTCGGGCGCGGCCTCCTGCGCCCGTTCGCGGATCGGCTCGACCAGGTCGAAGGCCTCGGTCGAGTAGGGCGGGAGCTCGAGCGTGGCCTGCACCAGGACGCCGTCATCGCCCTGGGCGACCGGCGGCGAGACGGACTCCACCCCGGGCGCTTGCTCGAGTGCACGCGTCACGGCCGGCACGTCGGCCGGGTCGCGCACGATCACGTCTGCCGGCAAGCTGGCCCCCGAGGGGAAGCTCTGGGCCAGCAGGTCCTGTCCCTCCACGGACTCCACCTCGGTCCGGTAGCTGTCGTTGGTGGTCAGGTCCGTTGAGAAGAAGAAGAGGCCGGCGCACAACACCAGCAGGACCGCGACCGACCCGATCGCTACTCGCCTGGGCCCCTGCGCCACGCGGTCGCCGACCCGCTTCCAGAAGCCGTGCGTGGCGTCAGCCAGGTGTTCGTGCTTGGTGCGGCGCACCTCGTAGGGCTTGAAGACGGCGCGGTCGAGCGGCCCGACGATCAGCGAAGGGAACTTCGCGCGTCCGGCGGTGACGAGCGCGACCAGGCCGCGCAGCGCCGCGTTCAGCAGGACCAGCGGGAGCAAGATCAGTACCAACAGCGCGGCGCCGATCACCGGAAGCGTGGCGGCCACGGTCGGGCCATCCACGATTCGCCGGCCGACGCCTCCGGACGGGAGCTGCTTGGCAAGCTCCCAGTCAGGTGTGTGCGGCACGAACGGCCAGAACGCCCGGCGGCCGAAGATCGTGAGGAGGGCGGGCAGCAGCGTCAGCATCGAGAGGGCCGCGCACGCCACGCCCATCGCGACGATCGGGCCCATGCCCGACGTGCCGTTGACCTTGGCGATGGAGAGGCACAGCAGCGCGGCGATCACGGTCGCGGCGGAGGCGAACACCGCGGGGCCGGCGGAGGCCATCGCCGCCCTCGCCGCCTCGTGCCGGTCCAGCGTGTCGTGTAGCTCCTCGCGGTACCTCGCGACGATCAGGAGCGCGTAGTCGGTGCCGGCGCCCAGCACCATGATCGACATGATCGCGCTGGACTGGCCGTTGATCGTCACGCCCAGCTCGGAGAGCCCGTAGCCGATCGAGCGCGCGAGCATCTCGGCGAAGATGATCGCCGCGAGCGGGATGAACAGGAAGATCGGCGAGCGGTAGATCAGGATCAGCAGGAAGATCACCAGCGAAACCGCCGCCAGCAGCAGCGTGCCGTTGATGCTCTCGAAGACCTCGATTGCATCCGCGGCGTAGCCGGCGCCGCCGGTGATCTTCACCTCGAGGCCGCCGCCCGGATCCGACACGGTGTCCCGCCAGAACTCGATCGGGTCGAGGATCGTGTCGCCTTCCCCGTCGCCCTTCAGGTACGCGGTCACGATGGCGGCCTTGCCGTCCTCCGAGCACAGCGGTCCGACGAACGGCGCGTAGTCCGCGGGCTGGCCCGGGATCGGCGTGGTCGGACCGCCGCAACCCTCGGCCTGCCCCGCGCCGCCCTCCGGTGCCTGGCCGGCGCCGCCGGCCGGTCCCTGCTGGGCGCCGCCCTCCTGGCCGCCCGCCGCGGCGGTGGCCCCGTCGGGAACGACGCCCGGGAACCGCCGCTCGGTCAGGCGCTGGACGTCCTCGACGATCTTCTGCCGGTCCGCCGGGGTGAGCCCCGCCTCGCGCCGGTAGACGATTACCGCCGGCGCGAGCTCGCCGCCCTGCAGCTCCTCGGCGGCCTCGAGCGCCTTGGTGGACTCGGCGTCCCCGGGCAGGAACGAGGTGGACTCGTTCTCCTCCGCGTCGGTGAACTTGCCGGGCAGGTTCGCGGGGCCGGCGGCGATGAAGATGCCGACCAGCCAGATCGCGAACACGACCCACTTGGCGCGGGAGCCGACCGGGCGGGCGAAGATCGAACGGCGTTCGGACATGCAGTGGCCTTTCTACCGTGTGGCCCCCGCTTGACTTGTCACTGACCTGCGCCCGGTGGCGAGATCCTACTGGGTCGCTACAGAATCGACAGGTAGCGGTCTAGCTCCCACTGCGTCACCTGAACGCGGTAGTCCTCCCACTCCTGCCGCTTGATCTCCACATAGCGGTTGAAGATGTGCTCGCCGAAGGTGCGCAGCACGAGCTCCGACTCCGCGGTCAGCTCGATCGCCTCGCCGAGCGTCTCGGGCAGCTGCTCGATCCCGAGGCGCTTCCGCTCCTCCGGGCTGATGTGGTACAGGTTCTTCTCCATCGGCTCGGGCAGCTCGTAGCCCTTCTCGATGCCCTCCAGGCCGGCAGCGAGCAGGATCGCGAACGTGAGGTAGGGGTTGCAGGCGGGATCCGGGCAGCGCAGCTCCATCCGGGTGGCCTGCTCCTTCCCGGGGTGGTAGAGCGGCACCCGCACGAGCGCGGACCGGTTGCGGCGCGACCAGGCGCAGTAGACCGGCGCCTCGAAGCCCGGCACCAGACGCTTGTAGGAGTTCACCCACTGCGCGAACACCGAGGTGACCTCGCGCGCGTGCTTGAGCTGACCGGCGATGAACGCCTTGCCGGTGTCGGACAGGAAGTACTGGTCGTTCGCGTCGTAGAAGGCGTTGCTCGACTCGCGGAAGAGGGACTGGTGCGTATGCATCCCCGAGCCGTTCTCGCCGAACAGCGGCTTCGGCATGAAGGTGGCGTGCCAGCCGTACTTCATGGCGTACTCCTTGACCGTGATGCGATACGTCATGCAGTCGTCCGCCATCTTGAGCGCGTCGGCGTAGCGCATGTCGATCTCGTGCTG
The DNA here is from genome assembly GCA_963733885.1 of uncultured Thermoleophilaceae bacterium. Classification (GTDB taxonomy): domain Bacteria; phylum Actinomycetota; class Thermoleophilia; order Solirubrobacterales; family Thermoleophilaceae; genus JACVRW01. The sequence continues at coordinate 19,748 of CAVTES010000003.1, read as the reverse complement.
CGACGGGCCCACCTCGTGGTGGGTGTACTCCACGTGGATGCCGAGCTGCTCGAGCGCCAGGACTGTCTCGCGCCGCACGTCGGAGCCGGCGTCAAGCGTGGTCAGGTCGAAGTAGCCGCCCTCGTCGAGGATCTCCGGCGCCGCGCCGTTTTCGGTCTTGGCGCCCCTGAAGTAGAAGTACTCGAGCTCGGGGCCGACGTAGAAGTTCGAGAAGCCCATCTGCTCGGCGCGCTCGAGCGTGCGGCGCAGCACGTGCCGCGGGTCGCCCTCGTAGGGCTCACGGCTCGGAGTGACGACGTCGCAGAACATGCGCGCAACGCCCTTGTCCTCCGGCCGCCACGGGAGCACGTTGAACGTCTCCGGATCGGGCATCGCGATCATGTCCGACTCCTCGATCGCGTTGAAGCCGGTGATCGAGGAGCCGTCGAAGCCCATGCCGCCCTCGAAGGCGTCGTCGAGCTCCTGGGCGTTGATGGAGAAGCTCTTCAGCTGGCCGAGGATGTCGGTGAACCAGAGGCGGACGAAGCGGATGCCTTTGTCGTCGACGAACGACTTGATGTCATCGGCTGTCCGGGGCGGCTGATCGGCCATTCGCGGGCTCCTTGGGCGAGTCTGAGGGTCGGCGGAGCCGGGAAGGCTAGCCAGCTACAGCCAGGAGCGCGCCCAGACCTTCAACGACCGCACGGCGGGCTCCAGCCCGCGACCCTTCTCGGTGAGGACGTACTCGATGCGGATCGGAACGCCCTCGCTCGCGCGGCGCTCGACGATCCCCTCCCCCTCGAGCTCCTTCAGGCGCTCGGACAGGAGGCGGTCCGAAAGGTCGGGCACCAGGACCTTCACCTCGGAGAAGCGCAGTGGGCCGTCCAGCAGGACGAAGACGATGGCGCCGGTCCAGCGCTTCCCGATCAGCTCTATCGCCGCGTGGTATGCCGAGCAACAACTCTCACGCCGCGCGGCGACCGGATTGTCTTCCGCGGTGGCCTGTTCGGCCATGTTGTAATCGTACCCGGAGACGACGCGGACATACGAGGGCATCAGGCGGCCTGCTGCAGGCGAGAGTCTTCGGTCGACCCGTCGCGTGGAACGTCCCCCGCGCGTGTGACGAGGTTGCCGAAGGTGGCCAGAGCCACGTGGGCGATCGCCTCCAGGACCTGCTCGTCGGCCCAGCCCGCCTCGAGCGCCTCCTCGTGCTTGTGCCGCGGCGGCGCCCCGTCCGACTCGAGCAGCGCCTTCACGAAGCGCAGTAGAGCGGCCTCGCGCTCGTCGCGCGAGTCGAACTCTCGCGCCAGCGCGATCTCGTCCAGCCCCAGGCCGCAGTCGCGGGCGGTGCGCTGGAGCGTCGAGAGCCCGTACTCGCTGCCCTGGTGCTCGGCGACCGCGAGCGCGATGCGCTGCTGGGTCGCGTAAGGCAGCGCACCGTTCCGGAGCTCGGAGCGGAAGCGGGCGTACGCGCGGAGCACGGCCGGGGAGCCGGCGAGCACGCCGATGAAGTTGGGGAGCTGGCCGCCGCCCGCCAGGGCGCCCTTGAGGATCGGGACGCTCCGCTCTGGGGCGGTGAGCTCATCGTGTACCTGGAACCTGCTCTCCTTCGTCTTCATCGCGCTGCTTTCACTTTCCGCTCATGCTTACAGGCCGTAAGTATAGGCGGAAAAGGCGTGAGAAATACGCCAATTGAGACCGGTCGTTCTCGGGTGTGCCTGCGCGGCCTACGCGTGCGCGGTCCCGGCGGCCACCGCCACCAGGAAGAGGCCCAGCAGGAACGCCCAGAGGGCGATCCGGTCAGGCTGGGCCATCTGTGCCTCGACCACCGACCGGCGCCGGCGCGCCGGCTGGGCCTGGCCTGCGATGGTGACGGCGCGGCGCTCTGCCGTCGGGGCAGGGCCCGCGGGCGACGGCGCGCTCCGCTCGAAGCGGCGCGGCTCCGGGCTGGTCGCGTCCTCGGCGGGCCGGAGCGGGACGGCTTCGGCGAGCGGCCCGTCTTCGTCGGACCCGCTCTCGAAACGGCCGCTCTCCCGACGCTCGGCGTCCTCGATCTTGCGCTCCCACTGGAGCAGGACCGCCTCGCGACTCATTCCGTTGTCATCCTCCCGCAGAGCGCGGGCACCGGCTGTCGACATCGGCTCTCTCTCTTCTCGCCTGCGGGGTTAGCTGACGGGCTCGCGCTGAAAGAGTCGCGCTTCGCGAGGCATCGCGATTCGCCCCCGGCCCTGCGGCCATCTGGGTCCCCCACGCCCCGCTGCCGGGCGGAGCTTCGGCTTGGATGGACGCGGCCATGCTAGCAGCAGAGCGCATCCACCGGACGGAACAAAAAGCCGGAAAGTGCAGCTTGCTTGGGACCCGGGATCTACTGGCCCGCGACCCGCGCCACGTACGCCGCCACGTCCTCGGCGTCCTGGCCCTGAAGCAGGCCCGCGGGCATGCGGCCCTGGCCCGTGCCGCCGTTCTCGATGGCGTTCAGAACGCGCTCGCGGTCGAGCCCGCCGAGCTCGTCGAGGTCGGGCCCGGTGACCCCGGTCGCCTGAACGGCGTCGAGGTTGTGGCAGCTCTTGCAGGTGGCGATGAAGAGCTCCTTGCCGTTCTCGAGCTGCGCGTTCGCAGGCTCGGTCCGGAGGCTGCCGACGCCTCCCTCGGCCTCGCCGCGGGCGGCGATCACGGCGGCCGGCACGGCGATGCCGAGCGCGATGTAAATCGCGAGGATGATGATCGGGAAGGACCGCCGGCCGCCGGTGAGGTAGGCCTCGCGCGCGCCGCCGGGGCCCCCGGAGAACGCGACGAAAAGAACCCCGATCCCCAGCACGAGAAACGGGGCGATGACGAAGAGCCATTCCATCGCGGGCGGCACTTTACCTGCCGCGGGGGCGAGTCGCTCGGCGCGCACTCGGCCGAGCCGAGCGCTTGCCGCACTACGCGATCGGCCCTCGTATCCGGGCGGGCCGGCCGCCGAGCGGCTAGGCCGACTCGGCTGCCGCCCGGCGGGCTCGCTTCCAGCTCCCGTACGCGGCGAACACGTCGCTCAGGGCGGGAAGCTTCTCGTCGTCGGAGGCACGCTGCTGGTAGTCGACCATCAGCAGGCGCTCGGGACGCTGCCCGGAGTCCTCGGCGACCTTCCTGATCGCCTTCCGCACGTCCTCCTTCGAGGTGTCGGCGTCGCCGCTCGCGCGCTTCGCCTCGTGGGCGAAGACGCCGGCGGCGCTGCCCCGCGCGCCGGGCTCTGCGGACGGCGTCGGGCGGGCGCGTCCCGTGCCGACGAGCAGCCGGCAGTGCGGGCACCGAAGCGGCTCCTGGGGCCAATCGTCGCCTACCTTGCGCTCGATTAGCAGGTGGCAGTGCGGGCAGAAGGCGTCCTCCGCCGGCTTCGCCTTCGCCGGCTTGGACTTCCTTCTGCGTGTCGCGGACGAGTTCTTCTTCTGACGTGTTGCGGACGGCAAGGGCACCCCCTGGTGCGCCTCTAGTCGCCGGTAGCGCCGCAGTCCAAACCGATAATCGGTGAGCGGTCGTTACCGTCGCCCGCCGGTCGGCGCGCCAGGGGTCGGCCCGCGTTATGTAGCGATCAAGCGCCCGTCAGGCGATCGGCCGCACGTTGACGGCCTTCGGGCCCTTGTCGCCGGCTTCGGCGTCGTAGGAGACCCGCGCACCCTCGGCGAGCGACTTGAAGCCCTCGCCGGCGATGCCGGTGTGATGGACGAACAGGTCCTTGCCTGCCTCGTCGGGCGTCACGAAGCCGAAGCCCTTGTCGTCGTTGAACCACTTCACGGTTCCGGTGGCCATTGCTGGTACCTCCACTGGTTTTTTCGTGCTGCGTCGCGGAGGAGCTGTGAAGCAACGACTGCGGGCGCTAACACTCGTTCGCCGGACACACCCGGCGCTGACCACGCGGACGGTAGCAGCGTCGAGGCTGCAAGTGAATCCCCGTTGGGCGGAGGCCCTCAGGATCTATTGAGAATGATTCTCAATAGACTGATACGGTGGCGGGCATGGAAACCACCTGGGACTGCATCGTCGTGGGCGGCGGGGCCGCCGGCCTGAGCGCGGCGCTCGTGCTGGGCCGAGCCCGCCAGCGCACGCTCGTGGTCGACGCCGGCTCGCCGAGCAACCTCCCCGCCGAGGGCATCGGAGGGCTGCTCGGACACGAGGGCCGCCCGCCCGCCGAGCTGTACGCCACCGGACGCGAGGAGCTCGCGGCCTACCCGACCGTCGAGCTGCGCGCGGGGACCGTCGAGGGCGGCGAGCGGCTCGAAGGCGGCTTCGAGCTCGAGCTCGCCGGCGGCGGTCGCGAGATGACCCGTCGCGTGATCCTTGCGACCGGAATGGACTACCGGCCGCCAGAACTTCCGGGTCTCCGAGAGCTGTGGGGCCGGTCGGTGTTCCACTGTCCGTTCTGTCACGGCTGGGAGGTGCGGGACCAGGCGCTCGCCGTGCTGGGCGGCGGCGACGGAGGAGTGCACCGAGCCATGCTGCTGCGCGAGTGGAGCGACGACGTCGTGCTGCTCGGAAATGGTCCGGCGGAGCTCGGTGACGGCGACCGCGAGCGGCTCGCGGCAGCCGGCATCGAGGTCGACGAGCGGCCCGTCGCGGGCCTGGTCGCGCGCGGCGGCTCGCTCGCTGGGATCGAGTTCGCCGACGGTTCACTACTCGAGCGCGCGGGATTGCTCGTGCCCGTCACCGCCGCGCAGCAGCTCCGGGCTCGCGACCCAACTCGGGGCGGAGACCGCCGAGCCCGGGCCGGTTGTGGTGGATGCCGTGGTGGTCGACCCGATGTTCCGCACGACCTCGGAGGGCGTCTCGGCCGCCGGCGACCTGAGCGCCAAGCTTCCGCAGGTGGCGGGAGCGATCTCTGCCGGATCGCTCGCCGCGGTCGGGGTGGTGCAGGGCCTCGTGGCCGAGAAACGCGGTCTGACGGCGCCGGCCGTCCCGGCTCGCCCCGCGGCATAGAAAAGCCCCGCGAGGTGCGGGGCCTTTCCTTAGCCGGCCTGTAAGCCGGATCCTGTCGTGAGCAACCATCCGTCTCGTCCGGTCGCGGTCGTGACCGTGCCGGACGGGGCTCTCGCCCTGCGGCCTACCTGGAGCTCGGCGGGCAGCGTCATCGCTCCTGCTTGGCCTTGCACCGGGTGGGGTTTGCCGGGCCGCCGCGTCGCCGCGACGCCGGTGCGCTCTTACCGCACCATTTCACCCTTGCCGGCGCCAGCTCACGTGAGGCTGGCGCTTAGGCGGTGTGTTTCTGTGGCACTGTCCCGCGGGTTTCCCCGGGTCGGTTTCCCGACCACCCTCGCCCTGAGGTGTCCGGACTTTCCTCGAGGGGCCGGTTGTCTCCCCGACCTCCCCGCGGCTGCTCGGCCGGCAGCTCAAGTGTAGGCCGGGTCGGACCGCGCCGCCAGCGCGGACGGCGACGATCCAGCGGACGCCGACGGCCGCGCTCAGTCGGAGGCGGACCGCGGGCTATGAGAGCGTCGAGCCGCAGCCCGAGCAGCGCGCGGCGCCGTCCGAGACGTTCATCTGGCCGCGGCACACCGGGCACTCGGCCACGACCTCGGTTCGCGCGGATCGCAGCGTTCTCTCGAGGAGCTCCTCGAGGGTGATCCCGGACTCGTCCGCCAGCCGGAGCCGGCGCGCCTCTCCGTACAACGACAGCGGCGATTCGAGCAGCGCCGTGGTCATGTCACCCTCCTGCAGAGCCCGACCACGCGCCCGAGCACCTGCGCCTCGCGCGTGCGGATCGGCTCCATCGACTCGTTCTCCGGCTGCAGCCGCACGTGGTCGTCCTCGCGGAAGAAGCGCTTGACCGTGGCCTCCTCGCCGACGAGTGCCACGACGATCTCGCCGTCGCCCGCGGTCTCCTGGCGGCGCACGATCACGAAGTCGCCCTCGAGGATGCCGGCGTCCTTCATGGAGTCGCCCTTCACGCGGAGCACGAACTCGCCGTCGTCACCGCCCGCGATGCCGGGCACCGGCACGTACTCCTCGATGTTCTCGTCGGCCAGGACAGGCTGGCCCGCCGCCACCTGCCCGACCACGGGCAGCCCGGGGGGCGTGACGACCTGCCTGGCCTTGTCCTTGAGCACTTCGATCGCCCGCGGCTTGGTGGGATCGCGACGGAGCAGCCCGAGCTTCTCGAGGTTGGCGAGATGGGCGTGGACGGTTGACGACGAGGTCAGCCCGATCGCCTTGCCGATGTCCCGCACGGTGGGCGGGTAGCCGTGGTCGCTCCGGTACTGCTTGATGTAGTCGAAGATCTCCTGCTGGCGCTTGGTCAGGTTCATTTCGACCATCGAGACCTCCTCTGAGGGCCAGTCGTATGCGGTGATCCGAACATGTGTTCGCAGAGTACCCAGCCCGTCGGACGACATCAAGGGACTGCCCCCTCCGACGGCTCCGGAGGCCCCCTGGGCGGCTCTATACTCAGCGCGCCACGCGCCTGTGGCGGAATTGGTAGACGCGCAAGGTTGAGGGCCTTGTCCTGCTTATGCGGGGTGGGAGTTCGAGTCTCCCTGGGCGCAGTTCGCTGGTACCGAATGATGCCGTGCCAAGGACGGCACCGGTAGCGCGGCAACCCTAGCCAACCGACCCGCCGCGGCTGCCGGCGTTTGCGGGCGATGGAGAGCATCCGGATTTCCCACCCGGGATCCCGGGTCGGAACGAAGAGCGCGCGTAGACTGTCGAGGTGAACCGCCCCGGCAGCCGGCGCGCGTTGAGCGTCGGCCTCACGATCGCGGCGGCCCTGCTGCTCGGGTTGACGTCCGGCGCGACGGCGGACGCGGGCCTGAGACTCCACCCCATTGCGGCGCAGGCCGAGCCTTGCCAGGCGGAAACCAAGCGCCTGAACGCCTTCAAGCGGAAGATGGGCTCGCGGCGGCGTGCCTTCTTCCGCTCGCATCGGTCGCGAAAGCAGCGGCGTGCCTTCGTGACGAAGCAGACCATCAAGCTGAAGGAACTCAGGCGGGCGCGGTCTCTGTGCCTGCGAAATGCCGCTCCGCCGCCACCTGCCCCCTCACTGCCACCGCCTGCACTCCCACTGCCGCCGTCTGCCCCACCATTCCCGCCGGCACCCGACACGACGTCGCCCGAGCTCAGAATCGCCTCGCCAGGCGCGGGCGCGTGGTTCGATCAGCCGACCGCAACAGTTGAAGGAAGCGCCCGCGATCCGGGCTCTGGGATTTCGAGCGTGAGTTGCAACGGCCAAGCTGCGACGCGGAACGGTGACAACTACTCCTGCCAGGTTGCGCTGAGCGAAGGATCGAACACCATCGGGGTCACCGCCTCCGATGCAGCGGGGAATGCTTCGGCAGCGAGCGTCGTAGTCAACCACGCCCCGGGCGGGGTGGCGGGCGAGGCGAGCGCGACCGCCCTCGACGCGGTGGAGAACGTCGACACCGACCCGCGACATGAGGAAGCCGAGGTCTCGACCTCTCCGGAGGGGCTGCGCATCGCGCGCAAGGAGATCGCCCTGCGGATGACGCCCGTCGGCCACTGTCGGTCAGGTCAACGCGGCGCTCCAGAGCGTGGATGGCAAGGTCGTCGGATCAGTCGCGGGCTGGCCGGGCCTCGCGGTCGGGATCCCTGATCCGGGTAGCCTGGCGGCGCTAGATGCGCTGCTTGCCACGCTTCGCACGCTTCCCGGCGTCGACAGCGCGGAGCGCGCGGACATGCCGGCAACGGACCAGTTGCCGCTGGGGTTCACGACGCCGCTGTCATCCGGCAACGCCGGCGTGCTGAGCCACCTCATCGCCCTTCGCATGCCGGCGGCCTGGAACGCGCAGGGGGCAATCGAGCTGAGCGACCGCCCGACCATGATCGTCGCCGACATGTTCGGCAACGGTCCGCTCTCGGCACAAGTAGACGCCCCGTCGTACAACAGTGGCGACCTGTTCGTGCGTACCGGACCCGACGAGCACGGCTACCACGTCGTCGGCATCGCCGCCTCGGGCTTCGCGACCAACGGGACCGCAGCCGGAAACGTCACCGGCGTCTTCCCGGCGAGCACGCCGCTGCACGTGATCGATGTCGTCGGCAGCTCGACGCAGATGACGGGGTTGAAGATCTTCCAGAAGGCGACCGCGCTGACCGGGCACGTGGTCGTCAACACGAGCCTCGGCTCGAACCCGGCGCCCACTGACTCCGAGGCGCAGCAGCTCGGGTCCGACTGGGCACAACTCGTGCGCACCTCCACCGGCCTGGAGAACCGCATGCTGCACGCCACGTCGGCAGGCAACAGCGCGGCACCGGCGAACCGGAACAGCCGCTGGGCGGCCGCCGCGCTGCGCTCGGACCTGACGAATCAGTTCGACCTCCCGATGACGGAGCTGCGCAACACGCTGGCGGTCGAGAACCTCTTGGATACCGGCGCGCCTGCCTTCGAACCGGGCTGCCTCGGGACGACCTCCAATCGCAGCGGCAACATCGCCGCCGTAGGCACGGACGTCTTCTCACATCTTTTCGGCTCCGCGGCCGGCAACAAGACAGGCACGTCGATGGCCTCGCCTCAGGTCGCGGCGCTCGGCATGTTCCTCTGGTCGATCGAGCCGAGCCTGACCGCCCCCCAGCTGCGCAACCTCATGATCGCCACGTCGCGCGATCCGCTCCCGCATGCCGCAGGGGAGTGCGGGACCGACCTTCCCTCATCTCCGCGCCTGGACGCCTACAGCGCCGTGCTCAGCCTCGACCAGCCGGCCTCGCTCACGCCGCAGACCGCGCCGGTGCGCCACGCGATCCTCGACCACGATGGTGACGGGACCTTCGACGAGGACGACCTCGAGGCATTCAGTGACGTCAGCCGGGACGACGCCGGCGACCGCGACTGGTCGCGGGACGACCTGAATGGCGACGGCTTCACCGGCGGCACGCCCGAGGCGCCGATGGATCTCGATCCAACAGGTTCGCCACCTCAGGGAACGCCGAACCTCGAGGAGGTCCACCAGGAGATCCTCGGCGTGTCGGTCGAGTTCGACGAGGAGAACGTGACCGACATGGAGGCGCTCTGCTATTTCGCCTTCTCAGGTCTCTACGAGGGGAGCGAGGACCAGCGCACCACACTGCTCGACCCCGTGGACAACTGCCGTGCCGAGGCGGAGTTCAGCAACGGAGAGATCGTGATGGTTGGACGGAGCCCGCGCGGTCTCGGTCAGCCGTTCCCTCCCCCACGGCTGTGGCTCGTTGAGCCGCCCGGGAACCCCGTCGCTTTCACACCCGAAGGGGAGGGACCCGGTGCTCCCGCATGGTCGCCCGACGGGCAGCGCATCGCCTACTCGAGGGGTGGCAGCCAGCCCGGCATCTGGATCATCGGCGCGAATGGCCTGAATGCGAGCCACGTGGCCGGCACAGGGGCACTGGACAGGCATCCCACCTGGTCGCCGGACGGCCAGCGCATCGCATTCAGCCGGGACTTCGCGTTCGAGGTCGTGGGCGCCATCTACATCGTCAACGCGGCGGGCGGCACCCCCACCCTGATCCCCGGAACGGGGCTAGGGCGATGCCGACCGCGAATCGCAGCCAGGTGGTGAGGCACCCGGACTGGCGCCGCACGCTCCACTGCATCGGCGATCTGCATGCCGGCGCAATCACACCCGCGCGCTTCGACGCGGTGAGCCGCGACCTGGCCCGGCTGCGGGCACCGGCGCTTCACCTGCAGTTGGGCGACGCAACCGAGCGCGGCGACCCGCGCGAAGACGAACTGGCGCTCGAATTCCTCGCGCGGTTGCCCGGGCCCTGGGCGGTGGTGCTGGGCAACCACGACATCCTGCGCAACGCGCGCGGCGTCGGCGACTGGGCGCGTGCCTATGGGCAGCCCTCCCAGAACTACGCGGTCGATCTCGATTTCGCGCGGGTGATCGTCGTCGGACCGAATCGGGTCGAGTGGGGCGAGCGTGCCGGTCGGCTTTCGCTCGCGACGCTGGAATTCCTCGACCGCGTGCTCGAGCGGGGTCCGGAGAACTGCTGGATAGCCTGCCACTGGCCGCTGTTCCACACCGTGATGGGAGACCCGCGCCGGCACTTCACCTCCACGATGAGCGCCTTTTATGCGAAGCCGGACGGCCGCATCCGCGAGCTGCTCGCAGCTCGTCCGAACGCCAGGCTCTGGCTGTCGGGACACACCCACTCCCCGCTCAGCGCGCCCGGTCTGATCAAGCGGGTGAGGCTCGCTCCGAGGCGCTCGATCGTCGCGATCAACGGCTCGGCCCTCGTCGGCGTCGGCAAGCGCCGCGACCCGCGCGACCCACTCTGCTCGCTGTTCGTGACGCAGCGCGCGGGGCGGATCGAGCTGCGCTGCCGCGATCACCGTGCCGGCGGCTGGCGCCAACTTCAGGGGCGGCCCGTGGTGGAGATATCCACCTGAGACCTCGCCAGTACCCCTTTGCGCCGGGCCCGAGTACTCAACTTGACCCACTCAATCGCGCGGGCTACGTTTGGCCGCACCGACTCGATAGCGGTGTTCGGTTCGGCAGCCCTGATGGCCCACCTCTCCCACTGGCCTCAAATCTGATGCGCGTGGCCGCCGAGGCGATCCTCAGGTCGCACGGAGGTCGCACGCTGACCGACAGCTCGGCGCAGGTCACGTCTCAGACGCTCGAACAGTTCGAGCCCGACGAGCGCGACAAGACGGCCGCGGTGCGGGCGTTCGAGGCCCTGGGCTTCGAGGTGCTCGATGCCGGCGTCACGCTTACTATCACGGGTGAGCCCGAGACGTTCGAGCGCGTGCTGGGCCTCCGGCTCGAGGTGCGAGGGGACGCCGCGGCGGGAGAGCGGCCGGTGAGTCCAGCCGGTCGGCTGCGTCTGCCGGACGAGCTCGATGGTCTCGTCGAGACCGTCGTTTTCCCGGAGCGGCCGCACCTGTTTCGTTGACCCCCATAGAGAGGAGCGACATGGCCAAGGCGAACGCGAAGAAAGGGGAGTCGGCCGCGGCGAACCTACCCCAGATCATCTACGCGGAGGCGTCGCCTCGCTCGGTGGACGGCGGTTCGCTGTTCGACGCCCCACCCGTGACGAGCGACCTGGTGACGCGCTTCTATTCCGAGCCGCGCGTGACGACGGACGCGGTATCGCGGCTGCAGGGGGAAGGCTTCGAGGTGCTGTCAGTCGGAGCCGCGACGGTCACGATCGCCGCGCCTCCGAAGACCTTCGAGCGCGTCTTCAAGCGCCGCATCGTGGCCACCGAGCGTGAAACGATGCGCGAGCAGCGCCGTGTGGAGCCCGTCACGGTGCTCGACTGTCCGGATACGCCAGTGACCGGACTGATCGACACGACCGACAGTCCCCTCTCCGACGTCGTGGAAGGGGTGGCGTTGAGCAAGCGCTACTACCCGTTCGCGGTATCCAAGCTGCCGCCGCGCAAGAGCTACTGGTACCTCGACGTGCCCGCCGATGTGTCGCTCGGCATGATGGCCGATCGGGTCCACCGCATGGGCTACACGGGCGCCGGGGTCAAGGTGGTGATGGTGGACTCGGGGTGGTACCGCCACCCCTTCTTCACGAGCCGCGGCTATCGATCGACCCCCGTCGTGCTCGCGCCCGGCGCCACACGCCCTGCCCACGACGAAATCGGTCACGGCACCGGCGAGTCGGCCAACGTCTTCGCCGTCGCGCCGGACGTGAGCTTCACCATGGTGAAGACGGACTTCATCAACGTGGTCGGCGCCTTCAACACCGCCGTCGCGCTCAACCCGCACGTGATCTCCTGCAGCTGGGGAGGGGACATCAAGGATCCGCCGCTTGACGCCGCCGACCAAGCGCTGGCCGCGGCCATCGCGAGCGCGGTGCAGCTGGGGATCGTCGTCATCTTCTCTGCGGGTAACGGCCACTGGGGCTTCCCGGGCCAGCATCCCGATGTGATCTCTGCAGGGGGGACGTACCTGCAATCGGGGAAGCCGCCCGAGGCGACCGAGTACGCGAGTGGGTTCAAGAGCCGCATCTACCCCGGTCGGCGCGTACCGGATGTCTGCGGCCTCGTCGGAAAGCTGCCCGGCGCCGTGTACATCATGCTGCCGGTCGAGCCTCGCTGCGCGATCGACAGCGACCTCGGTGGGACTGCCTACCCGAACGGAGACGGCACGGAGCGAAACGACGGCTGGGCCGCGTTCAGCGGCACCTCGGCCGCCGCGCCTCAGCTCGCGGGCGCGTGCGCACTCATGAAGCAGGCCTGGCCACAGATGACTCCCGCCCAGGCGAAGAACGTCCTGAAGACCACCGCCCGGGATGTGGCGAAAGGACGCTGCGCGCGCGAGACCGGTCACCATCGCGCCGGACCGGGGCCAGACCTCGCCACCGGCCACGGGATCGGCAACGCCACGAAGGCGACGCTGCTCGCCAAGGCCAACCGGCCGGCAGCGGCCGCGCCAGCGGCACTCCCGACCGCAGCGGCGGTCGCGCCGCCCACCGGCCTGGGGCCCAACGGCCAAGGAATGGAAGAGCTGGTGCTGTCCATCCCCGAGAGCGAAGAGGAGTAGTTGCTTACGCTCGGGCAGCCGTGGAGCAACGGTTGATGAGTGACCAGCGGGCGCCGGTGCGAGCCGAGCTGGCGCTGCGCCACCGGGACATGGACGCCCTCGGGCATGTCAACCAGGCCGTCTACCACGAGCTCCTCGAGGAGCTGCGCGCGGCGTTCTTCCGCCATACCCTGCCGGACTTGCCGTTCACCGGCTACGTTCTCGTGCACGTCGAGTTGGACTATCGGCGGGAGGTCCGCATCGAGCACCGCTACCTCATCGGCGAGTGCCGGGTCGCCGAGCTGGGTCGCTCGCGTGTGGAGCTCGACAACCGCCTGCTGCTGCCCGACGGAGATGTGGCCGTCGAGGGGCGGGCCGTCCTCGTGGCCTGGGACGACCAGAGCCGTAAGGCGCGAGAGCTCACGCCGGACGAGCGGGCGGCCCTGCTGTCAGCGGAGCCGGAGCGTCTCCGCCAGTAGGCCGCTCGCCGCCGACACGGCGCGCAGGTTGGGCGCCTCGACACCCGTGAGGTCCGCCAGCTCGACGACGCTGTCCACGATGGCGGCGAGCTCCAACGGCTTGCCCGCCTCGAGGTCCTGCAGCGTCGAGGGCTTGTGGTCGCCCACCTTCTCGGCGCCCTCCAACCGCTGCTCGATCGAGACCGAGGGCTCCGCGCCGACGGCATCGGCGATCTCGAGCGCCTCCTCCATCATGGACGCCACGAGCGCCCGTGTCGGCGCGTGCCTGCACATGTCCTCGAGCGTCGCACGGGTCAGGGCGCTGAGCGGGTTGAACGCGACGTTCCCCATCAGCTTGACCCAGATCTCGTCCCGCAGCCGCTCCTCGACAGGACATTTCAGGCCGCCGGCGACCATGGCCTCGCTGAACTGCTCGCACCGCTCGGAGAGGCTGCCGTCCGGCTCGCCGATCGAGAAGCGCGTGCCCTCGAGGTGCTGGACCACCCCCGGCTCGGCGAGCTCCGTGCCGGCGAAGACCACGCAGCCGATCGCGCGCTCGGGCGGGATCACCCGCGACACCTCCCCTTCGGGGTCCACGGCCTCGATGCGGTGCCCCTCGTACGGGCCCTCGAGCTTGTGGAAGTACCACCAGGGAATCCCGTTCTGGGCCGCCACGACCGCCGTCTCCTCGTGCAGCAGCGGCTCGAGCAGGGGGCCGCAGCTCGCGTACGAGTTCGCCTTCAGCCCGAGGAAAACGAGGTCGACCGGCCCGATCTCGTTCGAATCGTCGGTGGCCGGTGGATGAGCGTCGAAGTCGCCCCGGTCCGATCGCACCCGCACCCCGTCCCGCTTCAGCGCCTCGAGGTTGTCCCCGCGCGCGATCAGGTGCACGTCGGCTCCGCCGCGCGCCAAGGCGGCGCCTGCGTACGCTCCGATCGCGCCCGCACCGAGCACGGCGATCTTCATTCGAGCTGGCCGCCTCCCATCGGCATCGTGAGGATGACCGCCTCTGCACCCGGCGGAAGCTCCGTGAGCGGCTCGTTGTCGTCTGGGGTGCAACGCGCCCGCACCTGCTCTCCGCCGGCGCGCACCTGCTCGGGAGCGGTCGGGTGATAAGAGCCATGTACCCCTTCGAAGCCATCGCAAGCCCGGGAAATCGCCCGCCGATTATGGCGCCGCCGATGCGTGATCCCGTGCCGTGGAACGCGCTCCGTCGCCCACCGGATCCGGACCGCTCTCGCCGGCCTGGTCGACGAGCGTGCTGACGGAGTCGCGGACGGACTGCTTGTGCAGCAGCGCGAGCTTGGACGCCCGCTCGGCGTCGTGGTCGCGGAGTGCAGCCATGATGCCCTCGTGCTCGCGCTGAGAAATGGCGATGCGCCCGGGCATCATGCGGAAGACCCGCTGGAAGCCGGAGTGGCGCCGCCAGATGTCCATCGTCAGCTCACGCAGCATGTCGTTGCCGCAGCTGGCCACGATCGTGCGGTGGAACTCGAGATTGAGGTCGGAGAACGTCGGGCCGTCCTGTGCATCGACCGCGGCCCTCATCTCGATCATCAGCCGGTCTAGCTGGGCCAGCTCGGCGTCGGTGATCCGCTCCGCGGCGAGCCCGGTCGCGATGCTCTCCAGGTGCGAGCGGATGAAGTAGGTCTCCTCGACCTCCTTGGCCGTGAGCGTGGTGACTCTCGCCCCCCGGTATGGAGCGGTTTCGACCAGGCCGTCTCGTTCGAGCATGCGCAGCGCCTCCCGGACGGGGATGTCGCTGGCCTCGTATTGGTTGGCGACGTCGCGCATCACTAGCGCGTGTACCGGGGCCGATGTCGTTGGACAGGATCCGCTCCCGCAGACCTACGTAGATCGCGTGCGATTTCAGGTCGCTCATGGGCCGCGTTTCCTCCCTGAACACTGTGGGTAGAGAAGTGGCGCGGGGTGGAACATATCTGATATGTCTACCCCACTCTCCGGGGACTGACCGAATGGAGCGGGCATGAAGAGGGTGTGGGCACTCGTTGCGATTCTGGCGCTGCTGCTCGCGGCGTGCGGTGACGATGACGATTCGGGCGGGGACTCGGGAGGGGGCTCTGAAGCGGAAGGCGGCGGCAGCGTCCGGGTCGCTCTCGGCGACATCGAGTCGGTAGAGACGCTCGCCCTCTTCATCGCGATGGAGCGGGTCCGCAAGCGGGGCACCGACGTCGAGCTGATCGAGCTGGCCGACGAGGACCTCGCCAACCAGGCCGTGGTGGGCGGACAGGCCGATGTGGGGCTCGGCGCGCCCTATGGCCTGATCCAAGGCTCAGGCGCTCCCCTGCGGATCGTGTGCCAGCTCCAGCGCATTCGCTTCTACCCCGTGGTCGACAAGGCCGCCTACCCCGACTGGCAGTCGCTCGACGGCGAAACCTTCGCCGTGCACTCCCGTGGCTCGACGTCGGAGGCGCTCGCCCGGATCATCGAGGAGGAGGAGGGCATCAATTTCGGCGAGATCGCCTACGTGCCGGGCGCCGAGGTGCGCGCGACTGCGCTGCTGCGCGGCAACCTCCAGGCCGCCATGCTCGACATTCCGACCAAGAACTTCGTCATGTCCGAGGCGCCGGGCAAGTTCCACTCGCTCCCGACGCCCGAGACGGAAGCGAGCGACGAGGTGCTGTTCGGCAACACCGCGTGGATGGAGGAGAACCAGGAGTCCCTCCAGGTCCTTCTCGAGGAGATCCTCACGGTCTGGCAGTCCATGGTCGAGAACCCCGAGTACGTCCAGGAGGAGAGGGAGCGGCTGGGGCTCCTGCCCGACCTGCCGGCCGAGCTCGAGGAGGAGTTGCTGCCCTACTACGAGCAGGCCGCCGAAGAGGGTCTGTTCACCGAGGACTGCGGCGGCGAGCCGGCCGCCAAGGAGGACTTCGTGTTCTACGGGGAGGCCGGCCAGCTCGAGGGTGACCCGGCGGACCTCAACGTCGAGGACTTCTGGAGTCTCGAGCCCTCCGAGAGCGCCCTGAGCTCGGTCGAGGAATCGGGCAACTGACGGTGGCCGCGTCGGCCGGGATCCGCGCCGGTCGCGCGCCGGCCCGCCGCGAGTCGGCGTGGCTGAGCAGCCCGTGGCTGCTGCGCGGCGCGTCGATCCTGTTCGTGCTCGGATTGTGGGAGTGGGCCGGGAACGCCGGGATCAACATCGCGTTTCCCTCCTGTACCGAGACGCTCGCCGCGTTCGGGGAGATGCTGGTCGACGGCACGTTCGCAGAGGCCTACGCCGAGACCGTGGGACCCCTCCTCGTCGGCCTGCTGCTCACCACCGTCGGCGGTGTGTTCGCCGGGCTCGTCATGGGCCTCTCTCCGCGGGCCGAGTGGCTGGGGCTCCCCGTGTTCATCGTCCTGCAGGCCTCGCCGTCGGCGGCGATCGTCCCGCTGATCACGTTCGTCTACGGGATCGGCTTCACCGCCAAGGTGTTCGCGGTGGTGCTGCTCAGCGCACCGGTGATCGTGCTCAACTCCTACCGAGGCATCGCCAACACGCCGCGGTCGCTGCTCGAGATGAGCAACGCCTTCCTGGCGAGCCGCTTCCAGCAGATCTGGAAGGTGATCATCCCGGCAGGCAGCGGCCTGATCTTCGCCGGGCTGCGGCTCGGCCTCGCCCAGGGCTTCACCGGCGCAATCCTCGCCGAGCTCATCATCACCCCGACCGGCGTCGGCGACCTGATCACCTTCTACCGGTCCACCGCCGAGTATCCCCAGATGTTCGCGGCCATCCTGTCGATCATCCTGGTCGCGAGCGTCAGCGTGACGCTGCTGCAGAACCTGGAGCGGCGCCTCTTCCGGCCTGAGTTGAGGGCGGCATGAGCGACACCGCGGGCATCACGTCGGAGCCCGGTGTGGACGCCGCGCTGGAGGACGGCCGGGAGCCCGCCATCCGCATCGTCGAGCTCACCAAGGAATTCGCCGGCGGGGTCCGCGCCCTGGGCGGTCTCAGCTTCGACGTGCCCAAAGGCGAGCTCACCAGCATCATCGGCCCCAGCGGGTGTGGGAAGACCACCACGCTGAAGATCATCGCGGGACTGGTCGAGGCCACTTCGGGCCGTGTCGAGGTGGACGGCGCCCCCGTCACAGGTCCCGGACCGGACCGGGCGTTCGTGTTCCAGGATTTCGCCCTGATGCCATGGGCGACGGTGCTCCGCAACGTCGCCTTCGGCCTGGAGCTGCGTGGCGTGGCCCCCAAGGAGCGCGAGGAGACCGCGCGCGCGTATGTGGACAAGGTGGGGCTATCCGGCTTCGAGGACTCCTACCCCCACCAGCTCTCAGGTGGGATGCGGCAACGCGTCGGCCTGGCCCGAGCACTCGCTGTGGACGCCGACATCCTCTTGATGGACGAGCCCTTCGCTTCGGTCGACGAGCAGATCCGCCGTCAGTTCCAAGACGACCTGCTGCGGCTGCTCAGCGACGAGAGCAAGACCGTGATCTTCGTGACCCATTCGATCGAGGAGGCCGTCTACGTCTCCGACCAGGTCGTCATCTTGACCCGGGGCCCGTCGAGCGTGTCGAAGGTGGTCCGCCCGGGGATCAACCGCAGCAGCGGCGCGGACGAAATCCGGCGCGACCCCGCCTACCTCGACTGGGTCGAGCAGATCTGGCACGAACTTCGCGGCTACCTGGAGAGGTGACATGGAGCTGCGCGGTCACCGGATTCCGATGGCGTTCTCGCTGCTTGTGTGGTTCGCCATTTGGGAGGTCGTCGGGCAGCTCGACCTGGTGTCGCTCCTCCCGCCCTTCACCGAGGTGATCGCCGCCTTCCCCGAGGTCGTGTCGTCGGACACGTTCGCGGAAGCCGCGAGGATCACGCTCGAGGCGTTCCTGATCGGGATGGGGATCTCCTTCACCGTCGGCATCGGCGTGGGCATCCTGATGGGCACCAGCCGAGCGGTCGGCTCGGTGATGGGGATGTGGGTGAACATCTTCGAGAGCTCGCCGCTGACCGCCATAGTGCCCGCGCTGATGGCTCTGCTCGGCTTCGGGCTGGAGACGATGATCGTGACCGTGGTCCTGTTCTCGGTCTGGGTGATCGCGCTCGACACCCAGGTCGGCGTTGAGCGGGTCAACCCCTCGCTGGTCGAGATGGGCCGGTCCTTCGGTGCCACGAAGCGGGTGCTGTACTCCCGGATCGTCCTTCGGGCGGCTCTGCCCGAGCTGCTTGCGGGCATCCGCCTCGGGCTGATCCGCGGGCTGAAGGGCGTGGTCATCGGCCAGCTGCTGATCGCCGTGCTCGGGGTCGGCTACCTGTTCGAGCTGTACTCCCGGAACTTCCTGATGCCGGAGTTCTGGGCGCTGCTCATCATCCTCTTCGCCTTCGCCTTCATGGCCTCGGAGGCGGTCGCCTACTTCGAACGAAAGGTGGCGTTCTATGCGTCTAGCCGCTGACCGGTCGGCCGCCTACGCAATCGCGCCGCCCGACATCACCACCGTCGCGGTAGCCGGCATGGATGCGGTCTTCCCCGTCGCCCGGGTGTTCTGCGTCGGGCGCAACTACGCCGAGCACGCGGTCGAGATGGGACACGACCCGGACCGCGAGCCCCCGTTCTTCTTCATGAAGCCGGCCGACGCGGTCGTACCCCCGGGCACGCTGCCCTTCCCCACGCAGACGCAGGACCTGCACCACGAGATCGAGCTGGTGGTCGCCCTTGCCGAGGGCGGCCGCGAGATCCCGGTGGAGCGGGCCCTCGACCACGTCTTCGGGTACGCGGTGGGGCTGGACATGACGCGCCGCGACCTGCAGGCGGAGGCCAAGAAGATGGGCCGCCCGTGGGACATGGCGAAGGGCTTCGACCAATCCGCGCCCACGGGCCAGATCCGCGCGGTGGAGGACGTCGGCCACCCGGCCAAGGGGGCCGTCTGGCTTCGGATCAACGGGGAGCCGCGCCAGGAGGGCGACCTCGACCAGCAGATCTGGAAGGTGCCCGAGACGATCAGCTTCCTGAGCACGCTCGTAGCGCTGCGTGCCGGCGACCTCATCATGACCGGGACGCCCAAGGGGGTCGGCCGAGTCGAGCCGGGCGACCGCCTCGAGGGTCACATCGACGGTGTGGGCGACCTCAGCCTCAGCTACGACCCCTGAGGTGCCCCTGTCTCCCCCGGACGCGCCAGCCGCTCTTCGGCGTCTCCTTTGCCGCGAACGGAACGGCAGCGGTGAAGTAAGGGCACGCGCGCGATTCGTGTGGGCCCTCCGATGCACCGTATGGGGGCATGAAAGGGCCAACACTCAGAGAAAGAAGGGACCCTGCCGGCGTGTGGGCCCTCAAAGGCGCCATATGCGTGACGCTGAGGGCCCACACTCGTGGGCGGCGACGCCCCGGCCTGGCCGAACCTCGTTGCCCGTCTTCGCGGGCACGAGCCCGGGCCCACGTTCGACCTCCTCTCGCACATCGACACGGTCATGGCAACCCCGCCGACTGGCGCCATGTGCCCTGGTCCGGCGAGCTCGACGACGGCTGATCGCCCTCGGGCGTCGATAAAATTGGAGGTGGGACTGGCCCACACCCACCTCTCTCGGAGGGGGCCGGCTGGTCTTCTCTGATTCATTGAACCCGGTCTCACAGGAATCGACACCATGACCAACCAGAATCGTCAGAACACTCCGATGTCCGCGGGCCCCAAGGGGGCGCTGGCATCGCGCGGCGCCGAGACGGCCGCACGGGCGCTGAAGCGCCTGTGGGGAGCCGTTCGCCGCTAAGGCCGAGCAACAAGCCAAGCCAGGTCGGCCGGCTCGCGGCCGGCCGACCTACGTTCGGCGCTCGCAGGCGACCTCCGAAAAAGGGGTTCCACACGAAACGGCGGCTATATCGCCGTTTCGTGTGGGACCCCTCCTTATTCCCGTCGTTCCCGGGCGCCGGCGCCCGTCTAC
>CAVTES010000002.1:0-209990 GCA_963733885.1 uncultured Thermoleophilaceae bacterium | reverse complement strand
AGTTGTTCTCGGACAAAGGGCTGGAGTCGGCAGGAATTTCGATGGCATTGATGAACCTCGCCGCAATCTTATTGGGTACTGTCGGACCTCCCGGACTTGGATTTCGAACTCCGCTGCCTGCTCCGGATGGGCAAGCCGCGGGCTGTAAATTCGCGCCGGTTTCGACGAAGCTTCACTGGTCTGGCCCGTCTTCTGAGCGCCCAGATGCACCCGCGTGCCATCAGGTAGTATTAGCGGTTCCAGCGGGCGAAATACGCCGGTGTCGTAGATGGCATCGATATCGAGAGTCATACAACATCTATACGCGATTTTGGCTGCGGTCTAGCACTACATGATGACGGCCACGGAATATGCCTGCTACATGGCGGGGCGGATGCAGTCGTCGGTGATGAGGGATGTGGGATTGGGGAAGTCGGGCGGGATGCCGGGGGCGGTGACGGATTATTGGCGCAGTCGATGCGACGGCGACTTGAGGTTGAGGTCGAGGAGTTGGTGAGAAGGTTCACGCGTGGCGGGAAGCCAGCGGCGACATAGAAGGTGTTTATAGGGTGCACAGCGGCTGGGCCGCTGTGATGGGGCCGGTTCGGGATAAGTGAGCCGTCAGCAACGAGTTCACCCCGGATCGCACAGATTCGTCATGCTGGAATATTCGGGCGCTGCGATCTATAGTGAGTCTTGTGAAATCCTTCACTTCTCTGGTCGTCGAACTGGCCATGGCTAAGAAAGCCGAGCTGCAATCGGATGCTTATCAATATCGCCAAGCCATGTCGGCAATGCGGAAGGCCCACAGAGAAGGCCGATTCTTAGACGCCATTGAAATTGCGATCAATGCTTCGATACGTCGATGGCATGATGCAATTCGAGCGGCGCTTTGAAGAACGCAGCGAGCGAACGACGTCGAGACGATTGATTATATATTTCAATGTGCCCCGCTCGTGTTTGACCGGCTGAGTCGGATACGCTTGGTGGGATTCTAAGATCGCAAAAGCGAATCGACAAAAATACCACAGCGGACTTAGCTGATGACCTTAGAAAGGCAATTGAGCTAATGTGGCAATGCGCATCGCTTATGGACGGTACTGGAGCAGGCAGAGGATGTGCCTCAAGATAAACTCGCACAATCATCGGTGAGAACAGGATCGTTGGCGGAATATCTCGGAATCCTGGGACCACATGGGGTTGATCCAGCGAATCCCGGAGCGAGGCTCTTATCGCCTTTCACTGGCAACGCGGATTGCACGGGAAGTTCGCGGTAAATGCCCAGCTTGCGGTGCTACTGCTAAGGCAGCAATGGACGCTTCTTAGAAGAGATTAACTGCCCAAGTGCAAGGCGAAATCAACATTCGTCATATTGCCCGCACCTGTTCAGCGATGAAGTGAGCGCATTACGGTCGCCATCTAGTGTTTGCACTGGTTGGTTTCGCGTGCGGTGCTATTGCGATGATGGTCGCCCTAGATGCTAAACGCAAGCGACTTCACAAAGTACAAGCAGAAAATGCGGCTCATGCGACGGAGCATCAGCATAATGTGGAGGAATTAAGAAATCAGCAAGCGCAGTTTTCGGAACAGATGCAGCGAGAGAAAGAATCGCTATCGCGTCAGCTCCAGGAACGCCTTGAAAAAATCCGTGGCTACGAAGCGACGCTTAAATGAGCAAGCATCGCAATTTAATGAAACGCAGCGACAATTTGATAGTCGCGTCATATCGTACAAAGAACTTGAAGATGAGAATTCCATACTTAAGCGTGACTTACGAAACCTAGCCATAGGGATGCGAAAATTAGAACTGGATTCTACCTTGCAGCAACAGTCCCAAGCGGCGCTCGACAAGAAGGTACAAGAAATCGGCAGCAGATATCTCACGGAAAACGTCAAATGGATTGCCAAGTCACTAAACGCGAACAACTTCGCAACTTGCAAGGAGCGGTTATTGGACGTAATCGAGCGATGTCGGGGAATTGGCTTCCATATTACGGAAGAGGAAGAGCAGACGTATGTTGGAGAATTGCGAGCCGACTATGAGAAAGAAGTTCGTGCGGCATTCGAAAGGGAGGAGCAGGCTCGAATCAAGGCTCAGATTCGAGAAGAACAAAAGCTAGAACGGGAAATCCAGCGTGAACAGGAAAGAATCATTCGGGAGAAAGCGATTGTCGAAGCAGCATTGGCGAAAGCGCTCGCCTCAGCTGTCGATCAACATAGTGCGGAAATCGAAAGTCTTAAAGCACGACTGGCCGAAGCCGAAGCAAAAGAGCGGGCAATTTCGCAGGCGCAACTTACTAAAGCTGGGTTTGTCTATGTGATTTCGAACATCGGTTCTTTTGGCGATAGCGTTTACAAAATCGGCATGACGCGAAGGCTTGAGCCCCTGGACAGGATTCGTGAGCTTGGTGACGCCTCCGTGCCTTTTCCATTCGATATACACATGATGATTTCGTGCCAAAACGCACCCGCGTTGGAAAACGCATTGCATAAGGCCCTCGTTAAGCAGCAGCTTAACAAGACCAACCCGAAAAAGGAATTCTTCCGCAGCGACATCGACACAATTGTGCGGCTCGTTAAAGAGAACCATGGTGAAGTTGAATACGTTGCCGATCTGAAGCGCTGCAGTACCGTCAGAGTTTGTCGATGTCCGATGAAGATCTTGAATTCATTGAGCATGTGTTTGATGAGTTAGACGATGATAGGGAAGCTTTAGAAGATATGACTGCGCCTGTTAAATTGCCGGCTGAAATCGAATCGGCCGAGGTTTGAGTCAAAACTCTCGAAGGAGCAGCCGGTAGAAATCGTGCGCGATGTCCATTAGGCCTTTTGAGAGAACGCTTGGAGAAAATTGTCGAGGTGGATTTGGGCCTGGCCCTTTTCGTCGCCGGTGATGTGGGCGGCGGCCCAGGCGACGAATTCTTGGAGGCGGCCTTTGCGATCGGTGGGCATTCGATTGAATATCCACGTTTGATGGTGGAAGGCAAGGCGCGTGGCGGCAAGCGTAATGTCGCCCTTTCAGGGCTTTGGCGCGGATTGGGTGACGTCAACCCAGGGCGGCGCCGCTCTGCCTCACCACGGCGAGCCTGCGGCCTGGGCTATTGTGTTTTGCCTTACAGGGCGAGGTTGTGCCCACGCCGGCTCGAGAGAGAAGCTAGTCGAAGCTTCAGCGGCGCGCGGGAACGGCAACGGGCGATGCCGGCCACGCCCATCAACATGATCGCGATGGTCGAAGGCTCCGGTACGACCCGAAATTCCACAGGGTAATTGGTTCCAGATTGGGCCGTCAGGTTGTAATCCAGCGGATTGGCGCCTCGCGGCAGCTCGACGATGAGCTTCTCGATCGCGGCGGTGCTTTCGTAGTTCCAGTGGATATCGCCGTCCAGAAAGGTCGCCGCGGCGTCCTCGTCTGTCAGGTAGGTATCGTAACCGATCAAGTCGTTACTCAGGCTCATGGCCAACCGGGTGAACGCGGCGCGTTGAGGTTCAGTTGCACCGTCAGGGACGCCGCTTGTGCGATGGTGCTGTTCTCCGGCAGTTCCATGTAGGGGCCATAAAGCTCGGCACCGTAGGCGGAAATGATGCCGCCGGTTATCGGCTGGAAGTAGTTGCTGCCTGGCCCGCTGACCGTGACGTTCGTGGTGTTCGATCCGCTAAGATTCATCACATAGGTCAAGCTGGACATGCCCGACCCTGGACCTGAAAGGGTAAAAAGTTCGTCGAGGAACGTGGTGACAAAGGTCTGGCCGGACCAGTCACCGAGGTCGCGTTGGATATTGCCTTCCGGACCTTCCGGATCGCGGTAGTAGCCCGGGCGGAAATTGCTCACTTGAAAGTTGGTAAGAGTCGGTCTCAAAGGCGGCCCGCAGATGCGTCGCATCCGAGTTCGCTTTGACTCGGACCTCATGCCGGCTGGTGCCCGCTGAGCCGCTCCGCGGAGTGTCGCCCCCAAGTATCAAGTCGACCGGGTCGGGCGTGTAGTCTGAAAACACGCTCTCGTTGTATTGGATCGATTCGGGATCGGTCGGCAAGCTGGAGGGGTCAGAAAGGTCCTGGGGCGGATCGGGAAAGCGCCACAGCTCTGCATGGTACCAATGCGTGATCATTGGTTGCGCATTCGCCACGGTGCATAGCGCGACGACGCTGAAAATAACACAGGCGCGAAGACAAGATTGACGCTGAGACATACACATCATTGGGTCCTACACTCCCGGTCCTACGATCGAGGGATGCGGGCGGCGAAAATCGCAAGAATCACAATATTGCGCAGGGCGGAGAACGATGAAGTACTGGACACGATCGAAGTGTCCATGTCAATGGAGGTGGGAGACCCGATGCGGCGAGCTGTCATGTGCTTCTTGCGGCTGCGCCGCACCGGTTGGGGCAATCGGTGCTACCCGTCATTTGATTGGCGAGAAGTGGCTGGGGGTCCGTTGCTCGCTCGCCAGCAGGCAACAGAGAACCCTCACCTAGCCTCTCCCTAAAAGGGAGAGGAATTGGTTTGACGATCTTGCCACTCTTACACGGCTGGCATGGGCGTTGCGGAGGCGACTGGCGCACTTGCGCCGTTTCCGTTGGTGTCGCGGGTCGGCGAAGAGGTGGGTTGTGGGGGTAGAGCTTCGGCCATGTGTCGCCAGATGCGGCGGATGAGCATGTATTCGAAATAAACGAATGCCACGACGCCGAGTGCGGTAAGAACGAAGCCCTCGGTGATTGCTGCAAGAAACAGCAACAACAGAGCGAGGGCGAGCGCGGCGTAGACGGTGGTGGATTTCAGCACGAGGTCGCGACCTGGCGTGTCGGGGTGGGCGCGGAGTTGTCTGTAGGCCATCCAGAGTGCGATGGGTGTGAGGACGAAGCTCACAATGGCAAGAAACATCAATAGATCGAACGGGCCTCTCGCATTCGTGGCGGCAGCGAACACCGCGAACAGGCATGCGATGGCAAGAAGCGCGCAGCTCGCGGTTGCGATCATGGGCCAGGGGGCGCGCGGCAGCCGTGCGAAGCGGCTCGGCGATCGGGCGTCGGCGCCGTTTGTTTGCCGTTGCCGTAGGTGGCGGCGAAGTGGCTGGGCGGCTCCAGTTTGTCGAGGACGGAGCGGACCGATTCTTCGGTGAGTGGCGTCGGCTGTTGGGCCAGCATGTCGGCGATTTGCGCTTCGAGATCCTGGAGGACCTGCAGGCGGTCGATGCGCGGTGCGTCCGCGGCGATGAGCGCCAGTTCGACCGAGTCCAGGTAGGCGTCGATGGCGGCACGTCCGACGGCGGAAGATGAATTCTCGGTCATGGCTCTATTTCTCCGGGGAGTGATTGGTTTGCGTGATTTTCTGAATGCTGGCGCCGACGGCGGCCCAGTGTTCGAGCATGGTTTCGAGCGACCGCTTGCCGAGCGCGGTGAGGCGGTAGTAGCGTCGCGGCGGGCCGGTGGGCGACGGCTGCGAGTTGACGCTGAGCTGGCCTTCGCGCGCGAGCCGGGCCAGGAGTGGATAGACGGTGCTTTCGGTGAGCGCGAGGCCGTCGTGGTCGGTGAGGAATTGGACGAGCTGGTAGCCGTACGCCTCGCCCAGCCGCTCGACGGCGGCCAGCACGCAGAGCTCCGCCAGTCCTTTGCGAAGCTGGGTGCTCCACCCATCGATGTCCAAGCTTGTCGGCATGTGGAAGACTCCGCGGCCGCTACCTCGTAATGCATAGTAGCGGTTTGCGGTTGTTTGGTCAAGCGGCGGTGTGGCCTCATCCGCTACGTAACAAAATGGCCCGGAGAAGGGGGACCATCCTCGAGCGGATGGTGCCCGTCCCATTTTGCTCCGCGGACTCCGCAAAATTGGGACAGTCCCCGGCCGTTTTGTTACAACGGCTTACTTATTCGCCGAGAAGTTGGTCGGATTGGCGTGTCAGGGTTTTTGGCGCGGGTTGACGACTCGCTATGGAAGGGGGCGACGAGGTGCGGCGGGTGTAACCGAACCGACATAGAGTATCCCGTTGTATCCGCCCGAAACTTTCGGGAAGAGTTCGACGAACGGCTTGTTTTCGCGGTCTTTGCCCGACATGTCAGTCGGGCCGCTGCCCATTTCGGTGGTCACCCATGCTCGTCCACCAGATATTGCCGCGTTCAGGCTGACGAGCCGGGGCAGTTTCTGTTTCAAGTGCCAGCCCATGGGCTCATACTCGGCGTCCCAGGGCGTTCCCTTCTTCAAACTCGCATGAATGTTTCCGGCCAGGATGACGAGATTCGCGGCGGAGTTTCCGCCTCGTGCTGCCAGGACGTTTTCGGCCATCGAGCGGTCGCGTTGTCTGGAGAACGCCAACACGTCCTGCGGTGAAAGGCCGTCCTTGCCGAGGAATTGCTGGTCGGCAAGATCGATATCGAATGCGGTGATTTGCAACTGACGACCTTTCGCGACCAGGCGCGAGTTAGCTCCAGTAACGCGAAATGACCCTCCCCTGCGCGTCCATCCGTACTCGACCAGTGTTGGCCAGAAATCAAGAATCTCATAGCCTCGTCACCGCCGTCGCTACGCAGAAATGCATTGAGCCGTTCCTGTTGCGAGTGAGGAATCTCCATGCACAAGATGGTCGGGGAGTCCGCTGAAACCGACCGAACAAGCACGGCGACCAACAGCGGTATTTCCCATGTGCCATGGGTCTCACCAATCATGACCTGGATCGGTTTGTTGGCCACAAGGGGTTCGCTCCCTTGGATGTGTCCGTCGAACGGAAAATCAATGCGTCGCCGGTTTTCATTCCGCTCGCCACTGGAAATAGTTGCGGTTAATGCAACGGACAGAAGAATCAACAGACTGAAGAGCAAGCGACTTCGTTTCATCAGTGATTATTCTTTCGCTCCAGAGTTTCGCAGGTTTGTCGAACGATTGGATTGGAGGTTGCAGATTCGCAAAAGTTTTGCGCGGGTGTAGCGCTGGAGGAGGATCGGATAGATGTTGAAGGGGATGTTCGAGAGCAGGTAGAGCGTCGCAAACGTTGTGGACCCGCGGTGGTAGGCGAGGGCAATCAGTGGTAGCGACAGGAAAGTCAGGCCCACGTGGACCCATTCGGCAGTTTGCGTCCATTTGATCCGCTCGTCGTAGGAGAGCTTCGAGAGCGTGCTTTGCCATTGCGGATCGATGCGGCGGGCCAGTTTCTGGATGCCTTCGCCTTCTCCAACGATGTAGCGAAATTGGCGCACTCCCATGCGACGATAGAGGCGGCCGTCTTGCTCGAAGGGTTGGAGATTGTAGTAGCGTCGCGGGATGATGGTTAGCGACACGAAATAAAATACGATCGATAAGGCTAAGGCAATCCATAGCGTGCGATTCGACCCGCCCGGGGTGTGGGTAGAGACAATCAAGAGCGGATTGAACCACGCGATGAACAGCAACATCCCGTAACTCGACGCGACGGCCGATGCGAGAAGGCGGCGCGGGCGAGCGGTTGGCGGTGCGGCCGTTAATTCGACGTCGGTACTCATTGGGACAGCGAAAGGGTGGCGCACGCGATCAGGGTGGCGAGGTGGAGAAAAGGCATTGTATATCGGGAGCTTCTTGCGGCTGCGCCGCACCGGTTGGGGCAACCGGTGCTACCCGTTATCAGTTATTTAATGGGTGAGAAGTCGGTTGGGGTGGCGAAGACGGACTCGACTTTAGTGACGATTTTTCCGCCGGTTCGGAGGCGTCGCGGGCCTTGATCCAGTCGGGGTCGTTGCGGAAGGCGTTCCAGCTTTTTTCGGCGGCGGCGCGGCTGTCGTGGGCCAGGACGTAGATCAGCGTGTCTGGCGGAGCGCGGCGCGTCGGTGGGTGTCCAGTAGCCGATGTTGGTCATGCCGTGTTTTTCGAAGAGCTTTATGGTGTGGTCGCGGAAGCGCGTGAGCAAGGCGGGGAGTTTGCCGGACTCGTGGTGTAGGTGCGGATTTCGAAGATGCGCTGACTGGATTCGGGGTTTGTTGAATCAGGTTGCGCGGGCCGGGCGATGAAAATGGTTGCGGCGACAATCAGGCAGCGCGAGAGTCAGAATTGTCGTACGACTTTTGACCATGGGTCGGTCCTTGTTTTGCCGCGCGGGTTGCGCCAGTTACAAAACGCAATTCGGCGGCTGGCCAAGGCGATGCAGGCGCAGAGGCTTATCGTGAAGGTGTTCGGCTCGGGAATAGCCAGGACAAAAATGCCATGGGATGGCTCGTTAAAGACTACTTCGACGACCAGCTCGTTTCGGTCGTTGAAGCCGTCCGGATGGCCGCTCGTTGAATTGGATAGGAAATCGATTGAAAAGATCGAACGTAAATCCACGCCTGGGCCATTGTCGACATCGAACTTATCGTCGGAGCGAACGACCAGTCTCAGATCGCCGCCCGGTTCGAGCACCAGATGCCGTGCGTGAATTGCAGCCCGTTGACGGCCGACGCGCCGAAGACCATCTGGCCGTGGTTGTTAAGCGCAGCGCCGAAAAAGTCCTGGAAAGACCAACCTGGGCCCATGCCGGGCGCGGGTGTTGCGCTGCCGCGCAACGAGCGTCAGGCCGCCGCTGTCGTACAACCAATAGGCCCGTTCGTCGTTACCGACGCCCGGGCCGGCTAACTGAGCACCGAGCAGCAACTGGCCAGCGTCGTTAAGTGCCGATGCGGAGAGCAGCCCACTGAAGATTGCTCCCGGGACACCCGGCGCCGAGTCGTTCTCGCGAGCAACGAGCACTAGTTGGTTGTCGGCCGACTCGAACCAAATTGATTCATCATTATTGTTGTTTACGCCGGCGCCCTGCAGGCGTGAATGAAACGCAGTCTGACCCGCTTCGTTGAATCGCATATCATACGGCCCGAAGTGGCCAAATTGTGTTCCACTAGGAAGTGAGGGGGCCTGCTGCCTTTGCGGGCCACGAGGCGAATCGAGTCGGCCGCGTCCGCGATCCAGATTCCTGTATTATTGGTCGTGTTGACGCCAGGCCCGGTAAGCGCGGACCGGAAGGCAGCTTCCCCGGCGTTGTTGAGCAGCGGTTCCGACATCAACTCAAAGCGCACGTTGATGGGAGTGCCCGGCGTGCCTGACCAGTGCGGACCAACAATCGCACGTTGCCTTGATTGCCGGCATCGGTCCAGATGCCGTAGCGGTTGTTGTCGTTGATTCCCGGCCCGGCAAGCGAGGCCCAGAACGAGATGTCGCCCTGATGATTCATGGCCGGGGGGGTGAGGCCGCCAAAGTGCTGCCCGGCGGCGGTGCCGGGCGCAGGGGTCGTGCTCGCGCCGAAGAGCTGCAGTGCGCTGTTCGCTGCGCCCAAATGCCGCCGTCGTTGCGCCCGTTACGCCCGCGCCGCTAACGCCGCGGAAGAAGCCCGGCGGCGCTTTGGTTGTTGTATTGAAAAGGGCCGAGATTCATGCCGTTGAAAACGGTGCCGGAGGGAGTGCCGGGCGCCTGATAGCGTTCGCGGGCAACGAGCTGCAAGCCGGCGCCGCCCGCCTCAGACCACACACCGCTGGTTGTTGGATTGGGACCGCGGACATCGGCGGCGAACGCGACATGGCCGACATCGTTGATCACCGGCAAATTGAAAGTCGACCATTGATAGTCGGGCTCGACGCCGGGGACGGGCGTTTCGGACAGCGCGACCGTGCGAACGGCGGTCACGATCTTGCTCGACGCCGGCTCACCGGTCGCCGCCACCGAAGATCACGCAAACCACCACGGCAAAGGGCTGTCGTCGGCGATTGGTGATGATGTCACGAATGGCCATATGCGGCTTGACTCGTCTCGGTGAAATTCGCGATTCGTCGACGAACGGTGGGCGAAACCGCATCCTGGTTCGGGATGCTTTAATGATAACAGACTATTAAGGGTGTGCCACGCACCTCCGCCCACGCCCTTCGGAGACTCAGGGCGTGCCACCGAGTTGCTATGGTTTTTTGATGATGACGGTGTCGGCGGCGTCGGTGGCGGGGCGGGATCGTGAGTTGTTCGAGCGGCACTTCGGCTTCGACGAATGCGCGGGGCTCGTCGAGCTGCGGGGCGAGGAAGTGGGAGACGATGAGCGTGATGTTGTCTTTGCCGCCGCTTGTTGGCCAGGTCGACCAGTTTGCGGCAGGCGGCTTCGGCACTGAGGTTCGGTGCTCGAGGATCTTCTTCGAGCTCGTCGTCGGGGACCATGTCGTAGAGGCCGTCGGTGCAGAGCAGCAGCGTGTCGTCGCGCTCGAGCGTGAGTTTGTAGACGTCGACGGACAGCTCGTCGGAGCGGCCGCCGAGGACGTTCCACAGGGCGTGGCCCATGCTGTGAGCGGCGGGCGTCTTCGCGGCTCATTTCGCCGACTTGCGCCAGGACGTTGCCCATCGTGTGGTCGGTGGTGATCTGCTCGAGCTTGCCGTTCGCGCAGCAGGTAGCAGCGGCTGTCGCCGACGTGGACGACGAACGCGCGCGGCCAGACGATGTAGACCATCGTCATCGTCGTGCCCATGCTCTTCATTTCGGGGTGCTGGCCGACGACGGCTTGGATGCTTTTCTGGCAGGACTCGAGCGCCTCCTTGAGATGGTCCTCGAAATCGTGCTCGGAGTCTTCTTCGAGGCGGAAGCACCAGGAGAGGCTGTTGAGGACGTAGGTCGTGACCTGGTCGACGGCGATGGTGCTGGCCCGCTCGCCCTCGGCCTCGCCGCCCATGCCGTCGGCGACGATCAGCAGCTTGCCTTGGGAGCCGCCGTAGATGCGCGTTTCGTCGTCGAGGTTGAGGCTCGTGCCGTGGACGCGCATCGACTTGTTGAGGTCGGCGACGAGGAAATGGTCCTGGTTGGTGGGCCGGCGGCGGCCGACGTCGGTTATGCCGTAGCAGTCCATTCGCGTGAGCATCGGGCACCTCGGATTGCAGGAGGAGTGAAAGCAGAGATAGTATAACACTCTAGTTGACGTGGGGGTGAATGCGGCCGCCGCTGCGGCGTGCGTGTGGGCTTTTCAGCAATTCCTGTGCCGCGAACAATATCAGAGGTGCCGCGGCGAATAAGTTACGACGAATCGGACGACGACGAGCCGTCACGAAAACCGCGCGATCGGGCAGTCGCGGAATGATGGGAGGATGCAATGGCTGAGGGACAATTAGTTCGTACCCGAAACGACCGGTGGATTGCCGGCGTGTGCGGCGGGCTGGCGCGGTGGCTGGGTTGGAGCTCCACGGCCGTGCGAGTCTGTACGTTGTGGTGTCGTTCTGCTCGGTGGCGTTTCCGGGGATCCTTGTGTACATCATCCTGGCGCTAGTGATGCCGCTGGAGGAATAGGCCGGAATCGCTTGTTGAGTGTCCAATCTCTTTTTGGCGATGTGCCCCTTTCGAAGTTTGTTGAGGAATATTTGCATCGACTGCCGTTTGCGTCGGCGGGCAGCGCAAAGTGCGCCTGTGAGTTAGCGTCGTGGGACGCGCTGGAAACGATGTTGGCTGGGCCACCGGAGAATATTTTCGCGGTGCGCAGGGCGAATGGTATCGGGGCCGATGCCAAAGGACGCGGCCGGGGCACCGCGCTGGGCAACGAGGGCTATACGATATTCATTCGGCATGCGGAGCGGCATCATCCGGGGTTAGCGGAACTGGCGGCGGCGTTTGAGGCGACGTTTCTGGGGCCGGTGGATATTCATGTGTTTGCCACGCCGGCCGGGCACGCCGGGCTTTTCCTGGCATTACGATGCGGAGGACGTGTTCATCATTCAGACGGCGGGCGAGAAGGAGTACTCGCTGCGGAAGAACACGGTGAATCCGTGGCCGCTGGAGGAGACGCTGCCGGCGGACATGCAGTATGAGCGCGAGCTGATGCCGCTGATGCGCGTGCTGCTGCGAGGCGGGGACTTGCTCTACATTCCGTGCGGCTACTGGCATAAGGCGGAGGCGAAAGGTGGGCCGCGAATGAGAGAGGAGGAGAGGGGGTCAGTCCCCATTTTCTCAGAGCAGAAAATGGGGACAGACCCCGGAAGGGGACAGACCCCGAGACGGCGATTTCGCTCGCGGTGGGCGTGATGTCGCGCTCGGCGATGGATGTTTACGATTTTCTGCGGACGCGGCTGGTGCAATCGCTGGTGTGGCGGCAGCGGCTGCCGCTCGCCGGTGGCGCGCTCGAACACTCTCGCGCGAAGAATTGGAATCGACCTACCGGCAGCTATTTGAGCGGCTTGGGAACGACGTGACGAAGACGATCACCGACCCGCGGTTCGTGCGGGATTTCATTGACCACTTATCGGCGCCGCCGAGCGGGCGAGCCACCATCCGGCGGCGAGAAGAAGCAAGGCGGCTGATGCCGGTTCAGGAACGCCGAGCGGCGTGACGCTGCCGATGCCCTCGCCGTAGATGTACTGGATGCCGTCGATGTCGTCCTGATGAAGAACGCGGTGCCGAGGCCGGCGTATGCGGTGAAGATCCAGTACATGTTGGCCTGCGAGAGGTCGGTGTGGCCCAGGCCGAGCGTGTGGCCGAGCTCGTGGATTGTGGCGCCGAGGATGTCGGGCTGCGGCAGTGTGCCGACTTCCTGCCACGGATCGCTGTGGTCGAACTCGACGTCGCCGGCTGAGTCGCCGCTGCTGGACGGGAAGTAGGCCTGGGCCTTGGCGATCGGCAGCGCCGGCGGGGGCGGGTCGGGGCCGTTGATGTAGATGTGCCGGAAACGAATCTGGCCGTACTGGGTCGAGCCTTCGTAGTAGCAGAGTCCGTCGTCTTCGACTTCGACGAAGTGCAGCGGCGCGACGCTGGCCCACAGGCCGAGCGCTTCTTCGATCGAATCGCGAATGAGCAGCGTCGGGCAGCGGCTGGCCGTTGGGCATCAACAGGCCGCCGTCGAACATGTTCTGGTAGCTGTAGGTGAGCGTGACCGGCGTGGCGTGCAGCTGCACTCGCAGGGTCCGGGACTCCCGGCTGCGGCCACTTGCGGCCGGCCAGTGGAGTCGCGACAGCGCGATCGCCGTCGCCAACGCGGCGACGGCGATGAGCAGCCAGAACCGTACGTCGATAACGTATCGCAATGCTCGGCTCACGGGCAGGTTCCGCAGACGGACGACAGCAATAGTCAGAGTTGATCGCGATGCGGCGCATTTGCTCGACCGCGATGAGCCCGAGCGGGCTGTCAGATGACGTGCATGTAGCCTATGCGTGCTTGGCTGCAAAAGAACGCTCCGGGCGCCGCAGTGGCGGGCTGCTTTTGGCCTCATTTTCATTGTAACCGGCAGCCGACGGGTCGCAAGCAGTGGGGAAAGCCGGGCGAAACTGTCGCGGCGAGCGGGCTGTTACAGAGCCGTTACACAGAATGGCCGGTTTTCGGACGTAGAATCGAGCGCGGGGGAAGAGTATTCGAGCGCAGCGGATCACAGAAAGGAGGAACGAGAAATGGTCAGGACAAGGCGTAGTTTCATTGGGTCTGGTTAGTGTGCGGCCTGGCGTGTTGCGGCGGCGGTGGCAAAGACCGGCCGTATGCGGATGCGCGAATGTCGTCGCCCGAGCAGAAAACGATTGCGGCACTGCGAGCACGCGGGCCGGAAGGGCTCGATCGAGGCGCTGCGGGTATGACGAATTGCAAGCCGAGCATGCGAGCTGCAGGCAGGAAGCGAACGACTTCATGCGGTGGACGTTGGCGAAACTGAAAAAGGGAACGCGGTGCTGAGGTCGCAGCGGCGAGCAATTGGCCGAGCGTTGGAGCGTCGAACTGGCAAGCGCGTACGGCGGCGGCGATCGATCGAGATCGGCGGGCAGCGAGCTGCACGGTGTCGCGGCTGTATTGGTACACCGATCTGGAAGAGGCGAAGGCGGCCGCCGAGCGGACCGGCCGGCCGATTCTCAGCTTGCGGATGCTGGGCAAACTGACCGACGAATACAGCTGCGCGAACAGCCGGTTCTTCCGCACGGCGCTGTACTCGAACAAGGAGATCAGCGACTTTCTGCGCGACCAACTTCGTGCTGCATTGGCAGAGCGTGCGGCCGGTGCCGCGGGTGACGATCGACTTCGGCGACGGCCGCAAGCTGGAGCGGACGCTCACGGGCAACAGCGCGCACTACGTGCTGGCGAGCGACGGCACGCCGCTCGATGTGCTGCCGGGGTTGTACAGCCCGCTGGCGTTTCAGCAGTGGGCTGTGGGACGATGCGCGACTTTGCATGTCGAAGTATCGAAGCGGCGCGGCAGACGATCGCGCGGACGATGCTGCAGGCGTTTCATCGAGACAGACGCGATGAGTTGCTGCGAGCGATGGGACTTCGACATTCAGCGGCTGGGCGACGGACAGGCTGAGCTGGTGTCGACGCGGATCAATCAGCGCGATTGAAGCGGCGCGGCTGGCGGGACAGGACGTGCCGGCCGCAGTCCGGCGCCGAAGGCAGCGATGGCGGCGCGAGCAGGCGGTCGCGAAAACGGCGGCCGAAGCGCCGTGTTGCGGTTCGCCAACTTGGGCGGCACGTGGATGGAACGCGGCATGGATGATGAGCTGTGGCAGGCGATCGCCGAACTTGCATCGCGAGGACGTGAAGCTGGATGAGGCGAGCGTGGCGGTGATGCGGCAGGAGTTTCCGCGCGGCGGCGCGATGCGGCGCGGCTGGCCGAGTCGAAAGCGGCGGCAGGAAGATCCCGTGCTGCGGATGGTGCGGGCGTTCGAGGATTCGATGACGCTCGATACGGTCCGCAACGAGTATCTGCTGCATCGGCGGATTCATGAGCGAGTTCGCCGAGCAGGCGACGCGACAACGGCGGACGTCGACACGCTCAATGAATGGGTGTATGCCGAGTTGTTTTTGACGCCGAGCAGCGATCCGTGGCTGGGGCTGGCGCCGCGCGATGTGTACACGGCGCTGGAAAATGATGGGCGGACGGAGCCGGCGTGCAGCTGGTCGCACGGCGGGCGGTTGACACGTGAATGCCGTGAGCGGCTGGCACGCTGGAATCCCGGACTCCGATCATGCGTCGCATGACGTGGGTCGGGAGTCTTCTTGCTTGGTAGAATGAATTGCACGACTCGACGATGCAAGGCGTCAGCGCTTACGAGCATGCGAGGTCGCAGGACAGTCGCTAGCCGACGACACGAGTGCATGATGAAATCAGTCGGTATGTTCACGTCAAGCATCCCGTGTCATCGCTGGCGATTGCATTCGCGTCGAGTTCTGATGATACGTATATCATGGCATCCGGCCGAATACTTACGATTGAAGATGATGCGGCGATTCGGCGGGGGATTGTCGATGCGCTGACGTTTGCCGGATACGACGTGATTCAGGCGGCGGATGGCAACGAGGGTTGCCGGGCGGCCGTGTCGCGCGAGTACGATCTGCTGCTGCTGGATATGGTGCTGCCGGGGAAGTCGGGGCTGGAGATTCTGCGCGAGGTGCGGAACGCGCGGCCGACGCTGCCGGTGATCATTCTCAGTGCGCGGGGCGAGGAGCGCGATCGCGTGACCGGGC
This sequence comes from uncultured Thermoleophilaceae bacterium, assembly GCA_963733885.1. Lineage (GTDB taxonomy): Bacteria > Actinomycetota > Thermoleophilia > Solirubrobacterales > Thermoleophilaceae > JACVRW01. The sequence continues at coordinate 194,633 of CAVTES010000002.1, read as the reverse complement.
TCAAGCTGGGGGCGGATGATTATGTGGTGAAGCCGTTCAGCGTGGATGAGCTGCTGGCGCGCGTGGAGGCCGTGCTGCGGCGGTCGCCGGGGCGGCCGACGGATGTGAGCGAGCTGCCGATCCACGGCGGGTGCGTCGATTTTGCGCGGTGCGAAGTGCGGTTTGAGGATGGCGCGCGCGAGGAGCTGTCGGAGCGGGAGCGGGCGCTGCTGCGGTACTTCGCGTGCCATGCGGGCCGGGCGATTGGCCGCGATGAGCTGCTGGCGAATGTGTGGCAGATCGATGCCCGCGGCGTGACGACGCGGACGATCGATATGCACGTGGCGCGGCTGCGGGAGAAGCTGCGCGATACGAATGGCGAAGCCGCGGGTGCTGCTGACGGTGCGCGGGAAGGGGTATATGTTGGCGAAGTGAGAGTCGTAAGTCGTGAGTCGTGAGTGTCAGTGATAGTCGTGAAGCCGACATTCGGACGATTGACATTCCGGCTACTCGACTCTAGACCCTCGACTACTACGACTCTTCATGAAACGTCCCTGGCAAGTTTGGCTGGTGTTTGTCGTGTGCGTGCTGGGCGCGGCGGCGGCGATGGCGTGGCTTACGCAGCAGGCGCTGCGGGCGGATCGAGCTGCGGCGGGCGGCGGAGGCGGAGGCGGAGCTGGAGCAGCGGGTGAGCCTGGCGCTGTGGCGGATGGATACGGAGCTGGCGCCGATCATTGCGGCAGGAAGTGATTCGGCCGCCGGCGGCGTTATCGGCCCGGTGCACGACGGCGCCGTCGAGCCGCCGCCGTATCGTGCTGCTTGCAGTTCGAAGCGCGGCCGAACGGAGCTGTGGCGGTCGCCGCAAATGCCGGTGCACGCAAGTCCGCCGACGAGCTTGCCGCGACTTGACGGAGCTGTCGACGAGGCGGTGAACTTGCCGACAGTTGTTGGCCGAGCTGCCCGAGCACGCCGCTGCCGACGGCGGCCGACGTGGTGCAGAACCATGTGCTGCGGCGAACTCGGCCGCAGTCTGCCGAACGAAGATCGATCGAATCGGACGAATCCGTTTCAGTTCTTCGAAGGCAATCAGCGGTCGAATCCGCCGCAAGCGCAAGACGGAGCCGCAACCGACAAGCAGGCCAGGCAAAGCCGGTCGGCAAGGTCGCAAAGTCGTCGAAGGAGGCCGACTTTCGAGCAGCGCGGCAAGCGATATCAGAGCGCGGCGCAGCAAAGCCTGATGAACTCAGCAGCGAGCGCAGTACGCGCGCGAACGCGCCAGCCGAATCTCGATTCGCCGACGATGCAGACGATGCGAACGCAGCCGGCCGACGAGCAAGTCGGCGTGAGCCGGCCGGTGTGGGTTGGCGATCGATTGATTCTTGCGCGGCGCGTCGGCGGCAATGGCGAAACGGTCGTGCAAGGTTGCTGGCTCGATTGGCCGCAGCTCAAGACGCGGCTGCTGGCCGAGGCGGCCGATTTGTTGCCGGAGGCCGATCTGGTGCCGGTGAACGGCGATGCGGCGGACGATCCGTCGCGGATGCTGGCCGGGTTGCCGGTGCGGCTGGTGGTGAACGAAGTCGCCGGCGGCTGGCGCGGTCAGTCCGACGCTGCAGCTGGGCGTTGTGGATGGGCTGGGGCGCGGTGCTGCTGGCCGTGCTGGCGGCGGCGGCGCTGTTGCATGGCGTGATGACGCTGAGCGAGCGGCGGGCGGCGTTTGTTTCGAGGTGACGCACGAGCTGCGGACGCCGCTCACGACGTTTCGCATGTATGCCGAGATGCTGGCCCGCGGCATGGTGCCGGATGCCGCGCGGCGGCAGGAGTATTTCGACACGCTGCAGCGCGAAGCGGAGCGGCTGACGCTGCTGGTGGAAAATGTGCTGGCGTACGCGCGGCTGGAGCGCGGCCGCAAGCCGCAGGCGCAGGATCGCGTGACGCTGAAGCGACTTGCTCGAGCGCGTCGGGCCGCGGCTGGAGCAGCGGGCGGCGCAGGCGGACATGGAGTGCGACGTGCAATTGGAAGTCGCACGCGGCGGACGCAGGAATTCACGACCGACCAGAGCGTCGTCGAGCAGATTCTCTTCAACCTCGTCGACAACGCGGCCAAGTATGCGCGCGAGGCCGACGATCGGCGGATTCATGTCGAAGCGAATCGCAATGGCGAGTGGATGCAAGCTTGTCGTGCGCGATCATGGGCCGGGCATCGAGCAGCGGCCGTGGCGGGCGGATGCAGCCGTTCGGCAAGAGCGCGCAGGAATCGGCCGAGACGGCGCCGGGCGTGGGCTTGGGCTTGCGCTGTGCCGGCGGTTGGCGCGGCAGTTGGGCGGGCGGTTGGAGATTGCGGCGCGAACGGCGGCGGGGCGACGGTGACGCTGCTGTTGCCGGTGTAGATTGTAGTGAAGCATCGCTGTTCGAGTAGCCGGTTCATCGAGATTCGGCAAAGTCATGTCAGGACTCGGAATTCGAGATGCGTGTCAGCGGACATCGTTCTGCCGCGGCATGACCGTGATCGGTCGCCATCGACAAGAGATGATTCTGTCGACTGTGCGAGACGATTGCGTGATCCGAGTATGCAGTGGTCGTCATCAGCCGAAGTCACGTGCGAATCCGTCGTCGACGGCGATCAATGATCGTTTGACGCACGTTGATCGTGCTGGGCTACCGTGCGCCGAATGTACGCGCTCAGCGGACGAATGACGTTGCGCCGAGTGCCGACGTGGCAGCTGCCAGCTTGATCGGTGACATCATTCGCGGTGCGAGTAGATTGTCGGAATACCGGTCGATTGCGATGTCGATGGTAGCGAGCTGACGGCTGCTCTGCAATGCTCGTTTCGAACGGTTCAGTACGCTTGTCGCCCTGCCCTCGCGAACGCTGCGGTATATTCGGTCGTTGCGTGCGCATTTGCGCAACGCAAGCGACGTTCGACCCTGCTCGACCTCTGAATCTGACTCTGATGAAAACCGACGAACTTCGCGAAAAGTATCTGGCCTTCTTCGAGACGAAGGGGCACAAGCGCGTGCCCGAGCGACGTGCTCGTGCCGACGTGGGACCCGTCGCGTGCTGTTCACGCCGGCCGGCATGAACCAGTTCAAGGACCACTTCCTGGGCAAGGTGAAGCTGGAGTTCACGCGGGCCACGACCTGCCAGAAGTGCCTGCGGACCGGCGACATCGACAACGTCGGCCGCACGGCGTATCACCACACGTTTTTCGAGATGCTGGGCAACTTCAGCTTCGGCGATTACTTCAAGCGCGAGGCGATCAACTGGGCGTGGGAGTTTCTCACCGACAAGAAGTGGCTCGGGCATCGACCCGGCGCGGCTGACGGTGACGGTCTACACGGACGACGACGAGGCGGCCGGGATCTGGGCGAAGGACGTCGGGCTGACGGCCGATCGCATCGAGCGGTGCGGCGAGGACGAGAACTTCTGGCCGGCCAGTGCGCCGAGCCAGGGGCCGGACGGCGTGTGCGGGCCGTGCAGCGAGATCTATTTTCATCCCGACCAGGGCAAGAGCGGTCGAGATCTGGAACCTGGTGTTCACGCAGTTCAACCGCGTGGGCGAGCCGCCGAACAACCTGCGGCCGCTGCCAGTCAAGAACATCGACACCGGCATGGGGCTGGAGCGGACGGCGGCGACGCTGCAGGGCGTGCCGACGAACTATCACATCGACATCCTGCTGCCGATCGTGCAGGCGGCGGCCGAAGTGTGCGGCATGAAGTACGAGTACGAGATCGGACAACGGCCGGCGGCTGCGGCGGATCACCGACCACGTGCGGGCCTGCACGTTCGCGGTGCACGAGAACGTGTATCCCGGCGCCGAACAAGGAGAAGTACGTCGTCAAGCGGCTGCTGCGGCGGGCGGTGCTCGACGGGCATCAGATGGGCCTGCGCGAGCCGTTCCTGTACAAGCTCGTGCCGGCGGTGGCCGAGATGATGAAGCGGCCGTATCCGGAGCTGTCGGAAACGGTGAAGCGCGTGAGCGGCGTCATCGAGAAGGAAGAGGCGAACTTCTTCGGCACGATCGACGCGGGGCTCAACCACATCGAGCGCGTGTTCGACGAGATGCGGCGCGAGAATCGCGTGACGCGTCGACGGCGCGCGTGGCGGCCGAGCTGTATCAGACGTACGGCGTGCCGCCGGAGCTGTTCGAATCGCTGGCGGCCGAGCACAACCTGGCGTTCGATTGGCAAGGCTACGACGCAGGCGATGGAGGAGCACGGCGAGGTCTCGGGCAAGGTGCAGCACACCGTGATGGGCGCGCGCGGGCCGATCGATTCGCTCAAGCAGGCGCTGCACGCGACGGAGTTTCTGGGCTACGAAACGACCGAGGCCGAGGCGACGATCAAGGGCATCATCGCGGGCACAGCCGCCGAACGATCACTTGTGCGACAAGATGGAAGAGGTCGGCCACGCAGAACCCGGTGCGCGTGGTGCTCGATCGCACGCCGTTTTATGGCGAGAGCGGCGGCCAGGTGGGCGACACGGGCAAGCTCGTCGGCGACGGCTTTGAGTTCGACGTCACCGACACGCAGAAGGACGGCGGGCTCGTCATTCACGAAGGGCACCTGACACGTGGCACGATGCGCGAGGGATTCCGCTGACGCCCGGGACGCGCCTCACCCTGGAGGGTCGCGCGAACCGCGGCGGCGGGCCGCTGCCTCACACGGTGTCGTTCACCACCACCGACATCACCAAGGTCATCAACGGCGTTAACACCCTGGTCGTCTGGGACCTCGACATAAACGAGGGGGAGCTTGCCGAGGCCGAGCTGGCGTTCTTCGCGCAGGACACGAACGGCAACGTATGGAACCTGGGCGAGTACCCGGAGGAATGGGACGGCGGGGACTTCGTCGGAGCACCCAACGCCTGGATCTTCGGCCTCGACGACGCCGAAGGCGGAATACACATGGTCGCCCAGCCACAGGTCGGCCAGCAGTGGCTGCAGGGCTGGGTGCCCTCGATCGAGTTTCTCGACTGCGCCAGGGTCTACACGATCCGCCACCAGGTCTGCGTGCCGTTCAGCTGCTACAGCCCCTACCTCCGGACCAATGAGCGGAGCCCGCTCGATCCCGCAGGCGGCATTCAGACCAAGTACCACGCCAAGGGAGTGGGAATCGTGCAGGTCGGCGCCGTGGACGATCCGGAGGGAGAGACCCTCGTACTGACGGATGTGGCAAGGCTTGGGCCCGCGCAGATGATGGACGCCCGTATCGCAGCTATGGACCTTGACGAGCGCGGCTACTTCACGAGCAACGTGTACGCGCGGACGCTGCGCGCGCAACTGCCACCCGGGGTGGTCCTGCCACCGAGGAACGCCGTTGGTCAGCGGGGCGGTTCGGGCTCCGCGGGGCCCGGCGGGAACACGTCCGGATCGCGATCCGGAAAGCGGGCCAGGAAGTACACGGCGAAGGTCGACCACCCGCTCGTCCCGCTCACAACGGTGCGCCACACGGTCTTCACGGGCTTCGAGGGCGACACCAGGACCCGCGTGGTGAGCCGCGTGCTGAAGAAGACGCGGCGCGTCGCAGGGGTCCGCGTGGCGATCGTCGACGTGCGCGAGTTCGAGGACGGTGAGCTCGTCGAGCACACGCGCGACTATTACGCCCAGGACAGGAAGGGCAGGGTCTGGTACTTCGGCGAGACCGTCGACGACATCGAGAACGGCAAGGTCGTCGGCCATGAGGGCCAATGGTTCGCCGGCAAGAATGGCGCGAAGCCCGGCCTGTTCATGCCCGCCAAGCCGAAGGTCGGCAAGGTGTTCGAGCAGGAACGGGCGCCGGGCGTGGCCGAGGATCGCTCGAAGGTCGTGGCCGTAGGACGCGAGGTGGCGACTCCCGCCGGCCAGTTCGACGAGTGCATCAAGACGAGGGACTTCGCGCCGCTCGACAAGAGCACGGAGTTCAAGTTCTACTGCGCGGGCGTGGGACTCGTGCGCGAGAAGCCTGCGGATGGGCGGCTGGACCTGGTCCGCTATCGCTGAGCGCTCACAGCGGAGCCCGCGCCACCCCGGGCCCAAGCGGGGCGTGTGAGCCATGATCGCCGGCAAGCAAAGCGTGGCGGTGGGCCTTGGCCTAGTGGTGCTGCTCGCACTGGGGGCATGGGTCGCCGGGCGACAGATTCAGTCGCCGGCCCAGGTCGCCGCCGAGACTGCCGCTCCCAATCCGAGTCCCATCACCGTCCCCGTCGAGCGGCGTGTGCTCGCGAGCGAGGTGATAGGGCGCGGGACGGTCCGCTACGGCTCGCCGCAGCCGGTCGTGCTCGCGGCGTCAGACGTCAAGCAGGCCAGCGGCGACAGCGAGATCGTCACCACCCCGCCTCGCCGCGGGACGAGCGTGGGCGAGGGAACTATCGCGATGACGGTGTCCGGACGCCCGGTCTTCGTGCTCCAGGGCGTAATGCCATCCCACCGCGACCTCGGTCCCGGCACCCGCGGACCGGACGTCGCACAGCTCGAGGGCGCGCTGGTACGCCTCGGGTTCTCGCCCGGAAGCGTCGACGGCGTCTACGACGGCGACACCGCCGCCGCGGTCGCCGCCTGGTACGAGAGCCAGGGTTGGGAGCCGTTCGGCCCGACCGACATCCAGCTCGAGCAGCTGCGCTCCGCCAACGCCGCGGCGGCGGCGGCCCGCGACCTGCACCTTCAGGCTCTGCTGACCATCCGCAACGCCGCGCAGGGTGTCATGCCCGGCGAGATCGCGCAGGCGAGAATCGACCTGGAGACGGCACGCGACGGCATCGATACCGCGGAGCTCGGCCTGAAGACCGCTCGCATCAAGGCAGACGATGCAAGGCAGGCGGCGCGGGGCACCACCGCCATCACCCTCGCCATGCAGAGCGCAAGTCGGGACAACCAGCTTGCCCTCGCGGACGTCGGGCTCAAGCGGGCGATGCTCAACAAGGCGATCGACGCGCAGACGGAGGCGCTGCGGACCATCGCCGAGGCGCCTCCCGATACGACGCCCAGCGAGCAGATCGCCCTCCAGGCCGCCTACCGGCAGGCCGTCGACGATGTTGCCGTGGCCCGGCTCGACCTCACTGCCGCCCGCAGGTCCGCCACCGCCACCGAGGCGACGGGAGAGGACGCCATCGCGACGGCTCGCGCCAACCGAAGCCGGGCGATCAACGCCTCCCGGACAGCCGCGGCGCGGGTCGTGCGGGGGGAGCAGGCGGTGGCCACGGCGCGCCGCCAGGCCGATCTGGCCGCCGGCCGTCTTCAGATCCTGAGCAGGCCGGGGAACACCTCGTTGCAACGACGGCTGAGTGAGTCCGCGGCCCAGGAGGCCCGCGGAACCGAGGCGGACGCGGCACGGCTCGCCAGCAAGATGGGCATCGTGGTGCCCGCCAACGAGGTGCTGTTCTTCGGATCCCTGCCACTGCGCGTCGACTCGGTGCGCGTCCGTCGCGGCGACAGCGTCACCTCGAACGTGATGACCGTGAGCAACTCGCGCCTCGCCATCGACTCCTCGCTGACGTTGAACGACGCCGAGCTGGTCAGACGGGGGGCGCGGGTCACGATCGAGGAGCCGGATCTCGGCGTCCGGACGACCGGAGTGGTGAGTCAAGTGGCAGACCGGCCCGGCACGCACAAGGTCGACCCGTCACGCGTGTACCTCGAGGTCGCGCCCGGCACCGCGCCCGTCCAGCTGGTCGGCGCCTCCGTGACGCTGACCATCGCGGTCCAGAGCACCGGGCGACGCCGTGCTCACGGTCCCGGTGAACGCGCTGTCCGTCGGCGCCGACGGCAGCTCTCGGGTGGAGCGCCAGGACGCGGGCGGACAGTCGGAGTACGTGGACGTTGAGCCAGGGCTCGCCGCCCATGGGCTCGTCGAGGTGCGCCCTGTCAGCGGCCCGCTCGCGGCTGACGACCTCGTCGTCGTCGGCGCCAGGGGCGCGAGCGCGGCGGGGGGCGGCGGTGGGCCCTGACTCTCTCCCGCGGTCCGGCCCGCTAACAGTGCATCCGGCATCGGTCGACGGGTGGCCCGAGGGCGGCGAGGACTGGCCGGTCGTCGAGTTGCGTGGAGTGGCTCGCATCTACGGCAGCGATCCGCCGGTGGAGGCCTTGCGGGGCGTCGACCTGGCGATCTACGCCGGCGACTTCCTCGCGATCGTGGGTCCGTCGGGGTCGGGCAAGTCGACGTTGTTGAACATCCTCGGGTGCCTCGATCGCCCGACCCGGGGGTCCTTTCTGATCGACGGGGTGGACGTTGCCGCGCTGAGCGATGCAGAGCGCACGGCTGTGCGGGCACAGAGCATCGGGTTCGTGTTCCAGCAGTTCCATCTGCTGGGGCATCGCACGGCGCTGGAGAACGTGATGCTGGCCGAGTTGTACGGGGGTGGCGAGCGGACGGGCCGGCGCGAGCGCGCGCTGGCGGCGCTGGAGCGGGTGGGAGTGGCGCACCGGCGTGATTTCCTGCCCACCAGGCTGTCCGGTGGCGAGCAGCAGCGCGTGGCTATCGCGCGGGGGCTGCTGGGAACACCCCGCGTCCTCCTTTGCGACGAGCCGACCGGCAACTTGGACTCGGCCAACACGGAGTCACTGCTGCTGTTGTTCGACGCGCTGGCCCTCCAGGGTCTCACGCTGGTGGTCGTGACCCACGACGAGGAGGTCGCGGCGACCGCGGGGCGCGTGGTGCGGATCGTCGATGGCCGGATGACGGAGGAGGCCGTCGGGTGAGCCCGCGCCCGCCGCTCGAGCAGCCGCGGCTGCCGCTGCGCGACCTTCTGCGCGAGGCCGGCGCGGGGCTGATGGCGCGCCCCGCCCGCGTCGCCCTGACGGTGCTCGGGACCGTGATAGGCGTCGGCGCGCTGGTCGCCACGCTCGGCCTCTCCAAGACGGCCGGCAACCAGATAGTGGGGCGCTTCAGCGAGGTGGCGGCCACCGACGTGGTGGTTACCCCGGTGCCGGGGGCGGTGGGGGGCGATGCCGCGCGCGATGCGATCCCGTGGGACGCCGAGGCGAGGCTGCGGCGGCTCAACGGCGTGGCGGCGGCGGGCACGCTGTCGGACGTGGATGTCAGGGGCGCGTTGGTGCGCTCCGTGCCGATCAACGATCCGCTCGGCCAGACCGAGGTGCAGCTGCCGGTCAAGGCGGCGTCGCCGGGCCTGTGGCGCGCCGTGCGCGCGCACGCTGGCGGCAGGCCGGCTGCCCGACATTGGACATTCGGCGCGGGGCGACCGCGTGGTGGTCTTGGGCCGCAACGCCGCCGCCAGGCTGGGCATCACGAGCCTCGATCAGCAGCCCGCGATCTTCATCGGCGACCGGCTCTACCAGGTCAGCGGCCTGATCCGCAGCGTGGAGCGCCAGCCTGCGCTGCTCGGCTCGCTGACGATCCCGGACGGCACCGCGCGGCGCGAGTTCGCGCTGCGGGCGCCGGCTTCGGTGCAGATCGAGACCGAGATCGGCGCCGTGGAATTGGTCGTGCGCCAGGCGCCCAGGGCGCTCAGCCCGAGCGACCCGCAGCTGCTGCGGGTGGCCGCGCCGCCGGATCCGGAGACGCTGCGGGCCGGCGTGGAGAACGACCTGAACGCCCTGTTCCTGTTGCTGGGCGGCGTGTCGCTGCTGGTGGGGGCGCTGGGGATCGCGAACGTCACGCTCGTCTCGGTGCTGGAGCGGGTCGGCGAGATCGGGCTGCGGCGAGCGCTGGGAGCGGCGCGCCGCCACATCGCCGCGCAGTTCCTGGTCGAGAGCACGGTGATGGGGCTGCTCGGCGGGATCGCAGGCGCCAGCCTTGGCACGCTGGTCGTGGTGGCGGTGTCCGCCAGCCGCACCTGGACGCCCGTGCTGGACCCCTGGCTGCCGCTGGCTGCGCCGCTGGCCGGCGCGCTGATCGGCCTGTTGTCCGGGACCTATCCCTCGCTGCGTGCGGCCGCCATGGAGCCGGTCGAGGCGCTTAGGACGGGCACCACATGAACACACCGAAAGGAAAGACCGAATGAGTCAGCTGCGCGCCGCTCTGCTGGCAGCCATGACCGCCGCCGTGATCGCGATCGCCGCCTGTGGCGACGAGGAGCCGGCGCCCGCCACCCCGGTCGAGCTCGAGGACCAACTCGGCTTTGGCGACGAGGGCATCGTCGAGCGCCAGAGCCGCGTGGAGGGGCGTATCCAGGAGTGCATGAAGGCGCAGGGGTTCGACTACGTGCCGATCGACCCGCTCGCCCAGCGGGCCGCGCTGACCGGCAAGGCACGCATGAGCGACGAGGAGTTCCTTCAGCAGTTCGGCTACGGAATCAGCACCATGTTCGGCCGCGGCGCTCCGCAGTCCGATCCCAACGAGCGCTACCGCAAGAGCCTCGGCCCGGCCGACCAGGCCGCCTACGATCGCGCGCTGTTCGGCGACAACCCCGGCCTCACCTTCGCCGAGGCGATCGACAACGACGCAGCCGACGAGCTCGGCGGCTGCACGAAGCGGGCCACCGACGCCGTGTTCGGCGGGGCCGCTGTGCTGTCCTCGCTACAGGGCAAGTTCGACGAGCTCGAGGAGCGCATCAACCAGGACCAGCGCATGGTCAGGGCGGTCGAGAAGTGGTCCGCCTGCATGGCCGAGAGAGGGTTCCGCTACGACGAACCCGAGCAGATCGACGAAGACATGATCAAGCGCTTCAAGGCGATCGTGGGACAGGCCACGCAGCTCGGCGCCACAGTCCCCGCCGACCGAAACGCCCCCTATGACCGGCGCGCGCTGGCCGCGCTCAAGCTCGAAGAGGTCAAGGCCGCACGCGCCGACCTCGCCTGCGAAGAACGCGAAATCACCCCGGTCGAGCTCGAGATACGCCCGCAGTACGAAGAGACGTTCCGCAACCGCAACACCAAGCTGATCGAGCAGGTGCGGCCGGTCTCATAGCGAGCGTCGATGAGCCGCCGCCGACCGATCGTCTGCACCTAACCCCGCCGGCGAACCTGCTCGCAACCGCGCACGCGGTCGATCCCGTCGGCCAAAGCCCTGTCGCGTCCGCGACCGCAGATGAGCCGGTCGACGCTGCCGTTGAGTCCGTTCAACACATCGTTGCCGGACCCGCCGAGTAGGCGGTTGCGACCTCGTCCTGCGCTCACGCGGTCGTTGCCGGCCTTGCCGGACAGGAGGTCCCGACCCGGGCCGCCGAGCAGCAGGTCGTCGCCGCCGCCGCCGACCACTCGATCATTGCCGGGCACGCCCCCTCTGGCGTCATCTCCCAGCAGCCGGTCGTCGCCCTGCGCGCCCAATAGGCGATCGTGACCAGCGCCGCCGAAGAGGCAGTCGTCGCCCTTGAATCCGCTGAGGATGTCGTTCCCCTGGAGGCCGAACAGGTTGTCGCCTAGCGCGGTGCCGGCCATGCGATCGTTGCCAGTGGTGCCGAGCCCGCTGCTCGCGCAGGCGCCCGGGTCAAGCGTCTTTGCCTCCACTGGCCCGAGGAGGGCTTCAGCGGCTGGAGGCGGACCGGTCGGGGAACCGGATCCAGGCGGCGGAGGCGGAGAGCCGGGAGTGCCGCCGCGGTCAACCGTCTCGCAATCGGCATCCACCAGGTCGGAGGCGTCGGCCATGACGGTATCGTTGCCCACGCCGCAGACCACTACGTCCCCTCTGTCGCCCCGGACGTCGATGAGGTCGTCGCCGGCGCCGCCGGCATGGGTGTCGACCCCCTTGTTCCCTCGCAGGGTGTCATTGCCGGAGCCGCCCTCGAGCGAGTCGTTGCCGTCCCCACCGGACAGCGTTGAAGGCGTGGATGTCGTATTCGTGATGGTGTCCGTGGAGTCGCCGGCGCTCACGGTGATCCCGATGATGCCGGCGCCGGTGCAAGTAGCCGTGGTGCCCAACGATGTGCATGCAGGCGCCGCCGTGATCGCGGCCCCCGAGTCGGCGAGCGCGTAGTCCGTCCCAGTGAGGGAGATCGTGAGGTTGTTCGCCTCCGTTGCACCCGCGGTGTAGTAGACCCGCTTGATCTGGGTGTGCGCCGTGGACGCAATGGCCTCGGCGGGAACCAGCGCGAGGACGCAGACTGCGCCCATCCCGAACATCCGCCCGACCGTGCTCTTCCAAATGCGATTTCGCATGCCTGCAGGGGCTCCTTGCTCGCCGTCCGGGCCAGCCTAAGATCGACCTCACGGCGTCGCATCACACCAATTGGTGATCTTTCCTCCTCCCACGGGGCCTCTTGCGGCGTGCGCCCCGGGCGACGTGAAGCGCTCGGGACCGGTCTATGCCGGCCTAGCTAGCTAGTGACCGTGAAGCAGCTCTTGCCCAGCACCCGGCCGTAGCGGCGCTTCGAGAGAGAGCCGCGACCCGGCCAGACGTACCAGCAGTAGTGCCCTCGGACGAGCCGGTGCCGACGACCGTTGAAGCGCCAGCGCTTGTGGAGTTGAAGCCGGGCCACACGCGGCCAGCGGGTCATGACCTTGTGTCCGCGGAAGAAGAGCTGGGTGTTGTAGTAGCGGGCGCGGCGCGCCGCCTTCCAGATCAGAAGCGGCGGCTTCCGGACGCGTGCGCCGTTCGCGGGCACCAGGAGCGGGGACTTGGTCGGCACGGCACTCGCGCGGGCCGCGTTCCGGTTGCCGGCCTGATCGATAAGCGTGACGACGTAGCGATAGCGCCGCCCGTTGCGAAGCCGCCTGTCGGTGAGCTTTCGCTTCGACCCTTGGTAGACCAACTTCGGCGGCTTGGCCTTCGCCAGCCGCACCACCTCCACAGCGTTGGTGGCGGGTGAGGACCATCGGACTGCCACCCGGTGGTTCCCGGGGATCGCCCGCACGGCCGGTTGGGCAGGTGGCGTGGCGTCGTAGTTCAGTGCGAAGGAGGCCGTGGCGACGTTGCCGGCGATGTCGCTGCAGCTTCCCCCGATGCTCACGCCGGCGCCGTCAGGGCCGCCATACGTTCCAGATGTGCATGACTGCACGCCGGATGTCGGGTCCTGGCCTACGAAGTTGAAGGCAACTGGATTGTTGAACCAGCCGTTGTAGTCGGGCAGCCGCGCGAAGGCTGGCCCCGCGATCGCGGGCGGCGTCCGGTCGATCCTGATGGTCGCGCTGCGGCCCGTGTAACTGCCCGGGTCGCATCGGTCGGTCACCTGGCAGGTCACTCTTGTCCCCGGGGTGTCGGCCGTGAACGTCCGCTCGCTCCAGTTGAGCAATCTCCACCGCTCCGGACCGCAGCGCTGTTGTCCCACACCCACTACAGCGTCACCGGGCTGCGGTACCACCCCGCGCAATTCGCCGGGGTCCGGCCTGCAGACGTAGTCCAGCGCCGGACCCGGGCCTCCGCCACGCTCGCCGGCACCGCCACCGCAGCCACGACCAGCGACAGCTTCAGCAGCCTCACCGCAACCCACCCTTCGACGCCCTCGAGGCCACCGAGATGAGCGAACCGCTCGCGAGGACCAGCGCGAGCAGCGCCCCGCCCGCGAGTAGCAGCAGACCAGATGGCGAATCGCTGCCGCTGTGACCACGGGGGATGATCGCGTCGACCTGGAGCAGCGGGTCCGGCGCCGCGCGCGGATCCTCGGCTTCACGTTGGCGACGAGGCACCGATCCCTCCTGCGGGGCCAGTCGGCGGTGACGTTCGCGCGTCCGGTTCTCCGGCCGCGCCCGCGCGCGGCGACGCTCGCGCGCCGGTTGTCGCTCCACGGCGGGAGCCGGCGAGCCCGGCGCCCGAACCGCCGCGGCCGGGGCCGGCGCCTGAGCCGGCTCGGGATCCACCGGCGGTGCTTGCACGGTCGGCGGAGGCGGCGCCGGCTCGACCACCGGCGCGGGGGCGGGAGGTGGGGCCGCGGGCGGGCGCCGGTGTCGGATCGGGGGCCACCGGGGCCGGATCCGGAACGACCGCGGGGTCCTGAGGGACGGCGTCGGCCTGAGGGGCGGCGTCGGGCTGCTGGGCGCCGGCCGCCGCAGCGATCAGGGCGGCAAGCGTAAGCCAGGCGGCGACGAAGAGCGGGAGGAGCGCGGACACCGAGAAGCCTCTTCGGAAAATCAACGCACGATCCGGAAGCTCACTTGCGCCGTTGGTGACCGGTTCCCCGCCCCGTCGCGGGCCCTGACCCTGGCCCGGAACACGCCCGCCCTGAGGCGCCGGTTGCCGATCCTGCCGCGGAATCGCCGCCCGTTGTGGCCTTGGATGCCCCCCTGCGCAAACGTGCCGACCCTCTTGTAGCGGACGCCGCCCCTCCGGGCCTTGGTCTTACGCGCGATCACGAACCGCACGCCCGCCGCCTCGGAAAGGCTCCAGCGGAACTTGGTGCGGCGCTTGAACCGCTGGCGGGTGACCCGCAGGTTCGTGATGACCGGCGCGGTCGTGTCCGCCGGCGCGACGGGCGGCGGTGACGGAGGCGGAGGCGGAGGGGCCAGGCCATTGCACCCTCCGGAGCCCGAATCGGTGAAGCTCCCACCCGCGATCGGGACGAACTGCCAGTCGTAGCTCGTGGGATGCAGGGTCAGCTTGAGCACGCCGAAGGTGTTGTTCTGCGCGACCTCGCTGGTTCCCAACCGAGAGCCCACCCCGGTAAAGAACGCGCCGCCGGTGCCGACAATGAATTGCCGGATCCCACCCGACGCGGTCCGCCCGCCGTTCGCGTCGAGCGGCGCAAAGCGCTCGTAGTGGTGACTGTGACCGGTGAGGACGATCTCGGCGCCGGCGTCCGAGAGCGCCTTCCAGAAGGGGTGCAGGGTGACGTGGCTGCCGTCGTGCCCCGAGCTGTAGCGCGGGGTGTGCCAGAACGCGAGCGTGCACATGGCCGGATGAGCCGCCAAGTCGGCCCGCAGCCACTGCTCCTGTATCGAGCCTGCCCCGCACGACACGCGCGTGCAGTTCGAGTTCAGCGCGACCAGGTGCCACCCACCGAGGTCGAAGCTGTAGTAGCCCCTGCCGCGCACGCCCGCCGGCCCGTCGTTCACGCCCACGCCGTTGAAGTAGTTGAAATACCCCTCACCCGCGCCCTCGTGGTTGCCGATGACCGGCCGCGTGATCGACTTCACCCTTCCCCAGGTCGGGTGATAGACGGCGGCGATGTTGGCCGCCGTGGGGCTGTCGTACTGCATGTCTCCGAGCATCAGCACGGCGCTGAGCCCGCCGGCGACCAGCAGGTCGGAGGTGGCCTTCTGCTGGCAGCGGTCGGCGGTCCCATTCCCCCCGTTGTAGCCCGGGTCGGCCGGGTCGCAGGCGATGTCGCCTGCAGCGGCGATGACGGGATCCTGGGCCATGGCTTGGCTCGCCGACAACGGAACGACTGCGGCGGCAATCGCCACAGCGGTCGAGATCCGGCGCACGGCCGCGGTCACGGCGCCGCCGCCTTCAGGGCGAGGATCGCGGCGCCGCTGGGCGACGCGGCCGAGAGGTTCCACGCAACCGACTGCGCGCCCGCCGCCGAGGCAATCCGGTACGCCGCGCGGCCCTTCACCGTCGCGGTGGTGAAGTCGTTGAGCGGCGTGAAGTCCGCGGTCGCCAGAACGGACGCCCCGGAGCGCGGGAAGTTGATGCCGCCGACCACGAGACCTCCGGGGCTGGAGGTGGTTATCGACGGCGTCGCCGCCGTCGTCGCGGAGGCGTTGCCCTGGCCCGCGGAAGCGTCCAGGGCGCCGGTCGCGGCGACGCCTCTCCACTCGGACACGTTGGCACTCGCGAGGTCGGCGGCCGACAGGTTCACGGTCACGCCCGCGACAGGCGCGGCGCCCGTGCTGTACCAGATCTCCACCCGGGTGTTGGACCCCGCCAGCAGGCCGACCGGTCCCTTCGTCCACGTGTTGCCGGCCGAGTCGGCCACGGACGTGACGGAGGTGGTGGTGCCGGCCTGCACGGCGATCGTCGCCACCAGTGCGTTGCCGGCGGACGAACCGATCGGCACGCCGAGTGTGGAGGCGGGGCTCGGGGTCCCGGCGACCGACTGCCGGACGAATGCGACCTTCTCCGGCGGCGGCGGGGGCGGCGGAGGCGGAGGGGGCGGCGGAGGGGTGCCCCCGAAGTCGTATGTCTGGACGTCGAAGGTGCGGCCATCGGAGTCCGTCGGCGCCACCGTGACGCGCGAGCTGTCCACGCTGACCTTGAGGAAGTGGAAGACCTGAGCGACGGAGGTGGGCCGCGGCGCGCCGCCACAGGCGCTGCCACCGGAGCTGTACGACCAGCCGATCGCGTACGCGACGGGGGCATCGCACCTGGTGGCGGGCTGCAGCCGGGCGCCCCCACCGCCGGTCACATAGGTGACGAGGCTGCCGTCGTGCGGCTTGACGTTGCGCGTGTAGTTGTGGGCATGCCCGCTGAACCCGATGTCCACGCCGTGGCGCGCCAGCAGGCCCTCGAGGCTGTCGGGACCGCGGAGGTAAGGATCGGACTCCTCACTCGCGTTGGACGAGTACATCGGGTAGTGGAAGAAGGCGAACTTGAGCTGTGACGGATGCGCCGCCAGGTCGTCCTCGAGCCACCGGTACTGCAGACCGTCGGGCCGCCAGTGCGCGTCATAGTCGTTCTTGTACGCGTCAGCCGTGCCGACGTTCGAGCTCGACCATGCGGCCTCCAGCACGTAGAAGCGCGCGTTGCCCGCGTCGAACGCGTACCACCCGCTCGGGTAGCTGGCGGAGCTCGTCCCGTTGGCGCAGCAGTAGGTGTCCATCACATAACGGCCGCCCGAGGTGGCGGTCGCCACGCTCGCGGGCCAGATCGCCAGGTGGGTGCTGTTGAAGCCGTGGTTGCCCAACGCGTTGAACATCGGGATCGTGCTGCCGGCCTGCGTCCATCCCAAGGGTGAGAAGACTGCACTGATGTTCGTCCCGGTCTGAACGAGGTCGCCGTAGTTGGTCTGACTGCCGCCGGGGTAGGCCGTGTCGCCGGTGCCCACGGCGAAGCGCACATCGCTGGCGGCGATCCGGCTCATCAGTTGCGCCTGCCTGTTGTCCGCGCCGCCCTCCGTCACTCCCGCGGCTCCCCAGTCGCCGAACACGGCGAACGAGAAGCGCTCCGAGGAGCCGGCGGGCACCTGCGTCCGGAAGGATGGCGAGGGATCGGAGCCCAGCAGGTCGATGATCGGCGAAGTCGCGCCGAACTCGACCCGGTAGCAATACTCGCGCGCCCGGCTTGAGGCCCGTCAGGGTTGCCCTCCACTGGTACCGCGACGCTCCGTTGATCGTGATGCTCGACCTCGTACCGGTCAACGAGCGCGCCGTGCACGGCTCGGCGCCAGCCTCGCCGTACTTGATGCGCCCGTTCGTGCGGGACCGATCGGTGGCCCAGTTCACCGTTGCGCTGGTCTCGACGACGTCCGTGAGGTACGGGTACCGCGTGAGCTGCGGCTCGTAGGCGGACGCGACCCCGGGCAGCGCCAGCGCAAGCAAGGTGAGGACCGCGGTGCAAGCGGCCAGCGATCTGCGAGTCACCCGAAACTCCTAGCGGACGTGGGCGGGTGCGGGGGTACGACGGCGTCCAACGTCCCCCACAGATCGACACTACGGCCGGCCCGAGATACGCACAAGACGCTCATTGGGGGACTTATCTACCTCCGAATGGGGAGACGTTGCCGGAGGAGCATCGCGACCCCACCGAGGGCGAACAGGAGCATCGCTCCGATCAGCGGCACCCCGTAGTTGACGTCGGTGGCGGCGGGCTCGCTCGAGTCGAAGTCACCCGGCTGCGGAAGCCTGGCGCTGCGCACGTCAGCCACCACGTCGAGGTAGCGCGAGCCATGCTCGAGGCTCGGCTCGATGTGGGTGTTCTCGCTGAACTCGTTCCAGCTGATGAGGCCGATGGCGTCGGGCGACGAGCTCGTGGCCGCATCCAGCTCCGTGCGGAGCGTCGCACCGTCCCTGCGCTCGACGACGCTCGTGCCTCCCACGTCCCTCGCGTCGAAGCCGGGGGCCGCGGGTGGGATCCAGATCCCGCCGTCGGCATGGACCGCCTCGCCCAGCTCCGCGAGCTTCTGGGGATAGCCGGGGTAGGTCTCCGGGTTGACCGCGGCCCAGTAGTACGCGTTTCCGTCGACGAGCCCCGCCAGGCGGCGATAGCCCTCCACGTTGCGCTCCGATGCGAGTAGCAGCAGGTCCTCGCGCCGCGGCTCGGTCACCTCGGCCACCTCCGCCCTCGAGAACCTCCACGTGCCGGACCAGATCACTACGGGCTTCTCGAAGACGTCGAATGCCCCGTCACCCGCGAAGCGGGTCCGGAAGTGGTCGAGGTCCCGCGCGATCCGGTCCGCGGGCAGCGGCTCCCGGTAGAAGTCGAGGCCCTGGTAGATCACGAGCAGCCTGAACCGCTCCGCCTCGGCGACCTCGGCAAGGCGCTCGAGCCGGCGGTTCAGCACGGGCGTGCTCTTCCAGCTCACGATGAACCCGTCGATCCCCGCCTGCTTGGCCCACTGGACGTGTCTCCTCATCACTCCGCGGTCGTCGCTCGAGTAGCGGCCGAGGACGGGGTAATCCTTCTTCGCGCGGTCCCACGAAGTGCCGTTGAACCAGATGTAGTAGTAGGCGAACAGCGGGTCCGGCCGGTCCGCCGCCTTGGCAGGGGGCGGTGCAGCCGTGGAGGCCGCCGCGAGCAGCAGCAACGCCGCCACGGCGGCGCGGGCGCGACTCGGCCGCCGGAGGTAGAGCAGGGCGAGCGCGACCGAGGCCAGGCCCAGTAGGACGACCGCGACGTCGAGCCAGCTGATCACCTTCAGCTCCACCTTCTGGTCGGCGGAAAGCGCCACCGGCCGTGAGGACGAGATCCCAAGCGCGTCGACGCTCACGCGGTAGTCACCGCGCGGCAGCGCGCTCACGGTCAAGTCGCCGCCGGGTCCGAGGCCTTGGCTCTGCACCCGCCCGTTGGGGTACTCGAGCCGAACCGCCGACCCGATCGGGAAGCCGAGCAGGGCGTCACGGACCTCGAAGCGCGCCGAGAACAGCAGCAGACGCAGCTTGACCTCCCGGCCGTCGGCGGGGAAGAAGCGCTGCTGGGCACGGTGGACCACCGTGGAGCCGCCCACCACGACCTTGTCCACGGCGTAGGACACGGCGGTCGACTTCCGACCCTGAGTCTCGGGGACGACGCGGTTGCCCTGCAGCCACAGCGAGGTCTCGCCGTCGAGAATATGGCGGCGCCCGTTGCTGCCGGCCAGGGTCACGGACTGGATCACACGCGGGTCGACGCGGTTGCCGTCGAGGTCGACGAAGCCGAGGTCGACCCGGTGATCCAGATTCAACGCGGCGATCTCGCGTCCGCGGTACCACCGATCGAACCTGGCTCGCACGCCGGACGAGATCTCGGTGGGGATGGCCCGGAGCGAGGCGCGGGAGCCGACCAGGGCCCGCGGCGGGAGGGCTCGGCCCTGGCCGTCGGCCCGGAACTCGACACCGTTCGCCGCGAAGCGCATCCCCGGCACCTCCGGCACGGTCTGGATGACCGGAGGGATCGCGACGGCCCTCGGGGCCTGCGCGCCCGCGGCGGCGGGCATTGCCGCCAGCCCCGCGATCGCGACGAGCATCTGGAGCGGCACGGCGGCTCGCCCGCGGCGGGCCACCCGAGCGATGAGGGCGCCGCTCAGAACGACGGCCAAGCCATACCAGAGGTAGATCAGCCAGCGGCGCGGCTCCGTGGGCGAAGCGTCGGGCTCGCGCCCGGCTGAGATGATCGTGGCCTCACGTGCCGGACGCGAGAAGTCGAACGCCTGCGTCGAAGCTGTTGGCTCGGGCGTCGCGTTTCGCCAGCGGCGCCAGCCCCCAGTTCTTCTCGATGAAGCGCAGGATGGACGTCGTGTCGAGTGTCGTGCTGTCGACGAACCCACTCCGCGCGTAGGGGCTCACCAGCAAGGCCGGGACTCGGAATCCGTAGCCGGCGGGCGGCCGGACGTGATCGAACCAGCCGCCCCACTCGTCGTAGGTCCACATGAACGCCGAGCTCTCCCAGGCGTCGCTCCGCGCCAGCGCGGTCAGCAGGCCGCTGACGAGCGTCTCGCCGGCCGTCGGGCTGGCCGGGGGATGCTCCGCAGCACCGGCGGGCGCGACGTAGGCGACTTGGGGAAGCGTGCCGTACTCGAGGTCGCGGTAGTACTCCTCCAGGTCGACGATGTGGCTGAACAGCCTTCGATTGGCGACGTAGCGTGGATAGTTGAGCAGCGGCACCCGCACCGATTGGGCACTTTGGTCCGCCACGCCCTCGGCGCCGAAGTTCAGGCGAGGGTCGTAGTCCTGCACGTAGAACTTCCAGGAGATCCCGCGCTTCTCGAGCCGGTCGAAGATCGTCGGCAGCTCGCCGTAGCCCTCGCTCGGGATGCGGTCGCCGTGCCCGCCGGGTGTGCCGGTCACCCAGGACAGGTGGTTGCCCACGCTGCCGCCAGGTGTCGCGGCGAAGAACCTGTCGAACAGGACGTACTGCTCCGCGACGTTCCAGTAGAACGGCAGGTCGCTGTCGTCGTAGTGGCCCATCACCGACTTCTCCACGGTCTGGCGGTCCACGGAAGCGCCGCGAACGAAGCCGTCCATACGGCCCCCGGCGCGCTGGATCCGGTGTGTGCGGGCATCGTGGAGCAGGTCCGGAACGGCGCGTCCGCCCACACGGAACGGCCGCACACACGGCGCCCCCGGCCGTGACCGTCCGACGGGCATGCACGTCCCCTTCGGAATCCCGTTGGCCCCCGGGAAGGCGCCGAAGTAGTTGTCGAAGGAGTGGTTTTCCTGCATCAGCACGACGAAATGCTCGATCGGCGTGGTCGGTCGAGGACTGGCGGCCGCGGACGCCGCACCCGCGGGCGCGAGCGCGGCGACGAATGCGGCGGCGACGGTCATGGCGCGGGCGCCGGTCACGGGCGCACCTCGTAGACGACGATCGCCGGCTTCTTCACCATCCGGCCGGAAGGGCTCCTGGCCGGAAGCAACGCGATGTGGACCGACCGGCCGTTGTAGCGCTTCGCGTAGCCGAGCAGCTTGCGGGAGAAGTTGGGCGACCGGCTAGCCGAGAAGGTGTCCCAGACGATGTACTGGATCTCGTCGTGACGGAGTGCTCGGTCGGGGTTGGGCAGCGGCTCGTACGACGGGTTGCGGTTCAGCGGGTTGGGACTGACCGACAGGCCGTAGGCCTGACGATGACCGTAGAACTGCACGAGGTTCGCCATCGACGGCCCAATCGTCATGAAGGTCGACCCCTCGGGAACGTTCGCGTCGATCCACTCGCCGGTCTCCCGGCCGCCCGGGAGGCCTCCCGAGCCGGCGAGGAAGCTTCCAGTGCCGGCGCTCGCGACCCTGTCCCAGCTCGGTACGAGCAGTGAGACCCCCACGATGGCGATGCCAGCCCCGGCGAGGCCACGGCTCACCAGCCGCGGACTTCCAAGGGTCCGTCCCGCGAGGACCGCCAGCGGCACGGCGATGGGCAAGAGGTACTGGTAGCCCTTCACCGGCCAGAGCTGGAAGAAGACGACCGGGACCGCGACCCAGCACAGCAGGAGCACCTCTTTCCACGAGCCCTCGCGGCGCAGGAGCCACAGCCCAGCTACGGCGGCGACCAACACCAAAGGGCCGATCACCTCCGGGACGGTCTCGGGATAGAAGAGCCAGTCGTGGTTCGGGCGCCGAAAGAGCTGCCAGGTCAGATAGCTCTCGCCGGTGCCCGTGTGGCCGGCGGACATGAGAGTGAGCGGGAACGGGGCGATGACGAGGGCCATGACACCCGCCGCGATGGCCACGTCCCGCAGACGCACCCGCAACTCCGGGGTCAGCGCCAAGAAGGCGAAGATGGCGCCGATGAGGACGATGCCGGTTTCCTTGGAGAGGAAGGTGAGGCCCATGGCGGCCCCGGTCGCGTAGAGCCACGCCGGCCGGCCGCTCAGCACGAAGCGGCTCAGGAGGACGAGCGCGAGCGTGGCGAACATCATCATGGGCCCGTCGAGCAGGACCTGCCGCGTCACCACGACGTGATAGGGCATCAGGGCCATGAGCAGGGCCGCGCAGAGACCGGCCCTGCGGCCGTAGAGGAGTCTTCCGAGCTCGTAGGTC
Source organism: uncultured Thermoleophilaceae bacterium (assembly GCA_963733885.1). GTDB lineage: Bacteria > Actinomycetota > Thermoleophilia > Solirubrobacterales > Thermoleophilaceae > JACVRW01. Next base: position 172,745 of record CAVTES010000002.1, on the reverse strand, counting down.
AGGTAGACGGTGACGACTCCCGCGGCAGCGGACGCCACGCGCTCGAAGCCGATGCCGAGGTCGATTCGGAACCCGAGCGACAGGAAGGTCTGGAACAGGAGCGGATGCGCGCGGAAGACCGGGAAGAGCTCCTTCAGCTCCGGATCGCCGGCGATCGCCGCCGCCTGTCCGGAGTACACCGCCTCGTCACTGTTGAAGCCGACCTCGTTGAGCTGCCACAGCCGCAGGCCCGCCGCGAGGGCGAGGATCGCCGCCAGATGAACCCGCGCGGGGATCGCGTCGACGCGGCGACCCTGCCCGCGCCGGCCCGGCTCCGGCGGCGAGGGGGCATCCCGCTGCTCGCCCGCCCCCGGGGCGTCGCGGAGCTCCCCCGGCGGCGCCGGCGTCCTAAGCGTGGAGGGCTCCACCCTCCGCGCCAATCCGCTCCGGTGGCCCCGCCGGACGCGTGCGGGCCCGCGCCGTTCCGGCGCCCTGCAGCGGTCCAGCGGCTCATGACGTGCGGCACGCGCTCGCACCAGTCCATCGTCTCGCTGCACAACAGGCTGGCGGGAACGCCGCTGAGCGCGCTCGCGACGATGGCTCGCTCGACTTCCTTTAGGTCGCTCCCGTTCCGCCGCCGCAGGAAGCCTTCGATCTCGGAGTAGGGCGGGAACCCGTAGGCGTCCTCGCAATTGCGCATCAGCGTCTCCAGCGCCTCCTTCTCGTGCAAGACCACTTCACCCTCGCCGCCACGCTGGATCACGACCATCCCCGCGAGCCGTGCCTCGGGTGCGACCTCCACTCCGGGCACCAGACGCTCGACGTGGTACTTCGGCGGCGGCACGAGCAGCTGCACGATGGCGTTGATCGTCGCGGCCGGCAGGCGTGTTCGCGCGAGGAACAACGCGAGCCGCCGCCCCGAGCGGGAGTGGAGCCGGCTCTGGACGACCAGGCCCGCTCGCTCACGGCGCGAGAGCAGCGGCCTCTTCACCGCCTTGAGCGTGTGGCGGCTGATCGTGAGCGGCTTCGGGTACGTGAGCACCCGTCCGTCCGCGGTCACCAGCGTCAGGTCGTCGGACAGGAACGCCCAGGGCTCCCGGTCGAGGATCCGGAGGCTCGTCGTCGTCTTCCCGGTGTCGGTCCTCGCCGTGACCAGCACGGCGCGCTCGCCCTCCGCGAGGCATGCGGCGTGCACGAGGGCATAGCCGCGCTCGGCGAAGGTCCAGCGCAGGATCGGCTCGACCACGTTCGTGTACAGGACGTGGGGAGAGCGCCCGACGAGCGGGGAGGCGGTCGCCTCGATCTGGTCCCCAAGATTGATCTCGAGTCCGAACCCGAGACCGCGGGGACCTTCGCGGTACCGGATGTCGGGCTCCGCGGGGCCGTCGCCGTTCGGCGAGATCCTGCCGAGGCGGACTCGGATGTGCGCCTCTCCGACCAGCCCGCCCACGCGAAAGCGCTCGAGCTCCGGCAGGAGAACGTCCGACATCACGGTGACGATCCCGTGGATGTCGTAGCTGTAAGGCCCGGCAGGCCGGTGCCGCGGGTCCGCCTTCGCCCAGATCCACGTGTCGGCCAGGGCGAAGCGCACCACGGTGAGGGTCACCAGCGAGATGATGTTGGAGACCACGTAGTGGACGCCCAAGCCCGAGGTGAGGAGGATGAGCAGCGGTCCCCTGAGGGCCAGCGCCGCGTTGTTCATGAGGAAGAAGAGCGCCATGCGGCTCCGCCAGCCGCGCCTGTGCTCCCGATCTGAGAAGACCCAGAGCTCCGTGAAGCAGAAGTTCCAGAGGGTCGATCCCTGGGTGGCGATGACGGCCGAGACGACGTAGAACAGCCCGACGACGTCGGTCAGGAAAGCGAGCAGCACCGTGTTGACCACGAGACCGGTCAGGCCGACGGCGCCGAAGCGCGCGAATCGGAGCCGCGCCAGGAGCGAGAGGTACCGAACGCCCTCGCGGATCGTGGCTTTGCTCCTGCCGGCGCGCCGGTCGCCGAAGGCGAACGAGACCTCGCCGGTGCGGAGCGCCGGGTTGCGAACCAGAAGCTCGAGCAGGATCTTGAAGCCGCGCGGTCGAAGCCGGTCGATTGCGACCGCGTCGCGGCGCACCAAGAAGAACCCGCTCATAGGGTCCGACACGTCCCGGAGGCGGCGTGGGAAGAGCAGCCGTGCCGCCGTAGTCGTGGAACGCGACGCCATCGCTCGCGCCCAGCCGAAGTTTCCCGCGTCGCCGTCCTTGCAGTAGCGGCTCGCCACGACCAGATCGAGCTCACGCGACTCGGCCTGCTCCAAGAGGGCGGTGATCAGCTCGGGCGGGTGCTGGAGATCTGCGTCCATCACACAGACCCAGGGGGCACGCGCGGCGCGGAGCCCCTGGACCACGGCGCCCCCGAGCCCCCCGACCCTCCGCCCGGGCGACTGGCGCAGGAGGACCACGTCGCGTGGGGTTCGACTCGCTATCTCCTCCACCTGCTCCGCCGTGCCGTCGGTGCTGTCATCGACGAAGACGATCTCCATCGCGACGGTGGGAAGGGCGGCGTCCAGGCGTTCGACAAGTGCGGCGACGTTTCCCCGCTCGTTCTTCGTGGGCACGACGACCGAGACGAGCGGCCGGGTCTCGCCTTCGGGCGGGGCCGGGCGCGTCAAGTCCTGTCCCGACATCGTCGTGTTCGGCTGCAAGGCGAAGGTCCTTTTGTGGTGGGGGTCAGCGCGGCCCGCGCGGGGGCAAACCTCACTAGCCTGCGTTGCTATCGGGCGGCGCGCATCGGGCGAACGGGTGATTTTTCTTCCCTGAAGTGGGCATCTTCCGCGGCAGATTGCGCTTGGAAGTAGCGCGAAACCGCCTGTGACCGGTTGTTGACCCCGAGCTTGCGCAGGATGTGCTTGACGTGGGTCTTGACCGTGTCGTCCGACACGACCAGCCTCTGGGCGATGCGGGCGTTGGACTCGCCCTCGGCGAGCATGCCGAATACCTCTTGCTCACGGCGGGTCAGCAGGGCGGCCACGCCTCCGTCCGGCACGCTCCGAGGTGCGTGCGAGGGGAACCGCGGCGCCGGCGCCGGCAGCTGGATGTCGGCTCTGCCGAGCTCGCTCACGCTTGCCTCCGTGGAGCGCACCAGGGCGATGACCTGCTCCGACTGCGCCCGGAGGCGGTCGGCGAGCACGCAGCGCTCGAGCGCGTAGCCCAGGGCCTCGGCGAAGACCCACAGCATGTCGCGGTCGAGGTCGGTTACGGCTTCTCCATCGCGCCCGCCATCGGCATAGACCAAGGCGAGCGCGTGCTCGTGGCACACCACGGGCGCCGCCACGAACGAGCACGCACCGGGCAGCAGGCCGAGGACGCGCCGGTCGGTCTTTGTGTCGGTCACCAGCACCGGCTCCCGCCGGCGCAGCACCTCCGACTCGCGCACCCAGGGTTCCAGCTTTACGGGCTCGGCGCGCAGTTGTGCAACCACGCCATTTCGCGATCCCCGCACGCCGCGCTCGCGCAAGCTCTCCAGCGCCAGCGAGCGGCCCTGCAGGCTGAACACGGCAGCGCGCTCGAAGCCGAGCGTCTCACAGAGCGCGTTGGCGGCCTCGCGAAAGAGGCGTTCGGGCGAGGCCGCCACGCGCAGGCGCCTGATTGCCGCCCCCACCCCAGCGAGCGCGGCATGCTCAGGCGCCGGGAGTTCGGTGTCGGCCAGCGCGCTCAGCGGAGCCTCAACTCCTCTCCTGGCGCGATCACGTCGGGATCGCCCGACCCGATGCGCTCGTCGACGTTGAGCGCCTCGAGGTCCTCGACCTTGCTCGCAACGTCGTGGTCGGAGCTGTCGGGGGCGAGCTGGCGCCGGGCAATCGGCCAGAGCGCGTCGCCTGGACGCACCGTATACGCAACGCCATCTGCGCTCCGGCCGTCGGCGGAGCGTTGGACGGGCACGGCGGGCGCAGGCGGCGAGGGCACGCGGGCCGGGGCCGTTGCAGGCGGCGGCTCGGGGGCTGGACCTGCGGGGGCGGGGGACGGCGTGGCCGGGCCGGGGCCGGATGTCGCGGGGCCGGGATCGGACGTAGCGGGGGCAGGCGCGGGCGGGGCCGGCGACACGGGGGCCTGGGCTCGGGCGGTGGAAGTGGTGCCGGCACTGGACCGCGTCCGCTTGGCACGAGACCGCCCCGCGGCGGCGGAGCGTCCACTCGGCTTCGAAGGCCCGGGGTCGCCGCCGGCCTTGTCTTCGGCGACGTTGGTGCCGTCGGCTCGGCGGGACCGGTTCGAGAGGCAAGGAGTGCGCCGCTGTCGGCGGTCGTCCGGTCGCTGTCGTCTGGTGCGGCCTGCGTCGCGAACAGCGCGCCTACGGCCGCGCCGAGCACGCCTGCTGCGAGGAGCGCCGCGAAGACCAGGCCCAGGTTGAGCCTCGCCTCGATCGCCTCCCTGCGGCGTGCACGGAGGGACATCAGAAGCGATGCGACCACGAGCCCTGCGCCGAGCGCGACAAGGAGCGGTGGCAGGCCCGACGATGACTCGGGGTCGGGGCGACCAAGGCCAACACCGGCGCTGGGCCTGACGGGCGGCTGCTCCCGAGCGCTCTCGGCCCGCTGATCCCGGGCCGGCGACTTGCGTTCGGGCTTGCCCGTCTGCGCTGGACGGTGACTGCGTGTGGAGGGCTGCTCCGCACGCTGGGCGACTAGCCGCCCCTTGGTCTGCGGACCGACCACCCCGTCGATCGCCAGGCCGTGCGACCGCTGGAAGCGCTCGACGGCGGCCTCGGTCATTGGGCCGTACAGCCCATCGATGGGACCGGGCCGGTCGCCGAGCCTTCGAAGGCGAAGTTGAATTTGGCGCACGGCCTTGGAACCGGCCTCGGTTCCGTAACCGGCGCCGCGCTGGAGTAGGCCGGCTGAGGCAAGCTCGCCGCTCCGATTCTCACGCTCTGCGGCGAGGCCCGTCGCCGGCAACGAGAGAAGAAGAGCCGCCGCCGTCAGGCCGACCAGCAACCTCCGAAAGCAGCGAGTCCGTTCACGGAACATTCACAGGAGAGGTACCCCGGCGGCTTAACCTGCGGTCGCCGTTACACGCCGTATTTGGCCTTCTCGGCATCTGATATCGGGGGTGCGGTTTGGTGATATCAGCGGATCCGCGCGCGCCCAACGCCGCATAAAGCGCGCTGCAGAGCCAAACAGCGGTGTGAATCCGTACTTGCGGGCGTGGGCGCCAAAACCCCCGCAATTTGCGGCGGTATCACCCCGCGAGCCGCGTATTCAGCACGCAAGCTCCGTAAACGCGAGGCCCTTGAGCAAGTGTCTGAGCTCGGGGGGGCCCTCGCTTGAAACGAACGTGCAGGTTCCGGGCCAGTACGAGCTCTGCTCGAACGACGGGCCGAGGTAGGCGGGCTCGTAGACCCAGCTTCCTGTGTTGACGAGCTGGGTGCCGTTCGCCGTCCGCCAGTCATCGCGTCTGCTCAGCGGCCCCGGACCATGGAGGTGGCCGAAGACCACGTAGTCCGCCTCGATGCGCAGACAGTCGATCACCTGTGCCATCGCCTCGAGGCCCGGGCGCCGCGACGGCCCGCGATACCCCAGCCGTCGTTCCCATGCTCTCACCAGCCGCTTGGCCGCGTGGACCGCACGCCGAGCCCGGCGAGATTGCGCGCTCCGGTAGATCATCTGGTACAGCGGTGCCAGCACGGCCTCGTAGTCGTCGGGAGTCCGGAACCCGTCGCGCCTCGGCCGGACGAGCCGCTTGATGAGTGCGCTCGCAAGGCACTCGAAGGTCGCCACGCGGTTGTGGCAATCGAGGTAGTGGCCGTGCGTCGCGTATACGTTGGGGCGTAGCCAAACGCCCGGATAGGCGAGCTCCAGAGTCGTATCGCCCATCTGGCTGGCCAGGCGCCCCAGCGGATCGCCCGGGGCGGGCGTGGAGCGCTCATCCAGGCCCAGCCGTGCCCCCGGGCGGCGGCGCTCGAGCCATGGCGATGCGAGCTGATAGTCGTGGTTCCCGGGCACGACCGTCACCCTCCTGCCCGACAGCACCTCCCCCAGGTCCCGGAAGAACGGCGCGGCGGCGGCGAGCGCCTCGCCCACGGGCCTGTCGCGCAGCTCGACGGAGTCCCCCAGCAAGACCACCTCGTCGACCTCCTCGAGCGCCGCCATCAGCCTTCGCCGGATCTCGGGGCGTGCGACGAGATCTGCCCTCGTCCGCGTCCCGAGGTGCAGGTCGGAGATCACGGCCGTGAGCACACGGCAATCCTTTCAGCCCGCCCTGCCGGCGCCCCGGCGGCGCATGGTCCGGCCGTTCACCGGGAATTATCAGGATGAGCAGTAGCGCTCACTACAGTTCGCCTCGGCTCCACGCGGAGGCGTCGGCATGTCACCCATCACCATCAAGGTCGAGCCGCTCACAACGTCCGATGAGCGGCGTCCGGACAACCTGCCCGCTGGGCGAGGGGCGGCGGTGGGGGTTCTCGCGGCTCCCAGCCGGGTCGACGCCGTCGCGCCCGACCTGATCGCTCCGGTCGTCGGCTTCCGCAACTGGCGCATCCTGCGCGACGGGCCAAGGAGGGGCGAGCTCAGCTCCCCGTTCATCCCGATCGCCTGGCCCGAGCCCGTGCTCCGTGCCGAGTGCCGGCGCTTCGAGCGCACCGAGGACTTGCTCGAGGCGCCACACGCCGCGCCGGACCCGACCTGCGGTTGCGGCATCCGCGCCTACCACCGCCCCACATCCGACTTCTCGAAGGTCGACTACCTAGGCGTCTCGGGCATCGTCACCGTCTGGGGCCGGATCGTGGCGGACACCGACGGGATGCGAGCGGAGCAGGTGCGCATCGCCGCGCTTGGTTTGTATGCGAGGTGGACCCGGCGCCAGCAGCAGGCGGTGAGGGACGTGGCATACCGGTTTGGCGTCGACGTCGTCGATCTGGCGGACCTGACCGCCGCCGCTCGCGACTACGGCGAGACGCTGCCTCCGTCTCTCCTTGCGCCGAGCAGCGTCGGGTGAGGTTGGCGTTTCCGCGCGGACTCGTTGGGCTATGGTGGGGGTTGTAGTTGATCCCCTAGTAGTTCCCCCCCACGCCAACAGAGCCCCCCTTGAGGCGAACCGAGAGGCAAGCACGCACCGAGCGTGACTCGGCCACCGGCCGACTCCTGAGTGCCTACCGGGAGCAAGGCGACACGCGCGCCCGCGACCGGCTGGTGGAGCTCTACATGCCGCTGGTCGACAGCCTCGCCCATAGGCACGACAAGAGCGGCGCCGAACATGACGACCTCGTACAGGCGGGCTCCATCGGTCTCCTCAACGCGATCGAGCGCTTCGACCCAAAGCGGGGAGAGGAGTTCGTCGCGTTCGCTGTGCCTACGGTGGCCGGTGAGATCAAGCGACATATCCGGGATCGCGCGGCAATCGTTCGCCTCCCCCGGCGGCTCCACGAGGCAACCACCCGACTCCCTCAGGCTCGAAGCGATTTGACGGCGCGGCTCGGCAGGGCGCCCACCCCGGCGGAGCTTGCCTCGGAGGTTGGAGTGACGCCGGACGATCTGGCACACCTCGAGAGCACCATCGCCAGCGCGTCGGAGGACATCCCGGGGGGGACGGATACAAGTCAGCTCGACGCGAGCGAGTCTCGCCTGCTCCTGGCCGATGCCTTCCGGACCCTGGACGAGACCGACCGCAGGATCCTCTATCTCCGCTTCGTCGGGGAGCGCAGCCGCAGGGAGGTGGCGGACGAGCTCGGGATCTCCCAGAGCGCGCTGGCGCGACGGACGAATGCGGCCCTCTCCAAGCTGCGCACCGAGCTCGAAGGAAGGAGACCGGAACAAGGCGCACCAGTCCCGGACCGCGCCCGACTCGCGCCGGTGGAACCGGTCTCGGAGAACGCAACAGAACCGGAGGCGGAAACCGCGGCTCCCGCCCCGAAGGGGCGCACTGGGCACAGCGGGCGGCTCATGCTCCGCATGCCCCAGTCCCTGCACGCGGAGCTGGCGAAGGCCGCCGAACGTGAGGACGTGAGCCTCAATCAGTTCATCACCAACACGCTGGCCGCATCCCTCAGTTGGCACACGACCGGCGACGAACCGGCCCCCGAGCGCGAGTCCCGACCGTCGCCGCGGTGGCTGCCGGCCGCGATCCTGACGAACCTCGTCGTTGTGGTGATCGCCGGCGTGGTCGCTCTGGTCCTGCTGGTGGTGGCCCTCCAGCAGGGCCTATAGCAGGCGCTAAGACGGGCGGGGGCGAAAGTCGGTCGCCGCATCGGCGAGCCGGGCAGTCAGCCGCAGGCTCGCTGCGCAGGCGATCACCAGCAGCAGCAACGCGCCCGCCGCACTGAGCAGTGCGCCACCGCCTTCGTCCTCGTCGAGTGCGTGCAGGACCGCCAGTCCACCGGCCAGATTGCCCGTAGGGAGCCGCTGTTCGGAGGCGTCGCGACGCGCCGGCCGGCGGCCTTTCTCACCACGACTCTTGCCGGCGGAGGCTTTCTTCGGTTTCGCGCGGTCCTGCGCCGTGGACCGCGGAGTCGGCTCCCTCGGAGCGGACTGTTCGACGGCCCCCGGACGTGGAGCCGATTGCGAGGCAGCCGGGGCCGGCGGCTCCGCGGGCGCTGGCGGCGGTGTGGCCGGCGCCGTGGGAGCGGGCTGCACGGGAGCCGGCTGGGTGGGAGCCGGCTGGGTGGGAGCCGGCTGGGTGGGAGCCGGCTGGGCCGGAGCCGGCGGGCTCGCCGCGGGCGCGGGACCCGGTGCCGGGTCCGGGTCCACGGTCGCCGGCGGCGCCGGATCCGGGGCCGGGTCTTGGGCAGCGGCCGGGAATGGCACCACCGCGACAGCGCCGAGGGCTGTCAGAACAAGCCAAAAAGCGAGGCCGCGCATCTAGGGGGGTTGGAACAGCCTCCGACGGGGGTCTAGCGAGTGTCCTAACCAACGTAGACCTCCCCCTTCGCGAAGTCAAACGGAGGTGAGGGGTTCGCTGCGCCCGCCTTGACGCGAAAGAAACGTGGCCCGTGAACCGATAACAGGGTTAGGGTGGAGTGAGTTCCCTCCACCGAAGCGAACAAGGAGCATCCGACGGGGCATCCGACACGCACCGAGCGCGAGACCGCCACCGGTCGCCTACTCATCGCCTGCCGCGACGAAGGCGACGGTCGAGCGCGCGATCGCCTGGCTCAGCTGTACCTGCCGCTGGTGGAGTCCTTCGCCGGCCGCTGCGGCGGCCGCGGCGCCGACCACGAGGATCTCGTCCAAGTCGGGTCGATCGCCCTGCTAAATGCGATCGACCGCTGCGATCCCAGGCGCGGCGACGAGTTCCTCGCCTTCGCCGTTCCCGCGATCGCCGACGACATCAGGCGACACCTACGCGACGTCGCCCCGCCGAACGAACCGGGCGACGGCGAGATAGAGATCGACGAGCGGGTCGTGCACGCGGATGTGTTTCAGACTCTCGACGACACCGAGCGGTCGATCATCTACCTGCGCTTCGTGCGCGAGACGGCAGGTGAGGAGACCGCCGCGCAACTCGGCATGTCGGAGGACCGGCTGAGGCGCAGCACGCGAGCGGCCCTGGCCAAGCTCCGTGGCGAACTCGAGAGCAGCGCCTTCCCCGCCGCCCCGGGCGGAAGCACGGCCACCGGCAACGGGCCGACCGCCGAGCACGTAACGCAGGCCACGCGGCCAGGCACGGCGCGCGCGAACGGTACCGACGAGAACGGCCGGCCGGCCACCAAGGCTGCGTACAGCGGGCGCATCCTGGTGCGCATGCCCCAGACGCTCCATGACGAGCTGGCGCGTGCGGCCGAAAGCGAGCGGGTGAGCCTGAACCAGTTCATCACGAACGCGCTGTCCGCCGCCATCGGCTGGCAGCGCCCGCCTCGTCCCCAGCGACGGTCGCCACGCTGGCTGCGCGCCGCGGTCGTGGCGAACATCGTGGTCGTGGTGCTGGCCGGAATAGCCGCGTTGATCCTGCTGGTGGTGGCCTTGGACCAGGGCCTGTAGCCGTTAGCGGCCGATGAAGTCCTCCACCTCGGCCGCCGCCGCCTCCAGAGCTCGGTGGGCCAGCCCGCCGCCGAAGCTCACCCGCGCCACGCCCAGCGCGGCCAGCTCGCTTCGGCCCAGCCCGGTCGGCACCGCCACGATGTTCACCGGCGCTCCGATCTCCTCGACTAGGCGGCGGATCGCCGTCCGGCCCCGGGCGGCGAACGGGTAGACGCAGTCGGCGCCCGCCTCGGCGTAGCGGCGTCCCCGCGCCACGGCGTCGTCCACCAATGCCTCAGGGTCCGCGTCGGGCGCCGCCCGCAGGAAGGTGTCCACCCGCGCGTTCAGCACCACGTCCACGCCGGACGCGCGGCCCGCGTCCTTGATGGCTGCCAGCCGCTCCGCGTGCGAATCAGGATCCGCGAGCCCGCCCGTAGCGTGATCCGTGTCCTCCTGGTTGAGCCCCACCGCTCCCGCGTCCAGCAGGCCCCCGACCAGCTCGTCCGGAGGGAGCCCGTAGCCCGCCTCGAGGTCGGCGGTCACCGGCAGCTCGACCGCCGCCGCGATCCGTCCCACCGCGGCGAGCATCTCCCCCGGCGGGGTCACCTCGCCGTCCTCGTAGCCGAGTGCCTCGGCCACCGCCACGCTGGTGGTGGCGAGCGCCGCGGCGCCAGTGGCCGCGAGACGGCGGGCGCTCGGGGGGTCCCAGGCGTTCGGGAGGACTACCGGATCGCCCGGCCGGTGCAGCTCGCGCAACCGGTCGGCGAGCTCGGCGAGCTCAGTCACTTCACGGTCAGCCCGAATGCCGAGCGGAGTTTGTCGCCGTCCTTGCGAGCGCCGCCCACGAGCGCGCCGAGCGGCTCGAGGTAGGGCTTCACCTCCTGCCAGTCCTCGTCCGCGGCCGCGCCCTCCGCCTCGGCCAGCTCGAGGATCGGCTCGATGGCCAGGAAGAACGACACGGCGTAGTCGCCGCCGAGCGCATCCTCGGCCTGGGTGAAGGCCGGTGAGTCGGCCAGCGTCTCGGCGGGGTCGATCGCGTCCTGCGCAGCCCCGTTTCCGTAGGCGGCCACCACCTTGCCGTCGCGCTGGAACAGGTGCACCGGCTTGTCGAGGTCGCCGCCCCGCGCCGTTATGCCCTCGCCGCCGCCGGGAAGCTCGAGAGGCGTGATCTGCATGCCGGGCTCCGCGTTCTGGCGGGCCAGGCGCGCGATGGCGTCGATGAACCGGCCCGACGCCGCCTCGTCGTCCGTCTCTATGAACACGGCACCCTCGAGCTCGGCGACGCTTGTGCCGCGCACGAACGCGCCCCAGTCACCCATCCATGAGATGCACGTCCCGCTCGAGGTCGAGCCCGCTCATGGCCTGGAGCTGCTGCTGGAGCATCTCGCGGCCGCCCACACTGCTGCCCGCGAGGTCCAGGTAGCCCTCAACGGTCTTGCCGAGGTCGGGCTGCGCCAACGCGAGCCACGAGTCTGCCGGCAGCTCCCCGGCGGCGCCGCTGCCCTCGGCCACGATCGGGAAGGCCCTCAGAAGAGACGCCGGCACGGTGCCCTCGAACCGCACGCCGGCCTCGTCGGCGTTCGCCGTGACCAGCACGGGCTCTTCGAACATCTGGCGGAACTGGCCGAGCGCCGCCGCCCCAGGCATGCCCTGGAGTTGCCGGGCGACCCCTGGTGTGTTCACGTACATGTATCCGAGCCGGTCATCGGGAGCGTCCTCGAGCGTCTCCCGGAAGCTCTCGTCGTCCTCGATCGTCTCGTCCCCCTCGACGGTGTCGATCGCGGTCTTCACGCCGCCCGGGTTGCCCAGCACGAGCCAGCCGTCGAGCACGGCCGCCGCCCCTTGATCGTCCGAGGAGACGTACACGTCATGGCCGCGATGTTCTGTCTTGCGGACGTCACCGTCCTTCTCGACGGTGTCCACGGTCGCTTCCTCGTCCTCCGTCGCGACGAGGACCGCGGCGTCCGGGTCCTTGCCGCCGACGGGGATGTTGGACACGAAGAACGCCGCCTCGTCGCCAAGCCACGGCTCGACGTCGTCCTTGTATGAGAGGCCGCTGTCGGACTCCGCGAACGCCTGCGCCATCAACCGCCCGATCCTGTCGCCGGCGCTTCCCTCCCCGGGGAACTTCGCCACCAGACCGTCGATGGCCGCCTTCTGGTCGCCCTCTGGGCGGAGCGTCGCCTCGCCGTAGACGAGCGAGCCGGCCGGAGCCAGCGATGCGGCGTCTGACGAGGAAGCGCTGTCGTTGCCGCAGCCGGCGGCGAAGGCGATCGCGGTGGTCAGGACGGTGATCGTGAGAGGAATTCGAAGCATCGAAACCCTTTATCGGCGCGGGGGGTCCTACAGCTTGACCATCTCGGTCTTTACCCGCGCCGCCCGGTGGGCACTCAGCAGCGCGAGGCAGATCGCCAGGTCCTGGATCGCCAGGCCGGTGGAGTCGAAGAGGGTCATGGCATCCGGGCCGGAGCGCCCCGGCGCCGCTCCGGTGAGCACGTCGCCGAGCTCCCGCACGTTCGCGCGGCTCACCAGCCCGGCGGCCACCGCGCCGGTCAGCTCCCCTCCGTGGCTGGCCTGCTCCCACTCGTCACAGAACAGCTCCGTCCTCGCCACCGCCTCCACCTGCGCCTCCGCCTTCCCCGGTCCGTCAGCCCCGAGCATGCTGAGGTGAAGACCCGGACGCAGGTCCTGCTCGAACACGACGGGCTCGGAGCCGGGGGTCACGCACGTGACGACGTCGCAAGCGAGTGCGTCTTCCCGGCTCCCCGCCTCCCAGCCGAGCTCGCCCGCCAGGCGGCCGGCGGCTTCCGGGTTCGGGTCGAAGCAGACCCCGGGGCCGTACTCGGCGGCGGCCAGGCAGCGCGCGGCCCACGCGCCGTGGAGGCCGCAGCCGAGGATGCCGACGGTCGCGGCATCCTCGCGCGCGAGCTCCTGAGCTGCCACGGCGGCGACCGCGCCGGTGCGCAGCGCCGTGACGGAGCGCACGTCGACGAGCGCGAGCGGCTCGCCGTCGGCGGCCGACGAGACGCAGATCATGCCCATCACGACGGGCAGGCCCGCCGCGGGGTTGCGCGGGAACGAGGTGACCCACTTCAGGATCGCGAGCCCCGCGCCCTTCGCGGGCATGGCGCGAAAGTCGCCGTTCGGCGAGGCGTCGAGATAGACCTTCGGAGGCATCACCCACTCGCCGCCGGCGTACTCCACGAAGCCCTCGCGCACGCGCTCGATCGCCTCGGCGGGCGTGATCGCGCTCAGCACCGTTTCCTGGTCGAAGACCGGCAGCTCGGGCACCGCGGATACGCTATCCACGCATGTCTCGCAATGGACAGAAGCGCCCGGGCCGGCCCCGGATCGAGCTGAGCGGCGGATCCGCCTCGCCCGAGGAGGCGGCCGCCATCGCGGCCGCGATCGAGCAGTTCCTGCGCGACACCGTCCCGCCGCCGGCCGCCGCGGGCGCGCGGATGAACCCCTGGCTTCGCGCCGGCCTGTTCGAGGGCACGAAGCGCGGCCCGGCCGGGCCCGCCCCGTGGGGCGACGGCGTGCGCTGGGGTCAGACCCCTTGAGTCGACCCCACTGAAGGGGTCAGACCCCTTGAGTCGACCCCACTGAAGGGGTCTGACCCCTTGAGTCGACCCCACTTAGGGGGTCTGACCCCTTCCGGCCCTTTGCGGCCCGGACGGCAGCGCCGAAGCTACGCCGCCGCCGCGAACACCGGCGGGCGGCGCTCCGCCCAGGGCCGCGCTTCCTCCAGCTGTGACGCGACGCGGATCAGCACGTCCTCGCGACCATATTCGGCCACGAGCTGCACGCCGATCGGGAGGCCATCCGCGTTCCATGACAGCGGCAGCGAAATCGCCGGCTGCCCGGAAGTGTTGAATCCGGCCGTGAAGATCGCGAACGGGGTGGCGTGCACGATCGGCATGAACGGGTCGCCGCCCTCGCCGATGCCGATGGTCCCGAGCTCGGCGGGCGGGAGCGCCATCGTCGGCGTCAGCAACAGGTCGCTGCCCGCCGCCCACCACTCGGCCGCGCGCCGCGTCACCGCCTGCGCGTACTCGATCGCCTCCAGGTACGCGGCCGCGCCGTGGGTCCGCCCCTGCTCGGCCAGGGCCCAGGTGAGCGGCTCCACGTCGTCCGGACCGATACTCCGGCCCGTGCGGCGTTCCCAGTAGCGCAGGCCGAAGGCCACGCCACTGGTCCAGCGCACCAGGAAGTTGGGGATGTAGGCCTCCTCGTCGAGCGCCTCTGGATGTGAGGTGTCGACGTGATGCCCGAGGGACTCGAGCAGCCTTGCCGCGTCCTCGGCAGCCGCTACGCAATCGGGGTGCGCCTCGAAGTGCCCGCCCGGCGGCGTCGTCAGGAGCCCGATCCGGAGGCGGCCGGGGTCGGCGCCGAGCTCGTCCGTGTACGGCCGTGCCCGCGCCGGCGCCGCGAATGGCTCACCCGGCGGCGGGTCCGCCACCCACTCGAGGACGCCAGCGGCGTCGCGCACCGAGCGCGAGACCACCAGGTCGGTGATGAGGCCGGACATGAAATCGCCGAAGTCCGGCGCCATCGAGACCCGGCCGCGCGACGGCTTGAGGCCCACCAGGCCGCAGGCGCTCGCCGGGATGCGGATGGACCCGCCGCCGTCGTTGGCGTGGGCGAGCGGGACCATGCCCGCCGCCACCGCAGCCGCCGACCCGCCGCTTGAGCCGCCGGTGGAGCGCGACGTGTCCCACGGGTTGCGGGACGCGCCGTATGCGCGCGGCTCGGTCGTCGGCAGGATCCCGAGCTCCGGCGTGTTCGTCTTGCCGACCAACACGAGGCCGGCCTCGCGGAAACGCCGGGCGAGCCACGTGTCCTCAGGCTCGACCCAGCCGAGGTCACGCAGGAACGTCATCCCCTCGTGGAAGGGATGGCCCGCGGAATGGCAGCCTAGGTCCTTGAGGAGAAACGGCACACCCCTGAACGGCCCGTCGGCCGGCTCAGTTTCGAGCGCCTCCTCGAAAAGCGGGTGGATGACGGCGTTCAGATCGCCGTTCAGCGCCTCGATGCGCTCGATCGAAGCCTCCACCAGCTCGCGCGAAGCTCACCTCCCCGGCACGGACGAGATCGGCCTGGGCGGTGGCGTCGAGATGTGGGTCCATTGGAGGCGCGAGCCTATCCGACCGAATTAAAATCCCGAAACCCGACTGGATTTTGGTACTTTGCTGGAATGGAACCCGTTTCGGCTCCACCCAAGACGGCAACCGCAGCGCAGCCGGCCGAGCCGGCTGATCGCCCAAAGCGCGGCAAGAAGGGCTCTCTCGAAAATCCGGAGGTGCTCGAGAACGTTCCCGGGCACATCATCCCGATCCTCGAGCGCGAGTTCGACGACTTCGACAACGAGGCCGAGAAGTACCTCGCCGGCGAGACGCCCGACGAGCAGTTCATCGGCTTCCGCCTGAAGCAGGGCGTCTACGGGCAGCGCCAGGCCGACGTCCAGATGATCCGGGTGAAGCTGCCGTTCGGCGGCATCACGCCGGAGCAGATGGAGGCGTTCGCCGACGTGGTCGAGGAGTACGCGCCTCTCAACAAGGGCCACATCACCACGCGCCAGAACGTGCAGCTGCACCACATCCCGCTGAGGGATGCGGCTGAGGCGATCCGGAAGCTGTCCGAGTCCGGACTTTCGAGCCGCGAGGGGTGCGGGAACACCGTCCGGAACGTGACCGGCGACCCCTGGGCCGGCGTGTGCGAGGGCGAGCTCTTCGACCCGACCCCCTACGTGGGCGCGTACGTGCGCTACTTCGTGCGCCACCCCACCACGCAGCTGATGCCGCGCAAGGTGAAGACCGCCTTCACCGCGACCGACGAGGACCGCGCGATCACCGGTATCCACGACGTCGCCTTCATCCCGCGCATCCGCGACGGCGTGAAGGGCTTCGAGATGCGCGTGGGCGGCGGCACGTCGATCATGCCGCGCATCGCGCCGACGCTGCGGGAGTTCGTGACTGCGGACGACGGCGAGTACCTGAAGGTGACCGAGGCGGTGCTGCGGATCTTCGACCGCCAGGACTGGCTGCGGGCGAACCGCGCCCGGGCCCGCATCAAGGTGTTCGTCGACAAGTTCGGCATCGAGGAGCTCCAGCGCCAGGTCGAGGAGGAGCTCGAGGGCGACTGGGTCGCGGAGCGCGACTTCGACCCCACCCCGCTGCTGTTCATCGACGACGAGGAGGCGGGCGCGCCCGGCAGCCCGGCGGTGTACGCCAGCCCAAACGGCGACGGCAGCGAGTTCGAGCGCTGGCGGGCCACCAGCGTGCGGCCGCAGCGGCAGGCCGGCTTCTCGACCGTGCAGATCAAGGTGATCCGCGGCGACCTCACGCCCGAGCAGTTCCGCGGGCTCGCCGACGTGATGCGCAGGTACTCGGGCGGCTATGCGCGCACGACCGTGCACCAGAACCTCGTGCTGCGGTGGGTGCGCGACGAAACCGTCTACGAGGTCTGGAACGCCCTGTACAGAGCTCGGCCTGGGCGACGCCGGCGCGGACGAGATCAACGACGTGGTCTCCTGCCCCGGGACCGACTCCTGCAAGCTCGGCATCACGAGCTCGATGGGGCTCAACCACGCGGTGCGCGAGCGCATCGAGGCGATGAACGTCACCGACCCGCTCACGCGGAGGGTGCACATCAAGATGTCCGGCTGCCCGAACGGCTGCAGCCAGCACCACATCGCGAACATCGGGTTTTACGGCGCCTCGATCAAGGCCGGCGACCACACGATCCCCGCCTACGTCGCGCACATCGGCGGCAACTACGAGGGCGGCGAGGTGGTCTACGGCAACCGGCTGAAGCTCCGGCTGGCGGCCAAGCGCATCCCCGAGGCGGTGGAGCGCTGGCTGCGGATGTACGAGGCAGAGCGCGAGGAGGGCGAGGCGTTCAACGCCTTCGCGGAACGCGTAGGCACCACCCGCTTCGAGGACGAGGCGCGCGATCTGGCCCTGCCGATCGAGTTCTCGCTCGAGAACATGAACCACTTCATCGACTGGCATCGGGGCGAGCCCTTCCAGGTCATCCGGGGTGAGGGCGAATGCGCAGTGTGAACGGCAACCACCGCGGCGCCGGCGTCCTCCCGGACAACGCGGAATCCACGCTCCGCTTCGCGATCGAGAGCCACCATCCGCGCCTGGTCATGGCCTGCTCCTTCCAGAAGGAGGAGTCGGTCCTGATCGACATGCTGATGGCGATCGAGCCGAGCGCGCGCGTGTTCACGATCGACACCGGTGTGCTCTTCCCCGAGACGTACGAGACCTGGCGCCGGATCGAGGACCGCTACGGGCTCAAGATCGAGGTCGTCGACGCGCTGCCGCCGAACGGCACGCCGTGGAGCGCCGCGAGCTGCTGCGGCGCCCGCAAGGTGGAGGCGCTCGACCGCGCGCTCGAGGACACGGCGGCCTGGATCACGGGCATTCGACGCGAGCAGTCACCCACCCGCGCGGACGCGGAGACACGTCGAATGGGACGCCGCGCGGGGGGTCTGGAAGTTCAATCCTCTGGCCGGCTGGAGCGACGAGGAAGTTTGGACCTACGTGCACGATCACGATCTTCCCTACCATCCCCTCCACGACAGGGGCTACGCTTCCATCGGCTGCGCCCCCTGCACGATGCCGGGAAACGGCCGGGAAGGACGCTGGGCCGGCCAGGCGAAAACGGAGTGCGGGCTGCACGTGTGAGCGTGCTGGCGGCGGGCCCGCATAAGCTCCGCGCCCACAGAATGAGCTACGAGATCGCACACCTCCGGGCCCTGGAGTCCGAGGCCATCCACGTCATTCGCGAGGTGGCCGCGGAACTCGAGCGCGGCGTGCTGCTGTTTTCGGGCGGCAAGGACTCGGCCGTCCTGCTCCATCTCGCCCGCAAGGCCTTCCACCCGGCGGGCCTGCCGTTCCCCGTCATGCACGTTGATACGGGCCACAACTTCCCGGAGGTCCTGGAGTACCGCGACCGCATGGTCGAGGAGCTCGAGGCGCGGCTGATCGTGGCGAGCGTTCAGGACTCGATCGACAGCGGCCGCGTGATCGAGGAGCGGGGCCCGCGCGCCTCGCGCAACCGGCTCCAGTCGGTCACGCTGCTCGACGCGATCGAGGAGCACGGCTTCAAGGCCGCCTTCGGCGGCGCGCGCCGCGACGAGGAGCGTGCCCGCGCGAAGGAGCGCATCCTCTCGTTCCGCGACGACTTCGGCCAGTGGGACCCCAAGGCCCAGCGCCCGGAGCTTTGGAACGTCTACAACGGCTTCGTCAAGCCGGGCGAGCACGTGCGCGTGTTCCCGCTCTCGAACTGGACCGAGCTCGACGTCTGGCAGTACATCAAGGAGGAGCGGATCGACCTCCCGCCCATCTACTTCGCCCATAAGCGCAGCGTGTTCCGCCGCGACGGCATGCTCTACGCGGTGTCCGAGTTCGTCGAGCTGCTGCCCGGCGAGGAGCCCTTCGAGGAGTCGGTCCGCTTCCGCACCGTGGGCGACATGAGCTGCACCGGCGCGATCGCGTCAACGGCCACGACGCTCGAGTCGGTCGTGGCGGAGATCGCCGCCACGCGGATCACCGAGCGCGGGGAGACTCGCGCCGACGACCGGATCTCGGAGGCCGCCATGGAGGACCGCAAGAAGGAGGGCTACTTCTAGGCATGTCGCCCGGAGCCGCCACAAACGGACGGCCCGTCGCCCGCACCTCGGAGCTCGTCCGCTTCGCCACCGCGGGCTCGGTCGACGACGGCAAGTCGACCCTGATCGGCCGGCTCCTCTTCGACACCAAGTCGATCTTCGAGGACCAGCTCGAGCACGTGGAGCAGACCTCGCTGCGCCGCGGCGACGGCTACATCAACCTGGCGCTGCTCACCGACGGACTGCGCGCCGAGCGCGAGCAGGGCATCACGATCGACGTTGCCTACCGCTACTTCCACACGCCGCGTCGCAAGTTCATCATCGCCGACACGCCGGGCCACGAGCAGTACACGCGCAACATGGTCACCGGCGCCTCCACCGCCGACCTCGCGCTGATTCTGATCGACGCGCGGAAGGGCGTGCTCGAGCAGTCGCGCCGGCACGCTTTCCTCGCGTCGCTGCTGCGGATCCCGCACCTGGTCGTGTGCGTGAACAAGATGGACCTGGTCGCCTTCGACCAGGAGGTGTTCGAGCGCATCTCCTCCGAGTTCTCGGGCTGGGCCGCGAAGCTCGACATCCACGACGTCACCTTCATCCCGATCTCCGCGCTGCACGGCGACAACGTGGTGGAGCGCTCGGACCGGATGTCCTGGTACGAGGGGCCGTCGCTGCTCTACCACCTGGAGCACGTGCACGTGGCGTCGGACCGCAACCTCCAGGACGCGCGTTTCCCGGTCCAGTGGGTCGTGCGGCCGATGACCGACGAGCACCACGACTATCGCGGCTACGCCGGCGAGGTGGCCTCCGGGGTGTTTCGCGTCGGCGACGAGGTCCTCGTGCTGCCGTCGGGACGCTCGTCGCGCATCGCGTCGATCGACACCTACGACGGCGAGCTGGAGGAGGCCTACCCGCCCCTGTCGGTGACATTGCGGCTCGAGGACGACATCGACGTCTCCCGTGGCGACATGATCTGCCGCCCGCAGAACCGCCCGGTCGAGGCCCGCGACATCGATGCGATGGTCTGCTGGATGTCCGAGCGCCCCCTCTCCCCGTCCGGGCGCTACCGCATCAAGCACACTGCGCGCACGGCGCTCGCCAAGGTCGACGAGCTCCTCTACCGCATCGACGTGAACTCGCTCCACCGCGAGGAGCGCGCCGAGGGGCTCGAGCTGAACGAGATCGGGCGCCTGCGCCTGCGTCTGTCGGCGCCGCTGTTCGTGGACGAATACCGGCGCAACCGCGCAACCGGCAGCTTCATCCTCATCGACGAGTCGACGAACGACACCGTCGGTGCGGGCATGGTTCTCTAGCTACCCTGCCGTTCTTGTGGACTTTGCGCTGATCGCGTTCGGCCTCGGGGTCGGGGTCCTCGTCGGCATGACGGGCATCGGCGGCGGGTCGCTGATGACCCCGATGCTGATCCTCGTTTTCGGCGTGACGCCGGTCACGGCAATCGGCACGGACCTCGCGTACGCGGCGGTGACGAAGACGGTCGGCGGCTGGAAGCACCTGCGCCAGAAGACGGTCGACATCCCCCTGTCGAGCTGGATGGCGCTCGGCTCGGTGCCCGCCGCGATCGGCGGCGTCTGGGTGCTCGGGATGCTCGAGGAAGCGGCGGGCCGGGACTTCGACGACCTCGTAATCGCGATCCTGGCCGGCGCGCTGCTGGTCACCGGCGCCGCCACGCTGGTACGCGCCTTCCTGAAGCGGATGCACGAGCGCGAGCGGGACACGATCGAGCTCGAGCGCCGGCACAAGATCGCCGCCGTCGCGCTGGGCTTGGCGGTCGGATTCGTGCTCGGCGTGACCTCCGCCGGGAGCGGCGCCTTGATCGCGGTCGGCCTGATCCTGCTGTTCCGCCTCACCCCGACCCGCGTGGTCGGCACGGACGTGTTCCACGCCGCCATCCTGCTCTGGGCGGCCGGGCTCGCCCACGTGACCGCCGGCAACGTGGACTTCGCGCTGGCCGGGACGATCCTGCTGGGCTCGGTCCCGGGCGTGTGGCTCGGCAGCCACTGGTCGGTGCGCGTGGAGCCGGCCGTGCTGCGCACGACCCTTGCGGTGGTCCTGATCGGCGCCGGCCTGGCACTGCTGATCAAGGCGGGCCTCGACATCCCGCTCGTGGTGATCGCGCCCGTTCCCGGTGGCTGTGCTGGTGCTGCTGGTCGTGACGATCGTGCGATCCCGGCGCCAGCCGGCACCCCAGCCCTACCAGACGCGCTCGACGCCGTAGGCGGCCAAGCGGGCGTCGGCGCTCACGAGCTCAAGACGCTCGGTCTGCGCCTGGGCGACCAGGAGGCGGTCGAAGGGATCGCGGTGATGCCAGGGGAGGTGCTCGACGGCCTCGGCGTGGATGGACGTGACCGGAAGGGCGTCGAAGCCGAGGCCAGCGAGCGCCCGGCTCCACCGGTCCTCGATCGTCAGCTTTCCGACAGAGCGCTTGACGGCGATCTCCCATACCGTGGCGGCGCTCACCACCACCCTGTGGCGCTCGTCCTCGAGGGCCAGCCGCGCGGTCTCGCTCACGCGCGGCCGATCGCCCAGCAGCAGCCAGACGATCACGTTCGTGTCGACGAGCAGGCTCCTCACGCGTAGGGCTCGAACTCCTCGGGCATCTCGTCGAAGTCGTCCGCCATCGCGCCGTCGAGGTCAGCCCAGATCTGCCGGCGCCCCTCCGGCGCCGGGGCGCGAACCAGCATCGCCACTGGCTGGCGGCCGCGGCGGATCACGATCTCCTCTCCGGCCTCAACCCGTCGGAGAAGCCGGGACAGCTGCGTCTTCGCCTCCTGAACCGTGACCTCCATGGACCTAGGCTACCAACCTGGTCGACCAGGTTGACCAGCCTAGCGCCGGGCGGACAGTTTCAGACAGCTGGGCTCTGACCCAAGTTCAGTCGTGCGGTCCGGGCAACCGCACGTCCCGGGGATGCTCAGAGGAACGGGGGTACCCGAGCGAATTACAGCGTGAGCCTGATGGTACGGGTACGCGTGGTGATGTTCCCCGCGCGGTCCCGCACGCCCAATCTCAGCCGGACCTTGGCGCGCCCTCCCCTCAGCAGCGCCCGTCTGATCGCCCGGCGTGCGCTCTTCGGGAGCTTCAGCCTGAGCACGACCGTGGTCCCGCGGCGCACCATTCGGTCGCGCACGGCCCGCAGTCGGAAGACCCTCGACGCTCGACCCACCGAGACGGTTCCGGACGCGGTGGCCCACAGGGTCTCGGTCGTGGCCGTCAGCGACACGCTGACCGTCCTGCCGAGCTCCTGGCTCCTCGCGCCGGCCAGCGCCACCCCGGGCGCTGCGGTGTCGGCTGCGGAGAAGGCCGACACGCATCCGGTCGCCGCACCGCCCAGGGGGCATCCGCCGCCGGAGCCGAGGACCCCGCCGGCGTCGGAGCCCAGCCCCCCGCCGCCGCCACCACCACCGGCCGGCGGTGGCGTGGGCGGATCCGGAGGCCGCACACCTCGGCAAAGACCGGCCCCTGAATCGGTCCAGGTCTTCCCGGCCTCGGGGACGAACTGCCACTCGTAGCTTGTCGGGTGGAGCGTGAGGAACAGGACGCCGAAGGTGTCGTTCTGGGCCATCAGGCTGTGGGGTTCACGCGAACCCAAGCCTCCGGTGAAGAAGGCGCCGCCCGTTCCGACCACGAACTGGCGCATGCCGTTGGCCTCATCGAGGCTGCCGTTCCTGTCCAGCGGGGCAAACCGCTCGTAGTCATGGCTGTGGCCCGAGAGGACGATCTCGGCTCCGGCGTCGTCGAGCGCCTCCCACAGCGGCTGCATGAAGGTGCTGTTGCCATCGTGCCCCGAGCTGTAGCGCGGGTGGTGCCAGTATGCGAGCGTGCAACTCGTGCGGTGAGCGGCAAGATCCGCACGCAGCCACTGCTCCTGCTCCGAGCCGACGCCGCAATCCACGACGTCACTGGTGTCGGATGGCCTGCTGCAGTTCGAGTTGAGCGCCACGAGGTGCCACCCGCCGATGTCGAAGCTGTACCAGCCCTTGCCGCGCGGACCCGCCGGCTCCCCGGGGACGCTGCCGTCGTTGAAGTAGTCGAAATAGGCGGTCCCACTACTTTCGTGATTGCCGAGCACCGGCCGGGTGATCGACTTGACCCGGCCCCACGTGGGGTTGTAGACCTGCGCGATCCTTGAGGCCGACACGCTGTCGTACTGGATGTCGCCGAGCGGGAGGACGGCCGCGAGGGGTGGGGACGCACCGACCAGAAGGTCGGAGGTCGCCCGTTGTCGGCAGCGAGTGCTCGTCCCCGCCCCGCCGTTGTAGCCGGGGTCTCCAGGGTCGCAGGCGATGTCGCCCGCCGCGGCGATGACCGGGTCGGCGGCGGCCGCCGGTGCGCAGAACGCCAGCGGGGCCACGATCAGCGCCAGGACGACTGCGAAGGTTCGGCGATCGCCCGCCCCCTCCGGCACCATCCGGAGACGGGTCATGTTACGTCGCCTCGCGGCAATGGCATGGGGCATGATGGGCTTCAAGCAGGGTTGCACCGGGAGGGCCGAGCCACGACCCCCGCGGTAGGTGGCCTCCTACCCTAGAAGGGTGAAACGGGAGAGCTGACCGCGCAAACGGTCGAAGCGCTCCCGCTCCTCGGCGGTGCGCTCCGCCCAGGGGATCGCCTCGAGCCGCTCCTCCGGGATCGGCTTCCCGCTCTCATCGAGATGGCGTAGGTTGCTCCTCGAGCCGCCGCTCGGCTCGTTCGATCGCCTCGAGCTCCTCGCGCAGCTGCTGCGCCAGACGTTGGTCGAAAGGGCGTCGAGACCACGCACTTCAACCCCCTCGACAGTTCGGTATTCGACTCGGGCACCGTGGTCCACGTGCCGCCCCCGGAGTAGTCCACCGCCATCGAGTTCCCGCGTTTCGTCCTGCACCTGACGGTCGCCGCCGTCCCGCACGAGCGGCGGCAGCAAGGGCTGCTCGTCCTCTGTGGGGCGATCTTCGTCAGCGCCGTCGACATGACGGTCGTCAACGTCGCGCTGCCTGACATATCCGAGGATCTGAACGCCGGAGTGGGAGAGCTTCAATGGGTGCTCGCCGGCTTCCTCGTCGCCCTCGCCGGGCTCCTGCTCGTCGGCAGCGGGCTGGCCGACCGCTTCGGCCGGAAGCGCGTCTTTGTCGCGGGCATGACGGGCTTCGGCGTGGCCTCGGTGCTCTGCGCGCTCGCGACGTCTCCGGCGGCGCTGATCGGCGCCCGCGTCTTGATGGGGGCCGCCACAGCCGGCGTGTTGCCGCCCGCCCTGTCGCTGATCGCCGTGATGTTCCCGCCCGAGGAGCGACCCCGGGCGCTCAGCGTGTGGGCGGCGGTCGCCGCGGCCGGACTGGCGGTCGGTCCGGTGCTCGGAGGTCTTCTCGTCCGAGAGGTCGGCTGGGAGGCGGTGTTCCTGATCAACGTGCCGGCGGTGCTCGTCGTGGTGCCGGCCGGGTTGAGGTTCCTGCCGGAGTCGACGCGTCCTGGCACGCCGCCCCTTGACCTGCTCGGGGCCTCTCTGTCGATCTTGTCTCTGGGAAGCATCGTCTTCGCGCTCATCGAGGGACCTGACGTGGGCTGGACCAGCCCGGAGGTGATCGTCATCGGGACGGTCGGACTCCTCGCCGGCGCGGTGTTCGTTCGCGCGGAGCTCCGGCGCCGTCACCCCCTGTTCGACGTGCTTGTGCTCGCCCGGCCCGCTGTCGCTGCAGGCGCCGTGACGATCCTGGGCACCTACATCGCCTTCTTGGGAACGATGTTCCTGCTGCCGCAGTACTTGCAGTACGTGCAGGACCGCTCCGTGGTGGCGGCAGGGCTGCTGTTGGCGCCGCTCGGCGTAGGCGCCGCCGTCGGCGCCGGCTACAACGCGCGCCTCTTCGCGGCGCTAGGCGCCCGTCTGATCATCACCGGCAGCCTCGTGGCGCTCGCCGCGTCGATCGCGCTCTTCCTGCTGCTCTCGAGCACCACCACCGTCGCGGTGGTGGTGGCAGGCACCGGGCTGATCGGGTTGCTGCTCACGGTCCTGCTGCCGCCCGCAACCGCGGTGATCATGAACGACCTCGGTGAGGCCAAGGCCGGTGACGGCGGCGCCGTCAACCAGCTCGCCCGGCAGGTGGGGGGAGCACTCGGCGTGGCGATCATCGGAACCGTCTTCGCGGGCGTCTACAGCAACCAGATCGACGAGAAGCTCGCCCGTCTGCCGGAGGCGCAGCGCAACCGCGCAATGGAGTCGATCGAGGAGGCGCGCGACGTCGTGGACGAGGTTCGCCAGCCGCTTCGCGACCAGCTCGTAGCGCGCGTGGACGATGCCTTCGACCTCGCTGCACGAATCGGCTTCGGGGCCTGCGTCGCCGTGCTGCTGCTCGCGGCCGTGTTCGCGGCCGTCGCGCTGAACCCCGATCGGTCCTAGGGGCGCACGCGCTCGAGCTCGCCCAGCGTGTCCGCCTCGGAAGCGCTCATGCCCGGGATCGGCTCGCCGCTCGAGAACACGTCGTCCGAATCGCGACGAAGCGCTGCTCGTGCTCGCGGCGGCTCAGGCGGTCGTAATGGGCGAACGCGAGGAACGAGTAGAGCGTCGGCATCCGGTCGCGCCAGCCGCTGTCGGCGCCCGGCACGTGAATCAGATCGTGGAGCGGCTTCGGCAGCTCGCGCGAGCTCTCGGAGATGGCGGCCGCCACGACCGCGAAATCGAGCTGCACCTGGCGGCCCGCCTCCACCAGCGCCGACTCGCCCGCGGCCTCGAGGATGCCGTGGCAAGCTCCTCCGAGCTCATCAGCAGCACCCCGTCCGCAGTGCGGGGGTTGCGCTCGATCAGCACGAGGCCGTCAGGCGAGGCCACGAAGTCGAAGGAGATCTGGCCTGTGTAGATGAGCGCGCCGCCGATCCGCTCGGCGATCGCCCGCGACTCGTCGCCGTCCACCGAGAGGAACTGGATGCCGGTGCTGTGCTCCCACTGCCTGGGCGCGCGATAGGCGCAGTGCGCGCTGTTACGCGGATCAGGAGCGCTTCATCGTGCGGACGCCGCGCTCGGGCGTCCAGACCTCGATCACCAACGCCTTGCGCTCGTCGTCCAGCTCGACCGTCGAGACCTCGCGCAGGTCGAGCCGGAACAGATGCATGGGCCCGGTCGGCGCGTTCTCACCGTTGATCTCGCGGACCCGGTCCGGGTCCGCGATCTCCTCGGCAACGCCGGACAGCTTGGCGTCGCCGCTCCAGTCCGGCGGATCGTCGGAGCCGCCGTGGAGCGCGAAGCGCGGATCGCGCTGCAGGTCGCGCGCCTTGCGCGCCCCCCACATCGAGCCGATCCACAACTCGCCCTCGACGATCTCCGTCTCGGTGCCGGAAATGCGCGGCGAGCCGTCTCTTCGCACGGTGGCGAGCGTCTTGTGCGTGTGGGCGTCGAGGCGCGCGCGGACCCGCTCGGCGAGCGCCGGCGCCTCGGCTTCGAACTCGGACCAACTTGGCATGCCCGACACCGTGGCATACCTCTCGCGCGATCACTTGGACAGCCTGCTGGCCGCCGCCGCCGGTGGGTCGCCCGTGGCGCTGCGGCGCCGGCTCCTGCTGGAGCGCGCCGCGTGGCAGCTCCGCATGGCGCCACCGGAGCGAGGGACGCCGCGGCGGCCGCAAGCTACGGCTCGCTGGCCGCCTTCTCGCGGGCGCGTGCCGCGAGGCGCTGGCTGGTGCTCCGCGAGCTCGGCGCGCCCGTCCGCTCGTCGGGAGACCCCGTCGACTGGGAGGCGTCGAGGTGAGGCCTGCTGTCTAGGCGAGTGCCGCCCGCGCCACCGCGATCAGGTCGCTGAGCACGCCCTGCCCGGCGAGCTGGGGGCCGGCGCCCGCCCCGGCCACGACGACCTCTCCGACCGGGATCGCGCGGCACACGACGGCGTTGGTGGTCCCGTCGATGCGAGCCAACGGATCGTCCAGCGGTACGGGCTCGGGCTCGACCCGTGCGGTCACGTCGCCCGCCCCGTCGGGACCGGAGAACTCGAGCGTCGCCACGTGCTTGAGCCGCTTGCCGGTCGCCGCCGCCTCATCGATCTCCGCGCGGGCGATGGCGTCGATGCCGCGACGGGCCACCTGGCCGGCCCGGAGCTGCCGGCCGAACACGAGCGCCGACAGGATCATCACCTTCGCCACGGAGTCGTGCCCCTCCACGTCGGCGGCCGGGTCGCGCTCGGCCAAGCCGGCCACCTGGGCCTCCGCGAGCGCCTCCTCGTACGAGCGGCCCTCGGCCATCCGGGTGAGGATGAAGTTGGTGGTGGCGTTGAGCAGGCCGCGCAGCCCGACCGGGACCGTACCCGCGAGACCGTCGACAAGCGAGCTCAGCAACGGAGTTCCCGACATGACGGTCGACTCGGCGCGAAACGCCACTCCGCGGCTCCGCGCCAGCTCGGCGAGCTCCACGCCGTGGAGGGCCACCGGCCACTTGTTGGACGTGACCGCCGGGATGCCGCGTCCGAGCGCCTCGCGCATGTGGGAGACGCCGGGCTCCCCATTGGCGGCCGGACTGGCAGTGACCTCCACCAGCAGGTCCGCCTCGGTGGCACGCAGCCCCTCGAGGGCCGTCGGCCAATGGCTCACGCCGGGGTGCTCGGCGATCGACCGGCCCTCGCCCGCGAGCTGCAGAAGGGAGCCGAGGTCGAGCCCGCCGGCGGCGTGGACGAAACCGTCGCGCGCGTTGGCCACGCCCACGACCGTGGTGTCCAGCCCGTAGCGAGCCACCAGCCGCTCCGCTTGTGAGTCGAGCGCGGAGGCGAGCCACCGGCCCACCGTGCCGAACCCCACCAGCCAGATCCGCATGGGCCAAGCCTGACGGACTGGGCGTCGTGTGGGCGCTTGACCGTTCGCTGTGTACCTTCGCCGTGAAGCTTCAGCCGGACTCGCAGCTCGGCGACCTCGCCTCCGTGATGCAGGTCGCCGATCGTATTTCGATGAGAGGAACAGATCATGTCCACCACCACAAGCAACGACCAGATCAGCCGCACCACCGAACCCAGGCGCGAGG
This sequence comes from uncultured Thermoleophilaceae bacterium, assembly GCA_963733885.1. Taxonomy (GTDB): domain Bacteria; phylum Actinomycetota; class Thermoleophilia; order Solirubrobacterales; family Thermoleophilaceae; genus JACVRW01. Next base: position 145,241 of record CAVTES010000002.1, on the reverse strand, counting down.
TGGTCGTGGTCGGTGGCGGCCAGGCCGGCCTCGCCATCGGTTACTTCCTTGCTCAGCGGGGCCGCGACTTCACGATCCTCGAAGCGGCCCGTGAACCAGCCGCGGCCTGGCGGGAGCGGTGGGACTCGCTCAAGCTGTTTACACCTGCCCGCTACGACGCGCTTCCGGGCCTCGCCTTCCCGGGCGACCCGGACCGCTACCCCGGCCGGGACGAGGTCGTCGTCCTACCTGACCGGCTATGCCCGCCGCTTCGAGCTGCCCGTCGAGCTGGACAGCCCCGTCCGGTCGATCCGCACGACGAACGGCGCCTACCTGCTCGATCTGGACGATCGCGCGTACGAGGCCGATCAGGTCGTCGTCGCCACGGGCCCGTTCCAGGTTCCATTCATGCCGGCGATCGCCGACGGCCTCGACCAGGAGGTGGTGCAGCTTCACAGCACCGCGTACCGGTCGCCGGAGGGCGTTCCCGACGCGCCGGTCCTGGTGGTTGGGGGTGGCAACACGGGGTTCCAGATCGCCGAGGAGCTCTCCGGCTCCCGTGAGATCCATCTGTCGATCGGATCGCGCCAGATGCCGCTCCCGCAGCGCCTGCTTGGCCGTGACCTGTTCTGGTATCTCGACGCGAGCGGGCTCATCCGCAAGACGACGGCATCACGAATCGGTCGCCGCATGGAGGGGCGAGACACCCTTATCGGCTCCAGCCCGCGCGGGCTGCGCCGCCGGCACGGTGTCGAGATCCACGGGCGTGCGATCAGATGCTGCGGGAAAGACGGTCAGCTTCGGTGACGGCACCGCGCTGGACGTCGGCACCGTCATCTGGGCTACCGGCTTCCGCGTCGACCACTCGTGGATCCAGGTGCCGGTGTTCGACGACGACGGCCGCCTCGGCCACCGACGCGGCGTGACGGAGTCGCCCGGGCTCTACTTCCTCGGCATGTCCTGGCAGCACACGCGGGGATCCGCCCTACTCGGCTGGGTGAAGGACGACGCCGAGTACATCGCCGAGCAGATCAGCACCTTCACTCCAGCACGGGCGGAGCCGCGGACGCCCGCGCGCGTCGCGTAGGAGAGACGACATGAGCGCACCTTCACAGCACTTCCCGACCGAGGTCGCGGGCCTTCCCGAGGCCCGGGCTCCCGAGGTGGTCGAGCTCTGCGACGGCGACCGGTTCGACCTGCGCATCGCCCCGGTCGCCAAGCGGCTCGGCGAAACCACCGTGCGGATGCTGGCCTACAACGGGTCCATCCCGGGACCCACCCTCAAGGTCGAGGAAGGGTCGGAGGTGATCGTCGACATCGAGAACCAGGGCGACATGGACGCCACGGTCCATTGGCACGGCCTGCGGCTGGAGAATCGCTACGACGGCACGCATGAGACGCAGACGCCGATTGCGACCGAGGGGCGCTACTCGGCGCGGGTCGCCTTCCCGGATCCGGGCGTCTACTGGTACCACCCGCACATCCGCGAGGACTACGGCCAGGAGATGGGCCTCTACGCCAACGTCCTGGTTGAGCCGGCGGACCCGGACTACTGGCCACCCGCACACCGCGAGCTGGCCCTGACGCTTGACGACATCCTGCTCGAAGACGGCAAGATCGCGCCCTTCAGCCGCGCGGAGACGACGTATGCGGCGATGGGCCGCTTCGGCGACGTGCTGCTCGTCAACGGCGAGACCGACGCTTTCGCTCGAAGCGAAGCTCGGCGAGGTCGTCCGCTTCTACCTGACCAACACCGCCAACACGCGGGTCTTCAAGGTGGCCCTGCCCGGGACCCGGATGAAGCTGGTCGGCGGCGACAGCGGCCACGTCGAGCATGAGGAGTTCGTGGAGGACGTCATCCTCGCTCCCTCGGAGCGCATCGTGGTCGACGTGCTCTTCGACCGGTCCGGGGAGCTCGTGCTGGAGCACCGCACCCCCGAGCGGATCTATCCGCTGGCCGCCATCCGGTGAGCGAGCAGACGGCGCGAGCCCTCGCTCGACGAGCAGTTCGAAGTCCTGCGCACCAACGCCGACATGGCCGCCGAGCGGGAGCGGATGGCCCCTACCTGGACGCCGAGCCCGACAAGACCCTCTCATTCCTCGCCGAGATGGACCTCGGCGTGCCGCGGGGGAGGGTCCCGTGTCCTACGCCTGCCCGATGCATCCGGAGGTGGTCAGCGAGGAGCCGGGGCACTGCCCTGAGTGCGGGATGAAGCTGCTCCCGGCGGAGCTCGTGCCGCCGCCGGCGGCCATGGGCATGAGGGCCACGAGCACGATCACCACGGCCATGCCACGGCGGACGGGATCGAGTGGGAGGACGACATGGTCGAGGTCAACCGGATGACGACCCCGGCGAACATGCGCTGGAAGATCATCGACCGGGACACGGGCGCGGAGAACGCGGCGATCGACTGGCGGTTCCGAGTCGGTGACAGGTCAAGATCCGGTTGCTCAACGAGATGGCGGGCGACCACCCGATGCACCACCCCTTCCACGTGCACGGGGCCGGACGCTTCCTGATCCTCAGCCGCGACGGGGCCGCCGAGCCCAACCTGGTCTGGAAGGACACGGTGCTGGTGCGCGACCGGGGAGACGGTCGACATCCTGCTCGACGTGACCAACGTCGGCCGCTGGATGGCGCACTGCCACATCGCCGAGCACCACGAGAGCGGCATGATGTTCAGCTTCGAAGTGGAGGAATGAAGGTCGCGTTCGTTCGACGGCGGTTCCTTCGAGAAGGCGGACGCGACGACTACCTGACCACGCGGAAGCGCATGTGCGTGGCCGGCGGGGTGGGGTCCACGCCGATCGCCTCGAGCTGATGTGCTCGTCGCCGGTCTCGTCGAACATGCGGGTGCCGCCTCCGAACAGCACGGGCACCAGGTGGATCGATATCTCGTCGACCAGGCCGGCTCTGATGAACTGCCGGCCCAGGTCAGCACCGCCCATCACCGCGACGGTCTTGCCGTCGGCGGCGGCGCTCGCCTCCTCCAGGGCCCGCCCGATGCCTCCGGTCACGAACGTATAGACCCCGTTGTCCGGTTGCTCCTCGGGTTCGCTGTGGGTGACCACGAACACGGCCATCCGGGCCGGGCCGGTCGGGCCATCCGCCCCCCACCACCGCAGCGAGTGGTCATAGGTGTTCCGGCCGCAGATGACGGCCCCGAGCTCCTTCCCCGCCTCGGCGAGCAGCTCGTTGCTGCGCTCGTCTGCTCCGAACGCCCACTCGTGCAGCCTCTCGCCGCCGTCGCCCAGCGGCTCGTCCGGGCGGACGTTCGCCGCCGTCATGTAGCCGTCCAGGGACAGGCTGATGTCGAAGACCACCTTGGTCACTTGAAACCTCCATTCGTTCGCGTCCGGGCACTAGCCTCCCTCGCATGATGGTGGTCATGACACCCGAGGCCACGCAGGCCGAGATCGATGCGGTCGTGGCGAAGCTCGAGGCGCGGGGTGTGCACGCCAAGGTCATGCCCGGCGAGCTGACCACCGCCATCGGGGCCATCGGCGACCCCGAGGGCGTCCGTGAGCTGGGGCTCGAGGGCCTCGCCGGGGTCGACCAGGTCATCCCGATCTCTCGGCCGTACAAGCTCGCCTCCAGCGAGCTCTCCCACCACGAGCCCACGGCTTTCGACGTGGACGGCCGGCGCGTGGGGGCGCCCGACACGTTCTGCCTCATCGCCGGACCCTGCACCGTTGAGACGCCCGACCAGACCCGCACGGTGGCGCGGGCGGTGGCCGCCGCGGGCGCATCCATGCTCCGCGGCGGCGCCTTCAAGCCGCGCACGTCGCCATTCTCGTTCCAGGGGCTCGGCTACCACGGCCTCGAGATCCTCGCCGAGGTGCGTGCCGAGACCGGCCTGCCATTGGTGAGCGAGCTCACCTCAGCGCAGCACGCGGACCGGTTCGCCGAGGTCGTGGACGTGGTCCAGGTCGGCGCCCGAAACATGCAGAACTACGGCCTGCTGGAGGTGGTGGGCAAGCTCGGCAAGCCCGTGCTCCTCAAGCGCGGCCTTTCATCCACGCTCGACGAGTTGCTCATGGCGGCCGACTACGTGTTGAAGGAGGGCAATGAGCGCGTGATGCTCTGCGAGCGCGGCATCCGGACTTTCGAGACCGCGATGCGCTTCACGCTCGATCTCGGCGCCGTGCCCTGGCTGAAGCTCCACACCCACCTGCCGGTGATCGTCGACCCCTCGCACGCCTCGGGCGACCGGCGTCTTGTCGGCCCGCTCGCCAGGGCGGCGGCCGCCGCGGGGGCCGACGGCATCATCGTGGAGGTCCACGACGATCCCGAGGCCGCGCTCTGCGACGGGCCGCATCAGATCTACGCGAAGGACTTCCCGGCCTTCGCCTCCGAGGTCGCCGCGCACGCGGGGCTTCTTGGGAAGATGGTCGCGTGAGCACCGCGCTGCTGAGCGATCCGTCTGTGGCCGACACACTCCCGCCGGGGCCATCCGCCTCGCGCCCGCGGCAGACGATTCGCTGGATCTTCCGTCCTGGCGCGATGCTCGAGGACTGCCGCCGCCGCTACGGCGACATGTTCACGCTCAGCATCGCCCACGAGGGCCTCTGGGTCTTCCTCGCCCATCCCGACATGGTCAAGCAGGTCTTCACCGGCGATCCGCGCGTGCTCCACGCCGGCGAGGCCAACGTCGTGCTGCTGCCGATGCTCGGCCACCACTCGGTGCTGCTGCTCGACGAGGCGGCTCACATGTCCCAGCGCAAGCTGATTCTGCCGTCCTTCCACGGCGAGCGCATGCGCGGCTACGAGCAGGTGATGGCCGAGGTCGCCCGCGTGGAGATCGACCGCTGGCCGCTCGGCGAGGCGCATCCGGTGCGGCCGGCCATGCAGCGGATCACGCTCGAGGTGATCATGCGAACGGTCTTCGGCGTGCAGGACGAAGCCCGCCGCCGGCCGCTGCGCGACGCGCTCGCGGGGGCTCTCGAGTGGGGCACCGACCCGCGCCGCATGGCGCTGCTCGCCTCGCTCGGGCCACACCGGGTGGCGGACACCCGAATGTTCCGCCGCGTTCGGGATCCCGCCGACGAGCTGATATGCGAGGAGATCCGCCGGCGCCGGTCCGCGCCCGACCTCGCCGAGCGCGACGATGTGCTCTCGCTGCTCCTCCAGGCGCGCCACGAGGACGGCAGCCCCATGACCGACGAGGAGCTCCGCGACGAGCTCATGACCCTGCTGGTGGCGGGGCACGAGACCACGGCCTCGTCGCTCGCCTGGGCCGTCGAGCGGCTGGTGCGGCACCCCGACAAGCTCGAGCGGCTCCGCGACGGCGAGGATGAGTACCTCGACGCGGTCTGCAAGGAGACCCTGCGCCTGCGTCCGATCCTTGCCCTCGTGGTGAGGCGCCTCACCGAGCCGATGGAGATCGGCGGCCGCGTGTTGCCGGCCGGCGCGAACGTGGCGCCGTGTATCTACCTGGTGCACCGGCGCCCGGACGTCTATCCCGAGCCGCTGGCCTTCCGCCCCGAGCGCTTCCTCGAGCGGCCCGCCGGCACCTACACGTGGATCCCGTTCGGCGGCGGGGTGCGCCGCTGCCTCGGCGCGAGCTTCGCACTGTTCGAGATGAAGGTGGTGCTGCGGGAGCTCGTTGGCCGTCTGAGCCTGCGCGCGGCGGACCCGCGCCCCGAGCGGATCACACGACGGGCAGTAACGCTGGTGCCCGACCGCGGCGGCACTGTGGTGGCCGCGCGGCGGGCCGCGTAGCTGACTCAGCCCCGGCCCGTCAGCCGGGCGGCGCAGCGCTTGAACCCGAGCTCCGCCCCAGCGGCCTGGCGGGTAGGAGAACGAGGACCGTTGCCGCGGCGAGCAGGGTGGCGGCGACGCGCACCCACCCAATTATGGGGCCCGGGATCGGGCGCCGGACGCGGCCGTTGTCATCAGTGGTGAGGGCTGGACGCCCTCACGGGGTAATCTCCCCCGCCGCCTGTGTTCACCAAGGTGCTGGTAGCCAACCGCGGCGAGATCGCGATCCGCGTCATGCGCACGCTCGAGGAGCTCGGCGTGGGCAGCGTGGCCGTGTACTCGGAGCCCGACCGCGAGGCGCCCCACGTTCGCCGCGCCGGTGAGGCCTACCTGCTCGGCCCCGGCCCGGCCGCCGAGAGCTACCTGAAGGTGGACCGCATCCTCGAGGTGGCGCGGCAGGCGGGCGCCGAAGCGATCCATCCCGGCTACGGCTTCCTGGCCGAGAACGCCGCCTTCGCGCGCGCCTGCGAAGAGGCCGGCATCGTCTTCGTCGGCCCGCCGGCCGACGCCATCGACGCGATGGGCTCCAAGACCAAGGCCCGCGAGATCATGCGCGAAGCCGGCGTCCCGATCGTGCCGGGCACGACCGACCCCGTCGACTCGGTGGCGGACGCACGCGCGGTCATCGACGAGTCAATCGGTTACCCGGTTGCGATCAAGGCCGCCGGCGGCGGGGGCGGCAAGGGCTTCCGGGTGGCCGAGTCGGAGGACGAGCTCGAGAAGGCATTCGAGGGCGCGTCGCGCGAGGGCGAGAAGTTCTTCTCCGACCCGACCGTCTACGTGGAGCGCTACCTGCCCGATCCGCGCCACGTGGAGGTGCAGGTGCTCGCCGACGGCGAGGGCAACGTGATCCACCTGTTCGAGCGCGATTGCTCGGTGCAGCGCCGCCACCAGAAGCTGATCGAGGAGAGCCCGGCACCCGCCGTCGACCCCGAGCTCCGCGAGCGCATCGGCCGGATCGGCACCGACGCGGCCCGCGCGGTCGGCTACCGCTCGGCCGGCACGGTCGAGGGCCTGCTCCAGGACGGCGAGTACTTCTTCCTCGAGATGAACACGCGCGTGCAGGTGGAGCATTGCGTGACCGAGATGGTCACCGGCATCGACATCGTGCGCGAGCAGGTCAAGATCGCCGCCGGCGAGCCGCTCGCCTACGAGCAGGAGGACGTGGTGCTGCGCGGGCACGCGATCGAGTGCCGCATCAACGCCGAGGACGCGTCGAAGAACTTCGCGCCGGCCCCCGGCACCGTCGGCTCCTACCGCGAGCCCGCCGGTCCGTTCGTGCGGGTCGACTCAGGCGCCGAGGAGGGCTACGAGGTGCTGCCGCTCTACGACCCGATGATCGCGAAGCTGATCGTCTGGGACGTCGATCGCCAGGCCTCCACGCGGCGCATGCTGCGCGCGCTCGGCGAGTTCGAGATCGGCGGCCTGAAGACGCTCGTCCCGTTCCACCAGGCCCTGCTGGCCACCGAGCAGTGGGCTCGCGGCGAGACGTGCCGCGACCTCGTGGAGGACAAGGCGTGGCTGAAGGAGCTGGCCTTCCCCGCGCCGGAGAAGGCGGGGGACGAGGAGGCCGAGGAGAAGGTGGAGCGCGACTACGCGGTCGAGGTGTCAGGGCGGAAGTTCGAGGTGAAGGTGATCGGCGCCCCGTTCGCGCCCAACGGCGCCGCACCTGCCGCGGCGGCGCGGAAGGCGCCGCGCCGCGAGCGCAAGTCGGGCGCCGGAGGGGGCGGGGCGCCGGGGGCGCTGATCTCCCCGATCCAGGGCACCGTCCTCAAGGTGACGGTGGAGCAGGGCGCCTCGATCGAGGAGGGCGCGCTCGTGTGCGTGATCGAGGCGATGAAGATGGAGAACGAGATCACGGCGCCCTCGGCCGGGACCGTGGAGGAGCTGAGCGTCTCCGAGGGCGGCTCGGTCGCCACCGGCGACACCATCGCCGTTATCAAGTAGCGCGGCCCGCTGGCCAGCTAGGCGAGGCCGGTCGTCAGGCCAACGGCGGCAACCAGGGGTCCGGCTCCATCGCGCGGCGGGGCCGCTCAGAGTGGGGCCGTAGGACCGCATTTGGCGCCTTTGACGGCCCACACTCCACTGCAGGGCCGCTTCGGGAGCCCAACCCTCCCGACCGCTGCCGTCCGGACCCGGCCGAAGAGCGCACGCGGAGCGCGCCAGGCGCCCGGAGCTACCGCGCCCGCACTACCAGCCGGCGCTCACCGCCGCGCGTCTCCACGATGACCTCGAGCCCACGGTTGGTCTCCTCGGCGTCCCAGTCGACCCGCCGACCGTCGAGCGTGACGGAGTCGACCCTCGAGCCGCGCGGGAGGGTGTGGCCGATGTCCAGGTCGCGGACGCCGGCGCTGCCGGTGTCGACCGTCGTGCGATAGGTGCGGCCCTCGCGCGAGGCCCGCACGAGCTCCAGCTTGCCGCCGCCGAGCCGTATGTTTTCGCCGGCGATCGGGGCATTCGACGGCAGCTGAGGCACGACCTCGAGGTCCCTACGCCCCATGTCGGGCCGCACGCCGAGCTGCTGGTGCACGACCGGCCACACCGTCCCGTAATGGCCCCAGGCCTGGACGAACATCGCGCGGCAGGTCCAGCAGCGCTCGATGTTCGCATCGCGCGCTCCTGCGCCGTCGAAGTCCGGCGACGGGAGGATCTCCGGCAGCGACCCGGGCTGCTCATCGGGGGTTCCGCCCGTGTATTGCTGGCCGAACATGGGCTCCGCCTCGGCGTCGGTGTAGCGCCGCTGCTGCCCCGGCCCGAGGCGGCCGTAGTTACCCTCGCCGACGGCCTGGATCGCCGTGTTGAGCCCGAAGATCGTCCGCTCACCGGTGCCCGTCGGCCCGCCGCCGCAGCCGGTGTGGAACAGCCCGAGGTTGTAGGGCCGCTGGCCGCTGTAGCAGTCGGTCTCGCGCAGCGCAAGCGCCTGGTTGCCGCGCTCGTACGTGGCCAGGCCGGGGACGGCCTGCCTGTCGATCGTCAGCTCGGCCTCCATCGGCGTCACGCCGATCCAGTGCTTGTCCTGCTGGGCGTTGTTCGGCCCGCCGACGGGCGGATCGTCGATCGAGTCCGCATACTGCGGACCGTCGGGCGGCGGCAGCGGCAGCCACCAGGTGGCCTCGAATCGCTGGTGGAGCCGGCGCGCGAGGTCCGACGCCCAGGCGTATGTCACGCCGTCTTGCCTGGCGCGCGCCAGGTCCGCGAGGTCGTACAGGCCGCGGATCAGGTACGCGGAGTTGTCGAGCTTCTCGACGCCCATACCGCCGCGCTCGACATTGCCGGAGCCCTCGGGCCAGCCGTCGTCGTCCTCGTCGAGCCGGTCGACCACCGCGCGCATCCCGCGGCGCGAGAAGTCGTACAGCTCTCTCATGAACCGGTCGTCGCCGGTCCAGCGCCACACGAGCGCGACGGCGCCCGGGAACTTCACCGTCTCGTCCGTGTTGAAGTTGTTCGCGCCGGAGCTCGGGTTCGTCGAGTCATGGCCGAACCAGTTCGAGCCCTCCGAGATCACCTCGTGGGTCACGATCCCCGACCCCTCGTTGAGGATCTCGGAGACGTCGCGCAGGCCGATCAGGTGGTCCTTGATCGCCTCGAACTGGCCCATCGCGACGCTCGCGAACGCCGTGTACTCGCCGTCGGTCGCGAACATCCACGGGTAGTCGGGGTAGCCGGCGCCGACCCAACGGGCGCTGTCCACCGTGCCGAGCGGGGCGGTGTACTGGTTGCCCTGGTCGAGCCAGCGGATCTGCAGGTCCTCCGAGTAGCGGGTGAGGTCGAGCACGTTCTGCTTGCCCCAGTCGACGGCCTGCTGCAGTCGCCGGTCGCCGGGCAGCGACAGCCGCGTCATTGCGCCCCAGCGCTCGCGGGCCTCGATCTTGTCCGCCAGCGAGCGGGCTGGGTTGCGCAGCGCGGCCCGGAGCTCGGAGCGCGCGTCACTCGGGCCCTTGTCGGAGCCCATCACGGCGATCCACAGCGTCTCCGAGTCCCGAGGGCCGACCGTCACGCGGTAGCGCAGCTGCCCGCCCACGCCCTTGCCGAACGGGCCGTCGTCGCAGGCGCTCGGCGGCTCCTCGGCGGTGCACACGTTGGTGCCCTGCGGGCCGCGATGCCCGTTGGCGGCGGTGTTGACCTCCGCTCCGGAGGGGCTGCGGTCGGAGGCCACGTAGGCGGCGTAGTCGTGCGGCGTGGCGTTGGGGTGCGGCAGCGCGCCCTGCTCGCGGAAGCGAAGGGCGCCATCCTCGACGGTCGCCGTGTCGGGCAGCTGGTCGCGCGCGTGCGGCGTGTTGCCGAAGCTCCACGGGTACTCGGCCAGGAGCTCGGAGTGGGCGTCGACCTTCACCGTGACGGTCCGGGACGAGACACCCGGGTTGGTCATCTTGAGGCCGATCAGCGCGCCCCGGCGGCCGTCCGGCGCGAAGTCGGTGCGCTCGAGGCGCAGGCCGCCCGTGGTCGGCAGGTCGAACCTCACGTAGCCCCAGCCGCTCGTGAACTCGGTCGCGCGCCCGACCCACTGGTCGTCGATCCCGAACCAGACGCCGTCGACGAGCTTGATCGGCTCGCTCCAGATGCCGCCCATTTCGCCGGCGATGTGCCAGCCATTGGCATAGAAGCGGCCGTCCTGAAAGCCGATGATGCGTGCACGCTCCCCCGCGGCGCCGTAGCGGCGGTCCTGCAGGCGGTCGGAGATGGAGAGCTCGGGCGCGGCGAGGGCGGCAGGCGCGGCCACGAGAAGCACGGCCACTCCGATCAACAGCTTCCTCAGCACCCGAAGGGTCGCTGCCCGGGCCCTGCGGAAGCTAAACGTGGGCGAGGTTCTCGGAGTGGATCCAGCGCTGGAAGCTCGTGTCGCGCCCATCGGGCAGGAGCGGGCGCTCGTCACCGCGCTCGAGCGCGTCCAGGTACTGCAGGTCCTCGTCCAGCAGCCGGCGCGTCACATCGCCGCCGTGCGGAGGGCCGTGTCCGGGAACTACCGCATCCGCCTCCTCCACAAGGGGGGCAAGCCGGGCGAGCGTGGCGCGGTACTCCTCAAGGGACCCGCCCTTCGATATCCACGGGATCTCCACGCGCGACAGATAGTCGCCGACGCACAGCACCCCGCACCAGCGGGCGAAGATCGCCATGCCGTCGGATGTGTGGCCGCTCGCATGGTGAAGTTCGAGCTCCCGGTCCCCGAGCTCCACCGAGCCGGGCACCGGGAGGGTCTGCACCTGGCCGAGCGACAGCGGACCGGACCGCTGCACGTACAGCCGGGCGTCGTAGTCGCGCAACTCGCGCTGGGCCGCCCCGGGCTCGCGGTGAAACCGCTCCACGGTGGGCTCGCCCAGACCCAGCGCGAGGCCGGGGAACGCCACCCGACCCAGCAGGTGGTCGAAGTCGCCGTGCGTGGCGATCAGCGCGTCTGGCTCGAAGCCGGCGCCGGCGAGCACTCCCGGCAGCGCGTCGAGCTCCTCCGGGTAGTAAGGCGAGTCGATCAGCATCGCCTCGCCGCCCGCGCGCACCGCAACGGCGTTCGTCTGCCACATGAGGCTCGTCAGGACGAGCGCGTCCCGGTGGACCGAGACCGCCCGCAACGTCTAGGCGGCCTTCAGCAGCTTGCCGGCCTCGCGGAAGGTCTTCACATCGGCGTCCGGCTTCTTTCCCTCGACCTGCTCACCGTGGCGGTTCACCCAGATCACGGGGATCTTCTGCTTGAGGCAGGGCTCCACGTCCGTGGGATATCCGGCGGCGATGTGGACCCAGTGCCGCCTGGTGGACCCGATCCGCCGCGCGCACTCCTTGAAGTGGGCCTCGTCGGGCTTGTAGGAGCGCACCTGCTGGGCGGTGACCACGAGGTCGAAGTCCGTGCGCAGGTGGCGGCGGGTGGCCCCGAGCAGCTTGTCGTCGATGTTCGACAGGATCCCAACCTCGTACTTCTTGGCGAACCGCTCGAGCTGGGCGTTCGTCTCTCGGAACGGCTGCCATGAGGGCACGCTGTTCGGCAGGAAGTTGGATCGCGACGGCTCGAGGTCCCAGCCCAGCTCACCGGCCACCCGCACGGCCGTGCGGCGCAGGACCTCGGCGTAGAGCTCGTAGGAACCCCGCTGGATCTCGCGTTGTACCTCGATGAAGCGCGGGATCAGGGCGTCGCGGTCGATGGTGAACCCGTCGCGGTCGGCCTCCCTCTGAAATGCCTCGTACACACCGGTCTCCCAGTCGATCAGCGTGCCGTAGCAGTCGAAGGTGACGAACTTGACGTCTTTTGGTAGAGCCATGCGTGGGTTTCGATAGGGTCCGGCGCCACGCCTCTTGGGGCGCCTCCGGCGGCGGCGCATCCTATCTACCCGGCATGCACGTCCTCGAATACCAGGGCAAGCGGCTGTTCCGCAAGCACGGCGTGCCCCCTCCCCCGGGGAGGGCGGGGATGAGCATTCTCGTCGACAAGGGCACGCGGCTCTGCGTCTCCGGCATCACGGGACGCGAGGGCACCTTCCACACCCTGCGAAACCGCGACTACGGCACCAAGGTGGCGTCCGGCGTCACGCCCGGGACGGGCGCGTGTCGCGCATCGCCGCGCACGTGACCAAGGACGCCGCGCTGACCGACATCGCATCTCGGTATCGTGGCCAGCCGTGGCCGAGCTGACCAACATCTCCCTTTCCCGTGGCGCTCCGTCCCTCGACATCGTGGCCGTCGACGACCTCAAGCTGGCCGCCCAGCGTGCCTTCGAGCGCGACCCCGCGGGCGCGTTCGCGTACGGCACCTCCGCGGGTTACCCGCGCCTGCTCGAGTGGCTCGCCAAGAAGCACGAGGTGGCGCCCGATCGGCTGCTCGCCACGAACGGCTCCATGCAGGCCGACGCCTTCCTGTTCCAGGAGCTGATCGCGCCGGGCGACGTGGTGGTGGTCGAGGCGCCCACCTACGACCGGACGCTGCTCTCGCTCACCAAGCTCGGAGCCGAGCTGCTGCCGATCCCGCTCGAGGAGGACGGCATCGACGTGGACACGCTCGAGCGCTCGCTCGAGTCGGGCACGCGCCCGAAGCTCGCGCACATCATCCCGAACTTCCAGAACCCGGCCGGCTGCACGCTGTCGCTGGACAAGCGCCGCCGGCTGCTCGAGCTCGCGCACGAGTACGGCTTCACGATCTTCGAGGACGACCCGTACGTGGAGCTGCGCTTCGAGGGCGAGGACCACCCACGCATGCTGGAGCTGGACGAGAACGGCGAGGCGGTGGTGTACGCCTCCTCGTTCTCAAAGACGGTCTGCCCGGGCATCCGGGTTGGCTACCTGGTCGGGCCAAAGGACCTGATCGCCGGCATACGGAAGCGGGCGACCCAGACCTACATTTCTCCGAACATGGTCGCCCAGGCGATCGTCGCCGACTTCTGCGACTCGGGCGCGATCGACCGCTCGATCGAGACCGTCAAGGCCGCGCTGCGTGAGCGGCGCGACGCCACCTGCGCCGCGCTCGCCCGGCATCTGCCCGACGCGCGTTTCGTGATCCCCCAGGGCGGCTACTTCCTCTGGGTCGACCTGCCCGAGGGCAGCGACGTGGCAGCGCTCGAGCGGGGCTCCGCCGAGCGGGGCGTCGTCTTCGTGAAGGGCACGGACTTCCTGATCGAGGGCGGCCAGAGCTCGCTGCGGCTCGCCTACTCCGCCGTGCCGCCCGACCAGATCGAGGAGGGCATCGCGCGGGTGGGCGAGGCGTACCGGGAGCTCACGCCGACGGCTGCGTGATCCAGCTCGAGCAGCCGCGCGATCTCGGCGCGCTGCTACGCGACTCATTTACCGTCTACCTACGCCATTTCGGCACCTTCCTCGCGCTGGGCGCGCTGGTGGTGGTGCCGTCGCAGCTGATCGTGGGCGGGATCGGGCTCGAGCAGCTGACCTCGGACTACGACGAGACGCCGGACTTCGCCGAGACGGCGATCCCGGCGGCGGTGGCCTATCTGGTCGTGGCGCCGCTGATCACCGCCATCTGCGTGCACGCGTTGCGCTCGGTGGCGATGGGGGGCTCCCCCGGGGCCCGCGAGGCGATCGTGAACGGCTTCGAGTCGTTCACCCCGATCTTCTTCGCCGTGCTGCTTGCGGCGGCCGGGGTGGCGCTCGGGCTGCTGCTGATCATCCCCGGCATCTACCTGTTCGTCCGCTGGTACTTCGTACCCCAGTCGGTGGTGCTCGAGGGGGCCACGGGCCCGGGCGCGCTGCGTGCCAGTGGCAGGCTCGTGACGGGCGCCTGGTGGCGCGCGTTCGCGATGGTCGTGCTGGTCAACCTGATCACCGTGCTGCTGGGGTTTGCGCTGGGCGCCCCGTTCACGGCGCTGGCCGACGCCAGCGACCGCGCGATCTGGTGGCTGGCCGGCCAGATCGTGGCGGCGACGGTCACCTCGCCGTTCGCCGCGCTCTTCTCGACGTTCCTCTACTACGACCTGCGCGAGCGCAAGCGGGCGGCAGCCGGCGCCGCGCCCTAGTGCGAGTCATTGATGCTGTATGTCCGGTCCACCTGTTGAACGTGCGAGCTCACCTCGCCCTCCAGCAGGGCGTGCACGGCGAAGCCGGCCGGCTCCGGCACGGTATGGAGCCGCTCGGCCAGAAAGTCCAGCCGGGCCTGCATGTAGGTGCTCGGGACAGCCAGCACAGCACGACCGGCCAGGGTGGCGGTGATCGCGCGGTGCATGTGGCCGGCCACGAGGCGGCGCACCTGCGGGTGGCGCTCGACCACGGCGGCGAGCGCCCGGCGGTCCTCAGCGGGGAGCCCGATCGCGTCCAGCGCAGGGATCCCGGTGACGAGCGGCGGGTGGTGCATGGCGAGCACGGTCGGCGCGGCAGGCGCGGACTGCAGCTGCGCGTCGAGCCACGACAGCCGCTCCTCGTCGAGGGCGCCGGGATCCTCGCCGGGACGTGTGGTGTCGATCGCCACGAGCCGCATCGGACCGAGATCGGCCGCGTACTGCACGGGCTCGTCCTCCACCCCCGGCAGTGCGAAGTGGCGGCGGAGCGCGGCGCGGTCGTCGTGATTGCCCGCCAGGACGTGGATGGGCGCGTCGATGGGGGCGAGGAGCTCGCGCACCTGGTCGTACTCGCCGTCCTCCGCGTGCTCGACCAGGTCGCCGGACACGAGCACGGCGTCCGGGCGCGGACGCAGCGCCTGGACGGCCTCGACCGCAGCCGCCAGCGCCGGGACGGGGTCGCAGCCGTCCCAGTTGGCTCCCACGTGCGGATCGCTGAGTTGCGCGAGCAAAAACGTCGCGCGATGCTAACCACAAGCAGCCCGCCACCGCCACCGATCAGGACTTCATCGCCGATTTCGCCCAGCGCTGGAGCCACGGGCGAACGGCGGCGCGCCCGGCGTCGAGCGCCCCACCATTAGCGTTGCCCCGTGAGCATCTGGCGTCACGCGCGCGCGATCGCGCTGCTGCCTGGCACCGCCGCCGTCGCGGTGCCCGCGGTCATCCTGCTCACGGGCGAGGGCCCGAGCATCGGCTGGGGGCTCGAGGGAGTCGGATCCGTGCTTCCCGTGCTGATCGGGACTGCGCTGCTCGCTGTCGGCGTCGCACTCTGGATGTGGACGGTGCGCCTCTTCATGCGGATCGGCAAGGGCACGCTCGCACCGTGGGACCCGACGCGGCACCTAGTGGTGGAGGGCCCCTACAGACGTGTGCGCAACCCGATGATCACGGCCGTGCTCGCCGCGTTGATCGGCGAGGCGATTCTGTTCGGCTCGCCGGCTTTGCTCATCTGGTGCGCGATCTTCCTTGGGATCAACTGGGTCTACTTCGTCCTGTACGAGGAACCCGGGCTGGAGCGGCGGTTCGGCGACGCCTACCGCGCCTACCGGCGCAATGTGCCCCGTTGGATCCCAAGGCGCACGCCATGGACGCCGCCCGCGTAGCGCCGTGCCGCCGGTGCTCTCCCTGGCGCGCGAGTCAAGCATCCGAACGAAGTGGCCGACAGCTCCACTTGTGTGACGAACCCCTTGGTCGCCCGCCGTTCGACGCTTGGAATGCACTGGCCGCGGGCGTCGTGATAGGGGGGTTCAACACAAAGCGGCGGCTATGTCGCCGTTTCTTGTTGGACCCCCGCTCGGGCGTGGCGAGCTAGACCTTGTTGGCCGCCGTCGCCGGGCGCTGCGCGCGGAGCACCTCCCGCGCCTCGTCCACCGTGCGCCGGTTCACCATGTGCGTTGCCAGGTCATCGCGGAGCCGGATGCCCATGCCGAACCGCATGTCGACCTCGATCCCGCTGTCGACCCCTGTCCCGCGGAACCTGATGGCCGCGAAAGCGCAGTCCTCGTCGTCCTCCACGTGTTCCACGTTGATGCGGAACACCTCCCACGGCGCGTGCAGCTGACGCCAGAACCGCGTGGCCTCCCCGTGACCGTGGTACTCCGCGGAGAGGTCGGGGAAGACCCCGGATGTGCTGATGTGAACCTCCGGGTCGAGGTACGCGAGCCAGGCCTCGCAGTCGTCGCGATTCCAGGCGTCGTACCCGCCGAGGAGCTTCTCGGAGTTGGGTCCCACCTCGTCTATGCAACCACACCGAAGCGCCGGAACCGCCCGGCGCACGAGCAGGGGCTGATTACCAGCGCGAGCGGAACACGCTCAGCGGCGAGGGCTCAGGCCACCACGCGCAGGTGCCGGAACGGCCGGCCGCGAAGCTCGCGCACCACGGCCTCCACGAGCCGCTCATCGTCGCGCACCTGGCCGTCCGTGACGGCGTCGATCAGGCCGCGCTTGCGCTCGAGCAGCTCCGCCATGGTCTCGTCGATCGTGTCCGGCGCCAGGAGGTACCACGCGGTCACGGCGCTCTCTTGCCCGATGCGGTGCAGCCGGTCCTCGGCCTGGTCGTGGCGGGCCGGGGTCCAGTCGAGCTCGAGGAAAGCTACGTTGGACGCGCGCGTGAGCGTGATGCCCTGCGACGCTGCCTTCAGCGCGCACACGATCAGCTGAGGGCCGTCTTCCCTCTGGAACGCATCCACCGCCTGCTGGCGCGCCTGGGCCGGGTCGGACCCGAGGATGTGGACGGCACCGGGGAAGCGCTTGATCACGGCCTGCTGGGTGGCGATGTGCTCTGCGAAGACGACCAGCGCCTCGCCCGAGGCCATGAAGTCGTCGATCCAGGCAAGTGCGGTCGGGAGCTTGCCGGCCACGGCCAGCTGGCGCAGGTTGTTGAGCCGCACGAGCTGCTGGGCGCGCATTGCGGCAGCCACCTTGGCGTCGATCGTGCGCAGATCGAGAGGCAGGGACTGGAGCCAGGCGATCACGTCCTGCTCGGCGAGCCGGTACTCCTGCTCGTTCGAGAGCAGCACCGGCACCGTGTCGTGGCGCTTGGCGGGAAGCTGCGGAAGCACCTGCTTCTTCGTCCGGCGCACGTAGCAGTGGGCGCGCAGGTTCCAGTGCAGGCGGTCGTCGCTTCCCGCCGACCGGAAGCGGCGCGTGAGCCGGGCGCCGCTGCCGAAGTCCGGCAGCCGGCCGAGCACGCGCAGCTGCGACACGAGCTCCTCGGCGCGGTTGAGCACCGGGGTGCCGGTCAGGGCGAGCCGCAGCGCGTCGTCGGGCATGCGCCCGGCCAGCTCGAGGGCGGCCTTCGTCCGGCCGGCGCCGGGGTTCTTCACGTAATGGGACTCGTCGAATACGACGGCGTGCGGATGCCGAGCGACCAGCCGCTCCAGGTGGGCCTCGAGGATGTCGTAGTTGAGCACCACGATCTCCGCCTCGGCCGCCTCCTCGGTCCAACCGGTCTCGGCCCGCCCATCGAGGACCGTGACGCTCCGCTCCGGCAGCCAGTGGAGGCTCTCGCGCTCCCAGGTCAGCTTCATGCTCGCGGGGCAGACCACCACGGCCGGGAACGCCTCGTCCGACTCGAGCGTGGCCAGCGCCTGCACCGTCTTGCCGAGCCCCTGTTCGTCCGCGATGAAGGTGCAGCGCCGCGCGAGCGCGTAGCGCACGCCGGCCCGCTGGAACGGGTGCAGCTCGCCTCCGAGCACGAGGCCGTCGAGCTCGGCGTCCTCGGCGTAGGAGAGGGCGACGATCTCGGCGGCACGGTCGTACTCGTCCTGCAGCTCGTCGATCAGGTCGCGGGCCCGGCCCTCGAGCTCGACCCCGGGATGCTCCCGGAGGAACTCGGCGAACGAGGGAGCCAGCGCGGGGTCCCCGGGAACCGCGACCGCCCAGCCGCCGTCGCGCTTGAAGAAGCGACCGTGGAGCGGCACCGGGTGGGCCTCGGGCAGCTGGTTGTAGGCCCGCGCGGGCTCGGGGTCCCACCACGTCTGAAGCATGACCGCGGGCTCCCCGTCCTCGCCGATCTCGACTGACAGCTCGGCGCCGGCAGGCTCGCGGCCGGCGCGCAGCTCGCGGGCGCAGTGCCGGGCAAGGTCGTCCAGCTGGAGTCCCTCGAGCTCCCTGAGCAGCTCGGCGCTGTCGGCGTGGAAGGGAAGCAGCAGCCTCTCCCCGCCCACGTCCTCCGCCCGGGCGAGCTCGGCCGGCGGGTCGCCGGAGATCGTGCGCAGCACGAAGGCCCCTCGGCCGCCCCGTGCCACCACGGTCACGAGCGCCTTGAAGCGACCCGAGTCGGTGAGCCACTCGAGTACCTCCGGAGCGGCCTCCAGCTCGGGGAAGCGTCCCAGCACCTCCTCGATCGCCCTGCCGAGACGCGGGTCGGCGGGCACGCGCCAGTGCTTGCGGCGCCAGTCGAACCAGCGCCGCGGCAGGCGCTTGACGGCCTCGTTCAGCTCCTCGTTGAAGGGGAAGTCGAAGACGAGCTCGGGCTCGCGCGGGTTGTCGGCGAGAAGCCAGACCCTGCCCGCGGCCGCCGAGGCTTGCTGCGTAGGCTCGGACATCGAACCTTCGAGACTAGTCGCGCAGCGATTAGTTGGCGCGTCATGCGACGTTGCAGGCGGCATGACACCCCTACTTCAAGACAAGAACACCATCGTGTACGGCGGCGGAGGCAGCATCGGCGGCGGCGTCGCCAGGACCTTCGCCCGGGAGGGAGCCGCGACCCTGTTCCCGGCGTTCGGACTCCCGCCGGTCTACCCGGGCTGAGCGGCTCAGCGCCCGTAGCGCTCCTTGCCAAGCACGAGCTGGTCGGGCAGCGCCGTGCGGGCCGGCGGCGAGGGATCGGCCACCACCGAGACGGTCTCGGCGACGCTGCGGGTGACCGAATGCCGCGAGTCGACGGCCTCGAGCACGATCTCGTCGTCACCCGCTCGCGCGAGCGTGCCCTCGAGCCCCGGGTGCAGCCCGGTGTCCTTCAGGTAGTGGAGCAGGTCCTCGGCCTCGTTCTCGAAGCGGAGCACGCGTACGCTGGCGCCCTCGGCGACGTCGGCGAGCGGCACGCCCGTCTCCCGCACGCCTTCGAAGATGGGGTGGCCGTGCGGGCAGGTCTTGGCGTCGCCGATCGCCTTCAGCATCCGCTCCTCGACCACCGGCGACATCCAGTGCTCGAGCCGCTCCGCCTCCTCGTGGACCTGGTCCCACGGGATCTCGAAGACGTCGGTGAGGAAGCGCTCGATCAGCCGGTGGCGGCGGACGATCTGAGACGCGTGCTCGCGACCGGTCTCGGTGAACTCGAGGTGCTTGTCAGGGCCACGGGTCACGTAGCCGTCGTTCTCGAGGCGGCCGACCATCTCGTGCACGGTCGGCGCCGAGACCTGCATCGCGCGGGCGATGTTGGCGCCGGTGATCGGCAGTCCCGCCTCCTGGAGCCAGTAGATGATCTGGAGGTACTCCTCCTCGGCGACGGTGGCGTGATCGTGCGACATGGGGCAATCGTAATCGCGCCGCCAATAGAGTGCCCGAGGTGCAGATCGGCCCGGGGACTCGCGTGCTCGTGACCGGCGCCTCGCGCGGGATCGGCGCGGCGGTGGCCGACGCCTTCGCCGCGCGCGGGTGCGAGGTGGGGCGCGTGTCGCGCTCGGGCGAGCTGGCGGCGGACGTGGCAGACCCGGACTCGATCGCCGGCGCCGTCGAGCGGTTCGGCGCCCCGGACGTGCTGGTCGCGAACGCCGGCATCGCGCACTATCTGCCCTTCAAGGACATGCCTTTGGCGAACATCGAGGAGCTCACGCGCGTGAACTGGATGGGCACGGTCCACACGGTGCGCGCAGCGCTGCCGGGCATGCTCTCGCGCGGGCACGGGCAGATCGCGATTGTCTCGTCAGGTGCCGGGATCCGCTCGTTCCCGAACGCCGCGGTGTACGGCGCAACCAAGGCGGCGCAACGCGGCTTCGGCGAGGCGCTGCGGCACGAGCTGAAGGGGAGCGGCGTCGGCGTGACGATGGTCTACCCGGGCCAGATTCACAGCACCCTGCACGATCACGAAAAAGCGAGCATGCCGTCCTGGTACCGGCCGGAGCGAACGTCCCGGCCCGAGCCGCTCGCCGAGGCGATCGTGGTGGGCGTCGAGAAAGGGAGCCGCGAGGTCTTCTACCCTCGAAACGTGCGGCTGCTTCGAATCGCCCACGGGCTCCAGCCGGGACTCGCCGACCTGATACTCCGGCGGATCATGGACCGGAGCGCGGCGCCGTGAGCCTGCCGCTCTCGCCCCCGGTCCAGCCGCAGCTCGCGAAGAGCGCGCGCGACCTCCCCCCGGGCGACGGGTGGTGCTACGAGCCGAAGTGGGACGGCTTTCGCACGATCGTGTTCCGCGACGGCGACGACGTGCACCTCCAGAGCCGCAACGGCCGGCCGATGAACCGCTACTTCCCGGAGATCGTGGAGCAGGTGCTGGCGCTGCCGTCCGAGCGCCTGGTTCTCGACGGCGAGATGGTCGTGACCGTGGACGGGGTGCAGGAGTTCGACCTGCTCTCCCAGCGGATCCACCCGGCGGCGTCGCGCGTGGAGCGCCTCCGTCAGGAGACGCCGGCTGACCTGGTGGCCTTCGACCTGCTGGCCGAGGGGGACGAGAGGCTGCTCGAGCTGCCGTACACCGAGCGGCGCTCGCGCCTGGCCGCGCTGGTCACCGATCCGGTGGAGCTGACGCCGGCGACGTCGGACCCGGACGACGCCGCGGAATGGCTCGCGGGCACCGGCGAGGGCGTGATCGCCAAGCGGGCGGACGCGCCGTACCGGCCGGGCGAGCGGACCGGGATGGTGAAGATCAAGCGGGTGCGGACGGCGGACACAGTGGTGGTGGCGTTCCGCTTCGGCAAGGAGGAGGGGACTGTGGGCTCCCTGATCCTCGGGCTCTACGGAGACGACGACGGCGAGCTGCACGTGGTGGGGCACACCTCGAGCTTCCGGGCCAAGCAGAAGCGCGAGCTGCTCGAGTTCCTGGAGCCCTACCGCACGGGCGAGCGCGGCGCCGGTGAGCCGAGCCGCTGGAAGTCGGAGGAGGAGCTTGTGTGGGAGGGCCTGCGCCCAGAGCTGGTCTGCGAGGTGGAGTTCGACCACATCACGGGCCACCGAATCCGGCATGGCGCGAAGTTCGCCCGCTGGCGGACGGACAAGGAGCCGCACGAGTGCGTGCTCTCGCAGCTGCGGTCGTAGGGGCGGCGGCACTGGCCGTCTGGCCTGCGTTGGCGAGCGGCCAGAGCTATCGGATCCCGCCCGACAACCCCTTGGTCGGGCAGCCCGGGGCGGCGCCGGAGGTGTACGCGATGGGCCTCCGAAACCCGTTCCGGTTCTCGTTCGACCGGCAGACGGGGGATCTGCTGATCGGCGACGTGGGCGGAGGGCAGCGCGAGGAGATCGACTGGATCAGTCGCACGGCGGCCCGCGGAGCTAACTTTGGCTGGCCGTGCCGTGAGGGAAAGGTGGCCGGCCCGGTCCCGACCTCCGATCCGCGCTGCGCGGCGCCGTCGTACGTCGAGCCGCTGTTCGACTACGTGAACGCGGGAGGCGCCGTCGTCACGGCTGGCTACATCGTGCGAGACCCTGCGCTCACCGGGCTCGTTAGCCGCGCGCTGTATGCGGACTTCTCCGCCGGCGCAATCCGCTCCCTTGCGTTGAACCCCGCGGCGCCGGGCGATGCCCCGACCGGGCTCGCAGTCGCGAATCTCGCCTCCTTCGGCGAAGACGCCGCCGGGCGGCTCTACGTCGCCAACCTCTTCGGCAACAGCGTCGACCGTCTGATCTCCAACGGCTCGGGCACGTTCTCGTCCACGCCGCTCACCGGGCCGTGGGACCAGCCCATCGCCATCGCCACCGTTCCGGGCGATCCGGAGCGCCTGCTCGTGGCCGAACGCGGCGGGCGGGTCCGGCTGGTCGTGAACGGTGTCGCACAGCCGGGGGCAGTCGCCACCGTGCCCACTCCCCCAGGCGTAGCCATCGGCGGGGAGAGCGGCCTGCTCTCGGTCGCCGCCGCGCCCGACTTCGCTGCCACCGGGCGACTCTACGTCTACTACACGGACCTGGGCGGCGACGTCCGGATCGACGAGTTCGCAGGGGGAGCCCGGCGTGAGATCCTGACGATCGAGCACTCGAGCGCCGGCAACCACAACGGCGGGCAGCTCCACTTCGGGCCCGACGGATACCTCTGGGTCTCGACCGGCGACGGCGGCGGGCAGAACGATCAGTTCAACAACGCCCAGAACCCCTCGACGCTGCTCGGCAAGCTGCTGAGAATCGATCCCAGCCTTCCGAGCGGAGGGCCGGCCAACCCACAGCCGTCGGACACCACTCCCCCGACGCTGCGCGCGCGCGTCAAACGGCGCCAGCGGGTGCGGCGGCTCGAAGGCGTGGTCGCCTACGCCCGTTGCAGCGAGAGCTGTCGGGTCGCGGCCCGGGGCCGCCTGCGGATCGGGCCCGCCCGGTACCGGATGCGCCCGCTCGCCCGGGCCGCGCAGGTGGGCGACCGTGTGCGGCTGAAGGTTCGGCTGACGAAGGGCGGCCGGCGGGCGCTCCGCCGCTCGGCCCGGCGGGGCCGGCTTCGCCGGGCGTCGGTACGCCTGAGCCTGGGCGCCACGGATGCCGCCGGCCTTCGCTCCCCGATCGTGCGGCGAACCGTTCGGGTCAGGCGCTGAGCTCTCGCAGCCGCCGCTCCAGGAAGGCCCGCTCCGCCGGGTTCTCGGTCAGCTCGTGCGCCCTCCGGTAGGCGTCGGCGGCCTCCCGTCGGCGGTCCAGGCGGCGGAGCAGGTCGGCGCGGGTAGCGTGCAGCAGGTGGTAGCGCTCCAAGAGGCCGCCTTCCAGCCCCGATATCAGCTCGAGGCCGCGCTCGGGGCCCTCCGCCATCGCCACCGCAACGGCGCGGTTCAGCTCCACCACGGGCGACGGCTCGACCCGTGCGAGGAGCCCGTAGAGGTACGCGATGCGGCTCCAGTCGGTGCCCTCGCCCGTGTGCTCGGCGGCGATCCGCGCCTGCAGCGCGTAAGGCCCGGCACCACCTGCAGTGGCCACCCCGACGAGGGCAACCCCCTCCGCTATCTCGTCACGGTGCCAGAGCGTGCGGTCCTGGTCTTCGAGCAGCACCAGTTCGCCGCGCTCGTCCACGCGCGCGTCGCGGCGGGAATGATGAAGCAGCATCAGCGCGAGGAGGCCGCGCACCTCGCTTTCATCCGGCATGAGGACGAGCAGCAGGCGAGCGAGCCGGATCGCCTCGTCGCACAGCTCGCGCCGCACGACAGTGTCGGCGCTCGTAGCCAGGTAGCCCTCGTTGAAGATCAGGTAGAGCGCGGCTAGCACCGAGCGCAGCCGGTCGGGCAGCTCGTGGTCCGGCGGCACCTCGTACGGGATGCGGGCCGCCCGGATCTTGCGCTTCGCGCGCACCAGCCGCTGCTGCATAGCGCTCTCGCCGACCAGGAAGGCGCGCGCCACCTCGACGGTAGAGAGCCCGCCGAGTGTGCGGAGCGTGAGCGACACGCGCGCCTCCGGCGCCAGCGCCGGGTGGCAGCAGGTGAAGAACAGGCGCAGGCGGTCGTCGGGCAGCGACGTATCCGGCAGGTCCTCGGGCTCGCCAGGCATCAGCAGCTCCAGCTCGCGCAGCTTCTCCTCGTAGCGGCGGTCGCGCCTCAGGCGGTCGATGGCGTGGTTGCGCGCCGTGCGCAGGATCCAGGCGCCGGGGTTGTCCGGCAGCCCGTGGCGCGGCCAGTGCTCGAGCGCCACCACGAACGCCTCCTGCACCGCTTCCTCGGCGAGGTCGAAGTCGCCGAGGATGCGGATCAGGGTCGCCACCGCCCGCCCCGACTCGTGCCGGAACAGGCGGTCGGCGACTTCCGCGGACGCTCCTACCGGCCCGCCTCCGCCCGGGCGTCGTTGGCGTGCAGCTCCGAGCCCCTGGCCTCGTAGTCCATGACCGGCCGCACCTCCACGGTCCCGCCCGGCATCGGGACCCGCTTGGCCCAGGCGAGGGCGTCGTCGAGGTCCTTGCAGTCGAGCAGGTAGTAGCCGCCGAGCTGCTCCTTCGTCTCGGCAAACGGACCGTCGGAGACGATGGGCTCTCCGCTCTCCTGGATCTGCACGGTGGTGGCGGTGGAGCTCGGCTGGAGTCCCTCGCCCCCCAGGTGCACGCCGGCGTCGATCACGGCCTGGGTGTAGGCGTCCCAGGCCCCCATGCTCTCAGCCTGCTGCTCGGGCGTCCTCTCGGCGAATCCGCTCTCGTCAGCGATGAGAGCCAGCAAGTACTTCATGAGGTCGAACCTCCCGGGTCGGGGCGGCGCGATTCGCCGCCATCACCCTAACGACGAACGCGCCGCGCCGAGATCGACAGGTCGTCGACGTCCTAGGACTGGGCCTCCATGGGGCGCTGGGTGTCCTCGATCCCCATCTCCTCGTAGGGGATCACCGGCCGGATCTCGGTGGACCCCTGCTCGACACTCGGCAGCTTGGAGGCCCACTCGAGCGCGTCGTCGAACGACTCGCACTCGATGACGTAGAAGCCGCCCAGTTGCTCCTTCGTCTCGACGAACGGACCGTCGGTCACGACCCTCTCGCCGTCCGTGATCCGCAGCGTCTTCGAGGTGGCGCTCGGCTGCAGGCCCTCGCCGGACACCATGACGCCGGCGGCGACCAACTGGTTCGAGTACGCCTCCCAGCGCGCCATCTCGGCCGCGGATTCGTCCTCGGACATGTCCGCCCACTGGCCCTCTTCGCCCCAGAGCAGCAGCATGAACTTCATTCGACGCTCCTTTGTTCGCGCGGCGCGTTCCGCCGCGATCACACTAACGACGAACGGGCCGAGCCGAGATCGACAGTGACGTTCGCTTCGGCGCGGGTTTAGGGTGCGCGTCTTGCGGATCCTCTTCGCCACGACACGAGGGGCCGGCCATTTCAATCCGCTTGTCCCGTTCATCGATGCGGCTCTGCGCGAAGGGCACGAGATTCTCGTGGCCGGACCGCTGGTCATCGCCGAGGCGGTCGAGCGTGCCGGCTATCCCTTCTGGCCCTGCGAGGTCCCGCCCGAGCACCTGCTAGGACCGACCTGGGGGCGTGTGCAGACGGCCGCCACCGCCGAAGAGGCGGAAGCCATCGTGGTCGGGGAGATCTTCGGGAGGCTCAACGTCCAGGCTGCACTACCTCGCATGCGCGCGGCATGTCACGAATGGAGTCCCGACCTGGTGCTGCGGGAGGGGGCGGAGTTCGCCTCCGCGATCGCCGCCGAGCTCGTCGCGATCCCGCACACGCAGGTGGGGATCGGATTGGCATCTACCGAGCGGCAGATGATGGAGATCGCGAGGCGCTCGGTCGAGGAGCAGTCGCCCGGGGTCATGGAGTCGATCCTCGGATCCCCCTACTTGACGATGTATCCGGCCTCGCTCGAGGATCCCGCCGAGCCAGGCCCAACGAGCACCCGCCGCTTCCGTGATCCCGCCGCCGACGCACCCCCGGGACCGCTCGGCGAATGGTGGCCGGCAGACGATCGCCCCCTCGTCTACCTCAGCTTCGGGAGCGTCACCGGCGGGCTGCCGATGGCTCCCGCACTGTACGGCGCGGCGCTCGAGGCCGCGGAAGAGGTTCCCGCGCGGGTGCTCGTGACGGTCGGCAACGAACTCGAGCTCGAGGCGCTCGGCACACCTCCGCCGAACGTCCACCTGACGCGTTGGGTGCCGCAGGTGGACGCGTTCGCCCAGGCGAACCTCGTGGTCTGTCACGGCGGATCGGGGACCACGCTGGGTGCGCTTGCTGCCGGTCGGCCTCTCGTGATAGTGCCGCTCTTCGCGGATCAGCCGCGGAACGCAAAGCGAGTGGCCGACGTGGGAGCCGGTCTCGTGGTCGAGCCTCTTCGCGAAGGCCCGTCGAAGGCCCTGCCCAGCGGAATCGACCCCGACAGCCTGCGCGAGGCGATCCGGGCCGGCCTTCGGCACGACGCCCTGGCACGAAGGGCCAAGGCGGTCGCGGACGAGATGCGCGGGTTGCCCCTGGTGGACGAGGCGCTAGGGCCGGTTCGCCGGCCCGGCGACCGTGGTTAGCCTGCAGTGATGTCCCTCGCGACGCTACCTGGGTGGCCGGCGCGGCCGCTCGCGCGAGCGCCAGGTAGGCGGCCTGGCTGAGATGGCGCGGGTTCGGGACGCCACTCTCGAGAAACGCCGGCTCGAACAGCCGCGGGTACTCGCTGAGCATGACTTGCGCGCCCGAGGCGGCCGCGAGCCAGCCGCCCGCTGATGTTTGCCGCGCGTGCCGAGCGCCTGACGGGGCACGGCAACGTCGGAGCGGACTGTGGCGCTTCGGGTGGTCGCGCGCACGGGACAAGAGGCACGTTCCGGGCCCAAAGATGAGCAAAGTCCGCGTCACCGCTCCGGTCCCCTTGCTGGCCGGTCTACGGTGACACCAACAGGCTCTGCGGAGGACAGATGACCACTGGCCAGTCAGGCGCCCGCCGCAACCGGCGTTCGCGATGCTTTCCCTTCCCATACAGCCGCCAAGTGGCGGCCGCTGCTGACGGCGACATCGTTGATCCCCTCGCGATGTTCTTGCCGCATGTGAGGTACCGCCTCCGCGCGCGTGAATCTCAAGCAGCCGGCCGAAAATGCCGAGACTCGGCGTAAGGGACGCATACCCAGAAATCGCACTTGGCTTTCGCCCGCGAAAGTGGGTGACTGGCAATGTTCGGCTGGCTGGTCGTGGCGCCAGTGACCAGGCAGCCCCGACGTGGTAGGGCCCCTGATCAGGGCCGTCGATGATCCCGCGCCGGGGCTGGCGGGCGCCACGCCTCGGCTGCCACGGGAGGCCTCGCTTCCCCGGAAGCGCCTCCTCGAGCTCCTGCCGCCCGTATGGGATTGTCGGCTCTGCCTCGTCGCCGCTCCGGCGGGATCGGGCAAAACGACGCTACTGGCGCAACTCGCGACCGCCGCGGACGTTCCGGTGGCGTACTGCGCGGCCGAGCCGGGCGACGACGAGCCCGACAGATTTCTCGACCGTGTCGCATCCGCGCTCGCGAAGTCGATTCCCGGAATCAGCGCGGACTGGCGGGATGCGGAGCAGGGGGCGTCGATCCTCGAGCAGGAGCTTCCCTCGCGCACGCTGCTCCTCGTCGACGACTTCCACGTGCTTCACCGCACGCCGGCGGAGGCATCGTTCGAACGTCTGCTCGCGTATGCCCCTGCGCGCCTCGGGACGTTCGTCGCCTCGCGTTCGCGGCCCGGTTTCAACTGGTCGCGTCTGGTCGTAACGGGCAGCCTGCTCGAGATCGGAGCGGACGATCTGCGCTTCCGCTCCTGGGAGGTGGAGCAGCTCTTCTGCCAGCTCTACGGCGAGCCGCTTCGGCCCGAGGATCTGGCCGTCTTGACGCGGCGCACGGAGGGCTGGGCGGCCGGGTTGAGACTCTTCTACCTCGCAACCCGCGGACGGCCGGCCAGCGAGCGCCGACGGATGCTCTCGTCGCTCCGGGTGCACTCGGGGCTCGCGCGGGAGTACCTCGCGCAGAACGTGCTTGACGGCCTCGACGAGGAGTTGCGCGGCTTTCTGGTGGATACGTGCGTACTCCCGCGTCTCTCCGGGCCCCTCTGCCACGAGCTGCTCGGGAGGACGGGCAGCGGCAGACGGCTGCACGAGCTGGAGGCGCGTCAGCTCTTCACGTATGACCTCGGCGACGGATGCTTTCGCTATCACGAGACGCTGCGGTCCTACCTCGAGGATGTGCTGGCCGAACGGCTTGGCGAGCCCGGCGCGCGGGCCCGGTTCGCGCGCGCAGGCGAAATCCTGGAAACGGCCGGCTTTCCATCGGATGCCCTCGTCGCTTACTCACGCGCGGAAGCCTGGCCGGCCGTTGCGCGTCTCCTCGGCCGCGATGGCGAGCGCATCATCGACAGGCCGGTGGCCCTCGACGCCCTGCCGCGTGCTGTCGTCGACAACGATCCGTGGCTGCTTCTCGCATCCGCGCGGCAGCACATGGCCGTCGGGCGGTTTGACGCCGCGCTTGCGCTCTATAAGGACGCCGAACGGCACGCAAAGGGCACCGCGGCGGTGGAAATCTCCCGGCGCGAGCGGAGCGCGCTTTCGCTTTGGCTAGAGCCGACCCCTCCCCCGACCGCGGACGCCCTGGGACTCCTGCGCGCGGCGACGAACGACCATCCGCGCGAGGTTCGGCTCCGGGCGGTCGCCCTCGGGACGCCGGAGGGAACGCTCGTGGCGGGGCTTGCGGCACTCCTCGCCGGCGAATGCGCCGACGCGGCGTCCCTCCTCCGGGTCGCCCGCGACACGCTCGAGCCAGGCTCGGCGTGCGCGGCCGCAGCACACGTTGCCTTCAGTGTCGCGCTCCTCCTGACGGGCGATCCGACCGGCGCCGCCGAGGCCCGCGTTGCTGCGGAGGTCGCCGAGTCCGGTGGTTTCGCCTGGCTTGGCCGCGTCGCACTAGCCGCGTCCACGCTCGCCGTCGACCCTGTGGGAGCTCGGGAGGGCCCGATCCTCGCGGTTGTCGACCCCGAGCACGGCGGCTGGCCGAGTTGCGTCGCTGTCTTCTTGGAGGCGCTCGGCGCACTGCGACGCGGCAACGGCCCCGTTCCGTTTCTGGGGGAGGCCGCCAGGCGCTTTCGCGAGCTCGGGGCCGGCGTGCTCGAGACATGGGCACGGGCGGCGCTGGCACTCGCGCGTGCGAGAACGGGTGATCCCCGCGCCGCTGCGGCGGCACGGGAGGCTGAGCGGCTCGCCCGCCTGAGGGGCGTTCCCGGGGGGCAAGCTCTCGCGTTTATCGCCCTCGCGGAGCTTGACGATGACCAGGCATCCCAGCATTGGGACTCTGTCCGCGCCCTGCAGGCAGCGTGTTCGCTCGCCTTCACGGCCTCGCCACCGGGCGTAGTCACGCGGCGCCCAGGGCGTGGTCGGCTCGCAATCCGGTGCTTCGGCGCCTTCGAGCTGGTGCTCGATGGCAAGCAACTGGACCTCGCCAGCGTCAAGCCGCGCGCGCGCAGCCTGCTCGCCATGCTCGTCGTCCGTGCCGGCGCTCCCGTCCACCGCGAGCTCCTTATGGAGGCGCTCTGGCCGGGCTCGTCGCCCGTGTCGGCAGCAGGGAACCTCCACGTCGTCGTCTCGACCCTGCGCCGGGGGCTTCAACCGGGGAGGGCCCGCGGCGACGCCTCGCTCATCCGGCGCGAGGGCGAGGCCTACCGGCTGGCGATTCCGGAGGATTCGTTCGTCGACCTGGTCTCGTTCGAGTCCGCGCTCGCGGAAGCTCGGACCGCCCGCGGGGCCGGCGATCTCGAACGGGCTGTCGCCGCGTGCGAGCGAGCCCTCGACCTGTACCGCGGCGAGCTTCTCCCGGCCGAGGGACCGGCGGACTGGCTCCTTCCCGATCGCGAGCGCCGTGCGGCTGAGGCCTGCGAGGCTGCGGCGGTCGCCGCGGAGGCGCTTCTCGAGCGGGCGGAGACGCCACGCGCCGTCGCCTTATGCGAGCGCGGACTGGCTGTGGACCGCTACGACGGCGTCCTCTGGCGCCTCTGGGCCGACGCCCAGGAACGCGCGGGCGACGTCGGCGGCGCGTTGCGCACGCGTCGTAGGTACGAGCGCCTTCTGCTCGAGCTGACCGGCGAGGCGCGCGCGGGCTGACCGCCCGCCGGCGGCTCACTTGCGGCGGAAGAACTCCACCTCGGTGATGGCCGCGGAGGCCCGCGGGCTGTCCGAACGATAGGTCTTCCGGATCGTCATCACGAGCCGCTCGATGTCCTCGACGTCGAGATCGCGCCGCTGGAAATCCGGCTCGTTCTCCAGGTCAAGGTTCCGGATGTCGACGACCTCCCAGCCTCGGGCCGGCCTCGCCCGCCGGCGAAAGAACGTGAGCTGGAGCGTCTTGGGAGCGAGCTGCTTCGCCACCGGGTCGCCCGCGAAGACGCCCACCCTCGCCAGGTCGGTCTCGGGCTCGAACCTCACGACCAGCCGAGCGCCGGTCCCACGGCCACGCCGCCCGGCGAGCCAGAAGGTATTGAGGTCTTGGTCGAACGCGGCGTCTGCCCGGTGGTGCCGATTGCGAGCGGAGCTCGCTCGCTCGGCCACCGGCCTCACGGGCCCGTAGCGCGGGAAGACCGACTCATACACATCAACCGCGGCGTCCTTCGCGCCTGCACGCCATGCGAGGAGCCCGCCGAGGGCGACCACGGCCGCGACCGCGACCGCGGCGAGGCCGATAAGGGCCGAGCGCGTGAGCTCGTCCCGCCGGACCCGTCCCCGGCTACGTACCCACCCGCGGCGTTCGCCGGCGCGCGGGGGTGGACGCCGTCGGAAGATCCTCTGCCACAACGTCGGCAGGACGATGGCCGCGCTCGCCAACGTCGAGCCGCAGCGCCGGCAGAAGTTCAGATGCGGGAGGTTCCCGGCACCGCAGCTCGGACAGACGAGGTAGCCGACCCCCGGGGGCGGGACCTCCTGCCGCGGCCGCGGCGGTGGCGGGACGAATTCCGGAGCCGGTTTCCGCGCCGTCGGACCCGTGGGCTCGTCCGAAGGCGGGCTCGGCGTCGGAGCGGCCGGTGGGGCCGCTCCGCCCTGGGCCATCACCTCGGTCGGTGCCTCTGTCTCCGTCGCATCGGGGTCGACCGGCCTCCTCGACCACTCGAGGAGCGCGCCGCAGGCGGGGTTCTCGCAGAACAGCGCCCGCTCGTCGTTCTCCCGTCCGCAATCGCCACAGACGATCACGCCGGAACCACCTCCACATCGGCGACAACATGCGCGGGCTTCGCCGCTGCGACGAGGGCGCGAACGCGGCCGACATCGACGGCGTCCGGGTCCTCGACCTCGAGCCGGACGACGACGTGCGGCCGCGGGCTCCCGGGAAGCGCCATCCCCGCCTTCGTCGACCAGGCGACACCGCCGCTCTCGATGATCTCGGGTTTGACACTCGCGAAGACCTCCACGTGCTGGGCCAGTCCGCCGGCGGTGCCGCGCTGCCCGTGAAGGGGGACGGCGCGGGCGACCAGCATCCGCCGCCTCCGCTCCTCGCGCAGGCGCTCCGCGCGATCCTCCGGCCACGCCTCGGGCAGCGTTACCCCCACCCACCCCGCGAGCCACGGCAGGAAATCCGCCGGCGTGAAGCGGGGATCGAGGTAGGCGTCGAGATTGTCGAGGCAGAGGAAGACGGGCGCGAGCACCTCGTCCAGCGCGGAGGTGAACCGATGGGCGAGGCTCGCTCTCAGCCGCTTTCGCCGGGGATCGAGCGGCAGCTGCGCGACGGTGTCCCCGTCTTCGGCGGCGAGCGGACGGTCGTCCGCAAGGCGCCCGTCGGTCCGGCGGACCGGCACCGCGGTCCCGTCGACATAGAAGACGATCTCGTCGTCCTGGACGCTGATCTCGAGCTCATCCACACCGGGCTCCCGGAGGAGGGAAGCGAGCTCAGCGAGCGTTCGGGCCGGAACCGTTGCCTCGGGCCGGCGGTTCGACGCGTCTGCGACGGGTGATTGCGTGCTGCCCCGGTTCGGTTCCCCGGAGGATAGAAGGAGCCGACCTTCCTCGAAGCGGACGACGATCCCCGTCAGAGCAGGCCGCGACCCGTGGCGCGCGGCCCGGCGGCTGATCCTCCGGACGCTCTCGACGAAGTCGGCTCGGCGAAACGAGAACGTCTGCTCCTTGGGTTCGTCATAGAGCGCGGGCAGGCCGGACGCGAGGGGATGCGGAGTCTCGAGTCCGGGGATGGTGCCGCGCTTGACTCCTTCGCCCATCAGTCCGCCTCGACGAGGACGCCGTGTCGGTACGAGAAGACAAGGGCGTTCGGCTCGAGCTCGAGCCGCTCGACGGCTGCGCCACGCTCCCCGGTCGTCGGATCGGCGGGGAACAGGCGAACGTCCTTGACGAGCTCGGTTCCGGGAAGCTTCTGGAGCAGCGGATACGCCTCGGCGGCGAGCACCGGCCGTCCGAACTCCCAGCCGTCGCCGTCGGGCCCGCCCACGAGCGGGTCGAAGTAGCGGTAAAGCGCGGCGAGCGCGTCCTTCCGGAGTCGCTCGGGATCCGCCTCGTCACGCGCGCGGATGCGCGCGGCGATCGTGATCCCGTGGTAGGACGGCGGCTCGACGAGGATCCGGACCCCGATGACGCGGCGTGCGTCGAGCGTCCGGGCAATCGTCTCCACCTGCTCCTCACGCGGGATGAGCTCCTCGAACCGCAGTTCCTGATCGCCGCCGGCCGGCTGCGGCACGACTAGCACGCGGAGGCCTCTATCCTCGTCCTCGCCCTCAGCGGGAATGCACGCGACTCGCCCAAGCTCCGGTGCAGCGGCGCGCGCGATCTGCTCGTAGTCCTCAGCAGTAACGGCCCGGTCCCCGGTGCGAAGGACGATCGGTCCGCGAATCTTTGCGTTCTCGATGTCCTCGCCGTCCACACCCCCCGCCGCGGGATCACGATTCTCGACCGCCGAGACGTAGGGGATGGTCGAGCGGAGCACGCTCAACACTCCCTGGCCTACGTTGCCCCGCGGGCCGCCACCAGTCGCGTATGACCGAAGACGTAGGACGGCGCCCTTCGGCGGCACGGCGCCGTAGTGTCGGACCCCTCCCTTCAGCGCGCCGTCCGCCGCCGGCTCGCGCACCGCGGGGCCGAAGACGACTTCGCCCCCGACCGGGTCGAGCCGGAAGTGGCGGGAGTCGGATTCACTGTCGGCAAACGACGAGACCTCCTCCCACTCCTCCCCCGATTCGGACTCTCCGACCTCGAGCACGTGGGGCTCATGCCCCACGACCACGGGGCCGCGCCCCAGGCGAAAACGCTGTCCGGGGACGCCGAGAGAGCGACCGAGTACCTCGTTGCGAACGACGTCGGCGTGCATGGCCTCCACAGTGCCTCCGATCGTGTGCGCGCTGACGGCCGAAATCTGCGGTGACTCGCTGTAGGGAGGCTGACCCGGCTCGACCTCCGTGACGCGGCAGCGGAGCCACCCGCACCACTCGCCCGTGACCGACGACGGCCGGTGGCCCTCGGGCGCGTGGAGAAGGACGTCGCCGGCCTGGTTGAGGCCGCCGGTTTCGTCGATCTCGACATCGCAGGCCGTCCAACGCTCGCCGTCCCACGCCTCCCAGACGAGCGGGGGGTTGGCGGGGTCGACGCCGATGCCCTCGATCCGGCAGTCGATCTGGAGGACGACCGCGCACGAGGGGACCGCGTCGGAGAGCCCGACGAGGAACGTGTCCCCGGCTCGGGGCTCCGCGCTGAAGGCGAGGATCGTTCCCCCCTGCTCGAGATCTTGGGCGTGCGCCTGACCCTCGACCGGCGACGACGCGAGCGCGGCGATGGAGCAAGGGAGGATCGCGAGGTCGTGTGTGGTGGAGAACGTGATCGGCTCCTCCGCCTCCGTTCGGAGCGAGCCGACTTGCGTCCCGGCGGGGATGCGGACGGCGTGCGTCCGCGCGGCCGACAGCCAGAACGTGAGGTCGGCATATGCGGGTGCGGGCGGGAAGAGGTTCACCCCGAGCAGGTCGAGGAATTTCACGTAGTTGAGATCGGACACGCGGTTCAACCGGTAGAGAATCTGATCGGTCATCCATGCGAAGAGCTCGATGAGCGTGACGCCCGGGTCGGCGACGTTGTGGTCGGTCCACTCCGGGCAGCGCTCCTGGACGAGGCGCTTCGCGTCGTCGACGAGATCCTGGAACCGCCTGTCGTCGAGGTTCGGAGTCGGGAGCGGCATCGTTCAAATCGCCGCATCCGCTGAGAGGGAGTCCCCCGGTTCGCTGCCGTCCTCGGACGGGATGACGTAGAACGGGAAGACGAGGTTGCGAGGGTCGTTCGTCTGCTTCACCCTGTACTGGACGTCGATGTAGAGGAGCGATCGATCGTGCGGCGCGGGCCGAACGTCGACGTCCTCGACCTCGATGCGGGGCTCCCAGCGGGCGAGCGACGCCCGCACCTCGTGGGCGATGAGACCCGCGGTGCTCTCGTCGGCGGGCGAGAACACGAAGTCCTGGATGGGGCAGCCGAACTCCGGCCGCATGGGGCGCTCGCCCGGCGCGGTGCCGAGGATGAGCTGGATGCTTTCCCCGATCTTCCGCTCGGCCGCGGCGAGCGCGAGGTTGCCGGTCGCGTCCGCCCGGAGGGGAAACGCAAGCCCGGAGCCGATGAACTCCTCGGCCACCCCTAGCCTCCGATGAGGACGGTCGGGGCCCCGAGCGCGATCATGTCGACCGGGCCGACGCATGTCGCGAGATCGCCGACGCGCGCGGCAGGCCGCCCGCCGATCAGGACGGTCGGGAACCCGGGCGGGAGTACCGGACCGCCGACGTGGGGGATCGTCGCGGTCTCCAGGGGGCACGCGTGCATGTCGCCGACCGCCGCAGCCGGCTGCCCCGCGATGAGAACGGTCGGAAGGCCGCTGACGATCACCCCTCCGTGAGCCGTTGTGTCTCCCATTCGCGCGGCTGGCGGCATCGCTCTTCCTCTCAGTTGATCCTCACGAGGGCGCCTTGGATCGTGAGCAGCGCCCCACCGTCTACCGTTGCCCCCACGCTGCCCTTGAGCGTCGTCTGCGTGCCCTGCAGCGCGAGCTGACCGCCTGACTTCACCTCCACCCGCGTCGTGCCGTCGAGCGTGATCTGCGGCGCCTTGAGTGTGAGCGATGATTTCGCCTCGATCGAGAGCGTGGTTCCGGCTGTGATCGTGACCTTGCCCGTGCCCTTGCCCTCGATCTCGACGTCGCCGCTGCTCGTGATCCGGATCTTGTGAGCCGCGGCGTCCAGTTCGACCTCCTCCTGCTGCTGTCCGCCGGTCCGGATCGCGATCCCGGCCCCGTCGGTCCCGTCGCCGAGCGTGAGCGAGCGCCCGGCCGGCGAGACGAGCCGGCGGAACTCCACCTTGCCCGAGCTCCCGACGAGCGTCTCACCCTCGGGCGGCTTGTCGATGCCGTTGAAAAGGCCACCGAGTACGTACGGCTGGCGGAGGTCGTTGTGCGCGAAGAGCACGAGGACCTCGTCGTCCACCTCGGGCAGGACGACGAGCCCGCGGTTGGGGCCGGCCCCGGGGCAGACGACGCGGGCCCAGTCAGTCTCGTAGTCGTCCGCGAGCCAGGGGAACTTCAGCTTCACGCGGCCCTTCTTGTCGGGATCAGCCACGTTCGTGACGACACCCACGGCCGGGGCTATGGCTGCCACTCCGTGCTTCGGCGTCATCCGCGCGCTCCCCCGGCCGAGGCGAGGCCGAGGAGGGACCGCTCCTCCCGCCCGCTCACGACGAAGTGCGTCCGGTAACCGTCGCCGTCGAACACATGTCGCGTCGAGCTCAGCACGTACCGGCCCGCGAACGGCTGCCCGACGAGGCCGACGCTGATGGGAGTCCCGGCCCGCAGCGCCGGATCGCCTTCCGCGGTCCCGTCGGCCTCGGCCGAGACCCCGCCGATTCGCTCGGCGAGCGCCGAGGCGAGCGCGTCGGCCTCCGCCTGAGTCGTCACGCCCCGCTCGACCGAGACGTGCGTGTTCTCGCCGAACGTCCCGGCGAGCTCGGCCGGCTCGCGGTCGAGCTTCGTGCCATTCGTGGCGACGGACGCGCTCCCGACCACGGCTTCTTTCGTATCGGGGTCCCAGCCCCTTACCTCGACCGCTCCGACCTGCTGCGCGGCCGAAACCCGCGGCCGGAAGGTCACGAGCGTGCGGCCGAGGACGAGCTGGCGCGCCTCGCGCGACTGGAGCGTGCCCGGCGCGGGGCCCTCGCCCGCGGACGGCGGCTTCCGGAACTCGAGGCGCCCGTTCAGATAGGCCAGGTCGTAGCCGAGTTCTCGCGATCGGAGCGTCAGGAATTCCCAGTCAGTCATGTTCGGCTGGACGAGGTGCTGGTGCGTCACCGGGGTCGTGTCCACGCGGCCAACGGCGACTCCGGCCGCGCCGGCGATTTCCGACACGACTTCCGAGTCCTTGACCTGCGTCCAGCTTCGCGTCTTGCGCCCGCGGTGGAGGCGGTGTGAGCGGTCGTACCCGCGGACGACGACGTGCGATCCGGCGGACGTGAACTCGCCCTCGAGCGCATTCACCTCGCCTTCGACGAGGGCCGTCGAGGTACCGCTGTGTGAAGCCGCCTCGATGGTCACGGTCGCCCCTATCTCGAGGCCGGCGCCGGTGAGGACATCGTGGTCGGGGTCGCGGAAGGTGAGGGCGAACATAGCCGGGAGGAACACGTGATCGTCAACCACCGCGCTCTCGAGGAACGAGCCATAGGCCGCGACCAGCGGAGTGCCGTTGACACGGACCGTTAGCCCCATGACGTAGTGCTCGCTCACGACAGGCGCGCCGCCTCCTCACGCGGCGGAACGAGAAGATGCCTCCCCGCATCGAGACGAAGGGGATTGTCGATTCCGTTCGCGGCTGCGAGCCCACGCCAGAGCGCAGCGCTCCCGTACTCGCGCTGGGCGACGGAGTGAAGGGTCTCACCGGCCGTCAGAACCGCGGTCTGGTGTCCCGCCAGGCCGCCGGATGTCGGGTTCTGGTTCGCGGGGTCGCTCGGAATCTCGACGAGCGTCACGTCCACCGTCGCGCGCACGGGGGCGCCTTCGCTCCGAAACATGGTGTAGCGCGCGTCGACAGAGCTCAAGTAGGCGTCGAAGTACGCGTTCTGCCCCCAGCGGAAGGAGAGGACCGGCGGGGCCGGGCGGCCCTGGGAGAGCGAGCGGGCGGTTGGGTTCGTCCACGCGAGAAGCTGGTCGACGTCCTTCGTGACGTTCTTGCTGTCCGTCGCCCACGCGTCGAAGAGAAGGCTCATTCGCATCGTGCGCGGCCGCGTTCCGACAAACTCGGGCGTCGGGGCCGTCGTCGCACCGCTTGTCGGCGTCTCCCGCCACTCGGCGGTCGTGGCGACGGTGTACTCGGCGGGGTTGAACGCGCAGCGCACCTCCTCGCCCGTCTTCGAGGCGATGCTTGCCTTTACCAGGCCCACGGAACCTGCTCCCTCATGTCATGAACCCGTGGTGCGCCAGCTCGAGGGTTTCCGCCACCGTCGCCGTCCCGTCGACCGAGAACGAGGGGCCCGTCCAACGAAATGGGTAAGCGTCGACGAGGTTCCAACGCGCGATCTGCTGGCCGCCCGGGTCGTACGCCGTAATCGAGGCCGTCTTGCACGCCTGCGTGCGGCTGCCGAGGTCGGCCAAGTCGGTGAACCACCCGGCGAGCCCGCCGCCCCCGGAGCTCGACTTGCTATCCACCGGACGCGAAAGCTTGAGCGTGGAGCAGCGCAAGCGCCCCGGGAGTCGGTGCTCGTAGGCGTTTTGCCCCCCTTCGGCATGCGTCGTCACGTCGTACTCGGCCGCCAGCCCCTCGCACGAGGTGAAAGACCCGATGTCCATCCCGTCGATCCGCAGCTCGAAGCGAAACTGCGTTCCCATATCGCCGGAAGCTTCCATCAGCCCTCCTTCATCGCAGGTCAGCGGCGAGCCCCAGGCGCTCGCGGTCGATCCGCAGTTCGCCGCGCAGACGCGCGCTGATCCGCCCATACAGCCGGTCCGCGAGCTGGTCGAACTCGTATTCGGTCGTTCTCTCTGAGGCACCGAGACGGGGTTCGGATGTGGCGCGCTGCACGACCGCAGCGCGAGGCGCCGCCGACGGTGGGGTAGGCGGGGACGACGGCGCCGGCATCGTCGCAATTGCGCGCTTCGGGATCGCGGTGGCTGCAGCGGGCTCGGGTGTGACCGAGCCGGAGTCGTCGGGAGTCGACGACCGCGAGCGGTTCACCGAGTTCGGGTTGTCCGCGGTCCCGGCAGAACGCGCGCGGGCTGCGGGGGATGCGTGAGGCTGCGGGACGAGCCGCGTCCGCCCCGCCGGCGCAGCAGCTGCGCCCGGCATCTCGCGCCGCCCACCCCCCGAGGCTTGGAGCTCCGGCCGCCCATGCCGCGGCTGCCGCGGTTCGTCCGCGGGCGAGTCCGGACGTCGGGGCGACGGGGCCCGCAGCGTCGGCGAGCCGAGGCGCCGAGCGCCGCTCAGGGGTCGGGACGCCGCGATGGACCTCTCAGCGAGCGACACCGGGTCGCCGAGCCCAGCGGCCGCCGTCGCGGGGACCGACTGCGCGGCGACCTGGCGCGCGGCGGCGGGGATGGGCGCGGTCGCGTTCTGGCCCGTGCTGGGCGCGGTCTCCGCGCCGCGCGGCGGCGCTTGGTCACGTCCTGGCGGGCGCGATGCGGCAGGGCCGGACCTCGTCTGCGGCGCCGGTGCGGCCGACCGCGCCGCCTCCACGGGCGCGGAGAAAGCGGCCCGCTCGGCCTCTCGTGGAGGACGTGACGGGGGCGCGTCCGGGGGCCCGGATCCGTCGCCCGCCGACGGGGCCGCCGCGCCTGCCGCCGGGGCGGCCTGCTTGGCGATCGGTCCGGCCAGCCCCCCAGCGACCGGCTCCACGAGCGGGGCCCGACCAGACACCAGCGGAACGTCTCCCCGACCAACGCCCGCTTCCGGCTGCCGCTCGGGGGGTGGCTCAGGGGGCGACCCGGGCGAGATCGGCTGCGAGGACCCGGTCGTCCCTTCGGTCGCAGGCCGAGCTGCGCGCTGCGGGACGACGGCGGGGGCTTTGGCCGTCGTCGCGGGGGCGGGCTGCGCGGCGACCTGGCGGGCGGCGGCGGCGGGGATCGGCGCGGTCGCGTTCTGGCCCGCGTCGGGTGCGGGCAAGACGGCCCGCTTGGCTGCCCGTGGAGGTCGGGTCGCCGGCGCGTCGTCGCGATCGACGCGGGCGGGCTCTCGTCGCGCCGCAGGCACGGATCCATCGCCCGCCGACGGGGGCGTTGCGCCTGCCGCCGCGCC
Organism: uncultured Thermoleophilaceae bacterium; assembly: GCA_963733885.1. GTDB lineage: Bacteria > Actinomycetota > Thermoleophilia > Solirubrobacterales > Thermoleophilaceae > JACVRW01. The sequence goes on along the minus strand of CAVTES010000002.1, from coordinate 106,483 downwards.
CGGCGCCGGGGCGGCCCGCTTCGCGATCGGTCCGGCGGCTAGCTGCCCCCCAGCGACCCGCTCCACGAGCGGGGCCCGACCAGACACCAGTAGGAACGTCTCCCCGACCAACGCCCGCTTGCGGCTGCCGCTCGGCGGGGGGCTCAAGGGACGACCCGGGCGAGATCGGCTGCGAGGACCCGGTCGTCCCTTCGGTCGCAGGCCGAGCTGCGCGCTGCGGGACGACGGCGGGGGCGTCGGCCGCCGTCGCGGGGGCGGACTGCCCGGCGACATGGCGGGCGGCGGCGGGGGGGATGGGCGGGGTCGCGTTCTGGCCCGTGCCGGGCGCGGTCTCCGCGCCGCGCGGCGCTGCTTGGTCGCGTCGTGGCGGGCGCGACGTGGCAGCGCCGGACGTCGTCTGCGGTGCCGGCGCGGCCGACTGGCTTGGCGCCCTGTCCCGTTCCTCGGCCCGGCTTGGAGCCGCGGCGGCGACCGCCTTGGCGGCTGGGGCCGGCGACCGAAGCGGCGAGGGGCCTCCCACATGTCTGGTCGCCGGCGCGTCGTCGCGATCGACGCGGGCGAGCCCCGGCCGCGCCGCTGGCACGGATCCATCGCCCGCCGAGGGGGGCGTCGCGCCTGCCGCCGGGGCGGCGTGCTTGGCGATCGGTCCGGCCAGCCCCCTAGCGACCGGCCCCACGAGCGGGGCCCGACCAGACACCAGCGGAACGTTTCCCCGACCAACGCCCGCTTGCGGCTGCCGCCCGGGATCTGGCTCAGGGGGCGACCCGGGCGAGATCGGCTGCGAGGACCCGCTCGTCCCCTCGGTCTCCGCGCCGCGCGGCGCTGGTTGGTCACGTCGTGACGGGCGCGACGAGCCGGCGCCGGACGTCGTCTGCCGTGCCGGTGCGGCCGACCGGGTTGGCGCAGGGTCCCCCTCCTCGGCCCGGCTTGGAGCCGCGGCGGCGACCGCCTTGGCGGCTGGGGCCGGCGACCGAAGCGGCGAGGGGCCTCCCACATGTCTGGTCGCCGGCGCGTCGTCGCGATCGACGCGCGCGGGCGCCGGTCGCGCCGCGGGCACGGATCCATCGCCCGCCGACGGGGGCGCCGCGCCTGCCGCCGCGCCCGGCGCCCGGGCGGCCCGCTTCGCGCCTGGTCCGGCGGCTACCTGCCCCCCAGCGACCGGCTCCACGAGCGGGGCCCGACCAGACACCAGAGGAACATCTTCCCGACCAACGCCCGCTTGCGGCTGCCGCGCGGGGGGTGGCTCAAGGGGCGATCCGGGCGAGATCGGCTGCGATGACCCGGACGTCCCTTCGGTCTCCGCGCGTCGCGGCGCTGGTTGGTCGCGTCGTTTCGGGCGCGACGCGGCAGCGCCGGACGTCGTCTGCGGAGCCGGCGCGGCCGACCGCGCCGCCTCCACGGGCGCGGACAAAGCGGCGCGCTCGGCCTCCCCTGGAGGTCGTGACGGGGGCGCCTCCGGGCGCGCTGGCCGCCCCGCTCTGGGTGCGCCCGACCGGCCTGGCAAAGGGTCCCCCTCCCCGCCCCGGCTTGGAGCCGCGGCGGCGCCCGCCGTCGCGGCCGGGGTCGGGCGGCCTGCTTCGCGCCCGGTCCGGCGGCTAGCTGCCCCCCAGCGACCGGCTCCACGAGCGGGGTTCGACCAGACACGATAGGAACGTCTCCCCGACCAACGCCCGCTCCCGGCTGCCGCTGCGCTGGACTGGAGCGACCCGGCTTGCTCTCACGGCGCGCCGAACGGGGCGAAACTTGCCCACTCTCTTCTGAGCCGCCGTGGGAAGGGACCGCAGGATCTGTCGGCCCGAATGTCACGGGCTCTGTCGGCCGGGTTGGTTGCCCGCCCGTCGAACGGTCGGCCGCGAGGGGGTGGTCACTTGTCGAAAGGTCCGTTGCGAGCGGCACCCGAGCAGTCCCGCGGGGCGCGGGCGCGACGCCCGCGAGACCTGTCCGTTCTCCCGCCTGCTCAAGCTGTCTTTCCCTCGCCGCCCTTGCTCTTACGCGAGAGGGCGAAGCGGCCGGCTCGATCTTTTGCTCGGTCCGTTGGGCGGCCACGGAGTTCGGCGTGGGCGGGTCCGTCGCTACCGATGGCTTTTCGGCCGGAGCCACGCGCTCCGGCTCCTCGGCAGGCGGATTGCCAGGACGGGGAGACACGAGCGGAGCGCCGAGGCCGACACGGTGGAGCAAGCGGCGGCGGGGGACATCGGGAGCCGAGCGGCCGACGGGTGCGGCGGCCGAGGCAGGTGCGCCCGGGGAAGGCATGGGCGGCGCCACGGGATCCGCCACCTCGTTCGCCGACGCCTCGGCGGTCGGCGACGGTTTCGTCGGCTCCCGGGCGAGGACGCCCGGCGGCAGCTCAAGCCGTGTGAGCTGCCTCGGTCCACCGTCCGCGCGTGGCTGCGCAGTTCGCAGGACGCGCGGCGTCGGGCTCGGAACGCTCACCTGGCCGGACGAAGAAGACGTGGATACGTTGGTGGCCGCCGCTTCGCCGACGGGAAGGGCGTCGGGCGCGTCCGGCCCGCCATCCAGAACTGGCTTCCGGGCGAACTCGAGCTCGGGCTCGACTTGCGAGCGGGCGACCACCCGCGCAATCCCGCTGACGAGCCCGTGCGGCGCCCGAAGGCTCAGCTCGTGACGAAGCGGTGCAAGCGAGATGCTCGGCGGCCGGCGGATCGCCAGACGACGGACGAAAGGGATGGACTGGGCGGTCGCCTGGATAGGGCCAGCCGTTCGACTGAGGGGCGGTAGAGAGCTCCATGCACCGGGCTTCGCGTGGGCGTTCGGGGAGCTGCTGTCAGCCGGCGGAAGCCAGGAGATCCGCAGGGCGGCCACCGCTCATTCCTCGCTCGCGAGCTGCCTGTTGATCCCGATGATCTCGTCGACGAAGCGGCGGCGAAGCGGGTGCTCGAGGTCCGCGATCTCGGCGAACGACCAGTGGAAGTGGTACGCCACGTACGCGACCTCCTCGAAGAGGCGGTCCGGATCGCTCGTCACGACCCCCCCAGGCCATCACCGGTCACGTCGACCTCAAAGCCGTGGTTGCACGATGGGCACGTGACCGCGGCGCGGGTGTGCCCCTCTTGGTTCACGCGCCGGTACAGATCCTGGAGGAACGCGAGGTCCGAGGCGAAGAGGCCTTCGATCACGCCGGGGTTCACCTGCGTATCGGAGAGCGTCCCGAGCTCGGTGACGACGCGCGCGAGCAGGAGGACGGTGAGGTAGCTCTCGTTGTCCCGGACGCGCGGGTCGCGCAGAGGCACGAGCTCGTCGCGCGCCGTCGCGAGGCGCATCTTCCCCAGCCGGTGGACGGCCCCGGCAGCGTCGACGTAGCCGCGCGGAAGCTCGAAGGCGAACTCGGTGTGAAGGCCGTCCTCGTTCGACCGCTCGGCCACCTCGATGGCGCTCGGCGCCCGGCTCACGACTGCCGGCTGAGCCCTTCGTGCACGATCGTGCACTCCTCGACGAGCACCTCATTCGCGGCCCCCGACATCCCGCCGAGCGCGACGCGGGAAGGCCAGCCGGCGTCGAAGTTGTAGCGGAGTGTCTCCGCGCCCTCGTAGTCGTAGAGGACGATGGACCCGGTCTTGCGGGCTTCCCCCATTTTGCCTTCATTGACTTGGTCCATCCAGTCCCAGAGCTTCTCGTCCTCGGTCTTCCCGCGCCTGAGGACGAGGTCGCCGTCCTGCCTCTTGCCCGGCAGCTTCTTGAGGACGACCTTTCCGTCCGAAAGGACTTCACGGCTCGTGATCACCTCACGCTCCATGCTGACCCCGGACAGCTCCTTGAACATTCCGACCGTCTCGCCGTCGACCTCGAGGACGAAGTTGAACGATGCAAAGACGTCTTCAGACTCGAGCCCAGGCATTCCACGCCTCCTTTATTCGGTAACGGTCGCGCCGCCCGTGTACTGGGCGATGCGGAAGATGACGAACTCGGCCGGCTTCACCGGCGCGATCCCGATCTCGCAGATCACCTGCCCGGCCTCCACGACGTCGGGCGGGTTCGTCTCCGCATCGCACTTGACGTAGAACGCCTCGGCGGGCGTCGCGCCGAAGAGCGCGCCCGTGCGCCAAACGCCCAGGAGGAACGAGGTGATCGTGCGGCGGATCCGCCCCCAGAGGGCCTGGTCGTTCGGCTCGAACACGACCCACTGTGTGCCCTCTTCGATCGACTCTTCGACGTAGTTGAAGAGCCGGCGGACGTTGATGTAGCGCCAGGAGGCGTCGCTTGCGAGTGTGCGAGCGCCCCACACGCGGATCCCCTGTCCCGGAAACGCGCGGATGCAGTTGATCCCGTCCGGGTTCAAGAGGTCGTGCTCGCCCTTCGTGATCTGGATCTCGAGCGAGATCGCGCCCCTGACGACCTCGTTCGCCGGGGCCTTGTGGACGCCGCGGGTGCTGTCCGTGCGCGCCCAGATCCCGGCCAGGTGGCCGCTGGGCGGCACCGGGATGTTCTTGCCGGCCACGGGATCGAAGGACTTGATCCACGGCCAGTAGAGCGTTGCGAAGGGCGAGTCGTAGCCCGCCTTGTCGACGCGCCACTCGTGGACCTGCTGCGGGTTCAGCCCGGGCGGCGCGTCCAGGATCGCCATCCGGTCGCCCAAGGACTCGCAGTGGGAGATCATTGCCATCTGCACCGTCTGCAGGCCCTCGAGGTCGATCATCCCCGCCTGGTAGGCGGCCAGGGCGTCGGGGACGCAGAGCATCGTCACCTCGTCGATCGCCTCGAGGCCTCCGAACCCCGTCCGGTCGGCGGTATCCCCGACGTAGTCGTCCGGGCTGATGTGCTCGACGCTCGCGGCCTCGGGAACGGCGAGCGCGAAGACGCCGGCGGCCGGGCGGGGACCGAGTGCTTCGCCGCTGGCGAGCTCCTCGATCTGGATCAGCTTCGACTCCTTGTTGACGAGCGTGGCGACGTTCCGCTTGCCCTTCTTGGTGGTCACACTCTCGTGCGTCTCCGTAACGTCACTCCCGCGGCTCACGGTGAGCGTGAAGGTGTCGTCGGGCGCATCGGGGGGATACGAGACCTCGACAGCCACCTCGCCGCCAGCCTCGGCCGGCTCGAGCTCGACGATCCGGTAAGCCGCGAGCGTCGCGTCCGCACCGCTAGGCAGCTCCGCCCGCGCGGCCGGCCCGCCGTTCTGCTGCCCTACCCGGACGACGTATGCGTTCCCGCCTCCGTTATTGAAGTAGCCGTAGACGGCGTGAGCGAGGTACGACCCCTCGATGAACTCGCCGAAGGTTTGCGTGAACTGGCTCCAGTTCGTGACAAGCCTCGGCTCGTTGAAAGGTCCCCTCTCCGCCAGGCCGACGAAAGCGGCAACGGCCGTACCCACGCCCTGGATGGGACGCGAGCCAGCCTGCACTTCTTCGACGTAGACGCCCGGCGACAGGTATGTCGTGGCCATAAAGTCTCCCGAGATCGGAGTGGATCGACGCCGAGCGTCGCGCCCACGCCGCCCACGAGCAATATCCGAGCGGGTCGCCCTAGGGGCAGCCGGTCCGTGCCCGAAGGGGCAGGGAACGGTGAGCTAACCCCGAACGGCCTCCGTGGCCCGACTCTCAGACGATGTCGGCGCTAGATCAAACGATCCGTGTGGCTGCGTTGCCATCGACCCGAGCCCCTCGCTCCGCCAAGGTTGCATAGAGAGACGAAGCTCGACCACCCGCGGCCAAGTCGTCGAGTGACTTGAAGTCTTTGCGTTTCAGCGCCGTGCTCGCCACACTGCGACCGAGTTCTGGTGACGGGCGGAAGCGCGGCGTTGTCGCTCCCGGCTCTGTCTAAACCGCTTCGTGTGACCTCCGACCCGGGACGCGCCGGGAGCCGCTCGCTCAGCGTCATCCGTAGTACCCGGCGAGCGGGGCCGGGACCGCGGCCATCAATCGTCTCTCGCGTCCCGTGTCGTAAACCGAGGCCAGCGCGCGGATCATCGCCTCTTCCTTGGCCGCGTCCTTGCGGCTGTGCCCGTGGGTGGCCACGACCTGTTGGAGGATCAGGTCGACCAGATGTTCGTGCGTGCTCTTGCCGAGCAGCCAGGTAGTTCCCGTCCGGGTGTCCTGTGCGGTGAAGTTCTTTGCTTTGCCGATGAGCTTCGAGAGCTGTGCGGCACGGTCCTCTGCGATGGTCAGGTCCAGGTCGCCGACCAACGGCGGGTAGCCGTTGGCCGGCATGCGGTGATGGATGGTGAGCCCCAGGGCGCGAGACAGGTTCGCGAGCTGGGTGCCCAGTTGTTTCATTGTGGCGTCGTCCTGCCCGGTCCACATCGGTGTCGTCTGTATCCGCGCCCAGTCCAGTAGACGATCGCGGGCGTTGATGGCGACGGTCCATGCCCGGGTGACCATTTGCTCGACCGCCGCCTGAGGCGGGCTTGCCTGGGCCACGACGTTGCCACCAGGTGTGAACACGGGGAGCACACGAATTCGGAGCACGCCGCGGGCGAGCTCCTCGTAATACGGAGCTCGCCGGACCTTCTGGTCCTCGGTCGCGTTCAGGAAGGGCGAGCCCGGCGTGAGGTCGACGTACGCGTCGTCCGTCGTCGCGTTGTCGATGGCGTGCGTGCTCTCGTGGATGATCTTGACCTGGTTCTCGGGCGTCGCCGCCGCGAGCACCTCCGGAGACAGCGCCATGCGGTCTTTGTTGGTCAGTCCTGCGGCGTGGACGGCCGTCTGATCGCCACGAGTGTCCACAATGATGTTGTCGTGAGAGAAGAGCCGGGCGAGCGCAATCGCGGACTCGCCGAACACCTTCTCAGCGTCGGCGACGCGACTTCCGAACACCCACCACACGGCGGCCGTATGGTCGCCCGCGGCGATGTTGGCCATCGTCGAGAGGGCGTTCCGTACGAGCGCCCTGAGGACGACTTCCTGAGGGCCCGTAGGAGGCCCGGTACGCACGTCGGGCCGCGGATAGGCCACCTCGGCGTGTTCCCGTTGGGCGTGATGTTGCGCGGCCTGAAGCGCCGTCATCAGGTCGCCCAGCAGCGACTTGTCCACGTCGCCGAGGGGAAGGTCCTCGTCGAGCAGCCTCCGGTGGTACACACCCTGATGCTGGGCCACGAAGCGCGTCACAGCGTCTGCGACGACCGCGGCGTCGCGTTCGCGCATCGCCTCGATGGTCCGCTTGATGACCTGCTTGAACTTCTTCTCGGCCACTAGTGCCTCCGGCGACGCACCCATGATTTCCGGGCTGACGGCGGCAAAGTCGGGCAGTCGGCGCTGGATGACCTGCATCGTCGCGCGGTTGCCGATCGCCCGCTGCAGCGCCAGCGCTTCAAACGCCGCGGGAGAGACCACGCGCCCAACGAATGCCCGATCTGAGCCTTGCGCGCGCGATCCAGTGCTGCCCTGCCGCTGTAGACCGACCCGCTCCACTGGCACCTGGCTGGCCGGGAATCGCGCCACCTGCTCGGCGATCGCCTCCGCCTCACGCTCGGACGCGTCGCCGGGATCGGTCACCCTGAGCTCCTGGGCAGGAGGGGCGCCGCGCTGCTGAACGACGTGCGTCAGCTCGTGGGCGAGGAGCTTCCGGCCGGCCGAGCTCAGCGGCTCGTACGCCCCGGAGCGGAAGAAGATGTCGCTTCCGGTCGTGAACGCCGTCGCCTCGACGGCCCGGCTCAGGTGGTCCGCGGTCGCGTCCGTGTGGAGGCGGACCTCCGAGAAATCCTCGCCCAGGGCCGACTCGAGGTCGGGCCGGGCGGCCGGGTCGAGCTGGTGCCCGCCGCCGCGCGCGGCCTCGATCGCCCGCCCGACCGTCTCGTCGACCGGGCCCCCCTCGGAGGCGAAACGGGAGATGGCGCCGCGAAATAGGCGCTGCAGGGCCACGTTCCCGAGCCCGGGAGCCAAGTCGGGCGTGCGCGCAGCGGCCGAATCGTCCCGGCGAGGCTGCTGTCGCGACGCGCCATGCTCGTGCTCACGCTGGTGTCCCATGGACCCTCGCTATCACGTCGTTTGCCGACCCGGCGCCCGACGAATCCGTATCGGCGACGAGCGGGTAGTAGCGCGCGAACTCGGCCTCGCTGCAGAGCCGCCCGAGCTTGCGATACTCGGCCTTGGTCGCATTGATGAGCTCGGGCATGCCGACCTTCCCCTGGCCGGCGGCCGCCGTGTATGCGGCTGCCAGCGCGATGTTGCGGATGCTCCCTCCCGAGAGTTCGAACGCGTGCGCGCAGAAGTCGAGGTCGACGTCCGCGGCGCGCGGGACGTCGCCGAGGCAGCGGTCCCAGAGAAGCCCCCGGCGTTCCGCGTCCGGGAGCGGGAAGTCGACGACCGCGTCGAGTCGCCGCGCGAACGCGTCGTCGATGTTGGAGCGCAGGTTCGTCGCGAGGACCGCGATCCCGTCGAACGTCTCCATGCGCTGGAGGAGGTACGCGGTCTCGACGTTCGCGTAGCGGTCGTGCGCGTCCCGGACCTCGGAACGCTTGCCAAAGAGCGCGTCCGCCTCGTCGAAGAACAGGATGCCGTGGACGCCCTCGGCTGCACGGAAGATGCGCTCGAGGTTCTTCTCCGTTTCCCCGACGTACTTGTCCACGACCGTGGCGAGGTCGATCGTGTAGAGATCGACGCCCAGGGCGTGCGCGATGACCTCCGCGGCCATCGTCTTGCCCGTCCCTGGCTCGCCCGCGAAGAGCGTTTTGATTCCCCGGCCGTTCGACAGGGTGGCCAGCGCCCACTCGTCGAGCACTCGATCGCGGTGGACTGCCCGGTCCGCGAGCTCGCGCAAGGCGAGGATCGTCTCCTTGGGAAGGATGAGGTCGCTCCACCCAACGCGCGGCGAACGGCGCCGGGCGAGGCGCTCGAGCGCGGGCGCGTTCTGGGCCCGGGCGCCGGCGTGAATATCGTCGACCGCGAGTGGACGCGCCTCCAGGCAAGCGCGGAGCGTGGCCGCTCGCACCGCCTGCCGCACCTCGTCCGGCCCGAGGCGCAACAGGGACACCACCTCCGCAGGATCGACGCCGGGGGGCAGGTCGCCGTCGAGCGCTGCGCGCCACAAGCGCACCCGCTCGCGTCCGGTCGCCGGGGCGACGTCGACGACCAGCGGCACCTCGCGCGACCACGCCGGATCCCACGGAACGGCCCCCGTCAACGCCGTCGGCCAGCCGGATTCGGAGAGGCGTCGCATAGCAGCGGGCTGGAGCTCGACCAGCCGCTCGATGGGGCCCGCAACGAGCGCCGCCCCGGAGAGGCGCGCCTCGCGCAACGCCGCCTCAGCGACGGCCATGACATCGTCGCCGGAGGCGAGGCGGGCGAGATCAAGCGGAAGGACACCGATCCCGACCCGGGCGAAGGCCGCACAGGCTAGGGAGCGTGCCGCCGAGAGGGTGCGGTCCCGCAGATAGGCGAGGAGGCAGCCGTCGGCGAGGACACGCGCGAGCGCTACGGGATCGCCGCTGAAGGAGGGATCGCCAGCCGCGACGAGGGGCGCGACGACGGCGTCGACGCGATCGTCGCCGAGGACGTGCATCGTGACCCGGTCCGGGACACGGAGGGAGCGCGTGAGAAACGGCCGATCTGCCTCTTCGACCACGAGGAGGCCGCCTTCGACAAGCGCGCTCGCGGCGCTCAGGCGGGAGCGACCGCCAGCATCCACTCCCGCCTGGCCCGCGAGCTCGAGCGCCAGCCCGACCGTCGCGCGCCGCCGCCCGACGTCGTCGTGTAGGTATCCGTAGAGCCGCTCGAAGCGAGGGTCGAGGTCGGGCGCGAGGGCTACCAGCAGCAGGTCGATATCGAACGACGCGAGCTCGAACGTCCGCGCAAGGCGTCGCAGACGGAGCGCCTTTCCAGCCTCCTCGGCGATGTCCGCTCCTCGCTCGACGTCCCGGAGCAGCTTGGTGCCGGCCAGCGCCTCGCGCGGGGGCCGGCCGCCTGCGAACAGCCTTTCCACGTCCTCGTCCGAGACGTAGAGACCTCGGAAAGGATCATCCGGCTGGCCATCGCTGCGGCGCCGCGCGATCCCGGCGCGAACTCGAGCCTCGACGACGCCGAGGCGCCCCAGAACGTGGGCGAGCGACGCGTCTTCCGCCTCGGAAGCCCTACTAGGGCGTGGCGGGCTCACCTACGTTCCCCTCTCCGTCTCTCGTGGCCCCTCGGCTCCGGGCCGATCACCCGAACCCGGAGCGGCTCGAGAACCGGGGGACCGGCGGCCCGAACGCGGCCGCTGTCGAAGGGCACCGTCACGACGAGGGCAAGGGAAGGCTTCAGCTCACCGCCGAGGGCAGACCAGATGTCGGCTAGCGAGTGATCTTTCGCCGCCGGCATCGCGACCCGCACGAGGATCGGATGCGGCTCTTCGGCGAGCAGGCCGGCGAGCACGTCCTTCGGCAGCCGGTCGTGGGACAGCAGCGACGCGAGAAGCGACGACAGCATCCGATGCTCGTCCTCAGGTCGCTGCGTCCACACCGTGACGAGGTACGAGAGCTCGAAGCGTCGGGGTGGTTGGCGGCGGGAGACGACCCGACCGTCCTCGTCGCGCACGTCCTCGTACTTGACGTCGCGACGCTCGACGTCCTCTCGGACGTCGTAGAGATAGACGTTGACCGTCGGGGCGTTGCGCCGTGCCGCCCACTCCTTCGTCGGGGCCTCGAAGCTCAAGTCGGCGCCGGAGCCGGCCACGGCGTCGCGGACGACGAGACGGCGCAGCGACTCGTCCACGTCGTGGATCACGACAGTAGGCTGCCGCCTCGAACGGACCGGGACGAGCAGGTCACGGGCAACCTTTCGGGCGGCGAGCGCTGCCCGAACGGGCCGTTGGCTTGTGCGCCGCCCGTCTTCCGAGGCCGGCTGCGCGCCGTGCGCCGACGAGACTAGATCAAACCTTCTCGCAGCGCGTAGGCGACGGCCTGGGAACGGTTTCGGAGCTGGAACCGCGACGTGACGTCGTGGATCACGTTCTTGATCGTCCGCTCGGAGTAGGCGAGGCTCCGCGCGATCTCGCTCGTGTCGAGGCCCTCGGCGACGAGGCGGAGAACCTCGACCTCGCGCTTGCTGAGACCGTTGAAGTTGAGCCCGCTCGGGGCGAGAACCTGGCGTTGAAGCCGTCCGACCTGCTCCAACAGCCGGCCGAGCAGATCGCTCGGCAGCGTTCCGTCGCCGGCCGCAGCGCGCCGGACGGCCTGGGCGATCTCCGCCGGAGAGGCCTCGGAGCGGCGGACCAGGCCGCAGATACCCGCCTCGACGGCGGCCAGAAGCCCACGGTCGTCGATCCGGCCGACGAGGAGCACGACGCGGCCGGATCCCGTTCTTTGCGCCGCGCGGATCGCGCGGACTGCGTCATCGTCGATCGCGTCGGCGACGACGATCGCGACCGTGGCCGGATCATCGGCGTCGACCACGCGCATCGCCGGCCAGTCCCGGAGCGCAGCGCCGACGCCCGCCCTCGAGACAGGGTCTTGAGCACAAATGCGTAGCGTGACCTGCTCATTCACGACAGCCTCCTAGTCGTTGCGGCGCGAACGTTGCCCGAGTGTGACGGGATGCACTTTCCGGGCACCTACCAGCGACTTAACCTGGTGGCCGATCGGGCAAATGGACGTGCCCGGAGGACTTCCCGGCCCGTTTGGGCGCGCCCGCGGCTGCGGACGTAGGGTTGCCGCGGATGAGCGCTGTTGCGTCCCCGCTGCCCCCGTCGCTCGCGGTAGAGCCGGGCGGCGAGCTCGTCGTCCCGATCCGGATTCGGAACCCGAGCTCCGTCGTCGACGAGTACTCCGTCCGCGTCGCCGGGGAGCCGGAGGAGTGGGCGGAAGTCGAGCCGCCGAGGATCGCGCTCTTCCCTGACGCGGAGGACGTCGTGAACGTCCGCCTGCGGCCGCCGCGCACCTCGTCCACCGTGCCCGGCGTCGTGCCGTTCGCCGTGATCGTCTCCTCTGCAGAAGACCCGGAGGGGACGGCCGAGGAAGGCGTGCTGACCGTCGGCTCGTTCCATAACACCGCTGCGGAGCTCGCGCCGCGCACCTCGCGCGGACGCAGGCGGGGAAAGCACCAGCTCGCCTTCGACAACTTCGGAAATACGCCGGTGAGCGCTCCGGTGTCCGGAGCCGACAAGGACAACGCGCTCGAGTTCCGCTTCGCGCCCGGGAAGCTGACGGCGCCGCCGGGCACGGCGGCGTTCTCGAAGGTCCAGGTGCGGGCGCGAGACCGATTGCTGACCGGCCCCGAGCGAATGCACGTGTTCCAGGTGCTCGTCGAAGCACCGGGACCGGAGCCGCTCGTCATCGACGGCATATACGTCCAGCGTGCGCTCCTGCCGCGGCTGCTCGTGCCTCTCGCCCTCCTCGTCGCCGCGCTCGCGCTCGCCTGGGCGTTCCTGAAGCCCGACGTCGAGTCGACCGCGGAGATGACCACCGCCGCGAAGCAAGATCAGCAAACTCAGGAGGCGGCCCGAGACTCCGCCGCGGCAACCGAGACGGCGAGCGAGGCGGCGAAGACGGCTGCAAGCGCGAGCTCGACCGCCGACGCCGCCAGCGCCGAGGCGACGGCCGCGCAGAAAGCCGCGTCGACAGCCGAGAAGACGGCGTCGGCGGCGAGCGGCGACGCAGAGTCGGCCTCCGCGGCGTCCGAGGCCGCGACGAGCATCGCACGGTCCCTGGCGGCTGGACCGATTCCAGGGCAACCGACTTCAATCCGTCTGTCGGTGAAATGTCCTCCGCGCTGCAAGGATGCCGTCAAGGTCCCGGACGGCGAGCGTTGGCTGCTGACCGATCTCGTCTTCGGCAACCCGATGGCCGACCCCGGGGTCGTCAAGCTCGCCGTCGATGGTGACGTGCTCTTCGTCCAGTCGCTCGAGAACTTCCGTGACCTCGCCTTCCAGTTCACCGCCCCGATGCTCGTGGAGGAGGGCGGGAAGCTCAAGTTCCGCGCGGCCTGCCCGGACAGCACGGAAAGCCCGGGGGGCCGCCCCACCCTCGCGCCCCCCATGCACGCCCGGCGTATACATGGCGGGCTTCGCACAACCGGTTAAGGAGAAAAACAGCGACAAGAAGGGCGGAAGCGGGTGACGGCGCGCGCTGTGGCCGACTCCGGCCGCGAGCGCCTGGCCGTGGTGGCCGAGCTGCGCCGGCTGCAGGACCGCCTGCGCGCGCAACCCGACGGGGACACGACGGTCTACAAGGAGCTTGATCAATTCGCGGAGGCGCTGTTGGGCGGATCGCCGGCCGACGGCGAGCCTGTCGCGCCCGCCGCTCTGCCCGGCCCGCGAGGGGACTGACAACCTGGACTGGTTTACGGACAACACCTTGGTCCAGGGGATCGTCATCGTCGGGGGCAGCACGCTGCTGGCGGTGGCGGGCCTGCTGGCGGTGGTGCGCTGGGTCCCTCCGGACCTGCGCGCCGCCGACCAGGACACGAAGGCGGCGTTCTTGAGCTTGGCCGGCGTCGCCTACGCGATTTTGCTGGCGTTCGTGACGGTGGCCGTCTGGACCGACTTCACCGCCGCCGGCAAGCTCAGCGAAGAGGAGGTGACCCGCCTGGGGAATCTCATGCGCGATGCGCAGCCCTTCCCGGAGGAGACCCGCGAGGAGATGCACGAGGCCGTAGTGGCGTACGTCCACTCAGTGATTAACCGGGAATGGCGCACGATGGCCGACGGCGACCTCGACCCCCTCACCAGAACGCGCTACGAAGCGATCTGGCGCCTGTGGTACGACTACACGCCGCGCGGCGCCACCGAGACCGCGTTCTACGCCGAATCAATCACCCGGCTGAATGACGTTGCCGTCAACCGGCGCCAGCGGGTGAATGCCAGCGAATCGAGCGTCCCCCTGGCCCTGTGGCTGCTGCTAATCATCGGCTTCGTGATCACGATGGCGTTCACCTTCCAGTTCAAGATGGCGCACCTGAGCATGCACGTAGTATCGGTGGGCGCAACCGCCCTGCTGACGGGGTTCGTGCTCTTCTTGATCTTCGCGCTGCAGAAACCGTTCGCGGGCGACGTCTCCATCTCGACCGCGCCGTGGGAGAACTTCATCGAGACGTACGAGGACAGATTGCGCTCAATCGTGATCAAGACGCACCTGGCTCCCCTCAACGCGAGGGGCGAGTCGACGGGCGAGGTTCTTTCCGCGTCCACCATCGGCGACACAGCCTTCTGCGCCGGGGGGAAATTCATCGATGGGCCTGTGGAGGCTCCGCGCCGGTCGGTGCTGAGGTCGTTCCGCTGCCCCGGCGGCACCCTGACGATCACATTCACCTCAACGCCACCTGGGGTGAAACAAAGCAGCGATTGGAAGGTCGTGAAGGGCCTCGGCCGCTTTGAGGGACTCAGCGGTGAGGGCCGGATGAGGGGGGTGCTCGAGTCGAGACGCGGGGAGGGCCGGGAGACCTTCACCGGGACGGTCATCCAATAGCCCCGTCGTCCCGCCCTGCTACTTACCTGCCGAGACCCAGCCTTCCGTGCATCAGTGGGCGCAACCGCCCTGCTGACGGGGTTCGTGCTCTTCTTGATCTTCGCGCTGCAGAAACCCTTCGCGGGCGATGTCTCCCATTCGCCGTCGCCGTGGGAGTCCTTCATCGAGACGTACGAGGATAGATCGCGCTTTCTTCGAGGCAACAAGGATCGAGGCATCTGTCTGCCCGATCGGGCAGTCTCCGATCAGGGTGGTTGTGCCCGCTGGAGGTCCGGTCGAGGTCGCCGCCGCCCGGCGGGCTGATCGGCATCGCGGGCGAAACCGAACGGCCCGTTGCTCCTCGACGCGAAGGTCGTCCGGCCATCGCCGGCGACTGGCTCGCGGGAGGCCTTTCGCGGCGGATGACGCTGGGCTCAGCACTTCCGCCCGCTCGGGTCCTCGATGAAGGTTTTCGGATCCTTCAGACGCTTCACCAGGTCCGGCGGCCGGGCGCCGCCGAGCTCCTCGAGGTCCCAGCCGGGTTCTAACGGCTTCTCGTGGCGGTAGCTCCAGCTGCCGACGATAGGCGGCCCGTCCGAGGTGTTGAAGAGCCGCAGCCTGAAACACCCGGCATCGTCGTGCTTGCGGTGCGAGGGGTCCTGGGTCCACCAGCCGCGGAAGACGTCGTCCACGACCTCCCCCGTCACGGTGCCGTTGGCGTAGCGGTACACGCCGCGCATGCGGCGGTCGCGCGGCCCACACTTCTTCACCTTGTGGTCCGGACCGTCGTGGTGGCATTGCAGCACGAGGGTTCCGTAGGCGGTGGAGCCGTAGACGCCCTCCAACCGCTGCGCCGTCAGCGGCTGCCGCTCATCACCGGGCTTGGGTCGATAGGCGAGGTCCTCGCTCCAGAACCGCGTGAGGTTGTGCTGTTTTAGCGGCTCGTTGCTGACCGACACGTCCCCTGCGAACGGGTAGTTGAGGATGACCGTGAGCAGGAACGCCGACGTCACGACCATCGCCAACGTTCCCATGAAGACCAGCCCGGCGACCGGCGACAGCTGCGGGCGGTACTCCAGCACAAGCAGCAGGACGAGCCCGACGACGACGAGCACGCGCAGGATCGACGGCAGGTCGGCAGCCGCGATGTCGAGCCGCTCCCGCCGCTTGGTGCCCACCTCTTCCAGGTCGCTCCACGCCTGGCTGTAGGCCTCGCTCTGCGCGGCGGAGTCGTCCGGCTCGACCTCGCGGTATTCGGCGTACATGCCCTCCAGCGCAGAGGTCGCCAGCGGGCTGGCCTCGCCGTCTTTCATCGTCTCCCACTCGTTGTTGGCGACGGCTTGCACGTACCGGCCCACGGCGGTGTCCAGCCGCAGCCGGTCTTCCTCGGGAAGCGTGTCGTTGGCCCGCACCAGCGCACTGATCGTCGTCGCCTCCCCTGCGACGGCCGTCTCGGCGTTGCCGATCTCGTCCAGCACGGAGGCGATCACGAAGGCGAGGATCAGCGCGAAGATCAGCTCGTAGACCACCCGTAGGCTGTCGGCGACCGGCTCGAACTCGCTGTCGGCCAGCCGCGGGAAAAGGCGCCGCGCCACCAGCACGCCGACCACCGTCAGCAGCACCATGCCGCCCACGCCCAGCACGACGAGCTCGATCGTCGAAAAGGTGTTGAGGATCGATCGGGCCACCCTCGGCAACGATCAGACCGCAGACCCGGCAAGCCGACAACCCCGTAAGGCCAAGTGTGCACGAAAGTCTGCCGCTTCGGGCCGCGTCAGCGCGGCGGCTAGAGCGCACCCACAAGCTCGAGCACGAGCTCGAGCACGAGCTGAGCGCCGCCTCTGGAACCGGACGTCTTCTACGAGGAGGGCACCCCGAAGTTCCTGGGCGCCGACTCCCTCGGCACGGCCGTGTCTCCCTGAGCTAGCTTCGCGGTCGCGCCCAATTCGTCAGCATGTGCCCGGTGGCGGAGCTCGAGGTCATCGCGGCGGACGTGACGAAGCTGGACGTGGATGCGATCGCCAACGCCGCCAACACCCAGCTGAGGCACGGCGGCGGCGTGGCCGGGGCGATCTCCCGTGCGGGCGGGCCGGCGGTGCAGCGCGAGTCCGACGAACGGGCGCCGATCGGGCTGGGCGAGGCTGTCGAGACCACCGCCGGCGAGATGCCCGCCCGTTGGGTCATCCACGCGGCCACGATGGAGCTCGGTGGGCCGACCTCCGCCGACATCATCGAGCGGGCCACGCTGTCGACGCTCGCAAGGGCGGAGGAGCTCGGCTGCCGCTCGCTCGCTCTCGTTGCGTTCGGGACCGGGGTGGGCGGATTCCCCGTGGACGAGGCGGCGCGCCTGATGGCCGGCGCCGCTCGCTCGCACTCCGGGGAGCTCGAGCGGATCGTGTTTGCCGTGCACGGCGCGGAGGCGGAGCGGGCGTTCCGCGAAGCGGTTGGCTGAGCATTCCGCGCTCGTCTCGCCCGATTCCTTCAAGGGCACCTTCTCCGCCCCGGAGGTCGCCGGGGCCGTCGCCGCCGGCCTGCGTGAGGCCGGGCACGAAGCCGAGGAGCTTCCAGTGGCCGACGGCGGCGAGGGCACGATGGACGTCCTGCTCGCCACGCTCGGCGGCGAGCGGCGCACGGTGGACGCGAGCGATCCGCTCGGCCGGCCCGTGCAGGCCACGTTCGCCCTGATCGACGGCGGCCGCGCCGCCATCGTGGAGACCGCGCAGGCGAGCGGCCTCGGCCTGGTCGAGGAGGACGAGCGCGACGCCTGGTCCGCCTCCACGCGCGGCACGGGGGAGCTGATCGTGGCCGCCGTTGAGGCGGGCGCCGAGCGCGTGATCGTGACCGTGGGCGGGTCCGCCACCACCGACGGCGGCGCCGGCGCGCTCGAGGCGCTCAGCGACGCCGGAGTGCGGGTCGACCTCGACGTGCTCTGCGACGTCCGCACCCCGTTCGAGCTGGCGCCGCGAGTGTTTGCCCCCCAGAAAGGCGCGGACGCCAGGGTGGTGAAGCGGCTGGAGGGCCGCCTCGACACCCTCGCGAGCACGTTCCGCCGTGACCCGCGCGGTCAGCCCATGACCGGCGCCGCCGGCGGGCTGTCGGGCGGCCTCTGGGCGAAGCACGACGCCCGCCTCCACCACGGCGCCTCGTTCGTGCTCGACGCGATCGGCTTCGACGAGCGCATGCGAGCCGCGGCGTTCGTGGTGACCGGCGAGGGCCGCATCGACGAGCAGACGCTGGAGGGCAAGATCGTCGGCGAGGTGGCCACCCGCTGCCGCCAGAACGGGGTGACCTGTCACGCCCTGGTCGGCTCGATCGGACTCGAGCCGTTCGAGCAGCGCATCCTGGACCTGGCTTCGGTAACCGAGGCCACCACACTGGACGAGCTGCGCGAGGCGGGACGGCGGCTGATCGAGTAGCGCCCTCAGGCGGGCACGAAGCGACCGTGCTCCACCCGGAGGCGGCCCGCGGCGGCGAGCCGGAATCCTCGACGGCGACAAGCACTCCCTCGGCAGCGTCTGCACCCGCCCGCCCGGTCGGCCCGTCGAGCGGAACGCTGAGGACCAGCGCCGGCATTGCAGCTAGGCGGTGTCGGCGCGCTCCGCCACCGACGCCGAGTACGCGCGCGGCCGGAAGTGCAGGATCGGGTCGTCTGAGAGCTCGATCCCTGCGGTCACCCGGGAGGGATCGAACACGAGAATGTCGCCGTCGCGCTCCCGCTCGGTCTCGGGGCCGGTGAGCACGAGCCGACCCACGTCGACCCGCTCGCGCTCCTCGGGCCACTCGACCGTGGGGTCGTCGACCGCGTCGCCCTCCTCGCCGACGATCACGATCAGCCGGAAGGCGGTCTCGTCGCGGGCCAGGATCTCCTCCTGGAGGTAGTCCCGCCCACGGGCCTTGGCCTCGTCGCCAGGGAGGCTGCGCTCGCCGGCCTCGGGCTCGAAGCGGTAGCGCACCCAGCGCGAGCCGCCTCTGGCGTCGAGCCAGCGGTAGGAGTGGATCGCGTTGTAGGTGCACGTGGCGTAGCTCTCGGGCAGGTCGGCCCCGAGCGCGGCCTGGATCGCGGGCAGCGCCTCTGGGTGGGCGCCGAGGAAGTCCGGCATCAGCTTCTCGGGCTCGAGGCGCGCCTTTGTCAACGCGAGGAAGTCCTCCGGCGTTCGCACGAAGAAGCAGGGCAGGCTGAGGGCGACGATGTCGGTCTTGCCACCGTCGCCCAGATAGAACTTGACCGCCATGCCGCGGCTCTCGCGGGCGTAGTCGGGGATGCTCGGATCGCCGCCGCCGTTCGAGAAGCGCACGGTCACGCGGGAGGGCTCGCCCTGCATGTGCGCCGCAGTCGTCAGGCCGCTCGCCTCGGCGGAGGGCGTGAAGGTGCCTCTCAGGAGCGAGCCCTTGGCGTGCGCCGCACGGTGGCCGCCGTGGACCCCCGAGATCGCGTTGATCGCGGCGACCGCTTCCTCGGCGAGCGGGTCCATATGCGGACCATAACCGCCAAAGCGACGGGCGCTCCGGCGGAGCGCCCGTGCTGCCTCACCCGTGCGACGGGAACGGCCGCATCCTGGGCCGGCCTCCGCCGCGGTGCTCAATCGATCGTAACGTATGTTACGAGTCAGCGCGACTCTGCAAGCGCGCGCACGACGGCCTCGTAGAAGCCCTCGCTCATCGCCGCCTCGGTGCGCTCGGCGCCCGGTGGAAGCGGCGCGTCGCCGACCACAGCGTTCGCGACCAGGAAGAAGCGGCCCACGATCTCGGCGACCTCGAGGTCCTCGCGCGAGTCCCCCACTCCGACGCACTGCTCCGGCTCGTAGCCCCGCGCCCGCATGTGCGCCCTCACCGCCCTGGCCTTCGAGGCCGCGGCCGGAATCAGGTGGAACGTGTGGGTGTCGGGGCCGATCTCGCCGTTGTCCACCAGGCGCAGCCCGGTGTGTCCCTCGGCGGCGAGCAGCTCGTTCGCCTCGCGGGCGTCGATCAGCCCGCGGAACAGGTGCGAGACCTCGCGATCGACGTGCCAGGGCGCGTGATGCTCGAGCCTCCCCGCGTACTGGTCGAGCAGGAGCGCGGGAGCGCCGGTCTCCTCGATCTGCCGGTGGATCGTGCGACCGTCCTGCGGCTGGAGGTCGCCGGTCAGGAAGGTGAGCTCGCCGTCCACGACCATGCCGGAGCCCACCTCGAAGATGTACGAGGTCTGGCCCAGCAGCCGCGCGTCCTCCATGACCTGGGCGCGCCGCCGCCCCGACTTGATCACCACCTCCACGCCGGCCCTGTGGCAAGCCTCGAGAGCCCGCGCGGCGAGCAGGGTGAACTCGCCCTCCGCGGTGCGGAATAGCGACGCCCCCTTCCCGAGGAGGGTGCCGTCGAGGTCGGTGTAGACACAACGGATGGCCATTTGTCAAGAGGTGCGCTCAGGCGCGGGCGCGCAGGGTGGCATACGGCGGCCGCTCCACGAGCTCTACCTGGATCAGGCGGCCGTCCGCCGTCTGGAGCGGCGGGGCGTGGTCGTCGGCCAGGCGGCCGTCCGAGCGCAGCCGCTCCAGCACCACTCGCAGCACCGCGTAAGCCATCGGTCCGAGGGCCGGCAGCGGCTGATGGTGGTTGTGGCGCACCTCGAGATCCACCTGGGCCATGCCCTCGGTACCCCCGAGCGCGTCTCGCGCGTGGAGCAGCATCGACGTCTCGATGGCATAGCCGGTCGCGTACGGCAGCCGGTCCAAGAAGGAGCGCCGCCCGGCCACCTCGCCCGCGAGCGGCTGGATGAACGCGGCGAGCTCGGGATAGAAGGCGGACAGCAACGGGCGGGCCGTCAGCTCGGTCACGCGCCCGCCGTCGAGCGGCCGCTCCTCGCCGTCCGGCGTGATGAAGGGGCGCCGGAAGTACCCCTTCACGAACTGGATCTCGCTCTCGCAGATGAGCGGGCCGAGCAAGCCCGTCGCGAAGTGCGGCGAGAACTGCCGGGTATCGGAGTCGAGGTAGACGACGAGATCGCCCTGCGCGACGGCGAGCGCCCGCCACATTGCATCCCCCTTGCCGAGCGCCTGGCCGAACTCCGCTAGCAGCTCGGATTCCTGGCGGACGTCCGCGCCCAGCCGCGCCGCGATCTCAGCGGTGCCGTCGTGCGATGCGGCGTCCACCACCAGGATCTGGTCGATCAGGTCGCCAAGCGACCTCAGGCGCTCGATGATCTCCCCGATCGTGTCGGCCACCTCGCGCGTCGGCAGCACGACCGTGACCGTCCCCCGCTTGCGCTCGCGTAGCAACTCCAAGGGGAACTGCGCGTGGTGAAAGGGGCGGATCAACTCGGTCGTACTATGGCAATCCGTGCACCGTGTTCAGGCGACCTACCCTTGGGAGCCACTCCTCGAAACCGGGGCGGAGGAGGAACTCGTGGCGACGTCTCGGGAGGCCGCGAGCCCGGGAATCGTTACACCGCTTCCCGAGGATGTCCATCCTTCAGTACACGAGGCTCTGACGAGTTCCGGAATCGAGTCACTCTGGTCTCACCAGGCCGACGCGCTCGAGTGTGCCCGCCGCGGGCACACCATCGTCACCACGGGCACGGCGAGCGGAAAGTCGCTCGCCTTCAACCTGCCGGTGCTCGACACGCTCGCCTCCGATATCGCGGCCCGCGCCTTCTACCTCTACCCCACCAAGGCGCTCGCGCAGGACCAGGCGCGCAAGCTGTCGGAGCTGGGCGGCCGCTTCCTTCGGCACGCGATCTACGACGGCGACACGCCGCGCGAGGAGCGCCCCGCGATCCGGCGGCGCTCGAACCTCATCCTCACCAATCCGGACATGCTCCATGTGGGCGTCCTCCCGAACCACCGCTCCTGGGGTGACGTGCTGGCGAACCTCGCCTGGGTGGTGGTCGACGAGGCCCACGTGTACCGCGGCGTCTTCGGGTCGCATGTGGCGAATGTGCTGCGGCGGCTGCGGCGGCTCGCCCGCGCCTACGGCGCCGAGCCCCGCTTCGTCCTGACGAGCGCCACGATCGCCAACCCGCGCCAGCTGGCGGAGAGCCTCACCGGCCTCGACATGCACCTGGTCGACCACGACGGGGCACCGCACGCCGAGCGCGAGGTGGTGATGTGGAACCCGCCGCTCGTGGACGAGGCATTGGGCAAGCGGGGTTCGGCACTGTCGGAGGCTGCAATGCTCCTCGCCGGGCTCGTGGAGCGCGGTGTAAGGACGATCTGCTTCCTGAAGTCGCGCAGGGGCGTGGAGCTGATCCAACGCTTCGCGCGGCTGCGGCTGGAGGACGCCGGGCGGCCCGACCTGGCCGAGCGGATCGCGCCCTACCGGGCCGGCTACACGCCCACGCAGCGGCGGGAGATCGAGCGCCGCCTGGCCGAGGGCGAGCTGCTGGCCGTGGTGGCCACGGACGCGCTCGAGCTCGGCATCGACGTTGGTGACCTCGACGCGGCCCTGTGCGTGACGTTCCCGGGCACCGTCGCCTCGCTGCGCCAGATGTGGGGACGGGCCGGGCGGCGCCACACCGGGCTCGCCATGTACGTGGCGGGTGAGGACGCGCTCGACCAGTTCTTCTGCCGACATCCGGACGAGTTCCTCGAGCGGCCGGTGGAGCGGGCGATCCTCGACCACGAGTCGGAGGAGATCTACGGCGCGCACCTCAGCGCCGCGGCGTACGAGCTGCCGCTGACGCCAGAGGACGAGGACGTGTTCGGGGAGCGCTGGGAGGAGCACGCCCAACGGCTCGTGAAGCAGGGCCGGCTGCGCGAGCGCGGCGGGCGCTATCTGCCGCGCGGACCGGGATACCCGGCGGCGCGGATCGCGCTGCGCTCCGCCTCGCCCGACTCCGTGGCGATCGTGGAGTCGACCGGCGGCGAGGTGATCGGGACGGCCGAAGCGGGCCGCGCCCCCTCGGCCGTCCATCCCGGCGCGGTGTACCTCCATATGGGCGCCGCCTACGAGGTGGAGGACCTCGACCTGGCCGGTCGCCGTGCGCTCGTGCGCCCCTTCGACGGCGACTGGTACACGCAGCCGAAGAAGG
Organism: uncultured Thermoleophilaceae bacterium; assembly: GCA_963733885.1. Classification (GTDB taxonomy): domain Bacteria; phylum Actinomycetota; class Thermoleophilia; order Solirubrobacterales; family Thermoleophilaceae; genus JACVRW01. Next base: position 84,176 of record CAVTES010000002.1, on the reverse strand, counting down.
AGTCGGAGACCTGGATCGAGCAGGTTCGCGAGCGCCGGGAGTGCTGCGGGGTGGCGCTCTCGTTCGGGATCGTGTCGGTCACGGAGCAGGTGGTCGCCTACCAGAAGAAGCGGGTGTCGGACCACTCCGTGCTCGACCTGCTGGCGCTCGACATGCCGGAGCAGGACTTCGTCACACAGGCGCTCTGGTACGAGCTTCCCGATTCGCTTCTACGCGACGAATTCCCGCTGGAGTTGCTCCAGGGCTCGCTGCACGCAGCGGAGCACGGACAGATCGCGGTGCTCCCGTTGATCGCGATGTGCGACCGCTGGGACATCGGCGGCCTCTCCACCGCCTTTCACCAGCAGACGGGGCGCTCCACGATCTTCATCTACGACGGCCACCCCGGCGGCGTTGGGATCACGCGCGTGGGCTTCGAGCGCTTCGAGGCGCTGGTGGATGACGCCCTGCGCCTGATCTCCGAATGCCCCTGCCGCGAGGGATGCCCGTCGTGCGTGCAGTCGCCGAAGTGCGGCAACCTCAACGAGCCGCTCAACAAGAGGGGGGCGACGGAGCTGCTCGGCCGGATGGCGGGGCGGTGAGCGATCAGCCGGTGATGTTGCGAGAGGCGGCTTCGAGGATCGAGGCGCGGCCTTTGTGCGACGCCTCGTAGAGGCTGACCGCCGCGGCGGTCTCGGGGCCCTCGGTCACGAGCCTGTCCTCGATGTCCGGCGCGTTCATGTTGTCGTAGCCGGGCCAGGGCTCGTCCACCGCGACCTCTGCCCCGGCACCGTCCTCGGCGCCGGTCTCGGCGGTCTCGGCCACGAGCTCGGGCTCCTCGCTGACGTGGGTGGGCTCGGTGGTGATGGACGCGGGGGCCTCCGCGACCGGCTCGGCCTGCGCGGCGGTCACGGGGGCGGGTGCGTCGGCGCTCGCCACGGGTGCGGGCGGCGGCGAAGCGGTTGCCTCGGTGCGGGCTCGGCGGGAGGCGCTACGGCGTGTGCCCGCGCGCCCTGCGCCGGTGCGCTCGGTGCCGGCGCGGCCCGTGCTGGCCCTGCCGTTGCCCGACCTGCGTGACGGCCTGCGCCGGCGGGGCGGGGGAGCGGGGCGCGGATTCTCTGCGACCGGCTCCTCGCCGCCTGCCACCAGGCCGTGCGCGAACTTCACCGCTTCTTTCGCGGCTCCGAAGCCGAGCTCGAATGGGACACGGACGATGGTGATTGGGAGCGTGAGAAGTCGCACCCCTTGGCGCTACCCGTGGTTCGTCGGTGGTATGCGCGCGCCGCGAGGCCCTGCCGCAAGATCCCTTGCACAGAGCAGGATTTTTCGCCCAGAGCTCAAGGGCCCCGGAAAGCGGTCGATCCGAACGGTCAGCCCGGGCCCCCTCTGGCTTCTCGCGGGCGTGAGGCAATGCTGGACACGGCCCCGCGAGCGGCAGATACTGGGCGGGCTATGTTGCAAGCGAGCGTCGAGCAGCGGGCCTTGGCAGAGGCTGCCTTTGGGACGCTGAACTCGGGCGACTTGGAAGCGTTCCTGGCGCTCACCGCCGAGGACGTCGAGTTCACGTCGATGGTGGCGGAGGCCGAAGGAACGATCTTCCGAGGTCACGCCGGCGTCCGTGCCTGGTGGGACACGGTTCGCGGCGCTTTCGAGGACGTCAACTGGGAATTGCTCGACGTCCGCGGATCCGGCGACCGGGGCGTCTTGCATTTCCGCATGGCTGGGACGCTTGGCAGCGTCCCGGTCGAACAGACGATGTGGCAGGCCACCGTGCTGCGAGACGGGAAGGCGGTCTGGTGGGCGTTCTTTCGCAGCGAGCGTGAAGCCCTCGAATCTGTGGGGCTGTCAGAGTAGGCCGGGTGTCCCCGTGACGCCCTTGCGACGTTCCCGCCTGGACTGAGCCCGGATCCAGGCTCAGTCCAGCGTCAGGCTGAACGAGCCGCGCATGCCGTTCGTGCTCGTCGCCACCGAGCCGCTCAGCTCGTCCAGCGGGCGCGCGAACAGACCGCCTCCGAAGATCCCGCCCAGGCCCAGTTCAGGGGCCACCTGCCGGAGCACCTGGAGCGCCACCTGCTCGGCGTCGGCCGACATGACGAGCGATCCGTTCGCACCGGATACGTCCTCGGGCTGCCGTGAGGTCATCGCCAAGGCGCGCGCCGGATTGCTGCCCGCGACGAACACGTCGTTGTGCACGCCGAAGACGAACCGGCCGCCGTCCGCCAGACGCGCCTCGTAGAGGTTCCCGCGGCGCGCCACGTCGGTCACCCCGAGGCCCGCGCCGAGCTGCGGCAGCGCGTCCGAAAGCCGGTCGACGGTCTCGGCGAATGCATCCGGATCTGCGACCTCCGCGCGGGCGCCGAACGCTCCGTCAACCGACACCGACACAGACAGGTCGCCGGTCAGCTGCCCGAACACGTCCTCGTCCACGTCGATATCAAACCGCTGGGCGATGGCCCGCTTGCCGGTCTCGTAGTCGCCGAAGCCCTGCGGGTCGAGCGTCTGGAACACAGTCTCGAAGAAGGAGACGACCTGACTCGGATCACGGAGGCCGAACCCGACCTGGCCGGGGATCCGCACCACCTGGGCGGCCTCGTCCCCTGCGGCCAGCGGCAGGTCCTCGTCGCTCAGGTCCTGGCCCTCGGTGCGCAGGTTGAACTCCACGTCGATCGCATCGTCCGCGGCCGTGGCGGTGATCCCCAGCGTGCGCAGAGCGCCCACCCACTCCACCTGCTGCGCTTCCTCGCCGCCGGGCTCCTGATCGAGCAGCGCCTGGACGTCCATGTAGATCCGCGCCAGCGCGTCCCCCGGCAGCCCCTCGAGGCTCCGCTCGAACGTGTCCACGTCGAGGTGGTCGTCGCCGTCGGCTCGTTCGAGCGCGCTTTCGAGCAGCTCCCGGGATCCGCCCAACACGAGCATGTCGTCCTCCACGGCGAGGGCGGTCCCGTCGTCCTCGTACACGGTTGCGCCCGCCACTTCGCCTTCCTCCCGGACGCCGGTCTTCTCGAGGAGCCGGTCCAGGGCGTCGGTGTCCTCGACCCGCAAGGCTGCGACGAAGTCGTCATCCTCCGACCCGCTGATGAAAGAGGCCGGATCCGTGGCGCTGACCACGAAGGGGTTGCCGAGCAGCGGCCTGACGTCGTCCTCGTAGGAGACGCCCTCCGCACCCTCCTCGATCTGCTCCTGGAGCATCCGCCCGATGTTGTCACCGGTGGGGAAGCGGCCCAGGATGTCGTCGAGCGCCTGGTACCGCTCGCCCTCCACGTCGGTGTCGATTTCGACGGCAAACGGCGTGTTCTGCGGCATATAGGCGAGCGCCGACTCGAGCGCCCCGCCGGAGCTGTCGTCGCCGCCGCAGCCCGCGGCGATCGCCGCGCAGGCCAGGAGCGCCGCTATGGGGGCCAGAAGCCGCATCCGGCGGCGCAAGTCTAGGGAACGGCGGAAGCGGGCCGGACGGGCGGCCCAGGTTAGGCTCAACCCGTGGCCACGCGCGCCCCGGCGCTTCTCGAAGCCGATCCTCAGCGCATCCGCGACCTCGCACGGCGCGAGCTCGCGTCGCTGAACGACCGGACTCGCGCCTCGGAGGCTCTCTTTCGCCGCGCCGCCCGAGTGCTGCCCGGCGGCGTGGCCTCCTCCTTCCAGCTCCGCCACCCGTGGCCCGTCTACATGACGCACGGGAAGGGCTCGCGCGTCTGGGACGCCGACGGCCGCGAGTACGTGGACTTCCACAACGGCTTCGGGGCGATGATCCAGGGCCATGCCCACCCGGCGATCGCGAGAGCGGTCGCCGCGCGCGCCGGGCAGGGCACGCACTTCGGTGCGCCCACGGAGGACGCCGTCGTGGTCGCCGAGGAGCTGGCACGGCGCTTCCGCCTGCCGCACTGGCGCTTCACCAACTCCGGCACGGAGTCCACGATGACGGCCGTCCGCATCGCCCGCGCGCTCGCCCGCCGCGAGCCGGTGGTCGCCATCGCCGGCGCCTACCACGGCCACCACGACACGGCGCTGGCCACGAGGGAGGCCACAGCCGGGATACCGCGATCGACCCTCGACCTGGTGCATGCGGTGCCCTTCAACGACCTCGAGGCCATGGAGCGGGCAGTGGCCGAAAGGGAGCCCGCCTGCGTACTGATGGAGGCCGCCATGACGCACGGCGGCATCTCGCCGCCCGACTCCGGCTACCTCGAGGGGGTGCGCCAGATCACCCGGGCCCGCGGCGTCGCCTTGATCTTCGACGAGGTCAAGACCGGCCTGGCGATCGCGGCCGGCGGCGCCGTGGAGCGCTTCGGAGTGACCCCCGACGTGGTCACGCTCGCGAAGGCGCTCGGCGGCGGCCTGCCCGGCGGAGCCGTCGGGATGAGCGCGGAGGCGGCCCGACTCGTCGAGGACGGCACCGTTCCGGTGTTCGGCACCTACAACGGCAACCCGCTGGCCATGGCGGCGGCGCGCGCGAACCTGCTCGAGGTGCTCACCCCGACCGCGTACGAGCGCCTCGAACGGCTCGGCCGGCGCCTCGCGGAGCGGCTGCCGGGGCCGACGGTGGCGCTCGGCGCCCGGGGCTGCATCAAGGGAAGCGCCGCCGACCCCGACCTCGCGGAGCTGGTGTGGCTGTGGGCGATGAACCGCGGGGTGCTCACCAAGCGCGGCCGCGGCGTCGAGTGGACGCTGTCGGTGGCGCACGCCGACGCGGACGTGGACCAGTACGCCGACGTCGTCGCGCAGCTGGCTGCAGAGCTCAGCCGCTGACCACGGTCCGGCTCTGCTCGCGCATGAACTGCGGCAGGTACCAGGGCCCCAGGCCGCCCTTGCCGGTCGAGCCGCTCGACTTCCACCCGCAGAAGGTCTGCGTTCCAGGCCACGCGCCGGTGGTGGCCCCGGCGCGCCGGTTCACGTAGACCACGCCCGCCTCGATGCCGTCCAGGAAGCGCTCCTGCTCGGCGTCGTCCTCGCTGTAGATGCCGGCGGTCAGGCCGTAGGCGGGGGCGTTCGCCTCGTCGATCGCTTCGTCCAGCGACCCGGCCGTCGAGACGGTCACGAAGGGGAGGAAGAGCTCATCGCGCTCCAGCCGGTGGCCCCGCGGGAGCCCCGCGACCACCGTGGGCTCCACGAACAGGCCGGGCCGGCCTGGCCGGCCGCCGCCGGTGACCACTTGGCCGTCGCGCCGTGCATCCGCGACCGCCTCCTCAAAGCGCGCGACGCTGCCCTCGTTCACCACCGGCCCCACGAACATCTCCCGCTCGGCGGGCTCCCCCAGCGCCAGGCCCTCCGTGAACCGAGCAAGCCGCTCGAGAAACTCGTCGTGAACCGACTCCTCGACGATCGCTCGTGAGCAGGCGCTGCATTTCTGCCCGGACAGCCCGAAGGCCGCGCGCGCCACCCCCTCGGCGGCCTTGTCGAGATCCGCCGCCGCCGTCACGATCGCCGGGTTCTTGCCCCCCATCTCGGTGAGCGCGGGGCGGGCGTACGGGCCCTCCTGCATCCGCTGGGCGATCCAGCGCCCGACCTCCGCGGAGCCGGTGAAGGCCACGCCCTCCACTGCGTCCTCGACGACCGCCCGGCCGGTGTCCGGGCCGCCGTGCACCAGGTTGAACACGCCGGGCGGCAGGCCGGCCGCGCGGGCGATCTCGCCCAGTAGCGCGCCCGTCCGGGGCGTCTCCTCGGAGGGCTTCAGCACGACCGTGTTGCCCGCGATCAGCGCCGAACTGGCCATCCCCATCGTCAAGGCCACCGGGAAGTTGAACGGCGAGATCACGGCGAACGCGCCGTACGGCCGCAGCACGTCGGTGTTGCGCTCCGAGTCGACGAAGCTGGCGAGCGGTTTCTCGTAGCCGTCGTTGCGCTCCATGTGCTCCGCGTAGGCCTCGATCAGGTCCACCGCCTCCTGCACCTCGAGGATCGACTCCGCGCGCGACTTGCCGACTTCGAGGCTCGCCACGGCGGCGAGCTCGATATGACGCTCCTGGATGCCCGCCCCCACCGCCCGCAGCAGCGAGCACCGCTCGCCGTAGGGCGTCCTCCGCCAGCCGGGAGCGGCCGAGCGCGCCGCCTCGACCGCGCGCGCCACCAGCTCCGCGGGCGCCGAGCGCGCGCGGCTCGCCACCCTGCCGTCACTCGACGGGTCGAACCGCTCGAAGGGCTCGCCGTCCTCGACGTCCTCGCCGGCCACCAGATGCGGCCGCGGCTCGCCCGCGTCGGCGCGCGCCTCCGCCAGCCGTGCCTCGAACTCCTGGTCGGTCTCGCTGCCAAGGTCGCCGCTCGTGTACGTCAGCCGAGTGCTCATCGTTCGACGCTATCCGACGGCCCGGGGCGGGTCCACCGGCGCCATGGCCTGGGTCCACCGGGACTGGCGAGCGTGTCCGCGACGGAGGCCGAGCAAGGCGCCGCCGGCGAGCGGAGCGAGGGTAGTCCCCTCGCGAGCGAGCCGGTGGTGCCTGGCGACGGCATCCGGTGCGGACACGCCGCCAGGATCGGTGGACCCAGGCCCTAGACTGCCGCCACCCGTGGGCGTCCGCACCGAGTTTCCCCGCCGCGTCCGCCGGATCGACCACACCTGGATCTCGATGTCCGACGGCGCCAGGCTGGCGGCGCGGATCTGGCTGCCCGAGGACGCCGAGGCGGACCCCGTGCCGGCGATCCTCGAGTACCTCCCCTACCGCAAGGGGGACGCCTTCGCCCGGCGCGACTCGTATCACCATCACTGGTTCGCCGGTCACGGCTACGCGGGTGTGCGCGTGGACCTGCGCGGCAGCGGCGACTCCGACGGCATCCTGCTCGACGAGTACCTCCCCCAGGAGCAGGACGACGCCCTCGAGGTCATCGCCTGGCTGGCGGATCAGCCATGGTGCAGCGGCGCGGTGGGGATGATGGGCATCTCCTGGGGCGGCTTCAACGGCCTGCAGGTGGCGGCCCGCCGGCCCCCGGCGCTGAAGGCCATCGTGACGATGTGCGCCAGCGACGACCGCTACGCCGACGACGTGCACTACGTGGGCGGCTGCGTGCTCGGCGTGGACATGCTCCCCTGGGCGGCCACCATGCTCACGCTCACGTCGATGCCGCCGGACCCGGCGGCAGTGGGCGACGGCTGGCGCGAGACCTGGATGGAGCGGATGAAGCGGACGCCGGCGATGGTCGAGGCCTGGCTCGCCCACCAGCGCCGCGACGGTTACTGGCGCCAAGGCTCGGTGTGCGAGGACTATGGCGCCATCGAGGCCGCCGTGTACGCCGTGGGCGGCTGGGCGGACGGCTACTCGAACGCCGTGCCGCGCCTGATGGAGGGCCTACCCGGGCCGCGCAAGGGACTGATCGGGCCCTGGTCGCACGCCTTCCCGCAGGACGGCCGGCCCGGCCCCACGATCGGCTTCCTCCAAGAGTGCAGGCGCTGGTGGGACCACTGGCTGAAGGGCGCGGACACCGGGATCATGGACGAGCCGATGCTGCGGGTCTGGATGCAGGACCCCGTCGAGCCGGCCGCTCACTACGTCGAGCGGCCGGGGCGCTGGATCACGGAGCCGGCCTGGCCGCCACCAAGTGTGGAAGCGCGTGAGCTGCCGCTGCCGAGCGACGCGCCGCTGACCCACCACAGCGTCGAGTCGACCGGTGCCGACGCCGGCGCCTGGTGCCCGGACGGCGGCGAGGGCGACTGGCCCCCGGACCAGCGCGCCGAGGACGAGCGCTCGCTCACGTTCGACCTCGAGCCGCTGGAGGACCGTCTCGAGATCCTCGGCTTCCCCCACGTGAACCTCGGCATCTCGGTCGACCGGCCGCAGGCGCTCCTAGCGGTACGGCTCTGCTCGGTTGCGCCTGACGGCACGTCGCTGCTCGTGACCCGCGGCCTCCTGAACCTCACCCATCGCGACGGCCATGCCGACCCGCGGCCGCTCGAGCCCGGGCGGCGGTACGAAGTGGGGGTAAGGCTCGACGCCATCGCGCAGGCCGTGCCGGCCGGCCACCGGCTGCGCGTGGCGATCTCCACCTCCTACTGGCCCTGGGCGTGGCCCTCGCCGGAGCCCGTGACCCTCACCCTGCACGGCGGCCACGTGACCCTGCCGGTCCGTGCCGCCCGCGAGGAAGAGCTCGACCCGCCCCCCTTCGAGGAGCCGGAATGGGCCGAGCCGATCGAGGTGGAGGTGCTCGAGCCGGGCGAGACGCACCGCCGGCATCACCACGACCGCGCCACGGGAGCGCACGAGGTCGAGTTCGAGTGGGACGTGGGCGGGCGCCGGCGCTTGCCGGAGTTCGGCACCGAGATGCTCGACACCAACCTGACCACCTACCGCATCGTCGCCGGCGACCCGCTGGCGGCGAGCGTGCACGTCCGCTGCACCACGGGCCTCGGCCGTGGCGACTGGCAGACGCGGGTGGAGACCGACAGCCTCATGCGCTCGACCGCGACGGAGTTCCTGGTCACACAGAGGCTCGAGGCGTTCGAGGGCGACGAGCGGGTGTTCGAGCGCACGTGGGAGCTCGCCCTCCCGCGGGACTGCGTCTAGGTCGCGAGGCCCTTTGTCACCTAAGGCAGCTTCTCGGTCATGCCACCGCGTGGCAGGCCGGGAGCTTCAGCGGGTCCTCGGTCCGGCAGCGCTCCACGATGCCGAGCCGCTCGGCCTCCCCGGACGCCACGAGCGGGCAGCGAGGGTGGAAGCGGCATCCCGCCGGGATGCGCGTGGGGTCGGGCGCCTCGCCGACGAGGATCAGCTGCTCCATCTCCTCCACCTCGGGCACCACCGACAGCAGCGCGCGCGTGTATGGATGCCGCGCCGCGGTGAGGATCTCCTCGGTCGTGCCCTCCTCGACGATCCGCCCCAGGTACATCACGGCCACCCGGTTGGCCACGTTCCAGGCGAGGCCAAGGTCGTGCGTGACGACGAGGATGCCCACCTTGGTCTCCTGCACCAAGCGCAGCATCAGGGCCAGGATCTCGCCGCGCACCGAGGCGTCCAGCGACGACACCGGCTCGTCCGCCACCAGCAGGCTCGGGCTGAGCGCCATCGCGCCGGCGATGATCACGCGCTGGCGCTGGCCGCCGGAGATCTGGTACGGGTAGGCCGTGAAGAAGCGCTCGGGCGGGCGCAACCCGGCTCGCGAGAGGGCCTCTGCCACCAGCCGCTCCTCGTCGCCCTCGATGCGCTGGATGCGAAGCCCTTCGGCCACCGCCTCGTAGATCGTCTGGCGGGCGTTGAGCGCCCCAGTCGGGTCCTGGAAGATCAGCTGGGCCGAGCGTCGGTGCTCGCGCAGGGCGCTGCGGCCGTAGCCGAGCGGCTTGCCTCGCACATGCACCTCGCCCTTCGTGGGGCGCTGCAGTCCGACGATCGTCCGGGCCAGCGTGGTCTTGCCGCAGCCCGACTCTCCCACCAGCGCGAGGATCTCGCCGCTGCGCATCGAGAGGTCAACCCCGTCCACGGCGCGCGCGACGCTCCCCCGCCCGGCGTACTCCACGTGCACGTCACGCAGCTCGAGGAGAGGCGCGTCCCGGTTCACGTGGTCACCGGGGAGCCGGGGGCATGGACGCAGGCCGCCGTGCGCCCATCCCCCGCGGGCCAGAGCTCAACCGCCGTGGACGAGCAGATGTCGATCGCCGCCGGGCAGCGGGGGTGGAACGGGCAGCCCGTCGGCAGGTGACGGGGATCGGGCGGGTCGCCGGGCAGGCCGGACGGGTTCATGCGGAAGTGTGAATCGCCGATCACAGGGAACGCCTCGGCGAGCCCGCGCGTGTAGGGATGGGCGGGATCCTCGAACACCGCCTCACTGGGCCCCCGCTCGACGAGCCGCCCCGCGTACATCACGGCGATGCGCTTGCAGACCGCCGCCAGCGTCGACAGGTCGTGGGTGATGAAGATCACCGCGAGGCCGAACCGCTCCTGCAGGTCCTCGAGGAGGCGCAGCACCTGAGCCTGCACCATCACGTCGAGCGCGGTGGTCGGCTCGTCGGCGATCAGCAGCCGCGGATCGCAGGCCAAGGCGAGGGCGATCAGCACGCGCTGGCGCTGGCCGCCGGAGAGCTGGTGCGGGTAGTCCCGCGCCCGGCGGGCCGGCAGGCCCACCAGCTCGAGCAGCTCGTCCACCCGTTTCGAGACCGCTCCACCGCGAGCCTCCTTCGAGTGGAGCCGGATCGCCTCGGCGATCTGGCTCCCCACGCGCTGCACCGGGTTCAGCGTGTGGAGCGCGCCCTGGAAGACGATCGCCAGCTCCGTCCACCGCACGGCGCGCAGCCGGCCGGGTCTCATCTTCAACACGTCCTCGCCGTCGAGCAGCACCTCGCCGGTCACCTCGGTGCCCATGGGCAGGAGGCGCAGCAGCGCACCGGCCAGCGACGACTTGCCGCAGCCGGACTCGCCGGCCACCCCGAGCGTCTCGCCCACCGCCAGCTCGAGGTCCACGCCGCGGACAGCGGGGACCGGCGCTCCGCGGGTCCGGTAGGTCACGTGCAGGTCGTGCACCGACAGGAGAGGTCCGGCTCCGGCGTCGGGCTCGGCGCTCATGCCCGCTGGTCCCTCAGCCGCGGATCCAGGATCTCCTCCAGCGCCTGCCCGATCAGCGTGAAGGCCAGAACCACCAGCATGATGCCGAGGCCTGGCGGCACGATGTACCACCACGCCTCGAGGGTGACAGCGCCCGACTCGAACGCCTCGTCCAGCATCTGGCCCCACGACGCGTTCCTCGGATCCCCCAGCCCGAGGAAGGACAGGGTGGCCTCCGTGAGGATCACGATCGGCACCGTCAGCGTGGTGGTGGCGAGGATCAGAGGCGAGACGTTGGGCAGAATGTGCCGGGTCATCAGGTGCCAGTTGGACGCCCCGAGCGCGCGACTGCGGTCGACGTAGTCGCGCTCCTTGAGCGTGAGCAGCTGGGCGTGGATGACGCGCGCTGTGGAGGGCCAGGAGGTGATCCCGATGACGATGATGATGTTCTGGATCGAGGGCCCGAGGATCGCGGCGAGCGCGATCGCCAGCGGTAGGAACGGGATCACCAGGAACCACTCGGTGAGCCGCATCAGCACGCCCCCGATTCGCCCGCCGAAGAAGCCGGCGGTGATGCCGACCACCGAGCCGATCAGCATGGCCAGGACGGTCGCCGCGAGGCCGACGAGCAGGCTGATCCGGGATCCCCAGATGATCTGAGTCAGCACGTCGCGCCCGAGTGCGTCCGTGCCCAGCGGCCCGAACTCCGACGGGCTGGCGAAGGTGGGATTGCCGGTGGTGTTGATGGCCCTCAGGCCGGCTTCGTCCGCCAGGAGGGGAGCCGCCAGCGCCATGGCCACCACGAGGGCGAGGAAGACAAGGCCGATCATGCCCGGGCGGTGGCCGCGGAAGTCCCGCCAGATCCCCGCGAGCGCGCGCCTGCGCCGCAGCCATGTGACCCGGCGTGCAGAGGGAAGGGCCGCCGCGCTCATTCCGTGCGTACCCGTGGATCGAGGTACCCGTACAGCAGGTCGGCGATCAGGTTGAACAGGATCACCGACGCGCTGAACACGAGGAACAGTCCCTGGAGCATCGGCAAGTCGGGCCCCTTCAACGCCTCGTAGGTCGCGAGCCCGAGGCCCGGCCAGGAGAAGATCGCCTCCACGGCGATCGCCCCGGAGAGCACGAAGCCGAAGTTGATCGCCCCGATCGCGACCACGGGCAGGAGCGCGTTGGGCACCGCATGCCGGTTGCGAACCATCACGTCCCGCAGCCCCTTGGCACGCGCGAGGAGCAGGTAGTCCTCGCGCATCGTGTCAAGCAGCGAGGAGCGCATGACGATGGCGTATTCGCCCAGGTATGCCAGCGTCAGGGTCACCGCCGGCAGCACCATGTGCTCGGTCTGATCGAGCAGCTTGCCGAAGCCGGTCGCGGTCGAGGCGGGATCCGTTATCCCGCCGACCGGGAACCAGCCCAGGCCGACGGCGAAGATGGTGAGCAGGATCATGCCCAGCCAGAAGTCGGGCATCGAATAGAAGCTCATGGTGAAGCCGGTGACCGTGTAGTCGGCGGCCGTGCGTCTTCGCCAGGCGGCGATGACTCCGAGCATCACGCCGAACACCGCCGACAGGACGGCGGCCACCCCGACGAGGGCGATCGTGGGGAGCGCCTTCTCCCGGATCTCATCGGTCACGGGCTGGTTGGTCGAGTACGAGCGCCCGAAGTTCAGCGAGGCGGTCTGCTCCAGGTATCGCAGGAACTGCTCCCCCTGCGAGCCCTCGAGCCCGAACTCCTTGGTGAGCTCGGCGCGCTGGCTCGCGCTCATCTCCTTGCCTCGGAACAGGTTCGCCACGGGGTCGGCCTCGACCACGCGGAACAGGAAGAAGTTGAAGATGACCACGAAGACCAGCGTGGCCAGCGACCCGAGGACCTTCCGCGATATGAAGCGAGCGCTCACTCGCGGTCGTAGGCGCCGCGCCGGCGCGCGACCACCACCAGCGCGACCCCCAGGCCCACCACGGCGACGGCGAGGATCGCGATGATCGCCCCGCTGCCACCGCCGTCGTCGTCTGCCCCCCCGCCGCCCGCTGACGCGCTCACGGGCTCGAGCCGCGCGTAGGTCGGTGAGGTGTTCGAGAACAGCACGGGCCCCGTGCCCTCGGGCTGCTCCACCCAGCCGGTGAAGCGGTCCTTGGCGTAGGCGATCGCGTCGGGCTCCTCCCAGATCACGTTGTAGAAGGCCGACTGATGCCAGCGTGTGAGCATCTCGTGGACGATCTGCTCGCGCTTCTCGCGGTCGAGCTCGACCTTCTGCTGCTCGTAGAGGCGGTCGTACTCCTTGTCGCAGTAGTTGGCGTCGTTGTAGTAGTTGGTGGGATCCTCTGGATCCGCGGCCACCTGCTTGCACGTCATGTAGTCGAGCATCGTGTCCGGGTCGACGAAGGGCGTCCAGCCCCAGGCGAACATGTCGTAGTCGCCCTTGCCGATGATGTTGGTGAGCTGGCTGTCGTCCACGTTCCTCACCGTCGTGGCGATGCCGATCTCCTCCAGCCAGCCGGGCACGAACTCCGCGATCCCGGCTCCGGTATCACCGTCGGTACGCGCGAAGTAGCGGAAGTTGAGCGGACGGCCGCCGCCCGGCATCTCGCGCACGCCGTCGTCGTCGGTGTCCTCGTAGCCCGCCGCGTCGAGGATCGAGCGAGCCTTGTCGAGGTCGAACTCGTAGATCTGGTCCTCCGAGAGCTCGGGCACCCACGCCGGATCGGGAGAGGGGACGATCATCTGGGCCGGCCTGCCGACGCCGGCAAGCACGCGGTCCACGAGCGTCTCCCTGTCAATCGAGTGCGCGATCGCCTTGCGCACCTCGAAGTCGAGCAGAGCCGGGTGGCCTTGCCTCAGGCCGTCGCCGCCGTTGAGCGCCACCTCGGCGAAGCCGCCCTGGTAGCCCTCGTTGGTGACGAAGTTGTCGTCGTTCTTCAGCTGGTTGAACGCGTTCCCGGGGATGTTCCAGGCCGCGTCGAGCTCACCGGTCTTGAGCGCGGCGACCATCGCGTCGGGGTTGTTGAACTTGCGCATCACGACCGTGTCCACGGCCGGCTTGCCACCCCAATAGTTGGGGTTGGCCTTGAAGCGCGCGAACTGGCCCTTCTCGAACTTGTCGAGAACGAAGGGCCCCGAGCCCACGCCGTCCTCCCCCTCGTACTTATCACGCCGCTCCGGGCTCAGCTTGCCCCAGATGTGCTTGGGCAGGAGGTACACGTCCATCGTCGGCAGCTTGGGGTCCGGCACCGAAGTCTTGATCACCACCGTCCGCGGATCCGGCGCCGAGGCGGTGAGGTTCGCGGTGACCGAGGAATGGTTGAGCCACTCCTCCTTGCGAGACGTGTTGATGTTCCACACGATGTCCTCGGAGGTGAGCGGCTTGCCGTCCGACCACTTCAGCCCGTCGCGCAGCTTGTAGGTCCAGGTGAGCTTGTCCTTGGACCCCTTCCACGACTCCGCCAGGCCGGGGATGGTCGAGAAGTCCTTGGCCGCCTTGTCCGTCAGCGTGGCGTACATCATGTTCCACGCCTCGTAGTCGGGGACGAGGACTCCCACCAGCGGGCTCATGCTGTCGATTCCCTGCGGTTCGCCGATGTCGAACGTGACCGGCCCCTCCTGGCTGCGCGCCGATACGCCCGCCAGCCCGGCGATCAGGATCAAGAGCAGGATCGTTCCGGCCAGAGTCCTTCTGATGTTCACGCGCGAGTCCCTCCGTGGCTTCAGACGCAAAACCCTGCGCGCCCGGCCGAGCCGGGCGCTTCGGGCCGCGCGACTATCTCACATCAGATGCCAGTCGAGGAAGCGCTCGAGCCGTCGGTAGAAGTCGAGTTGGGGCCCGGCTCGCAGGAGGCCGTGCGCCTCGGTCGGGTAGGTCACGAACTCGAAGGTCTTGCCCAGCCGCCGCAGCTCGATCACGAGCTGTTCGGACTGCTTCGGGCTGACGCGTGCGTCGCGCTCGCCGTGGGCGATCAGCAGCGGCACGTCCACGTTCTCGAGGCGATGGAAGGCCGAGCCGGCGATGTACGCCTCGCGCGCGGTGGCGGGCGGGCCCATCATTCGCTCGAGGTCCAGCACGCCTGTCCGGTCGCCCTGCGCCCACGACGTGACGATGTCGCAGTCGCCGTACTTCGGCACGGCGCAGCGGAAGCGGTCCTCCGGGTCGTCCGTCACCGCCAGCAGCGCCATGTACGAGCCATAGCTGGCGCCGAAGATCCCGAGCCGGTCGCCGTCTACCCAGTCGAGTGTGCGCAGGTAGTCCGCGGCCGCCAGGCAGTCCTTCGTGTCGTCCACGCCCCAGACTCCATGGTTCAGCCGCTCGAACTCGATCCCGTATCCGGTCGAGCCGCGGAAGTTGGGCATCAGCCACGCGTATCCCTTGTCGACGAAGTACTGCGCGTGACCGTCCCACTCGTCGGCGTAGGCCATGGTGGGCCCGCCGTGCGGATAGACCACTGCGGGCGCCGAGGATTCGGGCGAGGCGCCCCGCGGGCGCATGATGAAGGCGGGGATCTCGATGCCGTCGAACGACGGAAACGCGACCTCCTCGAGCGCGGCGTGGGGCGCCCGCTTGACCGGGAGCGGCGCGGGGGCATGGCGCGTGGACGGCCGTGTGCCCAGCCGCAGCTCGGGTGGAGTGTTGTGGTCCTCGTAGGTCGCCACAATCTCGCCCTTGGCCGTCCAGTGCGGGCAGCCCCAGATCCCGCCGCGGGCGAGCTCGTCGGCCGCCCCGCTGGCGGCGTCCACCACGACGAGGTCGAAGTGGTTGCGCCGGCCCCGGATAGCGACCAGCCGGGCGCCGCCCGGCGCCCACTCGGCCTCCGAGTGGTCGGCGCCCGCGTCGGTCAGCTGCCGGTCGCCCGCGCCGTCGCTTCCCACCAGATGGAGCTCGTTGTAGCCGCTGCGCTCGGAGGCGTAGGCGATCGTGGCCCCGTCGGGCGACCAGGCCGGGCTGTGGTCGTGCATCCGCGGCGTGCCGGTGAGGGCTCGCACCTCGCCGTTGTCGAGCCGCGCCACGCGGATCTCGCTGCGGTTGAGGTCCTTGCGCGGGGAGAACGTGTAGGCGACCTCGCGACCGTCCGGCGAGACCGTGGCCTCGCCCTCGTCGCCGCGCTCGTCGAGGTCGCCGTGCTCCGTCGCGAGGCGGCGCGGCCACGCGTCCTCGGTGCCGGCGACCGCGAGCCGGGTGGTGTCGCCGCGCTCGGTCTTGAACACGAGACGCGTCCCGTCTACCCACACCGGATGGGTCCCCTCTGTCAGCCGGCGCGACGGCCCGCCCGCCACGGGCACGAGCCAGATGTGGCCCCCATCGGCGTAGGCGACCGTCGTCCCGTCGGGCGACACCCGCGGCGGGGTGTCCTCCCAGAACGGCATCGGGTCGCGGCCGGTGGTGAGGCGCTCGGGCGGTCCGTCGCCGTCGAGGTCGAGCAGCCATATGTCCGACGTGTCGCCGTCCTCGATGAAGACCGCCCGCCGCCGGTCCCCCCCGACGGTGAGGGAGCGCGGCCGCCGCGTCGCCGCGACCGCCTCGAGCCGCCAGTGCGCCGGCGGCTTCAGATCCTTGCGCGGCTGGGCCTGCACGCCGTTGTGCTCGTCGCGCCCGACCCAGATCGACTTCTGCTCAGCCACGGGCTCCCTCCTCGATGCCGGCGAGCGCCTCGAGCACCAGACGGCCGATCTCGCTCAGGTCATAGCCGCCCTCCTGTACCACGACCGTCGGCAGTCCCAGCTCGCCGATGGCGCGGCCGGCGGCCCGGAAGCCGTCGGCGGTGACCTCGAGCGGGCTCTCCGGGTCGCCGGCGGCCGCGTCCACGCCGAGGGCGACCACGAGCGCATCCGCGCCCGCCATCCACTCCGCCAGCCCCGCGACGGCGTCCGTCCAGCGCTCGTCGCCCGTGCCCGGTGGAAGCGGCACGTTGCGGTTGGCGCCGCCGCCGGTCTCGTCGGCGAACCCGAGGTAGTGCGGGAACCAGCCGGCACCCGGGTCCACGTGCACCGACCCGGTCCGCACTCCGGGGTCGTCGTAGAAGATCGACTGGGTGCCGTTGCCGTGGTGGGCGTCCACGTCGATCACGGCCACCGGTCCGCCCGTCCCGGCGCGCAGGCGGGCCACGGCGGCGGCGGTGTTATTCAGGTAGCACGAGCCGCCGAAGCACGTGCGCGTGACGTGGTGGCCCGGGGGACGGCAGCACGCGTAGGCCGCGGGCGCCCCGCCCAGCACGAGGTCGGCGGCGGTCACGGCCGCGTCCACGGCCGTCCGGGCTCCCTCCCAAGTGCCCGGCCCGATCAGCGTCATCGTGTCGTACGCGAAGCGCCCGGCGCGAGCCGAGATGGCTGTGGGGATGCGGCCGTCAGGCGCCGCCAGCCCCGGGTGGGGAAACAGATAGGGCACCACCCGGTCCTGGCCCGGATCCTCCGTCAGCCCCGCGGCCTCCCACTCCTCCCAGGCGCTCGCCAGGTAGTCCGTCAGGGACGCTTCGTGGACAGCCATCACGGCGTCGTCGGGCTGCTCCTCGGCATCCACGAACCGGGCGCCCGCCTCGGCCAAGGCCTCGCGGATCCGCTCGACGCGCTCGGGCAGCTCGGTGCCCGGGGTGCGGATCCCCAGCCAGAGCTCGCCGCCGGGATCGTGCAGGCGGTGGCGGTCGCTCCAGACGACGGGCATCGCGAGTCCCACCGCGCGAGCGTATCCGGGAGGTAGGGTGGCGGGCATGGCCGCCGCCAGCCTGCGCGAGCACGGGCTTCGCATCGGCGAGCTGGAGCCGGGGCCCACCGGCGGGATCGGCGACGTGGCCGGCGTGCGGGTCGGACACGTGACGGTGCTCCGCGACGAGCCGGACCCGCCCGACGGGAGAGGCGTGGGCAGAAGCGGCGTGACCGCCGTCGTGCCCGGCGATCCCGGCACGCTCCGGACCGCGCCGGTTCCGGCCGGGGTGGCGGTGCTGAACGGCGCCGGTGAAATGACGGGGTCGATCGCGGTGGCCGAGTGGGGCGTGCTGGAGACGCCCATCTACCTGACGACGACGATGGCGGTGGGCCGCGTCTTCGACGGCGCCGTGGCCGCCGCGGTGGCGGCCGACCCGGCGATCGGCGTCGACGCGGTGGTGGTCCCGGTCGTGGCCGAGTGCGACGACAGCTGGCTGAGCGAGGCGCGTGTGGTGCAGGTGGAGGCGGCTGACGCCGGGCGGGCGCTCGACGCGGCGAGGGCCGGGCCCGTCGAGCAGGGGGCGGTGGGCGCCGGCACGGGGATGATGTGCTTCGAGTGGAAGGGCGGCATCGGGACGTCGAGCCGGACGACCGAGGGCCACACGGTCGGTGTGCTCGTGCTCGCGAACTTCGGCACGCGCGACCAGCTTCGCGTGGACGGCGTGCCCGTCGGCCGGTTGCTGGGCGGGGCCGCCATGGAGCCGCGGGGCCCGGCCGGCAGCTGCATCGCGATCGTCGCCACCGATGCGTCACTCGGCGCCGCCGACCTCACGCGGGTGGCCCGTCGCGCCGGGCTCGGCCTCGCGCGAACCGGATCGGTGGCGCACCATGACAGCGGGGAGATCTTCATGGCCTTCTCGACCGCCCGCTCGGCGACGGATGTCGACTTCGACCCGATCTTCGCCGCGACCGTCGACGCCACCGAGGAGGCCGTGCTGAACGCGCTATGGAGCGCCGAGCGGACGACCGGCCGTGAGGGCCGCGTTGTCGAGGCGCTGCCGCACGACGAGGTGCTCGAGCTGCTGGCGTCCCACGGCCGGCTCCTAGCTTAGATCGCTGATTCCACGGCCGCGTGTGCGCGGAGGCGCACGGAACCAAGCCGGGCGGGCAACCAGGTCCAGACCAGGAAGCCCTCAGCCACCCGCCGCTCCCGCCCTCCGTCTCGAGTCTGAGGCGAAGATCGGTCTTGGGCCCGATGCGGCGAGCGCGCCGCTAAGTGATGCTCGAGGCGTGCCCGACACTCCACTCCATCGTCGCGACCTGGCGGTGAAGCTGGCCGTCGCGGCGCTTGTGGTGGCGGCGGTGGCCGCCGTGGTGATATGGGACCCGATCCTCGGCCTGGTGCGCAGCCTCGACCTGCCCCGATCCATCCCGTTGCCGGACGTACCGGAAATCCCCTGGTGGCTGAAGTTCGTCATCGCCAAGGGGAAGTACATCCTGATCGCGATCATCGTGACGCTGGTGGCCGCCCGCAACTGGCCGCCCTCAACAAAGGTGTCCCGTTGATCATCGGGACGGCGGTGAAGGCGAGCCCGCGCTAGGGAAGCAGTAGCGAGACGCGGTCGATTCGACCCACCGGCGGTGCCGACCCGGCGGGCGGTTGCGCACGCGTGCCAGCGAGAGGAATCCCGCTGCTCCTGACGTACAGGGCGGGCATGACGATTTCCCTGCCAGAGCAGTCGCCGCAGCAGAGAAGGACCGCTCGTATCGCCGGCTGGCTCATGGCCTTGACGTTTCTCACGTCCATCCCAGCCGCGCTCATTCTCTACGACTCGATACTCAACGACACCGACTACATCTTCGCCGCCGGCGACGACACCCGCGTCAAGCTGGGCGCCCTCCTCGAGATCTTCCTGATGATCGGCAACGTCGGCACGGCGGTCGTGATGTTTCCGATCCTCAGGCGGTACAGCGAAACGCTCTCGCTTAGCTACGTCGCCTCGCGCACGATCGAGGCGACGATCATCGGGGTCGGCGCGATCAGCCTGCTCTCCGTCGTCACCCTGGGCGACGACCTGGCCGCCTCGATCGGTGCGGACGCAACCTCGCTCGACATCGCCGGGCGGACCCTGGTCGCGATCCACGACTGGACGTTCCTGCTCGGGCCGGGATTCTGCGTCGGCGTCAACGGCATCCTGCTCGGCTGGCTGATGTACCGCACTGGATTGATGCCGCCACGGCTCGCGATGCTGGGCGTCATCGGCGGACCGCTTATCTTCGTGTCGTCGATCGCGGTCCTGTTCGGCGCGTACGAGCAGGACGGCCTGCACGCCCTCTTCTCGATCCCCGAGGCCGCCTTCGAGGCGGCGTTTGCGATCTACCTGATCGTCAAGGGCTTCAGGCCCTCGCCGATTCTCGACGACGCTCGGTTTACCGGAGGGGACGGCAGCTCCCTGCGCCCTGCGGCTGCGCCGTAGACGTTCCGACGGCAGCAGTGCTGCGTTGACGAAAGGCGCCAGCACCTCACCCAGCGCACGCGGGCATAGCGCGCGCCGCCAGGCGCGGGCGAACGGTTGGCAGCGGGCGCGCTCGGCGGCGAGCAGCTCGCGCAGTCGCCCGGCCGGGCGGCGGTTGCCCTATCGGTTGCCAGCCCGGCCCTGCGGCGCCCCGGGCGCCCTTGCCCCGAAAGCGCGAAACCCCGCTCGTGGTGCGGGGTTCCGGCAAATGGCGAGGGCCAGAATCGAACTGGCGACACCACGATTTTCAGTCGTGTGCTCTACCGACTGAGCTACCTCGCCGAAACAGCACGACGATGGTAGCGGCGCGTGGCGCCCGCCCCGGGGTGAAGCCCGCTAGGCCAGCCCCTCCGCCTGGTACTCCCGCAGGAAGCCCTCGAACAGGCGCCTGTGGCCCTCCTCGTCGCGGAGGATCGCGATCACCATGTCCTGGGTCACGGGGTCCTTGCCTTCGCAGAACTCGATGATCTGGTTGTAGTGCTCGATCGCGCCTGACTCGGCCTCGATCACGCCCTTGATCACGTGGACGATGTCGACCTGGTCGTCGGGCGGCTGGAGGTACGACTGCTCGGCGTTGAAGTCGAGCGAGCCGGGGACGACCCCGTACAGCTCCTTGATCCGCTCGCCGAACTGGCGCGCGTGGCCGAGCTCCTCCTGGACGTCCTGCTCGAGCGACTCGATGATCTCCTGCGCGCGCACGCCTTCCGGGTTGATCGAGTTCGCGAGGTAGCTCATCACGGTCTCGACCTCCATCCAGTAGGACTTGATGAGCATCTCGATCAGCTGCTCGCGCTCGTCGCGCATCCCCTCGCCGAGGATGCCGTGGCGGATAGTCGTCGTGGTGTCTGCCATGGTCTGAGAGTACCCGCCGATGGCGACTCAAACCGAGCACATCCCCCATATGAAGCGCTTTCCGAAGGCGCTATGGAACCGCATCCTCGCCCAGCCGGAGCGCGCCCCGGAGCTCATCGCGCTGGCGGCCGCCGACCGCTTCGGACCGCAGGCCGAGGAGTGGGTTCGGGTCGCCGGCGCGGGGCACACGCCGGAGAAGCTCGCCAAGATCGCCTACCGCAAGCACGTGCGCCTGGCGCGGCTCGAGGGCGGCGTGCTCGGCGTGGGCGGAGCGCTCACGGCCGCGCCCGACGTGGTCGCCCTGATCTGGATCCAGAGCCGCATGATCTTCTACATTGCGGCCGCCTACGGGTACGACCCGCGTCACCCGATGCGGCCCGCCGAGCTGCTCGCGCTGCAGGGCGTGTACGCCACTCCCGAGGACGCCCGGAGGGCGCTCGACGGCATGGGCAAGCTGATGGCCCAGGCGATGGTCGAGAAGGCGCTCGCGGGGCGCACCACCGACCGCCTCCACCACCGCCTTGTGAGGTACCTCGCCCGGCGCCTGGCGCGCCGCTACGCCGGCCGATGGATCCCGCTCATCGGCGCCCCCATGGGCGCTATCCAGAACGGCAACGCGACCAAGTACATCGGCCGGCTGGCGCTGTCCTACTACGCGCGCCCGTAGACGGGCACGGCGCCGCCGCTGGTGGGCGCCGAGTCGCTCGAGACGAGGAAGCACACGACCTTGGCGATCTCCTCGGGCTTGACCCACTTCGAGTAGTCGGCGTTCGGCTGCGCCTCGCGGTTGGCCGGGGTGTCGATCACGCTGGGGAGGATCGCGTTGCAGCGGACCCCCTCCTTGCGGTATTCCACGTCGAGCGCGTTCACCAGCGCAAGCACCGACGCCTTCGCGACCGAGTAGGCGCCGCCGCCCGGATAGGGGCGCAGCGCGGTGCGCGCGGACACGCACAGAAACGCCCCGCCGCCGCGCTCCATCAGGCGCGGCATCGCCGCTCGCGCGAGAAGGAAGGCGGGGGTCAGGTTGAGCTGCATGAGCCGGGCGAACTCCGCCGGGTCGGTCTCGTGGATGCGCGGGCCGTCGGCGAAGCCCCCGACGAGGTCGACGACCGCCTCGAGGTCTTTAACCGCCCGCACCGACGCCTCGGCGGCGTCCGGATCGAACAGGTCCGCCTCCACCAGCTCGACCGGCTCCGAGGCGAGCCGCTCGCGCTCCGCCTCGACCACCCAGGTCGCCGTCACGTCGTGCCCCGACCGGATCAGCTCGCGCACGACGGCCGAGCCGAGAAAGCCCGTCCCGCCTGCCACGAGCACGGTCATGTCAGAAGCTCCCGTCGGGGGGCGACTCCATCGTCGTGCACCCTATCCCGTCCGAATCCAGGACTACCTTGGCACAGCCGATGGAGCAACCCCCGCTCATGCCCACGAAGTGCTTCGTACGCGACCTGACCGACGGTCAGGAGGTCAACTCGATCTTCGTCGTCAGGGCACACAGCCGGCGCCAGAGACGCAACGGCGAGACCTTCCTGAAGCTCCGGCTGGGCGACGTCTCCGGGTCGCTCGAGGCCGTGATCTGGGACGAGGTGGACCGGCTCGCGCCAATCTGCTCGAGCGGCGCCATCGTCCGCGTCCTGGGCCTCTACTGCGTCGACGAGCGCTACGGCGGTGCGCTCACGATCAAGCGGATGCGCGCCGCCGCCGAAGGCGAGTACGCGCTGGCCGACCTCATGGAGGGCTCGCCGGTCCCGTACGCGCAGCTGTGCGCCGACCTCGACTCGCTCGTCGAGACCATCCAGCGGCCCCACCTTCGCGACCTGCTCGGCCACCTGATCGGCCCGGAGTACCACGAGGCGCCCGCGGCCAAGTACTACCACCAGGCCTACCGGCACGGGCTGCTTGAGCACTGCCTCTCGGTGGCCGAGGGCGTGAGCGCGCTCGCCGCAAAGTTCCCCGGCATCGACCGCGACGTCGCCGTGTCCGGCGCACTCCTGCATGACATCGGCAAGGTCGAGGCCTACAGCTCGCTCAACGGCGCGATCGAGCTGACCGACGCCGGCAAGCTGCTCGGCGAGATCGCCGCTCGGCTACTACATGGTCCGGCGCGCCATCGAGGACATCGACGGCTTCCCGCAGGAGGACGCGGACGCGCTGCTCCACATCGTCCTGAGCCACCACGGCAAGCTCGAGCACGGCAGCCCGGTCGTGCCCTGCACGCGCGAGGCCACGCTCGTGCACTTCATCGACAACCTGGGCGGCAACCTGGGGAGCTTCGACCGGATCGAGCGCACGCTCGCCGACGGCGCGCGCTGGTCCGACTTCGACCGCGGGATCGCCACGTCCGCGTACTTCGCGCCGCGCGCCGCGTAGCCCTCGGCCAGGTGCGCAAATTGCGAACGCCCGCACAACGGGGGCGGCTGTGCCCGGGTTTCCCGCTTATGCTCGTGACGTCGATGGCGAAGGACACCGAAAAACTGATCCGCCAGCTGTCGCTGATCTCCTTCCTGATGGCGGAGCGGCGGCCGGTGTCAGCGCTCGAGATCAAGCAGGACGTCGAGGGCTACTCGCAGATGAACGACGAGGCCTTCGCACGCCGCTTCTACGCCGACCGCGCCGAGCTCGAGTCGCTCGGCATCCACCTCAAGGTCGACAAGCCCGCCGAGGGCTACTACGAGGCAGAGAACTACTCGCTCCCGCCCGAGAACTTCTACCTCTCCGCGATCGAGTTCACCGACGAGGAGCTGGGCGCGCTGCGCATGTCGCTCTCGCTGCTCGACGGCGAGTTCGCCTACGCGGAGCCGCTGCGCCTGGCGCTCCAGCAGCTGTCGTGGGGCAAGCCCTCCCCGCTCGACGCGCCGGAGGAGCGCACGGTCACCCTGGCCGTGAAGGCCGGCGCCGGTAGCCGCGACCTGTCGCAGCGCCTCTCGAAGCTCGAGACCGCCATCTTCCGGCGCAAGACGATCGTGTTCGACTACTACACGATCGGCCGCGACGCGCAGGAGAGCCGCAAGGTCGATCCCTACCACCTGCTGTACAGGGGCGGGCAGTTCTACCTGATCGGCTGGTCGCACGAGCGTGGCGCGCTGCGGGTGTTCCGCGTCTCGCGAATCCGGGGGAAGGTCGGCTACTCCTCAAAGGCCGAGCACGACTTCAACCGCCCCGAGGACTTCGACCCGCGTGACTACGCGATCCGCACCGACTGGCAGCTCGGCGAGCCGATCGGGCGGGCGCGCATCTGGCTGTCCGACCGGATCGACTGGCTGGCTCTGCGCCACTTCGGCCACGCCGGGGAGGTCACCGAGGCGGACGACGGCGTGATTTTCGAGACCGACTACGCGAACGCGCGCCAGATGGTGTCCTGGGTGCTCGGGCTCGGCGAGCACGCGCGCGTGGAGGGGCCTCCCGAGCTGGTGGCGGAGGCGCGCGAGCGGCTCGAGACTCTGATCGAGCGCCACTCCGAGCTCCCCGAGCTGGCCGCGCCGGTGGAGCGCGCGCCGGAGCCGGCGGAAGAGGACGAAGACCGCGAGTCGTCGCCCATCCGGCCCGAGCGCTTCGCGCGGCTGGTGACGCTCGCGGGCATCCTGATCGACGCTGCGCGCGAGGGGCACAAGCTCGACGTGGCCGCGCTGTGCGAGCGGCTCCAGCTGAGCGAGCAGGAGCTCCGCCAGGACATCGACGTGCTGAACGTCGTGAACTTCGGAGGCGGCTCGTACGTGCTGTACGCCGAGGTTCAGGGGGACCAGATCGAGGTCGACCCGGAGCCCTACGGCGACAACTTCGCGCGGCCCGCCCGCCTGCTCCCGCTCGAGGCGAAGGCACTCGTCGCGGCGATCGACTTCATCGGCGAGCACCTGCCCGAGGGTTCGCTGGCTACCGCGCGCCAGAAGATCGTGGACGCGCTCGGCCGCGACCCCGCTCAAGAGGGCCTCCAGATCACCACTGCCAAGGGCGACGACTCCGAGGTCGCGCGCGTGGTCAGCCGCGCCATCTCCGAGCGCCGGCTGCTCGAGTTCGAGCACTACAAGGAGGAGCTCGACGAGTTCACGACCCGCCGGGTGGAGCCCTACAAGCTCATGAACGGCCAGGAGGGCTGGTACGTCCACACCTGGGACCCGGACAAGGAGGACACGCGCTCCTTCCGCCTCGACCGGATCCGCTCGGCGACTGTGCTGGACGAGGGCTTCGAGCCGCGGCCGGGGATCGAGCCAGACATCCACGGGTGGCCCAGCACAGGCGAAGTGGCCGACTCTCGCATCGCGCGTGTCTGGGTCGCGCCCGAACCGGCGCGCTGGGCGCGCGAGGAGAGGCGTGTGGTCGAGGAGCTGGAGGACGGCGCCGTGATCGTCGAGATGCCGTTCGCAGGCCACCGCTTCCTGGCGCGCGAGATCCTCAAGGACGCCGGCGACGCCGTGGTGCTTGAGCCTGACGACGCCCGCCATGCAGTTCTCGAAGCCGCCGAGAGCTTGGCGGGCGCCGCCAGACGCTGAGCGATGATGCGAGCCGCGTGCGCACGGCTGGGCCGGGCACTGCGGCTTGGGTCCCCCTCACCCCCGAGGGTTAACCCGCGAACTACCCCTATTTGCGTCAAACGACACGAAGTTCTGCCCCTGCGGCCAACACTGAGCCCGAGCGTGAGACGGTGAGGCGCAGCCGGTGGGGATACCCTGCCGCACAGATGCCATCCCGCCGCAGCGAGATCGAGATGACCGACGAAGAGATACACGCGTTCCTCGCCGAGCAGATGGTCATGCAGTGCGCCACCGTCGGGCCGCGGGGGCTGGCGCACATGGTCCCGCTCTGGTTCGTCTCCGAAGGCCTCGAGCTGGTGGGCTGGACCTACGCGAAGTCGCAGAAGGCGAAGAACCTGGAGCGCGACCCACGCGCCACGATCGGAATCGAGGACGGGGTGGAGTACCACGAGCTGCGCGGCGTGATGTTCGAGTGCGACGTGCAGATCGAGCGCGACGCCGAGCTCGTTGAGGGATACGGGCTGCGGCTGTTCGATCGGTACGCGGGCGGCGGGCTCACCCCCGAGATCCGGGAGCTGGTGGCGGGGCAGTCGCGCAAGCGGATCGGCCTGCGCTTCGTTCCCTTGCGCGTGGTGAGCTGGGACCATGGCAAGCTCGGAGGCGCGTACTGATGAAAGGACTGATCCTCTCCGGCGGCAAGGGCACCCGGCTGCGCCCCCTCACCCACACGAGCGCGAAGCAGCTCGTGCCGGTCGCCAACAAACCGGTGCTCTTCTATGGCATCGAGGCGATGGCCGCCGCCGGGATCCGTGACGTCGGCATCATCATCGCCCCCGAGACGGGCGACGAGATCCGCACCGCGGCCGGCGACGGGTCGCGGTTCGGCGCCTCCATCGAGTACATCGAGCAGGACGAGCCGCTCGGCCTCGCCCACGCGGTCCTCACGGCCGAGCCGTTCCTGGGCGGTTCGCCCTTCGTCATGTACCTGGGCGACAACCTGCTCCGCAACGGCATCGTCGACCTGGTGGACACGTTCCGCACGGAACAGCCCGACGCGCTCATCCTGCTCACCCCTGTGCCCGACCCCGAGCACTACGGCGTGGCCGAGCTCGTGGACGGCCGGGTGGCGCGGCTGGTCGAGAAGCCGAAGGAGCCGAAGACCGACCTGGCGCTGGTGGGCGTGTACATGTTCACCCCATCCATCTTCGAGGCGGCCCGCGCCATCGAGCCGTCATGGCGCGGAGAGCTCGAGATCACCGACGCGATCCAGACGCTCGTCGACGGCGGCAAGCGCGTGGACCCCCACATCGTGCACGGCTGGTGGAAGGACACAGGCCAGGTCCAGGACATGCTCGAGGCCAACCGGCTGATCCTCGACGACCTGATGGAGCAGGTGGATGGCGAGCTCGTGGAGTCCCGTGTCGAGGGACGGGTGGTGATCGCCGAGGGGGCCCGGCTCGAGCGGACCACCGTGCGCGGGCCCGCCATCGTGGGGCGTGGATCCCGCCTGACCGACGCCTACATCGGCCCCTACACCTCGGTCGGCGACGACGTGACGATCGAGAAGGCGGAGCTGGAGCACTCGATCGTGATGTCCGGTTCGGCGATCTCGGACCTCGAGTATCGGATCGAGGCAAGCCTCATCGGAAAGAACGTCCGAATCGGGCGAGGCCCGGCGCTGCCGAAGGCGTATCGCTTCGTGGTCGGCGACAGCGCCGACGTTCAGATCCTCTGAGCGTCAGACGCCGCGCTCGTAGCGGCTCTGCTCCTCCGCTGTCCGCTCGGCCCAGGGGATCGCTTCGAGCCGCTCGTCCGGAATGGGCTCGCCGCTCTCGACCGAGCGCCCGTAGCTTCCCTCGGCGAGTCGTCGCTCGGCGCGCTCGATTGCCTCGAACTCTTCCTGCAGCCGCTCGCGGAGTCCCTCGTCCACCTCCTCGTCGGCTAGGAACTGGGCATCGTCGGCCATGTGCTGGTCGGCGTGCGAAAGCTCCTCCTCGTCCTCACGCTGCGTGGTTGCGGCTAGCTGCTTCTGCACCCGCTCCCGGTGCTGCGCGAGCAGACTGTGTGCACGTTCCGCGTCCATCGGTCGATCGTACGCTGTTGCGGCGCGGCCAATGCCCGCGACCGCTTCGGGACTCGCGCCCTGACATCCTCTGCCCCGTGAGGACCGTCGTCACCGGGGCGGGCGGAATGCTCGGCCAGGACGTCGCCCGGCTGGCCGGCGGGGTGGCGCTGACGCGCGCCGAGCTCGACGTGACCGACCGGGCCGCGGTCCGCGATGTGATCGCGCCCAGCGACCTCGTGTTCAACTGCGCCGCCTGGACGGACGTGGACGGCGCCGAGGAGCACGAGGAGGAGGCCACCCGGGTAAACGGCGACGGCGCCCGCAACGTCGCGGAGGCGGCCGCCGCCGTGGTGTACGTCTCGAGCGACTACGTGTTCGACGGGCGAAAGACGGAGCCGTACGTGGAGAGCGACCCCACCGACCCGCTGTCCGCCTACGGCCGCTCCAAGCTCGCGGGGGAGCGGTCGACGGCCGAGGCCAACCCGCGGCACTTCGTGGTGCGCTCCTCGTGGCTGTTCGGGCCGGGCGGGCGCAACTTCGTCGAGACCATGCTGGGGCTCGGCCCGGAGGTGCGCGTGGTGGATGACCAGGTGGGCTGCCCCACCTTCACCGGCCACCTCGCCGACGCGCTCGTGCGGCTGGCCGCCACCGAGGACTACGGGGTGCACCACATGGCCGCGTCGGGCTCCTGCTCCTGGTACGAGTTCGCGCGCGAGATCTTCGCCCGGGCAGCCGTTGACACCCGTGTGAAGCCCTGCACCACGGCCGATTTCCCGCGCCCGGCGCCCCGTCCCGCATACTCCGTGATCGCGAGCGAGCGCGGCCACCGCCTGCCCGACTGGCGCGAGGGGCTCGAGGCCTACATGGGGGTGCGGGTGTGAGGCTGCTCGTGACCGGTGCCGCAGGCTTCATCGGCTCCACCTTCGTGCACATGCTGCACCCGGACAACGACATCGTCGTGCTCGACAAGCTGACGTACGCCGGCCGGCGCGAGAACCTGCCCGACCACGTGGACCTGGTGGTGGGGGCGATCGAGGACCGGGACCTCGTGCTCGAGCTGGCCGAGGGCGTGGACGCGATCGTGAACTTCGCCGCCGAGTCGCACGTGGACCGCTCGATCGCGGATCAGAACGCATTCGCCCGCACCCACGTGATCGGCACCGGCGTGCTGCTGGATGCCGTGCGGCAGCGCAATATCACCCGCTTCCTCCAGGTTTCGACCGACGAGGTGTACGGCTCGATCGAGGACGGCTCGTTCACCGAGACCTCGCCGCTCGACCCCTCCTCCCCCTACTCGGCGACCAAAGCGGGCGGCGACCTGCTCGTCTCGGCCCACGCCCACACGCACGGGATCGAGGCGGTCATCTGCCGCGGCTCGAACAACTACGGCCCGCGCCAGTACCCCGAGAAGCTGATCCCGCTGATGATCCTGAACGCCCTCCACGGCGACCCGCTGCCCGTCTACGGGGACGGCCGCCAGGTGCGCAACTGGCTGTACGTCGAGGACTTCTGCCGCGGCATCCTGGCAGTGCTCGAGCGCGGCCGCGGGGGCGAGGCATACAACATCGGCGGGCCGGACGAGTGCGACAACCTCGAGGTGGTCCGGCGCATCCTCGAGCTCACCGGCGCCGACGAGTCGCTGATCGAGCACGTGACCGATCGTCCCGGCCACGACCGGCGCTACTCGCTGTCGAGCGCCAAGCTCGCCGCAGAGCTCGGCTGGGAGGCCGAGACCGGCTTCGAGGACGGCCTGCGCCAGACGGTCGACTGGTACCGCGAGAACGAGGCTTGGTGGGCGCCGATCCGGTCAGGCGAGTACCGCGAGTACTACGAGAGGCAATACGGGCGGGCCCTGAGCTAGTAGCTGAGTCCCCGTCGGCAGGGTCGTCGATAGTCTCGATCGGGTGTTCCGGATCGACCCCGCGCTCAGCCTGCGCAGTCTCACCAAGCACTACGACGACGGCACCGTCGCCCTCGAGAACTTCGATCTCGAGATCCCAGCGGGCGCCTTCTTCGGCCTTCTGGGCCCGAACGGAGCTGGAAAGACCACGCTCATCAGCGCAGTCTGCAACCTGCTGCGGGTGACCGACGGCGAGATCTCCGTCTTCGGGAATCCGCACCAGACAATGGAGGCCCGCCGTTCGATCGGGCTGGCCGAGCAGGACATCAACCTGGACCGCTTCCTCACCGTCCGCGAGACGCTCGTGTACCACGGGGGCTACTTCGGGATGGACGAGCTGGAGTCGCGTGCCGATGAGATGATCGCCGCCTTCGGGCTCGAGTCGAAGCGCGACGTCCGCGCGCCGAGGCTGTCCGGCGGCCAGCGCCGCAGGCTGCTGCTCGCACGGGCGCTGATGCACCGTCCGCGGCTCGTCATCCTCGACGAGCCGACCGCCGGCGTGGACTTCGAGCTCCGCATGGAGCTATGGCGCTATATCCGCCGGCTCCACGCAGAGGGCACCACCATCCTCCTCACCACGCACTACCTGGAGGAGGCCGAGGGGCTCTGCGACGAGATCGCCTTGATCCGAGGCGGCCGCCTCATCGCGCGCAACACCGCCGAGGGCCTGCGCGAGCACTTCGGCGCCAACCGGCTTCAGGACGTGTACGTCAAGGCCATGGCGTCGTGAGCGGGCTCGTCTGGCTCTGCAAGCGCGAGACGCTGCGCGTGTCGAAGCTCTGGACACAGACGGTTCTGGCGCCCGTGATCTCGTCGATCCTGTTCATCCTCGTATTCGGGCTGTCGCTCGGCGGGCGGATCAACCAGGTGAGCGACGTGGACTACGAGGTCTTCATCGTTCCCGGGCTGATCACGATGGGGATGGTCCAGGCGGCCTACGCCAACAACGCGTCGTCGATCTTCCAGGCGCGCTTCGACCGCTACATCCACGACGTGCTGTCCGCGCCGATGCGCCCTTGGCAGATGACGCTCGGCTTCACGGTCGGCGGCGTCTTCCGCGCTCTGGCGATCGGGGTCTCGCTGCTCCTGCTGGCGGTGGTCCTGGTGGACGTGCCGGTCGAGCGGCCCTTCGCCCTGCTGGGCGCCGTGACGCTCGGGCTCGTGCTGTTCAGCGCGCTCGGCGTGGTGGTGGGGATCTACGCCGAGGTCTGGGACCACACCACGTTCATCTCCAACATCGTGATCCTGCCGCTGGCGTTCGTGGGCGGCGTGTTCTACTCGGTCGACGTGCTCCCCTCGCCGTGGGAGGAGCTTTCGCACTTCAACCCGGTCTTCTACCTCGTCAACGCCGTGCGCTTCGGATTCCTGGGCGAGAGCGACGTGTCGGTCTGGCTCTCGCTCGGCGTGACCGCGGCGCTGGCGCTGCCGGTATACGCGTGGTCCCAGTGGCTGTTCACGACCGGCCGGCGCTTGAAGGCGTAGAGCAGCGGGTCACCCGCTGCCGGAAGTGCCCGCGGCTGGTCGAGTGGCGCGAGCGGGTCGCCCGGGAGAAGCGTGCCGCCTTCCGGGACGAGACCTACTGGGGCCGCCCCGTGCCCGGCTTCGGCGACCCGGACGCGGCCGTGTTCGTCCTCGGCCTCGCCCCCGCCGCCCACGGCGGCAACCGCACCGGGCGCGTCTTCACCGGGGACCGCTCGGGCGACTGGCTGTTCGGCTCGCTCCACCGCACCGGCTTCGCGAACCAGCCCACGTCGGTCCACCGCGACGACGGCCTGCGGCTCGACGGCGCGTGGATAGCGGCGGCGGTCCGCTGCGCCCCACCCGCGAACCGGCCGCTGCCGGTGGAGCGCGACAACTGCCTGCCATACGCCGCCGAGGAGCTCGAGCTGATCCGCCCGGCGGTGATCGTCTGCCTGGGCGCCTACGCGTGGGATGCCGCCTGCCGGCTGCTCGCGCTGCGTCCGCGCCCGCGCTTCGGCCACGGGGCCGAGCACGTCGTGGACGGCGGACGGATCCTGCTCGGCACCTACCACCCGAGCCAGCAGAACACCTTCACCGGCAAGCTCACGGAGGCGATGCTGGACGCCGTCTTCGCAAGGGCGCGTGCTCTCGCATACTCCTGACGGCCTTGGGGTATATAGTGCCGCAGCCGTAAGGAGCCATAGCCGAATCCTTGGCCGTCAGGCGGCCGGGGAACGGGGGATCCAACTCTTGGGGCGAATCGCGGCACCGGCCGTGTAGCGCTGCTCTTCTGGCGCGAGTCCGACAGCTAACCCCGTAGGCGCGCGAGAAGAGATTGGAGCTTCAGCATGCAAAGCACGCTGCGGATGGGGGTAGCCGTAGCATCGCTCGCCTTGATTCCGGCCGCCGACGCCGCGGCGGCCTCATACGGATCACGCACCCTGCGAGAGGGGTCGAGCGGGTCCGACGTCAAGCGCCTCCAGCGCTACCTGGACGGGGCCGGCTATGACACGTCGGCCGACGGGATGTTCGGTCCGGCAACCGCTCGCAGCGTGCGGAGCTTCGAGACGGCCGAGGAGAGGCGCGCCAACGGCGCCGCCTCGCGCTACGAGCAGCGCCTCGTGCGCTCCCGGGCCGCGCAGGTGGAGGTCGTGGAGGCGCCGGTCGCCGCCCCGGCCCCGGTTTCGGCTGGCGAGAAGGGCTACATCGACGAGAACGGCCTGGCCGTGGCGCCCGCCTCGGCGCCCCCGGAGGTCCAGGCCATCATCGCGGCCGGCAACGCCATCGCCGCGAAGCCGTACAAGTACGGCGGCGGCCACGGGCGCTGGAACGACACGGGCTATGACTGCTCCGGCTCGGTCTCCTACGTCCTGCACGCGGCCGGCTTGCTCGACACCGCCCTCGACTCGACCGGCTTCATGAGCTGGGGTGAGGCCGGGCGCGGCGAGTGGGTCACGGTCCGCACCAACCCGGGCCACGCCTACATGATCGTCGCGGGACTGCGCTTCGACACGAGCGCCCGCCGCCAGACCGGGAACCGCTGGAGCGACGTGATGCGCTCCGCCAGCGGCTATACCGGCCGCCATCCCGCCGGCCTCTGAAGCGGTGGCCCTCTTGGCGCTGGTGGTGCTGCTGCTCGGCACCTTCGCAGGCCTGCTGCTCGGCAGCTGGCGGGCCGTACTGACGGTCGCGCTCGCCATCCCCGCCGGAGCGCTCCTGGGCGGCCCCGAGGCCGCGGCGCTCGGAGTGCTGGGCGCGGCGGGCTGCCTGGCCGGCCTCCACCTGCACCGGGTGGTTGCCGAGCAGTACGTCCCGCGCTAGCGATACGCTCGTGGGTCGGTGGCAAACGACCCGCTCGCAGGCTTCACACCCCAGGTACGTGATTGGTTCACGCGCTCGTTCGAGCGTCCCACGCCTGCTCAGAGCCAAGCCTGGCCGGCCATTGCGAGCGGGGAGAACGTGCTCGTCTCCGCCCCCACCGGCTCGGGCAAGACCCTCGCGGCCTTTCTCTGGGCGCTCGACCGGCTCGTCGCCGAACCCGGCAACGGGCGGCTCGTCTACGTCTCGCCGCTGAAGGCGCTCTCCTACGACGTCGAAAAGAACCTGCGCGCGCCGCTGAAGGGGATCGGAGGCGAGATCAGCGTCGCCATCCGCACAGGCGACACGCCCCAGCGGGAGCGCCAGGCGATGCTGCGCACGCCGCCAGACGTGCTGATCACCACGCCCGAGTCGCTCTATCTCATGCTCACCTCGCGGGCGCGCGAGTTCCTCGCCGAGACGGATTCGGTGATCGTCGACGAGATCCACGCCGTCGCCCGCACCAAGCGGGGCGCGCACCTGGCGCTCACGCTCGAGCGCCTCGAGCACGTGGCCGGGCGCCCGCTCCAGCGGATCGGTCTATCCGCCACGCAGCGGCCGCTCGAAGAGGTGGGACGGTTCCTGGTCGGAGCCGGGCGCAGGTGCCGGATCGTGGACGCCGG
The DNA here is from genome assembly GCA_963733885.1 of uncultured Thermoleophilaceae bacterium. Classification (GTDB taxonomy): domain Bacteria; phylum Actinomycetota; class Thermoleophilia; order Solirubrobacterales; family Thermoleophilaceae; genus JACVRW01. The sequence goes on along the minus strand of CAVTES010000002.1, from coordinate 51,379 downwards.
CATGCGCAAGCCGCTCGACCTGAAGATCCACGTGCCTGTGGAGAGCATGTCCGAGCCGGATGCCCCCGACTTCGGCGCCCCCGGCGTCGACGGGTACGGCACGGCGGCCGGCGGCGGCGACCTCGCCGGCACGGGGCTCGGCTCACCGGAGGAGCGGCCGGCGACGTCGCGCTCGATCTGGCCCGCGATCTACCCCGAGCTCCTGGAGCTGATCCGCCGGCACCGCTCGACGATCGTGTTCGTGAACAGCCGCCGCGGCGCGGAGCGGCTCGCGGTGCGCCTGAACGAGCTGGCGGCCGAGCAGGAACGGACTGAGCCGGGCGCCGCTCGGTCCGCACCGGAGTACACCGGCCTCGCGCCCGAGGGGGGCGGGACCGCCTACATCGCCCGCGCCCACCACGGCTCCCTCGCCCGCGAGGAGCGCCTCGTAGTCGAGGACCTCCTCAAGTCGGGCGAGCTACCCTGCCTGGTGGCCACCAGCTCGCTGGAGCTCGGCATCGACATGGGGGCCGTTGACCTGGTGGTCCAGGTGGAGTCGCCCAAGTCGGTCACCGCCGGGCTGCAGCGGATCGGGCGCGCCGGGCACGGCGTGGGCGAGGTCTCGCGTGGGCGCATCTTCCCCAAGTTCCGCGCCGACCTGCTCGAGTGCGCCGTCGTCGCAAAGCGCATGCGGGACGGGGACATCGAGCCGACCGTCGTGCCCACCAACCCGCTCGACGTGCTCGCCCAGCAGGTCGTCGCGGTCACGGCCACCGGCGATGAGTGGAGCGTGCCCGAGCTGCACGCGCTCGTCCGGCGCGCCTACCCGTTCGCGGAGCTGAGCCGCGAGCTGCTCGACTCGGTGCTCGACATGCTCGACGGGCGCTACCCGTCCGAGGAGTTCGCCGAGCTGCGCCCGCGCATCGTCTGGGACCGGGTGGCGGACACCATCCGTGCGCGAAAGGGCGCCCTCCAGCTCGCGGTCACCAACGCCGGCACCATCCCCGACCGCGGCCTCTTTGGCGTCCACCTGCCCGACGGCCGCCGTGTCGGCGAGCTCGACGAGGAGATGGTCTACGAGGCCCGCCCGGGCCAGACCTTCCTGCTGGGCGCCTCGACCTGGCGCATCGAGGAGATCACGCGCGACCGCGTGATCGTGACGCCTGCGCCCGGCACGCCCGGGGCCGTGCCGTTCTGGCGCGGCGACGGCGTGGGCCGCCCCAAGGAGCTTGGCGAGGCGATCGGCGCCTTCGCACGCCAGTCGGTGGAGCGCGAGCCGGCCGACCTGGCCGCCGACTACGACCTCGACGAGCGGGCGGCGAAGAACCTCTCCGCCTACCTGCGCGAGCAGCGCGAGGCCACGCGGGTTGTGCCGAGCGACCGAACGATCGTGATCGAGCGCTTCCGCGACGAGATCGGCGACTGGCGCCTGTGCGTGCTCTCGCCCTACGGCGGGCGCGTGCACGCCGCCTGGGCGCTGGCGCTCTCCGCCCGCGTCCGCGACGAGTTCGCGCTCGAATCCGACGCCATCTGGTCGGACGACGGCATCATCGTCCACCTGCCCGACGCCGACGAGCCGCCGAGCGCCGACCTGGTGCTGGTGCAGCCCGACGAGCTCGAGGAGCTAGTGGTGCGCGAGCTGTCGAGCTCGGCGCTGTTCGGCGCCCGCTTCCGCGAGAACGCCGCCCGGGCGCTTCTGCTGCCGCGCGCCCGCCCCGGAAAGCGCACACCGCTCTGGCAGCAGCGCCTCAAGGCGCAGTCGCTGCTCGAGGTGGCCAAGCGCTACGGGCAGTTCCCGATCGTCCTCGAGACCTACCGCGAGTGCCTGCGCGACGTGTTCGACCTCCCCGGCCTGGAAGCCCTGCTGCGCGGGCTGCACACCCGCGAGCTGTCGCTCGTCGAGGTCGAGACGCAGCGCGCCTCGCCGTTCGCCTCCTCGCTGCTGTTCGACTACGTCGCGACCTACATGTACGAGGGCGACACGCCCAACGCCGAGCGGCGCGCCGCTGCGCTGTCGCTCGACCGCGAGCTGCTGCGCGAGCTCCTCGGTCAGGAGGAGCTGCGCGAGCTGATCGACCCCGGCGCGCTCGAGGAGGTTGAGGCCGACCTCCAGCGAAGGAGCGAGCGCACCCGTGCCGCCAACGCCGACGGCCTCCACGACGTGCTCCGCGCTGTGGGCGACCTCACCACCGACGAGGCGCAGGCCCGCTGCCTCGAGGCGGTGTCGGCCCAGCGCATGCTGCGCGACCTCGAGAAGGGACGCCGGGCCATTCGCATGCGAATCGGCGGCGAGCAGCGCTGGCTCGCGGCGGAGGACGCCGGCCTCTACCGCGACGCGCTCGGCGCGATGCCGCCGGGTGGGCTGCCCGCGGTGTTCCTCGAGGAGGTCGAGAACCCGCTCGCGCGTCTGGCGCGACGCTACGCCCGCACGCACGGGCCGTTCACCACGCGCAACCTGTCCGACCGCTACGCGATCGACTCCGGCCCGGTGCTGCGGGAGCTGGAGGCCGCGGGCGGCCTGGTCCGCGGCGAGCTGCGCCCCGGCGGCAGCGAGCGGGAGTGGTGCGATCCCGAGGTGCTGCGCCGCCTGCGGCGGGCGTCGCTCGCCACGCTTCGCAAGGAGGTCGAGCCCGCCGACCAGCGTGCGCTGGCGCGCTTCCTACCCGCCTGGCAGGGCGTGGACTCCACCACGTCGAGCGGGGTCGACCGGTTGCGCGAGGTGCTCCTGCCGCTGCAGGGCGTTGCGCTCGCGCCGGAGGTCTGGGAGCGCGACGTGCTTCCCCGCCGCATCGGCTCGTACTCGCCCGCCTGGATGGACCAGCTGTGCGGCGGCGGCGAGGTCGTGTGGGTGGGCGCCGGCGCGCTCGGCTCGCGCTCCGGCCGGGTTGCCCTTTACTTCCGCGAGGACGCCCGCTGGCTCGGCCCGCCGCCTACGCGCGGCGAGCGGCCGGAGGGGGCCGGGCACGACGCCATCCGCGAGCGGCTCGAGCTCGGCGCGGCGTTCTGGACCGACCTCCTCGCCGATCTGGGCGAGCGCGAGCCGGCCGAGCTCCAGGAGGCGCTCTGGGATCTCGCCTGGGCGGGCGAGGTCACGAATGACGCATTCGCCCCGCTGCGCGCGCCGCGCCTCTCGCTGGCCAAGGCGACACGCGACGCCGGCCGGCGCTTTGCCCGGCGCCGGCGCCCCGCCTCGCCTCAGGTGCAGGGGCGATGGTCGCTCACCGCCGCGCTGTTCGCCGAGGCCCCGGCGCACGGCCCTCGCATGCGCGCCATGGCCGAGATCCTGCTGGAGCGTTACGGCATCGTCACCCGCGAGACGGTGCTCGCCGAGGGCCTCCCCGGTGGGTTCGCCGCGCTGTACGGCGAGCTGTCCAACCTGGAGACGCTCGGCACCGCGCGGCGCGGCTACTTCGTGGAGGGCCTGGGCGGCGCCCAGTTCGCGCTGTCGGCCGCCATAGAGCGCCTCCGGGCGATGCGCACGGACGAGCCGGCCGGCGCGCTCGTGCTGGCGGCCACCGATCCCGCCAACCCGTTCGGGGCCACCCTGAGCTGGCCGAAGCGCGACGACGACAGCGGGAGGCGGCCGGCCCGCGTGGCCGGGGCGTACGTGGTGACCCTCGACGCCGAGCCGGTGCTCTACGTCGAGCGCGGCGGCAAGGGCCTGCTGCCGCTCCGCGATCCCAGCCGCGAGTGGCTTGGGCCCGCACTCGAGGCGCTCGCCGACGCGGTGAAGCGCGGCCGCGTGCCGCGGCTCGCCGTCGAGCGCTTCGACGGGGAGCCCGTGGTGGGATCGCCTACCGCCGAGCTGCTGATCGAGCTCGGCTTCCGGCAGGGTCCACGCCGCCTCACGCTCAGCGCGTGAGCAAGCACACGGGCCCACCCCGGCGGCGCGGTCAGTCGCGACCGACGACCCAATCGAGCATGCGCGCGATTGCGTTCCGCGAACGTCGCCATCGAAACAGGGCCACGAGCCCAGCGATCGAGGCGACGCCTGCCAGGACTCCCGACAACCAGCCCGCCTCTTGTTGCACGCCGAACAAGACCGTCAGCCCCAGGCCGAAGATGATGCTCAGCACCGCGAGTCGGAACTCGTCGAGCAGTCGGATGATCGATGCGCAAAGTCACGTCCCCTCCGCTGGCTCGCGCCTCTCCACCGGAGGCTTCGAGCCGCACCTCGGACTCGCGCTTATCCGCCACGCCGGCAAGGTCAGGTCCCACGCGCCGTGTAGGTGTTGACCTCGCGGAGCTAAAGGCCCTAAGGAGCTTTCGGCGGGGGCGCGGCAACGCCCGTTGCCGCCCCGCTCGCGCCCGCCACGGCAAGAGTGAGCCGCTGCGGGGAGGAGTCGGGCGGAGGGAAACTTCTCCCCCCTGCGAGTCCCAGCTCAGCGCGCCTCGCACGCAGCAGGATGCGCCGCACGCGTGCCGCGGTGCTTGTGCCGTAGGCGTTCCCCGTCCCCGGTCTTGATGACGGTCGGGCTGGCCCCAGCCCCGGAATCAGCCCCGTTTCTGCACGTCTGGCTGGCTCTCGCGTCGAAGAAGGCGCCCGGGCTGGGCCGGGCGCAGCCCGGGGTGGGCGGCGTCCTGCTCGTTGATTGCCTTGCGCTTTCGGGCAGCGCGGACGGCATCAATGGGCTGCTCCCAGTCATGGATACTGGGGCTCGTGTCAATCTGGCGGTTGCCTGAGGCAAGCAGCAGCGGCGCGACCGGGTAGCTGCGGCATGGCTGAGCACGCCAAACGCGAGCAGACCGAGCGGATCGGCGTCGCCCGGGCCGAGCGCGGGGGGGCCGCGCAGGAACGCGGCTCGGGTCCCACGGCCGAGCTGCTGATGGGGCTTCAGTGCACGGCCGGAAACAGGGCGGTGGCCCGGCTCGTGTCGACCGGAGCCGCCATCCAGCGGCAACTGTGGATCGGCGGCGCGCAGGTGACGACGCTCGACCCGCCGGGCGCGTCCAAGGCGCGCCTGGACAAGATCATTTCCACCGAGGCTAGGGCGGCCGGATTCAGCCCCGACGCGGTGCGCCGGAAGCTCGTCGAGATGACCGGCGCGGGCCAGCACGTCCACGGCACGGAGCGCGAGGCGGTGCGCGCGGCGCTGACGATGCTCCAAGACGCCGCCTGGGCCCAGCTGATGGCGTTGCCAGAGGTCGTCTACCGCACGCCGCCGCTGACGGAGGCCGACGCGCGGGCAGTCGTCACCGACGTCGAGCGCGCCGATCCGAACGCATTGCAGGGTCTGCAGGAGCAGGGGCTCGCCTACGTGCCGGTGGGGGCGTGGGCTGACCGAGAGATCGAGTGGGGCATCCTCAAGGCAAAGCCACGCGCCGACGGGACACGCCCCGACGAGTGCGTGCTGATCCGCGGAGATAGGACGGGAGTCAACTGGAAGCGGGAGTTCCTGGACGCCGGGATCGCCATCGCGCACGCCCATCCCTACTTCAATGTGGGCCCGCTGGGTCAGCGCCTCCCAGTGCGGAACAGGCGCGGCGTTGTGTCGACCGAGACCAAGGCGATCGCCGACCATCAGATCGGCGGCGCCAGGCTAGCCGGGGCCGTGCTCTGGAGCGACCTGGCCAGCCGGAAAGAGGACAGGGAGATGCAAAAGATCTTCCCAAGTGCCTCCGATGTCGCGTTCTCGGCCGACAAGCGCGTCACCCCGCACACCGTCTACACCCCCTACCTGGTGCTCGACCACCCCGCCGGAACGACGATTACGAACCCGGACTTCATTCCAAACCCGAACGCGCCGCGTCCGCAGCAGCGGCAGGCGTCGCTTGCACTGCAGCACGCCGCGCCGCGGCTGCGTTTCGAGATCCGGGACGCCGTTCACCTCCAGGGCGACGATTACCAATGCGAGCTGGCCGCCTTCGAGGGCGGCCATCGCGTCGCGTTCTGGAGGAAGGACATCCGCACCGAAGGGGCCGGGCAGCTCTCACCTCTCAAGTGGCGACGATGAGCGGACTACCTTTCTGCGACAGCCGGGCCGCCGGGTCGGTGCCTCGCGGGGTGGGTGTGGAGGTGCGAGCCCCAGGAGGCCTTTACGGGTCGAGCCCGCCTGGCTTCAGCATCGAGGCAAGCCAGTAGCGACGGCCTGACTGCCCCATTCCATGCACACCAGCGGCGCGTGATCCGAGGGCCTCGGACGATGGCTAAAGCTGCGGTCGATGCCGCCGTCGACTTCGCCGCGTGCCAGCAGCGCCACGCCGGCCCAGCGCCCGGGGCCGTGGTGGACGGCGCGGTAGCCGGCCGCCTCGAGCTCGGGCGGCGGAAACGCGTTCGGCTCGGTCTTGGTCTCCTGAATGAAGAGGATGTCCTGCCGGTGCAGCCCGAGGAACTCGAGCACTCCCGGCATCCGCGCCATGAGCGCGTTTACGTGCCAGGTTGCGAGCTTCATGCCCGCACGACAGTACCGTTGGCCAGGTGCGTGCCGCCCTCGTCATCCTGCTGGCCCTTGCCCTCGCCCCAGCGGCGGCCGCCCGGCCGGTCGAGATCCGCGACGCCGACCCGGAGGCCTACAGGCTCGACCTACGCTACGAGGACAGAGGCGCCGGGGTGCTCTCCGGGAGCGAGCGGATCGAGTTCCACAACCGCGGGCCGGCGGCGCTCAGCAGCGTTTGGCTGCGCCTCTGGGCGAACGGCCCCGACAACTGCCGGCCGCGCCGCATCCGGGTCGAGGTCGAGGCCCCGGCCACGGCCGGGAGGGAGCGCGTGCGCTGCACCGCCCTGGAGGTGCGGCTCGCGGCCCCCGTCCCGCCGGGCGGCACCGGCGCGGTCGCTCTCCGGTTCGAGGTCCGCGTGCGCCCCAAGAGGGACCGCTTCGGCCGGGTTCGGGACACGGTGCTGCTCGGGAACGTGATCCCGGTGCTCGCCGTGCGGGACCGGCGGGGGCTCCACCTCGAGCCGTACGCCGGGCTGGGCGAGAGCTTCTACTCGCTCGGGGCGGGCTGGGACGCCGTCCTGCGCCTGCCACGGCGCCTGCGCGCCGCCACGACGGGCGCGACGGTGGCGGAGGACATCGCGGGCGGCGAGCGCACGCTTCGCGTGAGCTCGGCGCAGGCGCGCGACTTCGCGCTGGCCGTGGGCCCCTTGCGGGTCGTGCAGGGGAGCCAGGGCGGGGTTCGGGTGCGCGTGTTCGCGGGCCGCCGGGTGCGGGGCAGCCGTGGCGCCCTGCAGATCGCTCGCCGGGCCCTTCGCCTGTTTGGCCGCCGGTACGGGCCCTACGACTCGACCGAGCTCGACGTGGTACTCGTCCGCGGCGGGTTTGGAGCGGGGATCGGCATGGAGTACCCCGAGCTGGTCTTCTCGATCCCCGCCGCCGACGTGATCACCCATGAGGTCGCCCACCAGTGGTGGTACGGGCTGGTCGGCAACAACCAGTACCGCGAGCCCTGGCTCGACGAGAGCTTCGCCTCGTACTCGCACGAGCGACTCCACCCGCGTGTGAACTTCTGCGTGCCGCGGAACCCGTACCTGCTGGTCGCCCCGTGGCGGCGGCACATCCAGCTCGACTCCACGATGGAGCTGTTCGAGCGCGCGCGGCCGGCCGCGATCGGGGAGGTCATCTATTACGCCGGCTCGTGCGCCTTGCAGCGGCTCGAGCGCGACATTGGCCGTGACCGCATGACGGCCTTCCTGCGACTGCTCCAGAGCCGCCTCCGGCACGGAGTGATGACGCGCTCAGACGTGCTGGCCGCCATTCGCGAGGTGGCGCCGCGCTACAGGCTGCGGCGCTGGCTGCGAATCGCGCATCTGGCACCGTAGGGGGGATGCCCGAGGGCGACACCATCCACTCCGCGGCGCGGCGGATCCGCGCTGTGAACTGGTGCCCGGCGTGCCAGGCCTGATCCGTGTCGGCCACAAGGGCGCCGACCACGTCGCCCCCGGCAACACGGTCGAGAGCTTCGAGGCCGCGCTCGAGCACGGCGTGGACATGATCGAGTTCGACGTGCTGCGCACGCGCGACGGGCGCCTGGTGCTCGCTCACGACCACGAGGACGCCGAGTCGCGCGAGTGCCTCACGATGGAGGAGGGGCTCGACCACTTCGCCGGCGAGGCCTACGCGGGCGTGCAGCTCGACGTGGACATGAAGCTGCCGGGTTACGAGCGCGAGGTAGCCGAGGGCCTCGCTCGGCGGGGGCTGACGGGACGCTCGCTGGTGTCGACGATGTACCCCGAGAGCCTCGACCGGCTGGGCGATTTGGCGCCGGGACTGCGGCGCGGCTGGTCGGTGCCGCGCGTGCGGCGCGACTACACGCGCTCCCGGCTGGCCGTGCCGGCCTACGCGATCGCGCGCGTCATGCGCGCGCGGCTGCCGGGTCAGGCCGCCTCGCGCATCCGGGCCGGTGGCTGCGAGGCGATCATGTCGCACCAGATCCTGGTGAGCCGCCGCCTGGTCAAGGCCGTCCACAGGTCGGGTGGAGAGGTCTACGTCTGGACTGTGGACGACGCGCGCCGGATCAGGTCGCTGGAGGCGCTCGGCGTGGACGGCGTGATCACGAACGACCCGCGCCTGTTCGATGAGAGCACGCGGACTTCGGCTAGTAGATGAGGCACATCGCCTTGGAAGTCCCGGCGGGGTCGCCGCCGCGAACGCCGCGGATCCCGGTCTCCGTCACCCGGGAGACGGAGCGCACGACGCGGGAGTGCGAGCCCTTGCGGTTCGGGGCGCGCGGCTGCATCCGCCCTCTCCACTGGAACTCCGCGACGGCGCGCATGGTGTAGGTCTCGCCGGCCGGGGGAGGGGCGAACCCGAAGGTCCAGCCGGCCTGGCGGTGCTCGTACCGGGCCGGCCCGGCGTAGACCCACGGCGACACGCCTTGGTCCGCAACCGGCGTCCACGCCTGGAGCGAGAGGTTCCAGTACTCGGCGCGAAAGCGCATGAACATGCGCTCGCGCGAGGTATTGCCCGGCATGCCGGCGCGGACGCCCATCGAGTTGGGCGCGCCGGCCGTGTCGCAGACGTTGACCGTGGCCCACAGCTTCGGCGCGCCGGCGGCCCTTGCGATGCCGGACGACGGTCCTGTGGTGACCGGCTGCGCCGCGGTGACCGCCACGCCGGGAGCCTCGGCGGCGCGGTCGTTTCCGAGCGCGGTCGCTGAGACGGCGAGGGTGCATGCGAGCATGGCCAGAGATGCGACGGGGCGGAGCATCCCGACGTGTATCGGGTCGCGCGCCCGGCCGCTTGAACTCCTGGCCAAGAAGCGCGTGATGAACTGGACGCACGTACGTAGTAGGGACGTGACAGAGGCGGTGGCCGAGCGGATGCCGGTACGGGCGCGAACCGACGCCGAGACCTTCGCGGCGCTCTACCAGCGGAGCTTCCCGCGCGTGTACGCCTACGTGATGTCCCTGCTGCGCGACCGCTCGGCGGCCGAGGACGTGACGGCCCAGGCGTTCGAGCGCGCGTACCGGAAGCGCGGCAGCTACCGCGCTCGGCGCGGCACCGCGGAGGCGTGGCTGTTCGGCATCGCCCGCAACGCCGCCCTCGACGAGCTGCGGCGCCGGGGGCGCAGCGCCGGCATGGAGGACGAGCCCGCCGACCGGGACGCGCCCACCGCCGAGGACCACGCCGACCTGGCGCTGCGGCGCGAGGCGGTGCGCGTGGCGCTCAACGCGCTGGACGGCCACGAACGCGATCTGCTCTCCCTGAAGTTCTCGGGCGGTCTGTCGAACGCCGAGATCGGACGGGTGCTCGGAGTGTCCGAGACCAACGCGGGCACCCGGCTACACCGCGCTCTCACGAAGCTGCGAAAGGCCTGCGATGACGCATCCTGACTCCGAGTCCACCGCCACGATCGAGCGCGACCTGTGCGCGGTCGACGCCGCGCTGCGCGACGGCGCGGCGGATCACGACGATCCGCTCGTGCGGGAGCTGCAGGAGCTGGGGCTGGTGCTCCGGGCCGACGCCGACCAGGCCGAGGCCGAGTTCGCCGAGGCGCTCGAGAAGCGGGTGAGGGAGGGCTTCCCCGCGGAGCCGGGGTCAGCCCGCGCGCTCGCCGACGAGGTGCGCTCGGGACTCCAGGCCGCGCGCGCCTGGCCGCGGGACGCCGTGCGGAACCTCCCGTCCCCGAGCCGCATGCTTCCGGCGGCGGGGGTGGTGCTCACGGTGGTTGCGGTGTTCGTCGTGGTCGCCTCGGTCGACTTCAACTCCGGCGACGAAGGCGACGGCGGCGGCAGCAGCGTCGTCCAGAGCGACGACGGCGGCGGCGCCGAGGGCGGAGGCGGCGCTGGCGAGGCGGCTCCACCGCCCAGTCCGCCCCAGGCGGCCCGGGGCGCGGCGCCCGCGATCCAGCCCATCCAGCCCGACAGCACCCAGTCCTCCATCGCTCCGCCCCCGCGCGGAGCCGGCGGCTTTGCGCCGGGCCGGGGCGACCGCAAGGTCGAGCGCACCATCTCGATGACGCTGGAGTCGCCAAACGAGCAGATCCCGGCCCTCGCGCAGGACGTCACGCGGGTGACGAACCGCCACGGCGGGTTCGTTCTGAGCTCGACACTCGATTCGGACCAGGAGGGCGCGAACGGGTTCTTCGAGCTGCGCATCCCCGCGGGCCGACTACGCCCCGCCCTTGCCGACCTCGCCGGGCTGGCGACGGTCCGTGAGCAGAGCCAGTCAGGCCAGGACGTGACCCGCCGCCACGTCACGACGCGGGACCGCCTGCAATCCGCGCGGGCTGAGCGCCGCAGCCTGCTGCGCCGGCTCGAGCTGGCGGCGACCGACGAGGAGGCGGAGGCGATCCGCCGCCGGCTCGACATCGTGGCCGGCGAGATCAACGGCCTGCGCGCCGTGCTGCGCGACCTCCGGCTGCGAACCGACTACGCGGTGGTGACCGTGGACCTGGCGGGCACCGACGACGACTCGGGCGGTAGTGGTGGAGCCGGCGGTTCATTCGACGACGCGGTCGGCGACGCGGGCGACCTGGTGGTGGGCCTGGCCGGAGTCCTCATCCGTGTGATGGCGATCGCCCTCCCACTGGGGCTGATCGCGGCGCTCGGCTGGCTCGCGACCAGTGCCCTGCGCCGCCGCCGCCGCGAATCGGCCCTTGCCTGAGTGCTCCTCAAGCGCTCGACTAGGACGGGCGCGCCCCAGGGGTGCGAACCGCGACAGCGGCGAGCCCGCAGCCAGCGTGGAGAGCCTCCTCGGGGCCGGCGCCGGAAAGGCGAGCACTGAGGAAGCCGGCGGCGAAGGCATCACCCGCGCCCGTGGTGTCGAGGGCGGCATCGGCATGACCACGCCCGTCACCGCCGTCGTTCGGCGCGGCTGGCACCGCCGCCGCTCGGCAGACCGAGCGCCCATCCGTCCACAGCGCCCCACCGGCCCCCAGGGTGACCACCACCTCCGGCACACGGCGTGCCAACCCCAGCGCGGCCCGCTCCGCGTCCTCGTCCCCGCTCAGCGCAACCGCTTCCTCGAGGTTCGGCAGCAGGATCCCCACTCCCGCCAGCTCGTCCAGGAACCCCGGCGACAGGAGCGCCGCGGAGGACGGATCCACCGACACCGTCATCCCGCGCTCGCGCGCCCGCGCGATCGCCGAGCGGGCCGCCCGGCGCGAACCGCCTCGGACCAGCGAATAGCCTGTCAGGTGCAGGTGCGCGCCCCGGACGAGCACCTCGTCCGGGAGGTCCCCGCCGGCCAGACGATCGTTCGCACCCGGGTCGGGCACCATCGACCGCTCGCCGTCCGGGGCCACGAGAACCACGCATGTGCCCGTCGGCTGCTCCGGGTCCACGGCAAGCCGGGTAGCGACGCCCGTGGCCCGCAGCCCCGCCTCCGCCGCCCGGCCGCGCTCGTCCGCCCCGATCCGGCCGGCGAGCACCGGCGGATCGCTCGAAAGCGGCTCACCCACCGCCGCCCAAGCCGCCACGTTCGCCGCCGACCCCCCGTGCCCGAACTCGATCCGGGCCGGGGCATCGCTTCCGAGGGCAAGGGGGCCCTCCAGCCGGCAGACCACGTCGACCATCACGTCGCCGAGGACTACGAGCCGTGTCACGTCGCGGACATCGCCGCCGCGATCCGCGCCGCCAGCTCGGCGTTCCTAACAACGAGCCGCACGTTCGCCTCCAGGCTGGCTCCGTCCGTCTCCCGGCGAAGGAAGTCGAGGAGGAAGGGGGTCACGTCCTTGCCGCCCACGCCCTCTCGCTCCGCGTCGGTCAGGCCGGCCGCAAGCACCCGGTCGTGCAGGGCCGGATCCAGCTGCTCGCCGGCCGGAAGCGGGTTGGCCACGACGACAGCGCGGTCCTCCGTGCCCAGCTCACCGCGCGCCGCCGCCACGGCGGCGACCTCGTGCGGCGAGTCCACCCGCCACGCCACCGGATGGCCCGAGTCGGAGAGGTAGAAGCCGGCGAAGCGGTCGGTGCCGTAGCCGAGCACCGTCACGCCCAGGGTCTCGAGCCGCTCGAGCGTCGCGCCCACGTCCAGGATCGACTTCACCCCGGCGCAGACGACGACTATGCCGGTCCGCGCGAGCGTCTCGAGATCCGCAGACTCGTCCCACGTCTCGCGCGCGCCCCGGTGGACCCCGCCGAGCCCGCCGGTGGCGAACACGCGGACACCGGCTCTGTCGGCAAGGTGCGCGGTCGATGCAACCGTGGTGGCCCCGTATCCGCCGCGGGATACCAGGGGCGCGAGGTCCCGAACGCCGCATTTGACCACGTCGTCCCGCGAAGCCACGGCCTCCAGCGCGTCCTCGTCGAGGCCCACCCGCACCTCACCGCCGAGCACCGCGACCGTGGCGGGCACCGCCCCAGCCCGGCGCACCGCCGCCTCCACCTCACGAGCCACCTCCACGTTGCGCGGCCGCGGCAGACCGTGGCTGACCAGGGTGCTCTCGAGCGCCACGACCGGCCGACCGGCGGCGAGGCCCTCGGCCACCTCGGGCGCGATATTCATCGCCGCAGCGTAAGGGGTCTGACCGTTCCCCTTGACTCAGCGATACGCCGGGAACGAGGCGAACACGTTCCACACGGGGCGCGGCAAGGCGCTGCCGAGCCGCGCCTCGCGCAGGCCGGAGTTCGCCGTGGCGTCGGCGTAGAGCAGGTAGTTCGTCCACATCTCGATCCCGGGGGCGGCGCTCATCCGCTCCCAGTTCAGCCGCACGAGCTCGGCCTGCATGGTCAGATCGGTGGCCTGGCTCTGGCCGAGGCGCGCACCGCCCTCGGTCAGCCACACCTTGGGACTCACCGTCCCACCGAGGCCGCGCCAGCGCCCGACCAGGTAGGCGCGAGCCTGGTCCGCCCGCGTCGGCGTGGCGACGTTGCGCTCCACGTCCGCATAGTTGTGGTGGCTCCAGACGAAGTGTGACGCCGTCTTGAACCCGCGCGCCTGCAGCGCGTTCAGCGTCTCCGGCACCGCCGTCTGGAAGTTCGTCATCAGCCGGCTGTCGGCGCCGAAGCGGTCCGACAGCCCCGGCCCCAGCAGCAACACAGGGTCCCGCCGGGCGGCCGAGACGGCACGCGCGGTCTCCATCATCTCCGCGACATAGTCGTCCATCACAACGGGTCCCGGCCCATACGGATCCGCGGTCGTGCTCGGGCCCTGCTGGGGCCAGAGCTGGTGGTTGGGCTCGTTCATCACCTCGAGACCCAGGTTGCGCCCGTAGCGCGAGTAGCGCCCGATCAGCCAGTCGATCCAGCGCCCGTAGTAACCGTTCCTGCCCAGCTGGCCGACGGGGATGCGGAACTCCATCGGCTTCAGCCGCTCGACCGGCGTGGTCGGCGAGCCGCGATCCTGCCGCTCCCCGTCGGCGGGAAGGCCCGCGGTGCCGTTCGACCAGCGCGGGAAGTGCCATGTCGCGAGCACCACGCTCAGCCCCGCCGCCCGCGCGGCGGCGATCTGCGCGTCCACGGCCTGGATGTAGCGAAACCCGCAGCCCGTGCCGCAGACGGGGAGGTCGTTGCTCGTGCTGTCGAGCCGCGACCAGGGGAGCTGGGACGGCGGGAACAGCTGGGCCTTGTCCCAGCGAACCCAGATGCGCACCCAGCGCGCGCCGGTCTGCCCGACCGTCTCGAGGTTTCCGTGAAAGTTCAGGTCCTCGTAGTCGCCGCCATGGTTGATCGAGCCCATCGAGAGCGCCTTGCGCAGGCCGGGTTCGGCGCCCGCAGGGGCGGCCGCGGCGACGGCGACCGTCAAGGCGAGGATGAGCGCGGGCCAGAGGCGCATCCAGCCAAGCCTACGCGGCGCGCGTCTAGGCGTCTCGCTCAACCCGCACCGAGAAACCCTCGGCCCGGGCGGCGTCGAGGATCTCCTGGTTCGACTCTGGACCGCGGGTCTGCAGCACGAGCTTAATGGCGGTCTCGCGCACATGGATGTCCATGCCGTCGCGCAGGTGCTCCACGTCCACCACGTTGCCGCCGTGGTCGGCCACCACACGCAGCAGGCCGGCGAGCGCGCCCGGGCGGTCCGGCACCACGGTCGACAGCACTATGCGGCGCCCCGCGGCGGTCTCGCCGAGCCGGATGCACTCCGAGAGCAGCGAGGCGTCCACGTTGCCCCCTGACAGCACAGCGCAGACCTCCCCCTCGGCCGGCGCCTCCACCCTCCCCTGCAGCAGCGCCGCCACAGCCACCGCGCCCGCTCCCTCGACCACCAGCTTCGACCGCTCGAGCAGCAGCACCATCGCCTGGGCCACCTCGTCGTCGGAGACCGTCACCACGTCGTCCACGTAGCGATCGACCAGCGGCAGCGTGAAGTCGCCCGGCCGCTTGACGGCGATGCCGTCGCAGATCGTGTTCGCCGAGCGCGCCCCGATCGGCCGATGCGCGGCAAGCGAGTCGATGTAGGGAGCGCAGGCCTCTGCCTGCACGCCCACCACGCGCGCCTCGGGCACGCGCGCCTTCACCGCGATGGCGGCGCCGGCGGCGAGGCCTCCCCCGCCCAGCGGCACCACCAGGAGGCGCACGTCGGGCGCGCGATCGGCCACCTCGAGGCCCACGGTCCCCTGGCCGGCCACCACCTCCGGCGCGTCGAACGCTTGCACCAGCGTTCTGCCCTCCTCCTCGGAGAGCCGCCGCGCCTCGGCCTGAGCGTCGTCGTAGGTCCCTCCGTACAGGCGCACCTCGCCGCCGTACTGCCGCACCGCAGCGACCTTCGCGAGGGGCGCCTCCTCCGGCATCACGAGCACGGCCTCGGCTCCTGCGTCCCTGGCTGCGTAGGCCACAGCCTGGGCGTGGTTTCCCGCACTAGGCGCCACCACGCCGCACCGCAACGCCTCCTCCGGCAGGCGCCGAATGACGTTGGTGGCGCCGCGCGCCTTGAAGGATCCGGTCACCTGGAGGTTCTCAGCCTTGAGCAACACGCGCGCCCCGGCGCGACGTGAGAGCTCCCCCGCGGGGAGCAGCGGGGTCTCGCGGACCCGGCCGGCGATCAGCCGGGCTGCGTCCTCCACGTCTTCGATGCTCACGGCTGCAGGAACTACGGCCATCGCATCCGGCATTATCCGACCTTGTGGCGACCGGCGACGAAACCGCTCGGCTGCTCGCGCGCACCGAGGTCTTCACCGATCTCGAGCAGCGCGAGCTCCAGGCGGTGGCTCAGGTAGCGGTCCCGCGCAGCTGGGAGCGGGGCCAGATCATCTTCCGGGAGGGCGACGAGGGCGACACCTGCTACCTGCTTCGGTCAGGCGCAGTTGTGCTCACCCGCGAGCACCAGGACGGCCGCATGGTCGCGCTCGCCGAGCTGCGCGCGGGCGCCATGTTCGGCGAGCTTGCGATGTTCCGCGGCGAGACACGCTCGGCCACGGCGGAGGCGGTCGAGGCCACCACCGCCGTTGCGCTCCTCGCCCGCGACGTCCAGCGGCTCATCCGCCGCCATCCTGAGCTGGCGCTCAAGGTCCTCGCCTCACTGGCCGAGCGCGTAAGCCGCACAAACGAGCGGCTCCTCCAGCAGTCCTTCCAAACCGTGGCCGGCCGCGTGGCGAGCGCGCTCCTCGCCCAGACCGTCGCCCGCCAGGCGGAGGGAGCGCCCGACTCGGATGTCCTGATCCGCGCCACGCAGGCCGAGATCGCCCATCTGGCCGGCACCTCGCGCGAGAGCGCCAGCCGTTTCCTCGCCACGCTCGAACGGGCCGGCGTGGTCACCCTCGGCCGCGGCAAGGTGACCGTGCATGACCCCACACGACTCCGGAACTACATCCACTGAGAAGCGGGAGCGCATGGTTGAGCGCCAGCTCCGGCGGCGCGGCATACATGACGAACGCGTGCTCGCCGCCATGCGGGAGGTCCCGCGCGAGGAGTTCGTGCCCGAGGAGCTCCGCCGCCGCGCCTACCGGGACGGCGCGCTGCGCATCGGCGAGGGTCAGACGATCTCACAGCCCTGGATCGTGGCCTGCATGGCCCAGCTGCTCGAGCTGCGCGGGGACGAGACCGTGCTCGAGGTGGGGACCGGCTCGGGCTACGCGGCCGCCGTGCTGTCCCGGATCTGTGCCGAGGTGGTGACCATCGAGCGCTTCGAGACCCTCGCCGCCAGGGCGCGCACCGTCCTCGCCAGGCTCGGCTACGACAACGTCGAGGTGCGGGTGGGAGACGGTGCCCGCGGGGCCCCTGACCGCGCGCCATTCGGCGGCATCTCGGTCACAGCGACCGCCATCGGGGAGCCGCCGGCGGCGCTGTTCGAGCAGTTGGCGCCGGGCGCCGCGCTGGTCTGCCCGGTCGCGCTCGGGCGGCGGGAGCATCTGATCCGTTTCCGCGACGGTGAGGCCGAGGCCGTCGCATCGGTCCGCTTCGTGCCGCTGGTGAGCGGAGATCCCGAGGAGTGATCCGCGAGTTCTCTGCTGGCCACCACGAGGTGGACGAGGCGCTCTGGATCCCGCTGGAGGAAGCCCCGGGTCGACTCGCCTACAAGGGCGAGCGGGCGATGGCCGAGTCCGCGCTGTCGCGACTGGCGGAAGGCCGCTAGGCTGCCCGCGTCGTGTTCGTCCTCAACTTCTACTCGCCGATCTTCGTCGACCAGCTCAAGCGTGGCCGGAAGACCGCCACGATCCGTCTGGGCGACAAGAGCAAGAAGTACCGCAAGGGGGAGCTGGTGCTGATCACGGTCGGCTTCCAGCACTCCCCGCGAGAGCGGATCTTCGAGGCCGTGATCGACTCGGTGGAGGTCAAGCAGGCGCAGGAGCTGTCCCCGCGCGACATCGAGCACGACAACCCCGAGTTCCGCCGCCTCGACGA
The DNA here is from genome assembly GCA_963733885.1 of uncultured Thermoleophilaceae bacterium. Lineage (GTDB taxonomy): Bacteria > Actinomycetota > Thermoleophilia > Solirubrobacterales > Thermoleophilaceae > JACVRW01. The sequence goes on along the minus strand of CAVTES010000002.1, from coordinate 34,245 downwards.
GATGGTGCACTTCCTCGAGCAGATCTATGGCCGCAAGGTCGCGATGGAGGACACCGTGACCGTCGTGCGGTTCTCCCAGGTCTCCGACCGCCCCTCGGAGATCCGCGACCGGATGCGTCAGGCCGGGCCGCACCAGAACTGACTCCCGGCCTGGTCGTCTGGCACTCCTGTTGCTAGAGTGCCAGCCGTGGCACTCGCACCTATGGAGTGCCAAGGAACGCATTTCAGACGGAGGTAATGCCCATGAATCTCAAGCCTCTGGGAGATCGCCTCATCGTTCAGGCGATCGAGGAAGAGGAGACCACCGCGAGCGGCATCGTCCTGCCCGACACCGCCAAGGAGAAGCCGCAGCGCGGCAAGGTCCTTGCCGTCGGTGACGGGAAGTGGGACGAGGATGGCGATAAGCGCATCCCGCTCGACGTCGCCGAGGGCGACGAAGTCCTGTACTCGAAGTACGGCGGCACCGAGGTCCAGGTCGAGGGAGACGATCTCCTCGTCCTTCGTGAGTCGGACGTACTCGCCAAGGTCGCGAGCTAGGAGGAACTGGAACACATGGCTCACAAGGAGCTCAAATACGACGTGGAGGCGCGCCGCGCACTCGAGGACGGCGTCGACGCCGTCGCGAACGCGGTCAAGGTCACGCTCGGCCCCAAGGGCCGCTACGTGGTGATCGACAAGAAGTTCGGCGCCCCCACCATCACCAACGACGGCGTATCGATCGCTCGTGAAATCGAGATCGAGGATCCGTTCTCCAACCAGGGCGCCCAGCTCGTGCGCGAGGTGGCTACCGCCACCAACGACGTTGCGGGCGACGGCACCACCACCGCCACCGTGCTGGCGCAGCTCATCGTGCGCACAGGCCTGAAGAACGTGGCCGCCGGCGCCAACCCGCTTGCTCTCAAGCGGGGCATCGAGAAGTCGGTCGACCAGGTGGTCGACCACATCAAGGACATCTCGACCGAGATCTCCGGCAAGGACCAGATCGCCCGGGTGGCGGCCATCTCAGCCGCCGACGACGAGATCGGCGACGTGATCGCCGACGCGATCGACAAGGTCGGCAAGGACGGCGTGGTCAACGTCGAGGAGGGCCAGACCTTCGGAATGGACCTCGAGTTCACCGAGGGCATGCAGTTCGACAAGGGCTACATCTCGCCCTACATGGTCACCGACCAGGACCGCATGGAGGCGACCCTCGAGGATCCCTACATCCTCATCGCCAACCAGAAGATCGGATCCGTGCGGGACATCCTGCCGGTGCTCGAGCAGGTCATCCAGTCGGGCAAGCCGATCCTGGTCATCGCCGAGGACGTGGAGGGCGAGTCCCTCGCCACGTTCGTGGTGAACAAGCTGCGCGGCACCTTCACCGGTGTGGCGGTCAAGGCGCCGGGCTTCGGCGACCGCCGCAAGCGCATGCTCGAGGACATCGCCATCCTCACGGGCGGCGAGGTCATCACCGAGGAGATGGGCCTCAAGCTGGAGAACACCCAGCTGTCGCAGCTCGGCCGCGCGCGTCGCGTCGTGATCGCGAAGGACACGACCACGATCGTGGACGGCGCCGGTGAGAGCGAGGCGATCAAGGGCCGCATCAACCAGATCAAGAACGAGATCGAGAACACCGACTCGGACTTCGACCGCGAGAAGCTGCAGGAGCGGCTGGCGAAGCTGGCCGGCGGAGTCGCAGTGGTCAAGGTCGGCGCGGCCACCGAGACGGAGATGAAGGAGAAGAAGCACCGCGTGGAGGACGCGCTGCAGGCCACCCGCGCCGCCCTCGAGGAGGGCATCGTGGCGGGCGGCGGCGTGGCGCTCCTGCGGGCGCAGAACGCAATCAAGCTCGACGCCTACGAGGGCGACGAGCGCACCGGCGCGCAGATCGTGTTCCGCGCGCTCGAGGAGCCGCTGCGCCAGCTGGCGGACAACGCGGGGCTCGAGGGCTCCGTCGTCGTCAACGACGTGCGAAACGCCAAGGGCAAGAACGACGGCCTCAACGTCGAGACCGGCGAGATCGTCGACCTCGTCGCGGCCGGAGTGATCGACCCCGCCATGGTCACGCGCTCCGCGCTCCAGAACGCCGCGTCGATCGGGAAGAACATCCTGACGACCGAGGCGATCGTCGCCGAGATGCCGGAGAAGGAAGCCGCCGGGATGCCGGGCGGCGGCATGGGCGGCATGGACGGAATGATGTAGGAAGCTCGGAGAGCTTCCGCAGTGCAGTTTCAGAGGGCCCCGCTCCGGCGGGGCCCTCGCTCTTCCCGCAGTACGCTCGCCTCATGACGCCCGGCCTCGCCGATGTCCTGGCGGCGCGGCGCCGGATCGCCCCGCACCTGCCGCGCACCGCATTGTTCAGCTATCCGCAGCTGGACGAGCTCGTCGGGGCGCGCGTCCACGTCAAGCACGAGAACCACCAGCCGGTCGGCGCGTTCAAGGTGCGCGGCGGGGTCAACCTCGTCGCTCAGCTCTCGGATGACGAGCGCGAGCGCGGGCTCATCGCCTCGTCGACCGGCAACCATGGCCAGTCGATCGCCTTCGCCGCGCGGCTCTTCGGGGTGAAGGCGCGCATCTGCATTCCGGAGCGCTCGAACCCCGTCAAGGTCGCCGCCATGGAGAGCCTGGGCGCCGAGCTGGTCGTGGCCGGGGCCAAGTTCGACGATGCGCGCGAGAACGCCGAGCGTCTCGCCGCCGAGCACGGCTACCGCTACGTGCACTCCGGCAACGAGCCGCACCTGATCGCCGGCGTGGCGACCGAGACGCTCGAGATCGTCGAGCAGGAGCCCGGCGTTGAAGCGGTGATCGTCCCGGTTGGCGGCGGCAGCGGCGCCGCCGGGGCCTGCGTCGTGGCCGCTGCCGTCAATCCCGATCTGAAGGTGATCGCGGTTCAGTCGGAGGCCGCCCCTGCCGCCTACCGGAGCTGGAGAGAGGGGCGTCCCGTGGAGGCGACGAGCGAGACTCACGCAGAAGGGCTCGACACTCGCGCGCCCTTCGAGTTGCCGCAGCGGATCATGCGCGAGCACCTGCACGACTTCGTGCTGGTGAGCGAGGACGAGATCCGCGCCGCGCAGCGCACGATGATCGAGAGCACCCGCAACCTCATCGAGGCGTCGGGGGCGGCTACCCTCGCCGCCGCGCTGCGGCTCGCGGACGAGCTGCGCGGCAGCCGCGTGGCCCTCGTGGCGAGCGGCGGGAACGTCAGCCGGGAGCAGCTCCTAGCCGTCTTGGCCTGACGCGGCTCATCCGCCGCCCAGCACGCTCGCCATCGGAAGCGGCCTCACGCCGAGTGACTCCGCGTCCGTCGTGCCTCGGCTGGTAGTCATCGGCTCCTCCATCAGCTCGGCCTCCTCCCAGGTCGCGAACACGTGCGGACCACCGAGCTTCCGCAGTAGCCTCAACGAGGCCCTTACCATCGGCAGCGGCACGTGCAGATGCCGGCGCCTCGGTACCGCCACCCGGACGATCTCGTCGTACGAGAGCGTCTCGGGCCCGGCCAGCTCGAACGCGCGCCGCCGGGGCCCGGAGGCCATCAGGGCGGCCACCACGCAGTCGGCCACGTCTTCGGCCCAGATCGGCTGATAGCGCGCCCGCCCCGCGCCGGACACCGGGATCGCCGGCAGATACGAGAACCGCTCCAGCAGCGTCAGCCACGGGTCGCCTGGCGTGTAGACGATCGACGGGCTGAACACCGTCGACTCGAGCGACGAGGCCTCCACCGCTTGGCGCGCCAGCGCCTTCGCGCGGAAGAAGCGCGTCCGCGAGTGGTGCACGGCCCCCATCGCGGAGAAGAACACGAAGCGCCGCGCACCCGCCCGCTCGGCCGACCGCACGAGCCGCAGCGTGGCCACCGCGTTCAGCTCCTCGATCGAGGCGTGGGGTTCGTCGCGGATTGCTGCCGCCAGGTGCACCACCGTGTCCACGCCGCGCAGGGCATGCCGGAACGAGGGCGGGTCGGCCAGGTCGCCAAGCGCGATCTGCACGCGTACGCGGTGGTCGCCCAGCCGACGCGGGTCGCGCACCAGGCAGCGCACCGGCTCGCCCTGGCGGGTGAGGCGCCGCAGCAGCGCGGACCCGATCGTGCCCGTGGCGCCCGTAAGCAGGATCATCGGCCCACCACGACGATGCGCCACGGGGAGCGCTCGCTGCGGTAGGTCTCCACATCTTCGAAGCCGGCCTCGGTCATCCAGGAGCGGATCTCGGTGGGGGTGAAGTTCCGCGAGTGGCTCCAGGCGTAGAAGAGCAGCGACGAGATCGCGCCCTGTTCGGAGACGTCCTCGCCCGGCTCCGGCCGGGCCGAGTCGCCGATCACGAGGCAGCCTCCGGGACGCAGCGCCTCGCGGGCCATCCGGCACAGCTCGCGGTCGCGCTCCTCCGGCAGATGGTGGACCAGGTTGAAGATCGACACCACGTCGAGGTCCTCCCCCAGTCCGAGCTCGAACACGTCGCCCTCCCTGAACGAGACCCGGTCCGAAAACCCCTCCTCCGCCACGATCTGCCGCCCCACGGCCACGCTCGGCGGCAGGTCGAGCACAGTGGCCTGCAGGTTCGGGTGACGGCGGCACATCGCCATCGAGAAGGCGCCGTGGGCGCCCGCCACGTCCACCATGCGGCGGGGGTCGTCCACCGGCACACGGGCCACGTTCGAGTCGTGCTCGGGCCGGGAGATCTCGAACAGCCCGCGGATGTAGGCCTCCCAGCGCTCGGCATCGTCCCGGCGCTCCTCGTGCATCGCGTAAGCGGACCCGTCGCGCACCGCCTGCAGCAGCATGCCGAGCACCTGGAAGTGCAGGTCCGCCTGCGCTCCCACGTAGGTGGCGATCGATTCCGGCGAGGAGCTCACCAGCAGGCGCTCCGACACCGCGGTGTTGCGAAAGCGCCCGTCCCCGTCGCGCTCCACGTAGCCCATCGTGAGCAGCGTCGTGAGGAGCGTGTCAGAGCCGAGCGGATCGAGGGAGAGCCGCCCGGCCAACTCGGCGGCGCCCGCGGGCCGCTCGTGCAGCGCGTCGAACACGCCGAGCATCGTCGCCGAGGTGAGGGCTCTCGCGCCGACCAGGCCCGTGAACGAGTCGAAGTACGGATCGGGCTCGTCTAGAACCAATGCCGCTGCTCCTCCCAGGGATCGGCGTCGTTGTGGTAGCCGTTCAGCTCCCAGAACCCCATGCGGTCGCCGCTCATCACCTCGAGCCGACGGAGGAACTTGGCTGACTTCCAGAAGTAGCGCTTCGGCACGAGCAGGCGGAGCGGCGCCCCGTGGTCCGGCTCGAGCGCCTCGCCCCCGTAGGTGTGTGCCACGAGCACCTCGTCCTCCATGACGGCGTCGAGCGGGACGTTGGTGGTGTAGCCACCGTCACCGTGGGCCATCAGATGGGTCCCGGCGGGGCACACTCCGGCACGCCCCAGGAGGTCGCGCACGCGCACCCCGCGCCAGGCCGTGTCGAGCTTCGACCAGCGCGTCACGCAGTGGATGTCCACGGTCACCTCGGCCTGCGGGAGGGCCATCAGCTCGTCCCAGGAGAGGATGAGCTCGCGCTCCACCTCGCCGTCCACGCGCAGGTCCCAGGTGGCGAGGTCGAAGGCCGGGTTCCGGCCCACGGTGAGCACCGGGAACTTCTCGGTCAGGTACTGGCCCGGCGGCACGCGAGCTGGGTCGATCCCCAGCTTCTCCGCCTGTCTGCGTCCCCGCGCGCCCAGCATCTTCGAGGTGATCGCCATGCCCCCAACGATAGAATCGCGCCTCCCATGGCCTACGTCATCGCCGAACCCTGCATCGACACCAAGGACAACTCCTGCGTCGAAGTCTGCCCGGTCGACTGCATCCACCCTACTCCCGACGAGCCCGACTACGACCATGTCACCCAGCTCTACATCGACCCGGAGGAGTGCATCGACTGCGACGCCTGCGTCGAGGCCTGTCCGGTCGACGCCTGCTTCGCCGAGGACCAGCTGCCCGACGAGTGGCAGAACTACATCCAGATCAACGCGGAGTACTACAAGCAAGCCGGCTAGGGCGCGTGGCAGGCCCTACGGCGCCATGGGCAGGGCGGTGCCTGTGACCTCCGGCACGGGCGGGCCCGAGGGGGCCTGGAAGACCGCCAGCTCCTGAGGCGTCGCCGCGATCACGCCGCGGGCCGCGTGATAGAGCGCCTGCGAGGCCGGCGCATCGGGCTCGTCGAGGACGAGCGGGCGGCCCTCGTCGGCCGCCGTCCGGAGCTCCTCCTGGAGCGGGATCTTGCCCAGCAACGGCACGTCGAGTTCGTCGGCGAGGAGCTGGCCGCCGCCCTCGCCGAAGATCGTGAAGCGCTCGCCGCTCGGGGTGGTGAAGCCGGACATGTTCTCGATCACGCCGGCGATCTCGAGGTCGAAGCGCTGGGCCGTCTCGGCGGCCCGCTTGGCCACCTTCTGCGCCGCCGGCTGCGGGGTGGTCACCACCACGAACTTCGCCTGCGGCAGCAGCTGGGCCAGCGTCATCGACACGTCCCCGGTGCCGGGGGGCAGGTCGATCAGCAGGTAGTCGAGCTCGCCCCAGTCCACGTCCTCGAGGAACTGGCGGATCGCCTTGTGGAGCATGGGCCCGCGCCAGGTGATCGCCTGGTCCTGCTCGTTCAGGAAGAACTCGATCGAGATCACCTTCACGCCGGCGTGGGCGTCGAGGGGCAGGATCTTGCGCTGCGCGGAGACCATAGGCCGTCCGTGCACGCCCAGCATGCGCGGGATCGAGTAGCCCCACACGTCGGCGTCGAGCGCGGCCGACTGCTTGCCCTCCGCCTGGAGCGCGGCGGCGAGGTTGGCTGTGACAGTCGACTTGCCGACTCCGCCCTTCCCCGAGCCGATGCAGATGACGTTCTTGACGGCCGCGAGCGCGCCCTCCGGAAGGCCGCCCTGGCGGCCGAGGCGCTGGGCCAGCGACTGCTTCTCGTGGTCGGAGAGCACGTCGAAGCCGACGTTCACGTACTGCACGCCGCCGAGCGCCACCACGCTCTCCACGACTGCCTTCTCGAAGTGGGCGCGGATGGGGCAGCCCGGCGTGGTGAGCGACACCACGACGTCGACCCGGCCCTCCTCGGGCTGGTCGATCGATCGCACCATCCCGAGCGAGACGATGTCCTTGCGGAGCTCCGGGTCTATGACGTTGCGGAGCGCGTCCTTGATCTGGTCCTGGTTCGGCATCCCTGTAAGTGTCGCAAATGCACCGACGCCGCCCCCGAAGGGACGGCGCCGGCTGAGGGAGGAGAGATACTGCACTGGCGGCGAGTTATGAGGCCGCCAGCCTCACCCCGGAGCGGTCTCTCCGCTTTCCGTCCGGGGGGAAGCCTGCTTGGGCGCGCTACGCGATGGTGCTGACGCGCTGGCGCGCCGACTTCAGCTGCTTCTCGACCTCGCGGCGGTTCTGCTTGACCGTGCGCACGGTCTGGTTGCGGCGCTGACGCAGCTCGCGCTCGACGCGGGTGCGGGTCCGCTTGACCTCGCGCACCGCACGGTTGCGGGCAGTGGTGCCACGGCGCTCGAACCGGCGCAGGTTCGTGCTGACGCGCTTCTGGAGCTTGCTCAGCTCCTGCTCACGGGTTCCCCGTCGGCGAGCGGCTTGACCGCCTCGATCACGCTGTCGCGCGCGACCAGGGAGGCCCCGACCGGGATCAGGACGGCGCGCTCGGCCTGAGCCTGCACGGCCTGGAGGGTGTTCATCTCCGCCTGAGCGCGCGTCTCAGCGGCCTTGCGAGCCGAACTACTGCGCTTCGCGGCGTTGCGACGGCGCGTAGCAGCAGCCTTCTGAGCGGTGGCCTTGCGCTGGGTGGGGGTCTGAGTAGCCATCTGGTGGAACTCTCCTTCCCGTCGATTGCCCGGACCGGACTGTTCGGGCGTCAGGAGATCGACGATGAGCTTGTTAATTCTAACTTAGGTAGAACTATACCGACGAACACCTGTACGTAAACCCCCGCTGCGAGTCGGTTACAGAGGTGGGCTCAGGCAGCGGCGGCGGGCGTTGGTCCCACCCGGTCCAGCCAGGCCACGGGCGCATCGAGCTCCTCCACCGTCGGCAGCGCCTCAGGCGAGCTCCACACCCGGTTCAGCCCCTCGATGCCGGCTGCGGCCGCCACGGCGTCGCTGAAGCGCTTCCCAAGCTCGTACTGCCGCAGCTTGATATCGAATCCCAGCAGCCGCTCGACGATGCGCTGGGGCGCCGACCGGCTGCGGCGCCGGGCGTCCATCGCACTGCGGAGCTTCTCGTGGTCGGGGATGGTGTCGCGCGCGATCTCGTCCATGACGTGCTCCGAGTACCCCTCCACCACAGCCATCGCGGCCTGGACCCGCGCCATCAGCTCGCGCTGCTCGCGCGTCTGCACGAGCGCCGCCAGGCCGCCCTCGCGGAACCTGTCCACGAGCTGCCCGAGGTCCGGCATCGACGGCAGCCCGCCGGCGGCGCCGCCCTCGATCCTCACGTCGACGGTCGACAGGTACTCCCGCACCATCCCGCTCAGGTGCTCGCGCAGCCACGGCACCCCCTGGAATTGGAACACGTGGGTGAGCTCATGCGCGCAGATCCAACGGTGGAAGGGAGCCGCCTCGACCTCGAGCTCTCGCACCGCCTTGCGCAGGTTGGGCGCCACGAACAGGAGCCGCGGCGGGGCCTCCCCGCCCAGCAGCGAGACGTCGTACTGGCCGAGCACGCGCTGGGAGAGGTATCCGATGACGAGCCCCACCTCGGCCGCGAGCGTCGCGGACGCGCCCGCCTTCAGCACGCCCGCCAGGGGACCGGCGAAGTCCATCCGCCCCTCGAGCCGCTCGGCCACCGGGTCGAGCATTCCCGAGAGGGTGTCGAGGTTGACCCGTGCCCACTCCTCGCGGCTGAGCAGCTCCGGGCGGGGCACCGGGGTGGCCGGCTCGAGCCGCGTGTACGCCGCCACGTGCTTCTCCATCTCGGCGCTGACCGCGACCATGTCCGGATCGGCGCCGGGCTGCTCGCCGGAGCCTGCCGCGAGACGCGCCACCTGCCGAGCGAGCGACCAATCCACCATGGTCTATCCGAGCCTAGTGAACGACATGACCCGAGCCGGGCACCACCAGCTCGACGCTCCGATCCGACTCGATCGTCACATGCAGCGGGGCGTCTGGCGCGGGCTCCTCCGTGAATAGCCACGGCCTGCCCACCGGCACCACTATCAAGAGCCCCCGGTCGTCGCCCACGGCGCTGAAGTCGCGCCGGTTCCCGCTGAAGTGCGGCAGCCCGAGCTCGCCCTCGAGCCGCTCGACCGCGGAGCCGACGTCGGCGACCGGCAGGCCCACCTCGCTGATCTCGAGGAAGAGGTCCTCGCCCGGCGCCCGCTCCCGCGCGATGAGCTCGACGATGTTCCCGCCGGGGTCGAAGAAGTAGGCGGAGCGGGCGCGCCAGGCGGGGAAGGGGACGTCGTCGTACACCAGCTCCACCCGCTCCCGGGCCCAGTCCACGGCCTCCTCGAACCGATGCGGCGGCACGTTCACGGCGAAGTGGGAGCAGACCTCCGGGCCGGGCTCGAAGCGGATCCGGCTCGAGCCGTAGGCGGCGCCGTGGAACGCCCTCAGCGTCTCGGGGTCGGCCGCTGGCAGCACGACCTCGAGGATCCTCACAGGTCCGGCGGCTCCTGCTGGAGCTCCACCACCGGGGCGAACAGGTCGCCGTGCTCCTCGACCCGCTCGAGCACGTCCGAGGCCTCGAAGACGAGCGTGTCCGGGGCGTCGAGCTCCTCCCAGCGAAGCGGCGTGGAGACGGTCGGCCGCTCCCGGGCCCGCAGCGAGTAGACGCAGACGGTTGTCTTGTTCTCGTCGTTCTGGCTCCAGTCGATCAGGACCTTGCCCTTGCGCAGCTCCTTCCGCTGCTGCGAGACCACCAGCTTCGGGTGCTGTGCCTCCAGGTGGCGGGCCAGCGCGTGGGAGAGCGCCTTGCTGCCGTGGTCGTAGTCCACGTCCGCGACGTTCAGCGGCACATAGACCTGGATTCCCTTGGAACCCGAGGTCTTGGCGAAGCTCTCGAGCCCGATCTGAGAGAGCGCGTCACGAAGCAGGAAGGCCACCTCGCAGCACTCCGCGAGGCCGGCCGGCGGGCCAGGGTCGAGGTCGAATGCCATGACTGAGGGGCGGTCGATGTCGTCGACGAGCGACAGCGACGGGTGCAGCTCGAGGTCGGCCAGGTTGGCTAGCCACACGAGCGTCGGCAGGTCGTCGCAGACGATGTACTCGATCTTGCCGACCTGCTCCCTCCTCACCCAGTCGGGCGTGTGACCGGGGGTGCGCTTCTCGTAGAAGAACTGGCCCTCCACCCCGTCCGGGTAGCGCTTCATGGTTAGCGGCCGGTCGCGCAGGTGCGGCAGGAGAGCGGGCGCGATGCGCGTGTAGTAGTCGATCACCTGCCCCTTGGTGAAGCCCACCGCGGGGTACATGACCTTGTCGAGGTTCGAGAGGGAGAGGCGCCTCCCCTGGACCTGAACCTCTACACGCCGGGGGGCCAACTAGGCCTTCGCCGCTTCTTTCTTCTTCTTGGTAGAGGCGGACTTCTTCTTCTCCGGCTTCTTGGCGCTTGCGATGCTCGCCTCGAGCGCGGCCATCAGGTCCGGCACCTTCTCCGGCTCGGCCTCCGGCTCCTCGATCACGATCGTCTCGCCCTGCGCCTTGCGCTCGATCAGGTCGAGCACTCGCTCGCGGTACTCGTCGCGGTACTTGCCCGGCTCGAAGTCCGCGGCGAGCGAGTCGATCAGCTGGTTCGCCATGGCGAGCTCGCGGTCACTGGTCTGGACCTCGCCGTCGCCGGCGGCGAGCTCCTCGAGCGAGTCGGGCGGGATGACCTCGTCGGCGAACAGCATCGTCTCCATCGCCAGCGCACCGTCGCGCGGGCGGATCGCCACGAGGTGCTCCTTCGAGCGCAGCACCACACGCGCCACCGCGACCTTGCCGGAGTCCTCCATCGCGTCCACCAGCAGCCGGTAGGCCTTCGACGCGCCGGTGTCGGGGGCCAGGTAGTACGGGTGGTCGTAGTAGATGGGGTCGATCTGCTCGAGGTCCACGAAGTCCTCGATGTCGATCGTGCGCGTCTTCTGCGGCTCCAGCGCCTCGAGCTCCTCGGGGCTGATCGTCACGTAGCGGTCGGGCCCGATCTCATAGCCCTTGACGATCTGCTCGTAGGCGATCTCCTCGCCGTCCGGCCCCACGCGCTTCTGCCGCACGCGGCCGCCTGACTCCGCGTCGATCTGATGGAAGCGCACGGTCTTCTTCGAGACCGCGCTGTAGAGCTTCACGGGGATGTTGACCAGCCCGAAGCTGATTGCGCCGCTCCAGATGGCTCTTGGCATGCCAACAAATCTACTGCGTGCCCGATCCCTGCCCTGCCTCGCGCACGCATTCCTGCGGGTCCTTGTCCGGCCGAAGGCCCTTGAACGACGGCGCGCGCATCGTGCCGCTCTTGGTCCACTCGCGCAACTCCACCCGCGCCACAAGGCGCGGTTCCACGAAGATCGTGCCCTTGGGCGGCTGGCGGCCTGTGAAGGGTGAGTCCGAGCGCCGCAGCGGCTCCAGCTCGCGCTGGACCAGGGCAAGTGTCTTCTCGGTGAAGCCCGTTCCCACCTTGCCGGCGTAGACCAGCTTCCCGTCCTCCATCACGCCCGTCACCAGTGACCCGAGCGTCTTGCTGCGGCCGCCCTCGCCGGGGGTCCAGCCCCCGATCACCACGTCCTGCTCGCAGACGTTCTTGACCTTCACCCAGCCGGAAGAGCGCCGGCCGGGCTCGTAGGGGGAGTCGAGCCGCTTCGCCATGACCCCCTCGATCCCGAGCTCGCGCGTGGCGCCCAGGAGGGCGCTGCCCTCCCCGCTGTGGTAGGCGGGGACGCGCCAGGCGGGCCCCTCGAGCTCCAGCGCTTCGAGCAGCTCGCGCCGCTGGTCGTAGCGGAGCGGCAGAGTCGAGCGGCCATCCAGGTACAACAGGTCGAAGGCGACGTAGGTGACCGGGATGTCGCGCATGCGGCGCCTCACAGCCGAATCGGAGGCCAGATGCATCCGGCTCTGCAGGCGCTCGAAGCTGGGCCGGCCCTGGTCGTCGAAGGCCACGACCTCGCCGTCGAGGATCACGCGCCTGGCGCCGAGTGCCCGGGCGAGCTCCCGCACCTCCGGGTAGCGGGGCGTGAAGTCGCTGAAGTTGCGTCCCTGCAGCTCGATGTGGCCGTGGTCGCAGAACACCACCGTCCGAATGCCGTCCCACTTGACCTCGAAGCCCCAGCGCTCCTCGTCCTTCGGGAGCGGCCCCGAACGCGCCAGCATCGGCTTGAGGCGGTTCGGCATCGGCTCGTAGCCGGGATCCTCGGGCGGGTCCATCCGGTGGATCAGCCAGTCCTGCCCGCGCGTCTGGAACAGCGCGTAGCGGCCGTTCAGGCGCTCGCCGTGGAAGGTCGCGATCACCTCGTTTTCGCGGAACTTCTCGGCCTCGAAGGTGCCGCTGTCCCAGACGAGCATGGTGCCGGCGCCGTACTCCCCCTTGGGGATCTCGCCCTCGTACTCGAGGTACTCGAGCGGATGGTCCTCGGTGTGCACCGCCAACCGGTTCTCGTCCGGGTGGGCGGGGATGCCGCGCGGCAGCGCCCAGGAGACGGCCACGCCGTCGTGCTCCATGCGCAGGTCCCAGTGGAGGCGCCGGGCGTGGTGCTCCTGCACGACGAAGCGTGCTCCCTTCGGCTTGCGGCGCCGCTTGCCGCTCGGCTCGGCGGAGCGCTCGAAGTCGCGCTTGGCGCGGTAGGTGCCTAGCTTGTCAGCCACTCGTCGAACGAGTCTCGCAACTCGACGATCGAGTGGTACACCGCCACGGCCCCGGCGTCCCGCAGCTCGGCCTCCGAGAAGCCGCCGGTCAACACCGCGACTGTGGCGATCCCGGCGCGGCCGGCCGCCTCACAGTCCCAGGTCGAGTCGCCGACCATCACCGCGTCGCCGCCGCCCGCCTTGTCCATCGCGGCCCTGACGAGGTCGGGCTCGGGCTTGGTGGCGTCCACGTCGCCAGAGGTCGTCCAGCCGTCGGCGAGCTCCCGGGCGTCCAGCAGGTCGAGGTAGCGCTCCACCTCGTCGGGCTTGGCGGAGCTCGCCAGGACCACGCCGTGGCCGCGGTCTTTGAGGTCGGCGATGAGCTCGCGCGCTCCCTCGAGCCGCTCCACCTCCTCGATCAGCGCCATGTAGAGCGCCTTCTCGGCGTCGCGGATTTCGTCGCCCTTCTCCTCCTCCACCCCGTCTCCGCAGAGCGCCTTCACCAGGTGGTCGCCGCCCATGCCGATGTGGCGGTGGATGCGCCAGACCGGGAGCAGCTCGCCGTGCTGGCGGAACGCGCGGAACCAGGCGATGGCGTGGTGGTAGTTGGTGTCCACGAGCGTGCCGTCCACATCGAGGATTGCGGCTGCCGGCATGCGGATCGCATTCCCTCCTACGAGCGTCTGTAACACTGCGCCAAGGACGAATCGCCAGCGCGTCTCATTCCTGTGGGCTCTGGCCGTGCTGACCGCCACGCTCGTGGCTGCTCCTAGCGCCACGGCGGTCCGCGCCTGCGAGTCGGCCGGCGCCGTGCCGGCAAAGAAGGCCAAGCGCACCGCCGTGCGCGCGACGCTCTGCATGCTGAACGTGGAGCGCGAGCGCCACGGACTGAAGCCGCTGAAGCTGAACAAGCGACTGTCGACCGCGGCGCGCCGCCACGCCCGCGACATGGTGCGGCGGGACTACTTCTCGCACGATTCGCCGGACGGCGCCACGTTCGTGGACCGCATCCACCGAAGCGGCTACCTACGCGGGGCCCGCAGCTGGACTGTGGGCGAGAACCTCGCCTGGGGCACGCGCAAGCGGTCGACTCCGCGGGCGATCACCAAGATGTGGATGAAGAGCGCCGGGCACCGCGCAAACATCCTGAGCCCGTCGTTCCGTGAGGTCGGGATCGGCGTGGCGATCGGCGCGCCGGGCGCCACCGGCCGGGGGGCCACGTACACGACCGACTTCGGCTCGAAGGGTTAGGACCCTCCTCTAAGCCGCCACTTCCTCGAGCTCCTTCGCGAGCTCGCGGGACCCCTCGATCGCGTCGGACTCCGTGTCCCGCTCGATCAGGTCGAGCACCCCCTCCTCGATCTCGCCCTGGAGGTCGGGCCAGGCCTCCACGTCGTCGCCTAGCTCGGGGAGCACGCCGGCGATCGTGAGGCCCCCGTCGAAGCGGTCGAACACGCGCGGGTCGATGTACGCGGTGCGCGCAACGGCCGGGGTGTTGCCGAGGTAGTGGGCCACCTCCTTGATCGCGCGGGTCTTGGCCCGCTTGCGCGAGCTCTTGCCGCCCTGGGCCGGCGCCGACACGGCAAGGGCAACCGCCGCGAGGACGGTGCCGCTCCAGGTCCGGAAGTCCTTGGCGCTGAACTCCGCGCCGGCGGCCTCCTTGACGTACTCGTTGATGTCCGAGGACTTCACGTCCACCCAGCGCCGGCCGTCCTTGTAGGCGAGGAACCCCTCACCGCCCCCGCGCCTGCTCTTCAGCTCGCGCGCCATCGCCGCCACCTCGGCCTCGCCGATCGACTGCAGCCGCCGCTGGCCGCCTTTGGCCTCGTAGTCGAAGACGACCTGATCCCCCGTGACCGTCACGTGGCGCTTCTGCATCGTGGCGATGCCGTAAGTGTCGTTCTCCTCGGCATAGTCCTCGGAGCCGACGCGGAAGAAGCCGAGGTCGAGCAGCCGGACGGCGCAGGCGAGCGCCTTCTCGCGCGGCATGCCGTCCTTGGCGAGGTCCTTGGCCACGCGGCGACGCAGGCGCGGAAGCGCCCGCGCGAAGCTCGTCATCGACTCGTACTTCTCGCGGTCGCGGCGCTCGCGCCAGAGGTCGTGGTAGCGGTATTGCTTGCGTCCCGCGGCGTCGGTGCCGGTGGCCTGGATGTGGCCGAGCGGGTATGGGCAGATCCACACGTCTTCCCAGGCCGGAGGGATCGCCAGCTCGCGGATGCGCTCGATCACGCTGGGCTCGGCGATGTGGCGCCCGTCCTCGTCGAGGTACTCGAAACCCTTGCCCCGCCGCCGCCGGCGAATGCCGGGACCCGAGCAGTCGACGCGCCTCAACCGTGCCACGCGGGCACTGGTGCCCGCGGAGGCGAGGGGTCAATCCTCATGAACCTGGGCAGGCCCTCTCCGGCCGGGTCGAACACCGAGGCGCTGGCGCGGGTGGTGATGGACGCGCTCGCCAGCAGGGCAGCGAGACCGCGTTGGTTCGCGTGGTGGACCACGACGTGCGCGCTGGCATTCACAACCACCATGTCACCCGATCGTCACACACGTCGCGCATAGGGCGCGAACGCTGGCTCACCATCGGAGTGTGGGCCCTTACAGTCACGCATATGGCGCCTCAGAGGGCCCACACTCCGCGGATCGCGTGGTGCCGGCTTCGGCCAGCCAACAGCACGGGATCCGGTGAACAGGGAGCGAGGTGGCCTCATCAGCCCCCCCGACCGCCACGCGATGCTCATCGGTGGTGACAGAGTTGCGCGAGAAGGCGTGGCAGGTGTTGGCGGCAACAGCCGCGCGGCGGAGGGCGGATGCTGCAGGCTCGCCTTCAGAGCATGGTCGTGCGCAGGCGCTCGAGCATCGAGGCATCCCGCGCGGCCGCGGCCCGCGTTCGCATCTCGAGGTCGAGTTGGTCCCCGCCCGGCAGCGCCACCGCTCCGCCAGCCTCCTTCACGATCAGCTGCGCCGCCGCCACGTCCACGGAGCGGACGTCGCGCAGCGTGACCATCGCGTCCAGCCGGCCGGCCGCCACCAGGCACATCGCCGCCGCGACCGAGCCGAGCACTCGCAGGCGGCGCGCCTCCAGCCCCGCGATCGCCTCGGCGGCAGCGGCGACCAGCGCCGGGCGCGCCGTCTCGAGGCCGAGCACCTCCATCGGGCCGGGCCTGAGCTGCTCCAAACGCCCCGCGGCGAGGAATGCGCCGTCGCCGCGCACCGCCCACCAGTCCCGCGGCGGGTCGAGCTCGGCCACGAAGCCGACCTCCACGTCCCGCATCCGTGGGCCGCCGGCCACCGCAATGGACACGCACGCGAACGGCAGCCCGCGCTTGGCGTTCATCGATCCGTCGACGGGATCGATCACAACGCGAACAGAACCCCCTTCATTGCCGCCGTTCAGCGGAACCTCCCCCCGCTCCTCGGAGACCGCAAGCAGCGGCACGCCAAACTCAACAAGCTCCGAGAACACCGCATCCTCGGCCGCCCGATCCACGGCGAGCGTCGTGTCGCCCCCCTGACCCTCGCCGTGCGGGACGGACCGCTCCGCGGTGCTACCGAGCTCGTTCACGGCGTCGCGCGCGGCGTGCGCGGCACGGCGGCAGAGGCCGAGCCAGTCGTGCGCGAGGGGGCGAGCTCGGCCCGCACCGGAGCGATGCCCTTCGTGCGCGAGGGGGCGGGCTCGGCCCGCACCGGGGCGATCCTCTGGATCGTCGGGGAGCGGCATCCGCGGCGTATCCTAGATCGGCATGCCCGCCCTCCTCGACGGCCTGAACGCGAGCCAGCGCGCGGTCGTCGCGCACTCCGGCGGGCCGCTGCTTGTGGTGGCCGGTCCCGGCACCGGCAAGACCCGCACCCTCACCGAGCGCTTCGCCTGGCTCGTCGAGGAGGGAGTGCGGCCCGAGTGCATCCTCGCGCTGACGTTCTCGGAGCCCGCCGCCGCCGCGATGCGCGCGCGGCTCGAGGACCGGCTCGAGCGCCCCTACGAGGAGGTGAACGTCCTCACCTTCCACTCCTTCTGCGTCAAGCTCCTGCAGGACGAGGCGCTCGAGGCCGGGGTGGACCCGTTCTTCTCCCCGGTCACCGCCGCCGACCGGCTCGCGCTCCTGCTCGACCGGATCGACGAGTTGTCGCTGCGCCACCACGAGATCCGCGGCAACCCCGCCCCGCTGCTGGGCAGCTTCGTCTCCCGCATCGACCGGCTCAAGGAGGAGATGGTGTCGGCGGAGGAGGTGCGCGTCTGGGCCGAAGGGCTGCCCATGAACACGGACGCGGCACGCGCCCGTAACTGCCGGGAGCGAGAGTTCGCGCGCCTCTATCGCGACCACGACCGGCTGCTCGACGAGCGCGGCGCGCTCGACTTCGGCGACCTCGTCCTGCGCGCCTACCGCCTGCTCCACGAGTGCCCGCACGTGCGCGAGCGCACCGCCCGCCGCTTCGGGCACATGCTCGTCGACGAGTACCAGGAGGCCACACGCGCCCAGCGCATCCTGCTCCACCTGCTGGCCGACGAGCACGAGGACCTCACCGTGATCGCGGACGATGAGCGCCTCGCTGACGAGCTGCCCGATGTCGAGATCGCCCAGCTCGACCGCAACGTCCGTTCCGGCCGGCGGATCCTCGACGCCGCCGCGGCCGTGAACCCGCCGCCCAGGAAGGTCACCGGCGCCAGCGGCGGCCGGGTGCGTTTCTGGCACTGCCGCTCCGAGCGCGCCCAGGCGCAGGCAGTCGCAGCCGAGATTGAGCGACTGATCAGCGACGGCGTGCCGCCCGTGGATATCTGCGTGCTCGTGCGCTCCGTGAAGAGCGAGGGCGCCGTGGTGGCGGCCGCCCTCGAGGAGCGCGCCGTGCCCTTCCGAACCTGCGGCGCCGCCGCCTACTTCCAGCGGGCCGAGGTTCGCGACGTGCTGGCGTGGTTGCGCGCGCTGGCCGACCCGAACGACTCCGGCGCCGTGGTGAGGGCGCTGGGGCGGCCGCCGATCGAGCTGCGCTCGGTGGACGTGGCGCGCCTCACCCAGCTGGCCCGCCGGCGCAAGCTCGACATGCCGAGCGCCGTGGCAGCCGCGCTCGAGGGACCGCAGCTCTCCGAGGAGGGGCGCGACCGGGCGCGCACGTTCCTGCGCCTCTACCGCTCCGCCTGCACGGCGTTCGAGGACCGCCGCCCGGACGCCTTCGTGATGCGGCTGATCGAGCGCATCGGGGTGCGCCGTCAGCAGGTGTTCGCCACCCACGCCGACACCGTCGAGCGGCTGCGCAACATCGCCAAGCTCCCCGAGCTCGCCACCGCCTACATGCGGCGCGAGCCGCAGGCCACCGCGCGGGACTTTGCCCGCTATCTCGCGGCCGTGGCCGAGTCGGGGCTGCGCGAGGACGAGGCGGTCGGGCAGCCCTCGGCCCCGGCCGTGCCCGTGATGACCATGCAGGCGAGTCGGGGGCTCGAGTTCGACCACGTCTTCGTGCTCGGGCTTTCCGCGGCTGCGATGCCCGGCCCCTACCGCCCGCATGCCGGCGACGTGCCGGATGAGCTGCGCAGGTCGCCGCGGCCCGAGCACGAGGTCGAGATGCGCCGCCTCCTTCACCTGGCGATGACCCGCGCGCGCAAGGCGCTGGTGCTGGCCTGGCCCGAGGATGGAATCGCTCCGGTGCGGGCCGAGCCCGCCCCCTCGCGCACGACGGCCCAACGCCCTTCGCCGTTCTACGAAGAAGCCCGCGCGGCGGTCGGCGTGGAGGAAGAGCTGTTCGAGGAGGAGCTGTTCGGCCCTGCCGAGGGCCTTCACTCGACCTTCCGGCTGATGCGAGACGAGCTGCTCGACACCGTCGCCCGCGTGGGCGGACGGCTGGGCGAGATGAGGCTCGACACCTACCTCGACGTGGACCAGGCGATGGCCCGTTACCTCGAGCTGATCAAGGTCGCCGCGCTGATCGAGCGCGCCAGGGAGGGGCAGTCCCTCGACGCCGCGCTCACCGAGGTCAACGAGATCCTGGCCCAGTGCGCCACCTCCGAGCAGCGCGAGATCTTCGAGGAGTCCGGCCTCGACGGCTGGCTGCGCGACACCGGGCACGACCCGGGCGCCAAGCCGGCAGGGTCGGGGAACGGCTCGGACGCTTCGCTCGACCCGTTCATCCCCCGCCGCGGCCGCGGCCTGATGCTGTCGGCCTCGGACCTCGACACTTACCGGACCTGCCCGCTCAAGTACAAGTTCGCGCGCGTTTTCCGGATTCCCCAGGAGCCCACCATCCACCAGCGCTTCGGGATCGTGGTGCACCAGGTGCTGGAGCGCTTCCACGCCGCAGGCGGCGGGCCGCTCTCGCGCCTGAAGGAGCTGTTCGAGATCTCCTGGCGGCGCTCCGGGTTCGGCGACTCGGACGACGAGCAGCAGTTCCGCGAACGGGCGCTGGAGGCACTCGAGGGGTACTGGCGTCTCGACCGCGAGTCAGACGCGCGAGCCGGTCTGGTTCGAGCGCTCGTTCGCGTTCAAGCTCGGCCCCCACCTGCTGCGGGGCCGTGTGGACCGCGTCGACCGCCACCCCGACGGGTCGTACGAGCTGATCGACTACAAGACCGGCAAGGCCAAGACCGCCGACGAGCTGCGCGAGGACGTGCAGCTCTCGCTGTACCAGATGGGCGCGCGCGAGTCCTGGCGGCTCGAGACCTCCGCCCAGAGCTATTTCTACGTGCTGACCGGCGAGAAGGTGCCCGTGGAGCACTCCGAGGAGGAGCTCGAGCGCGTGAAGGACACCGTCGCCGAGGTCGCCGGGGGGATCCTCAAGCAGCGGTTCGAGCCCACGCCCTCCCCCGACATCTGCCGTTTCTGCGACTACCGGATCATCTGTCCAGCGGCGGAAAAGTAGAGTTTCCGCCAACGCTCAAGGGGGAACGAGGGGTTATATGACGATTGGTACGTCACTTTTCCTGATTGCCGTTGGCGCAATCCTGCGCTATGCAGTCGATGCCACCGTCGCGGGTATCGATATCCAGACGGCCGGGCTCATCCTGATAGTCATCGGAGTCATCGGGCTCGCGATCGGGCTGTTCATCCTCGCCAGCGACCGGCGCCGTGCGGACGAGAGGCCGGCCTATGACGACCGGCCGGGCTATCGCTGAGGTTCGTCGGGCCCGCGCTGCCGCAGGAAGCGCTGGAAGTCGCGCGCGATGGTGTCCGCGGACGGAAGGCTCTCCTCGTCGGGATCGTCAGCCTCCACCTCGTCCATGGCCGATTCGAGCCGCTCCACGAACGCCTTGACCTCGGGGTCGCTCGCCACCGCGGCGCTCACCTGGCGGTCGTAGTCCTCCGCGGCGCTCTCGAGCTCGCCCGCGTCCACCACCACGCCCGCGATCCCCTCGAAGGCGCGCACCAGCGCGAGCGCCACCTTCGGGTTGGGCGCGGCCGCCACGTAGTGGGGCACGGACGCCCAGAGGCTCGCGCACTGGAGGCCGGCGCTGGCGCACGCATGGTGAAGCACGCCGACGATCCCGGTGGGCCCCTCGTAGGTCGTGCGCTGGAAGCGGAGCTTCTCGACCAGCGCCTGGTCCGATGCGAGCCCGGTGATTGCCACCGGCCGGCTGTGCGGCACGTCGGCGAGCAGCGCGCCGAGCGTGATCACCATGCGCACGTCGAGCTCGCGGGCCGCGGCCACGAGGTTCTCCGTGTAGCGGCGCCAGCGAAGCGACGGCTCGGTCGCCTGGAACATCACCAGGTCGCCGTCGGCGCCGGGCACCTCGGCGGCGGAGACGGTTGCGCTGGGCCAGTCGATCTCGCGCGTCCGCCCATCGGTGAGTCGGACGGTGGGCCGCACGGCCGTGAAGTCGAAGTACTCCTCGGGGTCGATCGAGGCCACGTCCTCCGCGTCGAAGCTCTCGCGGATGAACGAGACGGCCGCCGACGCGGCCTCGCCGGCGTCGTTCCAGCCCTTGAAGGCGCAGACCATCACAGGCCTGCGCAACGTGGGCCGGCCGCTCCAGATGACGTCCTGCATCGCTTCCACGGTAGCCGACGCCGTCCGCCGCCCTCAGCAAGATTGATGCGATGGCAACCGTGGAGCACACCGCGCGCGTCGCAGAGCTGCGCGCTGGAGGCCAGGTCGCGGGCGTGTTCGCCTGCACCCGCAAGGACCGGCTGACGGCGAAGAGCGGCGCGCCCTACCTGGCGGTCGAGCTGCGCGACCGCACCGGCGCCATCCAGGCGCGCGCCTTCCGCGACGCCGACTTCCTCGCGGGCCAGTTCGAGCGCGGCGACCTGGTGGACGTCCGCGGGCGGGTCGAGCGCTTCCGCGAGGAGCTGCAGGTCGAGCTCCGATCGATCCGGCGCGCCGAGGGCGCCGACCCGACCGAGTTCCTGCCCACCGCCTACCGCGACCTCGACGAGCTCGACGGCTTCCTCGAGCACCTCGCACGCGAGGTCTACGACCCGGACCTCCGCTCCCTCCTCGGGACCTTCCTGGGCGACGAGGCGTTTCGCTCCGAGCTCCGCCGCGCACCGTGCACGCGAGCCGGCCATCACGCCTATCTCGGGGGCCTGCTCGAGCACACCGTCGCGGTGGCCACGCTGGCGCTCGAGACCTGCGCCCTGCACCCGCGGCTCAACTCGGACCTCCTGATCTGCGCTGCGATCCTGCACGACGCGGGCAAGACGCTCGAATTCGAGCTCGGCGCCGAGATCGAGCTGAGCGAGGCGGGCGCCCTGGTCGGGCACCTGGCGCTCGGGCAGCAGGTGCTGGTCGAGCGCGCGGCCCGGCTCCGCGACTTCCCCGGTGACAAGCTGCACGCCGTGTCGCACTGCCTCCTCGCGCACCATGGGGCGGACTCGCTGCCCGGCAGGCGCTTCCGCTCGGCCGAGGCGCTCGCCCTCTTCCGCCTGAACGCGCTCGATGCAGGCGTGAAGGGCGCGCTTGAGCACGGCCTGGCCTGAGGGGCGGCTTTCTCGAAGGCAGGCCCGAGCCGCGGCGGTAGGCTGATCCGCCGTGGTCGACGACACCGGACTCCTAGCCTGGCTCGAGCCCATGCGCGACGAGGTGCCGGGCATGAAGCTGCTCGACGCCCACACGCACATCGGCTCGAACGACCCGGACGAGTACCGCTGCACCCGCGAGGAGCTGGTGGAGCGCCTCGAGCGGATCGACGCCCAGGCGATCGTCTTCCCGATGCACGAACCGGACGGCTACCCGCCGGCCAACGACATGGTCATCGGCGAGAGCAAGGCGTCCGGGGGGCGCCTGTTCCCGTTCTGCCGGCTGGACCCGGCCGACCGCCCGCTGGAGGAGGCCCGTCGGGCCCTCGACGCAGGGGCCCGCGGCATCAAGCTCCATCCCCGCGCCGAGGGCTTCACCCTCCACCACCCGGAGCTCCAGCCGGTCTTCGAGCTCGCTCACGAGCGGCGCCTGCCGATCCTGTGCCACGCGGGCCGCGGTATCCCGGCCCTCGGGCGCCACTCGATCGAGATGTGCTCGCGCTATCCCGGCCTGCGGCTGATCCTCGCGCACGCGGGCATCTCCGACCTGTCCTGGATCTGGCACGAGGCCGCCGAACACCCCAACCTGTTCTTCGACACGGCGTGGTGGTCCCCCAGCGACGTGCAGGCGCTCTTCGCGCTCGTCCCGCCTGGACAGATCCTGATGGCCAGCGACGCGCCCTACGCCACGCCGGCCTGGGGCGCCACGATGGCGCTGCGCCACGGCTTCCAGGTCGGGCTGTCGGCCAAAGTGCTGCGCGAGCTCGCCGGCGGGCAGGCGCTGCGGCTGCTCGAGGGCGAGGACCCACTCGACCTCGGACCCCCCGCGGGCATCGAGTCGCTGTCTCGCGATCCGCTCCTCGAGCGGGTCTACTCATTCCTGATCGCGGCGATCGGCCAGATGTTCAACGGGGTCGACCCCCAGGAGTCGCTCGCACTCGCGCGGCTGGCCTGCGACGTGGGCGGCGACGTCCCGCACGGCCCCGTCTACGAGAGCATCGTGTCCCTGCTCGACGCCAGGGCGGCCTACGACGCCAGGGACGACGGTCGCCCGGAGCGGTTCGCGCCGGGCGTTCACCTGATCATCGTCGCCGCTGCGCTGGCTCGCACGCCGGACGTCCCGCTTCCCGCCAACCCGCGTTTTGAGCCACAGGCGCCGGGTAGCGCCGTCAAATAGGGTCGTCCGGAGCCGCTGGCCGGATCTGAAGGAGACGGCAGGCGGAGACGGACGGCCCGCTTCGCTTCCGGTCCAAGCTGCCGCGCTAGTACTAGGCGGCGATCGCCGTCCCCGCCGACAGCCGATCGAGCGACCGGCGCAGCAGGCGGGAGATGTGCATCTGCGATACCCCGACGCGCTCGGCGATCTCGGCCTGTGTCAGGTCGTGCTCGAAGCGGAGCCGCAGGATCAGCCGCTCGCGGGCCGGCAGGGCCGCCAGGCGGCCCCGCAGCGTCTCGCCGATCTCGACGAGCTCGAAGCCGTGTTCCTCGTCGGCGAGCGTGTCGCCGTATGTCCAGGAACCCTCTTCGCCGGGGCCGCGCCGCGGCGCGTCGAGTGACGCGGCCTCGTAGACCGTGGCCGCATCCATGGCCTCGAGCACGTCCTCGACTGAAGCGCCAACTTCCTCCGCGACGTCGCGGGGGCGCGCCGCGCGCCCGAGCCTGGCGGGCAGGGAGCCGAGGGCGTCGCTCACCTTCAGCGCCAGCTCCTGGGTAGCGCGGGGCACGTGCACAGACCAGCCCTTGTCGCGGAAATGGCGCTTCAGCTCGCCCAGCATGGTGGGCACGGCGTAGCGGGCGAAGCCCTCCCCGCGATCGGGGTCGTAGCGGTCGATCGCCTTGAGCAGCCCCAGGCTGGCCACCTGCACGAGGTCATCGAGAGATTCGCCGGCATGGCGATAGCGTGCCGCGAGCTGGCGCGCGAGAGGTAGGAAGCGAAGCGTGAGCTCCTCACGAGCGGCGAGATCGCCCTCGCGGTGGTACTTCAGCAGCAGACGTGCATCTTGGAGAGTCCGCTGCTCGGGAGACTCAGGCGCCGCCGGCTCGTAGGCCGAGACGGCAACAGCCACTCGTACCGCACCTCCTCAACAACTACCGACCACGTCAAGTATCACCCTTCGGGCGCGCTACGAAACCCGATGGTCAGGTGACGGCAGCGGCGTCGTCAACCATCTCCAGCCGCTCCTCGAGCCTGGTGATGGTGAAGACGCGCTGCACGGCGTCCGGGCCGCGCACGATCACTACGCGCCGGCCCTGATCACGGGCCCGCTCGTCGGCCGTGACGATGCAGCGCAGGCCGGTCGAGTCCAGAAACGTCAGCTTGGAGAGGTCCACCACCACCGTCGCCGGCGAATCGGCCTCGACCCTGCGGAGCTCCTCCTGCACCTTGGCCACGGTGGACAGGTCGAGCTCTCCCACAAGGGCCACATGCACGAGTCCGTTCCGGTCCTCGGTCTTGACCTCGAGGATCTCCACCGGGCCTCAAACTAGCGGAGTCCCGCCTTCTTGGCGAGTTGCCCGCGCGCGATCGTCTTCCCACGGCGACGGCGTCCCGACACCGCGGGGCATACTACGGCCGGTGGAGGCCCTCAAGCCGCTGCTGGCCGACCCCGCCAGGTCGGCCCTCCTGTGCGACATCGACGGCGTGCTCGCCCCGATCGTGCGGCGCGCCGAGGAGGCGCGCGTGAGCGAGCGGGTCTCGGTCCTGCTCGGACAGCTCGCGCGGAGCTTCGGGCTGGTGGCCTGCGTGTCGGGCCGCTCGGCTGCCGACGCGCGGCGCCTCGTCGGCGTGGGCGGGATCGCGTATGCCGGCTCGCACGGCGCGGAGCTCCTCGAGCCCGGCGCCAAGCGGCCGCAAATCGACGAGGACTTCAAGCGCTGGGAAGGCGACGTGAGGCGTTTCGCCGCCGAGCGGGACACGCCGGATCTGCGCCGGCTGCGCGTGCGGATCGAGGACAAGGGCCCGATCACTGCCTTCCACTGGCGAGGAGTGCCGGACGAGGACGCCGCACGCGGCCGGCTCGAGGAGCTCGCCGGCGAGGCCGAGCGGGCGGGGCTGGCGGTCCACTGGGCGCGCAAGGTGCTCGAGGTGCGGCCCCCGGTCGAGTTCGACAAGGGGCGGGCCGTACGCTCGCTGGTCGAGGCCGCCTCGTCGCGCAACGCGATGTTCGCGGGCGACGACACCACCGACCTCGACGCCTTCGACGCCCTCCGGCGCATGCAGGAAGAGGGCGCGCTCGAGTCCAAAGTGCTCGTCGGGGTCCGCTCGGACGAGGGGCCGCCGGCCATCGTCGAGCGTGCCGACCTCGTCGTCGACGGGGTGGAGGGCTTCACCCGCGTGCTCGCGGCCCTGGCCGAACAGTGAGGTTCCGCGACCTCCTGCGGGTCTCGGTCCTGCTCTTCGGCGGGTCCGCCACGGCGCTCGCCGTCGTCTCGGTGGTAGGGGCCGCGGACGAGGAGTCGAACACGCTCGTATACGTCGCCGCGGTCTGGTGGTGCGTCGCCACGCTTGCCGGGCTCTGGCTCGGGCGCCGCCCGGCCGCCACGCCGGGGATCGCGACGCTGCTGGCAGAGGCGCGCAGGACGAACACATTGCCGGAGCTCGAGCCCGGGACCGTGATGTTCAACCGGCTGTGGCCGCTGATAGTGCTGGCGCTCGGCTCGGTGATCGTCGGGTTCTTCGTCCCGCAGGTGCCGGCGATCGCGACGGGCTACTGCCTGCTCGTGGCGCTGCTGTGGCGAAAGCAGTCGCGCGCGGTCGAGGCCGTTGAGGGGCGCGACGGGGTGGAGTTCTGGCTCGACAAGACCTCGCCGTTCGGCAGGCCGCGGCTGCTGCGGCTGCCGGGGATGCGGCGGGTGGAGCCGGCCTAGCCCCGCTTGCGGAGCTTGTCCACCTCGGTCCAGGGGCGGGTGTTCGCCACCTGCGCGGCCGTCAGCCAGGCGCGCCGGGCCGTCGCAACCCCGTAGCGCATGTTGGGGAGCGTCCGGGGCCAGTGGGCATCCGAGTCGATGACGAGCACCACGCCCGCCTCCGCCGCTGCCTTCGCGTACACGTCGTTCAGGTCGCGCCGGTCCGGGTTGCTGTTGATCTCGAGGAAGGTGCCGGTCTCCACCGCCTTCGCGATGACGCGGTCGATGTCGAGCGCATAGGCCTCGCGGCTCTCGAGCAACCTCCCGGTGGGATGGCCGATCGCATCGACGAGCGGGTGCTCCATCGCGCGGAGCATGCGGTCGGTCTGCTCCTTCTCGGAGAGGCGGAACGACGTGTGGAGGCTCGCGATCACCCAGTCGAGCTGCTCGAGCACGTCGTCCGCGTAGTCGAGCGTGCCGTCGGGCATGATGTTCGTCTCCGTGCCGGGCAGGACGGAGATCCCGTCCAGCTCGAGCCCGCGGATGTACTCGCTTTGCTCGAGGAGCTCGCGCGGCTGGACGTCGTTGCCGAAGCCGTGGGTGGCCGAGTGCTCGGTGATCGCGACGTAGTCGTAGCCCAGCTCCCGCGCGGTCGCGGCCATCTCCTCGATCGAGGCCTGGCCGTCGGACCGGGTTGTGTGCATGTGCAGGTCCCCGCGGATGTCCGACAAGGCGATCAGGTCCGGCAGCCGACCCTCGCGCGCGGCCTCCAGCTCGCCGCGGTTCTCGCGCAGCTCGGGCGGGATCCAGGGATTACTTCGCCGTCTGGCGCGGCAGCCGCGAGCGCCAGGCCTTCCTCGGGCTGCTGCCGACCCTGCTCGCGGTGGTCGGCTGGTTCGTGCTGCTCGTGCGCTCGTGGCGTAGTCCTGCACGAGTGCCCGTCGCGCTGTTGCCGGGGCTTCTTGGCCTCCTCGGCTACCTCTACTTCACGGTCAGCTATCCGACCCCGGACGGGAGACGCTCTGAAGGCCAGCTACATGCTGACGACGGCCCCTGCGTGGGCACTTGCCTTCGGCTACGCAGTCGACCGCCTGCCCGGCCGACCCGGCTCGTTGTCGTCGCAATCCTCGTCGCCTCGGCGCTCGTGAGTCTGCCGTTCCTGCTGTACTGACCGCCGTGACGGTGGTCCTCTTCAACGTGCCCCGGACAGCGGGTGGACATCATCGGAGCGTTCCGTCGCGCCGGCGCGGTCACGGTCGCCGCCGACGCAAACCCGCTCGCGCCCGCGCTTTATCACGCCGACCGGCACGCGCTTGTGCCGAGGATCGACGACCCCGCCTACGTCCCCGCGCTGGGAGCTCTCGACCAGCACGACGTTCGCCTGATCGTGCCGCTCACCGACCTCGACCAGGCCACCTCGCGGCGCGCGCGACGAGCTCGGCGCGCTCTTCTCCTGCCGGAGGCGGACATCGTCGAGCGGCTCGCCGACAAGTACCAGGCGCATCTGCTGTTCGAGGAACGCGGCATCGCCTCGCCTGCCACGTGGCTTCCGAGGACGTCCCCGACGATGCGTCGTTCCCGCTGCTCGTCAAGGCGCGCGGGGATTCGGCTCGCGCCATATCTACCGGGCAGAGGACCGCGGGCAGCTGGACTTCTTCCTGGGCTACACGCCGGTCGACTCGATCGTCCAGGCCTGCCGCCGGCGAGGAGTTCTCGATCGACGTCTTCTGCGACCTCGACGGACGTTGCCTGAATGCGATCCGCGCACGATGATCGAGTCGAAGGGCGGCGAGTCGATCAAGGGGATGACGATCCGCGACGCGCCGTTGATCGAGCTCGCCTGCCGTGTCGCCGAGGAGCTGCGGCTCGTCGGTCCGGCCAACATCCAGTGCTTCCGCGAGGCCGACGGCTCGCACCTCCTCACCGACATCAATCCCCGCTTCGGCGGCGGCTTTCCGCTCCCCCTCGCCGCCGGCGGCCGCTATCCGGAGCTCGCGCTCGCCCTGGCTCGCGGCGAGCACCTCGAGCCGCAGCTCGGCGACTTCCGCGAAGGGATCGTCATGACGCGGTTCTTCTCCGACCTGAGCCTCACGCGGAACGGCGACGGCACGCTGAAGCCGCTCGCGCGGGCCGAATGGTACGTCGTTACCGGTGCGGCCGGGTTCATCGGCTCGCACCTCGCGGAAGCGCTGATCGAACGCGGCCACGAGGTCGTCGCGGTCGATTCCTTCACCGACTACTACGACCCGGCGCTGAAGGAAGAGAACGCGGCGGCGTTCGACGTCTCGCGGCTCGACCTTGCCGAAGAGGATCTCGTGCTCGACGGCTTCGACGGCGTGTTCCACCTCGGCGGTCAGCCGGGCGTCCGGAGCTTCGGAGAGGTCTTCGAGGACTACGTCCGCCGCAATCTCCTGGCGAGCCGGCGCGTGTTCGAGTCCGCGGCCGCGGCCGGCGTGCGCGTCGTCTTCGCCTCGTCCTCGTCGATCTACGGCGACGCCGAGAGCTATCCGACGCTGGAGGACGCGGAGCCGAAGCCGATCTCCCCCTACGGGATCACGAAGCTCGGCTGCGAGCAGCTCGCATACGCGTATGCGAAGGGGTTCGGGCTCGACACCGTCGTGCTGCGCTACTTCACCTTCTACGGCCCCCGGCAGCGGCCCGACATGGCGTTGGCTCGCATCGTCGACGCGCTCGCCCACGGAGCGGAGTTCGAGCTGTACGGCGACGGCCTGCAGTCCCGCTCTTTCACCTACGTCGCGGACGGCGTCGAGGCGACGATCAAGGCCATGGAGGAGGCGCCTTTGGGCGCCCTCTACAACGTCGGCGGAGGGAGCGAGGCGACGATGCGAGACGTGATCGCAACGCTCGAGGAGCTCTCGGGCCGAACGCTCGACCTGGTCGAGCGGCCCGCGGCCGCCGGCGATGTACGCCGAACGTCCGCCGACACGACGAGGATCCAGGGAGACCTCGGATGGCGAGCTACGACCCACCTGGAGGACGGCTTGCGAGCCCAGTGGGAATGGGCCTCCGCTAGAGTCGCCGCGCGTTGAGTGTGGGTGAGGCGGATCTCGGCGCCGAGCAGGAGGTAGACCTCGGCCGCTACTGGCACGCAATCGTCGAGCGGTGGTGGCTGCCGCTCGTCGGTCTCATCGCCGGCGCGCTCGTCGGCTACCTGATCTCCCTCGGCGGCGGCCAGGTGTGGAAGGCGAGCTCGAACGTCTACCTCGGCGCGTCCGTATAGCACCGCGGGTGGAGTCCTCCTCCAGGGCCCACAGGCGAACCCGGCCACAGTGGCCACGATCGCCCGCGCAGAGGACTCGATCTCCCGGGCCGCGGCGAGGGCGGGGATGCGCGCGAGCGACCTCCGGGGCAAGGTGTCGACGCAGACGATCTCGTCCGGCGCCGGAACGACGACCGTGCGCACGACCGGTAACCCGCTCGTCCGCATCACCGCGCAGGCCTCGAGCCGGCGGAAGGCGCAGGTCGCCGCGAACGCGCTCGCTGCGATCGTCGTGGCGCGCCTCGCACCCTACGCCGACCAGAAGATCACCAACCTGAAGCAGCGCATCGCCTTCGACCAGAGGGAGATCGACCAGCTCCAGCAGGGAGTGCGGTCCGCCGATCCGGTGACCAGGCGCTCCTCGCGGTGCAGCTCGGTCAGGTGCTCGGCGACCAGAACCAGTCGAGGCAGCTGCTCATCCAGGCCCAGCAGATCGAGCGCCCGCAGATCCTCACGCGAGCGCTGGCGGTGAAGACGACGGCGCGCAGCAGGCGCAACTCGGTGCTCGTTGGAGCGTTCCTCGGCTTGGTGATCGGCCTGGCGGCTGCGCTCGTCTGGGAACGGGCGACGGCCGGGCGCTCCACGTAGGAATGCTCGAAGGGAAGACCGTCGCAGTCGTCATCCCGGCGTACGACGAGGAAGCCCTCGTCGGCACGACGATCAGGGGCGTCCCGGACTTCGTCGACAGGATCTTCGTCGTGGACGACGCCTCGCGCGACGGAACCGCGGCAGCCGCGCGCGACGTCGGCGACGGTCGAGTCGAGGTGCTGACGCACGGGCGGAACTCCGGGGTCGGCGGCGCGATTGTCACCGGCTATCAGCATGTGGTGGGGGAGGGCATAGACGTTGCGTGCGTCATGGCCGCGGACAACCAGATGGATCCGACCGACCTGGAGAAGATTGCGCTGCCGGTCGCCCGTGGCGAGCTCGACTACTCGAAGGCGAACCGGCTCATCACCGGCGAGGCGTGGAAGGTGATCCCGCGCTCGCGCTACCTGGGCAACGCGATGCTGTCCTTCCTGACGAAGATCGCCTCCGGCTACTGGCACGTCGCGGACTCACAGTCGGGCTACACCGCGGCAAGCCGCGAGATCCTGGCGCAGCTCGATCTCGACCGGATCTACCGCGGCTACGGCTTCCCGAACGACATGCTCGTGCATCTGAACGTGTGGAACGCGCGCGTGCGCGACATCCCCTCCCGCCCGGTGTACGGCGTAGGCGAGCGGTCGGGGATCAAGCTCCGCAAGGTCATCCCGCGGATCTCGTGGCTGCTGGTGAAGGGCTTCTTCTGGCGGATGCGCGAGAAGTACGTGATCCGGGACTTCCATCCGCTCGTCTTCTTCTATGCGTTGGGGTTCCTGATGACCCTGCTGGGGCTGGGCCTCGGCATCGCGGAGGTCGTGCTGCGGATCATGGGTAACGCCGTGTCCGTGGGAACCGTCGTCCTGGTCGCGCTGCTGCTGATCTTCGGGTCGCAGTTCACGCTCTTCGCGATGTGGTTCGACATGGAGTCGAACAAGGACCTCAGGTGAGGCCTGACAAATCGCCCGGGAGGCTGCTAGCCTCCCGACCTTCACGAAAGGAGCGGGAACCAGGCGGGATGGCGCCTACCCTTCGCTCAGACGCCGCAGGGGGAGAGCTTGGGCGTCTGGGCTCGCCTGGCTCCCGCTCCAATTGTGCCTGCAAGTGACTGGTATTCGCTCGTGATCCGCGGATCACGACAGCTCGAGCACCATCCCCTCGTGTGCCAGCGCCGGCGTTTGTTCTCCGGCTCCGTCCGCCAGCTCGCGGGCACGATCTTCAAGCCGCTCCAATGAAGCGTCGCTGTGCCTTGGCTCGTGATGGAACAGGAGCAGCCGACGCGCCCCCACGGCGCGCGTGAACGCCACCGCGTCGGCGACGCTCGAGTGGCCCCAGCCGACGTGCTCCTCGTACTCGTCCTCGAAGTACTGCGCGTCGTGGATCAGCACATCGACTCCTGAAGCGACCGAGGCGCCCGAGATCCAGTCGATCGGCTTCTCCCCGATCTCGCCGGCGAGCGCAGGCTCGTGATCGGGGAGATATGCCAGGCTCGCGCCGTTCGCCTCGACGCGAAAGCCGACTGTCGGCCCAGGATGGAGGACCAAGTCCGCGGCCAGTGAGATACCGCCAAGCGTCCATGGCGTTCGCGGGACATCGTGGAAGGTGATTCTCGCCGGCACCTCACGAAGGTCGAGCGGGAAGAGTGGCGGCGAGAAGGAGCGCGCGATCCGCTCGCGCAGGCTCAACAGGTGCGATGCGGGCCCCCAGATGTCCAGCTCCACGCGCTTGTCCCACAGCGGGCCGAAGAAGCGTAGGCCTTCGAGATGATCGAGGTGGAGGTGCGTGAGGCACAGATGGATCCGGCGCGTGCCCCGGTCGAGGAGCTCGAAGCCCAAAGGCCTGATGCCCGTGCCGGCGTCGAGCACGACGGCCGTCTCCCCGTCGAGTGAGACCTCGACACACGAGGTGTTCCCCCCCATAGGTGACTGTGTCCGGCCCGGGTGTAGGCACCGAGCCCCGGCAACCCCAGAGCTTGACTCGCACGCGAACTACTCCCCAGAAGATGGCCATGACCCCGACGAACTCGTCCGCTTGCGCAAAGAGCGGGAATGCCGTGACGGCGACGTCCCGGTCAACCCCGTCCGCGCTCGTGAATCGGAAGTCCAGGTGGGATGGGCGCTTCTGGTCGAGCGCCACCCGGGCCGGTCTCTGCTCCGGCGGGAGCGGCTCGCCCCCGCGTGTGCGCGGCATGAGGCTCGCCGTCCACTCGTCCATCGGCATCTCCCCGGACTCGCCGAACTTGAGACCGACGAGCTCCTCCGCGGGCTCGTTGTAGAAGACGACCGTGCCCTCGTCGTCGGCGATTGCCGTCGGCGTCGCGAGGTTCGCTGCGAACTCGCGAGCGATGATCAACACGAGATGTTTCTGCCTGAGTCGCTCCACTTCTATTCCCGCCAGAAGATCGCCATGATCCCGACGAACTCCTCCGCCCGCGCAAAGAGCGGAAACGCGGTGACCCCGATGTCACGGTCGACCCGTCCGAGCTCGTCGCCCTAAAGCTCATGTGGAAAGGCCGCTTCTGGTCTAGCGCCATCCGGACGGGCCTTCGCTCCGCTGGAAGCGGCTCGCCCTCCTCCGTTCGCGGGGTGAAGCTGGACGTCCACTCGTCGATCGGCAGCTCGCCCGACTGGGCGAATGGGCGGCCGATCACCCGCTCGGCGGCTTCGTTGTAGAAAGACAGCGTCCCCTCTTCGTCGGCGATCAGCGTCGGGGTCGCGAGGTTCGACGCGAACTCGCGCGCAAGGATCAGAACCAGATGCTTCTGTCGGACTCGCTCCAACGCGGGAAGCGTATGCCGCCGCCGCGGTTCTTTCCGAGGTTTTGGCCAGATCAAGGGCTGTAAAGCCTGCGTAAAGAGTGATGCCTACCGTCGGAGGCCGCCGCTAGCATCGCCCCCAATGCCCGCGGCTGTCGTCACCGGCGGGGCCGGTTTCCTTGGCTCGCACCTCTGCGATTACCTGATCGGTAAGGGCTTTCGCGTGACCTGTGTCGACAATCTCGACACCGGGTCGCTGCAGAACGTCGAGCACCTGCGCGGCGACTCCTTCTTCTTCATCAACCACGATCTGACGCAGCACGTCATGCTCGACGAGCCTGTGGATTTCGTCTACCACCTCGCGAGCCCGGCGAGCCCGATCGACTACGCGCGGCTGCCGCTGCAGACGCTCAAGGTGGGCTCCTACGGGACACACAACGCGCTCGGCCTTGCGAAGTTCAAGCGCGCCCGCTTCCTGCTCGCGTCGACGAGCGAGGTCTACGGCGACCCGCAGGTGCACCCGCAGCCGGAGACGTACTGGGGCAACGTGAACCCGATCGGCCCGCGCGGCGTCTACGACGAGGCGAAGCGCTACGCCGAGGCGATGGCGATGGCCTACCACCGCCGGCAGGGTGTCGACACGTCGATCGCACGGATCTTCAACACGTACGGCCCCACGGATGCGCCCGAACGACGGACGTGCGGTTCCGACGTTTGTAAGGCAGGCGCTCGAGGGAAAGCCGCTCACCGTGTTCGGGGACGGCACCCAGACAAGAAGCTTTTGTTACGTGGACGACCTCATCCGTGGGCTCGTGGCGCTGGCGGAATCCGGCGAGCATCTGCCCGTCAACATCGGCAATCCCGACGAGTTCACGCTCAACGAGCTCGCCGAGACCGTCGTCCGGCTCACGGGGTCGAAGAGCGACATCGTCCATGAGGCACTGCCTGTGGACGACCCGCAGGTGCGCCAGCCGGACATCACCCGCGCGCGCCAGCTGCTCGGCTGGGAACCGGAGGTCGAGCTGGACGAAGGGCTGCGCCGGATGTTGCCGAGCTTCGGTAGGGAGCCGGTCGTTGCCTAGGCGTATCGTCGTCATGACGGCGATCGTTCTCGTCGCCGCCGGCCTCGCCGTACCTGCGGCGCAGGCGAAGCAGCACATGCTCGTCGGGATTCAGGACGACGCGATGACGCTTCGCGGCAACCCGGGGGTCACGTTCACCATGCTGAGGCAGCTCCGGACGCAGATCGTCCGGGTCAACCTGAACTGGCCGGACGTCGCGAAGAGTGGCCGCGCATCCCCAGGATCCATCTGACCCGGCCTACGACTGGTCGATCTACGACCGCGCGGTGCGATATGCGGCTCAGAACCCGATCCAGGTGATGATGACGATCCTGTTCGTCCCGCGGTGGGCAAACGGCGGGAGGGCGCGCAACATCCCACCGAGGAACTACACCGACCTGCGGAACTTCGCGTACGCCGCGGCAACGCGCTACAGCGGCCACTACATCCCGAACACGGACGACTCCAATGAGCTCTATCTGCCTGCCGTCAAGTACTGGCTCGCGTGGAACGAGCCGAACAACCCGAACTGGCTGCAGCAATCCGTGGGCGGCCGGTTCGTCAGCCCGCGCTCCTACGCCCGCATCTGCACGTCGATCTGGCAGGGCGTGCACTTCACCAACTTCGCCGGGGAGAGGGTCGGCTGCGGCGCGACCGGGCCGCGCGGCAACAACCAACCGCGCTCGAGGCGCCCGTCGTTGGCGCCGCTCGACTTCATGCGCCTGACCCGTCGAGCGGGACTGCGCAACCTCGACGCCTACGCGCACCACCCCTACTACGGGAAGCCGAGTGAGACACCGACAACGAAGCCGAACCCACGCGGCAAGGCTGTGACGCTCGGAAACATCAACACTCTCATCGCCCTGGTCAACAAGCTGTGGGGCAAGAAGCGGATCTGGATCACCAGTACGGCTGGCAGACGAGGCCACCTGACCGGTTCTTCGGCGTCTCTTACGGAAGGCAAGCTGCGTACGTTCGACAGTCATTTGCGATCGCCCGAAAGAACCCGCGGATCGACCTGATGGTGTGGTTCATGCTCAAGGACGACAC
>CAVTES010000001.1:0-19632 GCA_963733885.1 uncultured Thermoleophilaceae bacterium | reverse complement strand
GGTGGGGCGACCGTGTTGCGGCGCCGTGGGAGCGCGCCGTCGCCTCCTCGCTGGACTCGATCCAGACCGAAGCAGAGCGCCGGGCGATCGCGGGGCACCGCCCGTGAGATAGGCGAGCGCGTTCGGCGGTTGCGGACGTGGACGCCCCGCCGTCGGGTGGGCGGCGGGGTGTCATGCGTTGTACGGACCGCTGGTCGACGCGGTCGTGGCGAACACGTCGGTGCGGTTGGCGAGGTTGCCGCTGTTGGCGCGGACCTGGAACGGGTCGAACCCTGGGCCCGCCCGCCGCCGGCGAAGTCGAGGCCCGCGTAGTCGCCGACGAAATAGCCGAGCGCGTCGGGCGCCGTCGTCATGTCCAACGAGCCCGTGCCATTGCCGGGGATCACGACCCCGGGCTGCCACTGCCGATCCGCTCCTCGGTGAAGCTGGCGCCCCCGTTCGTGGACCGCAGCAGCCACGTGTCGGTTGTGAGCGGTGGCGTGGTGTCCGGATCGTCGAAGCGGAAGTCGTAGTACTGCACGGCGACCGTCCCGTTCGACGCGACCCGGACGGTCGGTGAAGGCCTGGTTGACCCCTCCGACCTTGCTGATGCGGCTCGTGGCCGACCACGTCCGTCCACCGTTGATCGACCGCGAGAACGCGATCTGCTCCTCACCCGTGAAGCGATCGTCCTGCCAGACCACGTACAGCTCGCCGCTGTTGTCGTCGACCGCGATCTGCGGGATAATGTCGCCGGTCCGCACGGCGTGACCGTCGGCGGGATCGGTTACGCCATCGGTGATCATCTGGTCGATCGCGATCGGCCCGGACCAGGTGTCTCCCTTGTCGGTCGAACGCATCACCGCCGCGGTGAAGCCGCGGTTCTGGCCGGCGCCGACGTTGCGGATCAGGTTGAACAGCATCACGAGATCCCCGTTCGGGAGCACCACGATCTGGTTGCCGATCGTCTGCGCCTTGTTGCCCGGGTCGAGGATCGGCTTGACCACGTCTACGTGGCGCCGTTGTCGTCCGACCGTGCGAACCACGCGAGCGAGCGGAACGCGGCCGCCCGCTCTCCCGCGCGGGCGCTGGCGTGGACGCTGGGCGCCACGATCCGCTGCCAGGTCACGTAGACGAACCGCGAGTCGGTCGGGTCCGCCGTGATCGTCTCCTTGTCGTTGAAGAAGTTCGCGCGGTCGTCGAACTTGACCACCACCGGGTCCTCCCAGTTCGCGCCCTTGTCGAACGAGCGCGACGTGAGCACGGCGTTGGCGACGTTGGAGTCGTTGATCCCAGAGCGCCACCTGTTGCGCGACGCCGTTCGGCGAGAACGACACCCACGGGTCGGTCGACCGCTCGAAGTTGCCGCCGTTGGCGGCGTTGCCGCCCGTAACGGCCGAACTCGGCCTGCCCCGTGTCCGGGGCGGAGTGATCGGCGGGATCGTCCAGGTCGTGCCCCCGTTGAGCGAATAGGCGCTCAGGTTGCCGCGCGACCCGCCGTTAGACCAGCGGTCCTGCTGCCAGTTGCCCACGATGTTGTTGGCGTCGGCGAGATTCACGTCCACCCACGGCTCGACCTCGGCATTGCGGAACACCGTCCCGGTCTGGGCCGTCCCCTCGCACCCCGTCGCGAACGGACTCGGCCCGCTCACCAACGTCAACGGATCGACCGCGTCGAAGTGGTCGCCGGAGCCGCGGCGGCAGCCACCAGCAACGCCGCCAACACCGACCTAAGGACGGATGCTGTGAGCATCACGCCCTCCTTCCTCGAGCGGCCCCGGCCCTTTCCCATCAGAGGTCCGCGTTGAGCTACCCTACCGCAAGGCACGACACCGCGCTGAGCTTCAGACCACGCGGCGCGCTTGCGCTTCGTGCCGCCGGCCTGCTCCTCGCTCGGGTGATTCGCGCGCCACATCGTACGACGGGTTAGATGCCGGCAGGCACGGCTCCGGCACGCCCGTTCTCGACGACGAAGGTGGCCTTCGTCGACGCCGGCGACTCGGGCACCGTCACCTGGGGAACGGTGCGGTACTCGGTCGTCCAGTGCTCCGGGGTGAGGGTGCATCGGACGTAGCCGCAATTGTTGTTCTGGAACAGGATGTGCGGGTTGTTCGGATCGTCGCCGAACCGGGTGACCGTGCCACGGTCGCCGCCGGTGGAGACCGACGCGCCCATGAACTCGGTCGCCACGGGTGCGCCCTCGAAGCTGCCGTAGTGCGGCGGGACGTTGCGCAGCCAGTGCTGGTGCGAGTCGCCGGTCAGGACGACCGGGTTCGGCGTGCCCTGTGCGACGAGCCAGTCGAGGATCTGCTGGCGCTCGGCCACGTAGCCGTCCCAGTTGTCGCGGCCGGGAACGCGCGCGAGCCGTCGGTGGCGGTGTTCCGCGGCGCGAACGCGGTCTGCTGTGCGATCACGTTCCAGCGCGCCTTCGTGGTCGCGAGGTCCTCGAACAGCCACGCCCGCTGCTCGGCCCCCAGCATTGTGCGGTCTGGCCGCAGGACGTCTGCGCAGTAGCCGGAGGAGTTGACGGGCGTGCACGCGCCGGCGATCTGGTCGGAGCGGTACTGGCGCCCGTCGAGCACGTTGAACGTCGCTTGCTTGCCCCAAGTGAAGCGCCGGTAGAGCTGCAGATCGGGGCCCACGGGCTTGCGCGCCCGCGACAGCGGCATGTGCTCCCAGTACGCCCGGTACGCGGCCGCTCGCCGAGCGCGCCCTGCTCGACGGTCATGTCCGGGTCCATCTCCAGGTTCGCGTAGTTGTTCTCGAACTCGTGGTCGTCCCAGGTGACGAGCCACGGGTGCGCCGCGTGCGCCGCCTGCAGGTGAGCGTCGGTCTTGTACTGGCCGTGGCGGATCCGGTAATCGTCGAGCGTCATGATCTCCCGCCCGGGCGCGTGCGCCCGCACGACGCTGGCCGGCCCCTCGTAGATGTAGTCGCCGAGGTGGATGACCGCCTCGATGTCGGCCGCATCCGCGACGTCCGCGTACGGCGTGAAGTAGCCGTCCGGGAAGTTCTGGCAAGACACGAACGCGAACGTCACCGACCAGACCATGGCGTTGCCCGGCGGGGTGGTCCGGGTGCGGCCGGTCCGGCTGATGTCGTTGCCTGCCTTGAAGCGGTAGAAAAACTCGTGCCGCGGCCCAAGATTGTCGAGCTCGACGCGGACGCTGTGCGCCTCCTCCGGCAACGCCACCGTCGCCCCGCTTCGGATGATCTTCTGGAAATCCTCGTCCTTCGCCACCTCGTAGCGCACCTCGTAGGGCTCGGCCGGCGGGCCGCCGCCGACGGCGAGCGGATCCGGCGCCAGCCGCGTCCAAAGCACGACGCCGTTCTGGCTCGGATCGCCCGACGCCACGCCGAGCGTGAACGGATAGCTCGCCTGCGCGAACGCGCGACCGCCCGCCAGCCCGGCCAGCGTCACGCTCGCGGCGAACGACCCTCCGGTCTTGAGCAGCGTCCGACGGCTGATGCGCCGGTCCCAGTCGCCGGTGATGGACATGGCGGCCTCCCTTGGTCTCCGGAACAGAGAGCCTTTTGTTACACCGCCGGCGCGCCACGAATGTCAACGCCATGTCACCCGGCTAGGTGTGCGTGACCTTTGAGCGGCACATGCGCCGTGCTGTGAGTGTCATGCTCGCGATGCGGACGGTCCTGCCGACGTCGCTCAGCAGCCGGTCCTTGAGTGCATGCCACTCGACGACTCAGAGAGCGCCGGCGTGATGCCTCAGACGGTGCGGGGTCGCCATGGCTCGCGCTCGTGCGTGAGCCAGACGAGCTCGGGGTCGAGCGCAAGGACCCGCTGCCGGCCTTCGGTGGGCGGCTCGTCGAACTCGCCGAACCAAACCGCCACGTCGCCGCCGACGATGACCGGGCGCCCGCCAGTCTCGACGACGACCATCTGCATGCCGGGTGTGTGGCCCGGCGCCGGGACGAGTCGGAGCCCGGGCAGCAGCTCGTGCTCGCCATCGACCGGCACGTACCGCACGCCGGGCGCCTCGACCCACTCGCGAATGGTGTAGTCGTCCTCGCTGCGCGCGTCGTCGAGCTCCCGACGCTGGACATAGATCGGCTTGCCGGCGAAGAGGTGGTTGCCGCCGCAGTGGTCGGCGTGCAGGTGTGTGTTGACGACGATGTCGATGCCGGCGAGATCGAAGTCCTGCTCGCTCAGCGGCTGGAGGCGGGGATCCATGTCGGCCATCGCCGGGTGCAGCTCCGTCATGCCGGTGTCGACCAGCACGCGCGCATCGGGATGGTCGATGACGTGCACGTAGACCGGCATCCGCTCGCCCTCGACGGAAAGGTCGGCAACGAAGACTGGCGTGATGGTGATCGAGGTAGGGGCGTTCATCGTGTACCGACCGCCGCGCTGAGCGTGGCCGGCAGGTCGAAGTGCTCGAACACCGCGCCGTCGAAGGTGACGATCTCGGTGACGACCCCGTCCTGCACCCGCAGGACGTCGATCGCCAGCGGTTCGTACGCGGCGTCGCCCGGCTTGCGCACGTAGCCAGCGACCGCGGGCTGACCGTTGGCGCGGGTGACCACGCACCGCATGCTGCCGAACGCCTCCGATCCGAACCCGCCGTCGATCCAGCTCTGAACGACCGTGCTGCGGCCGGTCCAGACGCCGGGCGTCGGCGGCATCGAGAAGCGGACGTCCTCGTGCATGAGCGCGGCCAGGCCCTCGGCGTCGGCGCGCTCGCTGCACTCGACGTAGCGGGCGAGCAGCTCCCGCTCGGCGGCGGTCGGCTCGGCGGCGTGTTGCCACGCCTCGCGGTCCTCGGGCAGGCTCTCCCGCAACCCAGCCCGCGCGCGCTGCAGCGCGGAGTTCACCGACGCCTCTGTCGTCTCGAGCAGCCGCGCGGTCTCCTTCGCCGAGCAGCCGAGGACGTCGCGCAGCACGAGCACGGCCCGCGGCAGCGGCGCGAGGTGCTGGATCGCGGCGATGAACGCCAGCTCGACGGTCTCCTTGGCGAGCGCCACGTCCTCCGGGCCCTCGCGCCGGTCGGGCAGCTGCTCGAGGAGCTCGTCGGGATAGGGCTGCAGCCACGCTACCTCGCCGCTCGCGCTCGGCCGCCGCGGGCGCTTGTCGAGCGCGTCGAGGCAGGCGTTGGTCGCGATCCGGTACAGCCACGCGCGAACCGACGCGCGGCCCTCGTACGTCTCGCGCCGGCGCCACGCGCGCAGGAACGCCTCCTGGACGAGGTCCTCGGCCTCCTCGAACGACCCGAGCAGGCGGTAGCAGTGGACGTGCAACTCGCGGCGGTGCGGCTCGACGCGGGCGCCGAAGGCCTGCTCGTCGAGCGGCCGGAGATCGTCGGTGATGGAGCTCATAGTGTGTGTGACGGCGGGCGGCCCGAAAGCTCATCACCCGGCGCCATGCAGCGTCTCGAGGAGCGTTGCGCAATCGAGGGTGCTTCATTGTGCAGAGTTCCACGGCACGACCCTCCGGTGCGTCGGCGCAGCAGCGAGGCCGCGCGCTCCTGCCGGGCATGGAAACCAGCAGCCGACGCGGCATCTGGGACCCGCAGGACCGGCTTCCATCCGCGGGGATCCGCTCGGAGCGAGCTACCCGATGGTCGCGCGCGCCGTGTCTGCTTCACGAGCCGCGACGCAAAGCCCGGCGAACCATCCGGGGGCGCGGCCGTGCGCGGGCGGGGCGATGGAGTCGGTGTCGTGACCGCTGCGGGCGAGCAGCCAGGAGATGAGCGAGTTTGAGTTCCACATCTCGCCAGTCTGCAGCTCATCGCGTCCCCAAGTGGCCGTGGGAAAGTCGGGAACAAGTTCGAGCACCCGCTGTGCCCGATCGGCGTCGGCGCTCAAGCGCCGCGGGCTGTCCACTGCTTCGTCGCGGTCGGGGATTACGCCGTTTCGCCAGTTGCGGACTTCGTAGCGGAAGAGCTTGAATCGACCGAGCCGCGGCGATCCGACCGGCCCCTCGCCGACGACGCCGCGGTGCGCCTCTTTCACGTTCCAGACCGGTCCCTGCTCGATGACATAACGCTCGCCAGCGTGATGGACCTCTAGCGCGGAGTGGTAGAGGTCGCTGCGGTCGCGATGCTGCAGGCGTGCGGCGACCGCTTCGTAGATGCGGCCATTGGTGCGCACGAAGTGGCCACCCGCGCCGAGCGGCAACCAGAACAGATCCACGCCGGTCCCACGCATGGCAGCTTTCCTACCACGCCTCCCGTGACGCCGGGACGCTTGCGGGCGAGCCCGACAACGAAATCCAGCCCGCCGCCGTTTGTGCGACAGCCTCCGTCCAAAGCGACAGCGCGCTCGGTGCACCATGCCGAACCGACCGTGGAGTCGAGCCTAGAGCGACGACGCTTCGGCTTCACCGGAGACCCCGGCGGGTGCCGGGCCTCCGGTCAGGCGACGAGTGCTGGGGTCACCCGGCGACGACGTGCTTGACTTCCGCCATGTAGCGGCGCGCGGCGTCGGAGGCCTCATCCGGAGTGCTCCCGCTCTGGCGCGCGTCCAGATACGCCGCGTACCAGTCCCACCAGTCGTGGGGTGGGGCGACGGCCTCGAACGAGCCGTGACGCTCGGCCGTCTCGTGCAACAGCTCTGCCAGCGAAGCGACGTCCATCTCAGTCCTCCCATTCCCGGCCGGGGAGCCGGGTCGTGACCTCTTGGAGCAGCCAGCCGTTGCCATCCGGATCGCTGAACGACGCGAGCGCGAAATACGAGCGCCCTGGTACCGACTCGAGGCCCGGGGGCCGCTGCTCGAACACCTCGCTGACGTCCACGCCGCGGCTGATGAGATCGGCCCGGGCGGCGTCGATGTCCTCGACCACCAGCTCCAAACCCTGAAGGGAGCCAGGCTCGGCTGTGGTGATGCCCGTGCCGAAGTGGATCGAGCACTGCGAGCGGGGCGGCGTGAACTGCAACGCCCGGAAGTCGTCGCCGGCGGCCAGGTCTGCGTCCAGCCGCCATCCGAGGCTCTGGTAGAAGCTCTTTGCCCGATCGACGTCGGAGACGGGCAACGTCACCACCTCGAGCTTCATGTCGATCGTCCCCACTTCCGGGACCTCCGTCGATGTACCGGTGCTCTCGCCAGTGCTCATGTTGACCTCCGTCGGTCGGGCGCGCCATAACAGGGCGACGCCGGGCTCACCGACCCGTGCAGTGCGCGCCAACGACGGCTAGAACGTCGACGCTCCGCAGCCTGGGCTGCGGGAATGAGCACGAGCCCGCCTTCCTAGTCGCCCCCTCGGTCAATCCCGACCGAGGACGCTGCCTCGGGGTGGGACCCACTCTCCTCTTCCGGGGGCGAAAGTCAAGGATGTGCTCGTCCCCTCGTGTGGCCAGACGGGACCGGCGGACCCGCTCAGTAGAGCAGCATCGGCTCCGAGTCCAAAATAGCCGAGCGCGCACTCCTGCTTCCATGCGACTCGACACTCGCGCCAGCGTCGGCGAAGGAAAGGCGCGCTGCCCCTTTCGCGGGAAGGGAGGGGAGCGGCGCGACCGGGACCATTCGCCCATAGCTCTGCCAGAAGAGGCCCACGAAGATGTCGCTCTGAGACAGGTAGGCCCGATAGAGGTCGCGCGGAGGGTGCGGCCGCGCGCCTTGCTCGAACATCACAAGGGTGGACGCGCTTTCGCGTTCGCCTGGGAGGAGCGGCCCCCGAGGGCGACGCGCGCTGCTCCTGCCTCGATGCGGCGCTCCTGCGCAACGACGATCCGGTCGCCCTCGCGCTATCGACCCGGTGGCGCATGGGGCCATCGGTGGATGCGGGGAGCAAGGGGTTTGACGGTCTGGTGCCGGGTACCGGCTGGTCAATATGAAGCCACTTACGATCATGCTCGCCGCGCTCGCCGCGGCTGTTGCGTTGGCCGTCCCTGCTTCCGCCGAAGCTGCCACGTCATCCAAGCTCTCGATGAGCGCGAAGATCACCAGCTTCCGCGCGACAGCGAGCGGCGTCGTCGCGGACGGGACGCTGACCGGCAGGCTGCGCTCCGGCACGAGCGTGTCGCGCGACAGGGCGCCGGTGAGGTTCCGCGTCTCGGCCCAGCGTCGCGGTCAACGCTGCGACGTCATCACCCTCCGGCTTGCGCCACTAACCCTCGAGCTGCTCGGCGTGCAGGTCCTCACCTCGCATATCAGTCTGGACGTCTACGCTCGCAAGAACCGCGTCCTCGGCGACCTGTTCTGCGCGCTGGCCCACGCCAAGGTCACGTTTCCGCGCGTCGCTCGTGCCATGAACTCCCGCCTCGACGGCCGGTCACTGCGGGTCCTCTCGGCGTCTGAGTCGTTGCCCACGCGCGTCGCCCAGGCGCGGCCGCGGTCCTGCCAGGTGCTCAATCTGATCCTGGGGCCGCTGCACCTGGACCTGCTTGGCCTCGTCGTCGATCTCTACGGCCAGACCAAGAGCGACCCCGTGAGGGTGAGGATCAACGCGCAGCCTGAACGCGGTCTGCTCGGTCAGCTCCTCTGCGGGCTCGCCGGCGGCGGCGGTGTTACGGATCTGGCCGGACTGCAGAGCCTGCTGAGCAGCCTGGGCGTGAACCTGTCGACGGCCCAGCTCCAAGGGGTCTTGAACCAGCTCGGTATCGGCAACCTGTCAGGCGGACTCACGCAACTCGACCTCAACCGCGTCCTGCAGGCGCTCGGCCTCGGCCAGAACCCCCCGACCGGCTGACGTGCATCTGACGAAGAGGCCCCGGCGAACCCCGGGGCCTCGCCGCGGTCGTGGGCGGTCGGCGCCAGGTGGCGCCGACCGCGTCCCGTCGGGACTCGACAGAGGGACACGCGAGGAGCAATCCACGCCGGTGGTTGGCGAGCGGCCGCAGGGATGACAAGCACGTGAAGCGCTGAGGACCGCTCTTACCTGGTCCCGCCGACGGATTCTTGAGGTGGCCGGGGGGATAGGTGGCAGGCGTGCGCCGGCTTGGTCATTCCCGGGCTTTGCGTAGGAGCATCGAGACGCGTTGCCGTGTGACACCGAAGCGGTCCGCGATCTGTTCCATCGTCATGCCCTCGGCGTATAGCGCCTGCGCCTCCGCTCGACGCACGTTCGCTCCGGTGGTGTCGAGCGCCGTTGAGCTCTCGGTGAGCAGCTGGACGATGAGCGGACCGTGATCGCTGGAGACGAGCTCGGTGTACGACGCACCTTTTGAGCGCAAGCGGCGGAGCTGTGCGATCCGCCTCTTGATCAGGCTTGCACGCATGCCGTTGTCGGCGAGGACGTCCTCAAGCGTTGTTAGAGCGTCAAGGAATGCGTCTTTGGCCATTGGCTCCGTTCGATGGCAGCGACTCGTTCGATGGCAGCGAGTGAGAAGCGGACACAGCAACTGCTATTGCGGCAATAGCTATTGCAGCAACCCCTATTGCGCTATTATATCGGCGGTGTTGGACGTCGCGTCGCTCTCGAACCGTCCGGTCCACGAACCGGCGCCCGATCACAGCCAAGTGGAAGCCGCATGACAGAGACGAACACCGTTTCTCCGATTCACGACCGGAACACCACCGCCGGTGGCGCGACCGCCGACGGCGCGGCGGCCGCCACGGCCCGGAAACGGCAAAGCAGACCGCTGCGGGGCACCACCGACGGCCCAGCTGCAATGGCGATCTGCAACGCCATAACAGTGGCTCTGAAGCAGCGCTGTGGAAAGGGTCCCACCAAGGTGAAGGCGTACACCACGCACGACCACGTCGCGGTCGTCGTGCACGACATGCTCACGACCCTCGAGAGAACGCTTGTCCAAGACGGGCACGAGCAACTGGTCAACGAAGCGCGACGAGTGCTCGGCGAGCGGGTGGCCAAGGAGTGCCGCGCGACCATCGAGCAGGCGACGGGACGGCGCGTGGTCGGATGGCAGACCGAAGTCAACCCGAGCGCCGACCGCGCACTCACGCTAGTCCAACTCCAACCGCGCGGCCAAGTCGGTGCCCCGCCGGTACGGCCCAAGGCCCCCCG
Organism: uncultured Thermoleophilaceae bacterium; assembly: GCA_963733885.1. Classification (GTDB taxonomy): domain Bacteria; phylum Actinomycetota; class Thermoleophilia; order Solirubrobacterales; family Thermoleophilaceae; genus JACVRW01. The sequence continues at coordinate 9,733 of CAVTES010000001.1, read as the reverse complement.
CTGACGACGAGCCGTGGCGAAGTACCCGGGGCCGACCGAGAGCGGCGGCCATGCGCGCCCGTCAGTTTGCGGCGTGCTCTCACTCTCGAACATTTGCGGGCATCCCGTGCCAGGCCCGCCGCGTTGACGAGCGAGGAGGGGTGCCGGTCGCCGGCGCCAAGGGCAAGGCGGCGCGTGGCCGGGGGTGCTACGCGCAGAACCAAAGGACGCGCGAAGCAGGCGAAATAAGCGCCCGATCGCCGCTCGGCCCGCAACCACGCCCGTACCGTTTGGTCTGGCCGGAGCAACGTCGCGAGTCCACGCCGCTTCGACCAACTGGGCAGCTGGTCCCCAGCGCGTCTGGCGCGAGCGCGGCGCCGCGTCGAGAACGCCCGGTTCGCTCAGGCGGCTGCGGCGGTCTCGAGGCGGCTGAGTGCGCGCCGCAGCAGGCGCGAGACGTGCATCTGCGAGTAGCCGATCCTGTCCCCGATCTCGACGCTGCGTGAGGTCGCTCGTGAAGCGCAGCTCGAGCACCTGGCGCTCCATGTCCGGTAGCGCCTTCCAGGTGCTCGCGATCGCGTCGCGGCGCTCGACCAGCTCGTAGGCCGAGTCCTCGCCGCCCATCATGTCCACGAGCGGCGCGGCCTCTTCGTCGTCCCGCGCGGTGGGCGCGTCGAGCGAGGCGGCCTCGTAGCTCTGGCCGCCGCCTCCTGGGCCTCGAGCACGTCCTCGACCGAGCAGCCGATCGCGTCCGCAACCTCGCGCACCTTCGGCGATCGCCTGAGCGTCTTCGAGAGCACCTCGGTCTCGCGGCTGACCGCCAGCGTGCGCTCCTGGAGATCGCGCGGCACGTGCAGCGCCCAGCCCTTGTCGCGGAAATGGCGCTTGAGCTCGCCCAGAATGGTCGGCGCCGCGTAGCTCGTGAACTTCGCCCCGCGGCCGGGGTCGAAGCGGTCGATGGCCTTGATCAGGCCGAGACTCGCGACCTGCAGCAGATCGTCGAACGACGCGTGGGTGTACGTGTAGCGGAGCGCGAGATCCCGCGCCAGCGGCAGGAAGCGCTCCACGAGCTCCTCCCGTGCGGCGAGATCGCCCTCCTGGTGATACCTGACCAATAAGCGCCGCTCGACCTCTCGAACCGCGGCGCGGTCGCCTACGGTTCGGCGCGGAACGGGAGCTGGGCCCGCCGCGGCGAGCACTACTGCAGTCATGCGTTCGACCTCCGTCGCTGTTTGACCTGACCAAGGTCCGCGACGTGACCGGGCACGGCCGCGCTTCGTCCCCCTCTTGAACAGCTGTCTCGACGGCAAGGCCAGCGGCTTCAATGCCACATGAACCTTGCCCCGAAAGACAGGTCGATGTTTGTATCACAGTAAGACAGGTCTGTCTAGCGCGCTATGCTCCCCACATGGCCGGGAGCCTTCAATCCGCCTCCGGCGTGAAACCCGTCCGCGAGCGCATTCTCGACACCTCCTACGAGCTGTTCTCGCGCCGTGGTATCCGCGCCGTGGGAGTCGACGAGCTGATCGAGCGGGCCGGTGTCGCCAAGGCGTCGCTCTACCGCCACTTTCCCTCCAAGGACGACCTTGTCGTCGCGTTTCTCGAGCGCCGCGAGCAGCGCTGGACGAAGGGCTGGGTCGAGCAGGAGGCGCGACGCCGTGCCTCGAACCCGGAGAAGCAGCTTCTCGCAATCTTCGACGCGTTCGACGAGTGGTTCCGCCGCGAGGACTTCGAGGCGTGTTCGTTCATCAACGTGCTGCTCGAAATGGGGCCGCGCCACCCTGCCGGGAGCGCCAGCGCGCGGCATCTCGAGAACATCCGCTCGATCGTCCGAGGCCTCGCCGAGGAAGCCGGCCTCCGCGACCCCGACTCATTCGCTCACTCGTGGCACATCCTCATGAAGGGGTCGATCATCGCCGCGGCTGAGGGCGACGTGGCCGCCGCGCAGCGCGCCCAGTCGATGGCCCGCCGCCTGATCGACGACCATCGCTGACGGCACACACCGAAGTGCTCGCGGTCACGGGGCCTACCTCCGCGCTCCCGCCTCGCCGCTGGCTACCATCGCAGCGCGGCTTGATGTCGCCGGCTTGCCCCGCATCGAACGCTAGGTGAGGACCAGCGCCGAGCCTCGTGATCCGCGCCCGGGGTGGCGAGCACAGCGCCATCGACGAGCGATGTTGGCCACCGAGGCCGCGCGACGTCCGCGAGTCGGAACTGACCGCGGAGTGGTGTTCGGGGCGGCAGACTTGACGCGGACGGCGTGGGCTTCCCTCGGCGTCCTGGTGTCGCGCCTCGCCTAGTTCGGCCTGGGCTTCTTCCGCAGCAGCCGGGAGACAGCTCTCGAAATCTTTGTTCGCGAGGTGGACTCCGGGTAGCGAGTTAGCCGTCGCGGGGGATGTGCATTGAGCGTCGATGCGGCGGCATGGCGGTAAACATCACGACGTCCATGCCGCCGGCGTGCCGGGCTCGGGAGCGTAGGCGCAGTGCGTGCCGGTGCGAATGGCGCGGCTGAGGTGCTCGCCGAGCTCGGGGTGGTGTTCGCCGAGCCGCGCTATCGCCTGGCGGACGGCACGCGTCACGCCGGATCGAGCGCGCTCGGAGGCGGATGCGGCCCGGCGGTCGCGTCCGCCCAGGCCGACCGCGCGCGCGAGCTCTCGGACCAGGAAGTCACGCTCGGCGTCGGCCTGCGCCTCCCGCCCGGCGTCCGTGAGGGCGCGGGCCTGCTCGATGTCGTCCTCGATCTCGGCGAGCCGACGGCGGTAGGCGCCCTTGGCCTGCTCGTCGAGGATCTCGCCCGCGTCGGCGAGCGCCGTCCGCTGCCCCGATTCAGCGGCGACCAGGTCCAGCACATGGAACTCGCGGCCAGGGTGGATGAGGAGCTGCGCCAGATATCGCATGCCCTTGAGGTCGCGGACGCGCACCGTGCGCCCCGCGAACACCACCGACCAGTAGTCGCCCTCACGCCGGAAGACGTTGGTCTCGGTCGTCGCACTCGCCGCGACTTCGATCCGCTCGAGGATCGTGCGGGCCGCCTGCAGCTCGAGAACGGCGCGGTCCTCGCTGCCACCGGCGCGAAGCGCCTCTGCGAGAACCATTCGCGCGAGTGCCGCCTCATAGGGCGCTCCGATCTGGTTCCACAGTCGGGCGGCTTCCGAGCAACACCGCTCCGCCTCCGCCGCGTTGCCCTCTGAGAGCCGGACCCGTCCCCGCGCCAGGGTCGCCCCGGCGACCAGCGCGGAGCTGCGGAATCGGGCGGCCACCCGCTCCAGCTCCTCGGCCGCGCTGCGGGCTCGCCCGAGGTCGCCGGCCGCGATCTCGATCTCTACCTGCGCGTCGAGCAGGGGCGCCCGCTGCAGGTCGGTGTCGGGTGGCAGCTCCTTCGAGGGGACCCGTGAGGGACGCTCCAGCGCGTCTCGTATAGAGGCGGCGGCCGCGGCCGCGTCCCCCTGCGCCAGACGCACCAGCGCGAGACCCGGCTGGGGCTCCCAGCCAACGCGATGCGCGGCCATGAGGACCTCCTCGGCGCCGTCGATGTCTCCCCTGCGCAGCCGGATCCGTCCGAGCTCGCTCAGCGGCCATCCCATCTCGCGTCGCAGGTACGGGCTCAGCTCGTCGCAGGCCACCAGCGCCTGCTGCTCGGCCTCGTGGCACGCCCCGCGCAACCTCAGGATCTCCGCGCGGTGCACGCGGCAGCGCCCACGGAGGCTGCCGATGGCGTTCGTCCGGCACCACCGCTCCATCGCCTCGGTCCACTCCTCGGCGACGTCGTACTGCGCGAGGCCCTGCAGGGCGCAGACGAGCTCGCAGTACACGAGCCCGGTCGAGAGCGGATCGAGATCTCCGGAGACCGCCGCCACTCCCACCTCGTCGAGCAGCGCCAGACCTTCCTCGACCTCGCCGTCCAGGATGCTCAGCCGAGCCGCCGCCACACGTCCGACGGCGCACGCCGCAGCGTCGCGCTTCGAGCCGGCGGCGATGGCGCGCTCGGACCACTGCCGCGCGCCCTGGAGGTCGCCGGTCAGCATCCGCTCGTATGCGCGGACGGCCGCAAGCCACGCGTGCGCGGGCGTCTCCCGCTGACCCTCGAGAAGGCGATCCGCTCGGGCCAGCCAGCCGCGCACCGGCGCCATCAGCGCGGTGTCCAAGAGTAGGTGCATCGCGACGCGAACCGCTGCGCCCGCCGCCTCGACCGGGTCGCCCGCCTGTACGGCCAGCCTGTGCGCACGCTCCCAGGCCTCGATCGTCACGTCGAGATGGCCGGCCGCGTAGGCGACCTCGCCAAGCAACGGCAGATCCGCCCGATCTGCCAGGCCGTTCGCGTCGACCTCCATCAGGACGTCGTAGGCCTCCTCCCAAGCACCCCGCGCTGCCGCCTCCCGCGCGCGCTGAACGCTCATCGCACGCCGTCGTAACCGCGACGGTTACGGCCGTATCGAACTTGCTCACGCATCTGGGTTGAGGACCACCAATACAAGCCAGGAGGAGTCATGGACCGTGCCAACGTCAACGGCGTAGAGCTGGAATACGAGGTGCGCGGGGCTGGGGAGCCCGTGCTGTTGATCGACATGCTCATCGCCGACTGCTTCGTGCCGCTCCTTCCAGAGCCGGCGCTGGCACACGGCTACCAGCTGATCCGATACCACAAGCGGGGTTGGGTCGGCAGCACGCACACTCCACCACCGGTGAGCATCGCAGAGCACGCCGCCGACGCCGCGGACTTGCTCGACCACCTCGATGTGCAGCGCGCTCACATCGCGGGTCACTCCACCGGCGCGTCGATCGGAGCCCAACTGGCCCTCGACCACCCCGACAAGGTGCACACCCTCACTCTGCTGGAGCCGACGCTGGTGTCGTTGCCTCTCGGCAGAGCATTCCTGGAAGCCGCCGCCCCGGTCTTCGAGGCATACGGAAGCGGCGACCACTCGGACGCGTTTGCGATGTTCGTGTCCGCCGCAAGCGGCCTCGATTGGGAACCGTGTCGAGCGTTGCTCGAGGAGCGGATCCCGGGTGTGGTTACGCAGTCGATCAAGGATGCCGACACCTTCTTCGGAGTCGAGCTCCCCGCCCTCACCGAGTGGACGTTCGGGCCCGAGCAGGCCGCCGCCATTCGCAGACCAGTCCTATCCGTGATCGGCGCCGAGACCCAGCCGCTGTGGGTGGAAATCGCCGAGTTCCTGCGCTCCTCACTCGCACACGTCGAGGAGTCCACGATCGACGGGGTGGGCCACCTCCTGCAGATCCAGCGGCCCGAGCCGGTCGCTCGAGAGATGGCGGGGTTCCTGACGCGACACTCGATCGCCGGAGACGACGCCCGGCGACCTCGAGTTCAACAACCCGGCACAACCGCTACCTGGGTCGTCATCGAGGAAGTCGCAAGCGGCGACTGGGGCATCGGCGGCAAGCCGCTGAGCACCGAAGACGTCAAGGCCCTCGCGGCCGGCGTGCCCGCCTAGCCTTCCGGCGGCGAATCACGGTCGCGGCGATCGCAGGAGCGATCGCCGCGGCCGATAATCGCGTCTCTGCGACCCGCAGCGTGACGGCTTCGGGGGTTGCCGGTCAGGTTCGGCCGGTGATCAGGGCGGCATCGTGCGGCGGGCTTTCGTAGCACGGGCGTCAAGTCATGCTCCCGGAGACGCTCGCAAGGACGAGCAGCGGGAGCGCAGGCCGGCACCTGGTTCCTCGAGAAGACGGCGTATGTCCACGCAGGGGGATGAGATTGGTATGGCTTCGGCGCCCCCTACTGGTCGGTCCTTGCCGGAACGTTGAACTGCGCTTAGGGTGGGGCTGCTTGCGTGTCCCCCCTTTCGAGGCGCCACTGGTCCGGCGCTGGGCGGCGCAACAGCGCCACGCCCGAACCGAGGAGGACGCAGTGAAAGGACTCATTGCCAATCGCAGGCCACGCTTGAGCTTGCCGATGATCGCGGTGGCCGCAGCGGCCGCCGTTGCGGGTGCTGCGCCTGCCGCCGAGGCGACGTCCCCCGGCGAACGTGGGCCGATCGCCTTCCAGCGCTTCATCGATCCCCAAGACGAGGAAAGCACGCAGATCTTCACCGTAGCCCGGCCGGGGGCGAAGGCGCACAAGCTGACCACCGGAGGCACCGCCGTCAACGCCGACTACTCAGCGGACGGCGAGCGGATCGTCTTCGAGCGCCGCTACGGCGGCAAGAGCCCGGACTCGCTCTTCACAATGGGCTCCGACGGCTCGTCGCAGACCCGTCTTACGACCGCCTGCAGCGCGCCCACCTGTCTGGGCGACAGCGCCCCCGCCTGGTCTCCCGATGGGAACCGGCTCGTGTTCGAGCGCGCGTTTGGGCCGATCGTCAAGGACACCGCCGCGGGGCTCGACCTCGTCACCGCAAACGCCGACGGGAGCAACGAGCAGGTGATCCTCCACTACCGCTCCCTGGAGGCGCAGGGACAGGAGCCGCATGATGCGCAGTGGTCCCCGGATGGCACGCGGATCGCGGTGAACATCCTCAACACCAAGGCCAAGCCGCGCAACGGCTCGGCCATCTACGTCCTCGATGCCGACGGCTCGGGCCTGCACCGGATCACTCCGATCAGGCTCAACGCCGGAAACCCGGACTGGTCACCCAACGGCAAGCGAATCGCCTTCAACTCCTCGTATGAGGGCCAAGCGGCCCCCGAGATCTACACGGTCAGGCCCGATGGCAGCGGCCTGAAGCGCCTGCGCAGGGAGCGCAAGGACAGCTACTCGTTCGATCCGGTTTGGTCCCCCGACGGCGGACGCCTCGCGTTGGTTCACGGCGCCGGGCGACAGGTCCCGCACATCTGGACGATGAAGAAGAACGGGACCGGGCTGCGCCAAGTGACCCATGGTCGTCGCCCCGACCGCGGGCCCGACTGGGGGTCGCAGTGACACGCGCGTCAAGACCGCCTGATGGCCGTGCAAAGCGCTGCCGCTCAGGGGGGCTCGCTCGGGCGGGGAACACTAGATAACTATTTCTAGAATTGCCGTGCTATCGTAACGAAAGAGACTTCGATAGGAAGGCCCTCGTGCCCTACCTCAAGTGTGTGTCCTGCAAGATTCGTGTGTCGAGAGCGGGCGCCGGCACGGATCTGACGGGCCGATCGTGCCCTGCTTGCGGGCAGTCGCTTGAGCCGGTTGGGAAGCTCGTCGAGGTGATGGGATTCCGCCTTCCCAAAATCTACGACTCCTCGGTCCCGCCGCGGGTGGCCGACATCTCGGGCGGCCGGTCAGCCGCTGAGGCCAGCCTGGACGCGGACCGATGGCTCAGTGAGGGCGGCAGTCTCTTGCCGGAAGCACTCGCCGAAGCGGTGGCCCTGCCCAGTCCGCCGCGGACGGGCTCCTGATCGCTGCCACCGCACAGCCCCCGGCTCAGCCCTCTCGCATGTCATACATGGGCTCGTGTTGCTCGCAGGCGGCCGGCGATCAGGCAGAGGTACTCATGCTCGACGGAGACTTCGACCGGTCAAACACGGCGCAGTTCGAGGAGGCCATCGATGATGCGTTGCACGCCGGAAGGCCGCATCTCATCGTCGACCTCCGGGGCGTCAGCTTTCTGGATTCCACGATGTTGAGGGTGCTTATTCGCGGCTTGGGTGACGCGCTGGCCGGTGGAGGCCAGCTGGCGCTGATCCGTCCCAACGCGACCGTTTGGAGAGTGTTCGTGCTCACCGGCCTGAGCCAGAGCTTCCCTGCCTTCGCCCGCTTGGATGAGGCTTTGGCGAGTTTCGGGCTGCGCTCCTAGCGTTCGCGAACTGGATCCCCTCGCCTCAGTACGGAGGCGCCTCGCTCTGCTTCGGGAGCAAGGCGTGGCCCTCGACCACGGCGGCGGCGATGTCGACCAGCTTGCGGTTACCGGCACGTGAGTGGTCGCGTAGCATTTCGAAGGCGGCTGTGTCGTCGACCGAGTGGCGTTCCATGAGGATGCCCTTGGCCCGCTCGGTGACGGCACGACGCCCGAAGGCGCCCTCCAGGTCGTGGTACTCGGCGAAGCGGCGCAGCACGATGTCGATCGAGTTCTGCCAGTCCTTGGCGTCGGCGTCGGTGATGTAGGCGAAGATGCCGCGCTTTGACGCCTCCTTGACGAAGTCGGCATCGGGCGCGTGGATGAGGAGGATCACCGGGCAGGCGGCCTCGTGCACGATCTTCGCGATCAGCTGCAGGGCGTGCGCGGAGCTCTCGCCCAGCCCCACAAGCGCGACGTCGGGTCGCTCTCGGGCGGTCACCGGCCCAACGTCGAGAACCTCGATCTCGCGCGCGATCACCTCATGCCCGAGTGCGGTGACGATTGGCGCGACCAGGGCGAGCCGATCTCTCCGCTCGTTTGCGATCAGCACGCGCAGATGCTCTGTCTCGCGGTAGCTCATCGTGGCTCCGGAGCGCACGATTGTAATCGCCGGCGTCGGCCATGGTACGGTGGGTGCGAGCCTCGCCCCAAGCACGCGGCGGGCGGCCTTTCCGGTTCCAACACTCGGCCGGCGGAATCGTGTCGACCACATGGTCGGCGCAACTGTTCAGCGTCAGCGAGCCGAGTGATGCGATGCCTTTGTCGGGATGGTGAGCCGCGATGACGGCGCGGATCGGTCGCTTGGGCGTCCGTCGGCGAAACGTCCTCGTGGCTCTGCCGTCGGAGCGCCCGATGAACGAGCCCCCCGGGCGGCGAAACGACCCCTTCGGGGTCGCCCGTGAGTCGGTGGGTCGGGAGTGGGACGGGCGCGTCGCGCGTGAGGTTTCACACCAGGCGCGCATCGAGGCGGCCTTCGATCGGGTGGACACGTGCGAGCGGCTGGGCGATTTCGAGCGCGCGCTCGAATGGCTCGAGAGGGCAGAAGAGCTGGGCGGCGGCCTGTCGCCCGCGTACAGCGCGCGGCGCGCGCGCTGGGCTCGCCAGCTCGCCCGACATAATCCCGCCTCCGCCGACAACGGCACCGGCTCCGGGGAGGGCTTTGTCTTCGAGGTGCGCGGCGGGCCGGACGCCGGCGTTGCGGCCAGGCGGGCCGTGCTCGCGAGCAACGGTGCGCTGCCTGCCTCCGTCCGTTTCGAGGTCCTTCTCCTCGTGACCGAGCTTGTGACTAACGCGGTCCGCCATGCCGGCGTCGGACCCCGGCAATCGGTCCGCGTCGGGCTCCGCCGGTTGCCACGACGTGTGCGAGTGGAGGTGACCGACCCCGGCAGCGGTTTCGCTCGGGTTCATCCGCGCTCCAATGGCGACGAGTCGGGCGGCTGGGGCTTGCTGCTCGTCGATCGGATCGCCGATAGCTGGGGAGCCTGGCCCACCCCGTCAGGCACGTGTGTGTGGTTCGAGGTCCGACCCGAAGAAGACGCAGATGCCTCAGCCTGACGGGGCCGTGGACCCCGAACGGCTCGCGATGGCACGCGCCGATGCCGGGGGGAAGCGATTTCGGCGGCTTCGTGTTCGGCGGGCCAGCAGCGACCCGCAGTGGGCGGCGCTTGTGCGCGAGATCGAGGCGCTGAGCGAGCAAGTGCGCGTGCTGGCCCGTCTGGCGCGAACGGACCCGCTGAGGTGATCGCCCGGCTGCAGGCCGCCACCCCGCGCCAGCAGTCCTGCGCTGCCGGCGTAGCCGGCTGGAACGGCAGCGAGATCTCCGTAGGTCTGCTCGGACGAGCCGACCAGGCGCTCTTCGACGCCAAAGGGGTCCGCCGGCGCAGCATGAGCGGCAGCCCTGCCGACCCCACCGGGGCAGCCCTTCCGTAACCGGCGGCCGGCGAGCAGCCCATGCCGGCCGCCTACCTGGGTGGTCGAGA